>NZ_SHLD01000001.1:1211190-2422380 GCF_004217615.1 Micromonospora kangleipakensis | reverse complement strand
CCCATCCACAACCAGGTGCCGGCCGCGGTGCGCCCGCTGATGACGCTGGGCTGGTCGCGCGGCCCGGCGACGGCCACCCGCGCCCTGGCCCGCTCGGCCGGGGTCCGCCGCCCGAACGTGCGGTGGAAGAAGCTGGCGGGCCCGTACTTCGGCAACGCGGTGGCCACGCTGACCCACCGGGGTCGCTCGGCCCAGGTGGTGATCGAGGGCACCACCAGCGCCGGTCAGCTCCGGACCGTGGCGCAACGCCGGCTCACCGACGCCGCCTGAGTACGCTCTTCGCCGTGAACGAGCACCTGCCGGAGACGCTGCGCGCGGTGGAGGACGAGCTGGCCGCGTTGCTGCGCCGCGGGCGGGCGCTGTCCTGGGAGATCGCCCGGGAGGTGCATCCCAACCTGGAGCCGAACGCGTACGGGCTGCTGCTCTGGCTGCGGCGCTGCGGCTCGATCCGGCTGACCGACCTGGCCGTCCGGCTCGGCATCGGCAAGGGGACGCTCAGCCGGCAGATCCACGGCCTGGAGGGGCTCGGCCTGGTGCGTCGCGACCCGGATCCGGACGACCGGCGGGCCGCCCAGCTCAGCCTCACCGAGGAGGGCACCCGCCGGTTCGACGCGGCCCGGGCGGCCCGGCTGGGGCAGATGCGGCGCACGATGGAGAGCTGGCCGAGGCGGGACGTCGAGGAGTTCGCCCGGCTGCTGCACCGGTTCAACGAGACCTTCTGAGCCGCTCCGACGGGAATAAGACCTGCGCCACGTGAAGTTGTTGCTTGAGGCAACCAACTCTTACAGTTGCCTGAGGCAACTCTTCCCCCCGAATCGCTGCGGAGGCACCCCACGATGACCCAGGCGACAGCGCCCAGCCGGGCGACCGCCGTCGAGATGACCCACCCGCAGATCCTGGAGGCCCTCTCCGGCCTGCTGCTGGGCATGTTCGTCGCGATCCTCTCCTCCACGGTCGTCTCGAACGCGCTGCCGCGGATCATCACCGAGCTGCACGGCGGTCAGTCCGCGTACACCTGGGTGGTCACGTCGACGCTGCTGGCGACCACCGCGACCACCCCGATCTGGGGCAAGCTCGCCGACCTGACCAGCAAGAAGATCCTGGTCCAGCTCGCCCTGACGGTCTTCGTGCTGGGCTCGGTGCTGGCCGGCCTCTCCCAGTCCACCGGGCAGCTCATCGCCTGCCGGGTCCTCCAGGGCGTCGGCGCCGGCGGTCTCACCGCGCTCGCTCAGGTGATCATGGCAACGATGATCGCGCCGCGGGAGCGGGGCCGCTACAGCGGCTACCTCGGCGCGGTGATGGCCGTCGGCACCATCGGCGGCCCGCTGATCGGCGGCGTGATCGTCGACACCGACTGGCTCGGCTGGCGCTGGTGCTTCTACGTCGGCGTGCCGTTCGCCGTCCTCGCCCTGATCGTGCTCCAGAAGACCCTGCACCTGCCGGTGGTCAGGCGCGAAACGAAGATCGACTGGTGGGGCGCCACGCTGATCACGGCGGCCGTCTCGCTGCTGCTCATCTGGGTCACCCTCGCCGGCGACAAGTACGACTGGCTCTCCTGGCAGAGCGCCGTCATGGTGGCCGGCGCGCTGCTGCTCGGCGTGCTCGCCGTCCGGGTGGAGAACCGGGCCAGCGAGCCGATGATCCCGCCGCGGCTGTTCCGCAACCGCACCATCACCCTCGCCGTGGTCGCCAGCATCGCGGTCGGCGTCGGCATGTTCGGCGCGTCGGTCTTCCTCGGCCAGTACTTCCAGATCAGCCGCGGCGAGAGCCCGACCATGTCCGGCCTGATGACCCTGCCGATGATCCTCGGCCTGCTGGTCTCCTCCACGGTCGTCGGCCGGATCATCACCAACACCGGCCGCTGGAAGCGGTACCTGGTCGCCGGCTCGGCCCTGCTGACCGCCGGCTTCGCGCTGATGGGCACCCTCCGCTACGACACCCCGTACTGGCAGCTCAGCGTCTACATGGCGCTGATCGGCATCGGGCTCGGCATGACCATGCAGAACCTCGTCCTCGCCGTGCAGAACACCGTCGGCCCGCACGAGCTCGGCGCGGCCAGCTCGGTGGTCGCCTTCTTCCGCAGCCTCGGCGGCGCGATCGGCGTCAGCGCGCTCGGCGCGATCCTCGGTCACAAGGTCAAGGACTACATCGCCGACGGGCTGGCCGGCCTCGGCATCCCGGCCGGCGGCTCGGGCAGCGGCGGCACCCTGCCGAACGTGCACACCCTGCCCGCCCCGATCCGCACGGTGGTCGAGTCCGCGTACGGGCACGGCGCCGGGGACATCTTCCTGGCCGCCGCCCCGTTCGGGCTGATCGCCCTGATCGCGGTCTGCTTCATCCGGGAGGTGCCGCTGCGCCGGCACAACGACGACCCGCTGACCGCCGAGGTCGAGCGCGAGTCCACCGTCGCCGCCGGCGGCGGGGCCGCCGTGGTCCGGACCGGCATCCGGGACTGACCCGATGAGCACCCCGGTCGATCGTGAGGAGTACGGCCCGGAGGCCCGTCCACTGCCGTTCGAACGCGGCACCGACGGGCCCCGGGTGGTCCTGGTCGGCGTCGACGGCACCCGGACCTCGCTGCGTGCCGCCGCGTACGCGGCGGGGCTGGCCCGCCGGCAGGGCGCCGGCCTGGTGGTGGTCTTCGTCAGCTCCCCCGCCGCCTACACCGGACTGATCTCCGGGGTGGTCGCGGGGGCGGTGCAGCAGACCCACGACGAGCTCGCCGCCGAGCTGCGGGAGCAGTTCCGGCGCGGGGCCGACGAGCTGGGCCTGCCGGTCACCTTTCTCTGCCGGCGCGGGGACGCGTACGCCGAACTCTGCAAGGCGGCCGACGAGTACCGCGCGGACCTGGTCGTGGTCGGGTCGTCCGAGCAGGCCGGGCACCGCCTGGTCGGCTCGGTCGCCACCCGGCTGGTCCGCACCGGCCGCTGGCCGGTCGTCGTGGTGCCCTGATATTCCGTCGCGGCTGTCGGACCCGCCTAGCAGGATGGCCGGCATGACCTGGAGAGCGCCGGAGATCACCCGGACCACCGAACCGCACGTCGCCGACGAGCGGGCCATGCTGGAAGGCTGGCTCGACTACCACCGGCAGACCCTGCTGATGAAGTGCGCCGGCCTGACCGCCGAACAGTTGAAGACCCCCAGCGTGGAGCCGTCGGGGCTGACCCTGCTCGGCCTGGTCCGGCACATGTCCGAGGTCGAGCGCTGGTGGTTCCGCATCCGGGCCGCCGGCCAGCAGCTCGGCGACCTCTACAACACCGAGGCCAGCCCGGACGGTGACCTGGACGACATCGCCGACGCCGACGCGGAGGCCGACTTCGCCACCTTCGCCGCGGAGGTCGAGGCCGCCCGAAAGGCCGCCGCCGACCTGTCGCTGGACCGGACCTTCCTGCGCCTTCGCCGCGACGGCAGCGCCGACGAGATGAACGTCCGCTGGGTCTACGTGCACATGATCGAGGAGTACGCCCGGCACAACGGCCACGCCGACCTGATCCGCGAACGCATCGACGGCGTCACCGGCGACTGACGGCCTGGTCCGCTCCGGATACGGCAGGTCGCGGTCTCCCGGGAAGGGGTTGCCAGCCGCTCGGGATGTGATGAGCTTTAGCGCTCATTGGCGTTCTATAGTCTTCCGGTGAATTTGAAGGAGTGGGCGGCTTCCCAGGGCATCTCGTATGTGACGGCGCGTCGCTGGTACGAGGCGGGGAAGCTGCCTGTTCCCGCCTACCGGGTCGGCCGACTGATCGTGATCGGTAACCCCCTGCCGACCGCGGTCGGCAGGGGGGCGACTGTGGTGTACGCCCGGGTGTCGTCTGCGGACCAGCGCGCCGACCTGGATCGCCAGGTGGCTCGGGTGACCGCGTGGGCCACTGGCCAGAACCTCGCGGTGTCCCGGGTGGTGACAGAGGTTGGCTCCGCGCTCAACGGTCACCGCAGGGAGTTCCTCGCCCTGCTGCGCGACCCGGACGTGACGACGATCGTGGTCGAACACCGCGACCGGTTCGCCCGCTTCGGCGCCGAGTACGTCGAGGCGGCACTCGCCGCGCAGGGCCGCCGCCTGCTCGTGGTCGATCCGGCTGAGGTTGACGACGACCTCGTGCGCGACGTCACGGAGATCCTGACTTCGCTGTGCGCCCGCCTCTACGGCCGCAGGGCCGCCGCGGATCGGGTGCGCCGCGCGGTCGAAGCCGCCACCGCCCAGGATGAGCCGGCGTGAAGACGATGCAGGCGTACCGTTTCGCCCTGGACCTGACGCCGTCGCAGGAGCGGGCAGTGCTGGCGCACGCTGGTGCGGCGCGGGTGGCGCACAACTGGGCGCTCGCGCGGGTCAAGGCCGTGATGGACCAGCGCGCCGCCGAGCGAAGCTACGGGGTTGCCGACGCTGACCTGACGCCGGCGGTCGGTTGGTCGCTGCCCGCGCTGCGTAAGGCGTGGAACGCGGCGAAGGGCGACGTCGCGCCGTGGTGGGCCGAGTGTTCCAAGGAGGCGTTCAACACCGGCCTCGACGCCCTGGCTCGGGCGTTGAAGAACTGGGCTGATTCACGTGCGGGTAAGCGGGCGGGGCGGCCGGTGGGCTTCCCCCGGTTCAAGTCCCGCCGCCGGACCCGGCCGAGTGTCCGGTTCACCACCGGCGCGATCCGCGTGGAGGCGGACCGCAAGCATGTGATGTTGCCCCGGTTGGGTCGACTGAAGACCCACGAGTCGACCCGCAAGCTGACCCGCCGCGTCGACGCGGGCGCTGCCCGCATCCTGTCCGCCACGGTCCGCCGCGACGGCGGACGCTGGTACGTGTCGTTCACCTGCGAGGTGCAGCGCGCTGACCGTGTCCCGACTCACCCGTTCTCGACGGTCGGCGTGGATGTTGGCGTCACACACCTCGCGGTGCTGTCGACCGGCGAGCTGGTGCCCAACCCGCGCCACCTCGACACCGCCGGACGGCGAATGCGACGCCTCGCCCGTCGGATGTCCCGGCGGGTCGGCCCGGACCGACGTACCGGGCAGCGGCCGTCGAACCGGTGGGAGCGGGCGCGCCGCCAGATGACCCGCGCTCACGCCCGGGTGGCCAACCTGCGCCGCGACGGCCTGCACAAGCTCACCACCCGCCTTGCCCGCCAGTACGGCACGGTCGTGGTGGAAGACCTCAACGTCGCCGGGATGCTACGCAACCGGCGACTGGCCCGGCGCATCGCCGACGCCGGGTTCGCCGAACTGCGGCGGCAGTTGGCATACAAGACCGAATGGAACGGCGGCCGGCTAGTCGTCGCCGACCGGTGGTACCCCTCATCCAAGACGTGCTCGGGCTGTGGCGCGGTGAAAACCAAGCTGGCCCTGTCCGAACGCACCTACACCTGCACCACCTGCGGCCTGGTCCTCGACCGGGACCTCAACGCCGCACGAAACCTCGCCGCACTCGCGGCTGAGGTCGACACCGCCGGGAGTGGCCCGGTGGCTGGACGTGGAGCCAACCGTAAGACCCGCCACGGCGGGCCGGTGGCCGCGAAACGTCAACCCGGCACCGCTCCGGCGGGTAAGGCCGGGACCGCCCCGCCGCAAGGCAGGGCTGCGTGAGCGCTTATGAGTGCTCACTTGCAACGGACACCGCGACCCGCCGCGCGCGCGTTCAGGCCTCAGTACGCCAGCGCCGCCCGCAGGTAGCGCAGGTCGGCAGGGCCGCCCCAGCGGTGCGCGGAGAGGCCGGCGACCCGGGCGCCCCGGACCGCCCAGTCCTCGTCGTCGACGAAGAGCACCCGCGATTGCGGGGTCTCCAGGGCCGCACAGGCGGCCTGGAAGTACTCCTTGGCCGGCTTGTTCACGCCGATGACCGAGGAGTTGACCACCACGTCGAAGTCGTCGGTCAGACCGAGGGCGGCCAGGTCGGCGTCGAGCAGGTCGGTCGCGTTGGTGCCCAGCCCCACCGGGACGCCGGCCGCCCGGACCTCGCGGATGAAGGCCAGCACCTCCGGGTCCACCTCGCCCCGGTAGCGCTGCCACTCCTCGACCGCGGCGCGGGCCCGCTCCGGGCTCCCCAGCGACGGGGTCAGCGCGTCGGCCACGCTGGACACCCACTCCGCGTGGCTGACCCGACCGGTCAGCACCGGCTGGAGCCGGCCCCACTGCATGGCGATCTCGCCGAGGACACCCTCGGACAGGCCGTACTCCCGCTCGACGCCGGCGGCCACCGCCGGGTCCCAGCGGCGCAGCACGCCGTCGAAGTCCACCAGGAGCGCCGTCGCGCGTTCCCGAGCCACTAGTCGTTCTCCTCGCCGCGGCCAGGCCGCTCGTCGTCCTCGGCCCGGTTGAGCCGTTGGCTGATCACCTGGGTGACGCCGCTGCGCATGGTCACGCCGTAGAGCGCGTCGGCGATCTCCATCGTCCGCTTCTGGTGGGTGATCACGATCAGCTGGCTCTTCTCCCGCAACTGGGCCAGCAGCGTGATCAGGCGGCCCAGGTTCACGTCGTCGAGGGCCGCCTCCACCTCGTCCATGATGTAGAACGGGCTGGGCCGGGCGCGGAAGATCGCCACCAGCATCGCCACCGCGGTCAGCGAGCGCTCACCGCCGGAGAGCAGCGACAGTCGCTTGATCTTCTTGCCCGGCGGCCGGGCCTCCACCTCGACGCCGGTGGTGAGCAGGTCCTCCGGGTCGGTGAGGATCAGCCGGCCCTCGCCGCCGGGGAAGAGCACGGTGAAGACCTGCTCGAACTCCCGGGCGGTGTCGGCGAACGCGCTGGCGAAGACCTCCAGGATCCGCTCGTCGACGTCCTTGACCACGGTGAGCAGGTCCCGCCGGGTGGCCTTGAGGTCCTCCAGCTGCTCGGAGAGGAACTTGAAGCGCTCCTCCAGCGCGGCGAACTCCTCCAGCGCGAGGGGGTTGACCTTGCCGAGCAGGGCCAACTCCCGCTCCGCCTTGGCGGCCCGCTTCTCCTGCACCGGGCGCTCGTACCGGACCGGCTCGGGCACCGGCAGGCCGTCCCGCTCGGCCGCCGCGACGTCCACCTGGGTGGGCGGGACGAGCTGGGCCGGGCCGTACTCGGCGACCAGGGTCTCCACGTCGAGGCCGAAGTCCTCGGCCGCCTTCGCCTCCAACTGCTCGATGCGCAGCCGCTGCTCGGCGCGGGCCACCTCGTCCCGGTGCACCTGGCTGGTGAGCCGCTCCAGCTCCGCGCCGAGGCGCTTGGCCGCGCCGCGTACCTCCTGGAGCTCGGCCTCGCGGGCGGCGCGCTCCCGGGCGACCGCGTCGCGGTGCTCCTCGGCCCGGGCGATGGACTCGGTGAGCCGGGTCAGGGCCTCGCGGGCGCCGCCGACCACGGCCCGGGCGATCGCCGCGCCGCGGGTCCGGGCCGCCCGGCGGGCCGCCGCGCGTTCCCGCGCGGCCCGCTCGGCGGTCGCCTGCCTGGCCAGGGAGTCGGCCCGGCCGGCGATCGACGAGACCCGCTCCTCGGCGGTACGCACCGCGAGCCGGACCTCCATCTCGTTCTGCCGGGCCTGCGGCACCATCGCGGCGAGCTGGTCACGCTCCTCGGTGGACGGTTCGGCGTCGAGCGGGGTGTCCTCGGCGAGCCGCAGCCGCTCCTCCAGCTCCGCCAGGGCCAGCAGGTCCCGCTCCCGGGCCGCCTCGGCGCGGGCCCGGGACTCGCCCAGCCGGTCCGTCTCCGCCTTCGCGGAGCGGGCCGCGGCGCCCAGCTCGGCGAGCCGGCGGGCGGCCGCGTTGCGGTGGCTCTCCGCCTCCCGCTTGGCGGCGGCGGCGTGCTGCACGGCCTCCTTCGCGGCGGCCACCTCGGCGCGCGCGTCGACGAGCTGCTCACGCAGCTCGGCGCTGGTCCGCTCGGCGGTGAGCCGGTTGGCCCGGGCCTCCTCGACGGCGGCCTGCACCTCGATGTAGCTGGGCGCCTTGGCCGACCCGCCGGCCGCCGCGTACGCCCCGACCACGTCCCCGTCCGGGGTGACCGCGCGCAGCTCCGGGTTGCCGGCGACCAGCTCGGCCGCGGCGGCGAGGTCGTCGACCAGCACCACGTCGCGCAGCGCCCGGTGCACGGCCGGACGGATCTCGGCCGCGCACTCCACCAGGTCGGGCGCCCAGCGGGCGCCCTCGGGCAGCCTGGGGCGCAGCGCGTCGGCCGGCCCGGCCATGCCGGGCCCGGCTGGGCTGCCGACCAGCAGGCCGGCCCGCCCGGCGTCGGAGATCTTCAGCAGCCGCATCGCCTCGACGGCCTCGTCCACCCCGCTGACCGCCACCGCGTCGGCGAGCCCGCCGAGCGCGGCGGCCAGCGCCGCCTCGTGGCCCGGAGTGACGGTGAGCAGCCCGGCCAGGCTGCCGAGCAGGCCGGGCACCTGGTCGGCGCGGGCCAGCAACGCGCCCGCGCCGTCCTTGCGGCGCAGGCCCATGGCGAGGGCCTCCTCGCGGGCCTTCCAGGTGGCAGCGTCCTTCTCGGCGGCGCGTTCGGCGTCGGCGAGGGTCCGCACGGTCGCCTGGGCCCGCTCCTGGGCGGCCACCGCCTCGGCGTGCCGGGCGTCCAGGTCGGCGTTGTCCCGGTCCGCCTCGGTGGACACCTCCTCGACGGCGTCCAGCTCGGCCTGGGCCTTCTCGGCGCGGGCCAGGGCGTCGGCGTGGGCGGCGGCGAGCCGTTCGATCTCCTCGCCGGCGCTGGTGGTCCGCGCCCGCGCGGAGTTGACCTGACCGGTCAGCCGGGCCAGCCCCTCCCGCCGGTCGGCGATCGCCTTGGCGGCGGCGACCAGCTCGCGTTCGGCGGCGGCGAGCTGCCGTTCCAGCTCCTGCCGGTGCTCGACCGCCTCGGCCAGCCGGATCTGATCGTCGGTCAGCGCCGCCCGCAGCTCCTCCTCCTGCTCGCGGACCCGCTGCGACTCGGCCTCCAGCTGGTCCGGGTCGCGGCCGGGGCGCTCGTCGTCGCCGGAGGCGCTGAGGTGGCGCAGCCGCTCCCGGGCGAGCTGCTCGATGGAGCGGAACCGTTCCTGCAGGGCGGAGAGCTTGTACCAGGTGTCCTGGGCGGCGGCGAGCAGCGGCGCGTCCTCGGCGAGGGCGCCCTCCAGCTCGCCGAGCCGGGCCTGCACCTCGGTGTGCTCCGCCTCGATCTGCTCGCGCCGCTCGCGCAGCGCCGTCTCGTCGGCGATCTCCCGGTCCAGTGTGGTGCGCAGCGTGGCCAGGTCGTCGGCGAGCAGCCGCAGCCGGGCGTCGCGCAGGTTCGCCTGGATGGCGGCGGCGCGGCGGGCCACCTCGGCCTGCCGGCCCAGCGGCTTGAGCTGGCGGCGCAGCTCGGCGGTGAGGTCGGTGAGCCGGTTGAGGTTGGTCTGCATCGCGTCGAGCTTCCGCAGCGCCTTCTCCTTGCGCTTGCGGTGCTTGAGGACGCCGGCCGCCTCCTCGATGAACGCCCGCCGGTCCTCCGGCTTGGCGTGCAGCATGCCGTCGAGCCGTCCCTGGCCGACGATGATGTGCATCTCCCGGCCGATGCCGGAGTCCGACAGCAGCTCCTGGATGTCGAGCAGGCGGCAGGAGTCGCCGTTGATCTCGTACTCGCTCTCGCCGGAGCGGAACATCCGGCGGGTGATGGAGACCTCGGTGTACTCGATCGGCAGCGCGCCGTCGGTGTTGTCGATGGTGAGGGTGACCTCGGCCCGGCCCAGCGGCGCCCGCCCGGCGGTGCCGGCGAAGATGACGTCCTCCATCTTGCCGCCGCGCAGCGCCTTGGCGCCCTGCTCGCCGAGCACCCAGGCGATGGCGTCGACGACGTTGGACTTGCCGGAGCCGTTCGGACCCACCACGCAGGTGATCCCGGGCTCCAGCTTGAGCGTCGTCGCGGAGGCGAAGGATTTGAAGCCCTTCACCGTCAGGCTCTTGAGATGCACCTTCTCGATCCTTGTCCGGTGGCCGCCGTACCGTCGCCGGCTGCGCGGACCTGGTGAACCCGCAGACTAACCCGGGGGCCGGGGCACCCCGGTACGCGACCCACCCCACGCCGGTCGCGCCCCGATCCGCCGGGAGTGTTCGCCAGTGGCGAGAATTACAAGATCGCTATTCGCGTTCCGCGCCCCGTCGCGCATTCCCGGGCGATTCACAAGATCGAGAAAGCGGCGCGGAAATGGGTGCGGACAGAACTGCGCGCCGGCACTTGAGTGTCGGCGCGCGTTTTTGTGTGGTGCGATTCAGTTTTCCGACAACCGGAGATCAGGTGAGCGCCGGCTCGGCCAGTCGGAGGAGGTCGTCAGCCTCCGCCGCAGCCGCCGCAAGCCGATCGTTCTCGGCGCGCAGGCGCGTGATCTCGAACTCCAGTGCCTGAACCCTGGCACGCAGTCGGGTGACCTCGTCGAGCAGGCGCCGGTCGGGCGCTGCACCTACGTGGCCGTAGAGGGCCTTCGCCATGCTGACTCCTTGATATGCGCTGCCGGAAAGGCCGGCCAACGCGCGCCCATGGTGTTCGCGGCTGTCATCCCAGCGATATGCGGGCATGACCGGGCGCGACTGGCGACACCTACATATTGAGCCGAAAACCCCTCCTTCGTCAAGTTCTCGCAGGCCGTAGATCATCTCCACGTCGACCTGTCCACTTGTCGGGGGGCTGCCACAAGGCGCGGACACGCTCTGTCCGGACGACTTAACTGTACGCCCGGGATTGTGTGAACGCCTCCGCCCGGCTGTCCGCTTCGCCTTAACTCTTTCTTAGCCACGTTGCCGCAGCTCGTGGCCCACCCGTACGGTCAGCCCGGCCCGCAACCGACCCGTGGAGGCGAAGGCGTGTACCGCTGGACCGACCCGACCGACCCGGACGACGCTCACCGGCGTCCCGAGCCGCCGACCGACCACCCCCCGGCGTGGCTCACCGACCGGCCGGAGCCGCGGTCGTCGTACCTCTTCGGCGACGAGCCGGAGGAGCCCGTCGACGCCTGGCGGGAACAGCCCACCGAGCGGTGGCAGGCCGACCGGACCGGTGAACTCCCCTTCCCGGTCGCGCCGTTCGAGCGGTCGGACGCCCTCCCCGCCGACCGCACGGGCGAGCTGCCGCGGGTCGCCCCGTTCGAGCCGGCCGGCCACCACCCGGGTGGCCACCCCTGGCTCGACGGGACGGCCCCGGCGGACCTGACCGCGTTCCGGGCCGCCCCCGCGGCGAGCCCCGGCGGCTCCCGCGAGGGGCGGCACCGGCAGGCCCGGCGCTTCCCCCGGCCGCTCCTGATCGGTGGGGCCGCCGCCGCGGCGACCCTGGTGGTGAGCCTGGGAGTGGGTGCCCTGATGCTGCCGGGCAGCGACCAGCGGACCGACCCGACGTCCGTCGACGACACCGTGGCCGCCGCCCCCGCCGTGCCGAGCACCGAGGGCGCCCCCGGTGACGCGCTCGCCCCGGCCTCCCCCACGGTCAAGCCGAGCACCGCCCGGCCGAGCCCCTCGGCCAGCCGGACGGCCACGCCGAAGCCCAGCCGCACCACCGCCCCGTCCCGGCAGCTCGACCGCGCCCCCGCACCGAGCCGCAGCACCGCCACCACCACCTCGACCGGCCGGATCAGCGCCGAGCTCCAGGAGGTGGTCGACCTGGTCAACCGTGAGCGGGCCAAGGCCGGCTGCAAGGCGCTCAGCATCGACGACAAGCTGATGCTGGCGGCCCAGCGGCACAGCCAGGACCAGGCCGACCACAAGACCATGTCGCACGACGGCAGCGACGGCAGCGACGTCGGGGAGCGGCTCGACCGGGTCGGCTACGCCTGGCGGGCGTACGGCGAGAACGTCGCCTGGAACCAGCAGACGCCGGCCGCCGTGATGGACGCCTGGATGAACAGCCCGGGGCACCGGGCCAACATCCTGAACTGCTCCTTCACCGAGATCGGCGTCGGGGTGGCGCGGAGCAACGGGCCGTACTGGACGCAGGACTTCGGCACCCCGCGCTGAATGCGAGTCGTGACCGGGTCCGTGCTCGTTTGACCGGGTGAGGTACGCCGGGGCCAGACCGGCGTACCGGCAGGGGCGGCGGGGTGCCGCCCGCGACCCGGGAGCTGCCGATGCGGATCCGGCCGGCCCGGCCCGCACCGTGGGTCCGGCCAGCGCGCGCGCTCCGGCGCGGACTGCGCCGGACCCTGCCGGCGCTGGTGCCGCTGCTGCTGCTCGCCCCGGCGCCCGGCTGCCACCCCGAACTGGTCCCGCCCGGGGCGCCCACTCCCTGGCCGACCGAGTCGGCCCGCCGGTGGCAGTGGCAGTGGCAGCTCAGCGGCCCGCTCGACGTCAGCGTCGAGGCGGACGTCTTCCTGCTCGACCCGGTGCGGACCACCTCGACCGAGACCGCGGCGCTGCGCGCCCGGGACCGCCGGCTGATCTGCCAGGTCCGGGTCGGCACGTACGCCGGCACGGACCCGGACGCCAGCCGCTTCCCGACGGCCGTCCGCGGCGCCGCCGTGGCGGGCCGACCGGGCAGCCGGTGGCTGGACATACGGCAGTGGGACGCGCTGAGGCCGGTGCTGGCCGACCGGTTCCGGCTGTGCCGGGGCAAGGGCTTCGGGGCGGTGGCGCTCGCTGATGCCGACGGCTACCTGCACCGGCCCGGCCTCCCGCTCGACTTCGACGACCAACTGCTGTTCAACCGGCGGCTGGCCACCCTCGCCCGCTCCCTCGACCTCTCCCCCGGCCTGGTCAACGACCTGCCGCAGGTCGCCGCGCTGGCACCCGACTTCGACTTCGCGGTGAACGAGGAGTGCGTCCGGCGGCGGCAGTGCGCGAAGCTGCTGCCCTTCGCCGACGCCGACAAGCCGGTCTTCCACGTCGAGTACGCCGGCAGCCCGACCGAGTTCTGCGTGACCACCGTCGGGTACGGGTTCGCCTCCATCCGCAAGGACCCCGACCTGGACGCCTGGCGGGAGAGCTGCCCGCTCCCCTGACGGGCCGGGCGGCCTCGCCCGGGCCGGGAACGGGATGAGGGGCCCCGGTGACCGGGACCCCTCCGCACCTCGCCCTCAGCGGGCGCCGACCAGCTCCGGCGCCGGGGTGGGCGGGTCGGCCGGCGGGGTCGCCGACCGGCCCCGCAGGAAGCGGGGCGCCCACCAGTTCGCGTCGCCGAGCAGGGTCATCAGGGACGGCAGCACCACCGCCCGGATGATCGTGGCGTCCAGCAGGATCGCCGCGGCCAGACCGATGCCGAGCTGCTTCATGTCGATCGTGCTGAGCGAGGCGAAGATCGCGAAGACGCCGACCATCACGACCGCCGCGCTGGTCACCACGCCCGCCGAGGAGCTGATCCCGTACGCCACCGCGTCCCGGTTCGACATGCCGTTGCGGATGCCCTCCCGGATCCGGCTGACCACGAAGACGTGGTAGTCCATCGAGAGGCCGAAGAGCACCACGAAGAGGAAGAGCGGCAGCCAGGAGACGATCGCCCCCATCGAGGTGAAGCCGAGCAGCCCCTCCGCCCAGTCACCCTGGAAGACCAGGACCAGCAGCCCGTACGCGGCCCCGGCGGAGAGCAGGTTGAGGATGATGGAGGTGAGCGCGATCACCACCGACCGGAACGTCCAGGCCATCACCAGGAAGGTCAGCGCCAGCACGAAGCCCATCACCACGGGCAGCTTGTCCTTGACGTGCGCGGCGTAGTCCTCGCTGTCGGCGACGCCGCCGCCGATCGCGTACTCGACGCCCGGGATGCCGCGCAGCGCGGCGGGCGCCAGGTCGTCGCGGAGCTCGTGCAGCGAGCGGGCCGCCTCGTCGGTGCGGCTGGCGTACGGGGTGGCCACCTCCAGCACCGAGACCCGCCGGTCCGCCGACACCTTGATCTCCGGACCGTCCCCCTCGGCCGGCGCGAAGAGCGGGCCGGCGGCGGCCCGCCCGGCCAGGTCGGTCAGCGCCGCCCGGACCTGGTCGGCCTGCTCGGCCGGCGCCCGCACCGCCACCGTGTGGCTGGTGCCGGTGCTCGGGAAGGCGGCGGTGAGCCGGTCGTACGCCTGCATGGCGGGCGTGGTCCGGGGCAGGTCCTCCATGCCGGGGAACTTCAGCTTCATGCCCAGCGCCGGCGCGGCCAGGGCGAGCAGCAGCCCCACCGAGACGACCAGGGTGGCCAGCGGCGCCCGCAGCGCCGGCTTGAGCACGGCCGACCAGAACCGCGGCGTAGCCCGCTCCCCGTGCCGCCCGGCACGCGGCGCCGTGAGTCGCCAGAGCAGCGGCACCCGGGGCCGGTCGACCCAGCGGCCCAGCTTGGCCAGGAACGCCGGGAGCACGGTCAGCGAGCCGGTCACCGCGACCGCGACCACCAGGATCGAGCCGACGGCGAGCGAGGAGAAGACCGCGTCGTTGGCGAGCAGCAGACCGGCCATCGAGATGATCACGGCGAAGCCGGAGACCACCACGGCGTGCCCGGATGTCTCCGCCGCGATCTCCACCGCGTCCAGCCTGGAGCGGCCCCTGGCCCGTTCCTCGCGCTCCCGCCGGACGTAGAAGAGCGAGTAGTCGACGCCGACGGCCATGCCGATCAGCAGGATCACGCTGGCCGTGGTGTCGGTCGCCGGCACCAGGTGCGAGGCGAGGGTGGAGAGCCCCATCGCCGCCGCCACCGAGGAGAGCGCGAGCAGCACCGGCACGCTGGCGGCGATCAGCGCCCCGAACGCGATGATCAGGATGGCCAGGGTGACCGGCAGGCTGAGCAGCTCGGCCCGCTTGAAGTCCTTGCCCAGAGTGTCGTCCAGCGCCTTGTTGATCGACGGCCCGCCGACCTGCTCGATCCGCAGCTGGGGGTGCGCCTCCTGGACCTTCGCGGTCGCGTCCCGCAGCGGCTGCACCCGGTCCGACGCGGTCCCCGGGTCGCCGGACATGGTGATCGGCACCAGCAGCGCGCCGCCGTCGTGCGACGGCATCGGCGCGCCCACCGAGGCGACGCCGGTGACCTGGCGCAGCCGCGTCGCCGTGTCGTCGGCCGCGGCCTTCGCCGCGGTCCGGTCGAGCACCCCGGCGCGGGGCGTGATCAGCACGTTCTCCACCGCGGGCTCGTCGAAGTTCCCGCCGTCGACGATCAGCTGGGCCCGTCCCGCCTCGCCGATCGCCATGTCCTCGTCGGTCGCCTCGGTCAGGCCGGCGGCGTTCCCGCCGACGAAGCACACCGCCACGAAGACCACCCAGAGTGCGATGGCCCGCCACGGATGCTCCGCACTCCACCGCGCCAACCGCACCGTCACCGGTCGCCTGCCCATCTCCGGTTCCCCCTCCACGCGCCGGTCCAGTACCGACCGTGCTGACGCTAGGCACCGGAGGAGGCGCGGACATCGGGGAACGGCCCCGGCTCGTCCCCGATCTGGCGAGCACCGGCCGGCCGGCCCGGAACGGGTCGGCCAATCGGACAGAAGGGGCTTTTCAGGGTACGACCCGGGGACGCGCCGGGAGCGGCCGGACGAGGCACACCGGCGCAACCCCGAACCGCCTCGGGGTCATCCCCGGAGGGCGCCCCGGGGCCGCGGCTGGCAGCGCGGGCAGCTGTACGACGAGCGGTTCATGAACGCCTCGCGCCGGATCGGCGCCCCGCACCGCCGGCAGGGCTCGCCCTCCCGACCGTACGCGTTCAGCGACCGGTCGAAGTAGCCGCTCTCGCCGTTGACGTTGACGTACAGCTCGTCGAAGCTGGTGCCGCCCTGCTTGATCGCCTCACCGAGCACGTCCCGGACGTGTTCGAGCAGCCGCTGCGCGGCCGGGCCGGTCAGCGCGTCGGTGGGGCGGGCGCCGTGCAGCTTCGCCCGCCAGAGCGCCTCGTCGGCGTAGATGTTGCCGACCCCGGAGATCAGGGTCTGGTCGAGCAGCGCCCGCTTCACCTCGGTACGCCGCCGGCGCAGCGCCGCCACGAACTCGGCGTCGGAGAACTCCGGGTCCATCGGGTCCCGGGCGATGTGCGCGATCTCGACGGGCAGCTCCGCGCCGCCCTCCGACACGGAGAGCCCGCCGAACGTGCGCTGGTCGACGAAGCGCAGCTCCGGACCGTCGTCGGCGAACCGGAACCGGACCCGCAGGTGCAGCTCGTCGGCCGCGCCGACCGGCTGGAGCAGCAGCTGGCCGGACATGCCGAGGTGGCCGATGAGCGCGTCGCCGCTGTCCAGCGGCAGCCAGAGGTACTTGCCCCGGCGCCGGACGTCGGTCACCGTCCGGCCGGCCAGCACGTCGGCGAAGTGCCCGCCGCCCGGGGTGTGCCGGCGCACCGCGCGGGGGTGGCGCACCTCCACCGAGGTGATCCGGCGGCCGATGACCCACTGGGCCAGCCCCTGCCGGACCGTCTCGACCTCGGGCAGCTCAGGCACGGCCGGCGCCCGCCTCGGCGGTCTCACTCCCGGCGTCGCCCGGCGCGCCGTCGCCGGCCGCCGCGTCCGCCTCGGCCTGCTCGGTCAGCATCCGCCAGGCCGACTCGGCGGCCCGCTGCTCGGCCTCCTTCTTGCTCCGGCCCTCGGCGCCGCCGTACCGGTTGCCGGCCACCACCACCCAGGCCGTGAAGGTCTTCAGGTGGTCCGGGCCGGTGCCCTCGATCCGGTACTCCGGAACGCCCAGCCCCAGCGCGGCGGTCAGCTCCTGCAGGCTGGTCTTCCAGTCCAGGGCCGCGCCCCGGCCGGCCGACTCGGCCATCAGCGGGTCGAAGAGCCGGTGGATCACGATCGCCGCCGTGTCCAGGCCGTACTGGAGGTAGATCGCGCCGAGCAGCGCCTCCAGGGTGTCCGCCAGGATGCTCGCCTTGTCCCGGCCGCCGGTGCTCTCCTCGCCCTTGCCCAGCAGCAGGTACGCGCCGAGCCCGTCCGGCCCGAGGCCGCGGGCCACGTCGGCGAGGGCGCGCATGTTCACCACGCTGGCCCGCAGCTTGGCGAGCTGCCCCTCGGGCAGGTCCGGGTGGTTCTGGAAGAGCGCCGTGGTGATCACCACGCCGAGCACCGAGTCGCCCAGGAACTCCAACCGCTCGTTGGTGGGCAGGCCGCCATTCTCGTACGCGTACGAACGGTGAGTCAGCGCGCGCTCCAGCAGTTCCGGGTCGAGCGAGACCCCGAAGGCCGCCTCCAGGTGACCGATGGGAGCACGCCGCCGCTTGTCGTTGGTCATTGCACTACCTCGTTGCTGTGTGCGGGATCCTGCGGAATGCCGTCGAGCAGGCCGGAGATCAGGTCGGTGGCCCCCCGCCGCCACAGGTGGGCGGCGAGGGCGATGCCGGAGGCGACGTCGTCGGGCCGGGCCGCGCCGTGGCACACGACCACCGTGCCGGCCACGCCGAGCAGGGCGGCCGCCCGGGGGGCGCCGCCGCTGGCAGGGGGACCGCCGGCCATCGCGTACGCGCCCTCGATCGCCTTGAGCAGCACGTTACCGGTGAAGCCGTCGGTGACCACCACGTCGGCGCGGACGCCGAGGGAGACGTCGTACCCCTCGACCAGGCCGACGTAGCGGGCGCCGCAGGGCAGCGGCGTCGCGGCCAGCACGGGGTCGGCGGCCCGGCGCAGCCGGTCGCCCTTGCCCGCCTCGGTACCGACCGAGAGCAGGCCGACCCGGGGCTCGGCGACGCCGTGCGCCACGGCGGCGTAGGCCGCGCCGAGGACGGCGTGCCGGGCGAGGGTGGCCGGGCGGGGCTCCAGGGAGCCGCCCACGTCGAGGAGGACCACCGGGCCGGCGACCGCGGGCAGGGTGGCCACCAGGGCCGGCCGGCGGACGTCGGACCAACGCCCGAAGCCGAGCGCGGCGGCGGTGACGGTGGCGCCGGTCGAACCGGCGGAGACGAGCGCGTCCGCGAGCCCCTCGCGTACCGCGTGGACGGCGGCGCGGACGGTGCTGTGCTCGCGGGCGGAAGTGGGGTCGTCGGCCATGCCGACCGCGGTCCGGACCGGCCGGACCGCGATCCGGGCGCGCTGCGCCGGATCGAGGGCGTCGATCAGCCCGCCGGCGACCTCGGTCGGACCGACGAGCAGCAGATGCAGGTCAGGGTCGGCACGCACGGCCCGCAGAGCGCCGTCAACCACGACGGCGGGAGCGTCGTCCCCGCCGAGGAGGTCAACGGCGATCCGCGCGGTGCCCGGCTCCACCGGAACGCCGGCCGCTGCACGGCCGGCGGCTGAGGGAGCCGGGGCACCGGGCGTTTGCCAGGGTGCGCGCGCCGCCCGACCCGCGGTCGGGGGCGTCACTCGGCGTCCAGGTCAGACCTCGAGAACCTGGCGGCCGTTGTAGGTGCCGCAGACGGAGCAGGCGGCGTGCGGCAGCTTCGGCGACTTGCACTGCGGGCAGGCCACGGTCGCGACCACGGCCGCCTTCCAGTTCGCCCGGCGGGACCGGGTGTTGCTGCGCGACATCTTGCGCTTCGGGACGGCCACGGTTCTTACTCCTCTGTACGGGTCAGTTGCGACAGGCCCGCCCAACGCGGGTCGATCTGCTGATGGCTGTGATCGGCCGGCAGATCGTCCCAGTGCACCCCGCATTCGGGGCACAGCCCTGGGCAGTCCTCCCGGCAGAGCGGGTTGGTCGGCAGTGTGAGCACCACCGCGTCCCGCAGCGCCGGCTCCAGGTCGATCAGATCGTCCTGCATCCGGCCCACCTCGTCCTCGTCGGTCGTGGTGTCCGTGGTGCTGTTCTCGTACGCGTACAGCTCCTGGACGTTCACGACCATCGAGTCGTTGATCTCACGCAGGCAACGGCCGCACTCGCCCTTGACGGGGCCACTGATGGTCCCGGAGACGAGCACGCCCTCGGACACCGACTCCAACCTCAGGTCGAGGTCGAGGTCCGCGCCCTCCGGCACGCCGATCAACTCCACGCCGAGGTCCGCCGGTGCCGGCACGACCCGCTTGACCGTACGCAACGCACCAGGCCGACGCGGCAGGTCCCTCGTGTCGAGGACCAGCGGCGACCTGGGGTTGAGTGATGAAGGCGAGTGTTTGGGCATAGTCAGACTCCGGCCGGTGAGAGGCCGACAAAAAAGGTTACCTGGACGAGCACCCGACCGTCGAACCGGGGGCGGGGCGCACCCCGCCTGTCGGCTGCCGGGGTGCCGCTCAGAAGGGTAGCGGGCGATCCGCCTCGTCGCCCGCGAAGGTGCCGATCTCCCGCAGCGCGTGCATCTTGTCCCGGCCGCGCTCTATCGAGGCGAGCGCCCTGGTGAGGAACTGCTCGAAGTTGGCCAGGGCGGTATCGACGTAGTCGTCCACCTCGTCACGGAGGCGCTGGGCCTCGGCGCGGGCCTCGGCGATGATCCGGGCGCCCTCGTGCTCCGCGGAGACCGTGATCTCGTTCACCGAGACCAGGCGGGCGTGTTCCGCCTCACCCTCGCTGATGATCCGGTCGGCCTCCCGCTTGCCGGCCTCCATGATCTTGTCGCGCTCCTCCAGCAGCGCGGCGGCCCGGCGCAGGTCGGCGGGGAGTTCGGCGCGCAGCTCGTCGAGGGCGCCGATCATCTCGCCCCGGTCGACCATGCAGTTGTTGCGCGACATCGGGACGGAGCGGGCCTGCTCCACCAGGGCGATCAGTTCGTCGATGCGATCGAGCGGGTCCACCGGTACCTCACTCCTGTCGTTCTTCGGCCGACCTACATGATGCGGGCTGCGGCCGGGTTCCCGCTCCACCAATGATGTCGTGCGCGGGCGACAGGTGGCCCATCCGCGCCGGCCCGGCGCGTCGCGCCGGGCCGCCCGGGCGGTCGGGTCAGCCGGGCTGCCCCGGGGTCAGCCGGGCGCGCAGCTGCTCGCGGACCACGTCCGGCACGTGCGACGAGATGTCCCCACCCCACTTGGCGACGTCCTTGACCAGGCTGGAGGAGAGGAACGAGTAGAGCGGGTTGGTCGGCATGAAGAGCGTCTCCACGCCGGCCAGGCCGATGTTCATCTGGGCCATCTGCAGCTCGTAGTCGAAGTCGCTGACCGCCCGCAGGCCCTTGATCAGCACGCTCGCCCGCTGGGCCCGGCAGAAGTCGACCAGCAACCCGCGGAACGACTCCACCCGCACGTTGTCGTACGAGGAGGTCACCTCGCGGAGCATCTCGATCCGCTCCTCGACGGTGAACAGGCCCTGCTTCGCCTGGTTCATCAGCACGCCGACAATCACCTCGTCGAAGAGCCGGCTGGCCCGGCCGATGATGTCGAGGTGTCCGTTGGTGACCGGATCGAAGGAGCCGGGACAGACCGCACGTCTCATGATCGGCGACCGTACCAAAGGGTGGTCTCGCCGTAACGGCGGCTGCGCTCCGCCGTGACGCCCTCCACCCAGGTGACCGGTCCGGTGCGGCTGGACCGCTCGACGACCACCAGGGCGTCCGCGGCCAGCCAGCCGCCGTCGACCAGCGCGGCAAGCATCGCGGTGATCTCCTCGTCCGGTACGGCGTAGGGCGGGTCGGCGAAGACCACGTCGTAGGGGTCACCGTCGGGTCCGGCCGCGAGCACGGTGGCCACCCTGCCGGTGACCAGGCGGGCGGCCGGGGCGGCCCGCAGCGCGGCGACGTTCTCCCGGATCACCCGGGCGGCCCGGGGGTCGGACTCGACCAGCAGCACGTGCTCGGCGCCCCGGGACAGCGCCTCCAGCCCGACCGCGCCGGAGCCCGCGTAGAAGTCGGCGAAGCGGGCCCCGACCAGGTCCATCTCGGCCTGGACCGCGCTGAACAGGGCCTCCCGGACCCGGTCGGAGGTGGGCCGGGTGCTGGCGCCGGGCGGCGCGGCGAGGCGTCGGCCGCCGAGCGTCCCGGCCACGATCCGGGTCACCGTCTGCTCCTGCACATGGTGCTGACGCTACGCGACGGTCGAGCGGGGCGAACCACCGAACGATGACCGGCGGGGCGGAGCGGATGTCGTGATCTGCCCGACACGGAGAGTCCATCAATGATCTCAAATGGACAACATCATCGTTAAGTGGCCTCGCGGCCGTCCCGGATTCACAACTCATCGATAAAGTCGCCCGGCGTGCCGCGCTCCGCAACCGGCACGCAGCGCCGGGAGGGCGCCGGAACAGGTCTTGCCGGACGGCAGGTGGTGATCGTTCCGCCTCCCGGGGCCATCCCCGAAATCCCTCGTCAGGAGAAGGCGTGAACCGTCTCAAATCCCCGTACCGCCATGTCATGGCGGTGACCGCAAGCGCGCTGATCGGCATCGCCGGCGCCCTGACTCTGGCCAGCCCGGCCAGCGCGCACCACAGCGAGGTCAAGGTCACCGCGCAGTGCGACACCGCCGCCGGCGAGTGGGTCACGACCTGGACCGTCAACAGCTACGCCCCCGAGGGCGTGAACAACTACCAGTTCACCAAGGCCGAGGCCACCAGCGTGGTGAACGGGAACGCCACCCCGTTCACCATCGACGGCATCGCGGTGAGCGAGGGCGACACCTACCCGCACAGCGTGTCGGAGCCCGTGGTCGGCAAGGCCCGCCTCTCGGGCGACGCCACCGAGGCCTCGCTGACCGTGAAGGCGCGGTGGGACAACGGGTACAACGAGAAGGACGACAGCAGCGCGTCCATCAAGTTCAGCGAGAGCTGCGACAAGGTGGTGACCGCCCCGCCGGCTGCCGCCAACCCGAAGGCCACCGTGACCGCGGACTGCGAGGGCGACGTCGCGGTGAAGCTGGAGAACGGCGCCGAGGCCACCAAGGACGCCGCGTTCACCGTCACCGGCACCGACGGCTTCACGAAGACCGCGACCGTCGCGGCCGGCAAGGACACCACGATCACAGTGCCGGCCCGCAACGCCGCCAAGATCACCGTGACCGAGGCCGGGCAGAAGGCGCCCATCTTCGACGACAAGCCCGCCGAGGCCAAGGACTGCGTCGAGCCGGGTGAGCCGATCGGCAGCTACCAGTCCACCTGCGACGCGCTGATCTTCCAGATCGAGAACCCGAAGGACGGCAAGACCGTCACCGTCACGCTCACTCCGAACAAGGGCGACGCGCAGACGTTGGTCGTGAAGCCGGGCGAGACCAAGACCGCGACGTTCAAGGCCTTCGAGGGGCTGACCGTCGCCCCCAGGGCCGACGGCCTGGACGACGCCTCGCCGGTCGCCTGGAAGAAGCCGACGAAGTGCACCCGTTCCAGCCCCAGCGCGCCGCCCGAGGGTGGTGGCGCCGGTGGGCCGACGCTGCCGAAGACCGGTGCGCCGGCCGGCCTGATCGCCGGCGGCGCGGCGGCGCTGCTGGCGGCCGGCGCGGTGCTCTTCGTCGTGGCGCGACGTCGTCGGGTCCGCTTCACCGCCTGATCCACCGCAACTGACGAGGGCGCGTCGACCAGTCGGTCGGCGCGCCCTCGTGCTGTCCCCGTCCGTGCCGTCGCCCGCCACGGCCGCACCGCCGGCCGCACTGTCGCGCCGCTGCGACCGACGCACTGCCCGCCGCACCGCCGGGCCACCGCACTCGCCGAGCCGGCCGGTCAGCTCGTCGACCACGGCGGCGTTCCCGGCGCGCGGGTGCGGTCCACGCTCGCTACGAACCTGATGTTGTAAACGAATCACCTGGACGGCGCGCGCCCTGAGTCGTTGACGTCATCAGCTCCACAGGAGCGCACCACCCACACCGGTCCGCTACCCACGCCGCGCGGCCCCCGCCGCCCCGCTCGGCCCCCTGCCTGGCCGCCCGCAGCCGTCACCCGCACCGCCGACGTACGAGTGTCCGGGATGGTATTCCACTCCGGATCGCGGAGCTGGCGGTTTCCTCGCCGCCGCGACACCGCCACGTCGCGGAGGTGGGGTGAAGCTCGCGCGCCGAGTCCGCCCGTGACGGAAGGGGTGGGGCGGGCCGACGGGGGCGCTCAGCCCTTCTCCAGGTACTCCGCGCGTTCCTCGTCGACCAGGGCGGCGACCGAGGCGGCCAGCGCCGGATGCCGGGTCAGCTCCGGGTCCTCCTCGACCAGGGCGATCGCCTCGGCCCGGGCGTCCCGGATCAGGTCGGCGTCCCGCAGCAGCGACAGCAGCCGCAGGTGGGAGCGGCGCCCGGACTGGGTCGCGCCCAGCACGTCGCCCTCCCGGCGCTGCTCCAGGTCCAGCTCGGCGAGCTTGAAGCCGTCCGTGGTGGAGGCGACGGCGTCCAGCCGCTCCCGGGCCGAGGAACCCTCCACCGCCTCGCTCACCAGCAGGCAGAGTCCGGCGGCGGAACCACGGCCCACCCGGCCGCGCAGCTGGTGCAGCTGGGAGACGCCGAACCGGTCCGCGTCGAGCACGATCATCACGGTCGCGTTCGGCACATCGACGCCGACCTCGACCACGGTGGTGGCCACCAGCACGTCCAGGTCGCCGGCGGCGAACGAGCGCATCACCGCGTCCTTCTCGTCGGCGGGCAGCCGGCCGTGCAGCACCCCGATCCGCAGCCCGTGCAGCGGGCCCTCGGCGAGCAGCGGGGCGACCTCGGTCACGGCGAGGGGCGGCCGCCGCCCGCTGTCGTCCTCGCGCGGCGGCTCCTCCTCGGACGCGGGGCCCTCACCGATCCGCGGGCAGACCACGTACGCCTGGTGGCCGGCGGCGACCTCCTCGCGCAGCCGGCGCCAGGCCCGGTCGAGGAAGGCGGGCTTCTCCGCGGCCGGCACCACGTGCGAGGCGATCGGCGAACGGCCCTGCGGAAGCTGGGAGAGGGTGGAGATCTCCAGGTCGCCGTAGACGGTCATGGCGACCGTGCGCGGGATCGGGGTGGCCGTCATCACCAGCACGTGCGGCGGCTGGTCGGCCTTGGCGCGCAGCGCGTCCCGCTGCTCCACGCCGAAGCGGTGCTGCTCGTCGACGACCACCAGGCCCAGGTCGGCGAAGTCGACCCCCTCGTAGAGCAGCGCGTGGGTGCCCAGCACGATGCCGGCCCGGCCCTCGGCGACCTCGGCCAGCGCCCGCCGCCGGGCCGCCGCGCCGAGCGAACCGGTGACCAGCTCCACCCGGGTGGCGCCGTCGGCGGCGCCCAGCTCGCCGGCCCGGGCGAGCGGGCCGAGCAGGTCGAGCATGCCCCGGTAGTGCTGGGCGGCGAGCACCTCGGTCGGGGCGAGCAGGGCCGCCTGACCACCGGCGTCGACCACCTGGAGCATGGCCCGCAGCGCGACCACCGTCTTGCCCGAGCCGACCTCGCCCTGCAGCAGCCGGTGCATCGGGTGCGCGGTGGCCAGGTCGGCGGCGACCTCCGCGCCGACGGTCCGCTGGCCGGGCGTCAGCTCGTACGGCAGCCGGGCGTCGAACGCGTCGAGCAGCCCGGCGGCCCGCGCCGGCCGGGACTTCGCCGGCCAGTCGGCCGCCCGGTGCTTGCGTTGCACCAGGGTGAGCTGCACCGCGAACGCCTCGTCCCACTTGAGCCGGCGCCGGGCCCGGTACAGATCCTCCTTGCTGGACGGTCGGTGGATCTCGCGCAGCGCGACGTCGATGCCGACCAGGTTGCGGGCGGCCCGGACGGTCGCCGGCAGCGGATCCTCCGGCGGGGTGAAGGTGTCCAGCACCACCCGCACGCAGCGGGCGATCACCCAGGTGGGCACCGCGGCGGCGGCCGGGTACACCGGGATGAGCGCGCCGGCGAACTCCTCGACCTCCTCGTTGGCCGCCGCCTCGCCGTCACCGCCCTCCCCGAGCAGGACGTACTCCGGGCCGTTGAGCTGCCGCTTGCCCCGGAACTCGGTGACCTTGCCGGCGAACAGCCCCCACCGGCCGGGGCGCAGCTCCCGCTCCCGCCAGGCCTGGTTGCCGAAGAAGGTGAGGGTGAGCAACCCGCCGGAGCCGTCGCCGACGGTCACCTCCAGCAGGTTGCCCCGCCGCTGCCGCATCGGCCGGACCGCGGTGCGCTGCACCTGGGCCAGGACGGTCACCTGCTCGCCCACGTCCAGCGAACGGATGTCGGTGTGCTCGCCGCGCTCGTCGTACCGGCGGGGGAAGTGGTAGATCAGGTCGCCCGCGGTGTGCAGGTCCAGATGGCTCGCCAGGGCCTTCGCGGTCTTCTCCCCGACCAGCTTCTTCAGCGGCGTGTCCACCGTGGACGGCTCGCTCGTCATTCCACCCCCACCAGCAGCGGATAGTGCGGCTGCCCGCCCTCGTACGCCTGCACCTCGACGAACGGCCAGGCCCGTTCCACGTGCTCGCGTACCCGGTCGGCCAGCCCGGCCGGGGCGTCCGCCCCGCAGAGCAGGGTGACCAGCTCGCCGCCGCCGCCGAGCATCCGGTCCACCACGGCGGTGCAGGTGTCGACCAGGTCCGCGCCGATCAGGTGCACCTCCCCCTCGACCAGCGCCAGCACATCGCCCGGCCGGCACGGCCCGGCGACGGTGAGCGCCTCCCGGCTGGCGTGGCAGACCTCGGCGTACCGGCAGGCGCCGGCCGCCTCGGCCATGGCGATCACGTCGTCCTCGAACCGCCGGCCCGGGTCCCGGACGGCGAGGGCGGCCAGCGCCTGCACCGGGGACCGGGTCGGCACCACGCTGACCTTGACGCCGAGCCGGTGGGCCTCCTTGGCGGCGGCGCTCGCCACCGACTGGGTGTTGGGGTCGTTGGGCAGCACCACCACCCGGGCGGCGCCGGTGGCCCGGATCGCGTCCAGCAGCTCGCCGGTGGACGGGTTGCCCGGCACCACGGTGGCGCCCTCCGCGCCGAACAGCTCGGCGATGCCGGCGCCGGCCGCCACCACCACGGCCGCCCGACCGTCGGACAGCAGGGCCGGCGGGCGGGCGGCCGGCGCCACCTGGTCGGCGAAGCGGGTCACCGAGATCCGGTGCGGCCGGCCGGCGACCACCCCCGCCTCGACCGCGGCACCCACGTCGTTGACGTGCACGTGCACGTTCCAGGTGCCGCCGCCGGGACCGCCGTCGCCGACGATCACCAGCGAGTCGCCCAGCGCGTCCAGCTCGGCGCGCAGCCGCGCCACCGCCTCGGCCCCGGCGTCGAGCAGGAACTGCACCTCGTACGCGTACTCCGGGGAGCCGGTCTCCCGGACGGCCGTGGCCGGCGGACGGACCGCGGCCGGCGCGGGCGCCGGCTCCTGCGGGCTCTCCCCGGTGATCACCTCGACCAGCGCGTCCAGCAGCACGCAGAGCCCGCGCCCGCCGGCGTCCACCACCCCGGCCCGGGCCAACGCCGGCAGCTGCTCCGGGGTGCGGGCCAGCGCCCGCGCCGCCCCGCCGGCCGCCGCCCGGGCCACCACCCGCAGGTCGTCGCTGTCCTCCTGCTCGGCCGCGCGCGCGGCGGCGGCGACCACGCTGAGCAGGGTGCCCTCGACCGGCCGGGCGACCGCCCCGTAGGCGGCGGTGGCCGCGTCGGCGAGCGCGGCGGCGAGCTGGCGGCCGCGGACCGCCGGCGCGGCGGCCAGCGCGTCGGCGAAGCCGCGCAGGATCTGCGACAGGATCACCCCGGAGTTGCCGCGGGCCCCGAGTAGCGCCCCCCGGGCCATCAGCCGCAGCGCGTGCCCGTGCGGGGTGTGGCCGTCGTCGGGGAGGGTGTCCAGGTCCATCGCCAGCGCCTGCTGGGCGGAGGTGAGGGTGAGCACCAGGTTGGTGCCCGTGTCGCCGTCCGGGACCGGGTAGACGTTGAGGTCGTCGATCTCACCCTGGTGCCGGCGCAGGGCGGCCAGCCCGCTCGCGCACCAGCGGCGCACCGCGGCGGCGTCGAGGGTGTCCAGCACGGCGAGAAGCCTACTGGCGCGCACCGACAGACGCCGGGGTCGGCCGGCCCCCACCGGCGTGTCCACCGGCCCGGCCCGCCGGCCGGCCCGCCTCCGGCACCGGTACGCTGGGCAGGCCCGAGCCGCCGCCGACCGGGCCGGTTGGGCGTACCGGCGGGTCATCGGGTAACCTGACCAGGTTGCCCGGGCAGCGCCTGGCGGCGACCTCATGAACGTTTCAATCCCAGGAGTATCCCGTGGCTAGCGTGTGCGACGTCTGTGGCAAGGGACCGGGCTTCGGCCACAACGTGTCCCACTCGCACCGGCGGACCAACCGCCGCTGGAACCCGAACATCCAGTCGGTGCGTACCCCGGCCGGTGGCGGCACCACCAAGAAGTTGCAGGTCTGCACCTCCTGCATCAAGGCCGGCAAGGTCACCCGCGCCTGACGCGGTAAGCCTCCAGCTTCACGTACCACCCAGCACCGGCGGGCCGTCACGGTCCGCCGGTTCTGTCGTGTCCGGGCACGGTGACGCCGGCCGGGTGCGCGACGACCGAGGCGCCACGCACCCGCCGGACCAGGTTCAGAGGGTGCGGCCGAAGGAGAGGCAGCCGGGGGCGTCCTGGTAGAAGCCGAAGTTCGGGATCCGCTCGTACCCGGCCGAGGTGTACATGGCGATCGCCTCGGGCTGCTTGTCGCCGCACTCCAGGATGATCCGCTTGCGGCCCTGCTCCCGGGCCGACCGCTCGACCGCGGCCAGCACCGCCCGGGCCACGCCCCGACCCCGGGCCACCGGCGCCGTGTACATCCGCTTCAGCTCCGCCGCCTCCCCGTCGTCGCCGTGGCCGCGCCAGCCCCCGCAGCCCACCGGCTCCCCGCCGAGGTAGGCCACCAGGAACGCGCCGGCCGGCGGCTCGAACTCCGCCGCGTCCACCGGGGTGTCGTCGCCGCTGCCGCCGTACCGCTCGCCGAGGTCGGCCAGGGCCGCCCGGATCAACGCCTGCGACTCGGGCGCGTCGAAGCGCTGCGCCCGGATCTCGATCTCACTCACGGATGAAGGGTACGACCGCGGCCGGCCCGGGACCGGGGCCGGCCGTCCCCGTTCGGTCGCAGATCACTCCGTCCGGTTGGTGTCCGGTACCACCGCGAACGTCCAGCGGGTCTCCTGGACCGAGGTGGGCCCGCCGCTCGGCGCCGGCGCGCCGGGGCCCGGCCCCTGCCGCTGGACGTCCCGTTTGCCGATGACCCGGCCGCTGCCCTGGTCGAACAGGAGCGCGGCCGTGCCGCCGGACGTGTCGGTCGTTAGCCCGACAGCCCAGCAGCGCCGGCCGTCGACGGTGACCTCCGACGCGACGAGGCCGTCCAGGTCGGCGATCAGCCGGTAGAGCCCGACCCGTAGTTCGGGCGAGAGTCGGGGTTCCGCCCGGGACAGCAGGCCCGCGAGGATCGCGATGACCTCCCACTCCCGTTCGGGGCGCGAGTCGGTAAACGCGCCGAACGACTCCTTGCCCAGCTGGGCGAAGAGCGCGGCCGGCTCGGTCGGCGCGCGGGCCAACCAGCCGGGGGTCGGGAAGTACCAGTTGCCGCCGGCCGCGACGATGTTCCGGTTGTCCTCCGCCGTACTGCCCGGCTTGTCTGGTCCGTCGACGGAGGTGTCCGTGCCGTCGACCCGCACACGGAGCGGCATGACCGTCTGGCCGTCGAACCAGGTCTCGGTTGTGCCCGGAACGGCCCGGCCCGGCCGCTGGGTGTTCTCGGCCCGAACGTACAGGAGCTGCCCCGGGGGCACCTCGACCGGCTCGATCCGGGCGGCCTTGTCGATCAGCCGGTCCATCACCTGCCGCGGGTTCAGCGGCGCGGGCGGCGTCCGATCGGGGGCGAACAGGGTCACTGCGCCGACCACGAGCGCGGCGACCACAGCGGCGGCGGTCACGGGGACCAGCCAGCGGCGTGACCGCAGCCGGCGGTCGGAAAGCCGGTGGATGATCGTGTACCAGGTACGGCTGACCGACTCGTCGGTCGGTTCCGGCCGGCCGGGCGGCAGGTCCCGGACCGCCACCAGGTCGGGTTCGGTGCGGCTCATCGGGCGTCTCCTTCGGCTGCCAGGGCGGCCCGGACCTTGGTCCGGGCCCGGTGCAGGGCGGACTGGACCGTGCCCAGCGGGATGTCGAGGGCGGCGGCGATCTCGGCGTACTCCAGCTCGGCGACGGCGTAGAGCAGCAGCACGTCGCGCTGTCGCTGGGGCAGCCCGGCGAGCACCCCGGACAGCCGGGCCACGGTCCGCGCCGCGTCCACCCGCTCAGCGGTCCGCCGGGACGGGCCCTCGGTAGCCGACTCGTCCCGGGCGGTCAGCCGCAGTGCCCGGACCTCCACCCGACGGTGCCGCCGCAGCAGGTTGGTGGCGATGCCGTAGAGCCAGGGCAGCAGCTCGCCGCGGCTGCGGTCGTACCGGTCCCGGCGCTCGTAGGCCACCAGGAACGTCTCCGCCACCACGTCCTCGGCGAGCTGCTCGCCGACCCGGCGGGTGCAGTACCGCAACAGGTCGCGGGCGTACCGGTCGAAGAGGCCCGCCAGGTCAGCGGGGTCCGCCCCGGAGGTGGCTGTCGTGGGCATGGTCATACCCGTACTTGCCGGGACCGCGGCGCCATGTTCCCGGCGGGCGGCACCGTCAGCGGAAGTGGTCCCAGCCGGCCGGCCCGGCGTACGCCACGCCGTCCACGGTCACCCCCGCCCCCTCGGTCACCCCCGTCCCCTCGGCCACCCGCCCGATCGGCCGCCACCGCTCCGGCAGCGCCACCGCCGGCGGGAAGGTCGCGGCCAGGGCGTGGTCGTCGCCCCCGGTGAGGATCCAGGCGTACGGGTCGACGCCGAGCGCCTGCGCCGCGTCCCGCATCTGCCGGGGCACCTCGAAGGCGTCCCGCCGCAGGTCGACGGCGACTCCGCTGGCCTTCGCCACGTGGCCCAGGTCGGCAAGCAGCCCGTCCGACACGTCGATCATGGCGGTGGCGCCGAGCGCGGCGGCCTCCGGGCCGGCCGGATAGGGCACCTCGGGCCGCCGGAACGCCTCCACCAGCAGCCGGGGCGTCCGGAAGCCGCGGGACAACACGGTGTAGCCGGCCGCCGCCCAGCCGGTCCGCCCGGCCAGGGCCACCACGTCGCCGGGCCGCGCCCCGGAGCGGACCACCGGCGGCCGGTCCGCCAGGTCGCCGAGGGCGGTGACCGCGATGGTCAGCGTGGGACTGGCGGACATGTCCCCGCCGACCACGCTCGCGCCGACCCGGGCCGCCTCCGCGCCCAGTCCGTCGGCCAGCTCCTCCGCCCAGCTCGTGTCGAGATCCGCCGGCATGCAGAGGGCGACCAGCAGCGCGGTCGGGGTGGCGCCCATCGCCGCGATGTCGGCCAGGTTCGCCGCCGCCGCCCGGTGCCCCACGTCCCGCGCGGTCGACCAGTCCCGGCGGAAGTGCCGCCCCTCGACCAGCACGTCCGTCGAGGCCACCACCCGCCGGTCCGGCGCCGCCACCACCGCCCCGTCGTCACCGGGGCCGAGCAGGCAGCTCTCCCCGTACGTCAACCGGGCGGTGACCCGGTCGATCAGCCCGAACTCCCCGACACCCGCGACCGTCATCGCCGTCCCCTCGTCGCATCCACTCGTCCCACACCCGGGCCACCCGGCAGTCTGCTCCGGCGGGCGTGCCCTCGCTCACCGCGTCCAGCCGGCGACCGATAGGGATCAGGCCTGCTCCGTAAGGTAGTTTCACCCTTCGGGCCGCCCCAGGCGGCGACGGACGGAGGTCGAGTCGTGGTACAGGCGTACATCCTCATCCAGACCGAGGTCGGGCGGGCGCGTGACGTGGCCGGTCTGATCGCGGACCTTGCCGGCGTGGTGCGGGTCGACGCCGTCACCGGGCCGTACGACGTGGTCGTCCTCACCGAGGCGAACAGCGTCGACGAGCTCGGCAAACTCATCGTCAGCAAGGTGCAGCTGGTGCCTGGCATCACCCGCACCCTCACGTGTTCGGTGGTGCGCCTGTAAGTGGACGAGATCACTGTCTCCCCCGCTCCCGAGGAGTCCCGCCCGGCCGACGAGGCGCCGCGCGCGGACCGGACCACCCGCCGTGCCGCGCTGGTGGCCACGCTGATCGCGCTGCCGGTGACCGTGGCGGTGGCCGGCTTCACCTTCGCGAAGCTCGCCCCGGACGAGCCGGCCGTCGCGCCGCGCCCCTCGGCGACCGCCGCCCGGCCGCAGTCCACCGCCGCGGTCGAGCTGCCCGCCCCGACGCTGGCCGAGCGGCCCGCGACGGTCTGCCGCGCCCTGGTGTCGCAGCTGCCGGAGCGGGTACGCGACCTGGCCCAGCGGCCGGTCACCGCCGGCCCCGAGCAGAACGCCGCGTACGGCGACCCGGCGCTGACCGTCGCCTGCGGTGGCACGCCGCCGATCGTCCAGCCCACCGACGAGGTGTGGTCGGTCAACAAGGTCTGCTGGCACGCGGTGCAGGAGGCCGACGCCACCGTGCTGACCACCGTCGACCGGGAGACCCCGGTCCGGGTCCGGGTGCCCCGGCAGTACGAGCAGCCGCTGCAGTGGGTCAGCCCGATCTCCGACACCATCGTCGCCGCGGTCCCCTCGGCGAAGTCCGCTCCCGCCGGCTGCACCGCCTGACCCGCGCGCCGCGGGCTCCCCGCGGCATCCGCCCAGCTTGCCGGACGGTGCCGCCTCCCGGCACGGGGAGGCGGTGCCGTCGCTGCTGTGGCGAGCCCTCGACCGGGCCGGTCAGCGGCCGGCGTGGCGGTGCAGGGCGGTACGGATCAGGCGGTTGACCAGCTTCGGGTACTCCAGGCCGCTGGCCGCCCACATCCGCGGGAACATCGACGTCGGGGTGAAGCCGGGCATCGTGTTGATCTCGTTGAGGTAGACGTCCAGCTCCGGGGTGACGAAGAAGTCGACCCGGGCCAGGCCGGAGCAGTCCAGCGCGGTGAAGGCCCGGGTGGCGTACTCCTGGACCTGCCGGGTGACCCGCTCGGGCAGGTTGGCCGGGACGTCGTACTCGCAGACCTCGTCGGCGTAGATGTACTTCGCCTCGAAGTCGTACCAGCCGTGGTCGCCCACCATGCGCACCTCGGCCAGCACGGACGCCTCCGGCGCGCCGCCGGCCTCGCCCTCCAGCACGCCGCACTCGATCTCCCGGCCGACGACCGCGGCCTCGACCAGCACCTTGGTGTCGATCTCGCGGGCCGTGGCGACCGCCGCGTCGAGCTGCGCCCAGTCGTCGACCTTGGTGATGCCGAAGGACGAGCCGGCGCGGGACGGCTTGACGAAGACCGGCAGCCCCAACCGCTCCTTGTCCGCCTCGCTCAGCGTCATCCCGTTGCGCAGCACCACGTACGGGCCGACCGGGATGCCCTCGGCCACGCAGAGCTTCTTGGTGAACTCCTTGTCCATGGCGGCGGCGGAGGCGAAGACGTTCGCCCCGACGTACGGGATGTCGGCCATCTCCAGCATCCCCTGGATGGTGCCGTCCTCGCCGTACGCCCCGTGCAGCACCGGGAAGACCACATCCACGTCCGCCAGCGCGCGCGGGCCCTCGGTCGGGTCGAGCACCATCAGGCCGCCCGCGGTCGGCTCGGCGCGCAGCACGAGAGCGGTGCCGGCGGCGGCGGTGATCTCCGGCAGCTTGCGCGCCTGGATCGACAGCTGGCTCGGGTCGCCGCTGGTCAGCACCCACTGGCCCTGCCGGGTGATGCCGACCGGCACCACCTCGAACTCGTCCGGGTCGAGGGCGCCCAGCACGCTGCCGGCGCTGACGCAGGAGATGCCGTGCTCGGGGCTGCGTCCGCCGAACACGATCGCCACACGGGTCTTGCCTGGGGTGGTCACTCGAGGTCACCTCTTCGCTCGCGACTGCGGCTGGCCGTGCTCGCCGGTGGCGCTCACCCGATTGACCTTACTGTGCGTTGCGAGAACCCGAAGCCGATACCCGGTGAGCCCAGCCGGGGCAGCGCAACCGGTCAACTCATCGTATACGGGGAGTAACCGCCGCTCGGGGCATCAGCCCGTCACGCCCGCCACTAGGGTGATGGGCCGGACGACGGAGGTGGACCACGGGACCGCAGGAGAGCCGCGTCGAGCGCGCGCGGGCGCTGCTGGCGGTCGGCCGCTGGGCGGACGCCATCGTCGAGCTGACCGCCGTCCTGCGGGACCGGCCGGACGACGTCGACGCGCTCTGCCTGCTGGCCCAGTGCCACAGCCTGGCCGGCGACGGCCACCGGATGCGCGACGCCGCGGACCGCGCCCTGGCGGTCGCACCCGACCATGAGTGGGCGCTGCGGCTGCGCGCCCACGCGTTGCTGACCCTGAAGCGCCGGCGGGCCGCCACGGCCGCCGCCCGGGCCGCCGTGGCGGTCGCACCCCAGGAGTGGCGGACCCACGCGACGCTGGCCGAGGTGCTGGCCCGACGGCCGGGCGTCTGGTCGTCGGTCCGGGCCCGGGTCAGTGCGGACACCGTGCTGCGGCTGGCGCCGGAGGAGGCGGAGGCGCACGTGGTCGACGCCCAGGTCCACCTGCGGACCGGCGACCTCGCCGCCGCCCGGCACGCCTGCCGGCGGGCCCTGGCGCGCGACCCGGCGAACCAGGCCGCCCTGCACAACCTGGCGCTGGCGGATCTCGCGGGCGAGCGGACGGGCCGCGCGGCGCGGGGCTTCACCGCCGCGCTGGCCGTCGCGCCGGACAACCGCTTGTCCGGTACGGCGCACGGGCGCAGCGCCCGAGCCGTGCTGTGGCGGCTCTTCGACGTGCTGGCGGCGGCGACCCTGGCCCACATGGTGCTCCTCCAGGTGGCGGGGGCGGCGCTGGGCCCGTGGCGGCGCGGCGCGGCGCTCACCTCGGCGGCCCTCCTCCTGACGGCCTTCGGCTGGCTGAGCCTCCGCCGGTGGCGGGCGCAGCCCGCGGCGGTGCGGTGGCGGCTGCGCGCGGAACGCCGGGAGGCGGCGGTGGCGCTGTGGCCGGTGCTGGTCGTCGCGGCCGCGGTCGGGCTGACCGTGCACGCCTGGCGCCCGCCCCCGGATTCCTTCGCCGAGCAGGTCGGCGCGCTCGCGGCGGCGATCGCGTTCGGCACCTTCGCGATCCGCTGCCGTAACCTGCTGGCCCGACTGGCCCGCGTCACCCTCGTCCGGCTGGGCCACCACACCGGGCTGGCCGCGTACCGGGTCTGGGCGGGGATCCGGGGACGCGCCGGGCGGCCGGCGGCGGGCCGGGCCGGAGGGTGAGCGGGGTGGCGGCGCACTACGCTCCTCGTCCTATGAGCGCCGATCCCCTCATCGACAGCCTGCTGGCCGCCCTCGACGCCCGCCCGGACGACCTGCCCCTACGCCTGCACCTGGCCGGGCTGCTGCTGGACTCCGGCCGGAGCGCGGAGGCGATCGCGCAGATCGGGCAGGCGCTCGCCCGGGACCCGGGCAACGACCAGGCGCAGGCCCTGATGCAGCGGGCGCTGGGCGGGCCCGCGCCGGAGGCGGCGGCGCCGGCCGCGCCGCGCGCCGCCTCCGGCGAGCCGCCGGCGCCCGGGGACGACCCGCTGGCCGCGTACGAGCAGGAGCTGGCCGACGTCGTGCCGCCGCGCTTCGCGCGGGCCGGCGACGAGCCGGAACCGGTCGTGGGCGAGGCCGACCGGGTGTACGACGTGGAGGCCTCCACGGTCCGGCTCGCCGACGTGGGCGGCATGACGGCCGTGAAGGAACGCCTGGAGCTGGCCTTCCTCGGCCCGCTGCGCAACCCGGAGCTGCGCCGGATGTACGGCAAGAGCCTGCGCGGCGGGCTGATGCTCTACGGCCCGCCCGGCTGCGGCAAGACCTTCCTCGCCCGGGCGGTGGCCGGCGAGATGGGCGCGAAGTTCCTCTCGTTGTCCATCGTCGACGTGCTCGACATGTGGATCGGCAACTCGGAGCGCAACCTGCACGAGCTGTTCGAGGCGGCCCGGCGCAACGCGCCCTGCGTGCTCTTCCTCGACGAGGTCGACGCCCTGGGCCACAAGCGCTCGCAGGTCTCGTCGAGCTCGATGCGGACGCTGGGCAACCAGCTGCTGGCCGAGTTGGACGGCATGGAGGGCAACAACGAGGGGGTCTTCGTGCTGGCCGCGACGAACACCCCGTGGGACGTGGACCCGGCGCTGCGCCGGCCGGGGCGGCTCGACCGGGTGGTGCTGGTGCTGCCGCCCGACGCCGAGGCCCGCGCGGCGATCCTGGAGTACCACCTGCGGCAGCGGCCGATCGCCAACATCGACCTGCGCAAGGTGGTCGCGGCGAGCGAGGACTACTCCGGCGCCGACCTGGCCCACCTCTGCGAGACCGCCGCCGAGTTCGCGATGGCCGACTCGGTACGCAGCGGCGAGGTCCGGATGATCGAGCAGCGGGACCTGGAGCGGGCGCTGAAGGAGGTCCGCCCCTCGACCCGGCCCTGGCTCTCGACCGCCCGCAACGTCGCCATGTTCGCCAACGAGGGTGGCGTCTACGACGACCTGGTGGCGTACCTGAAGCGGCGCAAGCTGCTCTGACGGCTCAGCCGACGCTCTCCCGGACGGGCGGGCGTCGGCCCACCGCGATCACCTTGACCCGCTGCCGGCCGGCGGGCCGTGGCGTGGGCGTTCAGCTCGGTCGCGGTGGTCAGCCGGCGACCACCGGGCCGGCCGCCGGTGCCCCCGCGCGCAGGGTCTCCAGCGCCGCGATGGCCACCCCGCGCGCCCCGGCCATGTCCCGGTCGGGCACCAGCGCGAAGGTGGCGACGGCGGCCTGCTCGGCGCGGAGCACGGCGTGCTCCGCGACCGTGGCGAGGAACCAGTCGCGGAACTCGGGCGCCGCCTCCACCACCCCACCCCCGACGAAGTACGCGTGCGGGTCGGTGAAGTTGGCCGCGATGGTGAAGAGCCGGCCCAGCGCCATCGCCTGCTGGGCGAAGACCTCCCGGGCCAACGCGTCGCCGCGCTCGCCGTATCCGCGGACGAGCTTCGCCGCCCGGCCCGGCTCCTCGGCCGCGAGTGGATGCCCGGGATACCGGCCCAGCCAGTACGGCAGCAGGTTCCGCTCGATCGCGGTCAGCGAGGCGACGCTCTCCGCGTCCCCGCTGAAGCCGCAGGCGCAGGTGGGCACCGACTGACGGGGCGCGAGCAGGCCGTCCAGCGGGATGTGCACGTGCCCGAACTCCCCCGCCATGCCGGCGGCCCCGGCGACCACCCGACCGCTCTCCACCACCCCACCGCCGAGCCCGGTGCCGACGATGGCGGCGACCGAGGAGCGGCGCAGCGCGTCCGCGCCGAAGTGCACGTGGTGTGCGTAGAGGGCGGCCGCGTTGCCGTCGTTGTGGTAGATCACCGGGAGGCCGAGCCGGCGCTCCAGCGCGCCGCGCACGTCGTAACCCCGCCATTCCGGCTGCGAGAAGTTGGTCGAGCCGCGCGACGAGATCACCCCGGTGGCGCTCGCCGGCCCCGGGGTGTCCAGGCCGACCGCGCGGACCAGCTCGCGGGGCACGCCGGTCAGCGCCAGCACCCCGTCCAGCGCCCGGGCCAGCGCCTCGATCGCCGCGTCGGGGCCGGCCTGCACCTCACTCGGTATCTCCACCAGCCCGTCCACCAGGAACCGGCCGTCGACGGTCAGGACGGTCGCGTTGTTGCTGTTCCCGCCGTTGTCGAGACCCACCACCACCGGCACGCCCGCGCTGCCCACCCCGCCACCGCCCTCCGCCGAGCCCGTCCCGACCTGAGGCTAGTTCCACGTTCACCGTCCCGCCATTCCCCGGTGACCCGACCTCGCCGGCCCACCACGCCGCGCACCACACCGGACGGACAACGAGCGGACCGCGACCGACCCCCCGGCGGGCGGCGGGCGGCGGGCCGGCGGCGACCGCGAGCCGACGCCGTGGCCCGCTCAGCCGGGTCGGCGCGCGGTGACGGCGGTGGCGTCGAGGTCCTCGTCGCGGACGACCGTCGGCGCCAGGCCGAGGGTGGCGAACGCCGCGCAGAGCGCGTCGACCTGCCCCTCGCTGATCTCCACCACCAGGTGCCCGCCCGGGGCGAGCCACTCGGCCGCGCCGGCAGCCACCCGGCGCAGCACGGCCAGCCCGTCCACGCCGCCGTCGAGCGCCACCGGGGCCTCGTGCAGCCGCGCCTCCGACGGCATCAGCGCCACCGCCCCGCTCGGCACGTACGGGGCGTTCGCCAGCACCAGGTCGAGCCGGCCGCGCCACTCCGGCGGGACCGGCGCGAACAGGTCGCCCTGGAACACCGGCACGCCCAACGGGGCGAGGTTGCGTCGGGCACAGGCCACCGCTGCCGGGTCGACGTCGGCGGCGGCCAGCCAGCGGGGCGCGAGCCGGGCGTGCAGCACCAGGGCGGCGGCGCCGGAGCCGCAGCAGAGGTCCAGCACGGCCGGCGCGGGACCGGCCAGCGCCGTGGCGGCGGCGACCAGCAGGGCGGTCCGCCCCCGGGGCACGAAGACGCCGGGATCGACGACCACCCGCAGGCCGCAGAACTCGGCCCAGCCGAGCAGGTGCTCCAACGGCAGGCCGGCGACCCGGCGGTCGACCAGGTCGGCCAGCGCCTCGGCCGAGTCGGCGGCGTCGATCAGCAGCTCCGCCTCGTCCTCGGCGTAGACGCAGCCGGCGGCGCGCAGCCGACGGACGAGGGCTGGACGGTCGGGAAAGAACGGGGATGGTGCCATGGGAACCTCCGGGAACGCTCGTCGGCGCTCCCGGCGTCGCCTACTTCCCGGGCGACGCGGACGCGGAGGGGAGCGCCGGTCCTGTCTGGTGGATCGGTCTCACCTCCTCCGGTCGGGGCCCGCTCGGGGCCGGGACGGCTCAGGGCCGGGGTCACGATAGCTCAGCCGGCGACCGCCGCGCCGCCCGGCGCGGCCCGGCCGCCCCCGGCGCTCGCGTCCAGCGCGGCGGCGACGTCGGCCACCAGGTCGGCGGTGTCCTCCACGCCGCAGGAGAGCCGGACGAAGCCGGGCGCGGTGTCGTCGCCCCACTGGGCCCGCCGGTCGGCGGTGGTGTGCAGGCCGCCGAACGAGGTCGCGGCGGCGACCAGCCGGGCCGCGTCGAGGAAGCGGGCCACCCGGTCGGCGTCCCCCAGGTCGAACGAGAGCACCCCGGGCATCCTGCGCATCTGCACCGAGGCCACCGGGTACGCCGGGTCGCCGGGGAGCCCGGGCCAGCGCAGGCCGGTCACGTCGGCGCGGTCGGCGAGCAGCCGGGCGAGCGCCTCGGCGTTGGCGGACTGCCGGGCCAGCCGCAGGTCCATCGTCGCCAGGGACCGGTGGGCCAGCCAGGCGTCGAAGGCCCCCGGCACGGCGCCGGTGGTGGTCCGCCAGGCGGTGACCGGCTCCAGCAGCTCGGCCGAGCGGGTCACCACGTAGCCGAGCAGCAGGTCGGAGTGCCCGGTCAGCGCCTTGGTGCCGGAGGCGACCACGACGTCGGCGCCGAGCTCCAGCGGTCGCTGCCCGAGCGGGGTGGCGGTGGTGTTGTCCACCGCGACCAGGGCGCCGGCGGCGTGCGCCCGGGCGGCGAGCGCCGGCACGTCGGCCACGTCCAGGCCCGGGTTCGCCGGGGTCTCCAGCAGCACCAGCCGGACGCCCTCGAACGACGGGTACGGCCCGGCGGTCGGCACGAAGCCGACGCGGACGCCGATGCCCTGCAGCGTGCTCGTGGCGAAGGCGCGGACCGGGAAGTAGCCGTCGGCGGGGAGGAGCACGGTGTCGCCGGGGCGGAGCAGGGCCAGCAGCAGCCCGGTGATGGCCGCCTGGCCGCTGGCGAAGACCCGGCAGTCGCCGCCCTCCAGCTCGCCGATCGCCGCCTCCAGCAGCCGGCGGGTCGGGTTGTCCGGCCGCCCGTACCCGTTCGGCGTCGCCGCCGGCCCCTGCCACGGGTCCAGGTGGTACGGCGCGGCGAACACCGGTCCCGGCAGGAACGGCTCCCCCGGCGTCGGCGCGGGCAGCCCGGCGTGCACACAGCGGGTGCCGTCGCGGAACTCGGTCATCGCCGCCTCACTCGTACGACTCGGGCTTGGCGGTCCGGCTCATCAGGGCGTCCACGGCCAGCCGCGGGTCCATCCCCTCGTGGCAGATCCGCTCGATCTGCTCGGTGATCGGCATCTCCACCCCGTGCGCCCGGGCCAGGTCGCGGATGGCCAGGCAGCTCTTCACGCCCTCGGCGGTCTGCCGGGTCGCGGCCTGCGCCTGCTCCAGCGTCTCGCCCCGGCCGAGGTGCTCGCCGAAGGTGCGGTTGCGGGCCAGCGGCGACGAACAGGAGGCGACCAGGTCACCCATGCCGGCCAGGCCGGCGAAGGTGATCGGGTCCGCGCCGAGCGCCACGCCCAGCCGGGCGGTCTCGGCCAGCCCCCGGGTCATCAGCATCGCCCGGGTGTTGTCGCCGAAGCCCATCGCGGTGGCGATGCCGTACGCCAGGGCGATCACGTTCTTGACCGCCCCGCCCAGCTCGCAGCCGATCACGTCGTCGTTGGTGTACGGCCGGAAGTACGGCGTCCGGATCGACGACTGGACCAGGGTGGTCCGCCGGGAGTCGGTGCCGGCGACCACGGTCGCGGCCGGCTGCTCGGCGGCGATCTCGGGGGCCAGGTTGGGCCCGGAGACCACCACCACCCGGTCGGCGGGTACCCCGGCGGTCTCCGTGATCACCTGGCTCATCCGCTTGGTGGTGCCCAGCTCGATCCCCTTCATCAGGGAGACCAGCGTGGCGTCGGGGTCGAGGTGGCCGGTCCACTGGGCCAGGTTGCCGCGCAGGGTCTGCGACGGGACGGAGAGCACCACGATCTCGGCCCCGGCGATGGCCTCCTCGGCGTCCCCGGTCGCGGTGACCCGGTCGGGCAGCCGCACGTCCGGCAGGTAGTCCGGATTGTGCCGCTGGGACCGGATCGCGTCGGCGACCGCCCGCCGCCGGGCCAGGATCGTCACGTCCCGACCGGCATCGGCGAGGATCTTGGCGAACGCGGTGCCCCACGACCCGGCGCCGAGCACCGCCACGTGGCCGGTCATGCCGTCGCCTCCCCACGCTCGACGCCGCCGAGCGGCACCACGACACAGACGGGCGGCACCACGGCGCTGAGCGGGTTCATTCGGTCCCCTCGGGAGTACGCGGACGGGCGGGACGTTCCCACAGCGGCGGGGGTGTGCCGCCGCGGATCTCCACGACCATGTCGCGCAGCCGCAGCATGATCGTGTCGGTCATCTCCTCCAGCACCGCCCGGGTCGGCGTGGCGCCCGCCCAGCGGCTCAGGTCGACCGGCGGGCCGGCGACCACGGTCACCGGGATCCGGGGCCGCAGGCCGAACCGGGTGGTCCGCGGGTCGAACAGCCGCTCCGGCCCCCACATCGCCAGCGGGATCACCGGCGCGCCGGTGGCCAGCGCCAGCCGGGCCGCCCCGGTCTTGCCCTTCATCGGCCACAGCTCGGGCTCCCGGGTGGTGGTCCCCTCCGGGTAGATCACCACCGCGCCGCCCTCGGCCAGGGCGGCGACCAGCTTGTCCAGCGACTTCACCGCGTCCACGGTGCCGCGCTCCACCGGGATCTGCCGGCACCGGTGCAGGATCCAGCCGATCACCGGGACCCGGAACACGCTGGCCTTGCCCAGGAACTGCGGCCAGCGCCCGGCGTCGTGGATGAAGTGCGCGGCCACCAGCGGGTCGGCGTGCGAGATGTGGTTCGGCACGATGATGATGCCGCCGGGGCGGCTCAGCTCCTCCGCGCCCCGCCAGGTGCGCCGGGTCCAGACGGTCATCACCGGCTTGACCAGCAGCACGGCGAACCGTTGCCAGAATCCCAGCCTTCGCCGTCCCACCGTGCCTCCTCGTCGTGCCCCGACCCGCGCGCCCACGTCCCGCGACGAAATCATGCCTGCTCGCCCCGGGTCCGGCCAGTGAGGGTACCGCCGCCCGACTGGCAGGATTGTCACGTGGCTGAGCCGACCTGGACCGTGGTGGTGCCGGTGAAGCGTCTCCCGGCGGCGAAGAGCCGCCTGCGGGGCGCGCTGCCGGCCGTACCCCATGAGGAGTTGGCGCTGGCCCTGGCGGCCGACACGGTCCGCGCGGTGCTGGCCTCCCCGGCGGTGGTCGAGGTGCTGGTCGTGACCGACGACACCCGCGCGGCGGCGGAGCTGGCCGCGGCGGGCGCCCGGATCGTGCCGGACACGCCGGACGCCGGGCTGAACGCCGCCTTCCGGCACGGCGCCGCGGCCGCCGGCCGGCACGCCCGGGTGGCGGGCCTCACCGCCGACCTGCCGGCGCTGCGCCCGGCCGAGCTGACGGCGGCGCTCGCCGCGGTCCCGGCCGGCCCGCCGGGGGTACGCCGGTTCGTGGCCGACGCCCCGGGCGGCGGCACGGTGCTGCTCGCGGCCCCGGCGGGCGTGCCGCTGGAGCCCCGGTTCGGGGTGGGCTCGGCGGCCGCGCACGCGGCGAGCGGCGCGCTGCCGCTGGCCGGCGACTGGCCCAGCCTGCGCCGGGACGTGGACACCGCGGACGACCTGGCCGCCGCCGCCCGGCTCGGCCTCGGCCCGCGCACCGCGGCGCTCCTCGGGGCCGACGCCGCCGCGGCCCCGGCCTGACCCGCCGGGTGTACGGTGCTGGCATGCAGGGCACGGTGGCCACCTACGACGCGTCGACCCGCAGCGGCGTGCTGCTCCTCGACGACGGCACCGAGCTGGCCTTCCCGGCCCGCGCCTTCGACGCCTCCGGCCTGCGCCTGCTCCGCCTCGGCCAGCGGGTGCGCATCGACGTCGATGCGACGGGCACGGTGATCCGGGTGACGTTGCCGACCATGGCCTGATCACCCTGGCGAAGTTCATTTTGCGTTAACCGGAATCGGGTGATTATGAGCGGGTGAGCACCCCTCGCAAGCACCCCGACCGCCCGCCGCACGCCACCGACCCGGCCGAACCCCGCAACGGCGCCCGCACCCGCGACGCCGACGGCCGCTTCCGCACGGTCCGCGCCCCCGAGGAGACCCCGCTCCGGGACCCCGGCACCGACGCCGCGGCCGCCTCGGCCGGGCTGGACGAGGTGCTCGACCCGGTCACCGGGCCGGAGCACCGCCCGCCGACCGGCGCCGAGCCGCCCCCGGCGCCGCCGCTGCCCGAGGACCGCTTCCTCAACCGGGAGGTCTCCTGGCTCGACTTCAACGCCCGGGTACTGGCGCTGGCCGAGGACCCGCGCACCCCGCTGCTGGAACGGGCCAAGTTCCTGGCCATCTTCGCCAGCAACCTGGACGAGTTCTACATGGTGCGGGTCGCCGGGCTGAAGCGCCGCCTCTCCGCCGGCCTGCCGGTGCGCGGCGGGGACCGGCTGCCGCTGCGCACCCAGCTGGAGCTGATCGCGGAGAAGACGGCCGACCTGGTCTCCCGGCACGCCGCCTGCTTCGTCGACGACGTGCTGCCGAAGCTGGCCGCCGAGGACATCCGGGTGCTGCGCTGGAGCGAGCTGGACGACGCCGAGCGGGAACGGCTGCGCACGTACTTCCGGGAGCACATCTTCCCGGTGCTCACCCCGCTCGCCGTCGACCCGGCACACCCGTTCCCGTACATCTCGGGGCGGTCGCTCAACCTGGCCGTCGCGGTCCGCGACCCGGACGGCGGCTCGGAGCTCTTCGCCCGGGTGAAGGTGCCCAACAACGTGCCGCGCTTCGTCCGGGTGGCCCGGGACCTGCCGGGCGTGCGGTTCCTGCCGGTGGAGGACCTCATCTCGGTGCACCTCGGGCAGCTCTTCTCCGGCATGCAGGTGGTGGAGTGCCACCTGTTCCGGGTCACCCGCAACGCCGAGGTGGAGGTCGACGAGGACCGCGACGAGGACCTGCTCCAGGCCCTCGAGCGGGAGCTGGCCCGGCGCCGGTTCGGCCCGCCGGTACGCCTGGAGGTCGCCGCCTCGATCTCCGACCACATGCTCGAGCTGCTCGTCCGTGAGCTGGACATGGACGGCCACGACGTGCTGCGGGTCCGCGGCCTGCTCGACCTCTCCGCGCTCTGGCAGGTGTACGGCGAGGCCGACCGGCCCGACCTGAAGGACCCGCCGTTCGTGCCGGCCACCCATCCCCGACTCGCCGAGGGCGAGGTGCCGCGCAGCGTCTTCGCCACCCTGCGGGACGGGGACGTGCTGGTGCACCACCCGTACCACTCGTTCGCGACCAGCGTGCAGCGCTTCGTCGAGCAGGCCGCCGCCGACCCGGACGTGCTCGCCATCAAGCAGACCCTCTACCGCACCAGCGGCGACTCCCCGATCGTGGACGCGCTGGTCGACGCGGCCGCCGCCGGCAAGCAGGTGGTGGTGCTGGTCGAGCTGAAGGCCCGCTTCGACGAGGTGGCCAACATCGGCTGGGCCCGCACCCTGGAACGCGCCGGCTGCCACGTCGTCTACGGCCTGGTCGGGCTGAAGACGCACTGCAAGACCGCCCTGGTGGTCCGCCAGGAGGGCAATCAGATCCGCCGCTACTGCCACATCGGCACCGGCAACTACCACCCGAAGACGGCCCGGCTCTACGAGGACTTCGGCATGCTCACCGCCGACCCGGAGATCGGCGCCGACCTGACCGACCTGTTCAACGTGCTGACCGGGTACAGCCGGCAGACCGCGTTCCGGCGGCTGCTGGTGGCCCCGCAGGGCATCCGCAGCGGCCTGATCGAGCGGATCGAGCGGGAGATCGCGCACGTCCGGCTCGGCATGCCGGGCCTGGTGCAGTTCAAGGTGAACGCGCTGGTCGACGAGGAGATCACCGACGCGCTCTACCGGGCGTCGCGGGCCGGCGTGCACGTGGACCTGCTGATCCGGGGCATGTGCACGCTGCGGCCCGGGGTGCCGGGGCTGTCGGAGAACATCCGGGTCCGCTCGATCCTGGGCCGGTTCCTGGAGCACTCGCGGGTCTTCCGGTTCGGCAACAACGGCGACGCCGAGTTCTGGATGGGCTCGGCCGACCTGATGCACCGCAACCTGGACCGCCGGGTGGAGGCGCTGGTGCAGGTGAGCGACCCGGTCGCCCGGGCCGAGCTGGACCACGTGCTGACCGCCGCGATGAGCCCCGAGGTGGACGCGTTCGACCTGGCCGGGGACGGGAGCTGGACCCGGCGTACCGGCACCGACGAGGCACCGCTGACGCATCTGCAGGAGTTGTTGCTGCGGCGGGTCGGCGGGACGGCCGGCTGAGCGGCGCACGGTACGCACCGGCCGGGCTTACGGTGGGCGGATGACGGACGAGGAGCCGGCGGGCATCCGGGCGGCGGGCGGGGTCGCCTGGCGGCCGGGCGCCGCCGGCGTCGAGGTCTGCCTCGTGCACCGGCCCCGGTACGGCGACTGGTCGCTGCCCAAGGGCAAGCTGGAGCCGGACGAGCACCCGCTGCGGGCGGCGGTCCGCGAGGTGGCCGAGGAGACGGACGTCTGGGCGGTGCCGCAGGTCCGGCTGCCCACCGTCCGCTACCGCAGCGAGGGCCGTCCCAAGCGGGTGGACTACTGGTCGATGCGGGCCGTGGCCGAGGGCGGATTCCAGCCGGAGACCGAGGTGGACGAGGTGTGCTGGCTCCCCGTCGACGAGGCGGTACGGCTGGTGAGCTACCCGCACGACGCCGAGGTGCTCGCCGCGTTCGCGGCGCTGCCGCCGGTGACCGGCACGGTGCTGCTGGTCCGGCACGGGCACGCCGGCAAGCGGGGCACCTGGTCCGGGCCGGACACCGGCCGGCCGCTGGACGCCACCGGGTGGGCCCAGGCCCAGTCGCTGGCCGAGCTGGTGGCCCTGGTCCGCCCGGCACGCCTGCTGTCCGCCTCGGCCCGCCGCTGCGTGCAGACCCTGGACCCGGCCGCGGCCCTGCTGGACCTGCCGATCGAGGTGGTCGGCGACTTCGACGAGCCGAAACCCGGCCAGCAGCCGGACGAGTGCGCGCTGGCGGCCGCCGCGCAGCTCGCCGCGCTGGCCGCCGCCGGGGAGCGGGTCGCGGTGTGCAGCCAGGGCAAGGTGTTGCCGGGCGCCCTGGAGCGGCTGGCCGGGCGGGTCGACGACTTCACCACCCCGAAGGGCGGTGGCTGGCTGCTCGCCTTCACCGGTGACCGCCTGCTCGCCGCCGACCGGCTCTGAGTCGCCCGGCGGCGGTCAGGGCAGGGTCAGGGTGACCGCGACCGGCAGGTGGTCGCTGGCGGTGCCCGGCGGCGCCAGCACGTCGGCGGCGGTGACGCCCGGCGAGACGAAGACGTGGTCGATCTGCTCGCGCGGGTCGTCCGCGGGGCTGGTCGGCAACGGCCGGGCGGAGGCCAGCGCGTCCAGCAGGCCGGCGTGGGTGAACTCGGTGAACGCCGGCTCGCCCGGCTCGGTGTTCAGGTCGCCGGCCAGCACCAGCGGACGGCCGGCGGCGTACCGGGTGGCGAAGGCGGCGACGTGGCGGGCCTGGGTCACCGGACCCTTGCCGGGCGGCCGTTGAGCAGCCAGCCGCGGTCCACCTCGCTGAGCACCACCACGTCCGGCCGGCTGCCGATGACCGCCCGGGCCAGGCCGTCCAGGTCGAGCCGCCCGTCCAGCCCGAAGCCCATCCGGGTGTTGTACGGCACCACCCGTACGCCACCCGCCGCCGCGGCCCCTCCCTCGGCCGCCGGCAGCGGACGGTGGATCCCGGCGGCCACTCCGGTCAGCAGCATGAGCCCGATGACCGTCCACGCCAGCGCCGTTGGCGTGAGGACGGACGTGGCGGCGGGTGGCCCGGCGGCCGCGACCACCGCCACGAGCACCGCCAACGCCACGGGCACCCAGCCGTTCGGGTACCCGAGGTCGTAGGCCGCGTAGTAGGCGACCGCCGCGACGGCGAAGACCAGCATCCCGCCGACGGCGGCGTAGCCGCGCCGCCCGGGCACAGTCGAGCCATCGCCCGCGCCGGTCTCGGGGCCGCTGCCGGTGCCGGTGTCCATGTCGGTGTCGGTGTCCGGGCTCGCGTCGGCGAGGGCGAGACAGCCGCCGAGACCGCCCGCGGCGAGCAGGAAGGCCGGTCCCAACCAACCGGGCCGGCCGGCGGCGAAGAGCGCCGCCCCGGCCAGCAGCGCCGCCGGCCAGAGCACCCGGCCCAGCCACCCCGGTGGCCGGCTGAACGTCGCCACCAGGAACAGCCCCACCGCGAGCACCGGCAGGGCCGGCCCGGGCTCCGGCGGAAAGCCCAGCCCGGGGAAGTCCGGCGATCCGTGGCGGTAGGACGCGGCGGCGTTCCACACCGCCGGGGAGAGCGCCAGCTGACCGGCCAGCAGCACCGCCGGCCCCGCGAGCAGCCAGGCCCGCACGCCTCCGGAGCCGCCCGATGACGCTGCCGTCCGGGCCGGCCGGGCGGCGAGGGCCTGCGCGGCCAGGAACGCCCCGGCCAGCAGGGCGCTGAGCGTCCACGCCGGCCAGCCGCCCCGCCAGACCAGGTCCTCCGTGCCGAGCAGGGCGTGCCCGACGGCAGCGGCGACCAGCCCGAGGCCCAGTGCGTGCGGCCCGGGTCGCCGATCAACGGCGGCGGCGCCGCGGTCGTACGCGACAAGGGCGCCCACCACGACGGTGGGCGCCCTTGTCGGTCGAGCCGGTCAGCGGCGGGCCGCCGCCTTCTTGGCCGGAGCCTTCTTCGCGGGCGCCTTCTTGGCCGCCGTGGTCTTCGCGGCCGTGGTCTTCTTGGCCGCCGTGGTCTTCTTCGCCGCGGCGGCCTTCTTCGCCGGGGCCGCCTTCTTCGCCGGGGCGGCCTTCGCCGCGGCGGCCTTCTTCGCCGGGGCGGCCTTCTTCGCCGGGGCGGCCTTCTTCGCCGGGGCCGCCTTCTTCGCCGGGGCCGCCTTCTTCGCCGGGGCGGCCTTCGCCGCGGCGGCCTTCTTCGCCGGGGCCGCCTTCTTCGCCGGGGCCGCCTTCTTCGCCGGGGCGGCCTTCGCGCCGGCGGCCTTGGCGGCGGCCGCGGCGATCTTCTTGGCGGCGGCCGTGGCCTTCGGCACCTTGCCGCTGGCCACCATCTCCTTGAATCCGGCGCCGGCGCGGAAAGTCGGGACGGAGGTCTTCTTGACCTTCACCGCCTCGCCGGTCCGCGGGTTGCGCGCTGTTCGGGCGCCCCGGACGCGCTTTTCGAATGCTCCGAATCCGGTGATTGCCACCTTCTCGCCCTTGGTGACCGCCCCCTGGACCTCAGCGAGGACCGCGTCGAGCGCGGCCGTTGCCGTCTTCCGGTCCCCCAGGCGAACGGCGAGCGCCTCAATGAGCTCGGCCTTGTTCACGACTTCCTCCCGATTGTGCAACTGACTCGACGCGAGCCATTCTGCGCGCACGGTATGCCCTGTGCTGCCGCTACACAAACATTCGGTGGAAAAAAGCCCTTGTGTCGTAACGGATTCGCCCCCACCGGGCGGGCCGGTGGGGGCGAAAACCGATGTGCGGTCGGGCGTCCGGCTATGCCACCGAGGGCAGGAACGACGGCCGGGACGCCTCGAAGGCGCTGATCTCGGCGGAGTGCCGGAGGGTGAGTCCAATGTCATCCAAGCCCTCCATCAGCCGCCAGCGGCTGTGGTCGTCCAGCGGGAACGCCCAGGTGGCGTCCCCCGCCCGGACCTGACGGGCGGTGAGGTCGACGGTGATCGGGGTGGTCGGGTCGGATTCCACCAGATCCCACAGTTCCTCGACGGCTTTCAATTCCAGCTCCACCGGGAGGAGGCCTTCCTTGAGCGCGTTGCCGCGGAAGATGTCGCCGAAGCGGGGAGAGACCACGGCGCGGAAGCCCCAGTCCCGCAGCGCCCAGACGGCGTGCTCCCGGGAGGAGCCGGTACCGAACTCGGGGCCGGCGAGGAGAATCGACGCACCGGAATGGACGGGATCGTTGAGCACGAATGCCGGGTCCTCCCGCCACGCGTTGAAGAGCCCGTCCGCGAAACCGGTCCGGGTCACCCGCTTGAGGTACACGGCGGGGATGATCTGGTCGGTGTCCACGTTGGAACGGCGCAGCGGCACGGCGGTGCCGGTGTGGGTGGTGAACTTGTCCATCGCGAGCAGCTGCCCTTCTACAGGTCGGCGGGGGCGGCCAGCCGGCCGGCCACGGCGGTGGCGGCGGCGACCGGCGGGGAGACCAGGTGGGTACGCCCGCCCCGGCCCTGGCGGCCCTCAAAGTTGCGGTTGGAGGTGGAGGCGGAGCGCTGGCCCGGCGACAGGGTGTCCGGGTTCATCCCGAGGCACATGGAGCAGCCGGCGAAGCGCCATTCGGCGCCGGCGTCGGTGAAGACCTTGTCCAGCCCCTCCGCCTCGGCCGCCTCCCGCACCGCGGCCGAGCCGGGAACCACCAGCATCCGTACGCCGTCGGAGACCCGGTGTCCGCGCAGCACGTCGGCGGCGGCGCGCAGGTCCTCCAACCGACCGTTGGTGCAGGAGCCGACGAAGACCACGTCGACGGCCAGGTCGCGCAGCGACGTGCCCGGGGTCAGGTCCATGTACGCCAGCGCCCGCCGGGCGGCGGCCCGCTCGGACTCGGAGACGAACTCGTCCGGGTCCGGCACGGCCGAGCCGAGCGGCGCGCCCTGGCCGGGGTTGGTGCCCCAGGTGACGAACGGGGTGATCCGGCTGGCGTCCAGGGTCACCTCGGCGTCGAAGGTCGCGCCCTCGTCGGTGGGCAGCGTCCGCCAGTAGTCGACCGCCGCGTCCCAGTCCGCGCCCTGCGGCGCGTTGGGCCGCCCCTTCAGGTACGCGAAGGTGGTCTCGTCCGGCGCGATCATGCCGGCCTTGGCGCCCCACTCGATGGACATGTTGGCGATCGTCATCCGCCCCTCCATGGAGAGGTTCCGGATCGCCTCGCCCCGGTACTCGACGATGTGGCCGCGCCCGCCGCCGGTGCCGACCTGGGCGATCAGGGCGAGCACCAGGTCCTTGGCGGTGACCCCCGGGGCGAGCTGGCCGGTGACGTTCACCGCCATCGTCTTCGGCCGGCTCTGCGGCAGCGTCTGGGTGGCCAGCACGTGCTCCACCTCGCTGGTGCCGATGCCGAAGGCGAGCGCGCCGAACGCGCCGTGGGTGGCGGTGTGCGAGTCGCCACAGACGATCGTCATGCCGGGCTGGGTGAGGCCGAGCTGCGGACCGATGACGTGCACGATGCCCTGGTTCTCGTCGCCCAGCGGGTGCAGCCGTACGCCGAACTCGGCGCAGTTGCGGCGCAGCGTCTCGATCTGGGTGCGGGAGGTGGGGTCCGCGATGGTGAGCAGGTCGCCGCGCCGCTCGCGGAACGCCGGGTCGGCGTACCCGGTCGGGGTGTTGTGGTCCTCGGTCGCGATCGTCAGGTCGGTACGGCGGACCCGGCGGCCGGCCAGGCGCAGCCCGTCGAAGGCCTGCGGACTGGTGACCTCGTGCAGCAGGTGCAGGTCGATGAAGAGCAGGTCCGGCTCGCCCTCGACGGATCGCACCAGGTGCGCGTCCCAGACCTTCTCGGCCAGGGTCCTCGGTTGAGTGACTCCCACCATCTGGACATCCTAAATTCTGGGAGGTAAGTTTCGGCTTGTGGGACACAGTATGAGCGGTGTCGGCGTTCTCGACAAGGCGGTGGTCATCCTGGCCGCCTGTGTCGACGGCGCCAGCCTGGCCGAACTCGTTGAACGCACCAAGCTGCCCCGGGCCACCGCGCACCGGCTGGCACAGGCGCTGGAGATCCACCGGATGCTGGTCCGGGACACCCAGGGGCGCTGGCGCCCGGGGCCCCGGCTCGGCGAACTGGCCAACGCCGCGCCGGACGTGCTGCTGACCGCGGCGGAGCCGCTGCTCGCCGCGCTGCGCGACGCCACCGGCGAGAGCGCGCAGCTCTACCTGCGCCGGGCCGACGAGCGGATCTGCGTGGCCGCCGCCGAGCGGGCCAGCGGCCTGCGGGACACCGTGCCGGTGGGCTCGGTGCTGCCGATGACGGCGGGCTCGGCGGCGCAGATCCTGCTCGCCTGGGAGCCGCCGGAGGCGGTGATGCCGCTGCTGCCCCGCTCGAAGTTCACCGGCCGCACCCTCGCCGAGGTACGCCGCCGCGGCTGGGCGCAGAGCGTCGCCGAGCGCGAGGCCGGCGTGGCGAGCGTCTCGGCCCCGATCCGCGACCGCACCGGTCGGGTGATCGCCGCGATCAGCATCTCCGGCCCCATCGAGCGCCTCGGCCGCCGCCCCGGCGAGCGCCACGCCATGGCCGTGGTGAGGGCCGGCCAACGCCTCTCCGGCCTTTGATCCCCTCCCTTCCCCCTCGGCGAGTTGAGGCGGGCGGGGGTGGGGAAAGGCGAACGGCCCGCCTCGGGTGTGAGGCGGGCCGTTCGATCTGTAGCCCCGACCGGATTCGAACCGGCGCTACCGCCTTGAGAGGGCGGCGTCCTGGGCCACTAGACGACGGGGCCAGGCACTTTTCCTGCTTCACCGCCCTGACGAGCGGTGTGGAAGTAGTCTAGCGGCACCGGCTGCCGGCGCCGAAGACAGGGTGGCACCACCGACCACGGGAGACCGGCGGCCCGGACACGAAGAAGCCCGCCCCACCGAGGTGGGACGGGCTGTCAGCACTGTAGCCCCGACCGGATTCGAACCGGCGCTACCGCCTTGAGAGGGCGGCGTCCTGGGCCACTAGACGACGGGGCCAGAACTTCTTGCTTCCTCACTCTGGTGGTGAGGAAGCTGCACTCTATCAGAGCTCACCCGGCCGCCCCTCGCGAGGAGGGACGGAGCGGAACTCCGCCAGAATCCAGCGACCGGGATTCTCGCGAACCCGCGGCTGCGCTGGGGTACCAGGACTCGAACCTAGACTAACTGAACCAGAATCAGTCGGGCTGCCAATTACCCCATACCCCATTGGCCCCTTGCGGCGCCGGGGATGAACTTTACCCTCCCGGTGCCGACAGGCCAAATCCAACCCCCCGAACCGCCTGTGACCTGCGGAAACGAGGCGTCGGACGCATCAGGCGACCGGTACCACCGGGTTGGTGAGTTCGCCGATCCCCTCGATCCGCACGGAGACCGTATCCCCCTCGGTGAGCGGGCTAACCCCCGCCGGGGTGCCGGTCAGCACCACGTCGCCGGGGAGCAGCGTCATCACGTGCGAGATGTACGACACCAGGGCCGGCACGTCGAAGACCATGTCCTTGGTCCGGCCGAGCTGGCGTACCTCCATCTCCTCGGGATTGCGGCCCACCTCACACCGGATCTCCAGGTCGGAGACGTCCAGCCCGGTGGTGATCCACGGACCGATCGGGCAGAACGAATCGAAGCCCTTGGCCCGCGTCCACTGCCCGTCCGAGCGTTGCAGGTCCCGGGCGGTGACGTCGTTGGCGCAGGTGTAGCCGAAGATCGCCCGCTCGGCGGCGGCCCGGTCGGCCCGGCGCGCGCCCGGGGCGCCGATCACCACGGCCAGCTCGGCCTCGTGCTCGACCTGCTTGGAGAAGATCGGCAGCCGGATCGCGTCGCGCGGCCCGATCACCGAGGTGGACGGCTTCAGGAAGAGCAGCGGCTCCTTGGGCACCTCGCTGCCGTGCTCGGCGGCGTGCTCGGCATAGTTGCGGCCCACGCAGACCACCTTGCTGGGCAGGATCGGCGAGAGCAGCCGGACGTCGGAGAGCGCCCACCGGGCGCCGGAGAACTTGACCTGGCCGAACGGGTGCCCCTCGATCTCGGCGATGGTCAGGCCCTGCGACCCGGCCCCCGGCTCGCCCTCGACGACCCCGAACGACATTCCCTTGGCATGAGCAAAACGAGCGATACGCACCCGGCCAATCTATCCCCGACCCCGGCCGCGTCATGCCGCGTGCGACCAGCGGCACGTCGGCGGGTCGGATCGGGCGGCCGGCGGCAGGGTACGCGGCCGGCCGGCCGGCCGGGCGGGATTGCCGACTTCGTACCCGCCCGGCGGTCCCGGCCCCATAGCTTCGGATCCGGAGGTTCGTTCGTATGCCTGCATCGAGACGACACCACAGAGCCCTCGCAGTGATCGTGAACTGCCTCGGCGTCCTCGCCGCCGTACCGGCGCTGCCCGCCACGGCACCCCGGGCGGCGGCCGCACCCGCACCCGGCGCACCGGCACCGGCAGCGGCAGCGGCGACACCGGCCGCGCCGACCGCCACCGGGATGCCCGCGGCGCCGCCCGCGGCGCCGCCGACCTCGGCGGCGACGGTCCCGCGGCCCATCCCACCGGTCACCGTGCGGGTGGCGCCGGCCGGCACGCCGTTGCCGGCGTACCGGATCGACGTGCGCAACGCCGGGAGCAGCATGGTCGAGACGACGGTGCGGCAGGAGCTGCCGGCCGGGACGTCCGCGACCACCGTCACCGCCGGTGGCCGGGCCAGCCGCCAGATCGGGGCGTCGGCCGCCGGCGAGGTGACCTGGCGGCTCCGGCTGCCGGCGCGGAGCACCACCACCCTGAACACCGCGCTCAGAATGACCGCGCCGGGCCGCCCGGTGACGGCGCCGGCCTGCGCGTACGGCACCGACGGCACCCGGCCGTACGACTGCGCCACCGCCACCTGGAACGCGGCCCCGGTACCGGTGACGAAGGTGACCGCGGCGCCCGCCTGGCGCCGGCCGCCGGTGCTGCTCGCGGCGCTGGCCGCGTTCCTGGTCGTCACCGGCGGCGCGCTCTGGTGGTGGTGGCAGCGCCGCCGGCAGCGCTCCGGCGCGGCGCCGACCATGGCCGGGCCCTCCCCGGTCGGCCGGACCGGTGGCCCGGCGGGCGGCGGCACCCTCTACCCGCGCGCGGCGCTGCCCACGCCCGCCGGGGCGCGGCGCCGCCGACCGCCGATCTGGCTGCTGGTGGGGGTGGCGGCGGCGGTGCTGGCCGGCGTGGTCGGCGCGGCGGCCTGGACTGCCACCCAGCGGGTCGCCGCGATCGACACCACCAAGCAACCGACCAGCGGGGCCTGGATGGGCCAGAGCGTCACCGGCCCGGTCGGCGTGCCGCTGCGCGAGACGGCGTTCGAGTTCACCGTCTACCGCGTCACCTGCGCGACCGCCGGCCAGCCCATCGCCATCGGCAGCCGGCAGTGCCAGGCCACCGTCGGGGTGCGCAACCTCACCCCGGAGCAGCAGACCTGGCACGGGCAGTTGCAGCGGGCGTACCTCCCGGGGGGCAACTGGGTCAGCACCGACGAGACCGCGACCCGGGTCGCCAACCTCGGGCGGGACGTCTTCGCCCAGCCGGTCGCCGCGGGCAGCCGGGTGGTGCTGCCGCTGGTCTTCACGGTGAACGGCAGCCAGCCGCCGAAGCAGTTGGAGCTGCGCAGCGGGGTCTTCTCCGCCGGGGTCCGGGTGGACGTGCCCTGACCGGCGGGCGGGCGGCGGTCGTACCCTGGGGTCCGTGACCGCCGCCCTCGCCCCCGCCGCCGCGCTCGACCTGGCCGACTGGCAGGCCCGCCGGCGGGCGCACGAGCAGCGGGTGGACGCCTGGCTGGCGCCGCACCTGGCCCGCCGGCGCACCGGGGTGAAGCATCCGGTGGAGGACTTCCTCTTCACGTACTACTCGCACCGCCCCGCCCAGCTGCGCCGCTGGCACCCGGGCGCCGGGGTGGTGCTGCGCGGCGCGGACCAGGTCGAGTTCGGCCGGGACTACCGGGCCACCGCCGCCGGCCTCACCCTCGACACCGATCGGGTACGCGCCCGACGCGCCGAGTCGGTCGACTGGATCCGGACGCTGCTCGGGGCGACCGCCGGCCGCCCGGCGCACCTCGGCTGCTTCGGCATGCACGAGTGGGCGATGGTCTACCGGCAGACCCAGGACGAGGTACGCCACAACGCCTGGCCGCTGCGGCTCAGCCCGGCCGCGACGGCCGCCGTCGTCGAGGAGCGCGGCGTGCGGTGCAGCCACTTCGACGCGTACCGGTTCTTCACCGCGCCGGCCCGGCCGCTGAACCTGCTCACCCCGACCCGGGAGAGCCAGCACGCGTTGGAGCAGCCGGGCTGTCTGCACGCCAACATGGATCTTTACAAGTGGGCCTACAAGCTCTCCCCGCTGGTGCCGAGCGAGCTGGTCGCGGAGTGCTTCGCGCTGGCCCGGGAGATCCGCACGCTGGACATGCGGGCCAGCCCGTACGACCTCGCCGACCTCGGGTACCCGCCGGTGCGGGTGGAGACCCCGGAGGGCCGGGCGGAGTACGCCGCCGCGCAGCGCGGTTTCGCCGAACGGGCCGGCACGCTGCGGGCCCGGCTGCTGGCCGCGCTCGACTGACCGACCGTCCGTTCAGCGCGCCCCGAGCCCGCGCAGCAGCACATCGATCACCGCGGTGAAGTCGTCGTCGAGGGCCGGGTCGGCCCACTCCGCGACGTGCGCCGGGTGGTGGAACCGGGCGGTGGCCTGGAGCAGCGTCCGGCCGGCCCGGTCCGCGTCGTCGGCGACGAGGTCACCGGCGGCGACCCCGTCGGCGACGATCAGGGCGAGCTGCCCGGCCAGGATGTCCAGGTGGCCGGTGACCACACCACGGGCGGCGGTGGCGATCCGATGGAACGTGTCGAACAGCTCGGGGTCCTCCCGGGCCATCCGCCGCTTGGTGCCGCTCAGCTCGCGCAGCCAGCGCCGCAGCCGGGCCGGCGCGGGCTCCGCGGACCCGGCGATCTCGCCGAGCGGGGTGGAGACCCGGGCCAGCCAGCGTTCGGCCACCGCGTCCCGCAGCGCCACCTTGCTGGGGTAGTACCGGTAGACGCTGCCATGGCTGACGCCGAGGGCCCGGGCCACGTCGACCACGGTGGCCTTGGTCGGCCCGTACCGCCGGATGGTCTCCTCGGCGACATCGAGGATCCGCTCCGGGCTGAGCCCACTGGTGTCGGTCATCCGCCCAGTCTCTCCCACCGGCGCGGTCGCCTCCGGCGGGGTCATCGCCGGCCCGCACCCCGCTCGCTGTCCAGCATCGACATCTGGAAGGCGTCGTAGCGGGTGCCGGCGACCGCGTCGGCGGGCACCGCCGCCTCGATGGCGGCCAGGTCCTCGGCGGTCAGCCGCAGGTCGAGCGCGCCCAGGGACTCGGCGAGCCGGTCCCGGCGACGGGCGCCGACCAGCGGCACGATGTCGGCGCCGCGGGACAGCACCCACGCGATGGCGACCTGGGCGACGGTGGCGCCCCGCTGCTCGGCGATCCGCCGCAGCGAGTCGACCAGCGCCAGGTTGCGGTCGAGGTTGTCGCCGGTGAAGCGGGGCAGGCGGGCCCGGAAGTCGGTGGCCGCCCGGTCGGCGGACCAGTGGCCGCTGATCAGGCCGCGGGAGAGCACGCCGTACGCGGTGATGCCGACGCCCAGCTCCCGCGCGGTGGGCAGGATCTCGTCCTCGATCCCCCGGGCCACCAGCGAGTACTCGATCTGGAGGTCGGCGACGGGGTGCACGGCGACGGCGCGGCGCAGGGTCTCCGCGCCCACCTCGGAGAGGCCGATGTGCCGGACGTGCCCGGCCTGGACCAGCTCGGCCAGGGTGCCGACGACGTCCTCGATCGGGATCTCGGGGGTGATCCGGGCGGGGCGGTAGATGTCGACGTGGTCGGTGCCGAGCCGGCGCAGCGTGTAGGCGAGGAAGTTCTTGATCGCGGCGGGGCGCAGGTCGACCCCGTTCCAGCCGCCGTCGACGTCGCGCAGGGCGCCGAACTTGACGCTGATCAGCGCCTCGCCGCGGTCACGGGCCCGCAGCGCGTCGCGGAGCAGCAGCTCGTTGTGGCCCATGCCGTAGAAGTCGCCGGTGTCGAGCAGGGTCACGCCGGCGTCGAGCGCGGCGTGGATGGTGGCGATGCTCTCCGCCTCGTCGGCGGGGCCGTAGAGGTCGGACATGCCCATCAGGCCGAGGCCGAGGGCGGAGACGGTCGGCCCGGTGGAGCCGAGGGTACGGGTCTGCATGGGGCCGCTCTCGAACATGACACTCAGCCTACAACATTCAGATGACAGATTCCAGATTCTGTCATTCGCCGGATCGCCGGGGGCATGCCGGCGCCCGGTCAGCGGTGCGGGTGGCCGCGGTGTGCCGCCCACTCGGGGGCGAGGATCGACATGACGGTGGCGTCCACCCAGTCGTCGCCGTCACGCAGCACCTGCCGCAGCACGCCCTCCGCGACGAAGCCGACCTTCTCGTAGACGCGGCGGGCGCGCGGGTTGAAGGCGAACACCTCCAGCGAGATCCGGTGCAGGTCGAGCCGCTCGAAGCCGTACCCGATAACGAGCCGGACCGCCTCGGTACCGAGCCCGCGGTCGCGGCCGGCGGGACCGATCAGGGTGCGGAAGTTGCAGCTCCGGTTGTGGCCGTCCCACTCGTTGAGGACCACCTCGCCGACGCAGACCCCGCTCGCCCGGTCCACTACCGCGAGGTCGAGCCGGTCGGTCTGCGCGTTGCGGCTGCCGTACCAGGCGCGCAGCCGTCCGAGATCGACGTCCCCCGGCGGGCTGCCGGTGAGCCGGGCCACCTCCGGGTCGGCCAGCACGGCCTGGAAGGCGGCGACGTCGTCGTCGGCGAACGGCCGCAGCAGCACACGTTCGCCGGTGAGGGTGGGCTTGACGGAGAAGTCGACGGGCACGCGGCGCATTGTCGGCGGTGACGGGGACCGCCCGCACGCCGTTTTCCGGTCAGTCGCCGTCGACGCGGCGTTCCCGTTTGCGCTGCGACTGGCGCTTCTTCTCGGCCAGCCGCCGTTCCTTGGCGCCCCGGGACGGGCGGGTGGGGCGGCGCGCCTTCGGCGGCGGGGCGGTCGCCTCCCGCAGCAGAGCGGCCAACCGCTCCCGGGCGGCCTCCCGATTGGCCAGCTGCGCCCGGTGCTCGCTGGCCGCGACGGTCAGCACCCCGTCGACCAGCCGGCCGGCCAGCCGCTCCAGCGCCCGGGTGCGCAACGCCTCGGGCACGCTGGGCGAGGCGGCCAGGTCGAAGCTGAGCTCGACCCGTGAGTCCGTGGTGTTGACGCCCTGCCCGCCCGGCCCGGAGGAGCGGGAGAAGCGTTCCCGCAGCTCCCCGTTGGGAACCACCAGCCGGTCGTTCACCCGCAGTCCGTCGTCCACTCCCCGAGGCTAGCGCCCGGCGCGGCGGGTCGGGGTCGGGGTCACGGTCGGCGTAGGCACGGGACCCGCCCGCTCGTGGTCCGAGCTCGTGGCCGCGTACGCGGCCGCGCCGACGAGCAGCAGCGCGATCACCCCGACCTTGGTGAGGACCGCGCGGATCGCCACCCAGGCGGTACGGCGGGCGCCCGGCACCGAGTTCTTGATGGTCCGGTAGTCCGTCCAGCCGCGCTTCGCGCGGGCGTACGCCGCGCCGACTCCGCACCCGATCAGCAGGCCCATCAGCAGGAGGGCCGCGATGACAGCTTGCTCCACCCACGCCAGTATCCATACTCAGCGTAATATTTCCATGGCCCGATGGTCCCACGCCGGATATCCGACAGTTCTCCCGATCCGGGCCGCTGGCGGGCGCGCCGCCGCACCTCAGCGCCGCGCGGGCGGTCAGCCGCCCTTGCCGATGATGGTGTCGGCGGTCTGCTGGACCTGGTCGATCGGGATGGCGAACCCGATGCCGATCGAGCCGTTGCCGTCGATGGTGGCGATGGCCGTGTTCACCCCGACCACCTCGCCGCGGGCGTTGACCAGCGGACCACCGGAGTTGCCCGGGTTGATCGAGGCGTCGGTCTGCACCGCCGTGTGCCGGCCAGAACCGATCCGCACCTGGCGGTTCAGCGCGCTCACGATGCCGGCGGTCACCGTGCCGGACAGCCCCAGCGGGGAACCCACCGCGAGCACCGGCTCGCCGACCCGGACGGAGTTCGGCTTCGCCAGGGGCAGCGGCGCCAGCCGCGCCGACGCGGGCACCTTCAGCACAGCCAGGTCGCTGCGCGGCTCCCGCCCGACGACCTCGGCGCTGAACCGCCGGCCGTCCGGCAGCTCCACCGTCACCGGTCCCCCGCCGCCCCGGGCCAGGATGTGGTCGTTGGTGACGATGTGCTGCTGGTTGTCGATGGCGAAGCCGGAGCCGGTGGCCGACGACCCCGCCGCCCCGCCGGCCATCACCGAGACCACCCCCGGCACCGTCTTCTGGGCGGCGGTGACCAGCTCGGCCGGGACCGGCGCCGCCGAGGCCGCGGCGGGGCCGGGCGCGTCCCGGCCGGCGACCCACCCACCCGCCGCCGCGCCGGAGACGGTGGAGAGGGCCACCACCGCCAGCGCGGTCAGCCACCGGCCGGGCCGCCGCCGCCCCGGATCCCGGTCCGAGCCCGGTACGTCCCAGCGTCCGCGCCCGTCCGGATCGAGGTCCGGCGAGATGAACCAGGGACCGCGTGGCTCCCCCAGTCCGGTCTGCACTGCCATCCGTGCGCTCCTCACGTGTCGTGCGGCTCAGGTGCGGTCAGCGCCGCTCCGTGCCGTGGTCAGGGCAGGCGGGAGAACCACCGCAGCGACCCGGCCGCGGCGCCCATGGCGAAGACCAGTCCCAGGCCGATGAAGCGGGCGGAGATGTCCTGCCGCTCAGTGCGGTAGCCGACCGAGGTGCCGATGTCCTCGTAGACGGCCCGCAGCTCGGCGGTGGTGGACGCCTCGTGGAAGCCGCCGCCGGTCTCCTCGGCGACCGCCTTGAGGGTCTGCCCGTCGACCGGCACCTGGATGGCCCGGCCGCCCCGGTCCACCGAGCCGGACGGGGTGCCGAACGAGATGGTGTGCACCGGCACCTTGACCGCGACCGCCTGCGCGGCCGCCTCCATCGGGTCCATGCCGGAGGTGTTCGCCCCATCGGAGAGCAGGATGATCCGGGCCGGCGGGGGATCCTTGACCGCATTGCTGTCCAGGCTCTTCACCGCCCCGAGCGAGGTGCTGATCGCCTCCCCGATCGCGGTGCCCTGGACCCCGGTGATCCCCTCGTTCAGCCGCTCGATCCCCTCGTGCAGCGCCTCCCGGTCGGTGCTCGGCGGCACCAGCACCGCGGCGCTGCCGGCGAACGCGACCAGCCCCACGTTGAACTCGTCGGGCAGGCCGTCGACGAAGCGCCGGGCGGCCTCCTTCGCCGCGCTCAGCCGGTCCGGGTCGACGTCGTTGGCGAGCATCGAGGTGGAGACGTCCACCGCGACCATCACCGTGGCCCGCTCCCGGGGCACCCGCACCTCCGCGTTGGGCCGGGCGAAGCCGACCACCAGCAGCGCCAGCATGGCGAGGAACAGCCCCGCCGGGACGTGCCGGCGCCAGGCCGGCCGCTGCGGCGCGACCCGGTCCAGCAGCCGCAGGTTGGTGAAGCGGACGGCGTACCGGCTGCTGCGACGCTGCATCACCAGGTAGCCCACCACCAGGGCGAGCACGCCGAGCAGCAGCCAGAGCCGGGCGGGCGACTGCCAGGTCACGCGGCACCTCCCCGGGCCGCGGCCGGCGCGGCGACCAGCCGACGCTGGGCGTGCACGTGCCGGACGATGTCGGCGCTCCAGTCCCGGTCCGTCCGCAGCGCCAGGTGGGTCGCCCCGGACCGGCGCAGCGCGTGACGTACCTGGTCGCGCTGGGCGGCGGCGGCCTCGGCGTACCGCTCCCGCAGCGCCCGGTCGCCGGTCCACACCTCGCGCCGCCGGCCGGTCTCCGGGTCGACCAGGGTGATCAGGCCGACGTCCGGCAGCTCCAGCTCGCGCGGGTCGGTCACCTCGACGGCGAGCACCTGGTGCCGGACGGCCAGCCGGCGCAGGCCCGCCTCCCACGGCGGGGCGCCGGCCGGGTCGTCGGGCAGCCCGTCGAGGAAGTCGGAGACCACCACGACCAGCCCGCGCCGGTTCGCCACCCGCCCCACGCCGTCGAGCCCGTCGGTGAGCGTCGGCGGCACGAGCGGAGCTGTCTCCTCGTCGTAGCCGCCGGCGCGCGGGGCGGCGAGCAGCGCGCGGAGCAGCGCGAGCAGGTGGGTACGTCCGCTGCGGGCCGGAAACCGGCGCAGGCCGTCCGGGCCGAGCACCTGCGCGCCGAGGCAGTTGCCGACGCCGGCGGTGAGGAAGCCGACCGCGGCGACGGCGGCCACCGCGAGTTCCCGCTTGTCCAGCTCGGCGGTGCCGTACTCCATGCTGGGGCTGGCGTCCACCAGCACCCAGGTGGTCAGCTCCCGGTCGGCGTCGACCTCACGGACGTGCGGGACGGTGGTCCGGGCGGTGACCGCCCAGTCCATCCGGCGTACCTCGTCCTCGCCCGGGCGGTACTCGCGGCTGCCCGCGATCTCGCTGCCCGGCCCGGGCAGCAGGCCGCGGTGCTGCCCGTGCAGCAGCCCGTCGAGCCGGCGGGTCACGGTCAGTTCCAGCCGGCGCAGCCGCTGGTCGCCGGCGAGGTCGGCCAGGCCGGGATCGGCGGGACGGGACGGGGCGGGGCGCCGCCTCATGCCGCTGCCAGGTCCGGCGCCACCTCGGGGTGGCCGGTGGCGACCCGGGGCGGCGGCACCGCCTCGACCAGCCGGCGCACCACCGCCTCGGCGGAGACCCCGTCCGCCACCGCGTCGAAGGAGAGCACCAGCCGGTGGGCGAGCACGTCCACCGCCAGCTCCCGGACGTCCTCCGGCAGCACGTACTCGCGCCCGCGCAGCAGCGCCTGGGCCCGGGCGGCGGCGACCAGGCCGAGGGTGGCCCGGGGACTCGCCCCGTACGCCAGCAGCGGCGCGATCTCGGGCAGCCCGAACCGGCCCGGGTCCCGGGTGGACAGGATGAGCCGGACGACGTACTCGGCCAGCGCGTGGTGCACGAAGATGTGGCCGGCGCGCCGCTGCAGCTCGCGCAGCCGGGGCGGGTCGAGCACCTGCCGGGGGCTGGGCCGGTCGGCGCTCATCCGGTAGAGGATGGCCAGCTCGTCGGCGTCGCTCGGGTAGTCGACGACGACCTTCATCAGGAACCGGTCGCGCTGCGCCTCGGGAAGCTGGTAGACGCCCTCCGACTCGATCGGGTTCTGGGTGGCCAGCACCAGGAACGGGTCGGGGACCGGCCAGCTCCGCCCGCCGAGCGAGACCTGCCGCTCGGCCATCGCCTCCAGCAGCGCCGACTGCACCTTGGCCGGGGCCCGGTTGATCTCGTCGGCGAGGACCAGGTTGGCCATGATCGGACCGAGCTCGACGTCGAAGGTCTCCGTGGAGGCGCGGTAGATGCGGGTGCCGACGATGTCCGAGGGGACCAGGTCGGGGGTGAACTGGATCCGGGAGAAGCTGCCCCCGACGACCCGGGCGAGAGTCTGGGCGGCGAGCGTCTTCGCGACGCCGGGCACACCCTCAAGGAGGCAGTGCCCCTCGGCGATCAGGGCTGTGAGCAGGCGTTCGACGAGCCGATCCTGCCCCACGATCACGCGTTTGACCTCGAAGAGGGTCTGATCCAGCTCGACGCCGCTCGCGTCGGCATCGACCGGGCTGGGCACGCTGGCCAGGGTGTCCGAGATGTCCGTCACGGTGCTTGCTTCCCGTGCCGGCGGTGCGCAAACGTCGGATTATCAGCCCTCAGCGGCCCTTTGTCGCCCGAATCGGGACAACTCCCCCGACCGGCCCGTAACGGCGCGGACGGTACGGCCCGACGCAGGTGGGCCCGGACGGCACCGGCCCGCGCCGGGGCGGGGCCAGCACGTTCGGTGCGTCGCTCAGTTGGCGATGACGATGTGGAACGGCCGGTCCGACGGGTTGCCGGACGAGCTGCGGGTCCGGGCGAAGATGGCGTCGGGGGTCAGGGTCCGTGGGGCGACCGAGGTCTCGCCACCGGGCGGCACGTGGAGCGGATCGTCGGTCGGCGGCGGGCAACAGACTGACGCGTCGACCGGTAGCGTGGACGTGGTGGCCACGGGGACGCCTCAGCGGCGGGTCGAATGGCAGGCCCGGGCGGCGACGGCGGCCTGCTGGCTCGGCGTCGGGCCAGGGGCGGCCTGGGCGCTGCTCCGGCTCGCCGGGCTGGAACGCGGGCCGCTGGTGCAGGCGGTCGCCTTCACCCCGTACGTTGCCATCGGGACGCTGGCCCCGCTCGTGCTGGCGCTCGCCCTGCGGCGCCGCTGGCCCGCGGTCGTCGCGGCCGTCGCGGCGCTGGCGCTGGTCGGCGTGGTGACGCCCCGCGCGTTCGCCTCCGGGCAGCCGACGGTCGGCGGGCCCACCCTGCGGCTGCTCACCGCCAACCTGCTCAAGGGCAGCGCCGACCCGCCCACCCTGGTCGACCTGGTCCGCGCGCACCGGGTGGACGTGCTGACCGTGCAGGAGTTCACCCCGGGGATAGCCGCCGAGCTGGATCGGCTGGGGCTGGCCGAGCTGCTGCCCCACCGGCAGCTCAACCCCGAGCTGGGCACCACCGGCTCGGGCCTCTACGCCCGGTTCCCGATCACCGAGGCGGGGGTGCGCCGCAACCAGGGTTTCTTCTTCAGCCAGGCCTACGGAACCCTCATCGTGCCGGGCGCGCCGCCGCTCCGGGTCGAGTCGGCGCACCCGGCCGCCCCGTACGCCGTCGAGGTGGTCCCGGACTGGTGGACCGACCTGCGGGCGCAGCCGCCGGCCACCCCGGACGAGAGGCTGAGCATCCTGGCCGGGGACTTCAACGCCACCCTCGACCACACCCCGCTCCGCGCCCTCATCCGCACCGGGTACGTCGACGCCGCCGATCAGGCCGGTGCCGGCCTGGCCGGCACCTGGGGCCCCTACGACGGCGACCTGATCCCGCCGGTCACCATCGACCACGTCCTGGCCGACCGCCGCATCGCCGTCCGGTCGGTCACCGTGCACGGTCTCCCCGGCAGCGACCACCGCGCCGTCCTCGCCGAACTCCGCCTGCCCGCCACCTGACCAGCGTCACACCCGGGCGCGGTCGAGACCGTAGGTGAGCGAATCGACCAGGGCGTGCCAGGAGGCCTCGACCACGTTGGGGTGGACCCCCACCGTGGTCCAGTCGCGGCCCCCGGCGCCGGCGGTCTCCACCAGCACCCGGGTCACCGCGCCGGTGCCGTGGCTGCCCTCCAGGATGCGGACCTTGTAGTCGGCCAGCTCGAAGTCGCGCAGCTCCGGGTAGTGCCGGGCCAGCCCGACCCGCAGCGCCTCGTCCAGGGCGTTGACCGGACCGTTCCCCTCGGCGGTGGCGATCACCCGCTCGCCGCGTACCCGGATCTTGACCGTGGCCTCGGAGACCACCGCGCCGTCCTCCCGGTGTTCGACGATCACCCGGTAGGACTCCAGGGCGAACGGCCGGGGTGCCGCCCGGTCCGGCAGCTCGGAGCGGACCAGCAGCTCGAACGAGGCGTCGGCCGCCTCGAACGACCAGCCGCCCGCCTCCAGCTCCTTGACCCGCTTGGTCACCCTCGACAGCGCGTCCGGATGGCCGGCCAGGTCCAGGCCCAGCTCGCGGCTCTTGAGCTCGACGCTGGCCCGGCCGGCCATCTCGGTCACCAGGATCCGCATGTCGTTGCCCACCACCGCCGGGTCCACGTGGTTGTAGAGCAACGGGTCGACCTTGATCGCGCTCGCGTGCAGCCCCGCCTTGTGGGCGAAGGCGGCGGCCCCGGCGTACGCCTGGTGGGTGTCGGGGGCGATGTTGGCGATCTCGGCGATGGCGTGCGAGACCCGCACCATCTGTTCCAGGCAGCCGTCCGGGAGGACGGGCAGCCCGAGCTTGAGCTGGAGGTTGGCGACGACCGCGAAGATGTCGGCGTTGCCGGGGCGCTCGCCGTACCCGTTGGCGGTGCCCTGGAAGTGCCGTACCCCGGCCTCGACGGCGGCGATGGTGTTGGCCACCGCGCAGGCGGTGTCGTTCTGCGCGTGCATGCCGAACAGCTCCGGGCCGACGCCGACCCGCGCGGTCAGCTCGGCGATGGCGGCGGTGACCTGGGACGGCAGCATGCCGCCGTTGGTGTCGCAGAGCACCATCCGCTCGGCGCCGGCGGCCAGCGCCGCCTCCACCACCGCGGCGGTGTACGCCGGGTCGTGTCGCCACCCGTCGAAGAAGTGCTCGCCGTCGACGAAGACCCGCCGCCCCTCCTTCACCAGGTGGGTCACCGTGTCGTGGATCATCGCGAGGTTCTCCGCGCCGCTGGTGCGCAGAGCCCGCTCCACGTGCCGGATGTCGGCCTTGGCGACCAGGGCGACCGCCGGGGTCTGCGCGTCCAGCAGGCCGCGCACCTGCGGGTCGGCGTCGACGGCGACGCCGGCCTTGCGGGTGGCGCCGAAGGCGACCAGGATCGCGTGCCGCAGCTCCAGTTCGGTGCGCGCCCGGCGGAAGAACTCGGTGTCCTTCGGCACGGCGCCCGGCCAGCCGCCCTCGATGAAGCCGACGCCGAACTCGTCGAGCAGCCGGGCCACGGCGAGCTTGTCGACGACCGAGTAGCTGAGCCCCTCGCGCTGGGCGCCGTCGCGCAGCGTCGTGTCGTACACCTGGAAGGTCATGGAAGTCCTCTTCTCGAACCACGGCGGAAGCAACAAAAAGACCCCCCGCGGGATGCGGGAGGTCTGCGCGCTCGGCGAGAGGGGAAGCCGGCGCGCTAGCTGCCAATAATCAGGACGGAGCTGGTCACGATCGCTACTTTGCCACCTCGACCCTGGTTTTGGGAGGCACAATCCACATATCGGGACAGTGACGGAGGGTGGCCGATACCTGATCGACGGCCGGGGTCGGGGCGGAACCCGCCCGTCGTGATCGGCTTCACAAGTCACCCGGCCGCCACCAGGCGGAAACATCGCTGCGGAAGTATCTGGAACCGATCCAGTTACCGGCCTCGCGCCGCTGACAAGCCGCTGCAAGGAGGACCCGTGCTCACTGTCGGTGACCGCTTCCCTGAGTACGAACTCACCGCCTGCGTGTCGCTCGACGCCGACAAGGCGTTCGAGACGATCAACCACAAGTCCCACGAGGGCAAGTGGCGGGTGGTCTTCTTCTGGCCGAAGGACTTCACCTTCATCTGCCCGACGGAGATCGCCGAGTTCGGTCGCCTCAATTGCGATTTCGCCGACCGCGACGCCCAGGTGCTCGGCGTCTCGGTGGACAACGAGTTCGTCCACTACGCCTGGCGCAAGGACCACCCGGACCTGCGCGAGCTGCCCTTCCCGATGCTCAGCGACATCAAGCGCGAGCTGACCGCCGACTGCGGCGTGCTCGGCGAGGACGGCGTCGCCCAGCGGGCCACCTTCATCGTCGACCCGGACAACGAGATCCAGTTCGCCATGGTGACCGCCGGCTCCGTGGGCCGGAACGTCTCCGAGGTGCTGCGGGTGCTCGACGCGCTGCAGACGGACGAGCTCTGCCCGTGCAACTGGAACAAGGGTGGCGCGACCCTCGACGCCAACGCGCTGCTCGCCGGGGCCGGGGCCTGACATGGGTCTGGACGCGGTCAAGGCGGCCCTGCCCGAGTACGCCAAGGACATCAAGCTCAACCTCGGCTCGACCATCAGCACCTCCACGCTGACGTCGTTGCAGGCCTGGGGCACCGCCCTGGCCTGCGCGGTGGCGGCCCGCAACCCGATGGTGCTGCGGGAGATCGCCGCCGAGGCGGCCACCCAGCTCAAGCCGGAGGCGATCGAGGCGGCCAAGGGCGCCGCCACGATCATGGCGATGAACAACGTCTACTACCGGGCCAAGCACCTGATCGGCGACGAGCAGTACGCCTCGATGCCGGCCCGGCTGCGGATGCAGATCATCGCCCGGCCCGGCGTGGAGAAGGCCGACTTCGAGCTCTGGTGCCTCGCCGTCTCGGCGATCACCGGCTGCGGCGTCTGCCTGGAGTCGCACGAGAAGACCCTGCGCGGCACCGGGTTCACCCGGGAGCAGGTGCACGAGGGGCTGCGGATCGCCGCCGTCGTGCACGCCGCCGCGGTGGCCCTCGACGCGGAGGCCGCGCTCGGCTGAGCCGTACGAACCAAGGGCCGGTGCCGCGACCGCGGCGCCGGCCCTTCGCCGTCTCGTGGTTGGAAAACCGACAGGTGGGTAGAAGTACCTGTGACAGCGGAAAACGCACTCTCCACGACGACTACGACAGTCGGGACAGGAGTATCCCTCATGGACAGGCTTGATCCGCACACGACGCACGGCACCACCGACCCGATGATCGACGGCGGTCAGGGCACCGTCGCCGGCGGCGCGCCGGCCGGCGCGTTCGACCCGTGGCGCTACCGGGACGAGGCGGGCATCGCCAGCGCCGACCTGGTGGGCTACAAGGTCGAGGCCACCGACGGCAGCATCGGCAAGATCGACAGCGCCAGTCACGAGGTCAACGACAGCTACCTGGTGGTCGACACCGGCCCGTGGATCTTCGGCAAGAAGGTCATGCTGCCGGCCGGCACCGTGAGCCACGTCGACCACGACGAGCGCAAGGTCTACGTCGACCGGGAGAAGGACCAGATCAAGGCCGCCCCGGAGTACGACGAGTCGAGCCACGCCGACCCGGCCTACCGGGACAAGCTCGGCGGCTACTACGGCGAGAACTACTCCGCGCTGCCGCCGGACGGCCCGGCGCGGGTCTGACGACTCGGCAGCCTGGTCCAATGATCGGGCAGAACGGCCGGTGGGGCGACGCCCCACCGGCCGTTACCGTGTCAAGGGTGGACGCCACCGAGACCAGCCCGTTCCCCGCCCTTTTCAACTTCCGCGACGTCGGCGGACACACCGGCCACGACGGGCGTACCGTCCGCCGGGGCCGGCTCTACCGCTCCGACTCGCTGCACCGGATCGACGAGACCGACCGGGAGGCGTTCACCGCCCTCGGCATCCGGACCGTCATCGATCTGCGCCGTCCCACCGAGGTGGAGCGGGACGGCCGGGTGCCCGCGTACGACGGGCTCACCTACCGGCACATCCACCCGGAGCACCGGGACTGGGCCGGGATCCGGTACGACCCTGCCCAGACCCTCGCCCGCTACCTCGCCGACCGGTACGCGGACCTGGCCGAGACCGGCACCGCCGGGCTGGCCGAGGCGGTCGGCCTGATCGCCGACAGCGCCAACGCGCCGGTGGTGGTGCACTGCGTCGCCGGCAAGGACCGGACCGGCATCGTCTGTGCCCTCACCCTCGCCGTGCTCGGGGTCGCCGACGCCGACATCGCCACCGACTACGCGTTGAGCACCGAGGCCTCGGCGCGGTTCAGCGCCTGGGTCGCCGCCACCACCCCGGCGGCCGAGGAGCTGCCCCCGCCGTTCCTCGCCTCCCCCGCCGAGGCGATGACGCTCTTCCTCACGGAGCTGCGCGTGGGGTACGGCTCGGTGGAGGGCTACCTGCGCCACGCCGGGGTCACCGACGCGCAGCTCGCCGCCCTCCGCGACCACCTGCTCGACTGAATCCCGCCGCGGCGTCGGCACCCGGCCGCGGCTCGACTGTTCCGCCTCGCCACCGGCCCGAACGGCGGCGAGGGCCGCGGCCCTCGCGGCGGCGGTTGGTCTCCGCACTCCCTATGAAGCTGATGACGCAGACGATTCAGGGCCTGGACGGGCCGGCGCTCGCGAGCGGGCCGGGAGTGATGGGCGGCAGCGGCCGGGCCGGCGAATCGTTTACGTCATCAGCTTCATAGGAACGCCCCGGCAACCCCGCGGCTTCCCATCACCGGTGACACTTCGAGCCGACGCGCCCGCGGGCCGGGCGAACGCGAACGGCCGGCACCGTCGTGGACGGTGCCGGCCGTTGTGGAATTCGCGCGGGTGGCCGAGGGCCGGGTCAGAGCACCTGCCGCACCCAGCCGTACGGGTCCTCGACCCGGCCGCGCTGGATGTCCACCAGCTGCTGCCGCAGCGCCATGGTGGAGCGACCCGGCTCGCCGCCGCCGACCAGGAACTCGCCGTCGGGGAAGCGCACCTGACCGATCGGGGTGATCACCGCGGCGGTGCCGCAGGCGAAGACCTCGCGCAGCCGCCCGCTGGCCGCGTCCGCCTGCCAGTCGGCGAAGCTGATCGGCCGCTCCTCGATCCGGTGCCCGGCCGCGGCGCCCAGGGTGAGGATCGCGTCGCGGGTGATGCCCGGCAGGATGGTGCCGGTCAGCGGCGGGGTGACCAGGGTGTTGTCGTCGTAGACGAAGAAGACGTTCATGCCGCCCAGCTCGTCGATGAACCGGCGCTCCACCGCGTCCAGGAAGACCACCTGGTCGCAGCCCGCCTCGATCGCCTCCGCCTGCGCGACCAGCGAGGCGGCGTAGTTGCCGCCGCACTTCGCGGCGCCGGTGCCGCCCGGGGCGGCCCGGGTGTAGTCCGGGGAGACCCAGACCGTGATCGGCTTGACCCCGCCGGAGAAGTACGCCCCGGCCGGGGAGGCGATGACCACGTAGAGGTACTCGTTGGCCGGCCGGACGCCGAGGAAGACCTCGCTGGCGAACATGAACGGGCGCAGGTAGAGGCTGGCGTCCTCGTGCTCGGGGATCCACTCCCGGTCGATCTCCACCAGCCGGCGCAGCGACTCGACGAACGTCTCCCGCGGCAGCTCGGGCATCGCCAGCCGCTGGGCGGAGGCGGCGAAGCGGGCGGCGTTGGCCTCCGGGCGGAACATCGTCACCGCGCCCTCGGCGGTCCGGTACGCCTTGAGCCCCTCGAAGATCTCCTGCGCGTAGTGCAGCACCGCGCTCGCCGGATCCATCGGGATCGGTCCACGGGCCTCGACCCGGGCGTCGTACCAACCCTTCCCGTCGGCGTACCGGATCGTCACCATGTGGTCGGTGAAGACCCGGCCGAAACCGGGGTTGGCCAGCAGGGCGGCCCGATCGGCGGCGGATACCGGCGCGGGATTCGGACGGATCTCGAATTCGAGCTTGTCACCACCGCTCATCGCGCTGACCTCCCTGCGGGTTGACGACATGCGGGACCGCACGCCGGATCTGGTGCCAGAAACTTACCCCGAACGGTCGTTCAGCGGATAGCTCCGCCCCGGCAGATCGAGCGCGCCGAATGGCGGGCACGATCGCGGTCGCGCCGTCACGGAGGACGTCGCGAGGTGGGCCCGGAGCGGGTCTGGCGGCCCGGATCCGGGCCGGCGGACGGCCCGGATCAGGCTACGGCGTACCCGGCGAGCCGGTCACCGACCTCGGCGGTGCGCAGCGGCACGCCCGGGGTCCGGCCGGCCAGCTCGGTGCCGACCGCGGCGGTGACCCGCGCCGCGGCGTCGGCGTGGCCGAGCTGGTCGAGCAGGAGCGCGGCGGAGAGCACCGCGGCCACCGGGTCGGCGACGCCCTTGCCGGCGATGTCCGGGGCCGAGCCATGCACCGGCTCGAACATCGACGGGTACGTCCCGGCGGGGTTGATGCAGCCGCTGGCGGCCAGGCCGATGCCGCCGGTGACCGCGGCGGCGATGTCGGTGAGGATGTCGCCGAAGAGGTTGTCGGTGACCACCACGTCGTACCGCTGGGGCTGGGTGACCAGGAACATCGCGGCCGCGTCGACGTGCTGGTACTCGGTGGTGACGTCGGGGTGCTCGGCAGCGACCGCCGCGAAGGCGCGGGCCCAGAGCGAACCGGCGTGGGTGAGCACGTTGGTCTTGTGCACCAGGGTGACCTTGCGCCGCTCGCGGCGGCGGGCCCGGGCGAAGGCGTCCCGGATCACCCGCTCGACGCCGTGCCGGGTGTTCAGGCTCTCCTCGGTGGCGACCTCGGCCGGGGTGTCCCGGTGCAGCGAGCCGCCGGCGCCGGCGTACAGGCCCTCGGTGCCCTCGCGGACGACCACCAGGTCGACCTCGCCGGGCTTCACGGTGGCCAGCGGCCCGGAGACCCCCGGCCAGAGCCGGGACGGGCGGAGGTTCACGTACTGGTCGAAGGCGAACCGGAGCTTGAGCAGCAGACCCCGCTCCAGCACCCCCGGCGGGACGGTCGGGTCGCCGACCGCGCCCAGCAGAATGGCGTCGTGCCCGGCCAGCTCGGCCAGCACGGAGTCGGGCAGCACCTCGCCGGTGCGGTGGTAGCGTGCGGCGCCGAGATCGTACTCGGTGGCCTGGACTCCGGGAAGCACGGCGTCGATGACCTTGCGGGCCTGCGCGACCACCTCGGGTCCGATCCCGTCGCCGGCCACCACCGCGATCCGTGCCACCTGTCGCTCCTCACCTCGTCGTTCCCGTGAACCGTACGTCGACGTCCCGTCTCCCGGTACGCGTCTTCCAGCATGCGGGAAATTCGAATGCTCAGCAGGCTCCCAGGTGGCATTCATGGTGCGGTCAACTCCACTGCCTAGGGTCGGTGGGGAACGGGTCACGGGGGCCCGTGACCGGCTTCGCCGCGGCGCTGCGGCGTCGTCAGCGAGGGAGCAGGTGTGATGCGGATCGACGAGCAGCCACGGGGCCGATGGGTCGACGAGCAGGCCCGGACCCGGTGGATCGACCAGGGCGCGTTCGGCAGCCGCCGCCCCGACCTGCGGCTCGGCACCCGCAGTCACCGGCTGGACCGGTCCGCCGGGACGGCCGGCGACCGGATCACCGCCCAGCACACCGTCCGCACCTCCACCGCCGAGTACTCGCTGCTGCTCAACGCGCCCGAATGGCTCGGCCGCCGGCTCGTCGGGGAGGCGCTCCGGGACGCCGTGGCCGAGCTGCGCGCCATCGACCTCACCTACGGGCCGACCCGGCCGGACAGCCTGGTCTCGAAGCTGCGGCGCGGCGAGATCACCCCCGAGTCGTACCCCCCGCTGGCCGACCTGGTGGGCCGCTGCGCCGCGATGCGCGCGGCCACCGACGGCTGGTTCGACGCCTGGGCGGTGCCGGGCGGCTTCGACCCGGGCGGCCTGCTCGGCGGCTGGGCCGTGGAGCGGGCCGCGGCCCGGCTGCGCGCCGCCGGCATCCACGACTACGCCGTGCTCAGCGGCGCCGACCTGGTGGTACGCGGCCACGCCGCGCACGGCGGCCCGTGGCGCGTGGCGGTGCACCATCCGACCGACGCCCGCCGCGCCCCGCTGGTGCTGGAGATGACCGCCGGGGCGGTGGGCACCTCCGGGGTCACCGGTCGCCGGGGCCACGTGGTGGATCCGCACACCGGGGAGCCCGCCGACCAGCTGGTCGCCGCCACCGTCGTCGGCCCGGACCTCGCTGTGGCCGACGCCTACGCCACCGCGCTCTACGCCGCCGGCCCGGCCGGGCTGGCCTGGTTCCGCACCGGCTCGGACTACCGGGCGCTCTTCGCCCACCGCCGCCGCTGACCGGTCCGCGCCGCGCTCCCCGCCCCGATCGGCCGTTGTCGCAGCACGGCCGCGCGCGGTGTGGAGGTGGCGGGTGGCTGGGCGCGGGGTCGCGCGCTGTTCCGCGATCGGCCCCCACGGTCTCGGCAACGACCGTGGGGGCCGGTCAGCGACGAGTGCGCGTGGCTCGCGCAATCGAGGGGTGCGGACCGGTGGGCCGGACGTCCGACCACGCCACCCGAAGACGGGCCGACGCCACGACTCCGCCAGCGACCGCACCGGTACGCTAGCGAATCGACGCAACTCGACGCAAGAGTCTCCACAGCGGACCGTCGCGATCCCCGAATCGACCAGTCCGCCACTGGCCTGCGGCGGGGCAGGGGTGACGGCGCGGACCCGGGATGGCACGCTGTCCGCCGTGAGTTTCGATCTGAGCGTGTGGGCCCTGCCGGAAGGGGCCACGCCCGCCGAGGTGCGGGCAGCGGTGCAGCGGTGCCGCGAGGGGCGGCACGGCGACCGTCACCCCGATCCCAGGGTGGTCGGCTTCTACCGGGCGATCACCGCCGCCTATCCCGACCGTCAGGCCGGTCCGGGCAGCCCGTGGGAGGTCACCCCGCTGCACGCGGCCGCCGACCACGTGGAGCTGAACCTCTTCCCGACCTGCGAGGACCAGGTTCTGCTCGACATCGAGCGGCTGGCCGGTGAGCACGGCCTGATGCTCTTCGACGCCCAGGACGGCTCGGTCTACCCACCGCCGGCCCGCGTCATCCCCTGACCCCTGGTCGCGGTACGACGAGGGGCCCGGCCGTGTCGGCCGGGCCCCCGAGGTGTCGCGCGCGGACTACTCGTCGCGCAGGTCGGCCGCGCTGGCCGCGACCGCGCCGATCGAGTCGGCCGCCGAGCTGAGCAGGTCCGCGCCGAGCGCCTGGTCGACGGTGAGCGTCATCAGCGTCTCGCCGCCGGCCTCCCGGCGGGCCACCTGCATCGCGGCGATGTTGACGCCGGCCTCGCCGAGCAGGGTGCCGACGGTGCCGACCACGCCCGGCCGGTCGACGTAGCGCAGGAAGACGAGGATGCCCTCCGCGCCGATCTCCACGTCGAAACCGTCCACCTCGGTCAGCTTGATGACGTCCCGGGTGCCGGTCTGGGTCACCGTGCCGGAGACGCTGACCGTACGGCCGTCCGGCAGCGCGCCGCGGACGGTCACCAGGTTGGCGTGGTCGACCGTCTCGGGCTGGGTCGTCAGGGTCACCTCGACGCCCCGCTCCGCCGCCAGGTGCGGCGCGTTGACGTAGGTGACCTGCTCCTCCACCACCGAGCTGAACAGGCCCTTGGTGGCGGCGAGCTTGAGCACCGAGACGTCGTGGTTGACGATCTCGCCGCGGACCTCGACGGTGACGCTGGCGGCCACCCCGCCGGCCACCGCGGTGAAGGCCCGGCCGAGCTTCTCGGCCAGCGGCAGCAGCGGGCGGACGTCCTCGGCGACCACGCCGCCGGCCTGCACGTTCACCGCGTCCGGCACGAACTCGCCCTGGAGCGCCAGCTTGACGCTCTTGGCCACGGCCAGGCCGGCCTTGTCCTGCGCCTCGTGGGTGGAGGCGCCCAGGTGCGGGGTGGCCACCACGTTGTCGAAGGCGAACAGCGGCGAGGAGGTGCAGGGCTCCTTGGCGTACACGTCGACGCCGGCGCCGGCGACCCGGCCCTCGGCGATCGCGTCGGCCAGGGCCTGCTCGTCGACCAGGCCGCCGCGGGCGGCGTTGACGATCCGGACGCCCGGCTTGACGATCGCCAGCTCCTTCTCGCCGATCAGGCCCACGGTCTCCGGGGTCTTGGGCAGGTGGATGGAGATGAAGTCGGCCTCCCGCAGCAGCTCCTCCAGCCCGACCAGGCGGACCCCGAGCTGCGCGGCGCGGGCCGGCTGGATGTAGGGGTCGTACGCGATCAGCCGGGTGCCGAACGCGGCAATCCGCTGCGCGAAGAGCACGCCGATGCGGCCGAGGCCGACCACGCCGACGGTCTTGCCCTGCAGCTCGACGCCGGTGTACTTGGACCGCTTCCACTCCCCCGCCTTCAGCGCGGCGCTGGCCGCGGCGGTGTTCCGCGCGACGGCGAGCAGCAGCGCGACGGCCTGCTCGGCGGCGGAGACGATGTTGGAGGTGGGGGCGTTGACGACCATGACGCCCCGCGCGGTGGCGGCCGGCACCTCGACGTTGTCCAGGCCGACGCCGGCCCGGGCGACCACCTTCAGGCGCGGCGCGGCGGCGATCGCCTCGGCGTCGATCTGGGTCGCGCTGCGCACGATCACCGCGTCGGCCTCGGCGAGCGCGGAGAGCAGGGCCGGGCGGTCGGTGCCGTCGACGTGGCGGACGTCGAAGTCGTGCGCGAGCACCTCGATGGCGGCGGGAGCGAGTTCTTCGGCGATCAGTACGACAGGATTCATTGGTCCTCGTAGATGTCGTCAGAGCGGTCGGCTGCGGCGGGGGGCGCCGCGCTGCGCCCTGCGGTGAGCCGTGCCATGGCCGTCAGGTGCCGGCTACGCACCTACCTGGGATCGTAGGGCGCGGGCCGGCCGGCGTGACCGGGACGGCGGGGTGAGTGCCCTCACAAACCCGACATGTCCCGGGGCTGAACAGGGGCGGAACGCAGGCGGTGGCGGGCCCGGCGCCGGGGAGAGCGCCGGACCCGCCACCGTGCGGGTCAGGCGGTCTCGGTGATCGGCCGGTCCACCCAGCTCATCATGGCGCGCAGCTTCTGGCCGGTCTCCTCGATCGGGTGCGCCGCGCCCTCGGCCCGCCACTTGGCGAAGTTCGGCCGGCCGGCCTCGTCCTCGGCCACCCACTCGCGGGCGAACTCACCGGACTGGATCTCGCCGAGGATCTTGCGCATCTCCTCCTTCACCCGGGAGTCGATGACCCGCGGGCCGCGGGAGAGGTCGCCGTACTCGGCGGTGTCGGAGACGCTGTAGCGCATCCGGGCGATGCCGCCCTCGTACATCAGGTCGACGATCAGCTTCAGCTCGTGCAGGCACTCGAAGTAGGCCACCTCGGGGGCGTAGCCGGCCTCGGTGAGCACCTCGAAACCGGTCTGCACCAGCGCCGCCGCGCCGCCGCAGAGCACCGCCTGCTCGCCGAAGAGGTCGGTCTCGGTCTCCTCGGTGAAGGTGGTCCGGATGGCGCCGGCCCGGGTGCCGCCGATGCCCTTGGCGTACGACAGGGCGAGCTGGAACGCGGTGCCGCTGGCGTCCTGCTCGACGGCGACCAGGCAGGGCACGCCCTTGCCGTCGACGTACTGGCGGCGGACCAGGTGACCCGGGCCCTTCGGGGCGACCATCGCCACGTCCACGTCGGCCGGCGGGGTGATCAGGCCGTACCGGATGTTGAAGCCGTGGCCGAAGAAGAGGGCCTTGCCGGGGGCCAGGTTCGGGGCGATCGCCTCGGCGTAGAGGGCCCGCTGCGCGGTGTCCGGCGCCAGGATCATGATCACGTCGGCCTCGGCCGCCGCCTCGGCCGGGGTGAGCACCCGCAGGCCCTGCTCCTCGGCCTTCGGCCGGCTCTTCGAACCGGCGGGCAGGCCGATCACCACGTCGACGCCGGAGTCACGCAGCGACAGCGCGTGGGCGTGGCCCTGGCTGCCGTACCCGATCACGGCGACCTTGCGGCCCTGGATCAGGCCCAGGTCGGCGTCGTCGTCGTAGTACACCTCAACGCTCATTGACTTCCTTTCGTACGGCGGTCCGCAGCGGCCCGTCGGGGACTTGTGTGGTGGTCAGGCGGCGCGCAGCGCGGGCCCGGCGGTGATGGAGCGCGAGCCGCGCCCGATCGCCACCGTGCCGGACTGGACCATCTCCTTGATGCCGAACGGTTCGAGGTCGCGCAGCAGCGCGTCGAGCTTGTCGGGGGTGCCGGTGGCCTCGATGGTCAGCGTGTCCGGCGCGACGTCGACCACCCGGGCGCGGAACAGGTTGACCGTCTCCAGCACCTGCGCCCGGCCGTTGCGGTCCGCGCGGACCTTGACCAGCAGCAGCTCCCGGGCGACCGAGACCTGCGGGTCCAGCTCGACGATCTTGAGTACGTTCACCAGCTTGTTGAGCTGCTTGGTGACCTGCTCCAGCGGGGACGACTCGGCGTTGACCACGATGGTGATCCGGGAGACGTCCGGGTTTTCGGTCTCGCCCACCGCGAGGCTGTCGATGTTGAAGCCGCGCCGGGAGAACAGGCCGGAGACCCGGGCCAGGACACCCGGCTTGTTCTCCACCAGCACGGAGAGGGTGTGCATCGTCATCAGAGTTCGTCCTCGTCGAAGGCGGGGCGGACGCCCCGGGCGAACATGATCTCGTCGTTGCCGGTGCCAGCGGCGACCATCGGCCAGACCATGGCGTCCTTGCCGACCACGAAGTCGATCACCACGGGGGCGTCGTTGATCGCCATGGCCGCCTCGATGGTCTTGTCCACGTCGGCGGCGTTCTCGCAGCGCAGCCCGACGCAGCCGAGCGCCTCGGCGAGCTTCACGAAATCCGGGATGCGGTGCTTGTGGGTGCCCAGCTCGGTGTTGGAGTAGCGCTCGCCGTAGAAGAGGGTCTGCCACTGCCGGACCATGCCCAGGTTGCCGTTGTTGATCACGGCGATCTTGACCGGGATGCCCTCCAGCGCGCAGGTGGCCAGCTCCTGGTTGGTCATCTGGAAGCAGCCGTCACCGTCCACCGCCCAGACCACCGTGTCCGGCTTGCCGACCTTGGCGCCCATCGCCGCCGGCACCGCATACCCCATGGTGCCGAGGCCCCCCGAGTTGAGCCAGGTGTACGGCTTCTCGTACGAGATGAACTGGCTGGCCCACATCTGGTGCTGCCCGACGCCCGCCACGAAGATCGTGTCCGGGCCGGCGATCTCGCCCAGCCGCTTGATGACGTACTGCGGGGAGAGCGTGCCGTCGGCCGGCTCCTCGTAGCCGAGCGGGTAGCGGTTGCGCAGGTCGTCGAGCTGGGTCCACCAGTCGCCGAGGTCGGTGGCCGGCCGGGCCGCCTGCTCGCTGGTGACCGCGGCGATCAGCTCGTCGATCACGTGCCGGGCATCGCCGACGATCGGCACGTCCGCGTGCCGGTTCTTACCGATCTCGGCCGGGTCGATGTCGGCGTGCACCACGGTCGCGTCCGGCGCGAACGAGTCCAGCTTGCCGGTGACCCGGTCGTCGAAGCGGGCGCCGAGCGCCACGATCAGGTCGGCCTTCTGCAGGCCGTAGACCGCGGCGACGGTGCCGTGCATGCCCGGCATGCCGAGGTGCTGCCGGTGCGAGTCGGGGAACGCGCCGAGCGCCATCAGCGTGGTGACCACCGGGATGCCGGTCAGCTCCGCCAGCCGGCGCAGCCCGTCGGTGGCCCCGGCCTTGAGCACGCCGCCCCCGACGTAGAGCACGGGGCGGCGGGCGCCGGTCATCAGCCGGGCCGCCTCCCGGATCTGCTTGCCGTGCGGGTGCAGGGTCGGCCGGTAGCCGGGCAGGTCCAGGGTGGGCGGCCAGGCGAAGGTGGTCGGCGCCTGGAGGACGTCCTTGGGGATGTCCACCAGCACCGGGCCGGGCCGGCCGGTCGAGGCCAGGTGGAACGCCTCGGCCAGGACCTGCGGGATCTCCTCGGGGGTCTGCACCAGGAAGTTGTGCTTGGTGATCGGCAGGGTGATGCCCTGGATGTCCGCCTCCTGGAAGGCGTCCGTGCCGATCGAGGGACGCGCGACCTGGCCGGTGATCGCCACCATCGGCACCGAGTCCATGTACGCGTCGGCGATCGGGGTGACCAGGTTGGTCGCGCCCGGGCCGGAGGTGGCGATGCAGACGCCGACCTTCCCGGTCGCCTGCGCGTAGCCGGTGGCGGCGTGGCCGGCGCCCTGCTCGTGCCGGACCAGGATGTGCCGGACGGTGGAGTCGTAGAGCGGGTCGTACGCCGGCAGGATCGCACCGCCCGGGATGCCGAAGACGACGTCGACGCCGAGCGCCTCGAGCGAGCGCACCAGCGATCCGGCGCCGGAGACCTGCGCCGGAGCGGCCTGCCGTACCGCCGGGGCGGCCGGTGCGGCCCCGTTGCGGGGGGTGGGGGCGTGGTCGGCGTCGCTCGCCGGCTCGGAGGCCGGGCGGGCTCGCCGGACGGAGTGGGCGAGGGTCTCTGGCGTGGGTCTCGTCATGGCGGTTCAGGCCTTCGGCTGGAGTGGGTGAGGCTCTTTCACACAGTGCAACGCGGGCGGTGCCCGCCCCGATGGGGTCCGACGGCAATAAAAACGGCCCACGTGCAGATGCACGGGGCCAGCGCACTCTCGATGAGGGAGAGTGCGCTCAGGTAAGTACTCGCAGCGACCGGTTCGACGACATGCGGCTAAGCCTGACGCATCTCACGCGATGAGTCAACTGATCCCACATTTTGGTTCACGGACGTGGGCGTGTCGTACCCGGACGTGGCACCAGCGACCCCTCCCACCTGCGGAAAATCCTCCTGCGGAGCGCGCGGCGCGGGCAGCGGCGGCGTCGCCGCGGGCGGGTTCGACCGCAGTCGCGGCAGCAGCGGCGACGGCGCGGGGCGGCGCGGGGCGGCGGGTGGGCCGGGGGGCAGCGGCGCGGGGCGCGCGCCCGGCGAGGTCGCCGCCTCCAGCATCGCCTCCAGGTGCTCGGCCGGCACCCCCCAGCCGAAGAGCGCCCCCTGCCCGAACCGGCAGCCCGCCGCGACCACCGCGGCCAGCTCGGTCGGGTTGGTGACGCCCTCGGCGATCACCTCCAGCCCGAGCTGGTGACCGAGCCGCATGACGATGTCGACCATCGGCGCGAACGCCGGCCCGTCCCGACCGACGGGACGCACCGGCTCGTGCTCGGCGACCAGACTGTGGTCGATCTTGAGGATGTCGATCGGCAGCCGGCGCAGCTGCCCCAGCGAGGAGTAGCCGGCGCCGAAGTCGTCCAGCGCGATCCGGACCCCGGTGAGCCGCAGCGCGGTCAGCCGCCGGATCAGCTCGTCGAGGTCGGTGGCGACGGCGTGCTCGGTGACCTCCAGCACCAGCCGCTGCGGCGGCACGTGGTGCGCGCGCAGCGCGTCGGCCACCTGGACGACGTACTCCGGGGCGTGCAGCTCGCGCGGGGAGACGTTCACCGAGACCCAGACGTCGTGGCCGTCCGCCAGCCAGCGGGAGAGCTGGTAGCAGGCCTGGTGCAGCACCCAGGCGCCCAGCTTGGCGATCATCCCGCACTCCTCGGCGAGCGGGATGAACTCGTCCGGGCGGACGTTGCCCAGCTCCGGGTGGTGCCAGCGGAGCAGCGCCTCGGCGCCGACCGGACGCACCGACGGCAGCGACGCCACCGGCTGGAACGCCAGCCGCAGCTCGTCGCGCTCGATCGCCCCGCGCATCTCGTGCTCGAGCGTGGTGCGCCGGCGCAGCAGCTGGTCGTACGCGGCGTCGTACCGCTCGATCCGGTTCTTGCCCCGCTGCTTGGCGTAGCGCAGGGCCAGGTCGGCGTTGCGCAGCAGCAGCTCCACGTCGGGCTCGCCGCAGTTCCCGGCCACCCCGATGCTGACCGAGAGGAAGACCGGACCCTCCGGCTGGTCGTACGGGCGGCCCAGCACCCCGAGCAGCCGCTCGGCGACCCGCTCGGGGTCGGTCGAGCCGTGCATCAGCACCGCGAACTCGTCGCCGCCGAGCCGGGCCGCCAGGTCGCCCGGGCGCAGGTTGCCGCGCAGCCGGCGGCCCACCTCGGCGAGCACCACGTCGCCCACGTCGTGGCCGCGCATGTCGTTGACGTTCTTGAAGCCGTCCAGGTCGAGGCCGAGCAGCACGCAGGGCACGTCAGCCTCGACGCAGCGGTGCAGCGCCCGCAGCAGCCCGCGCCGGTTGGCCAGGCCGGTCAGTGGGTCGGTGTGCGCCAGCTCACGGAAGTGCGCCTCCCGCGCGGCCAGCCGGCCGGCGTAGCCCCGCACGTCGTTGAGGGCGAGGTACTGCCGGGCCACCAGCGCGAAGCCCTCGACGCTGCCGGCGACGATGCCGAACGCGTCGAACCGGCCGCCCTGGAAGAGGTGGAACATCGCCGAGGCGGCCATGGCGAACATCGGCACGAAGGCGTACTCGCCGTCCCGGCGGATCAGGTCGACGTCCACCTGACCGGGCGGGTCGACCCGGTGCACCGCCGGGACGACGGCCAGCAGCCCCGCCGCCTGCACCGCCGCGCCGGCCAGCGCCATCCCCGGGCCGGCCTGGCAGAGCCCGGCGGCGAGGCCGAGCCCGCCGCAGGTCACCGCGGTGACACCGGCGCCGAGCAGGGCGAGCCGGCGCCGGGGCGGGGCGGCCCGCAGGACCATGATCATGGTCAACCCGGCGGTGAGCGCGGCGGTCACCGTGGCCAACGCGATCGGCACGCAGGCAATCGGGGTGGCCGCGCCGAGCAGCCGGGTCGGTTCGGAGAAGACCACCCAGCCGACGAACCAGAGCGCGCTGGCCATGATCAGGCCGTCGAGGAGCAGCCGGGCGGTGGCGGGCCCGGCCGCGGCCGTCCCGGGGAGCCGGAGCAGGGCGGCGCCGAGGGCGAGCCCGCAGAGCGCCGTACCGACCGAGACCAGGGTCGCGAAGCCGGTGCGCTGCCCCTGCTGATGGGCCCAGTGCTCGCCGTCGGCGAGCGTGGCGGTGACCCCGACGAGGAGGGTGAGCAGCGCGATCCCGGCCGCGGCGGCGAGCAGCAGGTGAGCCTGGCGGTGCGGCCCGACCCGGCGACGGGCCGACGCGGTCAGCAGCGCGGTGGCGACGGCGGCGACGAGCCCACTCAGCACCGCGACGGCGACCATGCCCGGGGGGAAGTGCACGACCTCAACTGTGCCGGATCGGCGCCCTCCGTGGGGCACCGGGTGTGCAACTGTTGGGACACGGCGCGCGTGCCGGGGGGGTCGCCGCGAGACCGGTGTCAGACTGGTACGCATGCCTGAGCTGCGGTCGAGGACCTCCACCCACGGTCGGACGATGGCCGGCGCCCGGGCCCTGTGGCGGGCCACCGGGATGACCGACGACGACTTCGGCAAGCCGATCGTCGCCATCGCCAACAGTTTCACCCAGTTCGTGCCCGGTCACGTACACCTCAAGGACCTCGGCGGCCTGGTCGCCGACGCGGTGGCCGAGGCCGGCGGCGTGGGCCGGGAGTTCAACACGATCGCGGTGGACGACGGCATCGCGATGGGCCACGGCGGCATGCTCTACTCGCTGCCCAGCCGGGAGCTGATCGCCGACGCGGTGGAGTACATGGTCAACGCGCACTGCGCGGACGCCCTGGTCTGCATCTCCAACTGCGACAAGATCACCCCCGGGATGCTGCTGGCCGCGCTGCGGCTGAACATCCCGACCGTCTTCGTCTCCGGCGGCCCGATGGAGGCCGGCAAGACGATGGCGATCGAGGGGATCGTGCACTCCAAGATCGACCTGATCGACGCGATGATCGCGTCCTCGAACGAGGCGGTCACCGACGACCAGCTCGGCGAGATCGAGCGCTCGGCCTGCCCGACCTGCGGATCCTGCTCGGGCATGTTCACCGCCAACTCGATGAACTGCCTGACCGAGGCGATCGGCCTGGCGCTGCCGGGCAACGGCTCGACGCTGGCCACCCACGCCGCCCGCCGGTCGCTCTTCGTCGAGGCCGGCCGGACCGCCGTGGAGATCGCCAAGCGCTGGTACGACGGGGACGACGCCTCGGTGCTGCCCCGCGCCGTCGCCAACCGGAGCGCCTTCGAGAACGCGGTCGCCCTGGACGTGGCCATGGGCGGGTCGACCAACACGATCCTGCACCTGCTCGCCGCCGCCCGGGAGGCCGAGCTCGACTTCGACGTGGCCGACATCGACGCCATCTCCCGCCGGGTGCCCTGCCTGGCCAAGGTCGCGCCGAACTCCCCGCAGTTCCACATGGAGGACGTGCACCGGGCCGGCGGCATCCCGGCCATCCTCGGCGAGCTGGACCGCGCGGGCCTGCTCAACCGGGACGTGCACGCGGTCCACTCCCCCTCGCTCACCCGGTGGCTGGCCGACTGGGACGTGCGCGGCGGCTCGGCCACCCCGGAGGCGGTCGAGCTGTTCCACGCCGCCCCGGGCGGGGTGCGCACCACTGAGCCGTTCTCCACCACCAACCGCTGGTCGTCGCTGGACACCGACGCGGCCGGCGGCTGCGTGCGGGACCGCGAGCACGCGTACTCGGCCGACGGCGGGCTGGCCATCCTGCACGGCAACCTGGCCCCGGACGGCTGCGTGGTCAAGACCGCCGGGGTGCCCGAGGAGTGCCTGACCTTCCGCGGCCCGGCGAAGGTCTACGAGTCCCAGGACGACGCGGTGTCGGCGATCCTGGCCAAGCAGGTGGTCGCCGGCGACGTGGTGGTGATCCGGTACGAGGGCCCGAAGGGCGGCCCGGGCATGCAGGAGATGCTCTACCCCACCTCGTTCCTGAAGGGTCGGGGGCTGGGCCGGTCCTGCGCGCTGCTCACCGACGGCCGGTTCTCCGGCGGCACCTCCGGCCTGTCGATCGGGCACGTCTCCCCCGAGGCGGCCTCCGGCGGGCTGATCGCGCTGGTCCGCGAGGGCGACGAGATCGTCATCGACATCCCGGGGCGCTCCATCGAGCTGAACGTCCCTGAGGACGTGCTCCAGGCCCGCCGGGTCGCCGAGGAGAAGCGGGACCGCCCGTACACCCCGGCCGACCGGCAGCGGCCGGTGTCGGCGGCGCTGCGCGCATACGCCTCGATGGCCACCTCGGCCAGCGACGGCGCCTACCGCCGCGTCCCGGAGTAGGCGGCCCCCCACGTCGCGCCCCGACGGTATGGTCCGGCGTCGGGGAGGCGATCATGAGCTACGCACGACTGATCCGACCGGTCATCGACCGGGTGTACGTGGGTGCGCGCTGGGCGGCGCGGCCGCGGATGGAGGCGTTCTACGCCGAGCGGGGCGCGAGCCTCGGCTTCGAGAACAGCTTCTTCTCCGGGGTGCTGGCCCGGCCGATGCCGGCGGAGGCCCTGGCCGACGCCCTGGTCTACACCGACGGGGACATGACCGCCGAGCTGGCCCAGGGCGTGACCGTGGTGGACGCCGACGGCACGTGGCACCTCACCGAGCCGGGCCGGGAGCTGGCGCTCTTCGCGCAGCGGGCGACCGCCGAGGCCGCCGCGGAGCTGTGGTCCGCCGGGCCCAGCCTGCTTCCCGGGCTGGCGTCGGTGCCCCGGCTGGCCGACCTGGTCGGCCGGGTGCTGGCGGCCGGCCTCGCCACCGGCGGGCCGGCGTTCCGGGCGATGGCCCCGGCGTACGAGCCGGACGACGCCTCGCCAGCCATGTTGTTGACCACCCGGCTCGGGACGCTGCGCCACCACCGCGCCGACGCACACCGGGCGGCGTGGCGGGCCGCCGGGCTGACCGTCGAGCAGATCACCGCGCTGCCCGACGGGCCGGAGCGGCAGGCGATCGAGTCCGAGACCGACCGCCTCGACGAGCCGGCCTACGCGGTGCTGTCCGCCGACGAGCGGTGGGAGCTCCTCGCCGGCCTGGGGGCCCTGCCGAGCTGACGACCCGCTGCCGTCCGGATTCCGGCGGGACGCCAGCCGGCCGACGGCGTTCCCGACCGGGAGGGACCGGCGGGATCAGGCGGTGACGGCCGGCACGGGGGCGTCGGCTCCGGCCAGCGCGACGGTCCGGGCGTGGCGGATCGCGGCCGGGGTGTCCGGGAAGACCAGCCCCTCGCGGCGCAGCTCGTCGGCGACCCCGAGGGTGCTGAGCACCTGGTCGTGGCCCGGGGTGATGCCGGAGAGCAGCACGGTGATGCCGCGTCCCCGCAGCCGGCGGATCGCGTCGCCGAGGACGTGCGCCCCGGTGGCGTCCATCGTCGTCACCCGGGACATCCGCAGGATGACCACCCGAACGTCGGCGACCTCGGAGAGCTCCAGCAGGAAGGTGTGCGCGGCGGCGAAGAAGAGCGGCCCGTCGAGCCGGTACGCCACGATGTGCTCGGCCAGCAGCGCGTGTTCCTCGGCGCGGTGCTCGCCGGGGTCGAGGGGAACCTGTTCCAGCCGGGCGCTGCGGGCGACGGCGCGCAGCGCGAGGACCACGGCGACGGCCAGGCCGACGGCCACCGCGGTCACCAGGTCCCAGATCACGGTGACGGCGAAGGTGAGCACCAGCACGAGAGCGTCGCCCCGGGTGGCCCGGGCGAGCGCCCAGAGCGAGCCGGCCTCGACCATCCGCACGGTGGTCGCCAGCAGCACGCCGGCCAGGGCGGCGAGGGGGATCCGGCCGACCAGCGGCGCGGCGGCCAGCACGATCGCCGCGAGGGCGACGGCGTGGGTGAGGGCGGCCAGCTTCGAGGCCGCCCCGGCCCGGACGTTCACCGCCGTGCGGGCGATGGCGGCGGTCGCCGGGATGCCGCCGAAAAGCGGAGAGGCGAGGTTGGCCAGGCCCTGGCCGAAGAGCTCCCGGTCCGGGTCGTGCCGCTGGCCGACGGTCATGCCGTCGGCGACGGTGGCCGACAGCAGGCTCTCCAGCGCGGCGAGGGCCGCGACCGCGAGCGCGCTGGGCAGCAGCACACCGACCGCGCCGGGGTCGAGGAAGCCCAGCGACGGCGCGGGCAGCCCCTGCGGCAGCGCGCCGATGCGGACCAGGTCGACCGGGGCGAGCTCCGCGAGGACCGTCGCGGCGGCCACCCCGAGCAACGAGAACGGCAGCCCGGGACGCCACCGGGCGCCGAGCAGCATCAGCGCCGCGACGGCGAAGGCCACCGCGAGGGCCGCCGGTTTCGGATGTACGACGAACCGGGCGACCGCGTCGGCGGCCACCGCCCAGACCTTGTCGCCGTGGGCGTCGGTCACGCCCAGCGCGGCGGGCACCTGTTGCAGGGCGATCACCACCGCGATGCCGGCGGTGAAGCCCTCGATCACCGGGGTGGGCAGGTAGCGGACGTACCGGCCGAGGCGGGCCAGGGCGAGGGCGAGCAGCACCAGCCCGGCCATCGCCCCGACCATGAGCACGCCGGTGGGGCCGAAGCGCTGCACCACCGGCACCAGCACCACGGTCATCGCCCCGGTCGGCCCGGAGACCTGGAGGTTGGAACCGCCGAAGACGGCGGCCACGGCGCCGGCGACCACGGCGGTGACCAGCCCGGCCTGGGCGCCCAGCCCGGAGGTGACGCCGAACGCCAGGGCCAGCGGCAACGCCACCACCGCCACGGTCAGCCCGGCCAGCAGGTCCCGCCGGGGTGAGCGGCGGGCCGCCGCCCAGTCGGCCCGGCCGGGCAGCAGCCCGAACACCCGGCTCCGGAGCAGGCCGCCGATGCGCCGCAGCCGGCGCCCGTCGCCCTGCCGGCGACCCCGTCCCCTACCGGCGTCGCCGGTGGCCGGACCTGCGACGTGGCCCAACGCCGCTCCGGTCACCGGTCCCCTCCCGAGGCACGCAGCTCGTCGAGGAGGCCGTCCCGGTCGGTGAGGACCGCGCCGAGGATGCGCCGCCCGGCCGCCAGCAGGTCGACCACGTCGGGGGTACTGAGCGCGTACATGACCAGGGGACCGTCACGGTGGGAGGTGACCATCCCGGCGCGGCGCAGCACGGCGAGCTGCTGGGAGAGGTTGGACGCCTCGACGCCGATGGCCGCGAGCAGGTCCCGGACCGGCTTCGGGCCGTCCTGGAGCAGTTCCAGGACCCGGATCCGCACCGGGTGCCCGAGCGTGCGGAACAGCTCGGCCTTGGCCTGGTACAGCGGCACCGACATGAACATCCTCCCCCTCGCCCTGAAGACTTTAACACTTGAAGAATTCTTCAAGTGATGGGAGCGGGTGGCGTCGCGACGGAGGGCACGGCCCTGCCGGGGAGGGCGCGGCGTGTCGCGGCCGGCGAGAACTGTGCGCGGTGAACGACATACCTGAGAGGCATAAATATGACTCAGCGGCATATCGCTCGCGGCGACATCCGCCGGGGAGGTCGCCATTAGACGCGATCAGGCCGCCCGGGATGCAGGACGAGACGGCGCACCTCACCCCGCGCTCACCGCGACGCCGACGGGAACTCCTCGAACCACGCCTCCACCCGCTCCGCGGTGGCCGGCCACGCCAGCGCGAAACCCTGGCCGTACCGGCAGCCGGCCCGACGCGCCCCGACGACCTGGGCGTCGGACTCCAGCCCCTCGACCACCACCTCCACCCCCAGCCGGTCGCCGAGGCTGACCACCACCTCGATCAGCGGGCGCTGCGCGTCGCCGGCCGCCCCGACCAGGTGCGGGCCGACCTTCAGCAGGTCGATCGGGAGCCGGCGAAGCTGGGCCAGTGAGGCGTGTTCGGCCCGGAAGTCGTCCAGCGCCGTCCGCACGCCCAGCGACCGGAGCCCGGCCAGCCGGGCCACCACGGTCGGCAGCTCGGCGGCGACCGCCGGCTCCGCCACCTCGACCACCAGCCGCTCCGCCGGCACGCCGTACGCGGCCAGCGCGGTGGCGGTCCGCGGCACGAAGTCCGGCGCGACCAGCTCCCGCGGCCCGACGTTCACCGACATCCACAGTTCCCGACCGCCGTCGGACCACTCGGCGAGCTGCCGGCAGGCGCGGTCGAGCACCCAGCGGCCCACCTCGCCGACGAGGTCCAGGTCCTCGGCGACCGGCAGCAACTCGGCGGGGAGCACCGTGCCCAGCACCGGGCTGCGCCAGCGCAGCAACGCCTCGGTGCCCACCGGCAGCCGGTCCGCGAGGTCCAGCACCGGCTGGTAGACCAGGTCCAGCTCGCCCCGGGCGACCGCCCCGGGCAGCTCGCGCTCCAGGTCCAGCCGGCGGACCAGCTGCTCCTCCAGGTAGGCGTCGTACCACTCGACCCGGTCCCGGCCGAGCTGCACCGCCCGGCGGCGGGCCAGGTCCGCCTGGCGCAGCACGTCCTCCGGCTCGCCGCCGGGCGTCTCCGCCAGCCCGACGCTGGCCTGCAGGCGCGCCGCTCCGACGGGCAGCGGGTACGGCTCGGTCAGGGCGGCGAGCAACCGGGTGGCCAGCGCGTACGCCAGCACCGGCCCGACGTCGGCGAGCACCGCGAAGACGTCACCGGTCAGCCGGGCCACCAGGTCCCCGGGCCCGCAGCCGGCCCGGAGCCGGCCGGCGACCTCGACCAGCACCTCGTCGCCCGCCGCGCGCCCCGATCCGGCGTTGACCGCGCCCAGTCCGTGCAGGTCGACGACGAGCAGCGCACCGGGCGGCGACCCCGCCCCACGGTCGGCCAGCTCGCGCAGCAGCTCCTGGCGGTTGGCCAGGCCGGTGAGCTGGTCGGTGGCGGTGAGCCGGCGCACCGTCCGGGCCAGCCGGTCCCGCTCGTCGAGGCCGCCGACGAGCTCCCGCAGCCGGGCCTCCCGGTCGGTGAGTCGCTCGGCGCGCCGGCGGTGGTCCACGGCGGTGAGCAGCTCCTGGAGCACCATCGGCGGGATCACCGCCAGCCCGAGCACGATCGCCGGGGCGGTGAACTCCCCCACCGCCCAGAGGTGGTGACCGGCGGCGAGCGCGGCGATGCCGGCCGGGGCGGTCACCCGGGGCCAGGGCGCGGGCGGCCCGGCGGGCCGACGGGTCTCCCCGGCCGAGGCGCGTCGGGCTCCGGTGGCGGTGAGCAGCGCGCCCGCCACCAGCGGCGGCACCACGGTGAGGACGGCGGGCTCCGGCGCCGGGTAGGCCAGCAGCACCGCGAGACCGGCCAGTCCGGAGAGGGTGGCTGCCGCCCCGGACAGGCAGAGCGCCGCGCCCGGGGGGCGACGCCGGTCGGCCAGCGCGGCGACGAGGAGCACCGCCAGCCCGACCGCGCCGGCGACGCTCGCGGTCCGCGCCACCGCCGGCACCTGGCCCGCCGGCAGCAGCACCCAGCCGGCGAAGATCAGGCTGACGCCGAGGCCGACCACGTCCACGGTCCGGCGGAGCCGTTGCGGGCCGGCGAGCCGGGGGCGTCCGGGCAGCCGGAGCAGGCCGACGGCCTGGAGCGCGGCGACGACGGCCAGCCCGACCAGCACGACCGGCGGCCGGTGCGCCGCCTCGGTCAGCGGCAGCACGGCGACGGTGAGCCCGGCCGCCAGCACCGCCGCGTCGAGGATCGCGACCACCCGGCGGGACACCGCGACCCGGCCGGCGCGCCGCCCGAGCGGGGGGCTCGGGTCGGTCGCCGTCGGCACGCGGGTGTCGACGCGTTCCGGCGGGTGGGCGGGGCCGCCGGGCGGTGCGTCGCCGCCCGGGGGCGATCCCGGGTCGCTCGATGCGGGTGGACCGGCGCCGGGCCGGGCGGGCGGCACCGCGACGGCGGACGGGGCCGGCGCGGGCGGGGTGGCCCGGGCACCGGCGAGCCCGGAGAGCCGGACGCAGGCCAGGGCGGAGCCGACCGCGACGGCGAGCGCCAGGGCCGCCGGCGGCGGGACGAGGCCGGCGGCGCCGGCCAGGACGAGCAGCGCGCCGACCGCCAGCACGACGAGATCGGGCGGCGACGGGCGGCGACGATGCTCGCCGGAGAGGTACGCGACGGACACGGCGGACGCCTTCGTGAGGGGGCACGGGGCGGTGCGTTGCGAAGCGACGTGCGGTTGTCTCGGCGGTACGGGGTGGACGGGGGCGGCGTGGGTGCGACGGAGCGGCGGGCGGGGATCCGGCGCGACCACGCGGACAAACGATTCCCCACGAAGGGCGGTTACGGGTCAGCGTCGGTGACGCCGGTCACATCGCCCGCCGCCGCCTGGCGCTTCCCTGCCCGGCCGGAGCCGGGCCGGGCCGAGGTGCGATCATCGGGGGGTGAGTCGCGCCGACACCGTCCGTTTCCGGCCCAACCAGGCGATCCTGGTCGCCGCGATCGTCGCGTTCATCGGCGCCCTGCCGCTGGCCACCGCCCGCTGGTGGCTGCTCTGGGTGCTGCTGATCCCGCTGGCCGTCGCGGTCTGGGCGTGGCGGTCCGGCACCGAGGCCGACCCGCGCGAGCTGCGGCTGCGGGCGCTCGCCGGGCAGCGCCGGATCGCCTGGGAACGGGTCGCGGAGCTGGCCGCCGACGAACGCGGCCGGGTGGTCGTCCGGCTCGACGACGGCGAGCGCCTGGTGCTGCCCGCCGTCCGGGCCGCCGACCTGCCCCGGCTGATCGCCGCCACCGGTCAGGAGCTCCCCGACAGCACCCGCTGAGCCGGCCCGGTCAGTAGCCGTCCACCACCCGGTTGACCAGCGGCTCGCCGGCCGCGAACCGGCGCAGCTGCTCCCCCACCAGCCGGTACGCCCGCGGCAGGAGGCCGCGCACCGAGCCGGCGACGTGCGGGGTGAGCAGCACGTTCGGCAGCCCCCACAGGGGATGGTCGGCGGGGAGCGGCTCGGGATCGGTGACGTCCAGCGCGGCCCGGAGACGACCGGTGGTCAGCTCGGCGACCAGCGCCGACGTCCGGGCCACCGGGCCGCGGGCCGCGTTGACCAGCAGCGCGCCGTCGGGCATCGCGGCGAGGAACTTCTCGTCGACCAGGCCGCGGGTTTGCTCGGTCAGCGGCACCAGCAGCACCACCACGTCCGCCTCCGGCAGCAGGCCGGGCAGCTCGTCCACCCCGTGCACCCCCTCGGCGGGCCGGGCGGTGCGGGCGACCAGGGTGAAGGTGACCTCGAACGGGGCCAGTCGGGCCCGGACCGCCGCGCCGATCGAGCCGGCGCCGACGATCAGCACCCGCTTGCCGGCCAGCTCGTCGGTGGGGGCCACCTCGTCATACGCCCACTCGCGACGCCCCTGGGCCCGGGCCAGCGGACCGAAGCCGCGCAGCTGGGACAGGACGGCGGCGACCACCCACTCGGCGGTGGCCGAGTCGTGCACCCCGCGGGCGTCGCAGAGGGTGATGCCCGCGGGCATCCGGCCCACCCAGGCGTCCGCCCCGGCGGAGAGCAGCTGCACCACCTCGAGGTCGGGCAGCTCGGCCAGCAGGGCGCCGGCGGCGGGACCGGCGAGGAACGGCGGCACCCAGAACCGCACATCGTCCGGGGCTGACGGGAACCGGGCCGGGTCCTCCATGACGTCCACGGTGACGCCCGGGGGCAGCTCACCGAGGAGGGCGTGACCGGCGCGGTGCGGGATCCATACCTTCACGACCGCCGACGATAACCGTCCGCGCCCGCGGACGACCGCGCGGTGTCCGGATATGCCGGTCATACCTGGTGAATCGCCCCGGTACGCGGGCAACGTGACCTTGACGACTGCGGTTCGGCCGAGATGCCGGACCGCACCGCCGGGTATAACCGATGACGGAGCGTCGTCCGGCGCTCCCCCGCCCGCAGACAGGTGGCCGATGACCGAGGAAACCGCCGAACGTCCGGCTGCGCCCATCCCGGCGCTCACCGAGCCGGAGCGGCTGCGGGCACTCGCCGAGACCCGGCTGGACGCCGCGCCCGACGAGGCCTTCGACCGGTTCGCCCGGCTGGTCAGCGACCTGCTCGACGTACCGGTCGCGCTGGTCTCGCTGGTCTCGCCGGAGCGGCAGTTCTTCCCCGGCGCGGTCGGCCTCCCCGAGCCGTGGGCCGGCCGGCGGCAGACCCCGCTGAGCCACTCGTTCTGCCAGCACGTGGTCGACCTCGAGGTGCCGATGGTGCTGCCGGACGCCCGGCTCTACCCGCGGGTCCGCCGGAACCTGGCCATTGAGGACCTGGGCGTGGTCGCGTACGCCGGCATCCCGCTGACCGACCTGAACGGCCGGGTCCTCGGCTCGCTCTGCGCGATCGACAGCAAGCCCCGGGCCTGGACCGCCGAGCAGCTGCGCACCCTCGCCGACCTGGCCGCCGCCTGCTCCTCCGAGCTGCGGCTGCGGATCGCGCTGGAGGGCGCCGAGGTGGCCCGCCGGCACGCCGAGGAGGCGCACGACCGCCTCGCCATGCTCGCCGGCATGAGCGAGATCCTCGCCGGCACGCTGGACATCACCACGGCGGTGAGCCGGCTGAGTCACGCGATGGTGCCGCTGCTGGCGGACTGGTGCCTGGTCACCCTGGTCGACCCGGCCGGCGCGCCGCGCACCGTCTCGGCCGTGCACCGGGACCCGGACCGGGCCGCCGACGTGGCGCGCTTCGCCGAGCTGATGGTCACCGGCCTCGGCCCGGAGTCGATCATCCGGTCGGTGCTGCGTACCGGTCGGCCGGTCCTCGGCAGCGCGGCCGGCGTGGCCGACGTCGAGCGCGGCACCACCGATCCCGAGCTGCCGCCGCTGGCCACCCGCCTCGGCATCGCCTCCCAGCTCAGCGTGCCGGTCACCGCGCCCGGGCGGGCCGGCACGATCGGCTGCATCACCCTGGTCAGCGGGGTGCAACGGCGGGCGTTCGACGACGGTGACCTGCAGACCGCGCTGGACATCGGCCGGCGCGCCGGCCAGGCGGTCGGCAACAGCTGGATGTACGGCGAGCAGCGGCACGTCGCCGAGGTGCTGCAGCACAGCATGCTGCCCCACCTGCCCGTGGTGCCCGACATCGAGCTCGCGGCGCGCTACCTGGCCGCCGCGGACCGGGTGGAGGTGGGCGGCGACTGGTACGACGCCTTCGTCCAGCCCGACGGCGACCTGATCGCCGCCATCGGCGACGTCGCCGGCCACGACATCGAGGCGGCGGCGACCATGGGTCAGCTCCGCAACCTGGTCCGCGGCAACGCGTACGGCCGCACCGACGCGGTGGGCGACCTGATGACCCACCTGGACGGGGCGATCCGCGGGCTGCGCATCCCCACGGTGGCCACCGCCATCCTGGCCCGGGTACGCCCGACCGGGGCCCACGGGCTCGCGGTGACCTGGTGCAACGCCGGGCACCCGGCGCCGCTGCTGATCCGCGCGGACGGCTCGGTCGAGGTGCTCGACGAGGCGCGGGAGCCGCTGCTCGGCCTGGCCCGCCCGACCCGCCGGACCAGCCGGGAGCTGGCGCTCGCGTCGGGCGACACGCTGCTGCTCTACACCGACGGCCTGATCGAGCGGCGGGACCGCTCGATCGACGAGGGGCTGGCCGAGCTGGTCGACCGGCTCGCCGGCGCGGCGAAGCTGCCGCTGGGTGACCTCTGCGACCAACTGCTCGCCACGGCGCACCGCGCGGAGGACGACGTCGCCCTGCTCGCCCTCCGGGCACGTTGACGCGCGAGTTGTCGCGCCCGGATCGTCGGCCGGCCGCACTAGGCTGGGCCGGGTGAGCGCCCCTCCCCCGTACCCCCGCATCGGCCGCCTCCGGGCGGCGCTCGCGGCGTCCTGCGCGGCGCTGCTGCTGGGCACCGCCGGCTGCGCCTTCGGCGAGCCCGGGCCCGACCCGGCCGGCGAGCCGCCGAACCTCCCCACACCGTCGGCGACGGCCAGCGCGGGCGGCGCCGGCCAGCAGGTGGTGGCCACGGTGCTGGCCAAGGGGCTGCGGGTGCCGTGGGCCATCGCCTTCCTGCCCGACGGCGCCGCGCTGGTCACCGAGCGGGACAGCGGACGGATCCTCCAGGTGGGCCCCGGCTCCGGGCCGGAGGGGCTGACCGTCACCGTCGTGCAGACCGTGCCGGACGTGGCGGCCGGCGGGGAGGGCGGGCTGCTGGGCATCGCCGTCTCCCCGTCCTACGCCAGGGACCGCACGGTCTTCGTCTATTACACGACCACACAGGACAACCGGATCGCCCGGATGCCGCTCGGCGGGCGGCCCACCCCGATCCTCACCGGCATCCCGGCCGCCGGGAACCACAACGGCGGCGGGCTCGCCTTCGGCCCGGACGGCAGCCTGTACGCCAGCACCGGTGACGCCGGCCGGCAGGCGAACGCTCAGGACCGCAAGAGCCTCGGCGGCAAGATCCTCCGGATCAACCCGGACGGGAAGCCGGCGGCCGGCAACCCCTTCCCCGGCTCGCCGGTCTGGTCGCTGGGGCACCGCAACGTCCAGGGCTTCGCCTGGGACGCGGCGAAGCGGATGTACGCCGTCGAGTTCGGCCAGAACACCTGGGACGAGATCAACCAGATCACCCGGGGCGGCAACTACGGCTGGCCGCAGGTCGAGGGGCGGGCCGGCGACAAGCGGTACGCCGACCCGATCGTGCAGTGGCGCACCTCCGAGGCCTCCTGCTCCGGACTCGCCGCGGCCGAGCGGCTGCTGGTCACCGCGTGTCTGCGCGGCGAGCGGCTCTGGCTGGTCGAGCTGACCGACAAGGGCACCGTGCTCGGCCAGCCCCGCGAGCTGCTGACCGGGAAGTACGGTCGGCTCCGGGCCGTGGCCAGCGCCCCGGACGGATCGCTCTGGGTCACCACCTCCAACCGGGACGGGCGGGGCCAGCCGGCGCCGGAGGACGACCGCATCCTGCGGCTGGTCTTCGCTGGCGGCGGGGCCGGGCGCAGCTGACCGACCCGCCGTAGCCGGCCGGCTCCGCCCGGGGCGGAGCCGACACGCGGGTCGGGCAGGTGAGGACGCGCCGGCTTCTATCGGGTTTGCCAAGATCCCTCGACGGGCAGGTCAGAATTTCAGCATGGACGGCCAGGAGAACGAGCAGCGCGACACCGGGGGCGAGGGCACCCCGGCGACCGGACGGGCCCGACGCTGGGCGAGCTGGCCGCGGCGTGCCGCCCGGTCGTGGCGGAGCGGCTGGCTGCGGCGGGTCGGCGTGGCGCTGGCCATCCTGGCGGTCGCCCTGGGTGGGGTGGTCGCCGGCACGTACGCCGGCGGGCACGTCGGCACCGACATCGGGCCGTTCCGGGCGGAGCTCGACCTGAGCCCGTCGCTCCACGGTGGCACCACCGTCGACGTCCCGCCGCTGGGCGCGCTGCTGCTGAACAGCCACGACGGGCCGACCTACCTCACGGTGCGGCTGGGCGCGCTGGACCAGCGGCGGACCCAGGCGCTGATCGACGACCCGGCGAGCATCAGCCGGGCCAGCCAGTCCGCCGTCGCCGACGTCCGCGCCGGGGTGATGCGCCTGGGTTTGAAGACGCTGGGCGCGACTCTGCTGGCCACCCTGCTGCTGGCGGGGCTGGTCTTCCGCGACACCCGGCGGACGGCCTGGGCCGGTGGGCTGGCCCTGATGATCACGGCCGGCAGCCTTGGGCTGGCCGCGGTGACCATGCGCCCGCAGGCGATCGAGGAGCCCCGGTACGAGGGACTGCTGGTCAACGCCCCGGCGATCGTCGGTGACGCGCGCCGGATCGCCAACGACTACACGAAGTACGCCGAGCAGCTCCAGCGGCTGGTGGGCAACGTCAGCCAGCTCTACACCACCGTCTCGGCGCTGCCCGTCTACGAGCCGGCGCCCGGCACCACGAGGGTGCTGCACGTCTCGGACATGCACCTCAACCCGACGGGGTGGCAGCTGATCCGGACGGTGGTGGAGCAGTTCGGCATCGACGTGGTGATCGACACGGGCGACATCACCGACTGGGGCAGCGAGCCGGAGGCGTCCTTCGTCGGCTCGATCGCTCTGCTCAAGAAGCCGTACGTCTACATCCGCGGCAACCACGACTCGGCGAGGACGGCCGCGGCGGTGGCTCAGCAACCGAACGCGATCGTGTTGGACAACTCGACGACCACGGTGGCCGGGCTGACCGTGGCCGGGATCGGCGACCCCCGGTTCACCCCGGACAAGAACACCTCACCGGCGGGCAGCGGCCTGACGAAGCAGGTGGCCGACCAGGTGATCGGCGCCGGCGAGAAGCTCGCCACCACCGTCACCGGCTCGCCGCGCCCGGTGAACATCGCGCTGGTGCACGACCCCGCCTCGGCCGGACCGCTCTCCGGCACCTGCCCGCTGGTGCTTGCCGGGCACACCCACGCCCGGCAGGTGTCCAAGCTGCCGCAGGTGCCGGGGAAGCAGCCGACGCAGCTGTTCGTGGAGGGCTCCACCGGTGGCGCCGGGCTGCGCGGCCTGGAGGGCGAGAAGCCCACCCCGCTGTCGATGTCGGTGCTCTACTTCGACCAGCAGAAGATGCTTCAGGCGTACGACGACATCACCGTGGGCGGGACCGGCCAGGCGCAGGTCAACCTGGAGCGGCACGTGATCAAGGATCCGGCGCAGGGCGCGGAGGTGCCGGTCACCCCCACACCGACCCGCGGCGGGCCCGAGCCGGCCAGCCCGAGCCCGACCCGCTGACGCGGCTCAGCGCAGCGACAGGGCGGCCAGGGCGGCGTTGACGATGCTGCCGGGCAGCAGGTCGTGCAGCTCGTACAGCTCCTGCACGCTGCCGGACTGGCCGAACTCGTCCACCCCGAGCGGCACCGCCGGGGCGCCGAGCGCCGAACCGAGCCAGGCCATCGCGTGCGAGGCGGCGTCGTGCACGGTGACCACCGGCACCCGGTCCGCGAAGGCCGACCGCAGCGCGCCCGGCACGCTCGGCACGGTCGCCGTCCGGACGCCCTGCCGCAGGGTCCGCTGCCAGGCCCGGTAGAGCCGGTCCAGCGAGGTGACGTCCACGACGTGCGCGGCCACCCCCTCCTCCGCCAGCTCCGCGGCGGCCGCGAGGACCTCCGGCAGCACCGCGCCGGAGGCGGCGAGCTGCACCACCGGGGCGTCCGCCAGCTGCGGGTACGCCTGGTGCGCGTCCACCAGCCGGTACGCCCCGGCGACCACCTGCCGGCGCAGCACCGCGTCGCCGATCCGGGCCCGCGCCGCCTCGAACGGCGCCTGGTCGATCGGGCGGGTGCTGAGCCGGAAGTAGTACGCCCCGTCCTCCGCCGGCGCGGCGGTGGCGGCCGGCGCCGCGCCCCCGGCGATCTGGCCCAGCGCGTCGCAGAGCAGCCAGTCCAGGCTGCCCGCGTACGCGGGCTCGAGGAAGGTCACCCCGGGCAGCTCCAGGCCGACCGAGGCGGTGATGGTGGACTGGTGGGCGCCGCCCTCCGGGGCCAGGGTGATGCCGGACGGGGTGCCCGCCACCACGAACCGGGAGCCGGAGTAGGTGCCGTAGAGGAATGCGTCCAGGCCGCGCAGCACGAACGGGTCGTAGACCGTGCCGACCGGCAGCAGCGGCTGCCCCGACAGGTCCCAGGAGAGGCCGAGCTGACCCAGCAGCAGGAACAGGTTCATCTCCGAGATGCCCAGCTCGATGTGCTGGCCCGACGGGCTCTCCGTCCAGCGCAGCATCCGGTCCTCGGTCCAGGAGCGCTGCTCGGTGGGGGCGAAGACACCGGTCTTGTTGATGAACCCGGCGAGGTTGGTGGAGGTGGCCACGTCCGGCGCGGTGGTCACCAGGTAGGGCGCCACGGCGGGATCCCGGGCCAGGTCGACCAGCACCCGGCCGAAGACCTCCTGGGTGGAGACCGGCTTGTTCGCGCGTACCTTCGTGGTCTCCGGGACGGTGACCCCCAGCGCCCGCTCGCGGGGCGCGCGGGCCAGCGCCTCCCGACGCTCGCCGGCCCGGATGCCGGCCGGGGACGCCGGGTCGAGGCGGTCCCACTCGGTCTCCGGCGTGAGGCCCTGCGCGGCGCGCAGCACGTCGACCTGGTCGGTGGTCAGCAGCGCCGAGTGGTTGCGCGGGTTGCCGGCGATCGGCAGCCCCCAGCCCTTGACCGTGTACGCGAAGACCACGCTGGGCCGGTCGGTGACCGCGTCGCACTGCGCGTACGCGTCGAGCATCGCCGTCAGGTCGTGGCCGCCCAGGTCGGTGACGAGCGGGCCCAGCTCGTCGTCCGCGACGTCCGCGACGAAGGCGGACACCTCGGCCGGCGCGCCGTCGAGGAACTGCTTGCGCAGCGCCGGCCCGGCCAGCCCGAACAGCGACTGGTACTGCTCGTTCGGCATCCGGTCGATCCAGTCGCGCAGCGCCGCCCCGCCCGGCCGGGCGTACGCCTCGGCGAGCTTGCGGCCGTACTTGACCTCGACCACGTGCCAGCCGGCGGCCTCGAACTGGCCGCGCCACTGGTTGATCCGGATGCCCGGCACGACCCGGTCCAGGGACTGGCGGTTGAAGTCGACCAGCCACATCACGTTGCCCAGGCCGGTGGTGGCCGGGTCGGCCACGGCCTCCCAGATGTTCCCCTCGTCCAGCTCCGCGTCGCCGATCAGCGCCACGAACCGGGAGTGCGGCCGGGCGCCGAAGTGCGCGTCGACGTAGCGGCGGGTGACCGCGGCGAAGAGCGGCGCGGCCGCGCCGAGACCGACCGAGCCGGTGGAGAAGTCCACCTCGTCCGGGTCCTTGGTCCGCGACGGGTACGACTGGAGCCCACCGCGCGCGCGCAGCTTCGGCAGGTACGACCGGTCCAGGTTGCCGAGCAGGTACTGGATGGCGTGGAAGACCGGGGAGGCGTGCGGCTTGACGGCCACCCGGTCCTCGGCGTCCAGGTGGGCGAACCAGAGCGCGGTCATCGCGGTGACCAGCGAGGCGCTGGACGCCTGGTGCCCGCCGACCTTCACCCCGTCGCCGGTGTTCCGGTCGTGGTTGGCGGCGTCCACGATCCGGGTGGCGAGCCAGAGCACCCGGCGCTGGATCTCGTCGAGGACGTCGAGGTCGTGCTGGTTCACGGTGACTCCATCCGGGCGTCGCCGTTGACGCCCTCGCGAGGGGATGCGGGGTGGCCGCGTACTCGAAGAAGGCGGGGAGGCCGCCGCCGGTCGGACGGCCTCCCCGGTGGGCTCAGCCCTGGACGCCGAGGCGCGCCAGGATCAGCTCGCGGACGGTCTTGGCGTCGGCCTGGCCGCGGGTGGTCTTCATGACCGCGCCGACCAGCGCGCCGGCCGCGGCGACCTTGCCGCTGCGGATCTTGTCCGCGACGGTCGGGTTGGCGGCGATCGCCTCGTCCACGGCGGCGGTGAGCGCGCCGGTGTCGGAGACGACCTCGAGGTGGCGGTTGGTCATGATCTCGGTCGGCGAACCCTCGCCGGCGACCACGCCCTCCAGCACCGTCCGAGCCAGCTTGTCGTTGAGCTTGCCGGCGTCGACCAGGCCCTGGAGCTCGGCGACCTGCGCCGGGGTGGCCCCGACGTCGGCCAGCTCGATGCCGGTCTCGTTGGCCCGCCGGGACAGCTCACCCAGCCACCACTTGCGGGCGGCGGCCGGGGTGGCGCCGGCGGCCACGGTCTGCTCGATCAGCTCGACCGCGCCGGCGTTGAGCACCGACTGCATGTCCAGGTCGGAGAGGCCCCACTGCTGCTGGAGCCGGCGGCGGTGCAGCCGGGGCAGCTCCGGCAGGGCGGCCTTCAGCTCGGCCACCCAGGCGGTGTCCGGCGCGAGCGGCACCAGGTCCGGCTCCGGGAAGTACCGGTAGTCGGTGGCGGTCTCCTTGGACCGGCCCGGCGTGGTGTCGCCGGTGTCCTCGTGGAAGTGCCGGGTCTCCTGGGTGATCTTGCCGCCGGCGTCGAGCACCGAGGCCTGCCGCAGCATCTCCGACCGGACCGCCCGCTCGACCGAACGCAGCGAGTTGACGTTCTTGGTCTCGGTGCGGGTGCCCCACTCCTCGCCCGGCAGGTTGAGGGAGGTGTTGACGTCGCAGCGCAGCGAGCCCTCCTCCATCCGGACGTCGGAGACGCCCAGCGTGCGGATCACGTCGCGCAGCTCGGTGACGTACGCCCGGGCCACCTCCGGCGCCAGCGCGCCGGTGCCGGGGACCGGCTTGGTGACGATCTCGACCAGCGGGATGCCGGCCCGGTTGTAGTCGACCAGCGACTCGGTCGCGCCGTGGATGCGGCCGGTGGCGCCACCGACGTGCAGCGTCTTACCGGTGTCCTCCTCCAGGTGCACCCGCTCGATGCCGATCCGGACCAGCTCGCCGTTGACCTCGACGTCCAGGTAGCCGTCGAAGCAGAGCGGCTCGTCGTACTGGCTGATCTGGAAGTCCTTCGGCATGTCCGGATAGAAGTAGTTCTTCCGGGCGAACCGGCACCACTCGGCGATCGAGCAGTTCAGCGCCAGGCCGATCCGGATCGTCGCCTCGATGGCCGCCTTGTTGGCCACCGGCAGCGAACCGGGCAGGCCCAAACAGACCGGGCAGACCCGGGTGTTCGGCTCGCCGCCGAAGTCGGTCGGGCAGCCGCAGAACATCTTGGTGTTCGTGCCCAGCTCGACGTGGGTCTCCAGGCCGATCACCGGTTCGTAGCGCGCGACGACCTCGTCGTACGCGGGCAGTGTCGTCGTCATCTGAGCTCCTGCCTCACAGTGCCGGTGGGGTGAATGTGCCGACCACGGACTCCAGCGCGGCGGCGACCCGGTACATCCGGTCGTCCGCCATCGTCGGGGCCATCACCTGCAGGCCGACCGGCAGGCCGTCGGAGAGGCCGCAGGGCACCGAGATGCCCGGACCGCCGTACAGGTTGGTCGGAATGGTGAACAGATCCGCCAGGTACATCTGGTACGGGTCCGAGGTGCGCGCCCCGATCGGGAACGCCACGAACGGCGTGGTCGGCGAGATCAGCGCGTCGACCTGCTCGAAGGCAGCGGTGAAGTCCCGGGTGATGAGCGTCCGGACCTTCTGCGCCTGGCCGTAGTAGGCGTCGTAGTAGCCCGAGGAGAGCGCGTACGTGCCGAGCATGATCCGCCGCTTGACCTCGGGGCCGAAGCCGGCCTCCCGGGTCAGCGACATGACCTCCTCCAGCGACCGGTTGCCGTCGTCGCCGACCCGCAGGCCGAACCGGACGCCGTCGAAGCGGGCCAGGTTGGAGGAGCACTCGCTCGGCGCGATCAGGTAGTACGCCGACAGCGCGTAGCGGAAGTGCGGGCAGGAGACCTCGACGATCTCGGCGCCCAGCTTCGCCAGGGTGTCGACCGACTCGCGGAACGCGGCCATCACGCCCGGCTCCGCGCCCTCGCCGGTGAGCTCCTTGACGATGCCGAGCTTCACGCCGGTCAGGTCGCCGGTGGCGCCGAGCTTCGCGGCGGCCACCACATCCGGCACCGGGGCCGGGATGGAGGTGGAGTCGCGCGGGTCGTGCCCGCCGATCACCTGGTGCAGCAGCGCGGCGTCCAGCACCGTACGGGCGCACGGGCCGGGGGTGTCCAGCGACGAGGAGAACGCCACCAGGCCGTACCGGGAGGTGCCGCCGTAGGTGGGCTTCGCGCCGACGGTGCCGGTGACCGCGCCGGGCTGGCGGATCGAGCCGCCGGTGTCCGAGCCGATCGCCAACGGCGCCTCGTACGCGGCCAGCGCCGCGGCGCTGCCGCCACCCGAGCCGCCCGGGATCCGGTCCAGGTCCCACGGGTTGTGCGTCGGGCCGTACGCGGAGTATTCGGTGGAGGAGCCCATCGCGAACTCGTCCATGTTGGTCTTGCCGAGCATCACCGTGCCGGCGTCGCGAAGCCGCTGCACGATGGTCGAGTCGTACGGCGGGCGCCAACCCTCCAGGATCTTCGACCCGACGGTGGTGGGCACGCCCTTGGTGGTGAGCACGTCCTTGACCGCGACCGGAACGCCGGCCAGTGGGCCCAGCTCCTCGCCGGCGGCCCGACGCTCGTCCACCCGGCGGGCGGCGGCCAGCGCGCCCTCGCCGTCGACGTGCAGGAAGGCGTGCACTCGTTCGTCCACGGCGGCGATCCGGTCCAGGTGGGCGTGCGTCACCTCGACGGCGGAGGCCTCACCGCTGGCGACGAGACCCGCGATCTCGACGGCGGTCAGCTTGGTCAGGTCGCTCATGAGGCCACATCCTCGTCCAGGATCCGCGGGACGCGGAACCGCTGCTGGTCGGCGTCGGGGGCACCCGACAGCGCCTCCTGCGGGGTCAGGCACGGCGTCACCACGTCCTCGCGGAGGACGTTGGTCAGCGGCACCGAGTGGGAGGTCGGCGGGATGTCCGCCGCGGCGACCTCGCCGACCTGGGCGACCGACTGGAGGATCACGTCGAGCTGACCGGCGAAGGTGTCCAGCTCCTCCTCGGTGACGGCGAGCCGCGACAGTCGCGCCAGGTGCGCGACCTCCTCGCGGGAGATGGCGGCCATCGGTGCCCCCTTCGTGGCTGTCCTGCTGCGTCTGCGTGTGCCGGCCGCGCGGTCGAGGTGGAGATGACGCGCGGTGACCGGAGCGAGTCTATTGTCCTGCGCTCGCGCCGACGCCTCCGACTCCCCCTCCACCCGCCCACCGGGACGGTCAGCGGGTCGGCCGGCGGGGCACCTCCGCGTCCGCCGTCACCGCCGGACGCACCGGCCGGTACCGGGCCAGCCAGGCGGCCAGCTCCTCAGCCGGCATGGGCCGGGCGTGGAACCAGCCCTGCGCCACGTCGCAGCCGGCCGCGTGGAGCAGCCGCCAGGTCCGCTCGTCCTCCACGCCCTCGGCCACCACCCGCAGCCCCAGCGCCCCGGCCAGCTCGATCATCGAGCGGACGATCGCCGCGTCGTCCGGGTCGTCGGCCATTCCGAGCACGAACGACCGGTCGACCTTCACCTCGGACAGCGGCAGCCGGCGCAGGTGCTGCAGCGACGAGTAGCCGGTGCCGAAGTCGTCCAGCGCGATGCCCACCCCGATCCGGTGCAGCTGGGAGATGGTGGCCAGCACCCGCCGGGGGTCGGCCATCAGCGCTCCCTCGGTGATCTCCACCTGCAACCGGTCCGGCCGTACGCCGTAGCGGGCGAGCCGGTCGGCGATCTGGTCGGCGATCTCCCCGGTGTGCAGGTCGCGGACGCTGACGTTCAGCGCGGCGCGCAGCGTGATCCCGGCCGCCGACCACTTGGCCAACTGCTCGACCACGTCGTCCACCACCCGCCGGGTGAGCAGCCGCATCACCGCGCTCTGCTCGGCGACCTGGATCAGCTCCCCCGGATCGACCATGCCGCGACGCGGGTGGCGCCAGCGCAGCAGCGCCTCGACCCCGACCACCTCACCGGTGGCGATGGCGATCTGCGGCTGGTAGTACATGGTGATCTCGCCCGGGTCGCCGGCCGGGTCCTCGTCCCGCCCGGGCACCGCGCGGACCCGGACGGGAGCCGGGGCCTCCGTCGGCGCGGCCGACGCCGGACCGCTGGTCGACGCGGCCGACGCCGGACCGCTGGTCGACGCGGCCGACGCCGGACCGCCGGTCGGTGCCGCCGACGCCGGACCGCCGGTCGACGCGTCGGCCGGCGGTCCCTGGACGGCCGCCTCCGCCGCGGCCGAGCGGGCCGCCCGGCGGCGGATCGGGTCGGCACGGGTGACGATCTCGTTGATCAGCTCGTCGTCGTGCCGGACCTCCGGCCGTTCCCGCCGCCGCCGGAACCGCCACCGCCCCGGCCCGCCGCCGCCGCGCGGCTCACCGTTCGTGCGCCCGCCGACCGCCGGCGGAAGCGCCGCACCGGCCGGGAGCGCGGCGCCGTCGCCGCCGCGCGCCCCGACCGGGTCGGACACCACCGGCCCCGACTCGAGTACGCGGCGCAGGTCGGCCAGGAGGCTCAGCCGCTCGGCCGAGTTGTGGTCGGACTCGGCGGCGTAGACGGCGACGGTGTCGTTGCGGTGCTTGGCGTCGTACATCGCCACGTCGGCGTGGCGCATCAGGGTGGTGAAGTCCTCGCCGTGCTCGGGGAAGACGGCGATGCCGATCGAGCCCCCGACGTCCAGCGGCAGGCCGTCCAGGGAGACCGGCTCGGCGAGCGCGGCGACCACCCGGTCGGCCAGCGCCCGGGCCTCGTCGGTGCCGGTCAGCCCCGGGACCACGATGGCGAACTCGTCACCGCCGAGCCGGGCGACCAGGTCTCCGTCGCGCACCACGTCGGTGAGCCGGGCGCTCACCTCGACCAGCAGCCGGTCCCCCACCGCGTGCCCGAGCGCGTCGTTGACGTGCTTGAACCGGTCCAGGTCGATGAGCAGGAGGGCGAGATGCGCGTCGGGCGTCCCCCGAGCGACCCGCTCGGCGTGCAGGTGCACCTGCTCGGCCACCTCGGCCAGCAGCGCCTTGCGGTTGGGCAGCCCGGTGAGCGGGTCGAGCGCGGCGAGCTGCTCCTGCTCGGTGGAGAGCCGGGCCATCCGGTAGACGGCGAAGAGCGGCACCAGCACCAGCGGGATCAGCGCCGCGCTGGCCCGGGCCGCGGCGACCAGCACCGGGGCGAGCAGCAGCAGCGAACCGGTGGAGAGCAGCTCGTACGCCAGGCCGAGCCGGACACTGGGCCACCAGCGGTCCCCGAAGCGCAGCCGGATCGCGCTGCTGACCAGGCCGTAGTTGACCGCGAACCAGGCGGCGGTGGCGCCGCCGACGGCCGCGACGTCGGTCCAGTGCAGCCGGCCGCCGTCGAAGATGGCGCCCGGGCCGAGCCGGGTGACCCCGTACGCGGCGCCGAGGGCGCAGGCGTACTGGGCGGCGTTGAAGCCGGTACGCCACACGGCGTGCCCCATCCGCCAGCCGGAGACGGCCACCGCCACCGCCTGCACGGCGACCGCCGGGCCCAGCCCCCAGCCGAGCAGGATGGCGAAGGTGAAGCAGGTCGACGGGAAGACCGCCGAGGACTCCCGGCGGCCGGGCGGTACGAAGGGACGGGCGTCGCAGGCGACGGCGAGCGCCGCCATGGTCCAGAACGCCGCCGGCAGGTCGGGCAGCCGGTCGCGCAGCCCGGCCAGCGGCCCGGCCGAGATCAGCACGGCCAGCGCGAAGACCGCGGCGACGAAGCCGAAGAAGGGCGCCAACCGGCCGGGCGGGACGGAGTTTCGCGGATCGGCGGCCGCCATCGCACCTCCCGGGGATCGGCCGTGGCGTGCTCCGCTCACACGCCGTGCACCAATGAAACGCCCTCGGTCCCGGTTTCCCCGCCACGACAGTCACGAATCGGTCGTAGTCGTAATTAAGTTGGTATCCGCCGCCAGGCCCCGCAAGGTCGACCGGCAGCCGTCGTCACTCCTCGGTGCGGGCGACCTCCCGGGCCGCGTCCGGGCCGGCCTCCAGCAGCACCCGGAAGCCCTCCTCGTCGAGGACGGGCAGCTTGAGGCTGGCGGCCTTCTCCGCCTTGGAGCCCGGGTTGTCCCCGACCACCACGAAGCTGGTCTTCTTGGAGACCGAGCCGGTCACCTTGCCGCCCCGGCTCTGGATCGCCTCGGACGCCTGGTCGCGGCTGAACCCGGCGAGGGTGCCGGTCACCACCACCGTCAGCCCCTCCAGCGGGCGAGGCCCCTCGTCCACCGCCTCCTCGGCCATCCGTACGCCCGCCTCGGCCCACGTGCGCACCACCTCGCGGTGCCAGTCGACGGCGAACCACTCCTTGATGCTGGCGGCGATGGTCGGGCCGACACCGTCCACCGAGGACAGCTCCTCCTCGCTGGCCGCCTCGACGGCGTCCATCGAGCGGAAGTGCCGGGCGAGGGCCTGCGCCGCGGTGGGGCCGACGTGCCGGATGGAGAACGCGACCAGCACCCGCCACAGGTCGCGCTCCTTGGCCACGGCGAGGTTGTCCAGCAGCTTGATGGCGTTGCTGCCCAGGCTGCCGTCCTTGTTGACGAAGAACGGCGAGCGGGCGAGCTGGTCGGCGTCGAGCTGGAACAGGTCACCCTCGTTCGTGATGATCTGCGCGTCCAGCAGCGCGGCCGCGCCCTTCTCGCCGAGCACCTCGATGTCGAGCACCTTGCGGCTCGCCAGGTAGTAGATCCGTTCGCGGATCTGGCCCGGACAGGTACGCGCGTTGGGGCAGCGGATGTCGACGTCGCCCTCCTTCGCCGGGGCGAGCGGGGTGCCACAGGCCGGGCAGGCGGTGGGCATGACGAACGGCCGGGCGTCGGCGGGGCGCAGGTCGACCACCGGGCCGAGCACCTCGGGGATGACATCGCCGGCCTTGCGCAGCACCACCGTGTCGCCGATCAGCACCCCCTTGCGCTCGACCTCACGGGCGTTGTGCAGGGTGGCCAGGGCGACCGTGGAGCCGGCCACCCGGACCGGTTCGAGCACGGCGAACGGGGTGACCCGTCCGGTGCGCCCCACGTTGACGTCGATGTCCAGGAGCTTGGTGGTCACCTCCTCGGGCGGGTACTTGAAGGCGATCGCCCAGCGCGGCGCGCGGCTGGTCGAGCCGAGCCGGCCCTGGATGGCGACCGGGTCGACCTTGACCACCACGCCGTCGATCTCATGCTCGACGTCGTGCCGGTGCTTGCCGTAGTAGGCGATGTACTCCGCGACGCCGGCCAGATCGGGCACCACCCGGACCCGGTCGCTGGTCGGCAGCCCCCAGGCCTTCAGCGCCGCGTACGACTCGGACTGCGCCGCCGGCTGGAATCCCCTGCGGGCGCCGATGCCGTGCACCACCAGGCGCAGCGGCCGGGAGGCGGTGATCCGCGGGTCCTTCTGCCGCAGGCTGCCGGCCGCGGCGTTGCGCGGGTTGGCGAACGGGGCTTTGCCCTGCTCGACCAGGCCGGCGTTGAGGTCGGCGAAGGCGGCGATCGGGAAGTAGATCTCGCCCCGGACCTCCAGCAGCTCCGGCACGTCGGGGAAGTCGTCGGAGGGGGTCAGCTTCGCCGGCACGTCCCTGATGCTGCGGACGTTGGCGGTGACGTCCTCGCCGGTGCGCCCGTCGCCCCGGGTGGCGGCCCGGACCAGCCGCCCGCGCTCGTAAGTGAGGTTGATCGCCAGGCCGTCGACCTTCAGCTCGCAGAGGTACGGCACCGGGCCGCCCGCGTCCCGCTCGACCCGCTCGGCCCAGGCGGCCAGCTCCTCGTCGGCGAAGGCGTTGTCCAGCGAGAGCATCCGCTCGGCGTGGGTCACCGGGGTGAACTCGGTGGAGAAGGTGCCCCCGACCCGCTGGGTCGGCGAGTCGGGGGTGCGCAGCGCGGGGAACTCCGCCTCCAGCGCCTCCAGCTCGCGCAGCTGCTTGTCGAACTCCGCGTCGGAGATGGTCGGCGCGTCGAGGACGTAGTAGCGGTACTGGTGCTCGGTGAGCTCCTGGCTCAGGGTGGCGTGCTGCTCTCGCGCCTCCGGGGTCGGCTCGGCGCCCGCCGCCGCCTCCTGCGCGGGGCTGACCTGCTGGGGAACCGCTTCTTCGGACACCCTGCCGCCTTCGGACACCGCTGTCGACCTCCCGTGATCGTGCTTCCCCCGCACGGTAGCGGTCGGGTCGGACAACCGTCCCGCCACCCGCCCTGACCAGGCTCGCCGGCCCCGCCGCGCCGACGGGCGGAGCGGCCGGGAGCGTGCGAGGATCGCCGGGCGGCGGCGCGGTGCGCCCGCCCGAGGGCGAGAGGCAGGGGTACACATGCCGGAGTGGGTGCCGTGGGCGGCCGCGATCGTGCTGGCCGTCGCGGCCGGCTGGCTGTGGAGCGAGTGGCGCCGCCGGGCCGCCGGACGCCCCGCCACCCGGCGGGACGGCGGCCGGAGCGGCACCGGTCCCGGTCGTGGCGGCACCCGGTCCGGCGGGGCTGGCACCCGCCCCGGCGGCGCCGAGCCGTCCCGGGGTGGGACCACCGCCCCGCCCAGGCCGCGCGGGGCGGACGGGCGGCCGGCCACCGCGCCGCGAGCCGGCGAGATCTGGTGGGCCGACGTGCCGTACGCGGACGGCACCGGCTCGAAGGTGCGCCCCTGCCTGGTGCTGCGCGCCGATGACCGGGGCGCCGACGTTCTCAAGATCACCAGTCAGGACAAGTCGGACCGCGACGACCACGTCCGCATCCCGACCCGGAGCTGGGACGCCGACGCCGACCACGACAGCTTCCTCGACGTCAGCGAGCCCATCCGCATCCCCACCACCGCCTTCGAGGACCGCGCCGGCACCTGCGACCAGAGCCTCTGGCGCCAGATCCGCCGCCTCCCCCACCTCACCCCCTGACCCCCATTCCGCCCGGCTGATCATGAAGTTGTCGCCACCGGCGCCGGCGTGTCGGGGCAACAACTTCATGATCGACGGCCCCGATCGGGCGGGGGTCGGGACGGGGGCGGTCGGCGGGGTCAGTCGTGGGGGGCGGTGAGGGTGGTGAGGGTGGTGAGCTGGTCGGCGTACTCGATGCGGGTGGACCAGTCGGCGGGCCAGGCGGCCATGCCGTGGGCCGTGCCGACGAAGGCGCCGGCGAGGGCGGCGATCGAGTCGGAGTCGCCGGCGGTGGTGGCGCCGCGGGCCAGCGCGCCGACGGGGTCGTCGGCGTGCCGGATGGCGCAGAGCAGCGCGGTGGCGAGCGCCTCCTCGGCGATCCAGCCCTCCCCGGTCAGCCGGCACGGGTCACCGCCGTCGTCGGGGCCGGCCAGCGCGGCGTCGAGGCGGGCCAGGGCGCGCAGGCACTCGTCCCAGCCCCGGGCGATGAACTCCGCCGGCGTCCCGACCCCCGGAAGCTGCCACAGGTCGCCGAGCCAGTCGGCGCGATAGACCAGACGCTGCTCGCGGGCCCGCTCGGCGAGCAGGCCGGGCAGCTCGGCCAGCGCGGCGCCGTCGCGCAGCAGCCGCACCGCGTACGCGGTCAGCTCGCTGGCCGCCAGGCCGGTCGGGTGACCGTGGGTCAAGCCGGCCTGGAGCTGGGCCAGCCCGGCGAAAGTGTCCAGGTCGACGTCGAGGAGGCCGACCGGGGTGACCCGCATGTTGGCGCCGCAGCCCTTCGAGTCGGCCACCGTCGCCTCCTGCCAGCGGGTGCCCCGGGACAGCTCGGCGCAGGCCCGCAAGCAGGTCATGCCGGGCGCGCGATTATTGTCGGGGCTGGCCGCCCAGTCGAGGAAGCGCTGCCGCAGCAGCGGCTCCACCGCCTCCGGGGTGAAGGCGGGCGCGTCGTGCAGCGCCCAGGCGACGGCGAGCGCCATCTGGGTGTCGTCGGTGACCAGCGCCGGGGCCCCGGCCAGCTCCCGGGGACCGGCCGGGCCGTACCGGCGGACGATCTCGGCGACGGTGAGGAACTCCGTGGGCTTGCCCAGGGCGTCACCGTAGGCCAGACCGAAGAGCGAGCCGGAGGCCCGGCGGAGCGAGGTGTCGATCACGGTGGCGATCATGCACCGTGCCGGCAACCCCCGCCACCGCCGGCCGTGCGGCCCGTGCCGGTCAGTCCCAGCAGAGGCAGAACGGGTGCCCGGCCGGGTCGGCGTAGACCCGGAAGCCCTCCCCCTCGCCCGGCAGTCGCCGGGCGCCCAGGGCCAGCGCCGCCTTCTCGGCGGTCTCGATGTCGTCGACGGTGACGTCGAGGTGGAACTGCTGGGGCCGCTCCGGGTCGGGCCAGGCCGGCGCGCGCAGGCCGGGTGCCCGCTGGAAGGCGAGCCGCGGCAGGTGGCCGGGCGGACCGCCGAGCACCACCCAGTCGTCACCGTCGGAGTTGTCCTCGATCACCGGCAGGCCGAGCAGCTCGGCGTAGAAGCCGGCCAGGGCCCGCGGGTCGGGGCAGTCGATCACCACAGAACGCAGCTGTCCAATCATGCCGGTCATCCTGCCCCGCAGGTACGACGGAAAACCTCACTCCTCGTACAGCCGGCGGCCGGCGTCCCGGCAGGCGGTGAGGACCGCGCGGGCGTACCCCGGGGTGGCCCCGGCGAGGCCGCAGGCCGGGGTGACCACCACCTGCTCGGCGAGCTGGCGGCGGGGGAAGCCGAGGCGGTCCCAGAGCTGGCGTACCCGGTCGGCGACCTGGGCCGAGGTCGGCGCGCGACCGGCGGGCGGCGGCGACGTGGGCGCGGCGCCGGCCAGCAGCCCGAGCCCCGCGTCGATCGCCTCGCCGAGCGGGTCGAGGTCGGTGACCAGGCCCAGGTCCAGCGCCACCCCGACCGCCCCGGCGGTGCGGATCAGCTCCAGCGGCACGTCCGGGGCGCAGCAGTGCACCACCAGCGGCACCCCGGCCGCCTCGACGATCGTGCGCAGCAGCGTGCGGGCGACCTCGGACTCCACGGGCCGGTGGGCGCCGAAGCCGCTCTCGGTGGGCACCCGGCCGGCCAGCACCGCCGGCAGGGACGGCTCGTCGAGCTGGAGCAGCACCGACGCGCGGGGCAGCCGCCGGCGCACCGCCTCGACGTGCCCGCGCAGCCCCTCGGCGAGCGAGCCGGTCAGGTCGCGCACCGCGCCCGGGTCGCGCAGCAGCTTGCCACCGATCGGCAGCTCCAGCGCGGCGGCCAGGGTGAACGGGCCGGCGGCCTGCACCTTGACCGGCCCGGCGTACTGCTCGGCCTGCTCGGCGAGCTGGTCCAGGTCGCGTTCCATCAGGTCACGGGCGCGGCGCAGGTCCCGTCCCGGGCGTAGGGCGATCCGCCAGCGAGCCGCGTACAGCTCGACCGGCAGCTCGACCAGCAGGCCGCCGGTGCGGCCGATCAGGTCGGCGCCCGGCCCCCGGGCGGGCAGCTCGGGCAGGTGCGGGAAGGCGGGCAGCTCACCGAACACGATCCGCTGCGCCTCGGCGATGTCGGTGCCGGGCAGCGAGCCGATGCCGGTCGCCGCCCCGGCGGGCCAGGGCCATGCGTGATCAGTCACGCGCGAAGACTATCCGCTGCGCCCGGCACCGCCCGCCGGGACGGCGCTCCCCGCCGGGTGAAGGCCCCGGTCGGGGGACGATCCCCGGTGACCGCGCGGCCGCCGCCCGTTCCCGAAGCGGCGCCGGACGGCTCACGACCGCGGTGGGCACCTGCCGTCGATGCCGACGGCCGGCGGTATCGCCACGCCACGCTACGAGGCTGATGACGTGAATGGATCGGCCGTCCTCGACCATTCGGCGGAGAGCCTGTCGCCGCGGGTCGCCCCCCGGAGTCCGATTCATCTACGACATCAGCTTCGTAGGGTGGTGCGGGGATGTCCCCCGCCGGGCGGCGAGCGCCCGTCCGCGGGCCGCCGGTCGGTCTGGTGCAGGCCGTCGTCCGACCACTGCCGGCCCGGGGGCGGTCAGCCGGTGATGGTGGCCGAGCCCAGCACCACGTCCCCGGCCGGGTCCGGCCGGTACGCCACGATGGCCTGGCCGGCGGCGACCCCGCGGACCGGGCGGCGCAGCTCGGCGGCGAGCCCGTCGGCGGAGAGCTCGACGGTGGCGGGTACCACGTCGCCGTGCGCCCGCAGCTGCACCTCGCACCCGACCGGCGCGGTCGGCCGCTCGCCACCCGTCCAGACCGGCCGGGCCGCCCGAACCTGGGAGACCTCCAGCGCCTCGGCCGGGCCGACGGTCACCGTGTTGGTCTTCGGCGTGATGGAGAGCACGTAGCGGGGCCGGCCGTCCGGGGCCGGCCGGTCCAGGTGCAGCCCGCGCCGCTGGCCGACGGTGTAGGCGTACGCGCCGGTGTGGCTGCCGACCACCGCGCCGCTGACCGCGTCGACCACGTCGCCGGGCGACTCGCCGAGCCGCTGGGCGAGGAAGCCGCGGGTGTCGCCGTCGGCGATGAAGCAGATGTCGTGCGAGTCGGGCTTGTCGGCCACCGCGAGGCCGCGCCGGGCGGCCTCGGCGCGGACCTCGGCCTTGGTGGAGTCTCCGAGCGGGAAGATCGACCGGTCCAGCTGCGCGCGGGTCAGCACCGCGAGGACGTACGACTGGTCCTTGGCCAGGTCGACGCTGCGCCGCAGCAGGCCGTCGGGGCCGAGCCGGGCATGGTGGCCGGTGACCACCGCGTCGAAGCCCAGGGCCACGGCCCGGTCCAGCACCGCGGCAAACTTGATCTTCTCGTTGCAGCGCAGGCAGGGATTCGGGGTACGACCGGCCGCGTACTCGGCGACGAAGTCGTCCACCACGTCCTCGTGGAAGCGGTCCGCCATGTCCCAGACGTAGAACGGGATGCCGATGACGTCGGCGGCCCGGCGGGCGTCCCGGGAGTCCTCCAGGGTGCAGCAGCCGCGGGCGCCGGTGCGGTAGGTCTGCGGGTTACGGGCCAGCGCCAGGTGCACGCCGGTCACGTCGTGCCCGGCCTCCACCGCGCGCGCCGCCGCCACGGCGGAGTCCACCCCGCCCGACATCGCCGCCAGAACCCTCACCAGCCCACTCCCCTCATCCCACCGAGCGTAGCCGGGGTCAGCGGGGGGTGCGGAGGGCGGCGGCGCGGCGGGCCCGGTCCACCGCCGCCGGGAGGGCGGCGATGAGGGCGTCGACGTCGGCGCGGGTGCTGGTGTGGCCGAGGGTGAAGCGCAGCGAGGAGCGGGCCCGGTCGTCGTCGGCGCCCATCGCCAGCAGCACGTGCGACGGCTGGGCCACCCCGGCCGAGCAGGCCGAACCGGTCGAACAGGCGATGCCCTGGGCGTCGAGGAGCAGCAGCAGCGCGTCACCCTCGCAGCCGGGGAAGGAGAAGTGCGCGTTGCCGGGGAGGCGGTCGACCGGGTCGCCGTTGAAGATCACCTCGGGCACCGCCCGCCGGACCCGCTCGACCAGCTCGTCGCGGAGCGCGGCCACCCGGGCGGCGTACTCCTGCTGGCCCTTCACCGCGGCCTCCACGGCCACGGCGAAGGCCACGATGCCGGCGGTGTCGAGGGTGCCGGAGCGCACGTCCCGCTCCTGGCCGCCGCCGTGCAGCAGCGGGGTGGCCGCGACGTCCCGGGCCAGCAGCAGCGCACCGACCCCGGCCGGGCCGCCGAGCTTGTGCCCGGTCACGGTCAGCGCGGCCACGCCGCTCGCGGCGAAGTCGACCGGCACCTGGCCGACGGCCTGGATGGCGTCGGTGTGGAACGGCACGCCGTGCTCGGCGGCGACCGCCGCCAGCTCGGCCACCGGCTGCACGGTGCCCACCTCGTTGTTGGCCCACATGGCGGTGACCAGGGCCACCCGGTCACCGTGCGCGGCCAGCTCCGCGCGCAGCCGCTCCGGGCCGAGCCGGCCGACGGCGTCGACCGGCAGCCAGCCCACCTCGGCGCCCTCGTGCCCGGCCAGCCAGTCCACCGCGTCCAGCACCGCGTGGTGTTCGACCGCGCTGGAGATCACCCGGTGCCACTCGGGGCGGGCGGCGCGACGGGCCCAGAAGATGCCCTTCACCGCGAGGTTGTCGCTCTCCGTGCCACCCCCGGTGAAGATCACCTCGGAGGGGCGGGCGCCGAGCGCGGCGGCCACCCGCTCGCGGGACTCCTCCACCCGTCGCCGGGCACGCCGGCCCGCCGCGTGCAGCGAAGACGCGTTGCCGACCTCGCGGGCGGTGGCGACGTACGCCTCGAGTGCCTCGTCGAGCATCGGGGTGGTCGCCGCGTGATCCAGGTAAGCCATCACCGTTCAGCCTAACGGCCGAGACCCGGCCCGCCGGATGCCGGAGTGCCGCTCGGCGTCCGGGGGCGGCCGCCACCGCGGTCGAGGTGCTCGACAACCAACTCCACCTGCACGTCGCGAATCTCCCGAGGGTTCCGGGGTACTACGAGTCTGGCTGATCGATCCCAGGACGATGCAGATGTTCTCGATCGGTACGCTGAGCAGAACAAGCCCGCCCACTCCGGCGACAGTTTGCTGAGGGGCAGCCTGACGGGCTGATCGGCGGGCCGGCTCAGCTCCCCGGCCCGCCGATCAGCTCCCTTCCACCGCACGGAAGGGCCGCAACACGGAAAGAGCCGCCGCCCGGAAACCCGGGCGGCGGCTCTTTCGTGACCGAGTCGGTCACTTGCGCTTGCGGATCTCCTCGGCGGCCTGCGGGACGACCTTGAACAGGTCGCCGACCACGCCGAAGTCGGCGAGCTCGAAGATCGGGGCCTCGCCGTCCTTGTTCACGGCGACGATGGTCTTCGAGGTCTGCATGCCGGCCCGGTGCTGGATCGCGCCGGAGATGCCCAGCGCGACGTAGAGCTGCGGGGAGACGGTCTTGCCGGTCTGGCCGACCTGGAACTGGTGCGGGTAGTAGCCGGAGTCGACCGCCGCGCGGGACGCGCCGACGGCGCCGCCGAGCAGGTCGGCGAGCTCCTCGACCAGCTTGAAGTTGTCGGCGTTGCCGACACCGCGACCGCCGGAGACGACGACCGACGCCTCGGTCAGCTCGGGGCGGGTGCCCTTCTGCTCGGCGACCCGGTCGACGACCTTGGCCAGCTTGTCGGCGTCGGTGACGGCGACGGTGAGCTGCTCCACCGCCGGGGTTGCGGCGGCCGGGGTCGGGTTGACCGAGTTCGGCCGGACGGTGACCAGCGGCAGGCCCTTGGTGACCTTCGACTTGACGATGGTGGAGCCGGCGAAGGCGACCTGGGTCGCGGTGCCGTCGGCGTCGAGGCCGACCACGTCGGTCAGGATGCCGTTGTCCAGCTTGACGGCGAGCCGGGCGGCGATCTCCTTGCCCTCCTGGGCGGAGGCGAGCAGCACGGCGGCCGGCTGTACCCGCTTGACCAGTTCGGCCAGCACGGTGGCCTTCGGGGCCACCAGGTAGCCGTCGATCTCCTCGCCCTCGGCGGCGTAGATCTTCTCCGCGCCGTACTCGCCCAGCTTGGCGCTCAGCGCCTCGGCGGCGCCGGTGCCACCGAGCACCACCGCGCTGGGGGTGCCCAGCTCGCGGGCGAGGGTGAGCATCTCCAGGGTGACCTTCTTGGCGCCGAATTCCTTGGTGGCTTCGACGACGACGAGAACCTCAGCCATGTCCAGACCTCTCACACGAACTTCTCGGTGGCGAGGAACTCGACCAGCTTGACGCCGCCCTCGCCCTCGTCGGTGATCTTGGCGCCGCCAGAGCGCGGCGGGCGCTTGGTGTGCTCCAGCACGGCGCTGGTCGCGCCGTCGAAGCCCACCTCGGTCGGGGCGACGCCGAGGTCACCCAGGGAGAGCGTCTGCACCGGCTTCTTCTTGGCGGCCATGATGCCCTTGAAGGACGGGTAGCGCGGCTCGTTGATGGTGTCCCAGACGGAGACCACGGCCGGGGTCGAGGCGGTGACCACCTCGTAGCCCTCCTCGGTCTGCCGCTCGACGGTCAGCGTGGCGCCGTCGACGGTGAGCTTGCGCGCGCCGGTGAGGGCGGCGACGCCCAGCCGCTCGGCGATCATGTGCGGGATGACCTGGACCCGGCCGTCGGTGGACTCGGCGCCGCAGATCACCAGGTCGGCGTTGAGCTGCCCGAGCGCGGCGGCGAGCACCTTCGAGGTGGCCACGGCGCAGGACCCGTGCAGAGCGTCGTCCACGACGTGCACGGCCTTGTCCGGGCCCATGGAGAGCGCCTTGCGGATCGACTCGGTCGCCCGGTCCGGACCCATGGTCAGGATGGTGACCTCGCCGCCGTGCGCCTCCTTGATCTTCAACGCCTCTTCGATGGCGTACTCGTCCATCTCGTTGATGACGTTGTTCGCCGAGCCGCGGTCGACGGTGTTGTCGTCAGAACGCAGGTTGCGGTCCGCGCCCGAATCGGGCACCTGCTTGACGAGTACGACGATGTTCATCGCGCTTCGACGACCCTCCTGGTTGGTGTTGCGATCACTCGCCCGGTCTCGGGCGCAGCCTCCCGCGTGACTTAACGGTCGGTCAACCGCGGGCTGCTGTGCAGTTGCCCACGGCGCAATGTTACCCGCAAGTAGCATCGCTCCCCCGGGGCCTCAGAGTGACACAACTCACCGAGGGCCGCAGCGCCGGGTAAGCTCCCGAATCGGGAGGTGACGTATATGTCGGAAGTTAGCGTTTCGGCGGCGACCCGGCGTGCGCCGGACGGCGCGGAGGAGGCCCGGCGACCCTGCCGCCGGATGCTCCCCGACACCTACCGTTGCACCTGCGGACGGGTCCGGGACCGCTGCGTCCGGAGCGCCGTCCGCGCGCTCTGGTCCGCCGCGGTCAGGCCGGCGCGGCCAGCGCGGCCCTGATCCGGTCGATCACCGCCGCCTCCGCCGGCGCCACCCCGCGGTGCGCGCCGGCCACCTGGTCGGCCGCGGTCAGCACCACCGAGCGGTACGCCTCGACGTCCCCCGGCGACTTCTCCCGCAGGATCGCCACCGCCCTGCTCAGCGCGGGCAGCACCATCGACTCGATCTCCAGCGCGGAGTCCCGGGGCAGCTGCGGCAGCGGGCCGACGGTGAGCGCCTCCTTCACCACGCCGCTGGCGTCGGCCATTGCCCCGGACGCCGCGACGCTCTCCCGGATCATCGCGAACATCCCGGGCTCGGCGTTCGACACCAGGAAAACGGCGCCGAACGCCCCGGTCTTCAGGGTGAGCCGCTCCTCCGCCGTCAACCGCTCCATGATCACGGAGTGTAGACGTACGGGGTCGTCGTGGTGACCGCTACCAACCCGAGCCGCTCCAGGATCGGCCGGCTGTCCTCCGAACAGTCCACCTGGACCAGCGTCCGGCCGCGCTGCTCGGCCAGCCGCGCCCGGTACGCCACCAGCGCCCGGTAGATGCCCTTCCGGCGCCACTCGGGCAGGGTCGAGCCGCCCCAGAGGGTGCCGAAGCCGTTGTTGGCCGGGTAGCGGATCCAGCCGGCGCTGACCACGGTCTCCCCCGCCTCGGCCACCACGATCGTGATCGACTGCGGGTCGGCCTCGATCTCCTTCGTCAGCCCGGTCACCAGGTGGCTCCGGTCGTCGTGCCAGACCTCCTCCTCCATGGCGGCGATCCGCTCCAGGTCCTCGCGGGCGGTGACCTCGCGCAGGCGTACCCCCTCGGGCAGGACCGGGACGGCGCCGGCCAGCGCCGCGACCGGGCCGACCACGACGGTCTCCTGGTCCTCCGGGACGAAGCCGGCGGCGCGCAGCCGGTCGCCCAGGTCGGCCGGCTCGTCGTGGCCGTTGAGCTTCCACTCCACGCCCTCGCCCCGGGCCCGGAAGAACTCGACCTGCCGGGCGATCAGCGCGTCCAGCTCCGCGCCGGCCAGCCCGTCCAGCGTGCGGTAGGTGAGGAAGCCGCGCTGGTCCAGGCCGAGGATCCGGACCAGCGGGCCGTCCCGTTCGACGGTCACCCCGGCGGGCAGCGGATCCGGGATCTCCGGACGGAGCTGGGTGTCATAGGCGTCGCGCAGGGTCCGCGCGTCAAGATCGGTCATCCCCCCAGGCTATTCACCGGGCAAAGCGGATAATCGGCGACGTGTGGGAGGCGATCAGGCGGTGGTTCGACCCGCGCGAGATGCGGTCGGTCGGCAGCAGGCCCGACTACCGCTTCTCGCTGGCCAACGAGCGGACCTTCCTGGCCTGGCTGCGCACCGGGCTGGCGCTGATCGCCGGCGGGCTGGCCGCCGCCCAGTTCCTGCCACCGCTGCCCGTCGCCCACCTGCGCGAGGTGATCGCCATCGCGCTGCTGCTGCTCGGCGCGGCGGTCGCCGTCCGGGCGGTGGACCACTGGGCACGTACCGAGCGGGCGATCCGGCTCGGCGAGGAGCTGCCGGCGTCCCGCTTCCCGGCCGTGCTGGCCCTCGCCGTCGCCGTCGGCGCGCTGCTGCTGGTGATCGCGGTGCTGGCCCGGGCGCTCGGGTGACCGGCGACCCCGGGCTCCAGCCGGAGCGGACCCGGCTGGCCTGGCGCCGTACCCTGCTGGCGTTCACCGCGGTCGCCGTGCTGCTGGTCCGGCTCGCCCTCACCGGCGACCTGGCCGGCGCGCTGCTGGCCGGCGTGGCGGTGGTGGGTTGGCTCGGCACGCTCGCCCTGACCTGGCGGCGGGCCACCGGCGCCGGGCCGCGCCGGGCGCAACGCTGGTCGTTCCCGCTGACCGCGCTGGCCGCCGCCGGGTTCGCCGTGCTCGGCGTGCTGCTGGTGGTACGCGGGCTGCGCTGAACGGCATCGGTAGTCCATGATGTCCGACATGATTCGCCTGTACGGGCTTCTCTTCCTGGCCGAGGTCGTGCTCGGCATCTGCGCACTCATCAGCTGCCTCTCCGCGGAGGAGGGTGAGATCCGGGCCCTGCCCCGCATCGCCTGGGTGCTGATCATCCTGTTCTTCCCGCTGGTCGGGTCGATCGCCTGGTTCGTCGCCGGTCGGGAGGCGGGCGCGGGCCGCCCCCGGACCGCCTGGCCGATGGGGAACGGTTTCTCCGAGCGGGACCGTGGTCACCGCCAGGTGGCGCCGGACGACGACCCGGCGTTCCTGTCGTCCATCGGGGAGCGGCCCCGGCAGCAGGACCAGGAGCTCTTCCGCCGCTGGGAGGACGACCTGCGCCGCCGCGAGGAGGAGCTGCGCCGCCGGGAGACCGAGCAGGACCGGCCGGAGGTCTGAGCACCGGGTCGCGGCGGCGGCCGGGCAGAATCGACGGCGTGCAGATCTGCCTGCTCGGACCGCTGGAGGTCGGCCGTGGCCGGTGACCTGGTGGCCGCCCGGGCCCGCCAAGACCAGGCCCTGGAGCTGGCCGTCGGCTCGCAGGACGCCCCGGTGGTCGGCGCGGTGCTGGTGGGCGTCGCCGACCTGGCGCTGCGGCTGGGACGACCGGCCGCCGCCGCCCGGCTGCTCGGCGCGGCGACCGGGGTGCGGGGCGGCCCGGACCACTCGGTGCTGGACCGCCCCCGGGTGGAGGCCGCCGCCCGCGACGCGCTCGGCGAGGAGGCCTTCGCCGAGGCGTACGCGGGCGGGCTGGGCTATCGGCTGGAGACGGCCGCGGAGGCGGTCCGGGTCACACTCGACGCCTGAGCGCCCGCACGGCGAGCGGGGCGAACACGGCGGCGAGGGCGGCGGCCCAGATCAGCGACTGGACAACCGGCCCGGCCACCGGGCCGCCGACCAGCAGGCCACGCAGCGCGTCGGCCAGGATGGTGACCGGGTTGACGTCCACCCAGTGCTGCAGCCAGGACGGCATCTTGTCGGTCGGTACGAAGGCGTTGCTGGTGAACGAGAGTGGGAAGATCACCATGAAGCCGAAGATCTGCACCTTCTCCGGCTCGCTGACCAGCACCCCGACCAGCACCGAGATCCACGAGGCGGCCAGCGAGAAGGCGAGCAGCAGGGCGAACGCACCCAGCAGCCCGAACAGGCCCTGGTGCACCCGGAAGCCGAGGATCATCCCCACCCCGAGCAGCAGCGACACCGACCATGCCTGCTTCACCGTGTCGGCGACGATCCGCCCGGCCAGCGGCGACCAGCGGGCGATCGGCAGCGCGCGCAGCCGGTCGAAGACACCCTTGGTCAGGTCGTTGTTGAGCCCGAACCCGGTGGTCATGGTGGCGAAGAGGGCGTTCTGCACGATGATCCCGGGCAATGCGAACTGCAGGTAGTCGCCCGGGGAGCCGGAGATGGCCGTGCCGAAGACGTACGTGAAGAGCAGCACGAACATCACCGGCTGGATGCTCAGGTCGAGCAGCTCCATCGGGTTGTGCTTGATCTGCACCAGGCTGCGCCAGGCGAGCGTGAGGGTATGCCGCAGGCCGGCGGCGAGGCCCGGCCGGCGGGCCGGGGCCAGCGGGGCCGCGGTGAAGGTGGCGGCGGTCATGCCGGAATCCCTTCCAGTTCAACATCGGAGCGGCCGTCCTGCTCGGCCCGGTGGCCGGTCAGGGAGAGGAAGACCTCGTCCAGGCTGGAACCGCGCAGGGCCAGCTCGGCGATCGTGATCTCGGCCTGGTCGAGCCGGCGCACCACGGCCGGCAACACGCCGGGGTCGTTCACCGGCACGGTGACCGTGGTCTGGGCGACCTCCGGGCTCCCCCCGGCGACCTCCGCGGCGATGGACACCACGGTCGGCAGGTCGCTGGCGTCCGCCGGCCGGACTGTCAGGATCTGCCCGCCAGTCTTCGCCTTCAGCTCCTCCGGGGTGCCCTGGGCGATGACCCGGCCGTGGTCGACCACGGCGATCTCGCCGGCGAGCTGGTCGGCCTCCTCCAGGTACTGGGTGGTCAGCAGCACGGTCACCCCGTCGGCGACCAGGCCCCGGACGATGTCCCACAGCTCGTTGCGGCTGCGCGGGTCCAGGCCGGTGGTCGGCTCGTCGAGGAAGAGCACCTGCGGCCGGCCGACCAGGCTGGCGGCCAGGTCGAGGCGGCGGCGCATGCCGCCCGAGTAGGTCTTGGCCGCCCGGTCGGCGGCGTCGGTGAGGTGGAAATCGGCGAGCAGCTGCCGCGCGCGGGCCCGGGCGTCGGCCCGGCGCATCCCGAGCAGCCGGCCGATCAGCAGCAGGTTCTCGGTGCCGGTCAGCGTCTCGTCGACCGAGGCGTACTGGCCGGTCAGGCCGATCAGCTGGCGGACCCGGTGCGCGTCGCGGCGGACGTCGTACCCGCCCACCGTGGCGTGCCCCTCGTCGGCGGCGAGCAGGGTGGCGAGCACCCGTACCGCGGTGGTCTTGCCCGCCCCGTTCGGCCCGAGCAGACCGAAGACCGTCCCGGTGGGGACGGCGAGGTCGACTCCGGCGAGGGCGGTGGTCGCGCCGAAGCGGCGGACCAGACCCTCCGCCTGGATCGCGTATGTCATCGGAACTCCCGTCGTATCGCTGGCCACCCCACGATGAGCGACGGCGCTGACGTTACGTCGACACCCGCTGACATTCCGCTGATTTTGCTGAGGACAGAAACGCGACCGCCGCCGCCGGCCACCCGGCGACGGCGGTCCAGCGGTCGTGGTCAGGCCAGGTTCGACGAGCGGGGGTACGCGTCCGCGGGATCGGTCAGCACGTTGACCAGGTACGGCACGCCGGAGTCGAAGGCGCGGGTCAGGGCCGGGCCGAGGTCGGCCGCCTTCTCCACCGTCTCGCCGGCGCCGCCGAGCGCCTCGACCACCTTGTCGTAGCGCAGCCCGGGCTGGAGGTCGGCGGCGACGTCGTAGCCGTACATGGCCCGCATCGGGTGCTTCTCCAGGCCCCAGATGCCGTTGTTGCCGACCACGATGACCACCGGGAGCTGCTGGCGGGCCAGGGACTCGACGTCCATCAGCGAGAAGCCCGCCGCGCCGTCGCCCATCAGCACGCAGATCTGCCGGTCGGGGTGGCTGACCCGGGCCCCCATCGCGTAGCCCATGCCGGTGCCGAGGCAGCCGTACGGGCCGGGGTCGAGCCAGGTGCCGGGCTGCGCCGGCTCCAGGTAGCGGCCGGCGTACGAGACGAAGTCGCCGCCGTCGCCGATGGTGATGGCGTCGGGGGCGAGGACCTTGCGCAGCTCGCCGTAGACCCGGGCCGGGCGGATCGGGTCGGTCTCGGCGGCAATCTCCTCGGCGTCGCGGGCCCTGGCGGCGTCCTCGGCGACCCGGAGCTGGGCGATCCAGTCGGCGTGGTCGGCCCGGTCGCCGGGGTGCTCCGCGAAGGCGGTGAGGATGAGCCGCAGGTCGCCGGCGGGAGCGGCGGCGGGCTGCACGTGCCCGGCGCGCTGGCTGGGCGCGTCGACGACGTGCACGACCTGGGCGTCGCCGAAGTCGCCGAAGCCGAGCCGGAAGTCCAGCGGGGTGCCGATCACCACGACCACGTCCGCGCCCTTGAGCGCGACCCGGCGGGCCTTGGCGAAGGCGAGCGGGTGGGTGGGTGGCAGCGCGCCGCGCCCCATGCCGTTGGTGAAGACCGGCACCTGCAACGCCTCGGCGGCCGCCCGCAGGGCGTCGATCGCGTCACCGGCGTAGACGTCGGAACCGGCGATGATGACGGGCCGGCTCGCGCCGGCGATCAGGCCGGCGGCCTTCGCCACCTCCGCCGGGTCGGCCTCGATCGGGGCGATCGGCGACACCGCCGGCAGGTCGGCGTCGCCGACCGAGAAGACCGCTTCGAGGGGAAAGTCGAGGAAGGCCGGGCCGCGGTGCGGGGTGAGCGCCGCGGTGAGGGCGGCGGTGACCGCGCGCGGGATGTCGTCGGCGCTGAACACCGTCTCGGCGTGCTTGGTGACCGGAGCGACCAGCGGCAGGTGGTCCATCTCCTGGAGGCTGCCGGAGCCCCAGCGGAACTGCGGGGCCCGGCCCCCGAGCACCAGCACCGGGGAGGCGTTGAAGAAGGCGCTGGTCAGGCCGGAGACGCCGTTGGTGACGCCGGGTCCGGCGGTGAGCACGGCCAGGCCGGGCCGGCGCTGGAGCTTGGCCACCGCCTCGGCGGCGAAGACGGCCGACTGTTCGTGCCGGACGTCGTAGATCGGGAAGCCGGTCTTGTGCGCGGCGTCGTAGAGCGGGAAGACGTGCCCGCCGGAGAGGGTGAACATCTCCCGTACGCCGTGCGCGCGCAGCGCCGCCAGCGCCAGCTCCCCGCCGTGACCCTCGACCCGTTCCGTCATCGCCGCTCCCCTTCGTCACATGACCGGAGTCACACGCTACTGGCCGGTAGGAAGAATGTGAACCGTTCTCGGGTCGGCGGCGGGTCTCCGCCGCCGACCCGGACCGGCTCAGCGGCCGGTGAAGTCCGGCTTGCGCTTCTCGACGAACGCGGCCATGCCCTCGCGCCGGTCGTCGGTGGCGAAGAGCGCCGCGAAGAGCTGGCTCTCCCAGGCCAGGCCGGAGTTGAGGTCCATGTCGAGGCCGCCGTCGACGGCCAGCTTGGCCGCCCGCAGCGCCTGCACCGGGCCGGTCAGGAACGGCTTCACCAGGGCGACCGCGGCGTCGTAGACCTCGGCAGCCGGGACCACCCGGTCGGCCAGGCCGATCCGCAGCGCCTCCTCGGCGCCGACCATCCGGCCGGACATGATCAGGTCCTTGGCGCGGGCCGGGCCGACCAGCCGGGCCAGCCGCTGGGTGCCGCCGGCGCCGGGGATGATGCCGAGCTTGATCTCCGGCTGGCCGAGCTTGGCGTCCTCGGCCACCACCCGCCAGTCGCAGGCGAGGGCCAGCTCGCAGCCGCCACCGAGGGCGTACCCGGTGATGGCGGCGACCACCGGCTTGGGGATCCGGGCGATCGCGCCGAGCGCGCTGGAGAGGTCGGCGGCCCGCTCCGACATGTCCACGTAGGACATGTCGGCCATTTCCTTGATGTCCGCGCCGGCGGCGAAGACCTTCTCCCCGCCGTACACGATGACCGCGCGGACCTCCGGGTCGGCGGTGGCGGCGGCCGCGGCGGCGCGTAACTCCTCCTGCACCTGGGTGTTCAGCGCGTTCATCGGCGGCCGCTCCAGCCGGATGGTGCCGATGCCGTCCTTGGTTTCCAGCCGAACGAACTCGCCCACGCTGCCCTCACTTCCTCGTCGAAGTCGCGTGCCAACCTTACGACCCGGCTCGTTGGGGTAAGTAGTCTGGTGTCCGCCCGCCACCGGGAGTCAGGCCATGATCACTTACTACGACGACAGGTCGGTGCAGGTCACCTCCACCGCCATCCGGGTGGACGGCCGGACCTTCCCGCTCGCGGAGCTCACCATGGTGTGGCACCGGCGCGGCAGCCGCTCCTGGCGGGCGCTCGCCGGCCGGGGCGCGATCGGCGCCGCGCTGGCCGGGCCGCTGGTGGCCGCCCTGCTCGGTGTCGGGCTGGCGCTCTGGCTGCACCGCTCCCCCACCGTCACGGTCGCCATTGTCGGGGCGTCGGTGCTGGTCGGGCTCGGGGTCGGCCCGCTCGCCGACTTCCTCTTCGAACACCTGGACCGCTCGTACGCCCGGGGCGCCCGGCAGCTCGAGATGTGGGCCCGCTGGCGCGGCCAGCCGGTCCGGCTGCTGTGCACCGGCGACGCGCTGCGCTTCGGCCAGATCTACCGGGCCGTGCAGCGGGCGATGGAGTCCGCGCCGACCGCCGGCCGGCAGAACGTGATCGGCTCGTCCGGCAGCAGCCCGAGGCCGCGCAGCAGGCCGTAGGTGTCCTGCTCGCCCCAGAACTGCACGATCCGCCCGCCGGCCAGCCGGTACATCTTGCAGGCGCTCTGCACCGTGGTCGCCCCGGTCGCGTCCCGCCGGTACGTCTGCGCGAACGAGACGACCACCCGGTCGTCGACCGCGAGCAGCTCGACGATCCGCTGGTCGAGCACGGTCAGGCCCGGCGAGGAGACGGCGCCCTCGACGTGGTGCCGTCCCTGCACCGCCGTACCGGAGCCGTAGATCCGTACGTCCTCCGCGACGACCTCGCGCAGCTCGGCCATGTCCTTGGTGACGAAGGTCCGCAGGTACCGCCGGACCACCTCGACGTTGCGCTCCCGCTCATCGACCCCCATGCGCCCCGACCGTACGCCGGCCGACGCCTCCGCGCCGGCGCCGGCAGCGACGGCTGCGCACCGCCCACCCTCCGCTCGCCGACTACGAAGCTGATGACGTCAATGAATCACCCGTGGGGCCGGCCCCGGGTGCACACACCACCCGGCCGCGATTCATGCACGACATCAGCTTCGTAGCGTCGTGGCAGGACCTCCGGCGGCCGACCGGTCGAGGGGCGGCGAGCCGGTCATAACTCCGCCCCCCGGTCGGCCGGGCGCGGGACGTGGCGCGGACCGCGCCGTCGCCGCCGCGCGCCGCTGGCGGACCCGACGCACACTGGGGGACATGGCGATCCCCCTCCCCCGGCCCGGCGCCGTCGTCGGCCTCACCCGCTCCGCCCTGGACCAGGCGTTCGGCTCGGCCGCGTCGTTCGCCGCCGTGCCGGCCCGCGCCTTCGCGGTGCTCGACGGGGTGGAGGCGCTGCTGCACCGGATCAACGGGGTGGTGGACCGGATCGAGGGCACCCTGGACCGCACCGACCGGGTGCTCGACGACGCCGAGGCGGCGGTCCGCGAGGTCGCGGTGATCAGCGCGGCCGCCACCACCGCGATCGAGAGCGCCACCGAGGTCGCCGCGGCGGCCGCCGTGGTGGTGGGCGAGGCCGAGCGGGTCTCCGCCGCCGCGGCCGTGGTGGTCGGCGAGGCCGAGCGGGTGGCCCGGGCCGCCGGCACGGTGGTCGCGGAGGCGGACGCGGTGGCCGGGCGGGCCGCCGGCACGGTCCTCGCCGCCGAGGAGGCCGCCGGCACCGCCGCCGAGCTGCTGGCCGCGTACGAGCCGGCGCTGCGCCGGGCCGCGCCGATGGCGACCCGCTTCGTCGAGCAGCTCAGCCACGACGAGGTGACCGCGGCGATCCGGCTCGTCGACGAGCTGCCGAAACTCAAGGAGCACCTGACCGCGGACATCCTGCCGATCCTGGCCACCCTGGACCGGGTCGGCCCGGACCTGCACGACCTGCTCGACGTCACCCGCGACCTCAAGCTGGCCGTCGCCGGCATCCCCGGGCTGGGCATGCTGCGCCGCCGGGGTGAACGCCGCACCGACGAACCGGCCGACTGACCGCCCGGAACCGGAGCGGCGGGCCGGGTCAGGCGGGCGGGGCGTACAGCTCGTCGATCTCGACCCGGCGGGGCAGCGCCACCGAGGCGCCGAGCCGCCGTACGCAGGCCGCTCCGGCCGCCGCCGCCCAGTGCACCGCGTCGACCAGCTCCCGCCCCTCGCCCCAGGCGACGGCGAGGGCGGCGGTGAACGCGTCACCGGCCGCGGTGGAGTCCACCGCCTCGACCTTCACCGGCGGGACGTGCACCGACCGGCCGTCCCGGTCGCCGTACCAGGCGCCCTGCGCCCCGAGGGTGAGCACCGCGCGGGGCACCAGGTCGAGCAGCGCCGCGGGCTCGTCCCGGCCCCGGCCGGTGAGCGCCTGCGCCTCAGTCTCGTTGACGACCAGCAGGTCCACCGCGGCGAGCAGATCCGCCGGCACCTGCCGGGCCGGCGCCGCGTTGAGGATCACCCGGGTGCCGGCGTCCCGGGCCGCGACCGCCGCCTCGGTCACCGTCTCGACCGGCACCTCCAGCTGGGCGACCAGCACGTCCGCCTCGCGTACGGCGTGCAGCTCGCCCTCGGTCAGCCCGACGAACGCCCCGTTGGCGCCGGGCGTCACCAGGATCGCGTTCTCCCCCTCGGCGCCCACCATGACCAGCGCCACCCCGGAGGCCCCGTACACCACCCGGAGCTGGCCGGTGTCCACCCCGGCGGCGGTGATCCGGGCCTTGAGGGTGACCCCGAAGGCATCCGAGCCGATCGCGCCGAGGAAGACGCAGGACCCGCCGGCGCGGACCGCGGCGATCGCCTGGTTGGCGCCCTTGCCCCCGGGGAGCATGACGAAGTCGCTGCCGAGCAGCGTCTCGCCCGGCCGGGGCAGTGCGGGCGCGGTGCCGACCAGGTCCATGTTGGCGCTGCCCACCACGGCCACCCGGGTCTGCTGCACGGTGTTCCTTTCCGCCTCAGGCGGCGCGGGCGGTCCAGCGGTCGCCGGAGCACTCGACGACCAGGGGCAGGCCGAAGGTCTTCGAGAGGTTGTCGGCGGTGAGGGTGTCGGCGAGCAGGCCCTGCGCCACCACGCCGCCCTCGCGCAGCAGCAGCGCGTGGGTGAAGCCCGGCGGGATCTCCTCCACATGGTGGGTCACCAGCACCAGCGCCGGAGCGTCCGGGTCGTACGCCAGCTCGGCCAGCCGGGCCACCAGGTCCTCGCGACCGCCCAGGTCGAGACCGGCGGCCGGCTCGTCGAGGAGCAGCAGCTCGGGGTCGGTCATCAGCGCCCGGGCGATCTGCACCCGCTTGCGCTCCCCCTCGGAGAGCGTGCCGTACACGCGGTCGGCCAGGTGCCCGACGCCGAGCTGCCCGAGCAGGGCCCGGGCGCGGGCCTCGTCGGTGCGGTCGTAGCTCTCCCGCCAGCGGCCCACCACCGACCAGGCGGCGGTGACCACGACGTCACTGACCCGCTCGTCGGCGGGGACCCGCTCGGCCAGCGCGGCGGTGGAGAGGCCGATCCGCATCCGCAGCTCGTTGACGTCGGTGCGGCCGATCCGCTCGCCGAGCACGTACGCGGCGCCGGTGGTCGGGTGCAGCCGCCCGGCGGCCAGGTTGAGCAGGGTCGTCTTGCCGGCCCCGTTCGGCCCGAGCACCACCCAGCGCTCGTCCAGCTCGACCCGCCAGTCGACGTCGTGCAGCAACGCGGTGCCGGAGCGCTTGACGCCGACCCCGTCGAGGCTGACCACCAGATCCGCGTCCACGGTCGAGGGGGCGGCGGGGGCGCCGGCGGCGCCGGGGATCAGGTCACCAGTCACCGGTCCATCCAATCACGCACCGGGCGAGCTGCCCCCCACGGGCGGCGTCACCGCCATAGGGTGAGGCGCCGTGTCGTTGGTCACCTACCCGGAGGACGGTCCATGCCCTGTCAGGAGCCGCGCGGATGAGCGCGGTCATCGAGATCGACGGTCTCCGTAAGACCTTCCATACGCTCCGCCACGGGCGTCGGGTCGCCGTCGACGGTTTCGACCTGCTGGTCGAGGCCGGCCAGGTGCACGGCTTCCTCGGGCCCAACGGTTCGGGCAAGACCACCACGCTGCGCGCCCTGCTGGGGCTGGTCCGGGCGGACGGCGGCCGGATGAGCGTGCTCGGGGCGCGCTCGCCGGAGCGGCTGCCCGAGGTCGCCGGCCGGGTCGGCGCGATCGTGGAGAGCCCGCAGTTCTTCGGCAACTTCACCGCGCACCGGACGCTGCGGCTGCTCGCCGTGGCCGGGGGCGTGCCGACCAGCCGGGTGGACGAGGTGCTGGAGCAGGTCGGCCTGCGCGATCGGGGCAACGAGCGGGTCAAGGGCTACTCGCTGGGCATGAAGCAGCGGCTGGCGGTGGCGTCGGCGTTGCTGAAGAGCCCGGAGCTGCTGATCCTGGACGAGCCGGCGAACGGGCTGGATCCGGCGGGGATCCGGGAGATGCGGGACCTGATGCGGTCGCTCTCGGCGGCGGGCGTGACGGTGCTGCTCTCCAGCCACATCCTGGCCGAGATCCAGCTGATCTGCGACCACGTGACGATCATCAGCCGGGGCCGCCGGGTGGCGGCCGGGCCGGTGGGCGAGGTGCTCGCCGGTTTCGACCAGCACGAGTGGCAGGTCCGGGTGGCCGAGCCGGAGCGCGCGGCGGAGCTGCTGCGGGCGCTCGGGCTGGCGGTCACCGCGCACCCCGACCACCTGGTGGTCGCCGGGGTGGACGAGCCGGAGCTGATCAGCCGCACGCTGGGCGAGCAGGGCTTCTGGGTACGCGAGCTGGTCCCGCTCCGGCCGGACCTGGAGAGCGTCTTCCTGGAGCTGACCGGGACCATGCCGCACCCGACGGTGCCCCGCCAGCTGGACGGGTCGGTCCGGCCGGACGACGGGCCGGACGACGCGGTGATCGAACTCGACGCGCGCGAGAACCGGGAGGTGGGGGCGTGAACCTGGTCCGTGCCGAGTTGGAGCGGCTCTCCGCGCGCCGCTTCGTGCAGTTGATGGTGGTGCTGCTGCTGGCCGCGTTCGCGGTCACCGCGGCCACCACGCTCGCCGGGTCGCACCGGCCGAGCCCGGACGAGATGAGCCGGGCCCAGGCCCAGGCCGCCGAGCAGCGCAGCAGCATGGAGGCGGCGCACGACCGGTGCCTGCGGATCAAGGCGGGGACGGTCGCGCCGGACGAGAGCGACTACGTCCCCGCGGACTGCAGCGAGATCGACCCGGTCCGGATGGAGAGGGTGCCGGTTGCGGCGGACTTCCTCAGCGGCGTCTTCGTCTTCGCCAACCAGGCCCGCCCGCTGCTCTACTTCCTCGTCGCCTTCCTGATGCTCTTCGGCTTCCTGGTCGGGGCGTCGTACATCGGGGCCGACCTGAACTCCGGCGGGGTGGTGAACCTGCTGCTCTGGCGGCCCCGCCGGTGGGCGGTGCTCGGCGCGAAGCTCGGCACCCTGCTGGGCGCGCTGCTGGTGCTCTCGGCGGCGGCGTCGGCGGCGTACCTGGCCGTGTTCTGGATGATCGGGCAGACCGCCGGGCTGCCGGGGCGGCTGGACGGCGAGTTCTGGCAGTCGTTGAGCGCGACGTACGGGCGGGGACTGGTGCTGGTGCTGCTGGCCGCGGCGTTGGGCTTCGCGATCGCCACGCTGGGCCGGCACACGTCGGCGGCGCTGGGGACCGTGGCCGCGTACCTGGTGGTGTGGGAGCTGGGCGCCCGGCTGGTGCTGCAGATCGTCGGGGCGGCCCGCCCGGACCGGTGGATGCTCTCCAGCTACGTGGCCGCCTGGCTCACCGGGAGGGCCGAGTTCTGGGACAGCCACGCGTGTCGGGGGGACACGAGCGGCTTCTGCGACAACGTCTACACCCTCGGCTGGGCGTCGGGGCTGGTGATACTGCTCGGTCTGACCGCGGCGCTGGTGGTGGCCGCCTTCACCGCGTTCCGCCGCCGCGACCTGATCTGATCGCACGGAAACGGCCTCCGCCGCGGCGGGGGCCGTTCCGTGCGCGGCAACTCCTTGCAGAGACAAACCAGCTAGTGAAGAATTCCTTCACATGGCGGCGCCACCGACGACGGATCCGGCCGGCGGGGGCGCCGGCCGGTCAGCCGACCGTCGAGCCGAACACCTCGTCGCGGACCGCGTCCAGCGCGGTGCGCAGCGCGCCCCGGAGGATCGGCTCCTCGGTGAGCCCGGTGGGCACCACCCGGGGTCGGACCAGCGTGATCGCCGCGACCTCGTGCTGCACCCGCTCGGCCAGCGCCGCCCCGCCGGCCTGGCCCACCTCACCGGCGAGCACCACCAGCGGTGGATCGAGCACCACGCAGGTGCTGGCCACCCCGAGAGCCAGCCGGCGGGCCAACTCGTCGAGGACCGGTCCGCCCGCCGCGCCGGCGGCGATGGCGGCGCGCACCGCGTCGGCCGCGGTGTCGGCGGCGAAGCCGTGCTCGGCGGCGACCGCACCGACCGCGTCGGCGCCGGCGAGCTGCTGAAACGCCGGCTTGGCCCGCTTGGAGACGTCCCGCGGGATCGACGCCCCGGGGACCGGAAGGTAGCCGATCTCGCCGGCCGCGCCGCTGCTGCCGTGGTGCAGCCGGCCGCCGAGCACGATCGCCAGGCCGACGCCCGCCCCCACCCAGACCAGCACGAAGTCCGACACACCCTGCGCGGCGCCGGACTGCGCCTCGGCGACGGCGGCGAGGTTGACGTCGTTCTCGAAGACCACCGGGGTGTGCAGGTCCTCGCGGAGCGCGGCGAGCAGGCCGCTGTGCCAGCGCGGCAGGTTGAACGCGAAGGTGATGTCCCCGGTGCCCGGGTCGACCAGGCCGGGGGTGCCGAGCACGATCCGCCGTACGCTGGACAGCTCCGCGCCCGCGCTGCTCGCCGCCCGCACCACCGCGTTGTGCACCACGCCCACCGGGTCGTCGGTGTCCTTCGTGGACTGCTCGACCCGACCGATCACCGCGCCGGTGATGTCGGCGCAGGCCGCCACCACCCGCTCCGCGCCGACGTCCACCCCGACCACGTGGGCGCTGCCCGGCCGGACCGCGTAGAGCTGGGCGTTCGGGCCCCGCCCGCCGGCCTGCTCGCCGACCCGGGTGACCAGGCCCCGCTCCTCCAGCCGCTCCACCAGCTGGGAGGCGGTGACCTTGGACAGCCCGGTCAGCTCGCCGAGCCGGGCCCGGGTGAGGGGGCCTTGCTCGAGGAGGAGCTCCAGCGCCGCGCGGTCGTTGAGCGCCCGCAACAGGCGGGGGGTGCCGGGCAGCCGGGTCGCACTCATGCCACGTCCTCTATTTTCAGTAAACTTTGCTAACCACAAAAACCTGCAGACGGGTGCCCGCTAGCGTATCGGCCACCCGGATCCGGAGTCTTCGGACGACCCGGCAGCGACGCCGTCCGGGACGGCCGCTCCGGTGCGACACTCGTGCCGTCCGGCACCGAAAGGGGCAACACGTGGGGTTGGATCCAGGACTTCGCCGGCTCGCGCTGGGCACCCTGCTCGCCGCGTACCAGGGGCCGGTCCCGCCCGACTGGGCGGTGGACCTGCTGGCCGAGGGGCTCGCCGGGCACACCCTGTTCGGCACCAACATCCACGACCCGGCCCAGGTGGCGGCGGGCACCGCCGCGCTGCGGGCCGGCCGGCCGGACGTCATCATCGCGATCGACGAGGAGGGCGGTGACGTCACCCGGCTGGCCCACGCCACCGGCAGCCCGTACCCCGGCAACGCCGCGCTCGGCGCGGTCGACGACGTGGTGCTGACCCGCCAGGTCTACGCGGCGATCGGCGCGGAGCTGGCCGCCCTCGGCATCACCGTCGACCTGGCCCCCACCGTCGACGTCAACACCGCGGACGAGAACCCGGTCATCGGCACCCGCTCGTTCGGTGCCGACCCGGCCCGGGTGGCCGCCCACTCGGCCGCGGCGGTGGCCGGCCTCCAGTCGGCCGGGGTGGCCGCCTGCGCGAAGCACTTTCCCGGCCACGGCGCGACCGTCGCCGACTCCCACCACGAGCTGCCGACCGTCGACGTGCCGCCGGCCCTGCTGCGCCAGCGGGACCTGCCGCCGTTCGCGGCCGTCGTCGACGCCGGCGTCCGCGCGGTGATGACCGCGCACATCCGGGTGCCGGCGCTGACCGGCGACGGCCCGGCCACCTTCAGCCGGGCGGTCCTGGTCGACCTCCTCCGCCGGGAGTACGGCTTCACCGGCACCGTGATCACCGACGCGCTGGAGATGAAGGGCGCCGCGCTGGCCGCGGGCGGCGTCGGTCCGGCCGCCGTCCGGGCCCTGGCCGCCGGGGCCGACCTGCTCTGCATCGGCGCGAAGGTCGACGCCGACCTCGTCGAGCGGGTGGCGACGGAGATCGTCGAGGCGCTCACCGCCGGCCGGCTGGACCGGGGCCGGGTCGAGGAGGCCGCCGGGCGCGCCACCGACCTGGCCACCTGGACCAGCGCCCCCGGCATGCCGAAGCCCGGCGTCGACGGGCTCGGGTACGCCGCCGCGCTCCGGGCGGTACGCGTCGAGGGCGACGTCGCCGAGCTGGCCAAGCCGCTCGTGGTGCAGCTGCACGCGGATTCCACCATCGCCGAGGGCCGGGTTCCGTGGGGGCTGGGCCCGCACCTCGCCGACGCCGAGGAGGTCCGCGCGGTGGCCGGCGAGACCGACCCGGAGGCCCTGCGCCGGCTCGCCGGAGACCGGCCGATCGTGCTGGTCGGCCGGCACCTGCACCGGCTCCCGGGCGGCCCGGAGCTGGTCGACGCGCTCGCCGCCACGCATCCGGTCATCGTGGTGGAGATGGGCTGGCCGGGTCGCTGGCGGCCGACCGGCGCCCGGGCGTTCGTCAGCACGTACGGCGCCAGCCACGCCAATGGCCGGGCGGCGGCGCAGGTGCTCGGCATCGCCGGCTGAACTGGTCTGACCAGGCCCGATCCGGGGTACACCGTGGGAATGACCACCACCGAGCCCTGGCTCCGCGCGCTGGCCGACCTGCTCTTCCGGTCGCACCGACTGCCGCCGGACCAGCTCACGACCGTGGTGGACGCGGCGCTGGACGGGCTCGGCGTCACGGTGACGACCTACCTGGTCGACGCCGAGCAGGAGTCGCTGCACCCACTGCCCGGCCCGGGCCGGCCGGCGCCGCTGCCGCTGCCGATCGACACCAGCCTGCCCGGCCGTGCCTACACCGAGGTGCGGGTGCGCGCCGGGCAGGACGGGCGGCTCTGGGTGCCGGTGGTGGACGGCACCGACCGGCTGGGGCTGCTGGAGATGCTCCTCCCGCCCGGTCTCGACCCGACCGACGAGGCCGTACACGACGGTGCCCGGCTGATCGCCGGGCTGATCGGTCACCTGGTGGCCAGCAAGGCGGCGTACGCCGACGTCCTGCACCGGACCCGCCGCAGCCGCCCGATGACCGTCTCGGCCGAGCTGCTCTGGCAACTGCTGCCGCCGCTCACCTTCGCCACCGACACGGTGGTGGTCAGCGCCATCCTGGAACCCTGCTACGAGGTGGGCGGGGACGCCTTCGACTACTCGCTGAACGGTCCACGGACCGCGCTGGCGATCATGGACGGCGTGGGGCACGGGCTGCCCGCGGTGCTCACCACCTCGGTCGCGCTGTCCGCGCTCCGGGCGGCCCGGCGGGCCGGAGCGGACCTGCCCGACCAGGCGACGGCGGTCGACGCGGCGATCCGCGCGCAGTGGACCGACGGACGCTTCGTGACCGGGGTGCTCGCCGACCTTGACACCGCCACCGGCACCCTCCGGTACGTCAACGCCGGGCATCCCGCCCCGGTGGTGCTGCGTCACGGCCGGGCGGTGCGGGCGCTGGCCGGTGGCCGCCGGGCCCCGCTCGGCGTGTCGGCGGGTCCGACGACGGTGGCGGAGGTTCGGCTGGAGCCGGGCGACCGGCTGCTGCTGCACACGGACGGGGTGACCGAGGCCCGAAACGCGGCCGGGGAGATGTTCGGGCTGCCCCGTCTGGCGGACCTGGCCGAACGGCACATCCGCTCCGGCCTGCCCGCCCCTGAGACGCTGCGGCGGTTGAACCGGGCGGTAGCCGAGCACCGGGGCGGCGCGTCCCGGGACGACGAGACGATCGTGCTGGTGGAGTGGTCGGGCGGGGCCACGGCCCGGGCCGAGCCGTGACACCGGCCCCGGTCAGCTGAGCCCGCGCCAGCCCGGCCCGGCGGTGGAGCGGCCGTCGCCGTCGGTCAAGCCGAGCAGGACGTCCACTGCGGTGATCCGCAGGACCCGGGCCACCACCGGCCGCGGGTTGGCCACCCGCAGGGTCGCGCCGCGGCCGACCGCCTCGGCCGCGCCGCGCAGCAGGGCGGCCACCCCGGTCGAGTCGAGGAACAGGACGTCGGTCAGATCGATCAGGATCTCCACCACCCCGGGCCGGTCGAGGAGAGCGTCCAGCACCTGATCGAACACCGGGACGCTGGCCATGTCGATCTCGCCGACCGGGGCGAGGACCACCTGGCCGGGCCCCGCCTCGCGCGTTCCGACCTGCATGACCCGCCCTAGTGAGAGAACCGATTCCGCGACCGTCGATCGGCGCCGAGGCGACGATACCGGGCGGGGCCGGGTCCGGCCACGGACGACCGCGCCAGACCGTCTTGAACATGTTCAAAAACTGTCCTACGCTGAGCCCAACCTCAATTTGAACGCGTTCAAGAAGGGTGGCACGATGGACTTCAAGGTCTGGATGTACCTGATCTACCTGGCGGTCAGCATCGGCCTGACCGTGTGGGTGGCCCGGGCGCTCTCCCGCAACGGGCTGGTCTTCCTGGAGGAGGTCTTCGCCGACCGGCGGCTGGCCGACGCGGTCAACAGCCTCCTCGTGGTCGGCTTCTACCTGCTCAACCTCGGCTACGTGACGGTGGCGATGAAGCACGCCGACCCGGTGGTCACCGCCAGCCAGGCCCTGGAGGAGCTCTCCATGAAGGTCGGCCTGGTGCTGCTGGTCCTCGGCCTGCTGCACTTCTTCAACGTCTTCGCGCTGGGCCGGTACCGCCGCAACCGGCTGCGGCAGCTCGCCCCGCACCCGCCGATCGCGCCGGTGGGTCACCTGCCGGTGCAGCCCGGCTCCCGGCCGGTCGGCCCGGCGATGGCCGGCCCCGGGACGCCCGGGCCCGGTGGCCCCGCGCCGGCCGGCCCGACGCCGCCGCCACCGGCGCGATGAGCGCCACGCCGGACGGCGGAGCGGGACTGACCCCCGCGGACCCCACCGGGCACGGGGCCGGTGGGGTCCGTGGGTTCACCGTCCTCTACGACGCGCGCTGCCCGCTGTGCCGGGCGGCCCGGCGGTGGCTGGCGTCGCGGCCGCAGCTCGTACCCCTGGAGTTCGTGCCGGCCGGCTCGGCCGAGGCCCGGCGGCGCTTCCCCGGCCTCGATCACGAGGCGACCCTGCGGGACCTGACCGTCGTCGCCGACACCGGCGCGGTGTACGCGGGGGACGGTGCCTGGTTCGCCTGCCTCTGGGCGCTGGCCGACCACCGGTCCACCGCCGAACGACTGGCCCGCCCGCACCTGCTGCCGCTGGCCCGGCGGGTGGTGGCGACCGCCTCCTCGGTACGCGAGCTGGTCCGGGAACCATCGCCGGACCCGGGATACGGTGACGACGATGACCGAGCAGACTGCCCCGACGACCGGTGCGGGTGGCCCGACCACCGGCGAACCGGCGACCACCCGGGGTGAGCAGACCCGGCAGCTCATCCTGGACACGGCGATGCGGCTGTTCCGGGAGCGCGGCTACGCCCGGACCACGATGCGCGCGATCGCCCAGGAGGCGGGCGTGGCGGTGGGCAACGCCTACTACTACTTCGGCTCCAAGGACCACCTGATCCAGGAGTTCTACGCGGACACCCAGACCGAGCACCAGGCGGCGGCCGCGCCGGTGCTCGCCCGGGAACGCGAGTTCGCCGCGCGGCTGGCGGGGGTGCTGCACGCCGGCGTGGACGTGCTCACCCCGTACCACTCGTTCGCCGCGAGCTTCTTCAAGACGGCGGCCGAGCCCACCTCACCGATGAGCCCGTTCTCCGCCGAGTCCTCCGCGCCCCGGGAGGCGTCCATCGCGCTGTTCCGGGAGGTGCTGGAGGGTTCCACCGTCCGGGTCGACGCGGAGCTGCGCCCGGCGCTGCCCGAGCTGCTCTGGCTCGCGTACATGGGAGTGGTCCTCTACTGGGTGCACGACCGGTCCCCGGAGCAGGTCCGCACCCGCAAGCTGATCGACGGCGCGGTGCCGCTGGTCGACCGGCTGGTCGGGCTCTCCCGACTGCGGGTGCTGCGCCCGGTCACCCGCCAGGTGCTCGACCTGATCCGCACCCTGCGTCACTGACGCCGACGGCGTCGCCGACACGTAGCGTTACCACCATCGGGGCCTGGGGAGATGGCCGCGGACCGTGGATCCGGCCCGTGACACACGGTCCGCGACCGCCGGTGGCTCAGCTCGGCCCGGCGAACGGAGGGCGGTCAGCTCGGGAAAACCCCGTACGACGTCCAACCCCGGTCCGGGAAGCCGGCCGCCTCGGCCACCCGGGCCGACGCGGCGTTGCCGAAATCGTGCAGGTAGGTGGGGACGGCGCCCTCGTCGAGCACCCGCCGGGCCGCCTGCGCGACGAGCCGCCGGGCCAGCCCCCGCCCCCGGGCGGCCGGTGCCGTGCCGACGGCCAGCTCGTGCCCGTGGGCGTCGTGTCGTTTGATCCCCGCGCCGGCGAGGTATCCCCCGTCGGCGTCCCGCACCACCAGCACCTCCCGGTCGAAGAGCCGCAGCCAGGGCGGCAGCCCAGGCCCGGTCGGCGCGGACCACTCGCCGACGTCGGGCAGCGGCGCCGGGGCCAGGCTCCACCGGAAGGCGCCGCCGTGGGTGGGCCAGTCCGGCAGCCCGACCGCCGTCGGCAGCGCGGGCACCAGGCCCGCCAGCGGGCGTCCGCGGGCCACGGCCCGGACCGCCTCGACCCGGTCCGGCGGCACGGAAAGGACGGCGCAGCCGGGGGCGGCGACCGCGATGGCGGGGCGCAGCCGGCCGTCCCAGGCCGGGCGCGCGCGGCGGTGCGAGCGGACCACGTGCACCCCCGGACCGGCCGGCCACTGCCCCAGCCAGGTCGCCAGGTGCAGGAACAACCGCCGGTCGAGCACCGGGGCCACCTCCTCACCCGCCGGACCGTCCGCCACGCCGACGATCACGGTACGCCGGGCGGCCCGCCCGGATGTCCGGATCCCGACCGCCCCGGACGTGAGCCGGGCCTCCCGCTCGCGGCCACCCGGCCGTCGCACCGGCCAGCGGTCGGGTGGGCCGGCCGTCGGGTGAGCCGGCGGTCGGGCAGGGCTGCGGGGCCTACCGGCGGACCAGTTCGACGAACCAGCGGCGGTCGAGCGGCAACACGGCGGCGACCCGGAAGCCGGCGGCGGACGCCAACGGCTGGGCCAGTTCCATCCCCACCCGGGCCCAGCGGAACGCCGGCCCGCGCTCGTCGTCGCCGACACGTCCGCCCGAGCTGACGTACGCGCGCCCCCGCCACAGGCTTGCACCCGGCGGCGCCAGCTCGACCAGCGCCGTGCCGCCGGGACGCAGCAGGCCGGCACAGCGGCGCAGCAGGCGTACCGGGTCGCCGCCGATGCCGATGTTGCCGTCGACCAGCAGGGCGTGCGCCCAGCGCCCCTCGCCGGGCAGCGGCGCGAGGACGTCCCGGCGCAGGGCCGCCGCGCCCCGGCCCCGGGCCAGCCGGACGGCGACCGCCGAGACGTCCACGCCGAGGGCGACCAGCCCCCGCTCGGCCAGCGCGGCGGTGAGCCGGCCCGGCCCGCAGCCCAGGTCGACGGTCGGCCCGATGCACCGCCGCACCACCTCGGTCAGGGCCGGCTCGGGTGGCCCGTGCCACCGGCGCACCGGCAGCGGCACCCGCACCCCGTCGTCGAGCACCAGCCAGTGCGCGTCCTCGCCGCAGTGGTCGTCGGGGTCGGCCAGCGCGGCCTCGAAGCCCCCGGCGAGCAGCGCGGGCCCGGTCACCGGGTTGCCCCGCCCGCGCGCGCCGCGACCGCCCCCGGTCCGGCGGGTCGGCCCGCGATCTCCCGCCGCGTTCCGGCGAGGCGGCCGGTCAGCCCACGGTCGATCTCCCGTACCGCCGCGGCGAAGCGACCGGCCGGCGCGGCGGCGGCGACGGCGACGGCGGTCGGCCACTCGTCCACGTCGGCGAGCTCCGGCAGGGCGTCGACCCGCAGGCCCCGGCCGGCCAGCGCGGCCCGGGTCGACCGCCCGGTCACCGGGGTGGACATCGGCACCGCCCGCAGCACCACCGCCACCGCCGGGTCGCGCAGCCCCAGCGCCCACCAACCGCCGTCCGCGGCCGGGCCGAGCACCGCGTCCGTGCCGGCCAGCGCCGCCACGGCCGCGCCGAGCAGGTCCGCGTCGACCTGCGGGGTGTCCATGCCGAGCTGCAGCACCGGTCGGCCGGGGAACGCCGCGCCCGCGTCCACGTGCGCGGCGGCCAGCCGGTCGCCGAGGTTGCGGCCGCGCTGGGGCAGCAGGGTCCAGCCGGCCAGCGCGGCCCGGATCTCCGCACCCCGTACCGCGCGATTGAGGGGGCCGGCGTGGGCCAGCACCGGCGCCACGCCGGGCACCGCCCGGACCGCGTCAAGGGTGTCCAGCAGCGCGGCGGCGGCGACCGCCGCGGCCCGGTCGGGGTCGAGCGGCGGGCAGAGCCGGGTCTTCACCCGGCCCGGCACGGGCGCCTTCGCCATCACCAGCAGCACCGTCACGAGGGCCGTCCTTCGTTCGCGACCGCGGGGCAACGCCGTGCCGCCCTCACCGGAGCGACCCCTGCCCGCAGCACCGCCGTCATGTCGCGCACCGCGCGGGCGGTGCCCCGGACCGAGCCGGAGACCTTCGACCGGGTGCCGGCCGCCCGCGGCGCGTACGGCACGTCCAGCTCGACGATCCACCACCCGGCGGCGGCCGCGCGGAGCAGCAGCTCCAGCGGGTAGCCGAAGGCGCGGTCCGCGACGCCGAGGTCCAGCAGCGCCGCGCGGCGGGCCACCCGGATCGGGCTCAGGTCGTGCACCGGTACGCCCCGGCGGCGCAGCCCGGCGGCGAGCAGCGCGTTGCCGGCGCGGGCGTGCCAAGGCCAGGCGGCGCGGGTGACCGGCCGGCGCCGCCCGGCGACCAGGTCGGCCCGGCCCGCCAGCACCGGCCCGGCCAGCCTGGGCAGCTCCCCCGGGTCGAACGAGCCGTCCGCGTCCAGCACGCAGACCAGTTCGGTACGGGCGGTGAGCAGTCCGGTGTGGACAGCGGCGCCGTAGCCGCGTCGGGGTTCGTGCACCACCCGGGCGCCGTGTGCGGCAGCCACCTCGGGCGAGCCGTCGGTGGAGCCGTTGTCCACCACGACGGCGCGGTACCCGGGCGGCAGCCCGGCGAGCACACCGGGCAGGGCGGCCGCCTCGTCCAGGCACGGCAGCACCACGTCGACCTCTGTCTCCATGCCGGCGACGCTAGGCCGCCCCGGCCCTGGTCCGGGCCCTCGTCGCGGTTACGGAACCCTTACGCCGCAACGGTTCCTTACGAGTCGCTGACGTACCCGTCGGAGCGCTTCCGGCCGGCCGCCGGCGGCCGTAGCCTCGGCGGTCACCATGACCCGCCACCCGACCGCCGGCCGCCGCCGCGACCTGACCGTCCTCGCCGTCGAGGCGGCGCTGCTGGCCGCGGCGGTGGCGGTCGGCGCCGTGCTCAACCACCGCGACGCCGGGCTGCACGCCGACGCCGCGCCGCTCTACGCCACCTGGCGACCGCACGCCGGCTGGGGCACCCTCCCGGCGGTGCTGCTCGCCGCCGGCGTGGTGGCGCGCGGACCCCACCTCGCCCGGCGGCTCTCCTGGCCCCGGCTGCTGGCCGCCGGCTGGCTCGCCACGGTCGCCTGGACCCTGTCGCTGGCCCTGGTGGACGGTTGGCGGGCGGGGCTCACCGAGCGGCTCACCGTGCAGGCCGAGTACCTGCACGAGGTGCCCCGGGTGCGGGACGTGCCCGCCATGCTGGCCGGCTTCACCGAGCGGATCCTCGACTTCCGGCCGGACTCCTGGTCCACCCACACCGCCGGGCACCCGCCGGGCGCGCTGCTGGTCTTCGTCGGGCTGGACCGGATCGGCCTCGGCGGCGGTGCCGCGGCGGCCCTGGCCTGCGTCCTGGTCGGGGCGACGGTCAGCGTCTCGGTGCCGGTGACGCTGCGGGCGCTCGGTGCCGAGCCGGCCGCCCGCGCCGTGCTGCCGTTCCTGGTGCTGCTGCCCGGCGCGGTCTGGGTGGGCGCCTCCGCCGACGGGATCTTCGCCGCCGTGCTGGCCGCCGGGCTCGCCCTGCTGGCCCGTCCGGGACGCTGGGCGCCCGGGGTGGGTGGGCTGCTGCTCGGCGTCGCCCTGCACCTGTCGTACGGGCTGGTGCTGGCCGGGCTGCTGGCGCTGACCGTGCTGGCGCTGCGGGCCGCCGACCGGGTCCGCGCGCTGCTCACCGCCGGGCTGGGCGTGGCCGTGGTGACCGCCGGGTTCGTCGGCTACGGCTTCTGGTGGCTGGACGGGTACCACCTGGTCGTGCGGCGCTACTACCAGGGCTGGGCGGCGGATCGCCCGTACGCCTACTGGGTCTGGGCGAACCTGGCCGCGCTGCTGCTCAGCGCCGGCCCGGTGGCCGGCCCGGCCCTGGCCCGCACCCTCCGCCCGGCGCTGGCCGGCGCCCGCGCCCGGCTCGCCGCGCTGACCCGCGGCCCCGCCCGGACCGCCGCGCTGAGCCCGGCCGGCACGGCGGGGCCGGCCGTCTGGCTGCCGCTGGCCGCCGCGCTGACCGTGGCCGCCGCCGACCTCTCCGGGCTCTCCAAGGCCGAGGGGGAGCGGATCTGGTTGCCCTTCGCGGTCTGGCTGCTGGTCGCCGTCGCCCGACTCCCGGCCGGCGACCGGCGCTGGTGGCTGGCCGGGCAGGCGGTCACCGCGCTGGCGGTCAACCACCTGCTCTGGACCGTGTCCTGACCGGGTGCGGGAGCCTCGGGCGGCCCGTAAGAAACTCGCAATGGTTCGGCCGACCCGCCCGTCGATACGCTGGGCGACACCAGGGGGAGGTACGCGGTGGCGCAGCGGGTGCTGGTGGTCGACGACGACCGGACGGTCAGCGACGTGGTCTGCCGGTACCTGGAGCACGCCGGCTACCAGGTCGACCACGTCGGCGACGGGGCCGCCGCGCTGGCCGCCGTGGCGCGGCACCCACCGCACCTGGTGGTGCTCGACCTGATGCTGCCGGTGCTGGACGGGTTGGAGGTCTGCCGCCGGCTGCGGGAGCGGCCGGACGGCGTACCCATCGTCATGCTGACCGCGCGCGGCGACGAGGCCGACCGGATCCTCGGCCTCCAGCTGGGCGCGGACGACTACCTGAGCAAGCCCTTCTCCCCGCGGGAGCTGGTGCTGCGGGTGCGCTCGGTGCTGCGCCGGGCCGGCGGCGAGCCGGTCGCGCCACCGGAGGTGCTGAGCGACGACGGCCTGGAGGTGCAGACGGGCCCCCGGGTGGCCCGGCTGCACGGCCGGGAGCTGACCCTCACCCTGCGCGAGTTCGACCTGCTGGCCCACCTGATGCGGCATCCGGCGCGGGTGTTCCGCCGGGCGGAGCTGCTGGACCGGGTCTGGGGCTGGAGCTTCGGCGACCAGTCCACCGTCACCGTCCACGTCCGCCGGCTGCGGGAGAAGATCGAGGCCGACCCGGCCCACCCCCGCCGGATCGTCACCGTCTGGGGCGTCGGCTACCGGTACGAGCCGGCCGATGCGTGACCTGGCGCTGATCTTCGGGGCGGCGCTCGCCGCGGCGCTCTGCGTCGGGCTGCTCGGGGCGGTCGCCCTGCGGCTGCTGCGTGGCCGCTCGATCCTGGTGCACGTCGTCGTGCTGCTCGCCATGACCGTCTCCGCGGTGGTGGCCGGGGTGGCGGTGGTCGCCGAGGCGATGTTCCTCTCCCCGCACGACCTGGAGGTGGTGCTGATCACCGTCTCCGCCGCCGCCGTGGTGAGCCTCGCGGTCGGCTGGCTCTTCGGCCGCCGGCTGGCCGCCGCCGCGGTCTGGGCGGGCCAGGCGCGGGAGCGGGAGCGGCGGATCGAGAAGGGCCGCCGGGACCTGGTCGCGTGGGTCTCGCACGACCTGCGGACGCCGCTCGCCGGGCTGCGCGCCATGGCGGAGGCGCTGGAGGACCGGGTGGTCCGCGACCCGGAGACCGTCGACGAGTACCACCACCGGATCCGGGTGGAGACCGACCGGATGACCCGGCTGGTCGACGACCTGTTCGAGCTGTCCCGGATCAACGCGGGCGCGCTGCGGCTGTCGCTGTCCGCAGTGCCGCTGGGCGACGTGGTCTCCGACGCCCTCGCGAGCACCGCCCCGCTGGCCGCGGCCCGGCGGATCCGGCTGGTCGCCGCCGAGTCGGGCTGGCCGACGGTGACCGCCAGCGAGCCGGAGCTGGCCCGGGTGGTCGGCAACCTGCTGCTGAACGCGGTCCGTTACACGCCGGAGGACGGCACGGTCCGGGTGGACGCCGGCCGGGACGCGGAGACCGCCTGGCTGGCGGTGGCGGACACCTGCGGCGGCATCCCCGAGTCCGACCTGCCCCGCCTCTTCGACGTGGCGTTCCGGGGGGAGCCGGCGCGGACCCCGCGCCCCGGCAACGGCGGCGGGGAGGGCTCGGGCGGGCTGGGGCTGGCGATCGTGCGCGGGCTGATTGAGGCGCACGGCGGGCGGGTAGACGTACAGAACATCACCGATGGCTGCCGGTTCGTGGTCAGGTTGCCGGTCGCGGGAACCTGACGCATCGATCGAGCGTCATATCCATTTCCATACATGTACAACTTTCTCTGGGACGGTAATGGTCATGCCGAATCAGCCGAATGACCGGTACCAGCAGGACACCGAGCGGAGCTGGCGGGCGGCCGGGGTCGCCGGGCGGTTCCCGGCGCAACCGCCGTACCGGGAGGCCCGGAGCGGCGCCCCGCTCTCCTGGGCCGAGCTGAACGCACTACCACCGGCCGCCACCCGACGCGGCCTCAACGCCCACTGACCCGTACGCGGAGGAAAGCGGCGACACACCCGGACGCTCCAGCCGGGTCTTTCGCACACGTGTCGGGTAGCGTCTCCTGGTCCGAAAACTCGGCCTACGACAGGAGAAGCTCCGCGCATGGGCAAGAAGACGATCCACGTCTCCGACTTCAGTGGCACGGTTCTGCAGCGGGACGACGAGGTGGTCCGCGTCGTCGTGCTGGAGCACCCTGACCTGGTCGCCGGCCCCGTGCAACTGGATGCCACCCCGGTCGAGGTGGAGAGCATCGACGACGCTGCGCTGGACGTGGCGGTGGTGGAGATCCACGACCGGCACGGCGGCGGCGAGCCGCGCCGGGTGGTGCTGACCGCCAGCGAGTTCGACGCGATGGCCACCGACGTGCCGATGGCCCAGCTGCTGCGGACGGCCGAGCGGGTGAAGCCGCCGAAGGCCCGCAAGAGCGCGGAGAAGGTCGACTACGGCACCATCGAGCACGCCGGCAAGCCGCACCGCGGCCGGGTCACCGAGGAGGAGGCCCGGCTGGTACGGGAGCGGCTCGACGAGGTGAACAAGCGCCTCGCCGACGCCGGCATCCGCCAGGTCGACCCGGCCGACCCGGAGCACGCCGCCCGCTACGGCTTCCCCACCGCCGACTGAGCACGCCGCCCGCTCGGGTGCGCGCCGCACCTGAGTCGGGCGGGATGTCAGGACTGGGGCCGCCGCGCGACCTCGGCGAGGGCGCCGGTGACGGCCACCTCCATCTCCGACTTGTTCAGGCCGAGTCCCGTGAGGACGCCCTCCCCCGCCTCCTCCTCGAGCAGGGCGAGCAGGATGTGCTCGGTGCCGACGTAGTTGTGGCCGAGCCGCAGCGCCTCCCGGAAGGTCAGCTCGAGCACCTTCTTGGCGCGCGCGTCGTAGGGGATCAGCTCGGGGACCTGGTCGGCCGGCGCCGGGAAGGTCGCGGTGACGACCTCCCGCAGCCGCTCCAGCGGTACGCCTCGCGCCACGATCAGCCGGGCGGCGAGCCCGTCCGGCTCGGCGAGCAGCCCGAGGGCGACGTGTTCGGGGCGGATCTCCGGGCTGCCGGCGGCCCGCGCCTCGTTCTGGGAGGCGACCACCACGTTGCGGGCCCGGTCGGTGAAGCGGCCGAAGCCGGCGTTCGGGTCGAGGGCGGCGGCGGTCTCCGCCTTGGCGGCGGACCGCTTCTGGGCCGCCTGCTTGGTGACGCCCATGCTGCGCCCGATCTCGGTCCATGAGGCGCCGGAGCGGCGGGCCTGGTCGACGAAATGGCCGATCAGGTGGTCGGCGACGTCGCCGAGGTGGTCGGCGACCAGCACCGCGTCGCTGAGCTGGTCCAGCGCGTCGGTGTGCACCTTCTTGATGGCCTCGATCAGCTCGTCGAGGCGTACCGGGTTGCTGATCTGCACGGGATTCGTCATGCGTCAACCATAGGTTGACGGCCCGACTCCGTCAACCAGCGGTTGACGTTGCGGCTCGCGGCCCGCCGCGCCCCGCCGGACCTCAGCGGTGAACTGGCCCGGTCCGGTGCGGTGCCCCGGCGACGGCCCCCAGCTCCGTGACGAGCAGGTCCACCTCCGGGCGCGGCCGGCGACGGCGGGCGGTGACCACGCCGATGTGCCGAGTGGGCCGGGGCGGCTCGAGGGGGATGACGGCGAGCTCCGGCGCGGACGGGAGCAGCGCGATCTCCGGGATGAGCGACACGCCCACGCCCGCACCGACCAGCAGTTGGGCGAAGAAGTAGTCGCTCGTGCTGCCCGCGAACCGGGCCTCGAAGCCGGCGAGCGCGGCGAACCGCCGCAGGTACGCCTCCGTCCGGCGGCAACCCAGCACCCACCGCTCGTCGGCCAGGTCGAGCAGGTCGACCGACTCCTTGCCGGCCAACCGGTGGTTCCGCGGGGTCACCACGGACAGCGGGTCGGCGAGCAGCGGCGTCCACTCCAGGCCGGACCGGTCCCCGGTCCGTCCGGGTAGCGGACCGTCGAACTGGTACGCGACGGCGAGGTCCGCCGCCCCGTCGCGGACCGCCGGGAGGCTGCTCTCCGGTTCCATCTCCACCACGTTCACCTCGACATCGGGGTGTGCGGCGACGAAGCGGGTGAGCACGGCCGGCAGCAGGTGCCGGCCGCCGCTGCTGAAGGTGGCGATGGTCAGCCGGAGCGGCCCGGCCAGCCGGTCGATCTGCGCCTGGGCCTGGCGCAACTCGGCGGAGATCACCGCTGCCGCGTCGACCAGCAGCCGGCCCGCCTCGGTGAGCGTCACCCCGCGGGTGCTGCGGGCCACCACCGCGGTGCCGATGCTGCGCTCCAGCGCGGCGATCTGCTGCGAGACGGCGGACGGGGTGAGCCGCAGGGTCGCCGCCGCCCGGCTGAAGCTGCCGTGCAGCGCCACCGCCTCCAGGATCCGCAACCGGTGCGGGTCGATCATCAGATCTCCTAACAACGCGTTAATCAAATCGACAGTTCCGCTGGAAGCCACGGGCTGTCAAGGTCGATCGCATGCGAGAGGTGTTGGTCATCGGCGGTAGCCGGTACTTCGGCCGGCTGCTGGTCACCCTGCTCCAGGAGGCCGGCAGCCGGGTCACCGTCGTCAACCGTGGTTCCCCGCCCCCGGCCGGCGTCGCGCACCTGGTCGCCGACCGGGACGACGAGGCAGCGCTGCGGGCGGCGTGCGGCCCCCGTACCTTTGACGTGGTCATCGACCAGGTCTGCTACACCCCGACGCAGGCGGAGGTGGCGTGCCGCGTCTTCGCCGACCGCGTCGGGCGCTACATCATGACGTCCACCATGGAGGTGTACGACCCGGCCACCTCGCCGGGCGGCCTGCCGGCGGCCCCCGGCGTGCCGGTGGTGGAGGACGCGGTGCGGCCGGCGGACTGGCCCGTGCGACTGGACCTGCCCTGGCACGACCCCGAGCGGCTCGCCACGGTCTTCGACCCGGCCACCGGCTACGCGGAGGGGAAGCGGCAGGCGGAGGCGATGTTCACCCGATCGGCGCCGTTCCGGTATGCCAGCGTGCGCAGCGCGCACGTCCTCGGCGGCGGGGCCCGGGACTTCACCGGGCGGCTCGCCCACTACGTCGAGCGGGTGAGCGCCGGGCAACCGGTCGCTGTGCACCCTGATCCGCTGCCGACTTCGTTCATCCAGGAACGGGAGATCGCCGAGTTCCTCCGCTGGGCGGCCGCGGCGGACTTCGTCGGGCCGGTCAACGCGACGTCGCACGGCGAGCTGACGGCCATCGAGCTGTGCGACCTGGTAGCCACCCGGGTCGGCACGCCGCCCCGCTACCAGGTCGTCGCGGACGGCCCGGCGTCACCGTTCTCGTTCGACCGGTACTACGCGATGGACAACGGCCGGGCCGAGCGGCTCGGTTTCCGGTTCGGCGCCGTCCGGGACTGGCTCCCGACGGCCATCGACGACGCCCTGGCGGCGACACAGGAGGGCCGGCATGCGGTCACGCGCGATCGGTGACGTTCCGGTAAGCGCCATCGGCCTGGGCGCCATGCCGCTGTCCATCGAGGGCCGGCCGGCCGAGGACCGGGCCATCGCCACCATCCACGCCGCGCTCGACGCCGGCGTCACGCTGATCGACACCGCCGACTCCTATCACTGGTACGCCGGGGAGGCCGGCCACAACGAGGAACTGATCGCCAAAGCGCTCGCCGGGCATCCGGGGGCGGCCGAGGTGCTGGTGGCGACCAAGGGAGGGCGGGGCCGCCCGGGGGACGGCTCGTGGACCGTGACCGCCACCCCGGAGCACCTGCGACGGGCCTGCGACGCCTCACTGCGCCGGCTCGGGGTCGAGGCGATCGGCCTGTACCAGCTGCACAAGCCGGACCCGGAGATCTGGCCGGACTCGGTGGGCGCGGTGCGGGACCTGGTCGACGCCGGCAAGGTCCGGATGGCCGGCGTCTCGAACGTCACGGTCGACCAGCTCCGGCAGGCCCGGAAGATCCTCGGCGATCGGCTGGTCGCGGTACAGAACCGGTACTCGCCGGCAGTCCGGGACAGCGAGCCGGTGCTGCAGCTCTGCCACGACCTGGGGCTCGCCTTCCTGCCCTGGAGCCCGCTCGGCGGCATCTCACGCAGTTCCCTCGATGACCCGTCCGGACCAGCCTCAACCGGCACGGCGTTCCACGCGGTCGCCGCCGAGCACGGCGTGAGCCCGCAACGGGTCTGCCTGGCCTGGTTGCTCGCCCGGTCCCCGATGGTGGTGCCGATTCCCGGCGCCAGCCGGCCGGCAACGATCCGTGACTCGGCGGCGGCCGCCGACCTGCTCCTCGACCCGGCGGACCTGGCCCGGCTGGACGCGACGGAGCTCGCCATTTCGGCGTGACGGTGGTCGGGCAGCGACCCGCTGTCGATGCCCGGGTGCCCTTTGAGGTAGGCGGTCTCGCGGGCGGTGAACGTCGAGTGCTCGAAGTAGCGGTTGCCGGCTGGGCGCTCCACGGCAGAAGTCGTAGAAAGGCGCAGTGATCCGCGCATGTGTTGCGGGCGGTCACGAACTCGGCGATGAGACCAATGCCGTTCACGGTGACGGCTCCTCGGTCCGCGCGCCTTCGAAGGTGGTGACGCGGTAGGCGTGGGTGTGCCGGGCGGGCCAGCCGAGGAACCGGTCGAACATGTCCGCGGCACTGCCCGTCACGCTCGGGTTGAGCCGGTGCAGATCGTCGATCGCGTCGTGCAGGCAGCCGGCCAGATAGAGGAACAGGCTCACCGGCGCGTCCTGGTACTCGACTACCAGCGCGAGCTTCGCCGCACCGCAGGGCCACGGCTGCCCGCACCGGCGGCACAACCACAGCGGGCGCAACGGCAGATGCGCCACCGCAGCGGGCCCGATCCGGTGCGCCGACGGGCGGCGCTGCTGCCCGGTCACCGGCGATCACCCTCCCGGGCCTGCTGCTCGAACAGCCGCCGCCACACATGGGTGAGCAACGGCGGATCAGCAGGCCGCACCTGCCACTGCGAGGACGCATGCCCGGGCTCAGGCCGCCGCCGGGACTGGTCGGCCATCGCGTTACGCGAGACGTAAACCGTCATGCCGGCGCCCCCACCCGAGACGGCGGACGGTGGGCTCGCCGGGGGAAAGGCGAGCCCACCGCCGCATCACGGCGGCCGGGAGCAGCCCGCCGATCACCCACCGACGCAGCCCTCATGGCGGTACGCAGGCGGGGCGTCAAATGCACGCGTAAGGGAGCGGGCTGGGACGTCAGCGGCCGAAGCACCAGGGCGCACTCCTGTCTCCCGGCGATCCCGTCGTTCATCTCGAGCTCCCCGGCGTGAGGTTGCGATTGCGTGCCGGCCACCTACTCGCCGTGGGCGGCGCACCAGCACAATCAGGTTCGCCCGGTGAGCACGACGATGGGGATGACCTGTCGGTGCACTCACGGTGCACCTGCCAGCACGCCAATCGCCGTTACGATCGTCCGGCCGACTGTCCCCCTCGAGAGGACGTGCGATGGCCGCGGTGACGACCTGGACCGGCCGGGAAGCAAACGCTCTGCGCCAGGCCTTGCGGATGAGCGTTACCGGCTTCGCCGAACACCTGGGCGCGGCCCGGCGGACGGTGGCCAAGTGGAGCAGCCAGGGCGACAAGATCCATCTGCGTGCCGACATGCAGGCCGCCCTGGACACGGTGCTGACGCGGGCCACCCCGGACGTCCGCGAGCGCTTCGAAGCACTGGTGAAAGCAGGTACCAGCGGTGCACTTGCGGATCCCGCGACGCTGCCCGTCACCGACGCGCACATCCATACTGGCGAAGGCGGCATTGACGACATCGACTCGGACGGCGACGTGCGGCGCAGAGATCTCCTGACCGGCGTGACGATCAGCGGCATCACCCTGCCGACCGTCGCAACCCTGCTCGAAGCACTGGTCGCACCACGACCTCGCAACGCCGAGCCAGTTGCCCTACCCCTCCGACAGTTCGCACAAGATGTCGCCACCGCGAAGATCGACTACCAGGCATGCCGTTACGAGCAGGTTCTCGCCGGGCTCGTGGCCCTGTTGCCCGCCCTGGAACCAACTCGAGCGGACGCCGAAGGCGAGCAGCGAACGCGAGTCGATGCCCTGGCCAGCGACCTCTACCACGTCGTCGGCAGCGTGCTGCTCAAGGTCGGTGACAAGGGCATGGCCCTGGTCGCCGCCGAACGCAGCACCCGCGCCGCCTCGATCAGTCAGGACCCGGTGGCGATGGCCGCGAGCGCCCGGATCATGACCCACGCCCTCATGAGCAACGGCCACAGCACTCAGGCACGGCAGCTTGCCGAAGACGCGGCCGAGACCCTCCGACGCGGCACCCGACTTGCCTCGACCGACGCGGTGGCCGTCTACGGCGCCCTGCTGCTGCGCGGTGCTATCGCCGCCGCCCGCGACGAGAACCGAGACAGCGCACAAGCCATGCTCGACGAGGCCTCCCATGCCGCCGGACGACTCGGCTACGACGGCAACGACCGGTGGACCGGCTTCGGTGCCACCAACGTCCTGCTGCACCGCGTCAACATCGCGCTGACCCTGGGCGACGCCGGCACCGCCATCGCACTCGCCCGCCAGGTACCACTGGACAAGATCCGCCTCGCCGAACGCAAGGCCACCCTGTTCGTCGACATGGCCCGCGCCTACACGCAGTGGGGACGCTACGAGCACGGCCTGAACGCGCTACGCAGCGCGTACGACGTGGCACCAGAGGAGATCCGGTGCCGGCCAGCGGTTCAGCGCATCGTCAGCGACCTGGCAGTCCTTACCCGGGGGCACGTTCGCAGCGCTGCCCTCGACTTCGCCCAGCACGCCGGGATCCGCGTATGACTCGCGGCCACCTGCAGATCGTCGTCTGTGCTGCCGGGCCCGCCGCGGACGTGACACAACTGGTCACCACCGCGACACAGCATTCGTGGACAACGGCGGTCACCGCCACCCCCAGCGCCCTCGACTTCATCGACGCCGAAGCGATAGAGCGGCTAACCGGGCACCCGGTCCGGTCCGCCTACCGGTCGTCCCTCGGCACCCGCCGATCTCTCCCCGCCGCGGACGCGCTCATCATCGCCCCCGCCACCTACAACTCCGTCAACAAGATCGCCCTTGGCATCGCCGACAACTACGCGATGACGACGGTCGCCGAGCTGATCGGCCGGCAGGTGCCGACCGTGGTCGTCCCGTTCGTCAACGCCGCACTGGCCGCCCGCGCACCCTTCCAACGCGCCGTGGCGGGCCTCCGCGATGAGCGCGTCCGAGTCCTTCTCGGGACCGACGACGGATGGGAGCCACACCCACCGGGCAGCGGCAACAGTCGCCAGAAAGCCTTCCCGTGGACGACGGCGTTCAAAGCGGCGACCCGGCTGGCCGGCGAGGCGCCGGCCGGCAGCACTGACCGCAGCTGACTCCAAAGTGCATCACGGTTTCGGAGGCATGAGACGAGATCAAACCCCGAGGTCAGTCAGCCGCCGGGCGATGCCGTCCCCATTGGGCGAAGCGCCGGCGGGCCGGAGCACCCCCGGCGCGAGAACCGCTCGCCGCCGCCCGTCAGACCCGAGCACGTGTCCATGGTCACGGCACCACGTCCACCAACGGCCGGAACGGTCCCACCGCTCCCGAGCACCCACCGAGCAGCCGGCCATCGCCATGGACACGAAAAAGCTCTGGCCAGGTCGGCACGTGTTCTGAGCCATGCCGAGTGCCCTGCGGGGACGGACAGCGGTGGGCTGCACGTCCGGCGTAGCCGGCCGAGCGGCTGCGGTCGGCAGGTGGTCGACCCACCTCCGGCCGGGCGGTGCGCACCCACCACCTCGACCGCGTCGCTCCCGACAATGAGAGATCGGCCCGCACAGTGGTGCCAGGAAAGTTGCACTCATGATCAAGTTACCGGATCTGCCGAGTTGAGGATGCCGTTCGGACGATCTTCAGTGCGATCATCTCCTACGGAGAATGGCGCGAGTACGACGCGTGCCGTAAACAGCACGGGCGAGCGGACGGATCCGTGGCCGAGCGGAGCGCAGATGATCACGGGATACGACACGGTTCTCATCACCGGTGCGCCGGTCGAAACCGGCATCCGAGCGATGCTGGACGGTCTGCATGGCAGATGGCCGAACATGTTGGTCGCCTTGGGCGGGGAGCATGTCGGGCCGTTTCTCCCATGGGGGAGGACGCGTGCACAGGTGCCGGCCGGCGCAGGTGGGGTGTATGTCGCGCGCGATGCGGAGATGGAGCGGCGCTGGGACGATGTCGGGTACTCACTCATGGAGCACGCCGAGGGACCGTTCGCGGTGCTCTACGAGTCCTCCAGCCAGCCGGCGGTCGAGATCCAGCTCAATGAGAATCCCTACGAACGAAGGGGTTTTGGCTTCGAGCCGTACTCGGCGACGTTGGTCACCGCCGCTTGTCGCTGGTCACGATCGTGACGCCGGACGCGGACAGCCCCTTTAGCCGAGGGTTACTCGACGCGCTCAGACAGGCGCTGATCAGTCAGGCACACGGCTGATCTTTCCGCTGCGAGCTGCCGGCTCGACATCCTCATCTGCCGCGAGCGGGACACTCAGCGGTCCCAGTCCCAATCCTCCAGCCGGGCGTGAACTGGCACCAGGTTGATGCAGAGCTCTTCATAGCCGCCGGCTTGCCCCAAGGCCTCTAGAAGCCGCTGCGCTTCTTCTTCCGTCGTGAACGCTCCCGCTTGGAACCTCTCGCCCGGCTGGCGGCTGTCGAGGAACTCCACGAGCCATACCGAGATCGGCTCAACGTATCCCTCCGGTGGTCGATCACCCATACGCCGAGCATCTCAGGCTGGACGAGATGGCCGCACCCTCACAGCGGACGTCCGCACATGCCGCGATCCGCGCGCTACGCGGCGTTACGAAGTGCTGACTCGGCCGGCATACGCACATGTCGAGATGAGTGCGTTGTCCGTCGCTCCGATCGTGTAGGGCGCCCGAGAACTCGTGACCATCACCACCCGCCGGCCGGTTACCATCCTGGCAATGGCGGAGTTCGTGCACATCACCGTGGCGCAGTCGGCTCGACGCATCGAGCGCTCGGGAATCGGCGCGCGTAGTCACGGGTGGGCCGGCGGACGGGGCGTGTACTGCATGCCGGTGCTGCCGTCGTTCACTCTCACCTACCAGTGGGTTCGTGAGCTGCGGCGCTGGCACTCGGGCGTGCTGGTAGGGGTGCATCTGCGGCTGCCCGACGACGAGCCGGTGACCGTCGGGCGCTACGGTGCCCCACCGCGCGAGGCCGCCGCTGCACGAGCGGTCGCGGCGGTGCGTGAGCTCGACGATCCCGCGCGGCTACGAGGTGTTCGTGCCCCGCGCGATCACGAGCGCCGAGGTACGACGGATCCGTAACGTTCCGCAGGGAGTCGGTTGGCGGTACTTGCCGGCAGCCCACGGCCGGCGGCCCTGCCCGTGTCCATCCTGTCTCCCGCGCGGGGGGTACAAGGTGGCCAAGTTGCGCCGCCGGTTCCCTTACGACGAGCCACCCAAGCCGAAGCTTGAGCTGATGATGCGGTTGCGGACGGCGAGCACCGCCGACGAGATCATCGACGTGCTCTGCGAGCTGGGCCAAGGCCGGCGCGGCGGCGCCGAGGAGTTGGCATACCTGGCCGATCATCCCGATCCGGACGTACGCGACACCCTGGAAAGCGTCCTGCGGGTTTACCGCGGTCGCGAAGCGCGGCGGCTACGCGAGCGGTTACAGCTCAGCGATCCAACAGCGCCGGATGCGGACAACTGCTGATCGACACCATCGACTCGGCCGGCACCCGTCGTTGCCGACACTGCGGGCTCCTCGGCGTAGGTCGTACGGATCTGCCGCCGACCCGGTCTCGCCGTGCGTCACGAAGGGCCGGGCAGCGGGCGCGTGATCCTGCCGAGGTGAGTGCGTTCAGTAGGCGGTGGCAATCGACGGTCTGAGAAACTCTCGGGCGTGGCGGTAACGCAGCAATTGGCACGACTCTCGCCCGAGCAGCTTGCCGTGTGCCGCGGCTCGGTGGAGGAGTTGGACAAGCTCTGTTCGTTTGAGCTGCTGCCCTCATCGGACTACCTGGACCTCGATTGGGTGCCGGCACCGCTCGTCGGCGTCTTCGAACTAGCGCAGGTCAGTACGCCGATCCTCGTAGCGCTGCGGCGCGGGCTCGGCGGCGACGTGGAGATCAATCCTGCCTACCGCGGCCGCCAAAACACGGTGTGGGAGCACCCCGTGGCGGCGCTTGAACCGGACATCGTCGCTGAGGTTGCCAGGCTGCTTGGGCAGGTTGAGACGGAGGCGGTGCTGGCCGTCCTTCCTGAAGATGCAACGGCGGCGCTGCTGACCATCGACATGCGCGAGTTCGATGGGCACCCGGGGCCGTACCTGCACCGGCATTTCGCCGCGCTGCGCGACTTCTACGCACATGCGGCGCGGCGGCGGCTTGCCGTTGCCATCTGGTGGGACTGAGTCGCACCGAATCGGTCGCGCATACTCAACTGCCGCCGATCGGGCGTCAGGGGCCGCACCTGCGAGACCGACAAGTCAGCCGACCGCTCGTGCCGATGTCCGCTAGTTGCTCCTGGGCGACGGTCTGGAATGCTTCGCCCACGCCTTCCTACCCGCCTACCTTCGCCGACCAGGTCGTCGCACAGCCAGCCCGTGCCCAGTTCGAGGCGTTCCTCGACGAGCACCGCGGCGCGCTCAATGGCTGCTTGGACGGGCTGACAGAGGAACAGGTGCGCCGATCGTTGGTGGCCTCCCGGACCACGCTGCTGGGTCTTGTGAAGCACGCGACTTTCGTCGAGAAGGTCTGGTTTGACGAAGCCGTCACGTGCCGGTCGCGCGCTGAGATCGGCATCCCTGCGACGTCAGACGAGTCGTTCATCCTCGATGACGACGACACGATCGCCACCGTCCAGCACGCACACCGCGAAGCCTGCGAAGCATCACGCCATGCGACGTCATCCCTGGGTCTGGACGACATCCTTCACGGGCACCGGCGGGGCCCGCTTCCGCTGCGGTGGGTGTATCTCCACGTGCTGCGCGAGCTCGCCCAGCACTGTGGGCACGCAGACATTCTTCGAGAGCAGCTCATCAACGAGTAGTGCGCGGACGTCCGCTCACAGCCGCAGACCGAGCGGTTGAGGTGCACGGCTGGATCGCCGGGCGTGGCCGGCTCGTACGGCGTCTGGCCGCCACCGTGGATGGCGCTGGCGATTGTCAGAGGCCCGTGGTCGTGGACGACGCTCGCCGCAACCGGCCCGTGCACGAGGAGTCCGACATGCCGGCCCGACGTCGAGACCGTCCTGAGCGTCGAGGTCCTGCCCCGACGCCGAGCGACCGGCGCGCCGGCAGCCCGGCGAGTCGGTCTGGCCCACAGGCAGAGGCTGCGACAACGGCGCAGCGATAGCCTGCCGTCATGGGCAGCGCCGAACTGGATGAGTTGATCGTTGCGGACGCCGAGGCGCTGCGCGCGTGGTTGTCGGCCAACCACGCCACGTCGCCCGGTGTCTGGCTCGCCCTGGCCAAGAAGGGCGGCACAGTCACGACGCTGACGTGGCAGCAGGCGGTCGACGAGGCCCTGTGTTTCGGCTGGATCGACGGGCAGGCCCGGAAACGGGATCAGGAAACCTCCTGGATCCGGTTCACCCCTCGCAGGCCCCGCAGTTCCTGGTCACAACGCAACGTCGCCCACGTGGCCCGGCTGGAGGCGCAGGGGCGAATGCTGCCCCCAGGCCGCGTCGCGGTAGAAGCCGCGAAGGCGGACGGGCGGTGGGCGGCCGCCTACGCCCCGCCGTCGGAAGCCGAGGTGCCGGCCGACCTACTCGCCGCCATCGCTGCCGACCCCGCCGCCCAGGCCATGTTCGACGTACTCACCAAAACCAACCGGTTCGCTCTCATCCACCGCGTCAATGCCGTCAAACGGGCGCAGACCCGCGAGCGGAAGATCGGCGAGTTCGTTGCCATGCTGGCCCGTCACGAGACGATTTACCCGCAAAAGGCCAAGCCTCCGAACTCGCCGCAATCGGCATCTTCATGATCATGTGCACTCATCTGCCGCGGATAGGGCGCGTCGGTCTCAGCACACCCATCACCGTCCGTGGCCAGCCAGGCTGGCGCTAGGCGTCCTGTCGTGCCGAGATGAGGACGTCTGCCGACGCCGGCCCCGTCCCTTCGGTGTGCTCACGCTGTACCCTCCGGCTTGTGAAGCGCGGGGCGCCCCATGCCGACCGGGGCAGATACGTTCGAACCATCGCGACCCCCAACGGCCCTATCGTTCTTGCACCGTTCGTTGGCGGAACATGGCATGGACGTGGCAGTGAGTACCACAGACGTCGCAGGATCGCGATTGCCGCCGTTCTGGTCGTCACGCTTGCTGGCCGTGGCCTTGTCCGCGTTGTTCGTTGTCGGTCTTGCTCGCCCAGACACGTTGCCTGCCCGCCTGTTCGCCTCGGCGTACGGGCTGACCGCCCTAGCCGGTCTGGCGCTAGGCCGCAAGTGGATCGCGCAAGCGCCGATCCGGCCGCGGTGGGCCGACGACGGCCTGACTGCTTCACTCGGGATCACGATTTTCCTGCTGATCCCGGTCCTTGCCGGTTTTGGCATTGCTCTGCTGCCCGGACTGTTTGCCGCTGACTTTCCTGGCGAACGACGGGCGCGCGAACTCACCACCATGCTTCGGAACACGACGACCAGCAACCGCTAAGCTTGCTTGAGGGCTCCCGCGCCCTTCACCAGGCAGCATCGACGGCGAGCCGCAGCGGCAGCCACGCACGCACATGCCGCTGATCGCGCGGTTGTGCCGATGAGGGTGCGCTCGTTTTGTCGGAAGAGTCGCGCCGGTTGATCCTCGTCATGATCCTCCGCCTCGATAGGGTGACCGCTCATGGAGAGATGGGGAGCTGACCTCTACGGAAACCCTTGCCATGGTTGTGGCTTGAGCTGGGAGCTGACCCCAGCAGAAGCCGTCACTTTGGTCCGGGCGATGCCCGATGCGTACGCGAAGCGGCTAGCTGATGCGACTGGTCAGGAGAGACACCCGGACCTGACCTGGACGACCGCGGCGTACGTCAGCCACGTAACAGACAACCTCCGGACCTGGGCCGAACGCCTCGCTGGCGGCTACCTGGCCGGAGTCTCCGAGGTGCCGGGCTACGATCCCGACCTTCTGTCCCAGGCACGCCACTACAACAAGATCTCTCTGGCCGGCGCGTTGTGGTCGTTGCGCTGGGCCGTCGATGGCTGGGCGGAGTCCGTGGAAACTGCCCTTGCCTCTTGCGTGGTGCTGCAACACGCCACTCGGGGCGCACAGCGAGCGGAGGACGTGGCACGGAACAACGCCCACGACGCACACCACCACCTGTGGGATATCGACCGCATCCTCAGCGCCGAGTAAACCCGGCAACGTCCTCATTTAGCCGCGATCCGCGCGCTACGCAGCGTCACGCCGAGCTGGCCCGGTTGCCGTCCGGACGTGCCGAGAAGCGGACGCGTGGACTGCGCACGAGGGGCGTCATGGCGGGGTTCGACTCCGGAGCGCTACGAGCGCTACGTGCGAATGTCGCGCGGTTGAGGGAGGTTTCGCTGCGGCCCGTTACAGTTGTCCGTCACGGCGAAGCGGATTACGAGCGGACCCCGACGTCCCAGCGCCCACACGGTGAGCGCGAAGCAGCAAAGCGCCGCTCCCGCGATCGTGACCGCTGTCCAGCCGCCCGCGGACCAGAGCGTGGTCGCGGCGGCAGAGCCGATCGCACCGCCGATGAAGTTGCCGGTGCCCAGCGCCGTGTTGAGCCGGCTGCGGGCCTCGTGGGAGACGGCGAACAGCCGCGCCCGGTTGAGGAGGGCCTGCCCCTGGAGCGCGACATCGATCATGATGATCGCGGGGACGAGGAGCACGACGGACCGGCCGGCGAACGCCGCTACGACGAAGGAGCTGAGGGCCAATACCCATGCCACGCCGGTGGCCGGAAGCGACCAACCTCGGTCGTGCAGACGACCGGCGTGCTGGACGGCGAGGGCACCGGCGAGGCCGGCCAACCCGAACAGCCCGATCACCGGTGCCGGGTACCGGAACGGCGGGCCGCTGAGCAGGAACGTCAGCGCCGTCCAGAGCAACGAGAACGCGGCGAACCCGGTGGCGGCCAGGACCAGCGTCCATCGGGCCGCCCGCTCGCGCATGACCACCGCGCCGACCGAGGCGATGAGCGCCGGGTACGGCATGCGCGTCCGCGGTGCCAGCGGTGGAATCGCGCGATAGAGCAGGACCGCGAGCAGGACGGCGACGACCGCGGCGAGGGCGAAGATCGCACGCCACCCGGCGGCAACGGCGACGAACCCGCTGATCGTGCGGGAGGCCAGGATACCGGTGAGGGTCCCGGACCCGACGGCGCCGACAACCCGGCCGCGGTGGGCGTCGCCGGCAAGGTCCCCGGCGAGCGGTGTGAGGACCTGCCCGGAAATCGTCGTCACGCCGAGCACGCCCAGTGCGAGGAGGAGTACGCCGATCGACGGCGCCAGCGCGCACAGCAGCAGTGCGGCGGCCGAGGTCAGCAGCATCACCGGGACGAACCGGCGGCGGTCCAGGACGTCGCCGAGCGGCACGAGCAGCAGCACGCCGACGGCGTACCCGACCTGTGACGCGGTGACGAGCCAGCCGGCCGTCGCGGTCGCGGCGCGCAGGTCGCCTGCGATGAAGCTGAGCAGCGGCTGCGCCCAGTACAGGTTGCCGATGGCCACTCCCGCCGCCACCGCGAACAGGAACGTCAGCCGGCGGCTCATCTCCGACGGCGGTGCCATGCGGGGTGCTGCCACCCTGCCACGCTAAGGCGCGGGATCAAGGCGCGGGGCCCAGCGAGGGCCTGAGCGTGGCAAGGCCGCACCCGCCGAGATGTCCAAATCTCGGCCGGCACCCTTCAGGCGTGCCCGGACAGGTCAACACGGCAGGCAACGACATTCCCACCGGGATCGCAGTAGGGCACCAGACGCTGTCATGGCGATCGCGCGGGTATGGCTCGTCGCGTTCGCCGGCCAGCGGGCGACACCGTCGCCTTGGCATGATCGGGTGCGCACATCTGCCGCTTACCGTGCGCCGTAGTGCTCCAGCCCTTACTACCGGGGCAGCGGCACGAGGACCGGGACCTCGATGATCCCGCCGGACAAGGCATCGAAGCCGTACGGAAAATCTACGTCGGCCTCCACGACCGGATCGTGGCGCTCGCGGCCAGACTCCTGCCCACCAGGGAACCCGGGCCCAGCGTCCGCCCGAGACCGAACGTGGCTACGAACCGGCGTCGCCGCAGGTCAGGGGCGGCGCGACCGTATCATAAATTCGGACATTCCCATACAAGAATCCCGCTCGTGGACCCGATGTGGCAGAACCCGAACCGCATTCACGCTGTTCATGGACCAGTTGTGATTGTCTCGGCGGTCCGGCGACGGACCATGTGACTCAGGTTGGCGCGCGGCGCGGCTCCGAAGGGGCTGTGCCGCGCACTCGGGCCAGCCCCGACCACAACGCGACCACTGCAGCATTCGTCCCTCACTCACACAGGTTTAGTGGTACCTGCGACGCTGTCTCGGTCCATGTAGAGCTCGATGGTCACGTCAGCCTGGCGCGGCACGATCAGGCGGTGGTCCAGGGCCGGAGCTTCTCCGGGTTGCGTACCGCCCAGATCTGGTTGATGCGGTCACCGACGATGTCGAACGCGATCACCATCACGGTGACGCCGTCCCGCTGGGCCACCAGGCCGGGCCGGCCGTTGACCGTGCGCTCCAGCATCGTCATCCCGGGCGCACGGCCGGTGATGTCGACGGTGTAGCGCGCGATCTGCTCACTGCCCTCAACCGAGCGGAGCAGCGCGTTGACGAGGCCGCCGCCGTCGGCGATCGCCGTCGCGGCGGGGTCGAGGAGGCCGATGAGGGCCTCGATGTCCTTGGCCTCCCACGCCTGTTTGAAGGCTCTGACAACGTCGGCCTGCCGGGTCGCCGGGGTGGTGGGAGCCTGCGCGGCCTGGACGCGGCGACGGGCCGAGGAGGCCAGCTGGCGGCAGGCCGCCGGCGTACGCCCCACGATCTCGGCCACCTCCCCGAACGGGTAGCGGAAGACGTCGTGCAGGATGAACGTGACGCGCTCTGCCGGGGTCATCGACTCGAGCATCACCAGGAACGCCATGTTGATCGACTCGTCGAGGGTGACGCGGTCGGCCGGGTCGACCGGCCGTCCGGTCAGCCACTCCGCGGGTTCGGGCAGCGGCTCGGGGATCCACTCGCCCACATAGCGCTCCCGCCGGGCCCGCGCCGAGCCGAGCACGTCCAGACAGATACGGCTGGTGACCGTGGTCGATGGGGTGCTCATGGGCCCTCACATTTCGGGCGGGCGCGAGTGGCCGACCTGCTCGACGCCCTGCCCCCGCCGCGCTGACCTGCCCGGCGTCGGTCAGGGCTCCGACCAGGCGGTCTGGACGACCCGCGCGCCGTCCTGCCGGCGGACCAGGGTCCCCCGGCCGGCCGGCAGCGGCTGCGGTCGCAACCCGCCCAGGATCGCCCCCTCCTCCCGGTTGCCGGACATCAGCAGGCCCGGCGAATCCAACTCGCGCAGGTGTTGCAGCACCGGCTCGTAGAGCGCCCGGGCGGCGCCGCCCACCCGCCGGGCGATGATCAAATGCAGGCCGATGTCCCGGGCCTGCGGCAGCAGGTCGTAGAGCACGCTGAGCGGGTTGCTGCCGCCGCTGGCCACGAGGTCGTAGTCGTCCACCAGGAGGTACAGGTCGGGCCCGTGCCACCAGCTCCGGTCGCGCAGCTGCTGCGGAGTGACCTCCGGGCCGGGCAGCCGGTTCATCATCGCCTCGCGGATCGAGCCGAGCCCCTCCGCGAGGACCTGCCGGGAGTGGGCGTACTCCAGCAGGTGATCGCCCTCGACCGCGCCGAGCAGGCCACGGCGGTAGTCGGCGATGACCAGCCGGGCCTGGGCGGGCGTACGGCGGGCCACGATCTGCCGGGCGATCAGCCGGATCAGGTTCGTCTTGCCGCACTCCGCGTCCCCGAAGACGATAAGGTGCGGTTCCAGGTCCAGGTCGAGGTGGACCGGGGCGAGCGACGACTCGTCCAGCCCGATCGGCAGCCCGGTCCCGGACGGGTCGCTCAGCTCGTTCAGCTCGGCCACCAGCAGCTGACGCGGCAGCAGCCGCACCGGCGGGGCCGGCCGGCCCGGCCACGCCCCCGCGACCCGATCCGCCAGCTCGACCGTCGCCTCGGCCAGGTCCTCCACGCCGTTCCGGCCGTCGATCCGGGGCAGGGCGCTCAGGAAGTGCAGCCGGCCCGGGGCCAGCCCACGCCCCGGCGACCGGGGCACGTTCGCCGCCGCGCGCCGGTCGATCTCGGACTCGCTCGGGTCGCCGAGCCGCAGCTCCAACCGGCTGCCCAGCAGGTCCCGCAGGGTGGGCCGGATCTCCAGCCAACGGGCCGCGGTGAGCACCACGTGGATCCCGAAGCCCAGGCCACGCCGGGCGATGCCGGTGACGACCTCCTCCAGCTCCTCGTACTCCTGCCGCAACGCGCTCCACCCGTCCACGACGAGGAACACGTCACCGAACGGGTCGTCGGCGAACTCCCCCGCCGCCCGGCGCGCCCGGTACGCGGCCATGGACTCCACGCCGCCCGCGGCGAAGCGGGCCTCCCGGGCGTCGAGGACCGCGCTCACGTCGGCGACCGTACGCCGCACCGCCTCGGCGTCCCGGCGGGTGGCGACGCCGGAGACGTGCGGCAACCGCTCCAGCGCCCGCAGCGCCCCGCCACCCAGGTCGAGGCAGAAGAACTGCACCTCCCGCGGGGTGTGCGTCAGCGCCAGCGAGGCCACGATCGAGCGGAGCACGATGCTCTTGCCGGAGAGCGGCGCGCCCACCACGCCGACGTTGCCGCCGCCCCCGCCCAGCTCCAGGCGCAGCGGCTCGCGGCGCTGTTCCTTGGGCACGTCGGCCAGGCCGACGGTCGCGGTCAGCAGCCGCCGGTCCCGGGCGACCGTGAGGCCCCGGACCGGGTCCCGCGTCAGCGGCGGGAGAAGTTCGTCCAGGGTGGACGGTTCGGCCAGCGGCGGCACCCAGATCTGGTGGGCCCGGCTCCCCCGGCCGCGCAGCCGCTCCACCACGATGTCGAGCGGGCTGCGCCCGACCACCTCCGGCGGGACGGCGGCGCCGTCCGCCACCGGCGGCCCCGAGACGTACGAGGCGCGGAAGCGGGTCATCGTCGTACCCGCCTTCAGGTAGCCGTGGCCGGGCGCTCTCGGCAACTCGTACGCGTCCGGCACGCCGAGCACGACCCGGCTCTCCATCGCGGAGAAGGTCCGCAGGCCGATCCGGTACGACAGGTGGCTCTCCAGGCCCCGCAGCCGCCCCTCCTCGAGCCGCTGGCTGGCCAGCAGCAGGTGCACCCCGAGGGACCGGCCGACCCGGGCCAGCTGGACGAAGACGTCGATGAACTCGGGGCGCGCCGTGAGCAGCTCGGAGAACTCGTCGCAGATCACCAGCATCGTGGGCAGCGAGGGCAGCTCGGCGCCGGCCGCCCGGGCCCGCTCGTAGTCCCAGCGGCTGGCGTGGTTGCCGGCGGCGCGGAGCACCTCCTGCCGGCGGAGCAGCTCACTGGTCAGCGCGTCCGCCAGCCGGTCGATCAGCGCCAGGTCGTCGGCGAGGTTGGTGATCAACGCGCTCACGTGGGGCAGCTCGGCCAGCGGGCCGAACGTCGCGCCGCCCTTGAAGTCGATCAGCACGAGGTTGAGCTCGTCGGGGGAATGGGCCGCCGCGAGCGCCAGCACGATCGTCCGCAGCAGCTCGCTCTTGCCGGACCCGGTCGCCCCCACCAGCAGGCCGTGCGGGCCCATCCCGTCCTGGGCCGACTCCTTCAGGTCGAGCAGCAGCGGGCGCCCCCAGTTGTCGAGACCGACGGGCACCCGCAGGTGGTCCGGCCCGAGCGGCGTACGCCGTCCCTCGAAGTGCCACAGCGCCGCCCGGTCCGGCACACCGAGGACGAGCAGGGTCTCGTCCGGCTGCTCCGCGTCCGGGGTGGGACCGGTGGTGGGCGTCGTCCCCGCCGAGGCCGTCCCCCAGGCCTCGGCGATCACCGACACCATCACCCCGCCGCTGTCCGGCACGCCGGCCTCGATCTCCGCCTCGCCCTCGGCGTCGCCGGCCGACAAATCCGGCAGCGCGATGCGGAAGGTACGCCGCCCGTGGATGGCCCAGCCGGGCAGGTTGAGCGGCAGGCGCGCCGCCTGGTCCGGGTTGATCAGCGACTCGTGCGGCTTTGACAACCGCGTCTCGATCCGGGTCTGCGGCAGTTCCCGCAGCTCCTCCGGGATGGCCCGCCAGCTGCGCTCCGCGATGACGACGTGGAACCCGTACCCGAGGCCCTTGTTGGCCAGGTCGACCACGCGCGGGGTGAAGTCGGGCAGCAGGTTGGCGAAGTCCTGCCAGCGGTCGACGACCAGGAAGACGTCCGGGCAGGGCCCGGCGTCGAGGTCGGCCCGCCGGGCCCGCAGGCTCGCCGGCGACTCCAGCTCGTGGTGGCGGAAGAGCTGCTTGCGGTCGAGGACGTCCTGCTCCAGCCGGTCGAGGAGCTTGCTGACGTCGCCCACCTCGTCGTCGCCGCGCACCTCACGCACGTGCGGGAGCCGCCGCATCGGCCCGAGCCAGTTCCCGCCGGACTCCAGGCAGTTGAACGCCACCTCGTCGGCGGAGTGGGTGAGCGCCAGCCCGCCGATGATGGTGCGCAGCAGGGTGGTCTTGCCGGTGCCGGCCCCGCCGATGACCAGCAGGTGCCCCTCGGAGGAGGCCAGGTCCAGCCAGACCGGCTCCCCGGCGGGCTGGTCGATCCGCTGCGCCTGACCGACCGGCACCTTGAGCAGGCCGCGCCGCCGCCAGGCCGTGGCGCAGAGCTTCACCTCGCCGGTCGGCTCCAGCGGCCCGAGCAGGTCGCCGAGGCGGGGATCCCGCTGGTCCCGACGGTGCCGGTGGCGGTGGTGCCCGTCCCGGGAGAGGGCGATGTGGATCTCGTCGCTCGCGCTGCCGAACTGGCACGGCGTCTGCGCCGACCGCTTGGGCAGCTCCAGGTGCACGTACCGCCAGAGGTCGTCCGGGGTGATCCGGCCCTGGCCGCTGATGTCCGCGGCGCCGGTGCTCAGCCCCTGGATGATCGTCTCAGTGAAGGCCGACCGCAGCCGGGGCTCGGTGTCGGAGGCCGGGCGCCCGTCGTCGGCCCGCTCCACGGAGTTGGTCGCGGTGATGACGTACCGGCCGTAGCCGGTCTTCAGCTCGCCGTCGATGGCGAGGTCGTCGGTGGTCTTCAGGCCGTGCCCCTCGAACGCCCCGCTGTAGCAGCAGTCGAGCAGGATGACCGAGCTGGCCGCGTCCGACTCGTCGAGCAGTTCCCGGACGAAGGAGGCGGAGATGGCGGTCGACGAGAGGTGGTCCAGCTCGGTGTTGGCCACCGCCAGGTGCAACCGGCCCCGCTTGCTGGTGCGGACACCGTGCCCGCTGAAGTAGAGCAGGACGAGGTCCTCCGGGCCGGCCGCCCGGAGCATCGACTCGATCGCCCGCTCGATGGAGCTCTTCGACTCGTTCTCCAGCAGCACGGTCTGGTCGAAGGCGCCGACGTCCGCGTCGGCCAGCAGGCTCAGCAGGTCCCGCGCCTCCTCCCGCGGAGCGTAGAGGTCCGCCAGCGAGTCGTCGATGTACCGGTCGTTGGCGATCAGCAGCGCCCGTCGCTGTCCCACGCCTCAGCTCCCGGTGGGGGTGCCCCCGCGGTTCCCGGGCGCCGCGGGCAGCGCGGCGCCCGCCGAAGGATCGGTCGTCGCGGGTACGGCCAGCAGCCGGGCCAGCTGCTCGACGAGCTGCGGGTCCACCCGGGTCGACCCGGTCACGACCAGCTCGTTGTCGCCGCTGCGGAGCCGGATCGAGCGCGCCCGGACCCGGTCCGCGTACGCGACCGCGATCCGGGCGATCGCCTGCATCGTGGTGGCGGAGAAGAGCCCGCCGACGGCGAGCATCCCCAGCTCCCAGGCCTGCGGCGACTTGCCGTGCGTGGTGGCCGGCGACTGCGCGTACCCGATCTGCAACCCTCGGACCGTGCGCAGGTCCTCGGCGAGCCCGGTGGCGAGCGCCTCGACCCGGTCGTCGGGCAACGGCGCGGACGGCTCGATCAGCAGGGAGAGTTCGGGCACAGCACACCTCCGGCAGCAGACTGTCTACATTCAACACCACGGACGCGGGTGCCCCGGTTCCACCTGGACCGGGGGCACCCGCAGAATGGGCGTTACGGCGAACCGGGACAATCGACCGCCGGGTGGCCCACGTCTGAGGGTCTCCATGATGGCGGGTCGCCCGAAGCTGAATACGCCGCTGGCCGGCACCCCTGTCTTGGGGTGCCGGCCAGCGGCGTGTTGCTTTATGGGTCAGCTGTTCCAGTGCTGGGCGACGATGTGGGCGGCCTGCTTCTCCCACTGGGCGTAGGCGTCCGGGTAGGCCGACACCTGCACCGTCTGCGCGGCCTCGGTCAGCGGCATGTCCTGCCACCCGTCGACCTGCTTCAGACCCTTCAGGAACGCCAGGGTCGCGTACTCGGGGTCGGTGATCTGCTCCGGCGTACCCCAACCCGAGGACGGCCGCTGCTGGAACAGGCCCAGCGAGTCGTGGTCGTTGCGGTCACCCAGGTGACCCAGGTTCTCCAGCTTCGACTCCTGCAGGCTCGTGGCGATCGAGATCACCGCGGCCCGCTCCGGCAGACCCGCCTTCTTCGTCGCGGCGATGATCGCCTTCGCGTTGCCGGTCTGCTCATCGTTCAGGGAGATCTTCGACTGCTCGCCCTGCACACCGTGCGGGATCAGCTTGCCCATGTCGGGCTTGTCGGCCTGCACGGCGGCCGGGGTCATCGCGCTGGTCGGGGTGGCGTCGTGGTGGTTCAGCGGACCGGCGGCCAGACCACCGGCGAACGCCAGACCAGCAATACCGAGCACGCTCTTACGCAGCATCGTGTTCATGGGAAAGCTCCTTGGGGGGTTGGCGCACACCCGGTGGGGGCCGGGACATGCGCAAGCACCGTCAGGCGCTGACACGTACAAGGGGGGAAAGTCTCTGCCCGGTTCGACCGCGGGGCGGGGGCCTCTTCGCGGCGCCGGGACCATGTGTAACGACCGGCAGGCCACCATCATTCCCGGGGCCTGTCCGGCCCCTCGAGCGGGCCAGGTACTCGGTCGTACGCCAGATGTAACGACCCCGCCCCCGCCACGATTCCGGCCCGGGGATGCCGCCGGTCACACCCCGAACCGGGCATCCGGCCCACGCGGCAAGTCGCCGGTCAGCCGAACCGGACAGCCGGCACCAACGCCGACCTGACGGTATCCGCGCCCCCGGGACACCGCCACATCGGCGACATGCAGCCGACACACCCATCGAGCACCGAACACGCGGGCGGAGGCGAAGCGGAACCCGTACCGAGGAATTGCCCGACGCCCGAACCCGGCACCGACGCGCGGACCCGCCCACGACGGGGTCCGGCCCGCCCTGGCCGGCGCAGGGATCAGGCCTGACCGCCCGAGCCGGACACAACGGGTCATACGGCCCCACCGTGGAACCGCGTGGGGTCGGCTGGGACGGCGCGACATCTGGCCCGATAGCCGGCGGGAGCGCGGGAGGCCACCCAGCCGAACGGCAGTCGCGGCGAGAGTGGCACCGGCAACGGTGAGTGCGCGGCGTCTGCGCCACCCACGGCCGGACGGGTTGACGCGGACAGAGGTCCGCCGCTGGTCACGGTCTGCTCCTCCGAAGACCGCGTCCGATTGCTTGCCGAGTGTCGGGTTTACCGACCGTGACGGTCACAGCATCGACTCAACGACCCGGCGTGATCTAGGTACGGCTCGTCAGATCAGGTAGCGTCGCCTGTCACACCGTCTTTGCACCAACCCTGGCTGCCCGTCATAAGGGGGCCGAATCGGAGGGACACAGCCGTGAGGTTCGATAGCGCAGTCCGCAAGGCTGGCCTCGTCGTGGCGATCGCCGCCCTCGCGGTGAGCGCGGGATGCGCCAAGAAGGACGAGAGCGAGGTCCAGGCGAACGGGGTCAAGCTCATCGAGAAGGGCAAGCTGACCGTCTGCACCCACCTGCCGTACGCGCCCTTCCAGTCGAAGGATGCCAGCGGCAAGGTGATCGGGTTCGACGTCGACGTGATGGACCTGGTCGCCAAGGATCTGGGCGTCGAGCAGACGATCGTCGACACGCCGTTCGAGGGCATCAAGTCCGGCCAGGATCTGAACACGGGCAAGTGCGACGCGGCCGCCGCCGGCATGACGATCACCGAGGAACGGCAGAAGGTGATGAACTTCTCCGATCCGTACTTCGACGCGACCCAGGCGATGTTGGTCAAGACCGGCAAGCCGTACAAGTCGCTCGACGACCTCAAGGGCAAGAAGCTCGGCGTCCAGGCCGCGACCACGGGCCGTGACTACGCCCGGAAGTTCGAGAAGGAGAAGGGCCTGCAGCTCGTCGAGTTCGAGGATCTCGCCGCCCTGCAGCAGGCCCTCGCCAACGGCCAGATCGAGGCCGCCGTCAACGACCTGCCGGTCTGGACCGAGTACATCAAGGAGCACCCGGGCGGGTTCGAGGTGACCGCCGAGTTCGACACCGGCGAGCAGTACGGGTTCTCGGTGAAGAAGGACAGCAACCCGGAACTGCTCAAGAAGATCAACGAGGTGCTGGCCAAGGCCAAGCAGGACGGCACCTACGACAAGATCTACGAGAAGTGGATCGGCAAGCAGCCGAACTCCTGATTGAAGCTCGTGGTGGGAGGGCGCGCGCCGAGCGCGCCCTCCGCGTACGCAACCTCCCCGTAGGCAAGGAGCGTCTCGAACCGTGAAGCTGCGACGCCGCCAGCGAGAGCGGCTGTCCCTCTGGCTCCAGTACCTGGCCTTCATCGCCATCATCGCCGTGGTGATCTTCGCCGCGGACTGGGGCAGGCTGAGAGACGCGTTCTTCCGCGTCGACATCATCGAGTCGATGTTCCCGACGATCATCACCGTCGCGCTGCGCAACACGATCCTCTACACGCTGGGTGCGTTCGCCTTCGGCCTCGTGTTCGGCACCATCCTCGCGCTGATGCGGCTGTCCCGGGTGGCTCCGTACCGCTGGTTGGCGACGGCGTACATCGAGCTGTTCCGGGGTCTGCCCGCGCTGCTGGTGCTCTTCCTCGTCGGGTACGGCATTCCCATCGCCTTCCCGGAGCGGGAGATCCCGGGCGGCGTGTTCGGTTCGATCGCGATCGGTCTCGGGTTGACCGCCGCGGCGTACATGGCCGAGACCATCCGGGCCGGCATCCAGGCCGTGCCGAAGGGACAGATGGAGGCGGCGCGCACCCTCGGCATGTCGCACTTCACCGCGATGCGCACCATCGTCATCCCGCAGGCGTTCCGGATCGTGATCCCGCCGCTGACGAACGAACTCATCCTGCTCACCAAGGACTCGTCGCTCGCCTACGTGCTCGGCGTGACGGCACAGACCATCGAGGTCACCAAGTTCGGTCGGGACACGCTGAACGACCGGGTGAACGCCACCCCGCTGCTGGTGGCCGGCCTCACCTACCTGGCGATCACCCTGCCTCTCTCCCAGGTGGTACGACGCCTCGAACTCCGCTACGCCAAGGCTCGGTGACCCACATGACGACTACGCAACCCCGGCCCGCCGTCGAGATCCGCGACCTGCACAAGTCCTTCGGGCCGCTCGAAGTGCTCAAGGGCATCGACTTCGAGGTCGGCCACGGCGAGGTGGTCTGTGTCATCGGGCCGTCCGGGTCCGGCAAATCGACGCTGCTGCGGTGCGTCAACCTGCTGGAGGAGCCGACCGCCGGCAAGATCTGGGTGAACGGGATCGAGATGACCGACCCGGATGTCGAGATCGACTCGGTACGCCGCGGCATCGGCATGGTCTTCCAGTCGTTCAACCTCTTCCCGCATCTGACCGTGCTGAACAACCTCACCATCGCCCAGCGCCGGGTACTCCGGCGGGGCCGCGCCGAGGCCGAGCGGATCGCGCGGGACAACCTGGAGCGGGTCGGCCTGACCGACAAGGCCGATGCGTTCCCGATGCAGCTCTCCGGCGGGCAGCAGCAGCGGGCGGCGATCGCCCGATCGCTGTCGATGGAGCCCAAGCTGATGCTCTTCGACGAGCCGACCTCCGCCCTCGATCCGGAACTGGTCGGCGACGTGCTCACCGTCATGCGCAAGCTGGCCGAGGACGGCATGACGATGATGGTGGTCACCCACGAGATGGCGTTCGCCCGGGACGTCGCCGACCGGGTCGTGTTCATGGACGGCGGCGTGGTGGTCGAGCAGGGGCCGCCGCAGGAGGTGCTCGGCGCGCCGCGGCACGAACGGACCCGCTCGTTCCTCTCCCGGGTCCTCGACCCGACCCATGTCGCGCAGCTTGGTCAGCCCGACCAGTCCCCCGAGCCACCGGAGCTGCCTGGCCTGCCGGCCGACGACCGCCACAACCTGTGACAGCGGCTCATCGCGGCTTTGTGCACGCCGGTTGACGCGCGTGGCCGGGTCGTCGTCGATGGGGTGTCGCAGGTGGGCCCGCAGGTGGTCCGCGAAGCGGTTCGTGAAGCTCTCCAGGGCAGCCTTGCCCTCGTCCCGGGCGCGCCAAGCGATGGTCGTCCGATGACTCCGCTGGTGGAGTAGGCGAGAGCGAACTGCACGAGATGACCCCGCATTGGCAGCTCTTCATAGCCCGGAAGGGGCAACGTGTCCTGGGGCTCGCCGGCCAGCAGGGCGGAAGGATTCGCCATGTCTAGGTCGATCCGGACAAGTTGCCGCGGACACAAGCGACGAGCGGAACCTGTCAAGTCCAGCGAGACATGTTGTTGATCGTGGGTTAGCTCGGTGATAGCGCTACTGATGGCGTGATCGATGGGTATCTCGTCGTCGGCTCGGTGGGGTTGCTGGTGTCGGGTTTGTTGATCCATGCCCGGTCCGGCAGCCGGGGGGGGCGCGGGGGCGGCGGGTGAACCGCTCGGGGTGTGGGGCCCAGGCTGCATCGAGGGTGCGTTGCCGCTCGGCGTGGACGAGGTCGGCGGTGCCGTGGCGCACCGAGGTCCCGGGTACAGCCACGGAAGCCCGAGCAGTCGCACGCCTGTTCGATTTCTGGTGCCGACCGTCTCCACGGATCACCAGTGGTAGCCGAGGTTCACGGTTAGTGCGGCCACCGCAGTGGAGAAGAACACGGCCCATCCCACGAGCTGGCGGGAACCCACTCGCAGGTGCGCAAAGAGCGCGCCGAGGAAGTACAGCACGAGGCCAGCGGCGGCGAGTGTCCCCAGCAGTGGCACGGCGAACCCGGCTAGCAGCCCCAAAGAGCCCGCCGCCAGCAACATGCCCAACACCGGTACCCACGACCGTGGCACGCGCTTCATGTCCGCCTGGGCCTTTGGATAGTCGTGGCCGATCAGGTAGGTGACGGCGGCGATGCCGTTGAAGACCGAGGCGAGGATGGTGACCGTGACGTAAGCGGCGAACATGAGCCTCCTCTGTGGTTGTTTGCTTCAAGGACGAGCTAGCCCTGTTGGATGTGACGTGCTGTGTGAAGCACAAGCATTGGCGTGGCCCGGGACTGTACAAAAAACGGCGGATCTACCGATCAAGGGAGAGACGCCAGATGACGACGGAGACCAGCGTCGAGCAGGAGCCGACCGCTGGGACGGCCGGTATGGTCACGGACGGGCAGTTGGTCGTCGCGTTGTTCGCGACACTCCGCACCAGCTGTTCAGGAGAGTTCGAGCACCGCCCGAATCTGAGCCTGATTGATGTTCGCGAGTTTCGGCACCACCTCGGCCGCAGCGCTGCCGTGTCGGCACTGCCGCCTCCGCGCGGAGCTACATCGACGGAGGGTTACATCGTCAGACGCGGGTCCGCGCGCGGATCGCGGCAAGTCCGGATATTGATCAAGAGGCCAGACTGTGAGCCCGACGCGCCTGCGCGGCGGCAGATGTGTGCGCCCCAAGCGCGTCGGCGGTTGTTAATGTCGACGCCTCAACCGGCGGGAGGGCGGCGGCAGGACATGCGGGTGACGATGACGAGCGCTGCGGCACGGACTGGCCACGCGAACGAGGACTTTACTGGCGCCGTACCGACGGCAGCGGTGCTGATCGACGGCGCCGGCATCTCCGGCACCGAATCGATCTGCCGGCACGGCGTGGCCTGGTACGCCAGCCGCCTGGGAGGCAGCCTCCTCAGCCTCTTGTCACTCGTGCGGGACCGCAGCCTTTCGGCGCTGCTCGCCGAGGCCATCAAGCAGGTGACGGACGATCACCGGGACACCTGCGACGTCGCCGACCCCATCAGTCCGTCGGCGACCGTAGCCATCCTGCGCCTGTCCGACGGCCTCATCGAGCACCTGGTGCTCGGTGACTCGGTCCTCGTGCTCGACCGAGCAGACGGTGCGCCGCTCGTCGTCTCCGATCCCCGGGAAGTGATCATCAGCCGGTCGTACCGGTCCGCGCTCGAGGCCGTCGCCGAGGGTAGCGACGAGTACCACCGAGTCCTCCGAGACTTGCGCGCCAACCGGAACCAGCCGGGCGGCTTCTGGGTGGCCAAGGACGACCCGCGGGCGGCAGACGAGGCGATCATCGGAAGCTGTCCGATCTCCGAGCTGACCGGTGCCGTCCTGTTCAGCAATGGAGCCAGCCGCATCGTGGACCGGTTCCGGCTCGCCGACTGGCCGGGGGTCATGGCCGTCCTGGCGTCGAGCGGACCCGCCGAAATCATCCATCGTGTCCGGCAGGCGGAGGCGCGCCACGCGGTGGCGGCGGACGATGCGACGATCGCACACTGTACCGACCTCGGCGAGGCCTGACCGTCGCCAGCGGAGCGTGCCCGGCCGCCTGGCGTGGTATGACTTGCTGCCGCCGGCCACCCTTGGGCAGCGATGGAACCGCCTTGTAGCGCACATCCACTCATCGGCTACTTGTTAGCTAGCGCTACGACCGCAGCCAGAAGCGGATAGGCCAGTCCTCTCCGGCCGTCCCGCGTTCACAGCGGGTAGCCAACGAGCACCGTCGGCGACAACCCCCGCCGGCTCCGCTCCGAAGCGGCCTTCGCCCGGCTCTGCAGCGTCGCCCCCCATCCCCGCCAGGTCAGGACGAACAAACCGCCACCGCCTGCACCGCGGCGGGGACCGCGACGCCAACAGCGCCCTCTGGCGCATCACCCTGGTCCGCATGCGCTGCCACCAATCCACCAAGGACTACGTCAAACGCCGCCCCACACAAGGCAAACCCAAGACCGAATTCATGCGGTGCGTCAAGCGCAACATCGCCCGCGCGCCGCACCATCGCCGGTTGATCAGCGTGGCGTTTGTCTGGATCTCGTGACGCACCCGCCCCGCACGCCGGAGCTCCTCGAACGGGTTCAGCAGATCTCGGAACGTGCCGATGGGCATGGCGGTGGGTTCGCCTCCGTGTACCAGGGTGTGGAATGTGCCGGCGATCGCCGGCCATGGCGTGGCAGCGGACGACTACAAGTAATCCGAGGGTATATACGCGGCGTATACCTTCGGCGTAGTCTGCTGGCATGAGCGTTCCCCTCACCCTTCTCGGCCTGCTCGATCGCGAGCCCAGTCACGGGTACGACCTGAAGCGCGACTACGACGCCTACTTCGGACGCGGCAAGCCGCTGCCGTACGGGCAGGTCTACGCGACCCTCAGCCGCCTGGCCCGGGACGGCAAGGTGGTGATCAGTGAGATCGGCCCCGGCGCCGGACCCGACCGGAAGCGTTACATCATCACCGACCTGGGCGCGACCGAGGTCGACCACTGGCTGACCGAGCCGGTCGAGCCGGAGCCACACCTGCAGACCGTGCTCTTCGCCAAGGTCGTGCTCGCGCTGATGCTGGACCGTCCCGCCGACGAATACCTCGACACGCAGCGCAGCGCACACCTGCAGCGGATGCGCGAGCTCACCGAGATCAAGCGCACCGGCGGCCTCGTCGACGCGCTGCTCGCCGACCACGGCCTGTACCACCTGGAGGCGGACCTCCGGTGGATCGAGATGACCGGCGCCCGGCTGGACGCCCTGAGGAAAGCGGTGCGGCCATGACCATCGTGATCGAAGCGCGGAGCGTGACGTTCTCGTTCGGCGAGACCCCCGCGCTGCGGGGCGCGAGCATCGCCGTGGACGCGGGCGAGATCCTCGCCATCATGGGGCCTAGCGGCTCGGGTAAGTCGACGCTGCTGCACTGCCTGGCCGGCATCCTGGTGCCCGACTCCGGCGAGATCCTGTTCGACGGCCGCCGGGTCGACGCCATGACCGAGACCGAGCGCAGCAGCCTGCGCCGGGACCGCTTCGGGTTCGTGTTCCAGTTCGGACAACTCGTCCCCGAGCTCACCGCGGCGGAGAACGTCGCCCTGCCCCTGCTGCTCAGCGGGGTCCGCCGGACGGAGGCGCTGCGCAAGGCGTACGGCTGGTTCGAGCGGCTCGGCCTGGACGGCATGGAGCAGCGACGCTCGGGAGAGCTGTCCGGGGGGCAGGCCCAGCGCGTGGCCCTGGCCCGCGGCCTGGTCGCCAAGCCGGAGGTCCTCTTCGCCGACGAGCCGACCGGGGCGCTCGACTCGCTCACCGGCGAGCAGGTGATGAACCTGTTGGTCGCCGCGGCCCGCGAGCAGGGCATCACCGTCATCCTGGTCACCCACGAGCCACGGGTCGCCGCGTACGCCGATCGCGAGGTCATCGTCCGCGACGGACGCGTGAACCTGCCGGAGAGGATCGCGTCATGATCGGCTTCGGGCTACGCCTCGCCGTGGCCGGCGGCCGGGAGGCGCTCACCCGCCTCGTCATCATCGCCGCCGCCGTCGCGATCGGCGCCGGGCTGCTGCTGGCCACCCTCGCCGGGGTCAACGCCGTCAACACCCAGCTCACCCGGTACGCCTCGATGTACCCCATGCAGACGTCGGGCGGCCACGCCGACCCGCTGTGGTGGTCGACGCGGGAGGACTACTTCCACGGCACCCAGATCATCCGCATCGACGTCGCCGCGACCGGACCGCATGCACCCACCCCGATCGGCATTCCGAAGACGCCGGGGCCGGGCGAGTACTACGCCTCGCCGTCGTTGCGGAAGCTGCTGGCCGCCAACCCGGCCGACCAGCTCGCCAACCGCTACCCCGGACGTGACGTCGGCCCGATCGGTCGGGCGGCGCTGGCATCGCCGGACACCCTGCTCGTCATCGTCGGCGGAACCCCCGACACGGTCGCGAAGCTGCCTCGGGCACGGCAGATCTCCAGCATCGGCGACAACACTCCGGCACTCCCCGAGACCGTGGTGGACCTGATCCTGGGCGTGATAGCCGGCGGACTGCTGTTCCCCGTACTGATCTTCATCGGCACCGCCACCCGGCTCAGCGCCGCCCGCCGGGAGCAGCGGTTCGCGGCGATGCGCCTGGTCGGCGCGACACCGAAACAGATCTCGCTGATCGCGGCGGTCGAGGCGGCCGCGGCGGCCGTCGCCGGTACCGCGATCGGCTTCATCCTGTTCTTCGCGTTCCGCGGTTGGCTCGCGAACATCCCCTTCACCGGCATGCGGTTCTTCACCAGTGACATGTTCCTCAGACCGCTGGACGTCCTGGTGGTCGCGCTCGGCGTTCCGGCCGGCGCGGCGCTGGCGGCGCGGGTCTCGCTCCGGCGCGTTCGGATCTCCCCGCTCGGCGTCACCCGGCGGGTCACCCCCCGCCCCCCGCGCGCGTACCGCCTGATCCCGCTCGTGCTCGGCGTCGCCGTACTGGCATTCGCCCTGGTCTACCGGCCCCCCACGTCGGACGGCCAGACCGCCATCTTCCTGCCCGGGCTGCTGCTGATCATGACCGGCCTGATCCTCGCCGGTCCCTGGCTCACCATGATCGGCGCCCGGGTCATGGCGCGGCGCGCCAGCCGGCCCGCCACGCTCATCGCCGCGCGGCGCCTCGCCGACAACCCGAAGGCCGGCTTCCGGGCGATCAGCGGCATCATGCTCGCCCTCTTCGTCACAAGCGTGGCCGTCGGCGTGATCACCACGATCGTCGCCAACCGCGGCCCGGCGCCGATCGGATCGACCGGTGCCGGCACGATGTCCACCGTTTTCACCGAGAACCCGCCGTCGGTGCCCGACACGGTGCTGACCGACCTGCGCGCGATCCCCGGCGTGCGCAGCGCGACGGTGGTCCGCGAGAACCCGGTCCGCGGCAACGACCGCGATGGGTGGGTGGTCGCGTGCACCGATCTCCCGGCGGCGTACGGCCGGTGCGCCGACGGCGCCACCGTTGCCGAGGTGCCGATGAGCCTCATGCCCTTCGAGCAACGGGCATCGTCCACGAGGGTCTGGCCCGCCGCATCTGTCACGGTCGGCGACCTCCAGCGGTTGCCGGTGGCATCGATCGTCGTCGGAACCGACGCTTCGGTCGCCGCGCTGGAACGCTCGCGCACCGTCCTCGAGGTTGCCTACCCGACGGATTTCTGGGTGGCCCCGAACGTGCCCGGCGACTTCGAGTCGGACTTCGCCAACACGCTGCGCGGCTGGAAACAGCTGGCCAACGTCATCATCGTCGCCAGCCTCGCACTCGCCGGCTGCAGCCTCGCGGTCAGCGTGGTCGGCGGACTGAGCGAACGCAAGCGCCCGTTCAGCCTGCTGCGACTCAGCGGCGTGCAGGTGCGGGTCCTGCGCCGCGTGGTCGCCCTGGAAAGCGCCGTACCGATGCTCGCCGTCGCCGTTGTCGCGATCGGCATGGGCTTCCTCGCCGCACAGCTGTTCCTCAAGGCGCAGATGGACTACACGCTCACCGCGCCGGGCGTCGGGTTCTACGCGATCGTCATCGTCGGCCTGGCCGCCTGCCTCGCCATCATCGCCTCCACCCTGCCGTTGCTGGAGCGCATCACCGGCCCGGAGACCGCACGCAGCGAATGATTGGGCCATTCCGCGTAACGACCGGTGCTCGGTAACCGATCGCGCTTCGGTGCGGCAACACGCCGGATCCGTTGTAGTCCAACGCAAAGACGCAGAACCCCGGTATCAAGGTGGTCCTCCAACATTGGCCCTGCGCTCATCCTCAACCAGCCCTCGCCCAAAATACCCAAAAAGCTACAAAAACCTCGAAATCCCCATGGATGTGACAGCGCCGATTTCTTCGGGCAGGCGAACAGCTTGGCCGCGGTCAGGGCAGGTGAGGGCGCAGCCCGACGCCGTTCCGTGGGAAGTTCGACGTGTGGGGCCGGATGGGACGGCGCGACACCTGGCTGATGTTTGACGGGGAGCGCTGGATCGTACGTGCCGCCTCGGAGGCGACGAGGGCCAGGAGGTGAGCCATGGGTTCGACGACGAGGACCGCGCGCCATGGTCAAGCGCATGATGGGGTTGTCCGCCGGCAGGTGGAGAAGCATGCTCGACCCCCGACCCCGCGTCGGCGGCCCGGCTGACCACTCCGCAGATCACCGCCGCGCTGAAACGGGCCCGCCGCCGCGACGTGCCGGCCAAGGCCGAGAAGCTGCGGCATTGCGCAGCCAGCAGCTGGGCCAGGCGCCGGTAGTGACTGCGGCTTACGCGGCCACCGTCCGCGCCCAGGTAGCGATCCTGACCACGCTGCACATCCAGATCAAGGCAATGGAAGAGCAGGTCGAGGCGCATTTTGGGCAGCACCCGGACGCTGAGATCTACCTCAGCCAGCCCGGCCTGGGCCGAATCCTCGGCGCCCGGGTGCTTGCCGAGTTCGGCGACGACCCCACCCGATACGCCGAGCCAAAGCCCGCCGCAACTACGCCGGAACCAGCCCCATCACCCGCCAGCCCGGCAAGAAGATCGTGCTGGCCCGCTACGTGCACAACGACCGACTCATCGACGCCCTTGGCCGGCAGGCCTTCGCCGCCCTGAAAGCCTCCCCCGGCGCCCGCGCCTACTACGACCAGCAACGCCACCGCGGCATCGGCCACCACGCCGCACTACGCCAACTCGGCAACCGCCTCGTCGGCATCCTCCACGGCTGCCTCAAAACCGGCACCACTACGACGAAGCCACCGCCTGGCACCACCGCGAAGAGCACCACCAAGACGCCGCCGCTTGACCGCAGCGCTCATGGGATGTCTGTCAGGACCCCCGGAAACGACATCTGGGCACCCACCCGGAAGGGTGAATGCCCAGATGATTGCTGGTGCGCCGCCAGGGACTCGAACCCCGAACCCGCGGATTAAGAGGACACCCGCCTCCCCTTGACCAACCGTCGTCACCTCGGCAGCAGTCCCCGGCTAGTTTGGCTCAGCGTGCTGTTCTAGCGTCGCGTTGGGGTCATGCAGGGGTCATTCTCGGTGCCCGGGATCTGGATCCCTACCACAGCGAGGACCCCTTGTGGAAAGAGCCGGTGACCCCTTCACCCCCAGACCTCGGCAGTGCGGTTGAATGAGATCGAGTACGAGGTCGCGCCGCATTCATCGGGCCTGGTTCGGCCCCTTGCGGTCGGCCGCGTTGCTGTATATCCCTGCTGTACCTACCTACTCCCACGCTGCCAGGCTCCGGCCGGGCAAGCCGGCGGCCTGACCCTGCAGGTCATGGTGGTCGCTGAGGTTGTCCGCGGTCCGCGCGGTTAGGCCCGTTGGCATCCGCCACCCTAGGTGCCCGTCCCGTAGACCTTGCGGCGTACAAGGCTCGTCGATTTTCCAAAATCTTGTCCACCACGCGTCAACTACGACATGAGTCGCTAGCCTTCCGGTCCTTCCCCGCATCGGCGGGTGGTCTTACTTTGGGCATGTGACGGTGCGTCGGCGGGCGCTGCCGATGTGGCTAACCGCCGTGTTGATGTTTGCAGTTGCTGGTTGCGGGACCGGCACGTCGCACAAACACGAGCAGGTTGAGGAGCGCCTCAGCGAGATCGCCGCCGAGGCCGAACGGCCGATCTACTACCTCGGCCCGCGGTTCCGTGATTGGCCGCTGACCGAGGTGGGCGCGGACAACACCGGCCGGGTCGACGCGATCTACGGGACATGTCTCGCGGTCGTCGACGGGTGTTCGCCCCCGCTCGAGGTCATCAATCAGCCGCTCGACTTCTCAGCGTGGAGCATGGCCGTCGGTTGCAGGCGCCTGCCGCCGGTCCGTGGCGTCCCAGCCGTGCATTTCGGCGGTGCGCTCGTCCTGCTCACCGGTGACTCGCTGGTCACCGTCGCCTTCACCAGTGATGACACGGCGACCGCCGCCGCCGCGGCGGAGCAGCTGCGGGAGGTAGGTGCGGAGCTTTCCCGTGCGGCGCTTCCGCCGCCGGACACCGTTGCCCTGCAGGTCATCGAAGCTGCCTGCGGGAAGAACCCGGGCGACACCGGTCGCATGGAACCCGACGAGGGACCGGAACCGGTCGGGGAAATGCAGGTGCCTGACTTCACCGTGGGCCGGCTCGGCGGTGGTGAGCTCCGTTGGGCGGCGTACCTCGGCAAGCCCGTGGTGGTCGTGGTCGGTGACGTGCCGCACGTGCTCACAGGGATTCAGCGCGTCCTCGCGTTGACCACGAATCCCCGGCCGGCCGTCATCGGCCTGGTATGGAAGCCGTTCGGGTCCAAAGACGCCCCGGCACCAATCGCGGAGATCGAGCAGGAGGCCGGCCAAGTTACCGTTCCAGTCGGTTATGCCGCGATCCCCCGGCCGGCAGTCTGGTTCTTCGACATGGCAGAGGTCGACGCGGCGCACTCAGGCGTGATCGCGTTCGTCAACGCCGACGGCACCGTCATCCGCCATGTCCGAACGGACGCGCCCGACGACGCCATTGCCGCCGCTCTGGACAGGCTCGCACGCTGACCGGCGATGCTTGCCCATCGCACATGGGTTGCAAGCCTGTCTTGCCGTAGAGGCCCTGCGACACACGGTCTAGGAACGGGATAGCGCTCGTCGGCCGGACCGGTCTCCTACCAGGACAGATGCCTGATCACTCGCTCGCCTTCCCGCTGATCATTCCGCGCATATTCCGGATCTTGCCCGTCTCGTCCAGCCCCCTCGGAGCTGGTGGGCTCTGCTTGGTTTGAACCAGTGACCCCTTCGGTGTGAACAAGGTCAGGTCGGGGCCCGACATGCATCGACAACTATTTGCGCTGCTTCGAGTGGGGGCAGTCGTCGGCATGCTTGGGTGCGGACGGGTCTCGCTAGCAAGATCGTCTCCCAGATTTCTCCCGACGACCATCGTGGCGCAGCAGCTCTACGATGCGGCACTATGCACCATGCGTGTCGGACAGGCCGGCATGACGCGAGCCGCCCGCCCCTTCCTGCGCAGCCCGCTCGATCTTCGCCCGGTACGCCTCGCGGGCCGCCGTGTCGATCTGCTCCTCGTACTCAGGCCTCACCCCGGTGCGGCCATCGAGTTGCTCACGCAGGATGTCGGCGTGTCCGGCATGCCGGGTGGTCTCCTGAAGGACGTGGATCATGATGGCGAACAGCTTGACGTCCGACCGCGACCACCACGGCACGTGGCCGGGCGCGTCGAGGGGAAGCGCTTGAATCGTCGCGTCCGCATGCCCCCAGGCACGCTGATAGAAGTCGATGATCTGTTCGCGGGTCTCGCCCGGGGTCACCCACAGGTCGCTGCCGTCCGCGTCCTGCCATCGCCCCAGCGCATCCGGGGAAGGGCGGCCGAAGACCTCACCGAAATACCAGGCCTCCAACGTCGCCATGTGCTTCACCAGGCCGAGGAGGTTGGTCCCCGTCGCTGTCAGGGGACGCCGGATGTCGTACTCGGACAGGCCGTCGAGCTTCCAGACCAGTGCCTCCCGGATCCCCTTGAGCCGGCCATGCAGGCAGTCCTTCGCGAAATCATCGATCATGGGACACGAGCTTGCCATCCGACAGCGAGCGGAGCTATTCGGGGACCTCACAGCGCCGTGGTTCGTAACTCGCCGACACGAATCCGACGACGATCTGCAGTGCCAGGCCCGAGGTTCAACTTGTGTCCGAAGCCGCGGAGAACCCCATACGACAGGCATTCGGACAGTCTGCTAACCGACGTCACCACCGAGGAGCTTACGAGGGTGGGTCCCAAAGACATGACCACAGAAATCGGCGAACGAGACCTGGGCCCGAAATCCACGCCCAGACGGGGCCCTCACTCGCGCTCAGAGCCAGGCAACGTATCAACACAAATTTGACACGAACGAGCCGAAGATTGGCACCTCCCAAACGCCGCGCACGTCCCGTCTGCCGTCGACCCGTACCGGCGGGTGGAGCGGGTCCCCGCCCCGCGGGCCACGTCAAGCGGACCTTGACAGTCGGGCGGCGGCTGGCCCGCCGGGCGGGGGTCTGCTCGGCTTGCACGGGTCGGTGGCAGACGGGCCCGGCAGTAACGACTCACGGCCCGGCGGCTGCCGACGGATCTTCCGGCCCGGAGCCCGAGCGTCCCCGCCGGAGGCGCAGTAGCCGCAATCACCCCAGGCGCCGGCACTCGACAACGAACGCCGCGCGCGGCGACCAGGCCGCGCGTCCCGGCCGGCTGCCGGCTCCCGATGAAACACAAACCAACGCTCTCGTTCTTCGGCGGTCCCGACTCCGTAGATGCGCCCCAGCCGCGGGCATTGGCGTGCCCGCCGCGTGCGACAGCTAAGCGGCGGGTGCGCGCCCTGGCGGCGGCGCGAGCGGCCCGTTTTCGGGCCGCCTTGAAGACGTACAGAAGCTTTGAACAACCAGCCGGCAGCGGCAACGCCGGCAGCCGGCTGCCAGGCTCCAGTTTGATGCGTGACACGACGGCTCCACATGATGCGTGACGGCTTCCCGCACGATGGGCTGCCGCTGTTACATCGAGTTACTAGTCAGCCGGGCGTCGGGCGGACTCGACAACCCGTCAGAGGCGCGCGGTCAGCGGCAGATCCGCGCACCGCGTGCTGGCATGGTTGACTCAGCGAGACGCCGACCGCCCATTGCAGCCCAAGCCGTCGCCCGCGCGGTCGCTGGCGGACGACTTGCCTAAACACGCCTACTACCGACGCAGGCTAAGAAGGCATTCTGCGTGTCTATCTCAGAGGGGATCGAACCAGGCACGTAGCGTCGCCATGTCGAGCACGACCGAGCCCGTGGGGAGGCCCAGGATCCGCTCGAAGGCCCCGGTGTAGGCGACGACGGTGCGCTCCATGGCCGCCATGTCCACGGCACCGGCCTGGTAGGCGAAGAAGTGGTCCGCGAGGTCATCGTTGAGGTCTTGGATCAGGGTCGCCAGGACCCGGCTGGTCATGGTCGGGTCGGAGACCTCGAACGCGCCCTCGCGCATGCCTTGGGCGATGATGGTCTGGAGCAGGCGTGTGAGCCGGTCGATGATCCCCACGCGGGCCTTCTGGCGAACCCTGACGTTGCCGTCGGAGTACCAGACCCGCAGTGTGTGTACGAGCATGTCGCGCTGCTGGTCCTTGCGGGCTGCCAGTTCTGCGAAAACCTCACGCAACTTGTCCAGTGCGGACAGGTCGGGATCACTCACGATCGGCTCAAGGACCGACGCCAGGGCCTGCCCGAACCGGTCGACCACGGCTGAAAGCAACTCCTGCTTCGATCCGTAGTAGTGGTAGAAGGCGCCTCTGGACGCGCCCGCCTCGTTCAGCACGTCTTGGATGCTCATCTGCTCGTAACCTTTGGTTTCGATCAGTTGCTGAGCAGCGTCCAGGAACTCGTCACGGCGGCGAGCATGGGCCGCCTCGTCTACCGTTCGCGGCATCCGACCACGACCGCAGTGTTTGTCACCACAGGTTTCACCTTCCTTGCATTCCTTCCCACCTGCCCGGTGGCGGCGCCGCCGCGGCGGCTTCCGGCGCCGTCGACTAGCGGTACGGTTAGCCGAGAACGCCGTCGGAGGCGATACGGGCGTGCAAGTAGTCGGCGAACGTTACCGTGCCGCGGTCACCATCGGTGAGCAGGTGGCCGCCAACGCCGAGCGCGGCGCCCAGCCTGCCCCACAGCGGAAGCCCGATGATCGGGCGGCGGCGCGAAACAGCGACCAGATACGAGCGCATCAGGTCGGCCATGGACTCGACCCTCGGACCGCCGAGCTCGGGAACACGGCCGGCCGCAGGCCCTGTGACAAGCTCCGTCATCCGTTCCGCGACCTCGCCCACGTCAACCGGTTGGAGCAGCGACCTCCGCGCGACCACTGCAACCGGGCCCTTGGAGAGCCGCATCAAGTACATCAGCATCAGATCATGGAACTGCGTGGCCCGCAGGACCGTCCACGGCACCCCGGAGTCTTCGACGAGGCGTTCGGCGTCCAGCTTGGCCTGGTAAAACGCGAACGGTATCCGGTCCACCCCGACGATCGAGACATACACCAGGTGCGGCCGCGCACCGCGTACCGCGTCGAGCAGCTGCCGGGTCTGCGTCACGTCACGCTGCGGCCGCCAGTAGTCGGCCGCGCTCGCACAGTGGGCGATCACATCCACACCTTCCACCGCTGCGGCCAGGCCCTCGCCCGTTTCAAGATCGCCCCGGACGAAGCCAGGCCCCTGGGGTGGACGACGGCTCAACACCCGCACCTCGGCCCGATCCTGTAGCCGACGGACCAGCTCGCGCCCCAGCACACCGGTACCACCAGTGACGAGCACCCGTTCTGGACGTGTCATAGCTCCTTCTTTCCGCTGGCGCTGCTCAAGGGCGAGGCATTCGTCCGGAATGCCTCGCCCTTGAGCCTGCGGCGGTGTGGGATCCCGAGCACGTTGAGGAACGACTTCGTGACCACTTCAACCGTCGGTCGAACCGATGGGTCGAGTCCCTACGCAAGCCATAATTTCTCCGCAATCGAAGCTATCCGGTCGAGATGGCATTCGAGTCCCCTCACCCGCCCGTGCTCGCTCATCGGCTAGAAAGCGGATAGGCCAGCCCTCTCCGGGCGCCCCGCGATGACCGCCCGGCGGGACATCTGGCTGGTCTCCGACGGCCGGCTCTGGCGGGTACGCGGCCGCGTCGGCGGTGACGGAGGCCAGGAGGTCTCGTACGACTTCCCGGACGAAGCATCCGCCCGGTCAATGGTCGACCGGATGATGAAGACCTCGTCCGGCACCTGGCGCGACCTCACGGAGGCGGTCCGGCAGGAGGCCAACCGCAGGCAGACTCACTAACCATGCCGGCCGCTGGCCGGTAGCGCTCAGCGGCAGGCGTCTGCCCTGACGTGCACACCGCACCACTCCGGCAGATCGGCTGCCCACACCCGCCAGCCGCCGGCGTCTCGCCGGGTCTCGAATCGCCAGGGGTGGGCGGTGCCGCTCAAGCTGGTCGGCCCGTTCCACCAGATCGGCCGGACTTGCGCGGTCACCGTCGCGCGGTCATCGCCCTGGTCCTCGACGTCGATCGGTCCCACCGTCTCGAGCTTCGACGGAGCCTTGGCGCGTTCCATCTCGCCGCGGTACTGACGCCACTGCCGAAGCAGCTCGTCGTGACGCCTGGCGACCAGTACCCGCGACAGCCCGAGCTGCTCGCCGCTACTCGGCCTCCGCCGGGGAGAAGCACTCGGGCTCCGATGGGAAGACGTCGACCTGGTCGAGGGCATCATCTTCGTCCGGCAGACGCTTCAACGTCTCGGCGGCCAGCTCGTCTTCGGCCCGGTCAAGTCCGACGAGTCCGAGCGGATCATCGCCCTGCCAGTTCCCTGTCTGACCGCGCTCCGACAACACCGGGTCGCCCAAGACGCTGAACGCAAGATCGCCGGGAAGGACTGGAAGGACTCCGGGTTGATCTTCACCACCGGCATTGGCACTCCGATCGAACCCCGCAACCTCAACCGTCACTTTGGCCGCCTCCTGGACCGAGCAGGCCTACGCAGGATCAGGTCCCATGATCTACGCCACTCCTGCGCCACACTCCTCTACGAGCAGGGCGTGCCCATCGAGAAGATCCAGGACATCCTGGGCCACAGTTCCCCGACCATCACCAAGCTCATCTACGTTGAGGTCACCCGGCAGTCCCAGCGGTCGTCCGTGGACAAGCTCGGCTTTCTCTTCGACGCCTGACGTTGGGGTCGAGAAAAGGGGTCAGGCCCGGTCCATGAGGACCGGGCCTGATGTGTTCCTGCTGGTGCGCCGCCAGGGACTCGAACCCCGAACCCGCGGATTAAGAGTCCGCTGCTCTGCCAGTTGAGCTAGCGGCGCTCGCTGGCAACGGAGAAGACATTAGCACGGCCTCCGACCCGGGCTCCAATCCGATCCCCGGCTCCCCTCTTCGGTCGAGCTTAAGGAGCAAACCATCACAAGCTGCCCGGGCCGCCGAGCGAGGGGACCGAGGTGACGGCGCTCATGGGGCACGATGTCCGCCAGGCATGCGAGAACAGAGGTGGGGATGGGCAGGTTCGCGCGGAGCGGGGCGATGGTGGGCGCCCTGGTCCTCACGGCGTCGCTGGCACTGACCGGGTGCAACGACGACCAGAAGAAGCCGGCGTTCGTCAGCGGCGGTCAGCCGGCCAGCGTCTCGGCGGCCGAGGGAGACTCAAGCGGCGAGGCCTCGCCGCAGCCGGTCGCCGCGGCGCTAAAGGTGAGTCCGGCCGACGGGGCGGACGGCCGACCGGTCAGCACCGAAATCAGCGCCAAGATCCCGGGCGGGGGGAAGGTGTCGAAGGTCGTGCTCACGGCCACGAACGGCGCGACGGTCGAGGGTCGGCTGCGCCGCGACGGCTCGTCGTGGGTGCCGTCCACCCCGCTGAAGTACGCCACCCGGTACACCGCGACCGTCTCCGGAACGGGTACGGACGGTCAGACCCACGAGGGCACCAGTACCTTCACCACGATGGCCAAGCCGAAGGCGATGATCGGCTCGGGCCTGTACATGTTCGACGGCAAGACCTACGGGGTCGGCATGCCGGTGGTGGCCGAGTTCTCCCCGGGCATCCCGAAGAAGGACCGCGCGGCCGTGCAGAAGCGGATGTTCGTCCGCACCGACCCGCCGCAGCCGGGCGCGTGGCACTGGCTCTACAACGGCACCCAGGCGTACTACCGGGCGCCGGAGTACTGGAAGCCGGGCACCACGATCTCCGTACGGCTGGCCCTGGCCGGCATCCCGCTGAGCAATGGCCGCTACGGCAACGTCGACCGGACCGCGACCGCCAAGATCGGCCGCGCCTTCGAGATGAAGGTCGACAACGCCAGCAAGAAGATGAGCGTGTACCAGAACGGCGCGCTGATCCGCACCGTGCCGGTGAGCCTCGGCAAGAAGGACACCCCCTCCTCCAGCGGCACCATGGTGGTGATGGAGAAGAAGGAGTCGACGGTCTTCGACACCCGGGACGAGCCGGACCCGGACAACCAGTACGTCACGAAGATCGACTTCGCCCAGCGGATCACCTGGGGTGGCGAGTACATCCACGCCGCTCCCTGGTCCGAAGGGGTGCAGGGCCGGGTGAACGTCTCGCACGGCTGCGTGAACGTCTCCATGGCGAACGGCAAGTGGCTCTTCGACCGGACCCTGGTCGGTGACCCGATCACGGTCCGCGGGACAACCCGGAAGCTGGTACCGGGCAACGGTTGGACGGCGTGGAGCATGAGCTGGTCGGAGTTCGTCGCGGGGAGCGCGCTCCCGGTGCCGGAGGGCGGTGCGGGCCCGGCCTTCTGAACGGGGATACCGTTGCCCGGCAGATCCGTCGGGCAACGGTCCGTGACGAAGAATGCGCCTGCCGCCGCCGTCGATGGAGACGAGCCTCACTCGCGAAGCGCCATAGCATACCAAATCGGTACATCATGGTCGGGGTGTTCCGGTTCACTAGCGGGAACGGGTACCTGTATTCCTGCGTCAGTAGGGGACGATGGCACCCGGGGACCATGACTGTGAGGGAATCATGCGAGCTAGCCAGGACGAGCTGATCCGGCGCGGGGCCGCCGGGCGCGGCGGTCGGCGCCGGGGGTTCGCGGCGCTGGTGCTCGCCGCCGCCATGGCGCTGACCTCCGCCTGCACGAGCGACGGCGGCAAGCCGTCGAGCTGGCAGGGCGGCGGGGAGAGCAAGCCGAAGGCGGCGGCCACCATCACCGAGCCGCAGGCCGACGCCGCCGACGTGCCGGCCTCCACCGCCATCACCTTCACCACGAAGGACGCCCAGGAGACCACCGTCGAGCTCACGGACTCGGCCGGCAAGACCGTCGAGGGCGAGCTCTCCGCGGACGGGAAGAGCTGGCTCCCCGACGGCGCCCTGGAGTACGGCGAGAAGTACACGGCGACGGTGACCGCGACCGGTGACGACGGCAAGCCGGCGACCGCGACCAGCACCTTCACCACCATGGCCCGGCCCGCCAAGCAGATCCGGGTGAGCAGCTTCCTCGGCGACAACCAGGTGGTCGGCGTGGCCATGCCGCTGATCATCCGGTTCAGTCGGGCCATCCCCGAGGACTACCGGGACGACATCCAGCGCCGGATGACGGTGACCGCGAAGCCGGCCCAGGAGGGCGTCTGGCACTGGGTCAGCCCCACCGAGGTCCGCTACCGGCCGAAGATGTTCTGGCAGGCCAACACCACGGTGTCGTACCGGGTGCAGGCGGGTGGCCTGCCCCTTGGCGACGGCTGGTACGGCCGCTCGGACCTCGCCGTGGACGTAAAGATCGGCCCGTCGTTCGTGATGACCGTCGAAAACCGCACCAAGCGGATGACGGTCACCAAGGACGGCAAGGTGATCAAGACGATCCTGGTCAGCCTGGGCAAGAAGACCACCCCGTCGTCCAGCGGCACCATGGTAGTGATCGAGAAGCTCCGCAAGACGGTCTTCGACACCATGGAGGAGCTGGGGCCCGAGGAGGGCTACCGCACGAAGATCGACTACGCCCAGCGGTTGACCTGGGGCGGCGAGTTCATCCACGCGGCGCCCTGGTCCGAGGGGCAGCAGGGCTCGGTGAACGTCTCGCACGGCTGTGTGAACGTCTCGATGGCCGACGGCGCCTGGCTCTTCGCCAACACCCGGATGGGCGACCCGATCACGGTCAAGGGCACCGAGCGGCGGCTCCAGAACGGCAACGGCTGGACCGACTGGAACCTGAGCTGGGACGAGTACATCAAGGGCAGCGCCCTCCCGTACGAGCCGCCGGCGCAGCCGGCCGACGAGGTCAGCGCCGAGCCCGGCACGGGGGACGACCCGAGCACCGAGCCGACGCCCTGACCGAGCACGCCTGACCGGGCAAGGATCAACCGGAGCCCTCTCCCCCACGGGAGGGGGCTCCGCCATTTCCCGGACGCCGGGCACGGCGGCTGCGGGGCACGGCGGCAGAGTGACGGAAGCCCCCTCCCGAGGGAGGGGGCTTCCGTAACCGGGTGACTGATGGGAATTGAACCCACGACAACCGGGACCACAACCCGGTGCTCTGCCAACTGAGCTACAGCCACCATGCTCTCCGCGCCGGTCGACCCGGGCGGGGCGCGGACTAATAATAGCCACACCCGTGCCGGCCGCGTCCACCGGGTTCCGGCCCGACCGCCGGAAGCGCCCCGCGCGCCGGGGCCGCCGGGGGCGGACCGGTCAGAGCTGGGCGGCGACGGCCTTGGCGCTCTCCACGTCCGGCCCCGGCAGCGGTACGAAGATCGTCCGCCGGTAGTACTCCAGCTCGCGGATGCTCTCCCGGATGTCGGCGAGGGCCCGGTGGGCCAGCCCCTTCTGCGGCTGCCCGAAGTACACCCGCGGGTACCAGCGCCGGCAGAGCTCCTTGATCGAGGAGACGTCGATCATGCGGTAGTGCAGGTGGGCGTCGAGGCGCGGCATGTCCCGGGCGATGAAGCCCCGGTCGGTGGCGATCGAGTTGCCGCAGAGCGGCGCGTTGCGCTGGTCCTTCACGTGCGTGGTGACGTAGTCGAGCACCATGTCCTCGGCCTCGGCCAGGGTGACGGCGGAGCGCCTGACCTCCTCGGTCAGCCCGGACTTGCCGTGCATCGTGCGGACGATCTCCGGCATCCCGTCCAGTGCCGCCTCGTCGGCGTGGATGACCACGTCGACGCCCTCACCCAGCACGTTCAGGTCGGGGTCGGTGACGAGCGCCGCGACCTCGATCAGCGCGTCGCGCCCGAGGTCCAGCCCGGTCATCTCACAGTCGATCCAGACGAGAAGATCAGCCACCGCACTAGACTACGCGCAGCCCATCTGCCCGCGCCTCGGCACCGTGGCCGGAACGGACCGCTCGTGCGGCGTCCGCCAACGTTGGCAGGGCTGGTCGGGGTTTGAGGAAAGTGTCGTACGGGTGGTGTTGGCCACGGTTCGTGCCTCGCCATCGGGTCCCGCCGGCCCGCGCGTCGTGCATCGCACCGCATGCGTCGCGTTGCGGGTGACGCCCGGCCAGCGACGGCCGCGCTTCGGGCTGCTGCGCTCGGCCGGTGATGTGTGGCCGTGTGTGCTGGAGGCCAACGCGTGGCGGCGCCGCCGCCACGACGCGCCGCTGGTCGCCTATCAACAGCTGTGCCGGGAGTTGGCCGCATCCGGGCCGGGCACGTTCGCCGAACTGGACACCACCGGCGCCCGGTCGGTGTTGCGCCGGTTCTCCGATGCGTGGTTCGCGGCGGCGAAACGCCGCAGCGCCGGTGACCTGTCGGCGCGGTTCCCCCGTCGCCGGCGAGGGCTGGTGTCGGTGCGCTGGTATCACGGCACGTTCACGGTCGACGGGTGCCGGGTGCGGATCCCGACCGCCAGAGGCACGTCGCCGTTGTGGGTGCGTCTGGCGCGGGAGGTGCCGTATCCGGCCGAACAGGTCCGCTCGGTCACCCTGCTGTGTGAGGGCGGGCGTCTGTTCCTCGCCGTGACCGCCGAGGTGCCGGTGACCGTCTACCCGCCCGGCGAGGAGCCGGACCCGGCCCGGGTGGCCGGGGTGGACCTGGGGATCATCCACCCGTACGCGGTGGCCGGCCCGGACGGCGAAGGGTTGCTGGTGTCCGGGCGGGCGATCCGCGCCGAGCACCGCATGCACCTGGCCGACACCAAATCCCGCCGCCGTGCCGTCGCCCACAGGGCGCCGAAGCCTGGCCAGAAGGGATCCCGGCGGTGGCGGCAGTACCGCCGCCGGACACGCCTGGTGGAGGGCCGGCACCGGCGCAGGGTCCGTCAGGCCCAGCACGAAGCCGCCCGCACGGTCGTCTCCTGGGCGGTGCGGCAGCGGGTCGGTGTGCTGCACGTCGGTGACCCCCGCGGGGTGCTCGCTATTCCTGCTGGGCGGCACAACCTGCGGCTGCGGCAGTGGCAGATCGGCCGGCTCCTGCAGGTCCTCACCGACAAGGCCACCCTCGCCGGGATCACCGTTCGGCTGGTCGACGAACGCGGCACCTCGTCGACCTGCCCCGCCTGCCGCGGGCGGGTGCCGAAGCCTCGTGGGCGGACCTTGTCCTGCCCGCACTGCGCATTCTCCGGGCACCGCGACCTGGTCGCGGCCGCCAGCATCGCCACCCGTGTTCCGGGCGGCGGATCCACCACCCCGGCAGCCGTTGTGCTGCCGCAGGTGGTCACGCACCGTCGAGCCGGCCGGCACCTGCCCGGTGCCGGCCGGTCCCGACGTGACCCCCGCCGCCCACCCCTGGCGGCGCGAGGGTCAGTTGGCCCGCGGTGGCCCACCCCACCTATCGGTGGGGAGTCGCTCGCCCAACAGGCGAGGATCCGCGACACCTACCGGACACCCGGTGAACGTCAGTGGAAACCGCACTAGGGTTTCTCCGTGCCAGCCGAACCCGTCGCGCCGCCCGCCGTCACCGAGGACGACCCGGGCGGTCGCACGGTCCGCCGGCTCGTCACGGTGGTAGCGCTCGCGGCGGTGCTGCCGGCGCTGTACCTGCCGGGGCTGGTGCACGACTTCTTCGACCTGAAGATCTACATGCGGGCGATGGACTGGTGGGCGGCCGGCCATCCGCTCTACGACTACGTCCAGCCGGACCGGGTGCAGGGCGCGCTCTACTTCACCTACCCGCCGTTGAGCGCGTTGCTGCTGCGGCCGTTCGCGCTGCTGCCGCTCGGCGCAACGGTGGCGATCTTCACGATCCTCACCGGGATCGGCGTGATGGTGACGACGCGCTGGCTGGTGCTGCCGGTCGTGGAGCGGCACCACCTGCCGCGGCTGTTCAGCCTCACGGTCGCCGTCCTGCTGATCTTCGCCGTGGAGAGCACCCGGGAGACGATCACCTTCGGTCAGATCAACATGCTGCTGGTGGTGCTGATCCTGGCCGACCTGCTGTTCGCCGTACCGCAGGGGCGGCGCTGGGCCGGCGTGGGCGTGGGGCTGGCGACGGCGCTGAAGCTCTTCCCGGGCATCTTCATCCTCTACCTGCTGGCCACCCGGCGCTGGCGGGCGGCGGCGGTGGCCGCCGCGACCGCGACGGTTGCCACCCTGCTGGCGGCGGCGGTCGCGCCGGCCGACTCGTGGCGGTTCTGGACCCACGAGCTCTGGGCGACCGACCGGGTGGGGCGCACCGACTACACCGGCAACCAATCGCTCTTCGGCCTGCTCAGCCGGATCACCGCGCCGGAGAAGCCGAGCCAGATCCCGTGGCTGCTGCTGGTCGTTGTGGTCGCCGGGTACGGGCTGTGGCGGGCCGCCCGCGCCGCCCGGGCCGGCGACGCGCTCGCCGGCCTTACCCTGACCGGGCTGGTCGGCGGGCTGGTCAGCCCGATCACCTGGACCCACCACCTGTATTGGTTCATCCCGGCGGTGGTGGTGCTGGTCGGCGCCGCCCTGGACATGGACCGGGGCACGGCCGAGGGGGTCCGGCAGCGCCGCTGGCTGCTCACCCTGGCGATCGGCACCGCGTTCGTGATCATCTACGGGGTGGTGTCCTTCCAGGACTGGGGCGTCGCCCCGGCGCGGACCGACAACCTCGGCGAGTTCGTCGCCCGCAACGCGTATGTGCTGCTCAGCCTGCTGTTGTTGGTGGTGCTGCCGGCTCGGCCCACGCGTCGGTCCGCCGCATCGCCGGCTGCACGCTGAAACTTGCACCAAATGGACAGGACGTACCGACCGGCCGTGTTCGGCGTTAATCTGGTCCCAACTACCTCAAGTTTCTCTTAGGTAGCACCGATCCCCCGGTGACGGTGGCCCTCCGCGTCGGCAGCGCGGAGGGCCATCCGTCGTTCCGGCGGCCCTCAGCCGGCGGCGCCGGGGGCCTTGGGTGGCGCCGGCCGGCCCGGGCGGTCCGCCGGAACCGGGCGTTCCGTCTGCTCGGTGGCGGGCGGCCAGGACCAGGTCGTCGTCATGCCCGGACTGGCCGGCGAGTCGGCGAGGGTCTCCGGCCGGCGGGCGGGGACCGGGCCGATCGCGGCCCGGGAGCGCCCGGCGTGGGCCGGGCCGACCGAGACCAGTTGCCGGTCGGCCAACGGCGGTCGCCCCTCGGCGGTCTTCTGCGCGCCTAGGCCGCTGAGCGAGGTCACGCCGAGCCGGCCGGCGAGCACCGGGACCTGGTCCGGCTCGACCACGAAGACCACCTCGCGCGGGCGGACCGGGCGCAGCAGCAGCGCCACGGCCAGCACCACCAGCAGGATCCCGCCGGCGAGCAGCCCCCACATCGCGCCCGGGAACCACCCCGCGCGCAGCTCGGCGCGCACCTCCAGGGCGAGGTCGGCCCGGCCGTCGGGGCGCATCACCACCAGGCTCAGCGACCGACCGGCCAGCTCGCCGGGGCCCCACTCCAGCGCGCCGATCCCCTCGCGTACCCAGAAGTCCTGGTCGAGCGGGGCGGCGGCGACGGTGCCGGCGGCGGCCGGTCCGGCCGGGTCGAGCCGGACCGGCAGCGGACCCCGGGCCAGCGCGACCCGGCCGACGGTGGCGTGCGGGACGGGGTCGAGCCAACGCCGCACCTGGTCGCTGGGCGCCAGGCCGAGGAAGGCCGGGCCGTCGGCGGTCCGGGCGGTCAGCCGGAGCCGGGCCTGCCCGGTCCGGACGAACGGCGCCTCGGCGCGCAGCAGACCGTCCACGTCGGTGACCACGATCGCCTGGCCGGGGGTGCGGGCCGTCTCGAGGCGGGCGGCGAAGCCACCGTCGGGCTCGGCGTGCCGGGCGACGGTCCAGAGGCCCCCGCCGGCCAGGAGCGCCGGAATTCCCATGGTCAACAGCAGCATGCCGGCGATCGTTCGCACGAATCGCATTCGCGTCGTCCCCCTCGGTAGCCAACTACCCGGCCGACCTTACCGACGCGAACCGCACAATCACCGGATATCCACGGCAAGCATCCCAGGGACCGCAGAAAGGCCGGTGGCCCGCCGGAAGATCCGACGGGCCACCACAACGACGCGGCTCAGGCCTTGGGCGTGGGCTCCCGTCGGGTCCGCAGGAAGGCCAGGCCACCCAGGATCAGACCGGCCAACCCGGCCACCAGACCGGCGACGCCGAGCGCGGTGCCGGCGCCGTCGGAGTCGTCGTCGGAGTCGTCGTCACCGGCCGGGGCGGCCGCGCCCGCGCTTCCGCTCGGCGCTGCGGACGGCGAGGCGGCGGTCAGGGTGAGCACCGGGGCCGGGTTCTCCGGCTCCTCCCCGCCCGGCGTCGGCTCCTCGATCCAGCGGGCGACGTTGCCGTCCGAGTAGGTCTGGAGCACCTTGAACACCATCCGGTCGACCTGCGGCAGCGGGCCCATCGAGACCGGGAACTCCTGGAACTCGCCCGGCTTGACCCCGGCGTTCGCCGCGGCCGTCCAGGTCAGCTTGGCGACGGCCTCGGTGAGCTGGCTGCCGTGCACGTCGATCGGCGGGTCGACCTTGCGCTTCTCCACCGCCACCGTCCAGCCCGGCACCGGCATGGTGGAGACCGAGCCGACCGGGGCGTTCTCCGGCAGCGTCACCTCGACCTTCGTGGTCGAGGCGGTGTCGCTCTCGTTCGGCACCCGGAACGCGAACCGGCCGTAGCCGCCCTGGGGCGCCTCCTTCGGGTTGACCGTGACGTGCGCCGAGGCGGGCCCGGCGAGGCCGAGCACGGCGGTGGCGACGGCGGTGAGCGCGAGCGCGGCGGCGGTTACGGGACGCCGGAGACGGATCATGTGTCTGAGAGCCTTCCGTTACTTGATCGGCACGGTGGCGGTCACCGTGGCCTGGTCGATCTCGGTCGTGCGAACGGTGATGCGGAGCTGCCACTCCCCTGCGGCCGGGAGGTTGATCTCCCCGGTCGTGTGGTTGTCGGTCAGCGGCAGCAGCGGGATCTCGATCGGCTCGATCCCCGCCGACGGCAGGGCGGCGGTCGCCTTCCACTCCTGCACCGGCTGCGGCCGGTTGTCCTTCGTGTACGCGTAGAGGTGTACGGAGTTGTTGCCCCGCTCGGCCGGGTCCAGCTCCACCTGGACCGAGGCGACCGGACTGGACAGGGTGGTGGAGAAGTAGCCGGTGGGCGTACCGGCCACGTCGGTGGCGGCGGTCCGGGCCGGGGTGGTCTGCACCAGGGTCGCCGAGACGCCGAGCACCACCGCCGTGATCGCCAGCTCCACCCAGATCACCCGGCGCATCCGCCCCGGGCGCTGCGCCGCGGTCCGCCGCCGCACCAGCGAGCGGGAGTACGCCGCCACCCCGACCACCAGCGCGAACAGCAGGATCTTGGCGAGCAGCAGCCGCCCGTACGTGGTGTCCACCAGGGCCTTCGGGGTGGCCACCTCGATCAGCCCCTGCACGGTGCCGGCGAGCAGCAGCGCCGCCACGGCGAGGGCCGCCCAGCGGGACCAGATAGGCAGGATCGCCCCGAGCTCGCGTTCGTCGGCCCGGGGCAGCAGGAAGACCGCGAGCATCACCAGGCCGCCCAGCCAGACCGCCATGCTGCCCAGGTGCACCGCGTCCACCACCACGGAGACGGCCGGCGCGGGCGAGGCGGCCGGGTGGCCGGCCAGCGGCCAGGTGAACAGCGCCGCCCCGCCGAGGACGGCCAGGATGATGCCGTCGGTCCGGCCGACCGGCCCGGCGAAGAGCGGCCGGAGCAGGAACGCCGCCGCGGCGAGCAGCCCCAGCCGGACCAGGTGGGCGGTGCCGAAGGCGCTGCCCAGCACGTCGCCCAGGCCCGAACCGGTCACGTCGAAGAGCCCGCCACCCGCCGTGTACGGCACCTGCAGCCACAGGTCGGCGACGGTGGCCAGGACCAGCAGACCCAGCCCCGCCCAGGCCAGCCGGGCCGGTCCGCGCCGGGGCAGCCGACGCGGCCAGAGCGCGGCCAGCACCAGCGCCGGGCCGACCAGCAGCAGCAGCCCCGCGTAGCCGAGGTACTTCGCCACCTTCACCGCGGTCCCCACCACCGGGTCGGCGCGGTTGTCCGAGCCGGTGTCGACGGGCGGCGGCGACGGCGCGCCCACCGAGTAGGTGAACGCTCCGGAGACCGGGTGGCTGTCGGCGGAGATCACCCGGTAGCTCACCAGGTAGGTGCCCCGGGCGCCGGAGGGGTCGACCGGGATCGTCACCACCGCGCCGGAGAAGGACGGCTCACCCCGGTCGGCCCGGGAGCCGTCCGGCGCGATGACCCGGATCTTGCCGGGCACCTTGCGGACCCCCTCGCTGAAGGTCAGCGCCACCTCGGCGGGCCCGCTCGGCACCACCGCCGAGGCCGCCGGGCTGCTGCTGACCAGCACGGCGTGGGCGCTCGCCGGGGTGGCCGGGGCGAGCAGCAGGACGACGAGGGCAACCAGCAGACCGGCGGCGGCACCCACCCGGGCGGCCCATCGACGGTCGGCGACGGCCTTGGGCCGGCGGCGTACGGCAGCAGTCATGACCATCATGCTCGCCGACCGGGCCCGTGCGCGGCGACCCGGCCTCACCCGCGCCCCGGCGCGAGCGAGGTGGGCAGCCGGCGTTGCGGCTCCCCGCTGACCCGGCCCAACGCCCAGAGCAGGCCCGCCTGCACCACGGCGGACAGGTGGCCCAGCTCGTGCACCAGCGCCGTGCTCGACCGGGCGACGTCCACCGCGCTGGTGCCGGCCAGGCAGGCCGCGAGCACCAGCGCCACCGGCAGGAACGCCCGGGCCCGCTCCGGCCGCCAGGCGGCCAGCGCGAACCCGACCGCGAGGGCCGCGTCGAAGGAGGCCATCTCGCGGCTGGTGTGCGGGTCGGCCTCCACACCGAAGCCGGCGAGCAGGATCGGCAGCGCGATGGCGAGCTGCGCCACCGCCGCCACCGCCACGGCCACCCGCAGCACCTGGCGCCGGGCCCGCACGGTGGCGGCGGCGTCGTCCCGCGCCGCGGCCCGGTCCGCCGCGACCGCGGCCAGCACGGGGGCGGTCAGATCGGGTACGTCGACCGCCTGGAGCCGGGTGAGCCGGGTCACCCGTTCGGCGCGCGCCAGCCAGGAGCGGCACCCGGGGCAGGCGTCGGTGTGCGCCTCCAGCGCCGCCGCCGGCGCCTGCGGGTCCTCGCCGTCCAGCCGCGCCGACAGCGCCACGCGTACGTCGTCGCAGTTCATAAGGAGGTAGTCGGGGGCGGGGCCGGAAAAGTTCCCGACGTGGCCCGAGCCATAGAAAGGGCCGAAGGGCCCTGCCCCACCCAGGTACGCCGCGTAACCTCGTCTGTCGTGATCCCCGCCCCGCGCGACACCACCGCCGGCCGCCCCGAGGCGCCCGGCGAGGCCGCGCGGGACGCGGCGACGGAGTGGGCGCTGGCCGCCCGGGAGGGCGACCGGGTCGCGCAGGCCGCCTTCGTCCGGGCCACCCAGGCCGAGGTGTGGCGGTTCGCCGCCGCGCTGGTCGACGCGGACAGCGCCGACGACCTCACCCAGGAGACGTACCTGCGGGCGTTCCGCGCGCTGCCCGGGTTCGAGGGCCGCTCCAGCGCGCGTACCTGGCTGCTGGGCATCGCCCGCCGCGCCTGCGCCGACCACCTGCGTACCGTGGTGCGCCGCCGCCGGCTCGACGAACGGCTCGCCGCGCACGCCCACACCGACCGGCCGTACCCCGACCCGGCCGGGCACCTCGGCGCCACCGACCTGGTCCGCCGCCTCCCCGCCGACCGGCGCGAGGCTTTCGTGCTCACCCAGCTGCTCGGCCTGTCGTACGCCGAGGCCGCCGCCGTGGCGGGAGTGCCGGTGGGCACCATCCGTTCCCGCGTCGCCCGGGCCCGCTGCGACCTGGTCGAGGCCGTCGGCGACGCGCTCGCCGGATGACGCGGAACTTTCCTCGGATCCGGGACGACAAATGACCGTGACCGCACCGAGCACCCGGGCCGCCCGCTGGCCCGCCGTCCGACCCTGGCTCGGCACCGCCGCCCGACTCGGGCTGGCCGCCGTCTGGCTGATCGCCGGCGGCGCGAAGGTCGACGACCTGGCCGCCTCCGGCCGGGCCGTCAACGCCTACCAGGTCATGCCATACGACGCGGCGACCGTGATCGGCGCCGCGCTGCCCTTCGTGGAGCTGGCACTCGGCGTGCTGCTGCTGATCGGGCTGGCCACCCGACTGGCCGCCGGGATCTCCGCGGCGCTGCTGGTGGTCTTCATCACCGGCATCGCCTCGGCCTGGAGCCGCGGCCTGGCCATCGACTGCGGGTGCTTCGGCAGCGGCGGCCAGCTCGCCGCCGGGCGGGCCCCGAGCTACCTCCCGGAGATCCTCCGGGACCTGGGATTCCTGGCGCTGGCCGGATTCCTGCTGATCTGGCCCCGCACCCCCGTCTCGGTCGACGGCTGGCTGGCGGGCGAACCTCCCGTGGAGGACGAGGATGAGTAGTCGCAAGGACCGCAAGGACGCGGCCCGGGTGGTCCGCGAGCAGATCGCCCGGGAGAAGCGACGCCGGCGGACGCTCTGGACGTCGATCGCCGCCGTGGCGGTGCTGGTGATCGCCGGCCTGATCGGCTGGTCGGTCTTCCGGAGCCAGCAGTCCGACACCTTCACCGCCCCGCCCGGCGCCAACGACGCGGGCACCGGCGTCGTCCTCGGCAGCGGGCCGGTCACCATCGACCTCTACGAGGACTACCTCTGCCCGGCCTGCAAGCAGTTCCAGCAGACCAGCGGCCCGACGATCGACCAGCTGATCAGCGAGGGCAAGGCCAAGGTGGTCTTCCACCCGGTGGCCTTCCTGAACCGCTTCTCCACCACCGAGTACTCCACCCGCTCGTCGGCCGCCGCCGGCTGCGCCGCCAAGGGCGGGAAGTTCAAGGAGTTCACCGACGCGCTCTTCGCCAGGCAGCCGGCCGAGGGCAGCGCCGGGCTCAGCAACGACGAGCTGATCGACATCGGCGCGGGCGTCGGGCTGAACCGCGACGACTTCGGCTCCTGCGTGAAGGACGGCACGTACAAGCCGTGGACGGAGCACGTCACCGACGAGGCGAGCAAGGCCGGGGTCACCGGCACCCCGACCATCAAGGTCAACGGTAGGGACGTCGAGGATCGCTCCCCGGAGGGGATCACCGCGGCGGTGGCGGCGGCCGGCAAGTGATCCTCGTACGGCTGCGGCGGGCGGCGGTGGTCGTCATGGCCGCGCTCGCCGCCCTCCTCGCCCTGGCCGCGCCGGCCGCCGCGCACGGCGCGGACGCCCCCGACGGCACGGACTACCGGGCTGCGGCCACCGCGCTCGCCCCCGCCCGGCCCGGGCTCACCGTCCGGGTCGTCGAGGCGGGCGCCCGGCTGGAACTGATCAACCGCACCGGGCGGGACGTCGAGGTGCTCGGCTACTCCGGCGAGCCGTACCTGCGGGTGGGACCGGGCGGGGTGTACGAGAACAGCCGCTCCCCGGCCACGTACCTCAACCGGACCATCGCCGGCGACACCAGCCTCCCGCCCGAGGCCGACCCGGCCGCCACCCCGACCTGGCAGCGGGTCGACCGGGGGCAGTCGGTGCGCTGGCACGACCAGCGGGCGCTCTGGCTCGAGTCGTCGCCGCCCGCGCAGGTGAGGGCCGACCCGGGGCGCCCGCATCGGGTCCGGGACTGGGTGGTCCCGCTGCGCGACGGCGACCAGACCGTCGAGGTCCGCGGCACCCTGGACTGGGTGCCGCCGCCGGACGCGTACCCCTGGTGGGTCGCCACCACCCTCGCTTTCCTCGCCATCGCGGCGGCCGGGCTCGCGCCGGCCGGCACCGCCACCGGCGTACGGGCGCTGCGCGCGGTGGGCGCCCTGCTCGCCCTCGGCGGGCTGGCCACGGTGGCGTTCACCGTCGGCCGGGAACTGGACGCCGGAGCCGACGGGCTCGGCGGGATTCTGCTCGGCCTGGTCAACGGCCAGATCTGGACGCTGCTCACCGGGCTCGGCGCCGTCGCCGCCGGCGGGTACGCGCTGGCCCGCCGGGAGGCCGCCGACTTCGCGCTCGCCCTCGCCGGGGCGTGCCTGACGATCTTCGCCGGCTTCGCCAACGTCGCCGTCCTCTCCCGCTCCGTGGTGCCGGTGGTGTGGCCGGCCACCGCGGCCCGGGTGCTCGTGGTGCTCATCCTCGCCACCGGCGCCGGCGCGCTCGGCGCCGGCATCCTCCGCCTGCACGCCGCCGCCCGCCACGCCCGCACCCCCACCCCCGTCCCCCGCTGACCGATCCCCTCCCCTCCCGCTGCGGCGATCTTGCACTTGGGGCCCACGACATGCGGCTTACGTCCCCGATATCCGGGCACAAAGTGCAAGATCGCGGGAAGGAGACGGGGCAGGGGCGGGCGGGGTCAGGAGGGGCGGGGGGTGAAGCCGTAGGGGAGTTCCAGGCGGTGGCGGGCTAGGAGGGGCTCGTTGGTGAGGAGGTCGATGGTGGGGGCGTCGGCGACGATGCGGCCGGCGTCCAGGATCACCGAGCGGTCGCAGAGCTCCGCCGCGTACGGCAGGTCGTGGGTGACCATCAGGAGGGTCACCGGGAGGGCCCGCAGGATCTCCGCCAGCTCCCGCCGGGCGGCCGGATCGAGGTTGGACGACGGCTCGTCGAGGACCAGGATCTCCGGGCGCATGGCGAGCACGGTGGCCACCGCCACCCGGCGGCGCTGACCGAAGGAGAGGTGGTGCGGCGCCCGGTCCCGGTGCTCGCTCATCCCGACCGCGGCGAGCGCCTCGTCGACCCGGGCGGCCAGCTCCGCCCCGCGCAGCCCCAGGTTGGCCGGGCCGAACGCGACGTCCTCGGCGACCGTGGGCAGGAAGAGCTGGTCGTCCGGGTCCTGGAAGACGATGCCCACCCGGCGGCGGATCTCGGCGAGGGTGTCCCGGTCCCGGCTGACCGTGAGCCCGCCGACGCTGACCGTCCCCTCGGTCGCGGTGAGGATGCCGTTGAGGTGCAGCACCAGGGTGGTCTTGCCGGCGCCGTTCGGGCCGAGCAGCGCCACCCGGTCCCCGCGCGGCACGGTCAGGTCGACCCCGTGCAGGGCGACGTGACCGTCCGGATACGCGTACCGGACGCCGCGCGCGTCCAGGGAGGGAGCCGTCTGCACGTACCCGATCATGTCAGCACGACCGCGGCGGCGGCGATCGCGGCGGCCGCCAGCGGCACCGTCGCGGCGGCCGCCCACTGGCCGGCGGTGGCGGCGCCGGCGCCCTGCCAGACCGCCGGCATCCGGCCCGAGTAGCCGCGCGACACCATGGCCAGGTAGACCCGCTCGCCGCGCTCGAACGCACGCAGGAACAGCGCGCCGATCCCGGCGGCGAAGCCGCGCAGCTGCCAGAGGAAGCGCGGGTCGTCGCCCCGGGAGACCCGGGCCACCCGCATCCGCCGGGCTTCGCCGACCAGCACGTCCAGGTAGCGCAGCATGAAGGTGGCGATCTGGGTGAGGACCTGCGGGCAGCGCAGCCGGTCCAGGCCGACGATCAGGTCCCGCGTCGTCGTGGTCGCGGCGAGCAGGAGCGACGCCAGTACGCCCAGCGTCCCCTTGGCCAGGATGTTCCAGCCGCCCAGCAGGCCGTCCACGGAGAGGCTCAGCCCGGCCACCTCGACCCGCTCCCCCGTCCCGAGGAACGGCAGCGCGAACGCGAAGAGCACGAACGGCAGCTCGATCAGCGCCCGGCCGAGCAGCCAGCGCGGGCCCACCCGGGCCAGCGCCGCCACACCGGCGACCAGCAGCGCGTACCCGCCGAAGGCCCAGTACGCCTCGCGGGGCGTGGCGACCACGGCGATGGTGAAGAGCACCATCGCGGCGATCTTCACCTCGGGCGGGAGGCGGTGCACCGGGGAGGTGGACTCGCGGTAGAGCACGTGCGCGTGTCCCGCGCCCATGTCGACGTACCCCCTCAGCCGGCGCGGGCCGCGCGCTGCCCGGCGTCGGCCGGGTCGGAGTCGCCGGCCGGATCGTCGCCCGACGCTCCGGCGCCGGCGGAGTCCGACCCGGCGGAAGCCGCGGGGGCGTGCCGGCGGGCCAGCCAGAAGAGGCCGCCGCCGAGGGCGAAGGTGAGCAGCACGCCCAGCACGCCGGAGAGGCCGGTGGAGAGGAACCGGTTGTCCACGCCCCGGATGCCGTAGTCGGCCAGCGGGCTGTCGGCGAGCTCGTGGTCCCTCGTTCGCTGGGCCGGGCAGCTGCCGCCGGTGATCTCGCCGTCGGCGTTCACCGTGCAGCCCTTGAGCAGGGACGAGTCCAGCCCGTCCGGGTGCGCCGAGGCGTAGTTGCTGACCACCCCGGCGAGCAGCAGGACGACCAGCAGGCCGCCGAGGACGAAGCCCCAGTTGCGCTTCCTCACCGGGCACCCCCGGCGACCGGGACGGCGGCGGCCGGCGCGGCCGGCTTCAGGGCGCGCAGCGCGTACACCAGGTCGGGGCGGACCTTCGCGACGGTGACCACCGTGGTGGCGGTGATCAGGCCCTCGCCGACGCCGATCAGCAGGTGGACGCCGGCCATCGTGCCGGCCAGCCCGGCGAGGTTGCCGCCCAGATCGGTGGTGCCACCCAGCCAGTACTGCAGGACGAAGCCCTGACTGGCGACGAGCACGCTGACCAGGCCCGACACGAACGCGGTGACACCGAGCCCGGCCGGGGTACGCGGCAGCACCCGCAGCAGCAGCGCGATCAGCAGGTACGCCGCAACGGTGCCGAGGATCGCCATGTTGGTGATGTTGAGGCCGAGCATGGCCACCCCGCCGTCGCCGAAGACCAGCGCCTGCACGACCAGGACCACGGCCACGCAGAGCGCGCCCACCCACGGGCCGACCAGCAGCGCGGCGAGCGCGCCACCGAGCAGGTGACCGCTCACCCCGGCGGTGAAGATCGGGAAGTTGAGCATCTGCACGGCGAAGATGAACGCGGCCACCAGGCCCGCCATCGGGGCCAGCCGATCGTCCAGGTCGCGGCGGGCGCGCAGCACGCAGAGGGTGAGCACGGCGAACGCGAAGGCGGCGAAGACCGCGGCGACGGGACCGTCGATGATCCCGTTCGAGATGTGCATCGCCAGGGTTTCCACTCGACCTCCCAGGGCGCGGCGGGCGGGCCCACACCGACGGGCTCAGCTTATTTGCGCCGACTCTTTGTTGCCAATATCTTGCAACAAGCCATGGTGTTGATCACGGTCGGCCGCGCGTCGCCACCGTCGGCCGGTCGCACGACGGCGGTATCGTCTGCGCCATGACCGACCGCCTCAATCCCGGCGACCCCGCGCCCGAGTTCACCCTCCCCACCGACACCGGCGGGACGCTCTCCCTGGCCGACCTCCGTGGCCGCAAGGTCATCCTGTACGCCTACCCGGCCGCCATGACCCCCGGCTGCACCAAGCAGGCCTGCGACTTCCGCGACTCGCTCGCCTCCCTCCAGACCGCCGGCTACGAGGTGGTCGGCATCTCCCCCGACAAGCCGGAGAAGCTGGCCAAGTTCCGGGAGCGCGACGCCATCACCTTCCCGCTGGTCGCCGACACCGACAAGGCGGTGCTGACCGCGTACGGCGCGTACGGCGAGAAGCAGATGTACGGCAAGACCGTCACCGGCGTGATCCGCTCGACCTTCGTCATCGACGAGGACGGGAAGATCGAGCGCGCGTTCTACAACGTCAAGGCCACGGGGCACGTCGCCAAGCTCCGCCGGGACCTCGGGCTGGACTGATCCTGTCGTACGCCGCCGCTACGGTGCGCGTGTGGTTCGGTACAAGTACACGCCTGAGGTGCTCGCCGAGGCCGCCGCGAGCGAGCACAGCATTGCCGGGGTGATGCGGGCGCTCGGTGTGCGGATCAGCGGCGGGTCGCACGCGCACATCAGCCGACAGTTGAAGCGCTTCGGCATCGACACCTCGCACTTCACCGGCAGTGCGCACAACAAGGGGCAACGCGGCCCACGACGGACCAGCTCGTCGCAGTTGCTGCTACGTCTGCCGACCGGGTTCCGCCGCACACCTGGCACTCGTTTGAGATGGGCACTGCACGACATCGGCGTCCCAGAGGAGTGCGAGGAGTGCGGCGTCGGACCGACCTGGCGTGGGCGGGCACTCACCCTGCACGTGGATCACGTGAATGGCGACTTCCTCGACAACCGGCCACCCAACTTGCGGATACTCTGTCCGAACTGTCACAGCCAGACCGATACCTACGCCGGTCGGAACAAGAGCGGTCGTTCTCCGGGCGACCAAGGCTCAGCCACCCCATCGGACCTCGCCCGCAGTTCGCCCGCCGCTTCCGGTGGACCAGGTGGAGGATCTGATCGCTCCGCAGGCTTTCAGATCAACCTCGAACTTCCCGCACGCCGAGACCGTCATCCGTCATGCCCTGGCGAACCCAGAGCTCGGTCCGCGGAATTTCGCTGACGTCGTCAAGGCAGCCTCCGCCGGGGAGTGCGTCGTCAGCCATGGGACGGTGTCCAACATCCTGCGGCGGGCGGGACTACACACCGCCTCCGCGAGACGCTCTAAACTCATCGCGTCGGCGGGAGTGGCGGAACGGCAGACGCGCAGGCCTTAGGAGCCTGTGTCCGAGAGGACGTGGGGGTTCGAAACCCCTCTCCCGCACCATCGGTGGTGTCATGAACGTCACTGTCGGGGCCGCCCGCCCCCGGTCTTCCAGCAGGATGTCGCAGGTGAGCCTGCGTTTCACACTGGATCCCGATCTCACCCCCGCGCTGCGCGAGCAGATCGTCTCCCTCTGGGTGGACGTCACCAACGCCGGCGGCGCGGTGGGCTTCGTCGCCCCGGTGACCGCGGCCGAGGTACGGCCGATGGCCGAGGCCACCTTCGCCGACATCGCCGACGGGCCGGACCGGCTGCTGGTCGGCTACGAGGGCGACCGGCCGGTCGGCATCCTGGTGATCTGCGACAACCGGTTCCATCTCAAGACGCACTACCGGGTGCTCAAGCGGGTGATGGTCCACCCCGACACCCAGGGCCACGGGTACGGCGCCGCGCTGATGCGCGAGGCCGAGCGGCTCGGTCATGAACTGGGCCTGGCGGGGCTGCACGTGACCGTCCGGGGCGGGCTCGGCCTGGAGTCGTTCTACGACCGGCTCGGCTACCGGGAGGTGGGCCGGCTGCCCGGCGCGCTGCGGCTCGCTCCCGGCGACGACCGGGACGAGGTCTTCATGTGGCTCGACCTGCACCGCCCGGCGGCCTGACGCCCGGGCCCCGGGTTTCCCGGGACGTGATCATCGAGTCCCGGCCGATCCGTCGGTCGCTGGCGTCGTGCGCCTCGGCAGCAGGCGGGCGACGGCCCGCCGGAGGACCTTCTGCCGTGGGGCAAGCCGGCGGGTGGACGCTCCAAAGGTCCTACGAAGCTGATGTCGTGGATGAATCGCCACCGTCGACGGGGGCTCGCCGCCCTGCGTCCCGCTCTGATTCGTTCACGTCATCAGCTTCGTAGCGCGCGACCAGGACACCCCACCGGACATCCGGGCCTCGGTCGCCGGAGCGGGCGCGCGCCAGGTCAACCACCGCAGACGGCCGGGCCGGCGGTGTCACGCGACGTGGTCAGTCGAGCAGGGTCACCGGATCGCCGACGTGCACCTCACCCGGCCCGTCGGGGACCAGGTGGAGGCCGAAGAGGAGCTTCTGGCCGATGTTGCGGTGCCGGGCGAGGGTGCGCAGCGGCTCCTTGCCGCGTACCCCGGTCTCCTGGTCGGTGGTGGTGACCAGGCAGCGGTCGCAGGGCCCGGCGGCGCGGAGGACGGCCGATCCGACGCGGAGCCGGCGGCCGGCCCACCCGTCCTCCGCCCAGGCCTCGGCCCCCTCGACCACCAGGTTGGGGCCATCGGCACCGGCGGCTCGCCCGCCTCGGCCAGCCAGCCGTTGAGCGCGTCGAGCGAGGCCGTGCCGGCCAGCAGCAGCGGGTACTCGTCGGCGAAGCTGACCTGGTCGCCGGTGTCGTGGTCCCGCTCGCCGGGGTTCATGTGCCGGGTGGGCTCGCCCAACCAGACCAGCCGCACCGGCCGGCCGAGCAGCGCGCCGAGCCAGTCGTCCGCGGCCGGCCCGGCGGGCAGCGCGGGCACCGGCAGCCGGCTGCGGAACACCCGCACCAGGACCGGCTCGGCCGTGGCCGGCTCGGGCACGTCCAGGTCGGGGCGGTCCGGGGCGCGCAGCACCAGCCCGCCGTCGCGCGGGACGGCGCGCAGGGTGACCAGCTCGGTGGCCTCCCGCTGGGTGACGCCGACGCCGTGCTCGTCGAGCACCATCCAGCGCCGGTCGCCGGCCAGGCCCCACGGTTCGACCCGGGCGCCGTCGTGGTCGAGCCGGTGGCAGCCCTTGATCGGGTACGTGTGGACGGCGGCGAGCCTCACCAGGCCACCCCGATCCCGTCGCCCGGATACCAGTGCCGGGCCGGTGTCTCGCGGTAGGCGAGGAAGCGTCGCCCGGTCCGTTCGGCGTGCTCGGCGAGGACGTTGGTGACGGTGACGTTGTCGGTGAGCAGCATCGCGCCGGGGGCGAGCTTCGCCTCCACGGCCTCGAACTCGCTCTTCTCGTGCACCCGGCTGTGGTCGCTGTCGTGCAGGAACAGGTCGACCGGGCGGTCCAGCGCGCCGATCGAGGCGACCGAGTCCCCGATCACCAGGTCGACCACGTCGGCCCAGGGCGTCGCCCGGGCCAGGTAGCCGGCCTCGGGGTTGATGTCCAGCGAGGTGAGCCGGCCGGGGTGCCCCTCGGCGGTGTTGCGCAGCAGCGCGGCGGCCAGCACGCAGCTGCCCAGCCCCTTGTCCACGCCGGTCTCGACGACGTGTGCGGGCTTGCGGGCGCGGACGATGGCGTACCAGCCGATCCGACGGGCGTACCGGACGTGCTTGTCGGCCAGGCCGCGGCGGGACGCGGCGGCGGTGGCCCGCTCGATGTGCCCGCGCAGCTCCTCGTCGGTCTCGATCTCGTTGAGGTAGGCCCGGACCTGCTTGACCGGGACGTCGCAGACGACGCTGACGAACCAGGCGAGGTGGTGCCGGCTCAGCTTGGTCAGCTCGTACGTGTAGTTGTGGTGCTCACGCGAGGTGACCAGCCAGCGGGCGGAGGTGCGCAGCACCTTGGCGTCGTGCCGGGCGACCCGGGCCAGCCGCTTCGGGAAGGCGGCGACCGGAGCCAACGGGGTACGGGCGATGGCCCGCCGGAGTTTCGTTGCGTCCACGGGAGGGTTCTATCAGGCGGAGGGGGTCGCTGACGATGAAAAGTTCTTTGCCACCCGGCCGTCCGGCGGAGCGGGTACGCGGGCGGCTCGGGCGCTCAGTAGCATCGCGGCATGTCGTATCGCGGTCAGTACGTCGATCCTCAGCCTTTTCACCATCCGCTGGACCAGGTCGACGGTCCGTCTCAGTTGGAACCGGGTGAGCGGCAACGACCCCGGCGCCGGTGGAAGCGGATCGTCCTGATCACCGCGTTGGTGGTGGCGCTACTTGGAGGCGGCGGCCTGGTCGCCGGAGGGATCTATCTGAAGTCCGTCGAGTCCGGCATCGATCGGGTCGACGCCTTCGCTGGCGTGCCCGAGGAGGGGCGCCCGGTGGCCGGGGCCCAGGGCGCACAGAACATCCTGATGCTGGGCAGCGACTCCCGTGACCCGGAGAAGACCTCGGGGTCGCGGACGGACACGATCATCGTGGCCCACCTTCCCGCCGACCGGAAGAGCGCTCAGCTGATCTCCATCCCCCGGGACACCTGGGTGCCGGTGCCGCGATCGGCGGACGGTCAGCACGGCGGGCGGGACGCGAAGATCAACGCTGCCTTCGCCTGGGCCGGCGTCCCGCTCATGGTGCAGACGGTGGAGAAGTTCACGGGGGTCCGGATCGACCACGTGGCGATGATCGACTTCGCCGGCTTCAAGGACATCATCGACGCCCTCGGCGGCGTGGAGGTCAACGTGGAGAAGTCGTTCACCTCGATCCACCCGCCGTACCGTTCCTTCACGGCCGGGCTGCAGCAGCTCGACGGCGAGGCGGCGCTGGACTACTCCCGCCAGCGCAAGCAGTTCGCGGACGGGGACTTCGCCCGAATCCGGCACCAGCAGCAGGTGATCAAGGCGATCCTGGACAAGGCCGCCTCCGGTGGCATCCTCACCAACCCGGCGAAGCTGAACTCCTTCGTCAAGGCGACGTCGAACTCGGTGTCGGTGGACAAGAACATGTCGTTGCTGGACATGGCGAACCAAATGCGCGGGGTTCGCGGCAGCAACCTGTCCTTCCTCACCAGCCCGACGAAGGGCACCGGCCGGCGGGGCAGCGAGAGCGTGGTGCTGGCCGACCCCGAGCGGGTTGATGCCTGCTACGACGCGGTACGCCGGGACGCGGTCGAGGAGATCAAGCAGTACGCCCGTAAGTGACCCGGGTACGCCGCCCCGGCGGCCGGCAGGTGCCGGCGGCCGGGGCGGCGGGCTGTCCGGGGTCCGACGTGTCTAGTAGGCGCCGCGCCGGGCCAGCACCACGCTCACCGTGCGCCACAGGATCCCGAGGTCGTAGGCCAGGGACCAGTTGTCGACGTAGTGCAGGTCCAGGCGCACCGCGTCGTCCCAGCTGAGGTCGGACCGGCCGGAGATCTGCCAGAGCCCGGTGATGCCGGGGCGGACCAGCAGTCGCCGCCGCACGTCCCCCTGGTAGTCGTCGTCGTCGGTGGGCAGCGGCCGCGGGCCGACCAGCGACATCTGGCCGGTCAGCACGTTGATCAGCTGAGGCAGCTCGTCCAGCGACAGCGCGCGCAGGTGCTTGCCGATCGGGGTGACCCGTGGATCGTCACGGATCTTGAAGAGCAGCCCGTCGCTCTCGTTCTGCTCCTTCAGCGCCTCCAGCCGCTGCTCCGCGTCGGTGTACATGGTGCGGAACTTCCAGACCTTGAATGCCTTGCCCTTGTGCCCGATGCGGGTCTGCCGGAACATCACCGGCCCCGGGTCGGTCAGCTTGATGGTGAGCGCGATGCCGAGCAGCACCGGGCTCAGCAGGATCAGACCGACCAGCGCGGTGATCCGGTCGAGTGTCGCCTTGGCCACCAGCGACAGGCCGGACAGGGTCGGTTCCTCCACGGTCAGCAGCGGCAGGCCGTCGATCGGGCGGACGTGGATGCGGGGACCGGTGACGTCGGTGACCTGGGGCACCACGACCAGGTCCAGGCCCGTGCCCTCGATCTGCCAGGCCAGCTTGCGCAGCTCGTACGACTCCAGGCTGGCCGGCCCGCAGACGGCGATGGTGTCCGCGCCGATCTCCTGCACGAGCGGCACCAGCTCCCAGCCCACATAGACCGGGACGGGCGCGGTGACCGCCTCGCCGGGGCGCGGATGATGCGGCAGGTGGATGGCGATCGGACGCAGCCCGGCCCCGGGGTTGCGGACGGCCACGTCGTAGAGGGCCAGCGCGTCGGAGAGCTTCCCCACCAGCAGGATCTTCTGCGACGCGTGCGGCCCGGTCCGGCGCAAATGGTGCAGCACGCAGCGGGCCACGAACCGACCCAGCAGCGTGTAGAGCAGGGCGGCCAGGACGACGAGGAGCACCGTCAAGCGGGACAGGTCCTTCTTGAAGCCGAGCGCCAGCAGGGACACGGTGGCGGCCATCGCGATGTCGGCCCGCACCACCCGCTTGAGCTCCTCGGTGCCGATGCCCAGCGCCCGGCGGTCGTACGCGCCGCAGGCGGCCAGCAGCAACAGCCATCCAACCGGGATGCCAAGGTTGGCCACCAGCACGAAGACCCCGTCGACCCTGCCGGGTGCGGCCGGGTCACGGAATCCGGCATCGGCCTCTTCGAGCAGGCTGACCGCGGTCCGGCTGGCGGCGAGGGCGGCGAGCAGGTCGAGCAGGAGCAGCCAGAGGACGTACGGCCGGTGCCAGGTCACCCGGGGGATGGCCGGACGCCCGAAGGCGGACCGGGCGAAGCCGTTCGACGGTGTGATGACACCGGCGTCGTGGTGGCCCGCCGCCCCCGGCCGGGCGGAGTGTTGCGCGGGCACCCTGGTGTGCAGAGACACGATCGTCCTTCCTGCGTCAGCCCCCGTGGGAGATCGCGACGTGCACCTTAAGCGGAGAGAGGGCTTCTGACCAGTGGCGTTTCGGTCGGTCGTGCGTCGTGCAGCAGGATGCACGGGCAGGCCAGGCTAGGAACTCCGACCGGAATCGAGCGAGGCGTTCGGCCTCACTTGTCGAGAGCAGTGACCAGCGACTTGCCCAGTTCGCTCACCGCGCGGACCGACACCATGGTCAGCGCCAGGCCTGGGATTCGTGGGCGGCTGTAGGTGTTGATCAGCCGGTACCAGACCGCCAGGCCAGCGAGACGCTTGCGGCTGATGTTGCCGCCGTGCCGGTGGAACTGCACCACGGGGTGCGCCAGGTGGGTCAGGTGGACCCCATTTGCCAGGGCACGCAGTACCAGTTCCACATCCACCTTGATGGGGGTGCCCTCGTCGTACCCGCCGAGCCCGACCAGCAGCTCCCGCTCCATCGTCATCCCCGAGTGCTTGAACGGCAGGCGGGGCCGGATCAGCACCGACCAGAGCATCCGCCGGGGGGACGGGTAGGACGGCAGCCGGATGACCCGGCCGGAGGCGCTGGCGAGCTCCTCGTAGTCGGTGTAGATCCAGCGGGCTCGGGTGCGGGTGAGGAACTCGTGGATCCGGCTCAGGCCGTCCTGGGCAAGCTCGTCGTCGGAGTCGAGAACGGTGACGTACCGGCCACGGGCGACCCTCAGCGCGGTGTTGCGGGCGGCGCTGATGCCCGAGGGCCGCTGCCGTACCAGCCGGATCCGCTCGTCGGCGAGCAGGCCCGCCTCCGCCAGCCCCTCCTGCACCGGCACGGAGGAGCCGTCGTCCACGATGACCACCTCGTAGTCGGCGAACCCGCCAGCGAGGATGCTGCGCACGGACTTGACCAGCAGGGCCGGGCGGTCGCGGACGGCGATGCAGACCGAGATTGCGGGTGCAACGCGGCGGACCGGCTCGGCCAGACCGACGGTGGGCGCGTCGATTCCCGGTAGGGGCGGTATGTGCCCGTACGGCAGGGGACGCCGCACGGCGCCACCCAGCGACTCGGCCGGGATGGCGGGGGGAAGGGCCATCATCGACGGTCGACGCTTGCTCCAGCCGGCGTCAGCACGACCTCGTCGTCCTGGCCCGGCACCTGACCTGGTACTCCCATACCTTCCGCCACCCCCGTGTGCGTCTGCCGCAGCAAGGTCGTACCGACCACCTGCCGCGGACGTGCTCCGCGTGATGCATGCCGGTCACGTGCCGTCGCATGGCAAGACGGATTGTACGCAGCCGGCCGATCGCCGCACTACCACCGAAGAGATGAGCTACCGGTGTGACTTCGGGTGGTCACCGTCCGTCGGTCCGCCGCCGTGCCCGCAGGGCGAGGGCCAGGATCTCGTCGGTGGCGAGGATTCGGGTGTCGATGTCGCTGACGTCCGACCGGTCGCGGACGACCGGCAGCATGGCGGTCTCCGCGGTGTAGACCGACGCCTCCTCCTCCCGGGAACGGCGCCAGGCCCACCAGGCAACACCGAGGATCGTCCAGAACAGGGGCGGCAGAAGTGCCCCCTCGAAGGCGGGCGAGAGGGTGGCGACGATGCAGGCGAAGACCATCGCGGCGACGCCCCACACCGCCGCCACGGGCGGCGTACGGGTGGTACGCCTGGGGCCGCGGGCCGTCCGGGGCAGCAGCGGGCGGACAACGAAGAAAAGCCAGATCACGTACGCGATCAGCCCGATGACGCCGGCCTCCATGACGAGGTGCAGCCAGAACGAGTCAACCTGCGGTGCCGGAACGCCGGCGGGGCTCAGGACGTCCGGGCCGAACTTCGGGTTCCTGTGCCAGTCGGGGTTGCTCTTCTCGGCGACGAGGCCGCCGAACTGGCCGATGCCGAACCCGAGGAGTGGCTGGCGGGGCAGGATGTCGGCGGCCTGCTGCACGTCGAGCACCCGGATCTCCCGCTCCAGGGCCGGGGCTCCACTGGGCATGGGCGCGGACCCGGTCGCCGGCGGGCTCGTCCGGCCTGCGACGCCGAGCTGGTGGTAGCTGCCGGAGAAGGCACTGCCCAGCCGCCGTTCCCATCCGGCGTGGTCGTCCGTGGTCGCGACGATGTGCGCCACGGTACAGAGCACCACGATGAGGCAGACGCCGAGTACCCGGCGCCGGTTCCCCTTCACGAGGACGGCGATCAGCGTCCCTGCGACGAGCACACCCAGCAGCGACTCACCGGACTGGCTGGCCGACAGCGCCAGCGCCACCAGGGCCGCCACCGCCCACCAGCCGAAGCGGACCCGCGGGTGCACCGCCACCCAGGCGACGAAGCCGAGCAGGGCGAGTCCGAGCAGATGTCCGAGGTAGTCCGGGTGGGGTTGCAGGCCCTGGGCCCTGCCCTGGTCCGCCCAGGCCATGTCCGCCACGCCGACGGCGCGGTATGCCGGCTGACCCAGCAGCATCTGCATCAGCGCGAGCAGCACGTTGAGTCCGACGACGAAGGCCGCCACGAGCAGCACCCGACGGATCATGACGCGGTCGAGGTCGGCCGCCCGGAATGCGTAGAAGACCAGCACACCGCGGAAGTAGACGAGGATCCCTTGGCCGATCAGACCCACCGAGGAGTCGTTGACGACACCGGCCAGCACCATCACCAGACCGAGCACGAGCAGAGCGAGGTCCGCCCCGGTACGGAACCGTGCCCACTGCCGGTCCATGGCGACCTTCACCAGCGTGATCACGGCGAGCGCCAGGTAGAGAACGTTCCTGAGCTGCTCGAGCCATGCGGCCCCGCTCTCGACGTGGCCCCGGACGTCCTCGCTGCCCGGTCCGCTGAGGACCTGCACCCAGGTTTCGAGAAGCACCTGCACCAGCAGGACGCCGACGATCGCCACGATGGCGACCGAGAGCGGGCGCGAGACGGACCGTGGCCGGGAGTTTGCGCCTACCGGGCGGCGTCCGGCCGGCGACGCGGTGGCGTCGGCGCTCATCGGTACCGCCGACCCAGTGTCGCGACCAGCAGCACAAGCAAGATCAGCAGGGCACCGCCCGCTCCCGCGAGCAGCCACCAGGCCCAGGCGGGCGCGCTGGCCGGGACGGCCTCCATCTGCTGCCGGTTGAGGGCGTTCTCCCGGTACGCCTGCGCCAGCGGGTTGCCGGGCTCCCGCTCGACGACCGTCCCGAGCTGAGCGACGGCGGTCGGGTACCGGCCGGTGAAGTACGCGTCGAGCCCGCTGCGGTAGAGCCTGTCCGGCTCGCCCAGGGCACCGGTCACCCCGGCGTCGCCCATCACGCCGGTGAAGGCTGACGCCGGTACCACCACTCGGTTCGCTCGGTCGGGTCGCGTCAGGTCCTGGTCGAGCATGCCGATGACGCGGCCGGCCGGGTCTATCGCGATGCCGCCGTGAGAGGCGCGACCGAGATCGTCTCCGATCCGCCACGTCGACAGGCTGCCCCGCCGCCCCACACCGGCGATCTTCGCCATCTTCGCTCGGGGCGTGTAGGTGGCGTTGCGGGACCCGCTGTCGTCCGTGCCGAACCCGGCGATCAGCAGGGAACCGGCGTCGGTGACCGTCGCCGAAGGGTTGAACTCTGCTGCGGGCAGGTTCTGCCGGCCCAGCTTCACCAGCGCGACGTTGCCCGTGTCGGCCGCCTGCGCCTTGACCAGCTCGCCTGGGGCGGCCGGGTCGCCGATGACGTTGCCCTTGGCGTTGTTGAACTGTACGGAGAGCTGGATGCTCGGCTCGGCGGTCGCGTCGATCCCGGTGAATCGGGTCTTCGCGAGGTTGGCCGAGATGTAGCCCGGCACTGCACCGGCATCGAGCTTCCTCTCCCGCACCAGTGCCTGGGCGACCGCGTCGAGGGCGACCTGCCGCGCGACCTCCTCTGACGGCTTCACGCAGGAACTGCTCGTGAGGACGTAGCCGTCCGGGTTTATCACGAACCCAGTACACCGACGGTTGAAGACGGTCGGGGACGTGCGCACGAGGGCGTTGGTCGTCCGGTCGCGCAGGTAGCCGGTGACCACCGCCTCGATGAAAACCAGCGACGGCCCGGCGACTGCGAGTGCGCGCTCCTGCGGGCTCGACGGCGTGAATTGCCCCCAGGGCCGGAGCCCGGCGGCAGCCGGGGCGTCGGTCGGAAAGACCGCGGGCACCGCCGCGGACGGAGTCGTCCCGCCGCGGCCCCCGGCCCAGGCGGAGACGCCACCGAACGCGGCGACTATCCCCAGGACGAGAGCGGTGACCGTGAGCCACAGCCCGGTGCCGCGCCCGGCTGTCCCGGAAGGCTCGATGCGGCGTACCGGCGCTGGGAAGGGGTCGGCCGGCGGGGAGTCGGTGGACTTCGCGGCCGGGGCGGGCGACGTCGGGACGGCCTCCGGGCCCTGTTGCTGCGGGACCACGGCGGCGTGCATCGCCCACGGGACGTGGGGTGGGCCCAAGGTCGGGTCCGGCGGGCCGGAGACCGACAGCGGCGCCCCGGCGACCGGCTGCGACGGCGCGGAAACCGTGCCGGTCGCCGGGATCAGGACGTCGGCGCGCGACTCCAAGGGGTGCAGGTCCATGCCGAGGGTCTGGAAGAGGCGCTGGGCACCTATCCCCTCCTCTGAGGGGTACGCCACCCAGGGGTGGGCGGCGGCGAGGTCGGCGTTGACGTAGCGTTGCCCGCCCGGCGCCTGGGCCATCGCGTTCGCCGCGTTGGCGAACGCCTCCCGCCAGGGCGGGTCGGCCGCCGCGGCGCCCTCGAGCATGGCCACCGTCACCAGCCGATCCTGCCCGTCGACGGCCCACCACGCCGTGCCCACCTGGCAGACGCCGAGCGCCTCGGTGAACCTGTACGGACCAACCGGCTGCATGCCCCAACTCCTCTGCTCACCCGCCGTGCGGATAGTACAGAGAAGCCGCCCGTCGCTCCGCCCGCCGGTCAGCGTCCCGATAGCTGCCGGGACGGTGGCCAACCAGCGGTCAGCCGACGGCGGTGGCCGGGTCCGGATCCGGCGACCAGGTAACCCGCCGGGATTCCCTGTGGACCCCCCTCGCTGCACAGGTCGGCGGGCCGTCCGGCCGAGGTCGTGATTGCCTTTGAAAGTTTTGATGCATAGAGTCACGCCATGAATGAAAGCGCTGTCGTCGCAGCGCCGACCGATCGGGTACTGGACCTCTTCCATGGGGTCCGGCTCACCCCCACCCAGCGCCGGATCGCGCACTGCCTGGTGCAGCACGCCGGGGCGGTGGCGTACCTGTCGGCGGCGGAGGTCGCCGAGCTGGCCGGGGTCAGCCAGCCGTCGGTGACCCGGTTCGCGATGACGCTCGGCCACGACGGCTACCCGGCGCTGCGCCGCCGCCTGCGGGAGCTGACCGCCGCCGCGGCCGTCGACCCGGCCGACGCCGGCAACGAGCTCCAGCGGGCCGTCCGCGCCGAGATCGGCAACCTCGACCGGCTGGCCGGGCAGCTCGCCGACCGGGAGCGGATCGCCGCGGTCGGCCAGCAGCTGGCCGCCAGCCGCCCGCTGCCGGTGCTCGGGCTGCGCGCCGCCGCCCCGCTGGCCGCGTACTTCGCCTACTTCGCCGCGAAGGTGCACCCGGACGTCCGGGTGCTGGACGACGGCGGCAGCCTGCTCACCGACCGCCTCGAGCAGGCCGCGGCGGCCGGCGCGACCGCGCTGCTCGCCTTCGTGCTGCCCCGCTACCCGCGCGAGACCCTCGACGCGCTGCGCGAGGCCCGGGACGCCGGACTGACGGTGGTGGCGATCACCGACTCCCCGGTCAGCCCCGCCACCGAGCACGCCGAGGTGGTGCTCCCCGCCGCCGTCGGCACCGATCTGGTTTTCGACCTGCACACCGCCCCGATGACCCTGGCCATGGTGGTGCTCCAGGCGATCTGCGACGCCGCCCCGGCCGACACCCAGGCCCGGCTCGAGGCGTTCGAGTCGTCCGCCGCCCGTCGTCAGTTGTTCCTCGGCTGAGAGGAGTACGAGATGCACCAGCCCGTCCGCGCCGCCCGCGGCACCGCACGTACCGCGAAGGGGTGGCCGCAGGAGGCCGCCCTGCGGATGCTGATGAACAACCTCGACCCGGAGGTGGCCGAACGCCCCGACGACCTGGTCGTCTACGGCGGCACCGGGAAGGCCGCGCGGGACTGGCCGTCGTACCACGCCCTGGTGCGGACGCTGACCGACCTGCGCGACGACGAGACGATGCTGGTGCAGTCCGGCCGCCCGGTGGGGGTCATGCGGACCCACGAGTGGGCGCCCCGGGTGCTGCTGGCCAACTCGAACCTGGTCGGCGACTGGGCCACCTGGCCGGAGTTCCGCCGCCTGGAGCAGCTCGGCCTGACCATGTACGGGCAGATGACCGCCGGCTCGTGGATCTACATCGGCACCCAGGGCATCCTCCAGGGCACCTACGAGACGTTCGCCGCCGTCGCCGCGAAGCGGTTCGCCGGCACCCTGGCGGGGACGCTGACCCTGACCGCCGGCTGCGGCGGGATGGGCGGGGCGCAGCCCCTGGCGGTCACCATGAACGGTGGCGCCTGTCTGATCGTGGACGTGGACCGGACCCGGCTGGACCGCCGGGTGCACGACCGGTACCTGGACGAGGTCGCCGACTCCCTCGACGACGCCGTCGAGCGGGTGCTGGCCGCGAAGCGGGAGCGCCGGGCGCTGAGCGTCGGCGTGGTCGGCAACGCGGCGACGGTCTTCCCGGAGCTGCTGCGCCGGGGCGTGGAGATCGACATCGTCACCGACCAGACCAGCGCGCACGACCCGCTGTCGTACGTGCCGGAGGGGGTGGAGCTGGCCGACGCCCGGGACTACGCGGCGGCGAAGCCGGCCGACTTCACCGACCGGGCCCGGGCCTCGATGGCGAAGCACGTCGAGGCGATGGTCGGCTTCCTCGACGCGGGCGCGGAGGTCTTCGACTACGGCAACTCGATCCGCGGCGAGGCGAAGCTCGGCGGGTACGAGCGGGCCTTCGACTTCCCCGGCTTCGTGCCGGCGTACATCCGGCCGCTGTTCTGCGAGGGCAAGGGCCCGTTCCGGTGGGCGGCGCTCTCCGGCGACCCGAAGGACATCGCCGCCACCGACCGGGCCATCCTCGACCTGTTCCCGGAGAACGAGTCCCTTGCCCGGTGGATGCGGATGGCCGGCGAGCGGGTCGCCTTCCAGGGCCTGCCGGCGCGGATCTGCTGGCTGGGCTACGGCGAGCGGGACAAGGCGGGGGTGCGGTTCAACGAGATGGTCGCCTCCGGCGAGCTGTCCGCGCCCGTGGTGATCGGCCGCGACCACCTGGACTGCGGCAGCGTGGCCAGCCCCTACCGGGAGACCGAGGCGATGGCCGACGGCTCCGACGCGATCGCCGACTGGCCGCTGCTCAACGCGCTGGTCAACACGGCCAGCGGGGCGTCCTGGGTCTCCATCCACCACGGCGGCGGGGTCGGCATCGGCCGGTCCATCCACGCCGGCCAGGTCTGCGTCGCCGACGGCAGCGCCCTGGCCGGGCAGAAGATCGAGCGGGTGCTCACCAACGACCCGGCGATGGGCGTGATCCGGCACGTCGACGCCGGCTACGACACCGCCCGCGAGGTCGCCGAGCGGACCGGCGTGCGGGTGCCGATGGCGGAGGGCCCGGCGTGACCGACCTGGCCGGCCGGTTCCGCCGGCTCTGGGACGAGATCGCCCCGGTCGGGCGGGACGCCGGCAGCGGCGGCTACCTGCGCTACGCCCTCACCGAACCGGAGGTGTGGCTGCGGGAGTGGTTCCGTGAGCAGGCCGACCGGCGGGGCATGCCGGTGCACTCCGACGGCAACGGCAATCTCTTCGCCTGGTGGGGCGACCCGGCTGCCGGCGAGGCCGTGCTCACCGGCAGCCACTTCGACTCGGTGCCGCACGGCGGAGCGTACGACGGGCCGCTCGGCATCGTCAGCGCGTTCCTCGCCGTCGACGAGCTGCGGGCCGCCGGGGTCACCCCGGTCCGGCCGGTGGTGGTCGGCGCGTTCGTCGAGGAGGAGGGGGCCCGCTTCGGCGTACCGTGCCTGGGGTCGCGGCTGCTCACCGGGGAGATCGCGGTGGAGCGCGCGGCCGGGCTGCGCGACGCGGCCGGGGTGAGCTTCGCCGACGCGCTGGGTGACCGGCCGGCGGGCGCCGACCCGGCGCTGCTCGGCCGCTTCGCGGCCTTCGTGGAACTGCACGTCGAGCAGGGCCGCGCGCTGGTCGAGCAGGATGCGCCGGTCGCGGTGGCGAGCGCGATCTGGCCGCACGGCCGCTGGCGCTTCGACTTCCACGGCGAGGGCAACCACGCCGGTACGACCCGGATGGTCGACCGCCGCGACCCGATGCTCACGTACGCCTTCACCGTGCTGGCGGCGAACAAGGAGGCCCGGCTGCGCGACGCGCACGCCACCGTGGCCCGGGTGGCGGTGGAGCCGAACGCCACCAACGCCATCCCGTCGAGGGTGACCGGCTGGCTGGACGCCCGGGCGGCCGAGCCGGAGACGCTGCACGGCCTGGTCGAGGCGGTCCGCGCCAAGGCCGCCGAGCGGGCGAGGCGGGACGGCACCGAGCTGGCCCTGACCGAGGAGTCGGCGACGCCGCTGGTAGCGTTCGACGGCGGGCTGGCGAAGCGGCTGGCCACGCTGCTCGACGCGCCGGTGCTGCCGACCGGGGCCGGGCACGACGCCGGGGTGCTGGCCGCGCACCTGCCCACCGCGATGCTCTTCGTGCGCAACCCGACCGGGGTGTCGCACTCCCCGGCCGAGTCCGCCACCGACGCCGACTGCGCGGCCGGGGTGACCGCCCTGGCCCGGGTGCTGGAGGAGCTGGCATGCCGCTGACCCGCTGGCTCGCCGAGTACGCCTGGCTGCCCGACCACGCCGAACCCACCGCCGACGTGCTGATCGAGGCGGAGGACGGCCGGATCACCGCCGTGACGCCGCTGGTCGGCGGCGGCGCCCCGGCCACCGGGGTCGAGGTGCTCCGCGACGCGGTCCGGCTGCCCGGGCTCACCCTGCCCGGGCTGGCCAACGCGCACTCGCACGCCTTCCACCGGGCGCTGCGCGGCCGGACCCACGGCGGCCGGGGCGACTTCTGGACCTGGCGGGACCGGATGTACGACGTCGCGGCCCGCCTGGACCCGGACTCCTACCTGGCCCTGGCCCGGGCCGCGTACGCCGAGATGGCGCTCGCCGGGATCACCTGCGTCGGCGAGTTCCACTACCTGCACCACGGCCCCGACGGACAGCCGTACGCCGACCCGAACGCGATGTCCGCCGCGCTGGTCGAGGCGGCCGCCCACGCCGGCATCCGGCTCACCCTGCTCGACGCTTGTTATCTCACCGCCACCGTGGACGGCGCGCCGCTGGCCGGGCCGCAGCGGCGGTTCGGCGACGGGGACGCGCTGCGCTGGGCGGAGCGGGTCGGCGCCTTCCGGCCGGAGAACGACCACACGCGTGTCGGGGCGGCGATCCACTCGGTCCGCGCGGTGCCGGCCGACCAGCTCGCCACCGTCGCCAATCTGGCCGACCGCGCCGGCGTGCCGCTGCACGTGCACCTCTCCGAGCAGCCCGCCGAGAACGACGCCTGCCGCGCGCTGCACGGCTGCACCCCGACCCGGCTGCTCGCGGACCACGGCGTCCTCGGCCCGGGGACCACCGCCGTGCACGCCACCCACCCCACCAGCGCCGACCTGGCGCTGCTCGGGGAGAGCCGGACCGGCATCTGCCTCTGCCCCACCACCGAACGGGACCTGGCCGACGGGATCGGGCCGGCCCGGCAGATGGCCGAGGCGGGCAGCCCGCTCAGCCTGGGCAGCGACAGCCACGCCGTGGTCGACCTCTTCGAGGAGGCCCGCGCGGTGGAGCTGGACGAACGGCTGCGGACCCGGCGGCGCGGCCACTTCAGCCCCGTCGAGCTGCTGACCGCCGCCACCGTCGCCGGGCACGCCGCGCTGGGCTGGGCGGACGCCGGCCGGCTCGCCGTGGGCGACCGCGCCGACCTGGTCACCGTACGGCTGGACAGCGCCCGCACGGCCGGCGTGCCGCCGGTCGGGGCGTTCTTCGCCGCCACCGCGGCCGACGTCAGCCACGTCGTGGTGGACGGGCGCGTGGTGGTCGCCGACGGACGGCACCTGACGGTGGACGTGCCGGCGGAGCTGCGCGCCGCCATCGGGGAGGTCACCGCATGAGCAGCGTGCTGATCGACGACATCGGCGAGCTGGTCACCAACTCCCCCGGCGAGGGTGAGGCCGGCCCGCTGGGCATCCGCCGGAACGTCGCCCTGCTGGTCGAGGAGGGGCGGGTGGCCTGGATCGGGCCGACCCGGGACGCCCCGGCCGCCGACCGGCGGATCGACGCCGAGGGGGCCGCGGTGCTGCCCGGCTTCGTGGACAGCCACGCCCACCTGGTCTTCGCCGGGGACCGGGCCGCGGAGTTCGCCGCCCGGATGGCCGGGCAGCCGTACACCGGCGGCGGCATCCGTACCACGGTCGGCGCCACCCGGGCCGCCTCGGACGACGAGCTGCGGGCCACCGTGCGCCGGCTCCGCGCCGAGGCGATGCGGCAGGGCACCACCACCATGGAGACCAAGAGCGGGTACGGCCTCACCGTCGCCGACGAGGCCCGCTCGCTGCGGATCGCCGCCGAGGTGACCGAGGAGACCACCTTCCTCGGCGCGCACGTCGTACCCGCCGAGTACGCCGACCGCCCCGACGACTACGTCGGCATGGTGTGCGGGCCGATGCTCGCCGCCGCCGCCCCGTACGCGCGCTGGATCGACGTCTTCTGCGAGCGGGGCGCCTTCGGCGTCAACCACGCCCGGGCCATCCTCGCCTGCGGCCAGGCCGTCGGGCTGGGCGTGCGGGTGCACGCCAACCAGCTCGGCCCCGGGCCGGGCGTCCGGCTCGGGGTGGAGCTCGGCGCGGCCAGCGTCGACCACTGCACCCATCTCAGCGACGCCGACGTCAACGCGCTGGCCGGCTCGCCGACCGTCGCCACGCTGCTGCCCGGGGCGGAGTTCTCCACCCGGTCGCCGTACCCGGACGCCCGCCGGCTGCTCGACGCGGGCGTGACCGTGGCGCTGGCCACCGACTGCAACCCTGGGTCGTCGTACACCTCGTCGATGCCGTTCTGCGTCGCGCTCGCCGTACGCGAGATGCGGATGACCCCGGGGGAGGCGGTCTGGGCCGCGACCGCCGGCGGGGCCGCGGCGCTGCGCCGCGACGACATCGGCCGGCTGCGGCCCGGCGCCCGGGCCGACCTGATGATCCTCGACGCCCCGTCCCACCTGCACCTGGCCTACCGGCCCGGTGTGCCACTGATCCGCCAGGTTCTGCACAACGGAGTCCCGCAATGTCGACCGTAACCATCCAGCCCACCGGAATCTCCCCCGCCGACGTGCTCGCCGTCGCGCGCGGCACCGCCAAGGTCGTCCTCGACCCGTCCACGGTGGACGCGATGGCGACCAGCCGCGCGATCGTGGACGGCATCGAGGCCGCCGGCCGCCCCGTCTACGGCGTCTCCACCGGTTTCGGGGCGCTCGCCAACACCTTCGTCGCGCCCGAGCGGCGGGCCGAACTCCAGCACGCGCTGATCCGTTCGCACGCCGCCGGGGTGGGCGCGCCGATGCCCCGCGAGGTGGTCCGGGCGATGATGCTGCTCCGGGTCCGCTCGCTGGCGCTGGGCCGCTCCGGGGTCCGCCCGCTGGTCGCCGAGGCCCTGGTCGACCTGCTCAACCACGAGGTCACCCCGTGGGTGCCGGAGCACGGCTCGCTGGGCGCCTCCGGCGACCTGGCCCCGCTCGCCCACTGCGCGCTGGTGCTGCTCGGCGAGGGCTGGGTGCTCGGGCCGGCCGGCGAGCGGCTCGACGCGGCCGAGGCACTGCGCCGGGTCGGGCTGGCGCCGATCGAGCTGGCCGCCAAGGAGGGGCTGGCGCTGATCAACGGCACCGACGGCATGCTCGGCATGCTGCTGCTGGCCGTCCACGACGCCCGGCACCTGTTCGCCATGGCCGACGTCACCGCCGCCCTGGCCATCGAGGCGATGCTCGGCTCGGAGCGGCCGTTCCTGCCCGAGCTGCACGCCATCCGGCCGCACCCCGGGCAGGCCACGTCGGCGGCGAACATCCACCGGCTGCTCCAGGACTCGCGGGTGATGGACTCGCACCGGGACGACCTGGCGCACGCCGTGCAGGACGCGTACTCGATGCGCTGCGCGCCGCAGGTGGCCGGCGCGGCCCGGGACACCCTCGACTTCGTCGAGACGGTCGCCGGGCGGGAGCTGCGCTCGGTGGTGGACAACCCGGTGGTGCTGCCGGACGGGCGGGTCGAGTCGACCGGGAACTTCCACGGCGCGCCGCTCGGCTTCGCCGCCGACTACCTGGCCATCGCCGCCGCCGAGGTGGGCGCGATCGCCGAACGCCGGGTCGACCGGCTGCTCGACGTCACCCGCAACCGGGAGTTGCCCGCCTTCCTCTCCCCCGACGCCGGGGTCAACTCCGGCCTGATGATCGCCCAGTACACGGCGGCCGGGATCGTCGCGGAGAACCGCCGGCTCGCCGCCCCCGCCTCGGTGGACTCGCTGCCCACCAGCGGCATGCAGGAGGACCACGTCTCCATGGGCTGGGCGGCGGCCAAGAAGCTGCGCACGGTGCTGGACAACCTGACCAGCCTGCTCGCCGTGGAGCTGCTGGCGGCCGTACGCGGGCTCCAGCTCCGTGCCCCGCTGGAGCCCTCGCCGGCCGGCCGGGCCGCGGTGGCGGCGCTGGGCGGGAGCGCCGGCGAGCCGGGCCCGGACGTCTTCCTCGCCCCGGTGATGGAGGCGGCCCGGGCGGTGCTGGCCGGGCCGGAGCTGCGCGCGGCGATCGAACGCGAGGTCGGCCCACTCGGCTGACCGGTTCCGGAGCCGGGCGATCCACACTGGAGGGGTGGAGCCGACGACCCAACCGTTCGACGTGCCGGCGCCCCTCCGGCGGGGCCGGCTGCTCTGGCCCGCCCTCGTGGGATACGTCCTGGTGGCGGCGAGCGCCCGACCGCTCACCGGTCCCGCCGCCGTCGCCGTCCTGCTGCCCGGCTGCGCGCTGCTCGGGGTCGGCCTCCGGCGGACACCGGCCCGGCAGCGGGCCGTGGGCCGGCGGACCGCCGCCACCTGGCTCGGTCTCGGGGTGCTCTTCTGCCTGTGGGAGCTGGGCGCCTTCCTGGCTGGCAACGACGAGGCGCACCCGACGTTCAGCATCCTCGCCGATCCGCTGCTTGCCACCTACCCGGGGCGGGTCGCCGGCTACCTGCTCTGGCTCGGCACCGGCGCCTGGCTGGTGACCCGGTGACCACGCGGGCCGTGATCACCGCCGGCTTCGCGGCGATCATCCTGACGATGGTGGTCGTGGACGCGGCGGGACGGCGGGGTGTCGGCCGGGCCCGCGCGCCGCTGGGCGACGCGCTGACCGCGGCGCTGCGCACCACCGCCGGCCGGGCTGTCGTGCTCGCGGTCTGGCTCTGGCTGGGCTGGCACTTCCTGGCACGCTGACGGCCACCGGCCTCGCCACCGGCGGCCCGTCAGGCGCGGGCCCAGGGTGCCCGGGTGAAGTTGAGCCGGGCACTGTCGGCGAACTCCGCCAGGTCGAGCCGGGGGCTCGCACCGTCGGTGACCAGCCGTCCCAGCAACTTGTGCACCTCGACCGGATCGTCCGGCTCGACCGGGAGCAGCCGGGTGGCCGGCTGCCCGATTTCGTCCAGGAAGTCGGCGCACTTGCGGTGGTACGGCACCAGCGCGAACGGCACGCCCGCCACGTACGAGAAGATCCCGCCGTGCATCCGCATGTGCAGGCCGGCATCGCAGGCCCGCATCTCGCTGAAGACCGCCGTTACCCCGTCGTCGGCGGTGACCACGCGCAGATCGCACCGGTCCTGGAGGCTTGAGCGGAGCCGTTCGCTCGGCGCGACGTCACCCCGCAGGGGGTGAGTGTTGAAGACGAAGATCGTCACATCGACCGGCTCGGCGTCGACGAAGGAGCGGATGCCGGCGATCAGCACCTCCTCCCGCCGGCGCTGCTCCCGCTCGGGCAGGTCGGTGTCGGAGCCGAGCAGGGTGACGCCGAGCCGGATCCGCCCGGGTGTCCGCGCGATCGGCGCTGGGGCGGCATCGCCGAGCGCCTCCGGTAGCAGCCCCGCGAGGTCACCGGCGGGCACCACGAGGCCCGGGTAGTCGAGGTCGCGCAGCCGCTCCACGGAGGCGGCGTCGCGGACCCCGATGTAGTCGATGTGCCGGAACACCTCGCCGAGTCGCTGCGCCGCCGCCGCCGTGACGAACGGGCCCACCGACACACCGACCGCCGCGATAGGCCGGCGGGAAACCCGGGACCAGGCGGCGAATATCTTCTTCTCGCTGAACGGGCCCATGTCCCGGAAGACCGAGCCGCCGCCGAACACGAGCATGGACGCCCCGCCCAGCATGGTGGCCTTTGTGAGCAGCTTGCCGGCCCGGCTCACCGGGTCCGCCGACTCGAACAGCGACTGGCTCATCGCGGCGCGGGCGTCCGGCAGGTCCACCAGCGGCGGCGCCGCGAAGACGGGCTCCTCGGTGTCCCAGTAGCGCTTCATGGCCCAGTCGACGATGACGCAGAACGCGTTGTCGCCGACGTTGCGCATGCCGTAGTAGCCGACGACGAGCGGCCGGCGGGCGGGGTTCCGCTGTTCCTTCGGACTCACCGTCACTCCTTCGTCAGCCGTCGGCCGATCTCCGACCAGGACGGAAGTCGGGCGTCGCCGACTACGTTACGTTTCACGCACGACCAGAACAGCACGAGCAGCAGCGCCTCGGAGAGGACCGTCGCCACGGCCACCCCGTACAGGCCAAACGACGGGATGGCGAAGGCCAGGGTGGCCAGGTACGCCACCGAGCCGATGCCCTGGTAGAGCACCTTTCGGCGGACCAGCCCGCCGCTGGTGAGCAGCGAGGCGACGCTGGCCGAGCCGAAGCGGAGCGGGATCGCGAGCGCCAGCAGGGCCATCACGACGGCGGACTCGTCGTACGCCGAGCCGAACACCAGGGGGATGGCGTACCGGCCGCCGGCCGCGACGACCGCGGCGATCAGCAACCCGACGGCAATCATCCCGACCGTGCCCGCCCGATAGGCGATCAGGACCGCGTCGCGGTCGGACCGGGACCACCGGTGCAGCTTCGCCAGGAAGTACTGCTGGTAGACGACCCGCGGCAGGATGTAGATCGCGGTCAGCAGCGTCATCGGCACGGCGATCACCGCGGCCGCCTCGGCGCTGAGGAACTCGCCGGAGACCACCACGCCCAGGTTCATGCCGAGCAGGTAGAAGAGGCTGCCGAACATGAACGGGGCGGCGCCGGCGACGAGGTGCCGCGGGCGGGGCGGACGGCCCGGCCGGACGGCGGCCCGGCCGTGCCCCTCCAGCGCGGTCCGTCCCCGCCAGAACGGGACGATCAGCCCGGCGCTGAGCAGGACGGTCGCCGCCGCCACCAGCGACCAGCCGCCGGCGGCGGTGGTCGCCGACAGTCCGAACAGCCCGACCAGCACGGCGACGAGCAGCCGCCCGACGTGCGGTGCGAGCTGCACGACCGCCATCTGCCCGTAGGCGCCGCGCAGTTGCAGGACGGAGACCGACAGCGCCATCCCGGCCTGCGCCAGGATCACCGGCGCGAGGATGACCCGCAGGTCGGCGGGGAGGGGGTCGCTCCGGTCGAGCAGCCCCCAGGCCACTATGGCCAGCACCTGCACGGCCGAGCAGACCAGCACCAGCGCCACGGACGGCCGGACCCAGCGCAGGGCACGGGGCCCCTCGCGCCCGAAGCGCTGCAGCCAGAACTCGGCGATGCCGAAGAGGGCGAGCGGGCCGGCGAGCGTCATCAACGACAGCACCGACATGAAAGCGCCGAAGTGCGCCTGCGGCAGGCTCCGCGCCAGCAGCACCTGGGCGAGGAAGGCGAGCAGGGTGAGGCCGACCTGGCTGACCCCGAGCAGGCCCAGCTGTCGGAGCCGACGGCCGAGTCCCCCGGCGCTCCGCTTCGGTGCCGGGGCGCCAGCGGGCGTCCCCACCGTCGTGCCGGCGGCCGTCACCGCGTCGCCCCGGTCGGCAGGAACGACGCCAGCTCCGCCAGTTCGGCCGCGGTCCGGACGCTCCATTGAGCTCGGGCGGCCGCGATCCGTGCGGGCCTGCCCCGGTCGTCGGCCAGCGCCTCGCGTACGCCGGCGGCGAGCGCCGCCGACTCGTTCGGGACCAGCGTGGCGAAGCTGCCGAACAGTTCCTCGGTGGTGCCGGTCCGGGACAGGACCAGCGGCCGGGCGGCGCTGAGCGCCTCGCAGGCCCCGCTCGGCTGGCAGCCCTCCCGGTCGGTCAGGACCACCACGGCGCGGGCACCGGCCAGCGCCGCCTCGTAGTCCGGCAGGTCGAGGAAGCCCAGTGTCCGCAGGTTGGGCAGCCGCGCCGCCCGTTCGCGCAGCGGCTCAGGAAGCTTGTGCAGCGGGGCGGTGGTGGCGAAGGTGACGCTCGGCATGGCCTCGATCACGTCGACGAGGACGTCCATCGGCTCGTCCGGGGCGGCGGTGGCCACCACGAAGACCCAGTCGCGCGGTGCTGCCGGCGCCATTTCCCGGAGGGGATCATGCACCACCAGAGTCCGCAGGCCGGGGAACGCCTCGCGGGCCATCGCGTCGGCCTCCCGATTGTGGGTCAGCACGAGCTGCGCCCCACGCAGGATCCGCTCGGTGCCGGGCACCTTGCGCCACCAGGACTGGAACTGCCCGTTGTGCGCGTCGATGACGTACGGAACCTTGGCCAGGTACGGCGCCAGCCCGGGCAGGTGCGGCTGGGTCTGCGCTATGACGAACGAGGGCCGCCGGGACCGGATCAGGGCCAGGTCCTCCCGGCTGTGCGCGAGGTAGTCCGAGGGGCGCAACACCTTCGACGTCGCCCGGTGCGGACGCCACACCATCTCCGCACCGAGCGCCTCGGCCAGCACGTCCGAGCGCCGCTGATAACGCTTCCAGGAGATGAACAGGGGCTGGTTCATGGGTGATCACCATTTCTGACGGCGCTGGGCACCAACGCGTCGCGTGGGTGGACCGCGACGACCAACATGTGCGAAAACAGGAACAACCACATGAAGTACGAGTAGGACGTCGGCTTCTGCGTCGCCGCGAAGACTGCCGCGGTGAAGTACAGCGCCACCAGCGCCCACTGCCCCTCGAAGGTGATGAGCTCGCTGGTGGTACGCCACAGGACGGTGCAGATGGCCCCGATGCAGACAAGGCCGAGTAGCCCCCACACCACGAACACCCGGATCGGATCGCTGTGGGTGTTCCACGGCTCGTAGCCCAGCCCGATGAGCCAGACGTCCACGGGCGCGTCCCGCCACGCCTGGGCGATCTCGAACCAGATCTCACCCCGGCCACGGATGAAGTCCTTGGAGTGTGGGTCGAGCGAACCGATCTGGGTCAACAGGAACCGAGCGCGGCCCCACAGGAAGGGGCCCCACCGGACCAGCAGGACGACCACGCCGGCGAGCAGCAGCAGACCGGCCGGGACCGTGACCCGCAGGGGCCGGCCCCGGATCCACCGGACCAGCCCGGGGAGACGCCGCAGCTCCATGGCCACGACGAGGATCGCCACGCAGAGGATGGTCAGGCGGTGCGTGGTGACGACTGCGGTGGCGACCATGAGTGCCAGGAGGGCGAAGCGGAGCAGCGGCTTCAATCGCAGCCGGTCACCGGCGGCGTACAGGATGAAGACCGAGAAGATCAGCAGTCGGCCGAGCGAGGCCGGGTGAAAGTACCCACCTGAGGCGCGCCCGATGTTTCCCCCGGGCAGCTTGAAGTAGAAGGTGTAGTCGACGACGCCGGCGACCTGAAGCCAGGCGATCGCGGAGTGCACCACGGCACCGAACAGCACGAGCAGCAGCACCCAGCGGATCCGCTCCAGCGTGAACCACTGCGGCTTGGCGAGCATCACCGCGAGCAGCGTGATCGGCGCGAAGCCGACGGCGAGCTGCGCCGCCTGGGTCAGGGTCCCCCTGGTCGGATCAACGTAGGGGCCGAAGATGTCCCGCAGGCCGGTCACCGCGAACTGGTCGAGGAAGCCCTCCCGAGCGGGCACGAGAAGCAGGCTGACCACCGACAACAGACCCAGGACCAGCAACGCGACCAGCGCGAGGGTCAGCTTCCCGGGCAGTCGCCGGGTCACCGCGAGGACGAGGACGAAGGCGGCGACCATGAGCGCGGCACCTGCCGTGCTCGCCACGAAGCCGAGGTCAACGGTGTCCTGGGCGGTCTTCTCCCCGGGGATGTCGAACAGCGGCTTCAGACCGATCAGGGCCAGCGCGGCGACGACCAGAAACCAGCTCGGCGACTCCAGGCGGCGCCGCCGCTCGGGGGTTCGGGTCGAATCCGGCTCGGCGCGCAGGGACGCCGGGCGGCTCATCCGGATGCGGCCGACGGTCGCGGCTCGGACGACCGCTCTTGTCCGAGGTAGCTGTCCACGTCCCGATTCCTCCCCGCCAGCTTCCTGTCCGGGGGCACTATACGCGAGCCCTGTTCCTTCGAGTGGCGGCGGTGCGACGACCGGAAGTCGTGCGGCGGCCGTGGTTCGCGACGCCGGCGACGGCGGGCGGAGGGGCGGGTCACGGGGCGAGGTTCCCGGCGATCCGCTCGACCAGATGGGTGCCGAGGGTGCGCGCGTAGGTCGCCGTGATGTGGTGGGTGTCCCGGTAGACGATGACGTTCCCGATCACCAGCGGGCACTCGGTCGCACTGCAGAAGAGGTCGGTGAGGTCCACGACGTGCACCATTCCCTTGGTACGCCGCGCGGCGTCCTCGAGGGCGTCGCCGGTCCTGAAGGCGGCTCCCCGGTCGATGGCGCACCGCCTCGGATCGCCACCGTTCGCCAGGCAGCCGAGGCCATCCGTGCCGAGCGTGGGATTGTCCACCACCACGACGATCCTGGTCCCCCGCTCCAGCACCGGGCGCCAGGCCTCGACGTACCGCCGGATCTGCGCCTCGGCCGCCCGCCGGTCGCCGCCGGCGCTCCGCTTTCCGGTGAGGATGACGAGGTCGTACTTCGGGCCGCTGCCGAGCCTGTCCGCCATCGCCCGTCGCCGCGCATGGCACGGGTCGAGCTGGTCGGACGGCCCCACCTTCGCCCAGATGCAGCCGCGGGCTACGTAGGTGTCGACGGCCCAGTTCTGCGCGTCGAGGTGGTCCTCGAGCGCCGGGATGAGCATCGCGGCGTGCGAGTCTCCGATCAGCGCGATCTTCGTCGCGTCGGCCCGCTGTGAACCGATGTGACACGACGTGAGCTCGGCGCCCGGCTCCTGGTCGTAACACTGGTACGCCGGGCCGGTGTCCTTGGTCAACATCGACATCTCGGGGAACAGTTGCCCGCCCGGGCCGTCGTCGCAGTGTTCACCGGCGGACCAGGCGCCGGCCCCGAGGCACGGGGTACGGGCCGCCAGGAGTTGCTCGAGTCGGGACGTATTCGCCTCGCTGGTCCGCTCGAGCCACTGGTTCCCGACGGCGACGAGCGACATCACCAGCGCCATCGCCACGGCTCCGGCCGCGTACTGCGGCCACAGCCGCCGTCCGGCCGAGAACGCGCCGAACCGTACCGGATCCTCGACCAACCGCTTGGTCGCCGCCGCCAGCAGGACGACGCCTGCGATGACGACGAGCTTCACCGGCCACGTCATCTTCTCGCCGGTCGCGAGACCGAAGATCACGATGGGCGGCCAGTGCCACAGGTAGACGGAGTAGGACCAGTCGCCGAGCCTCTGCACCGGCGCGCGCTCCATCAGCATGAGGGGGGACCAGCGCGCGCTCGGCGCGCCCGCCCGGATGACGCACACCGTGCCGACGATCGGCAGCAGCGCGGCGTAGCCAGGGAAGGGCGTACCGGTGGTGAGGAAGAGCGCGGCCACACCGATCAGGAGCAGTCCCAGCCACGAGAGCGCCGCCTGGATCCGATCGTCGACCGACCGGCCCCAGGCCGGCCACGTCGCCAGCATCGCGCCGGCCCCGAACTCCCATGCTCGGGTTGGCGTGACGAAGTAGGCGGCGGCGCCGTTCGTGGACGTCTCATAGACGGAGTAGGCGAAGGAGGACAGTACGACCACGGCGAGGACCCCGCGGATCGCGACGATGGGCTCGACTCGTCGGACCCGGCGGGCCACCAGGACCGCCGTCACGATCAGCAGCGGCCAGACCAGGTAGAACTGCTCTTCGGCCGAGAGCGACCAGTAGTGCTGAACCGGTGACTGGACGTTCTCGGCGGCGAGGTAATCGACCGAGTCATGCGCCAGTTGCCAGTTCTCGACGTAGAAGGTCGCCGCCGCGATCTCGCGGAGGATCTGCGGCCAGTAGAGCGTAGGTACCCAGACGAAGACGGCCGCCGCGGTGACGACGAGCACCAACACGGCAGCGGGAAGCAGCCGACGGATCCGGCGGGCCCAGAAGGAGCCCAGCCGGACGGTGCCGAGCCTTTGCACGTCCTTGAGCAGGTGTGCGGTGATGAGGAAGCCACTGATCGCGAAGAAGACGTCGACACCGACGTATCCGCCCGGAATGCGGTGCGGCCAGAAGTGGAACAGCAGCACGAGGAGGACAGCGAGCGCCCGCAGTGCCTGGATCTCCGGTCGCAGCACCCCACGACGTGCTTTCGTCGAGTCGCTCACTGCTTCCTCATCATGATGTGGACAGGTGCGGACGCCGGCCCGACCGGCGCCGGTGAGCGTATAGGGTCGGACGCCCGCCCGGGTGCCCGGGACCGCGGGGGCAAAGGTCGCGATCAGCGCGGGTTCTCGGCGTGCGTCAAGGTCTCCCAGGCGAAGAAAACTCCCGGTGCGGCGGGGCGCGCCGCGACCACAGCCTGTCCGGTCCTGGGCAGGGTCAGTCCCGTCCTGGTCGTGTAGTGGTTGTAGGCGACCTCGAATGACGGCAGGAGACCTGTCTTCAGACGGCCGCCGCACAGCCAGGGCGGCACCGGTTCACCGAGTTCGTAGGCGGCGTGGAACTCCATCGCTCGGGTGAGGCGGACACGTGCCTCGGCGTAGAGGTCCAGGCCCTGTATCCACGCGGTCTCCGCGACGTGCGCCGCGGCCGCGACGCCCCAACCGGTGTGGAGGAAGTCCCGGCAGGTCTCCTGGGCGAACCCGTCCACGAAACTGGTCTGCCCTCCCCAGTATTCGATTGTCTGCCGCCTGTTCAAGGCCTCACCCGGGGGTGACTTCGGGGCCGGCCCGTCGCTAGTGAGATAGATGTACGCCGGCAGCCGCAACCGCCACCTCGCGACCGCCTTCGAAAAGGAGGCGCGGTCGTCGAGGAAGACCGAGATGCCGATCGCCGCGTCAAGCATGATCAGCTCCCAGTTGCCGGCCCGGTAACGGCCGACTCCCGCGATCACCAGGGGCAGGTAGACGTCGCGGAACATCCGCTCCGCCCGCGCGAGCCGGTCCGGAGACCAACCAGGGTAGGTGTACCGCAGCAGTTCCGCGGCCCGGACGAAGGACGCTCCGGACCAGCCGGCCTGCACCGGCGCGTTGGAGTTGGTGTGCCGTTTCAGCACGCCCGACCAGGCGTCGATGATCTCGATCGACTTCTCGGCGTAGTGGCGGTCCCCGGTGAAGTACCACAGCAACGCCAAGGTGTACGCGGCGACGCCGTCCTCGGTCTCGTTCGTGCATCCGTTGTCGGGGCTGGAGTAGAAGCCGCAGTCCACAGTGGCGACCGGCCTGGGCTGCCACGCCAACTGGCCGTAGCGGCTCCGCTGCATGGCGAGCCACGCCGACTGCCAGGGCTCTTCGCGGGCTCGGATCTTCCCGGCGGCGAAGTCGAGCTGGTCAATGCTCACCAGCACCCCGGGGTGGAGGAAGCCGCTGCGGGCGTCCCGCACCGGGTTCACCGCCGGCCTGGGCGTTTCGGAGGTCCAGATGCCCGCCACCTCATCCTCGGTGGGCGCGGTGGCGGCCTCGGCGGCCAACAGGCCCGCGCTCACCACCAGCAGAACGCCCGCGACCAGTGCCGCGATGCCGCCCCGCGTCCGTGTCCACGCCATCCCGTCTCCCTGCTAGACAGCCCATCCGGGCCGGCCGGACCGACACGCTTAAGACAGTAGGTCTTCCGGCGACGCCGCCGGAGCGCGGCCTCCTCCGCTCGCGGCCAGCCGGGATCCGTCGGAGACCGGGCCGTCCGGACGATGCTGCCAGCAGCCATGTGTTGCCCGGGGCAGTGATGCCGGACGGCGGCGGGCACCGGCTGGTGTACGGGGGTCAGGCCGCCTGCGGCAGCACTTTGGCAGCCAGCTTGGCCAGCTCGCGCAGCGCCTTGCCGCGGTGGCTGACCGCGTCCTTCTCCTCGGGCGTCAGCTCCGCGTTGGTCCGCTGCTGCCCGTCGCCGAGGAAGATCGGGTCGTACCCGAAGCCGCCCTCGCCGCGCGGGGCGCGCAGCAGCCGGCCGGACTGGCGGCCGTCGACCAGGTGCTCCTTGCCGCCCGGCAGCACCAGGGCCACCGTGCAGACGAAGGCGGCGGCCCGGTGCTCGTCCGGCAGGTCGGCGATCTGGTCCAGCACCAGCTGGAGGTTGGCCTGGTCGTTGCCGTGCCGGCCGGCCCAGCGGGCGCTGAACACCCCGGGCATGCCGTTGAGCGCGTCCACGGCCAGCCCGGAGTCGTCGGCGATCGTCGGCAGGCCGGTCCGCCGGACGCCCTCGCGCGCCTTGATCAGCGCGTTCTCGCCGAAGGTCAGGCCCGTCTCCGGCAGCTCCGGGTACTCCTCGACGTCGTCGAGTCCGAGCAGGGCGATCCGGTGCGCGCCGAGCGCGCCGTCGAGGATCCGCTGCAGCTCGACGAGCTTCTTCCGGTTCCGGGTGGCGAGGAGGACCTTGTTCATGAGGCGAGCGCCTTCCGCTGTGCGTCGGCCAGTTCCAGACAGCCCGCCACACCGAGGTCGAGCAGGGCGTCGAGCTGGTCGCGGGCGAAGATCCCGGCCTCGCCCGTCCCCTGCACCTCGACGAAGTCGCCGGCGCCGGTGCAGACCACGTTCATGTCGACCTCGGCCGCCACGTCCTCGGTGTAGCACAGGTCCAGCCGCGGCTCGCCGTCGATGATGCCCACGCTGACCGCGGCCACCGACCGGTGCATCACCTTCTCCGGCTTGCCGGCGAGGGCCTTGCGCTCGCCCAGCCAGCTCACCGCGTCGTGCAGCGCCACGTACGCGCCGGTGATCGCGGCGGTCCGCGTGCCGCCGTCGGCCTGGAGCACGTCGCAGTCGAGCACGACCGAGTTCTCGCCGAGCGCCTTCAGGTCGATGGAGGCGCGCAGGCTCCGGCCGATCAGCCGGGAGATCTCATGGGTACGACCGCCGACACGCCCCTTCACGCTCTCCCGGTCGGACCGGGTGTTCGTGGCCCGGGGCAGCATCGCGTACTCGGCGGTCACCCAGCCGAGGCCGGAACCCTTCCGCCAGCGGGGCACCCCCTCGGTCACGCTCGCGGTGCAGAGCACCCGGGTGTCGCCGAACTCGACGAGCACCGAGCCCTCCGGGTGGGTGCTCCAGCCCCTGGTCAGGGTCACCGGTCGGAGTTGGTCGGGCCGCCGCCCGTCAGGTCGCGCCATGCCTGCACCTTATGCGGTGCCGTGATCGAACCGTCCCGCGGTGTACCCGGGAAGTCGGCGGAGTCGGCCGGGCCGCCCGCGCTGTCCCGGTGCGCAGGGGGTCGCGGGTCGCCTGTGCTCTGCTGCAGTCCACGCAACACTCGTCGCCGTCCGGTGTTGCCTCCGCTGCGGCAGAGCAAAGGGCGGGTCAGGAGACGGCGGTGACGTCGGACCGCGCAGGCCCGGGTTCGGCGCCGTGTGCCCGGAGGAAACCGGCGACCGCCGCGGGCCAGCCGAACTCCTCGGCCCGGCGGCGGGCCGCCGCCCGCCGGTCCGCCGTCGGACGCGCCAGCAACCGGACGACCGCCGCGGCGATGGCAGCCGGGGTGCCGTAGGCGGCCAGCCCGGCCGGCCCGATCACCTCGGGCAGCGCGCTGGCCGCGTTGGCCACCACCGGCGTACCGCAGGCCAGCGCCTCCAGCCCGGCCAGCCCGAAGGTCTCCACCGGGCCGGGCGCGAGCACCACGTCCGCGGCGGCCAGCAGCGCCGCCAACGCGGTCCGGTCGGGCAGGAAGCCGGCGAAGTGCACCGGCAGGCCCGCCGACCGCCGCACCAGCGCGGACCGCAGCGGCCCGTCGCCGACCATCACCAGCACCGCCGGTACGCCGGCCCGGCGCAACCGGGCCAGCGCGTCGACCGCCAGCTCGGGCCGCTTCTCCACGGAGAGCCGGGCGCAGTGCACCAGCAGCACCTCGGTCGCGTCGGCGTACCGCTCGCGCAGCACGGGGTCGGCGCGGTCCGGGTGGAACGTGGTGAGGTCGACGCCGAGCGGCACCAGGTCGACCCGGGGCGCGCCGAGCCGTTCGAACTCCTCGGCCGCCCAGCGGGTGGTGCAGACGATCCGGTCGTACCGCCGGGCAGTCTCCCGGTTCAGCCGGTCCGCGATCCGGCGGGCCGGGCCGGCGGGCAGCCGCCACTGGCCGAGCAGACCGGTCAGGCTCTCGTGGGAGACCATCACCGACGGCACGCCGCGCTCCCGCGCCCAGCGGCCCGTCCAGCGCAGGGTGCTCCGGTCGGAGACCTCCAGCCGGTCGGGGGCGAGGTCGGCCAGCACCCCGGCCAGCCGTCGCCGGTCGGTCAGCAGCCGGTAGCCGCCGCTGCCGGGCACGACCGGCCCGGGCAGGGTGACCACCCGCCCCCAGGGCCGCCGGGTGTCGCCGTGCCGCTCGCCGGGGACCACCAGCACCGGCTCGTGGCCGGCGGCGAGGTAGCCCTCGCCGAGGTGCCGCAGCGCGGTACGCAGGCCGCCGGAGCGGCCGGTCACGAAGTTGGCCACCCGGACGATCCGCAGCGCCCGGCGACCCGCCTGCCCGGTCATCCCCGCGCGGGCAGGCCGGTGGCCGGCGCGCCGGCCACCGCCGCCCGGTAGTGGCCGATCAGCTCGTCCCCCACCGCGCTCCAGCTCCGCCGGCTGACCGCGGCACGGGCGGCGCGGCCGTACGCCGTCCGGCGGGCGGGGTCGGCGGCGAGCTCCGCCACGGCGGCGGCCAGCGCGCCGCCGTCGCCGGGCGGGACCAGCAGCCCGGTCACCCCGGACTCGACCAGGTCCACCGGCCCGCCACTGGCCGGCGCGACCACCGGCACCCCGCTGGCGGCGGCCTCCTGGAGGGTCTGGCCGAAGGTCTCGTGCGGGCCGGTGTGCACGAAGACGTCGAGGCTGGCGTAGAGCCGGGCCAGCGCCTCGCCGTGCTGGACGCCGAGGAAACGCACCGCCGGCAGGGCCCGTTCGAGTTGCCGCCGGACCGGCCCGTCACCGGCCACCACGACCCGCACGCCGGGCAGCGCGGCGGTCGCCGCCAGCAGCTCGACCCGCTTCTCCGGGGCCAGCCGTCCCACGTAGCCGACCAGCACCGCGCCGTCCGGTGCCAGCGCCCGTCGCAGCGACTCGCAGCGGCGGGTCGGGTGGAACCGCTCGGCGTCGACGCCCCGGCGCCACAGCCAGATCCGCTGCACCCCGTTGGCGATCAGGTCGGCGGCGGCCCGGGTGGAGGGTGCGAGCGTCCGCTGCGCCGAGTTGTGGATCTCGCGCAGCCGCCGCCAGGCGGCCGCCTCACCCCACCCCACCCGGTACGCCCGGGCGTAGGCGGCGACGTCGGTCTGGTACACGGCGACGGTGGGCAGCCCGTACCGGGTGGCCAGCGACGCGCCGGCCGCGCCGAGGACGAACGGGCTGGCCAGGTGCACGACGTCCGGCTCGTGGCCGAGCAGTGCGCCGGCCAGCCGGGCGCTGGGCACGCCGAGCCGGAAGCCCTGGTACCGCGGGAGCGGCACGCTGGGGATGCGCACCACCGGGTACGGCAGCCGGTCGGCCGCCCGACCCCGCGCGCCGGCCGGCGCCGGCGCGATGACCAGCGGCTCGTGCCCCCGCGCCGTCAGGTGCTCCGCGGTCCGGACGACGGAGTGCGCCACGCCGTTGACGTCGGGCGGGAACGACTCGGTCACGATGGCGATCCGCATGGCCCGAGGGTGGAGGCCGCACCGGAGCGGCAGGCGACCGGCCGCTGACCGGGCGGCGAACAGTACGGCAACCCGGCGCGCCGGGCGGCGTCAGACGTCGTAGCAGGCGCCGGCGCGGACCACCTCGAGCGGACCGGTGTACGCGGCGGCCGCCGACTCCAGGGTGTGCGCCTCGCTGCCCCAGGCCGCCACCAGGTGGGTGAGCAGCAGCCGGCCGGCGCCCGCCTTGGTCGCCACCTCGCCCGCCTCCCGGCCGGTGAGGTGCAGGTCCGGCGGGTTCTCCACGCCGTCGAGGTAGCTGGCCTCGCAGAGGAAGAGGTCGGCGCCCTGGGCCAGCCGCAGCAACGAGTCGCAGGGGGCGGTGTCCGACGAGTAGCAGAGCACCCGGCCGTCGTGCTCCAACCGCACGCCGTACGTCTCCACCGGGTGGTTCATCCGGTCCACGGTGACGGTGAACGGGCCGATCGGGAACGTGCCCGGCTGGAGGCCGTAGAACTGGTAGACGTCCTCGACCGTGCCGCCCTCCTGGCCGTACGCGGCGGCCAGCCGGTCCGGTGCGCCGGAGGGCGCGTAGACCGGCAGGGGCGGGTACGGGCCGTCGGGGGCGTACCGGCGCACCACCACGTACGTCACCGCGTCGAGCATGTGATCGCAGTGCAGGTGGGTGAGGAGGATGGCGTCGGGGGCGTGCAGCCCGACGTAGCGCTGGAGCGTGGAGAGCGACCCCGAGCCGAAGTCGATCAGGAGCCGGAAGCCCTCCGCCTCCACCAGGTAGGCGGAGCAGGGGGATTCGGGGCCGGGGAAGCTGCCCGCGCAGCCGAGGACGGTCAGTCGCATCCGGTCGTCCTGATGTCACGCCGCGTAGTCGACGCGCCGGCAACCGCCCCGCCGATGATCTCTACCGACGCGTACGCCACGCTGCGCAGCCTACGCGCCGCCACTGCGGCCCAAGAATCATCTGCCGGAAGATGTCATCAACGTGACACCCGTACGCGAATCGCCGCGAGCCGGCGCCGACGGGCCGGCCGGCGTCTCCGCCGACCGGCCCGGACCGGCGCGTCAGGCCCAGAGCTGCCCCTCCAGGGCGTCCTCGGCGTCCGCGAGGGTGCCGCCGTACGCCCCGGTCGAGAGGTACTTCCAGCCGCCGTCGCAGACCACGAACGCGACGTCGGCCCGGCGGCCGTCCCGGACCGCCTCGTGCGCCACGGCCAGGGCGGCGTGCAGGATCGCGCCGGTGGAGAACCCGGCGAAGATGCCCTCCACCTCGACGAGCTGACGGGTGCGCAGCACCGCGTCGCGGGTGCCCACCGAGAAGCGGCGCGACAGCACGGTGGCGTCGTACAGCTCCGGGACGTACCCCTCGTCGATGTTGCGCAGGCCGTAGACCAGCTCGCCGTAGCGGGGCTCGGCGGCGACGACCTGGATGCCGTCGACCTTCTCCCGCAGGTAGCGCCCGGTGCCCATCAGGGTCCCGGTGGTGCCCAGACCGGCCACGAAGTGGGTGATCGTGGGCAGGTCGTGCAGCAGCTCCGGCCCGGTCGTCTCGTAGTGCGCCCGGGCGTTCGCCTCGTTGCCGTACTGGTAGAGCATCACCCAGTCGGGGTGCTCGGCGGAGATCTGCTTCGCGGTGGCGACGGCCTGGTTGGAGCCGCCGGCGGCCGGCGAGAAGATGATCTCCGCGCCGTACATCCGGAGCAGCTGGACCCGCTCGGTGGAGACGTTCTCCGGCATCACGCAGACCAGCCGGTAACCCCGCAGCTTGGCCACCATGGCCAGCGAGATGCCGGTGTTGCCGCTGGTCGGCTCCAGGATGGTGTCACCCGGGCGGAGCCGGCCGGCCTCCTCGGCCGCGCGGACCATGAACAGGGCAGCGCGGTCCTTGATGCTGCCGGTCGGGTTCCGGTCCTCCAACTTCGCCCAGAGCCGCACCGACGGCGCCCCCTCGGGCACCGTCGGCGAGAGCCGGGGCAGCCCCACCAGGGGTGTGCCGCCGCAGGCGTCGAGCAGGCTGTCGTACCGCGACATGGAAGACCGCCCTCAGCGGGCGGCGACGGCCGCGCGGTGGCCGGCGATCGCGGCAGCCGCCGCGAAGCCGAACGCGCCACCGGCCACGGCCGGCAGGATGGTCACGCTGTCGCCGTCGTTGAGCTTGGCGTCGAGCGCGCCGAGGAAGCGGACGTCCTCGTCGTTGACGTAGACGTTGACGAACCGGTGCAGCGCGCCGGCGTCGGTGACCAGCCGGGCCTTCAGGCCGGCGTGCCGGGAGTCCAGGTCGGTGAGCAGGTCGCTCAGGGTGTCCCCGGCGCCCTCGACGACCTTCGCGCCGCCGGTGTAGCTGCGCAGGATGGTGGGGATGCGAACCTCGATGGCCATGATGTCGTGCTCCTTGATCGGGTGTGCCGCGGTGACGGGACGGAAGGGAATGGGCCGGCGCTGAGAGGTCAGCGGCCGGAACACTCGTAGTCGACCGTCGCCGGGCTCTGCCCGAACATGTAGGACTGGACGGCGTGCGGGTCCACGGCGGCATCCACGATCCGGACCGGCTCCTCGGTCACCACGCCGTCGACGATCCGAAAGGAGCGGATCTCCTCGGTGTCGGGCTCACGGGTCGAGACGAGCAGGTAGTGCGCTCCCGGCTCACCGGCGAAGGAGACGTCCGTGCGGGACGGGTAGGCCTCGGTCGCGGTGTGCGAGTGGTAGATGACGACCGGCTCCTCGTCGCGGTCGTCCATCTCCCGCCAGACCCGCAGCTGCTCCATCGAGTCGAACTCGTAGAACGTCATGGACCGGGCGGAATTCTCCATCCGAATGTGCCGGGTCGGGGTGTCGCTGCCGACGCGACCGGCGACCACGCCGCACGCCTCGTCGGGGTGGTCCCGGCGCGCGTGGGCGACGATCGCGTCGACGATCGACCGGTCGATGCTCAGCACGCCGACCAGCCTAGCGCCTGCCGCTCACGCCCGGCGAGGTGGCGACCGTCACGACTCAGTCGATCAGGGCGTTGAGCAGGGACTCCTGCAGATAGCCCAGGTACGCGTAGACCGACAGCTGGAACACCCGGGAGGAGGTCGGGTCCTCGGCGACCGCGTCGTCGAGCTCCTCCCCCAGGTCCGTGCCGTCCTTGATCTCCAGGCGGACTCCCATCGCGAGCCGGGCGTCGTTGAGCGCGCGCAGCCACGCCTCGGCCGCCTCGGCGTCGAGACGCACCTCGCCGCCGGCCTCGCCGGAGTCGGGCAGGGCGGCGAGGATCGCGCCGGCCTGGTCGATCTTGGCGGTCTTCAGGTCACCCTCGGTGTACCGGCGGAACTCGGCGGTGCTCGCCGAGTCGTCCGGGTAGACCTCGGGGAAGAGTCGGCTCACCACCGGGTCGCTGTGGTCGAAACCGTCGGTGAGCAGGCCGACCACCTCGGAGGCGACCTTCCGCAGCACCCGGACCTCGTCCAGGGCGAGGTTGGCGACGTACCGGTCGCCGTGGCGACGGAACATACTCACGACCGGTCCACCGTCGCCCAGAGCCCGTACGCGTGCAGCTGCGACGCGTCGTGCTCCATCCGCTCCCGGGCGCCGGTGGACACCACGGCCCGACCCTTGTGGTGCACGTCCAGCATGAGCTGCTCGGCCTTCTCCCGGCTGTATCCGAAAAGCTTCTGGAAGACCCAGGTCACGTACGTCATCAGATTGACCGGGTCGTCCCACACGATCGTCACCCATGGCCGGTCGGAGACCGGCACCTCGTCGGTGTCCGGCGTCTCGACCGGTGCAACCTGTGGAGCCGCCATGCCCCCCATCGTGCCACCGGATTCGGCGAAGCGATGAACCGGAACGCCGGGCCGGCCCGGATCACCCTCCCGGGCGGCCGGCGACGGGTCGGCGCAGCCGACCTCAGGCGAGCAGGATGCCGTGGTCGACAGCATCGGTGAGCACCGCGCCCAACGAGAGACGGATCACCTCGAAACGGCGGGAAACCTCGCTGGAGAGCTCCAGCTCCACCTCGCGCAGCGCCCGCTGCGCCCAGGAGCGGGCACCGTTCGGGTCGTCGGTGCCGGGCCCGCGCCAGTGCTGCCAGCAGCCCCCGGAGAGGGCCACCCCGACCGGCGGCAGGGCCTCGACGCGCTCCGCACCGGGAAAGCCGGCCAGCGCGTCGATGGCGCCCGCGCCGCTCAACCCGGCCACCCCGGCGGTGCTGGTGACCAGGAGGACCCGGTCCAGCTCCCGACCGGCCGGGGGGTCGGCGAGTCCCCAGCGCACCGCCTTGACGATCCGGCGACGCACCCCCTCGGCGAGGGGCGCGCCGAAGACCCGGGCGGCCGCCTCGTCGAGGACGGTCCGGACGGCCTGGTCGCACTGGGCGGTGGCGAGCAGCGACAGGGCCTCCAACTCCCGGTCGAGCAGCTCCGGCAGGCCGGCGGGGCCGACCCCGAAGACGATCTCCTGCACCACCCGGAGGTGGATGTTGGCCAGCTCCAGGGCCAGGTGCTGGCGGATCCGCTGAGCGCAGGAGCGGATCTGGCGGTCCAGCCCGTCGCCGAGGTCACCCGGGTCGAAGCCCGGCACCACGTTCACCCGGCCGTGCTCGCCCGGCAGCACGGGCGGCTGCACGCTGGCGCGGCGCAGCCCCTCGTCGGCGGCCCAGCCGACCAGGGCCCGGCGCAGCGCCGCGTCCTCGCCCTGGCGAACCGGGTACCAGCGGGCGGCGGCGAGCCCGGGCACGGCGGCGAGCAGGGCGGCCCGGTGGGCCGCGACGGAGACCGCGGCCGGGTCGACCGGAACCCGGGCCCGGCCCTGGACCGGGGCCCCGATGCGGACGGGCAGCGGGACGGACGCTCCCGTGTCCTCCGTCGAGCCGCCGTCCCGGACCGGGCCCCAGCCGGTCGCCCCCGGGGTGACCACGAAGAAGACCTCAACCGGTGCCCGGGCAACCTCGGCCAGCAGGTGCAGTTCAGCGGCGGTGAACGCCTGGTCGGCGGAGATCACGAAGAGCAGCGCGCCAGCCCGTCCGATCGCGTCGAGCAGCACCCGTCCCCCGGCCACGCCGAGCGGGCCGGTGTCGGGGGTGTCGAGCACGGCGAAGTGCCGAAGCAGCGGATCGGGAACGCTCAGCTCCACCCGGCGCGGCGGACGGGCCAGCGCCGGGCCGGCCGCCGCCGGGTCGGCGCCGTAGGAGTGCGGCTGGCGGTAGCCCGGCACGTACGCCGCGCGGGTCGGCACCCGTGCGTGGTTGACCAGCAGGCAGCTGCCGGCCGGCACGGCGAGCATCGCGGGCTCCAGCCCGAGCAGGGCGGCGAGCACCGCGCGCCGGCCGGCGCCGGCCGGACCGGCGGCCACCACGGCCAGCGGCTCGTCCGGGCCCGGGGCGGTCACCCCGAGCCGGGTGGGCATCGGCCCGCGGCACAGCCGCTGTGTCGACTCACCCGCGTCCTCGGGGACATGGGCCGAGCGGAGGCGACCCGGCTTCATCAGACGGCCTCCCAGGGCGGGCGACCGGGTTGCGGGCCGGTCGCGAGGAAATCCGGCGGTGGCATCCGGATGCCGGAAGAGTACGGGCGCAGGCCCACCCCGCCGAACACATCGGATACTCACCAGTAATCAACAGACTACTCAACTTCGCTCCGTGACGGAGCAGGCGCGGACGGATTACCGTCGATATGCTGCTGCGATGAGTCGGTGGGACTTCGTCGGCCGCACGGATGAGCTCAACCGTCTGCTGTCGGCGGTCGGCAGTCCGGAGGGGCGTGGACTGCTCTTCAGCGGCAGCGCGGGGGTCGGCAAGAGCCGACTGCTGCGGGAGGGAGTCGCCGCCCTGCCCACCGACCGGTACGCGATCTGGTCGGTCTCGGCCAGCGCCACCACCGCCGCGCTGCCCTTCGGCGGGCTGGTCCAGGTGCTCCCGGCCGACCAGCCCCAGGGCCTCTCCCCCGCCGGCATCCTGCGCTGGGCCGTGGACCTGCTGCAGGAGCAGGCGGCGGGGCGCACCATCGTGCTGGCGATCGACGACGCGCACCTGCTCGACTCGCCCTCGGCGGCGCTGGTGCACCTGATCTCCCGGGCCGAGAACGCCACCGTGCTCGGGACGCTGCGCAACGGCGAGCAGATCCCGCTGCCGATCCGTGCCCTCTGGACCGACGACCTGGTCGACCTGGTCGAGCTGGGCCCGCTGAGTTCCGCCGAGACCACCGGGCTGCTCGCCGCGATCCTCGACGGGCCGGTCGACGCCGGCTCGGCCGACCGGCTGTTCCGGCTCTCCGCGGGCAACCCGCTGCTGCTGCGCGAGCTGGTGCTGGCCGCCGCCGGTGGCGCCGAGCTGACCCGCACGTACGGCATCTGGAAGTGGACCGGCCGGCTGGAGCTGGCGCCGAGCCTGACCGACCTGATCGACACCCGGATCGGCCAGCTCACCCCCGGCGTCCGGTCGGTGGTCGAGCTGGTCGCGTTCGGTGAGCCGCTCGGCCTGCAGCTCCTGGAGCGGGCGGTGGAACCGACCGACGTGGAGACCGCCGAGGAACGCGGCCTGATCAGCCTCGTACACGACGACCGGCGGCTGAACGTGCGGCTCGCCCACCCGCTCTACGGCGAGGTGATGCGCCGGCAGTGCCCGGTGAGCCGGACCCGCCGGCTCCAGGCGACCCTGGCCGACCTGCTGGAACAGGTCGGCAAGCGACGTCGTGACGACCTGCTCCGGGTGGCGGTGTGGCGACTGGACTCAGGCACCGCGCAGGACCCGGCCCTGCTCCTCGACGCGGCGGCCCAGGCCTTCGGCCGGTACGACGTGCCGCTGGCGACCCGGCTGGCCCGGGCGGCGCTGGAGGCCGAGGGCGGGTTCGACGCCGCCGAGCTGCTCGCCACCATCCTGATGTTCGCCGACCGGCCGGACGAGGCGATCGAGGTGCTCGACTCGGTCGCGGGGGACGTCCGCTCCGACCGGCGGCGCAGCCGCTGGCTGACGGTGCGCGGCATGGTCAGCTACTGGGGGCTGAGCCGGGAGTCCACGGTGGAGGAGATCGCCGCCCGCAGCGAGGAGCTGACCGACCTGGCCGACCTGGCCCGGGTCCGCGCCTTCGAGGCCATCATGCGGCTGCACCGGCTGGACACCACCGCCGCGCTGCGGCTGGCCCAGGGCGTGCTGGACCGCCCGGCCGCCTCGGTGGCCGCCCGGGAGCTGGCCCGGTGCACCATCGCCCACCTCCAGGCCGCCCAGGGCCGGTTCCGGCGCAGCGCGACCGCGGTCGCCCGGGTGCAGGCCGAGGCGGCGCGCTGGCGGGGCGACATGCCGTACCTCCAGCTCGCCATGGAGCTGGCGCGGGGCACCCGGCTCGCGCTCTCCGGGGACCTGGCCGGCATCGACGCGATCGTGGCGGACGAGTTCGCCGACCTCGCGGGCGCCGGCGACTTCCGGCTCGGCAGCGGCTACCTGGCCATCCTCCAGGCGTACGCGGCGCGGCTGCGCGGGCAGAGCGACGAGGCGCTGAAGACCAGCCTGGGCGCCTGCGCGGTACTCGCCACCAGCCGGGTGTACGCCGGGCTGGCGCACGCCGAGCGCGCCCAGGCGGCGGCGCTGCGCGGCGACCCGTTACACGCCGCGGAGGCGATGGCCGAGGCGGACCGCACCCACGCCCCGGGGATGGCGGTGCTCTACCCCTGGCTGGAGCAGGCCCGGGGCGCGGTGCTCGCGGCGAGCGGCGACCTGCCCGGCGCGGCCAAGCACCTCGGCCAGCTCGCCGACCGGCTCCGCGCCGACGGGCTCACCGGCCACGAGGTGCTGGTCCTGCTCGACCTGGTCCGGCTGGACCAGGCCGCCGCCCCGGTCGGCCCGACCTGCACCGACGGCAGCCGGCGCACGGTGGCGCAACGCCTGACCGAGCTCTGCGAGCAGGTCGACGGGGTGCTGCCGCCGCTGCTCGCCCGATACGCCCGCGCCGCCGTGGCGGACTCCCCCACCGACCTGCTCGCCGTCGCCGAGGGCCTGGCCGGGCTCGGCCTGACCGTGTACGCCGCCGACGCGGTCGCGATGGCGCTGCACCGGCTGCGGCAGAGCCGCTCCGCCACCACCGGCCCGGCGCGGGAGCGGCTCGCCGCCCTGCTCGGCGGCTGCGACCGGATCTCCACGCCGGCGCTGCGACAGCTCCGGCCGGCGTTGAGCGACCGCGAGTGGGAGGTGGCCCGCCTCGCCGCCGACGGGGTGACCAGCCGGGCCATCGCGGAGCGGCTCTACCTCTCCAGCCGGACGGTGGAGAACCACCTCCAGCGCGTCTACAGCAAGCTGGGTGTGGCCGGGCGGGCCGAGCTGAGGGCGGTGCTCCGGTCGATGCCGGGCCACGACGGCGGGGATCTCGCCTGAACTCTAGGCTGGACCGGTGAGCACCCTTCGCCCCGCGCTGCTGACCGACCACTACGAGCTGACCATGGTCAGCGCCGCCCTGCGGGACGGCACGGCCGACCGCCGCTGCGTCTTCGAGGTGTTCAGCCGGCGGCTGCCGGCGGGCCGCCGCTACGGGGTGGTCGCCGGCACCGGGCGGCTGGTCGAGATGATCCGGGACTTCCGGTTCGACGACGACGAGGTCGACTTCCTGCGCCGCACCGGGGTGGTGGACGACCGCGCCGCCGACTGGCTGGCCAACTACCGCTTCACCGGCGACGTCGACGGGTACGCCGAGGGCGAGCTCTTCTTCCCCAACTCCCCGATCCTCACCGTCTCCGGCGGCTTCGCCGAGTGTGTGGTGCTGGAGACGCTGGTGCTGTCGGTGCTCAACCACGACTGCGCGGTCGCCGCGGCGGCCGCCCGGATGGTGACCGCCGCCCGGGGCCGGGCCCTGATCGAGATGGGGTCCCGGCGGGCGCACGAGGAGGCGGCGGTGGCCGCGGCCCGGGCCGCGTACCTGGCCGGTTTCCGGTTCACCTCGAACCTGGCCGCCGGCCAGCGGTACGGCATCCCCACCGCCGGCACCGCCGCGCACGCGTTCACCCTGCTGCACGACGATGAGAAGGCGGCGTTCGCCTCGCAGGTCGCCACGCTGGGCAAGGACACGACGCTGCTGGTCGACACGTACGACATCAGCCAGGGCATCCGCAACGCGATCGAGGTGGCCGGGCCGGAGCTGCGGGCGATCCGGATCGACTCCGGCGACCTGGCGGTGATCGCCCAGCAGTCCCGGGAACTGCTCGACTCGCTCGGCGCCACCGAAACCAAGATCATCGTCTCGGGCGACCTCGACGAGTACTCGATCGCCTCGCTCGCCGCCGAGCCGGTCGACATGTACGGCGCCGGCACCGCCGTGGTGACCGGCTCCGGCGCGCCCACCGCCGGCCTGGTCTACAAACTGGTCGAGGTGGACGGGCGGCCGGTGGTCAAGCGCTCCGAGCACAAGGCCACCATCGGCGGCCGGAAGGTGGCGGTACGCCGGCACAAGCCCACCGGCACCGCCACCGACGAGATAATCGTCCCGCAGGGCGTACCGGACCGGCAGCCCAACGACCGGCTCCTCCAGCGCTCGTTCGTGGTCGACGGCGAGCCCGTGGCGCTGCCGACGCTGGACGAGTCGCGGGAGCACCTGCGGCAGTGCCTGATCTCCATCCCGTGGGAGGGCCTGAAGCTCTCCGGCGGCGACCCCGCCGTACCGGTGACCGTCGTACCCGCGACCTGAACGCTCGGAAGGAGCCACGCCGATGGCGAACGCGCTGATCATCGTGGACGTGCAGAACGACTTCTGCGAGGGCGGGTCCCTCGCGGTGGCCGGCGGGGCAGACGTGGCGGCCGGCATCTCCCGGCTGCTCGCCGGCGAGCCGGACCGGTGGGACCACGTGGTCGCCACCAAGGACTACCACGTCGACCCCGGTGCGCACTTCGGTGAGCCGCCGAACTACGTCGACTCCTGGCCCCGGCACTGCGTGGTCGGCACCGCCGGCTCCGAGTTCCACCAGAACCTGGAGACCGGGCGGGTGGAGGCGATCTTCCACAAGGGCGAGCACGCGGCCGCGTACTCGGGCTTCGAGGGGCACGCGGACGACGGCGAGTGCCTGGCCGACTGGCTGCGGGCGCGGGGGGTGGACCGGGTGGAGGTGGTCGGCATCGCCACCGACCACTGCGTCCGGGCCACCGCACTGGACGCCGTCCAGGAGGGCTTCGGCACCACGGTGCTGCTGGATCTCACCGCCGCGGTCGCGCCGGCGACCCTCGACGTGGCGCTGCGGGCGATGGACGGCGCCGGGGTCTCCACGGTCGGCGAGCCTGTGATCAGGACCGCTTGAGGAGGTAATCGCTTGCGGCTGTCGTACCCCCGGTCGAGGATGGCGCCGGAGGTACGGACCGTCGTGAACTTGAAGCCTTACCGGCAGGCACTCGCCCTGCCCGGTCTCCGGTCGCTGCTGCTGGTGTCGGTGCTGGCGCGCATCCCGCTCACCGCGACCGGGGTGACGCTCACCTTCTACGTCGTGCTCGACCTCGGCCGGGGATACGGCGCGGCCGGCCTGGTCGGCGCAGCATCGACCATCGGCGCCGCGCTGGGCTCGCCCCTGCTCGGCCGGCTGGTGGACCGGCGCGGACTGCGACCGGTCCTCGTCCTGACCACCGTCGCCGAGGCGGTCTTCTGGGCCAGCGCCCCCGCGCTGTCGTACCCGGTGCTGCTGCCGGCCGCGTTCCTGGCCGGGCTGCTCGCCCTGCCGGTCTTCTCGGTCGTCCGTCAGTCGGTGGCCGCGCTGGTCCCGGTCGAGCGCCGCCGCCCGGCGTACGCGCTGGACTCGATGTCGGTCGAGCTGTCGTTCATGGTCGGTCCGGCGCTCGCCGTGGCGCTGGCCACCGCCATCTCCCCCCGCACCACCCTCTGGGCGGTCGGTGCCGGGATCGTCGCCTCCGGCGTCGCGTTCTGGCTGTTGAACCCGCCCACCCGCAGCGCCGACGAGCCGGCGGGCCCGCACCGGAAGGTGCCCCGCCGCGAATGGCTCACGCCCCGGCTGCTCGCCGTGCTGGCGGTGAGCCTCGCCGCCACCCTGGTGCTCGGCGGCACCGACGTCGCGGTGGTCGCCGTGCTGCGGTCCAGCGGCGAGGTCGGCTGGACCGGAGCCGTGCTGGCCATGTGGGCGGTCGCGTCGCTGGTCGGCGGGTTCGCGTACGGGGCGGTCAGCCGGTCCTTCTCGCCGCTGGCGCTGATGGCCGCGCTCAGCCTCTGCACCATCCCGGTCGGGCTGGGCGGGTCGCACTGGTGGCTGCTCTGCCTGGCACTCGTCCCGGCCGGGGCGCTCTGCGCCCCCACCATCGCCGCGACCTCCGACGCGGTGAGCCGGCTCGCCCCCGCCGGCGTACGCGGCGAGGCGATGGGCCTGCACGGCTCCGCGGTCACCGTCGGCATCGCCGTCGGCGCCCCGCTCGCCGGCGCGGTGATCGACGCCTCGGCGCCCCTCTGGGGCTTCGCGGTCACCGGCGCCATCGGGGTGCTGGTCGCCCTCGTCGTGCTCCCCGTCGAGCTGCGCCACCGCCGGGAGACCGCCGGCGAGGCCGTCCCCGCCGAGCTGGTCACCGTCACCACCTGACCCCCGCCGCGCCGGCGCAGCCCCTCACTGCCGCCCGCCGGCCGGCTGTCGAACGCCCGCCGCCGCTCGGGCCCCGAGACCCTGCCCCTGCTGCACGCAACTTCCGGGATATCGCGGCTTCCCAGCACCGCGGAGACCCCCAACCTCCCGGGAGTTGCTGTCAGCCACGGGCGGCAGCCGCCGCTACCCACCCCCGGGTGCCGGGTGAGCGATATACCTGAGAGTCATAAATATGCCTGAGAGTCATATCGCTCGTGACGAGCGCCGCCCCCACAGGCACTACCGTCCGTAGCCGTTCCTGCCCCGCGCTGCCGATCGTCGAGGCGGCCGCCGCACCCGGCGACCGGCGAGCCTGGCCGGCGGACCGTCACTCGGCAAAGGGGCCGAGCGGGAGCCGGGACCCGGCAGAAACGGCGCCGGGCGCCGCACCCCTGTTCAGGGGTACGGCGCCCGGGGCGCGGTGTCGCAGCGGGTCAGCGCTGGTCGAGGTTGCCGGCGGTGTCCTCCTGGTAGCTGGCGCCACCGTTGGACTCGCTGGTCAGCGGCTTGGCGCCGCCCTCCGGCGGGCCGGCCAGGCTCTGGCCGGCGGCCAGCTCCGGGAACTTCAGGTCGAACGCCGGCCGCTCGGAGCGGATCCGCGGCATCCGGTCGAAGTTGCGCAGCGGCGGCGGCGAGCTGGTCGCCCACTCGAGCGAGTTGCCGTGACCCCACGGGTCGTCGACCTCGACCACCGGGCCGGTCTTGTACGACTTCCAGCAGTTCCAGATGAACGGCAGGGTCGAGATACCGGTGATGAAGGCGCCGATCGTGGAGATCGTGTTCAGCGTGGTGAAGCCGTCGCCGGGCAGGTAGTCGGCGTACCGGCGCGGCATGCCCTCGGCGCCGAGCCAGTGCTGCACCAGGAAGGTGGTGTGGAAGCCGATCATGGTCAGCCAGAAGTGCACCTTGCCCAGGCGCTCGTCGAGCATCCGGCCGAACATCTTCGGGAACCAGAAGTAGATGCCGGCGAACACGGCGAACACGATCGTGCCGAAGAGCACGTAGTGGAAGTGCGCCACCACGAAGTACGAGTCGGTGATGTGGAAGTCGAGCGGCGGGCTGGCGAGCAGCACACCGGTCAGACCGCCGAAGAGGAAGGTCACCAGGAAGCCGACCGCCCAGAGCATCGGGGTCTCGAAGGTGATCTGGCCCCGCCACATGGTGCCGATCCAGTTGAAGAACTTCATGCCGGTCGGCACGGCGATCAGGTAGCTCAGGAAGCTGAAGAACGGCAGCAGCACCTGACCGGTGGCGAACATGTGGTGCGCCCAGACGCTCATCGACAGGGCGGCGATCGAGATGGTGGCGGCGACCAGGCCCTTGTAACCGAAGATCGGCTTCCGCGAGAAGACCGGGATGATCTCGGTGATGATGCCGAAGAACGGCAGCGCCACGATGTAGACCTCAGGGTGCCCGAAGAACCAGAACAGGTGCTGCCAGAGCATCGGGCCGCCGGTGGCGGGGTCGTACACGTGAGCGCCGATCAGGCGGTCCGCGGCGAGCGCGAAGAGCGCGGCGGCGAGCAGCGGGAAGACCAGGATCGCCAGCAGGCTGGTGACCAGCATGTTCCAGGTGAAGATCGGCATCCGGAACATGGTCATGCCGGGGGCGCGCAGGGTCAGGATCGTGGTGATCAGGTTGACCGCGCCGAGGATGGTGCCCAGACCCGAGATGGCCAGGCCGACCACCCACATGTTCGCGCCGACGCCCGGCGAGTGCTCGACGGTGCTCAGCGGGGTGTACGCCGTCCAGCCGAAGTCGGCCGCGCCACCGGGGCTGATGAAGCCCGCCACGGCCAGCGTGCCGCCGAACAGGTAGAGCCAGTAGGCGAAGGCGTTCAGCCGGGGGAACGACACGTCCGGTGCGCCGATCTGCAGCGGCACCACGTAGTTCGCGAAGGCGAACACGATCGGCGTCGCGAAGAACAGCAGCATGATCGTGCCGTGCATGGTGAAGAGCTGGTTGTACTGCTCGGGCGAGAGGAACTGCAGGCCCGGCTGCGCCAGCTCGGCGCGCATGATCAGGGCCATCAGGCCACCGATCATGAAGAACGCGAACGCGGTGACCATGTACATGATCCCGATCTGCTTCGCGTCCGTGGTGCGCAGCAGCCGCGCGATTGCCGACCCCTTGACCGGCTCTCGGACCGGCCAGGGCCGGGTCACGACCGGCTTGGGTGCGACGGTGGTCACGAGTGGCCTCCGGTTCTCGGTTGTCCCGCTCGGCGCGCACTGTGTCTGCGAGCCGTCATCCGCAAGGAGGATAGTCCGTGTGAGGTGGCCTCGCCGCGTGGGGTGGCCGGCTACGATCATCGCCCGCCCGGGCGACCGTCAGAGCGGGTCGACCAGCAACCGGTAGTGCTCCTGGAAGATCCGTCCGCCGCGCCCGCGCAGCAGCGGGTCGCGCAGCGCCGGCGGCACGTCGCGGGTCCGGTTGCGGTCCCGGGTCCGGTCCCGCACCCATCGGGTACGCGGTCGCCGCCGGCTCTCGTACGCCAGCAGCGCGGCCTCGACGCTGCCGGCGGCCTTCAGCGACTCGGCGAGCACGACGGCGTCCTCCAGGGCCATGGCGGCACCCTGGGAGAGGGTCGGCGCGGTGGCGTGGGCCGCATCACCGACGAGCAGCACCCGGCCGTGGAACCAGCGGCCCAGCTCCACCTCCTCGGTGATGCCGACGTGCACCTGGTCCAGGGCGGCCAGGACCTCGGGCACCGGTCCGCCGTAGCCGGCGAAGAGCTCCCGCAGCCGGGCCAGCGGGTCGGCCGGCGGGACGGTGCCGGCCTCGTCGGCGTAGCAGTACAGCCGCCCGGCGCCGATCGGTACCAGCAGGAAGCCGGACCGCTGGCCGAGCAGGGCGGTCCAGTCGGCGATCCGGGGCCCGCCGCGCACCACGCCGCGGTAGACCACCTGCCCGGCGGGTCGGGGCGGGCCGCCGAGGGCGGCGAGGGTGCGGACCGCCGAGCGCGGCCCGTCGGCGCCGATCACCAGGTCGTACTCCCCGGAGGTGCCGTCGGTGAAGCCGACGGCGACCCGGCCCGGGCCCGGTTCGACGGTGCTGACCTCGGCGCCGTGCCGGACGGCGCCGCCGGCCCCGGTGAGCAGCACCCGGTGCAGTTCGGCGCGGGGCAGCGCCCGGCACTCCCCCACCGCGGCCCAGAGGGCGTCGAGGTCGACCTCGCAGAGCGGCGCGCCGGCGGCGTCCAGGAAGCGCTGGCGGTGGATCACCTGGCCAAGTGGGCGGACCGGTCCGTCGAGGTCGAGCCGGCGCAGCGCCCTGGCCGCGTTGCCGGGCAGGTAGAGGCCGGTGTCTGCCAGTTCGGTGGGGGGCAGCTTCTCGGTGACGTCGGGCCGGAACCCCGCGAGGCGCAGCGCCCGGGCCACAGCCAGACCGGCGATGCCCGCGCCGACGACGAGGATGCGCAGGGGGGAGCCACCCATCGTGGTGTACGCCTCCGGAGGGGTTCGGCACGCGTTGGAGGCAAGACATTACTCGCCGCGATCGACGGGGGGTAGGGCCCATCGGCCCTGCCGCGGCCACTCGTCGGCGCGCCGCGACGACACCACCGCCGCGGCTTCCACCCCGCCCGGCGACGACGTGCGGCAGGTCGGCCAGGGTGCGGCCGGCCGGACGGCCGTGCAGGCCCGAGCCGCGCGCGAACGGCCCCGGCCCGACCAAGGCGGCCTGCCGGCGGCGGAACGATCCATCTCGCTGCCCCTTTCCGCCGCGGTCAGCGCCCCAGGGCGTCGATGTCGCGCATCTCCTCCGCGGTCAGCGAGAACCCGAAGATGTCGGCGTTGGCCCGGATCCGGTCCGCGGTGACCGACTTCGGAATCACCACGATCTCGTGGTCGATGTGCCAGCGGAGCACCACCTGTGCCGGGGAGACGTCGTGCGCCTGGGCGATCCGCACCAGCACCGGGTGGGAGAGGTCGCTGGTCTTGAACGGGCTGTAGCCCTCCAGCACCACGCCGCGGTCCCGGTGGGCGGCGTGCGTCTGCCGGTCGTACAGCGACGGGCTCCAGCGGATCTGGTTGACCGCCGGGGTCTCCTCGGTGGACTGGATCAGCTCGTCGATCTGGCTGATGCTGTAGTTGCTCACCCCGACGGTGCGGGTCAGCCCCTCGTTTCGGGCGGCGAGCAGCTCCCGCCAGGCCGGGATGCTGTCGCCCGGCGCGGACGGCGGCCAGTGGATCAGCCACAGGTCGAGGTATTCGGTGTCGAGGGCGCGCAGGCTCGTCTCGATGGTCTCCCGTTCCCGGCCCACCCGGTCCGGCGGCAGCTTCGTGGTGAGGAAGACGTCCTCCCGGCGCAGCCCGCTCTCCTGGATCGCCCGGCCGACGTCCTCCTCGTTGCCGTACATCGTGGCGGTGTCGATGTGCCGGTAGCCGGCGTCGAGGGCAGCGAGCACGGCCATGTAGCCGGCCTCGCCGGTGGCCTGCCAGGTGCCGAAGCCGAGCAGCGGCATCCGGACGTCGCCGGCGAGCGGGACGGTGGGCTGTTCAGCACTGGTCATGGCGGCTGTTCTACCCCTGATCAGGCCCGCCATGCCGGCGCCCCGCCGACACCTCCGGAACCGGTCGGAGCGGGACGACAGCGGCGGCTGCGGCCGGAAGGGCGCGGCGGGGCGGCTTTCCGGGGAACGGGGACGAATCGTCCGGGCGGCGCCCTGCGAGCGGCCCCGGGGTGCCGCAGAATGCGGGGGTGGCGGACCGGCTGGAGGAGTACCGGCGGCGGAGGGACGCGAAGCGTACCCCCGAACCGGTGCCGGAACGGACCCCGGAGCCGGCGCGGGCGGGCCGCGCGAAGGCCCGGTTCGTCATCCAGCAGCACCACGCCCGCCGGCTGCACTGGGACCTGCGGCTGGAACACGAGGGGGTGCTCGCCTCCTGGGCGGTGCCGCGCGGCCTGCCCCGCGAGCCCGGCCGCAACCACCTGGCCGTGCACACCGAGGACCACCCGATGGAGTACCTCACCTTCCACGGCGAGATCCCGGCGGGCGAGTACGGCGGCGGGAAGATGACCATCCACGACACCGGGACGTACCGCGCGGAGAAGTGGCGCGACGACGAGGTGATCGTGGTGCTCGACGGGAAGCGGACGAAGGGCCGCTACGTGCTCTTCGCCACCGGCGGCCGGGACTGGATGGTCCGCCGGACCGATCCGCCGCCGCCCGGCTGGACCAGCGGGCCGGAGCTGGTCCGGCCGATGCACCCGACGAAGGCCGGTCGGCTGCCGAAGGACGAGTCCGCGTGGGGGTACGAGCTGCGCTGGGACGGGGTCCGGGCGATGGCGTACGTCTCCGGCGGCCGACTGCGGCTGCTGGCGGAGACCGACGAGGAGATCACCGGGACGTACCCGTGGCTGCGGGCGCTGGCGGAGGAGCTGGCGCCGACGGAGGCGGTGCTGGACGGCGTGCTGGTCCGGATCGACGGCGCGGGCCGGGTCCGGCCGCCGACCGGCCGGGGCGGCCCGGAGGCCCAGTTCCTGATCTTCGACCTGCTCTGGCTGGAGGGCGTGACCAGCATCGACGTGCCGTACGCGGAGCGCCGGGAGCTGCTCGACGGTCTGGCGCTCGCCGGCCCGCACTGGCAGACTCCGCCGTGGTTCCCGGGGGTCGGTGCGGACGCCCTGCGGACCGCCGGTGAGCAGGCGCTCCCGGGGGTGGTGGCCAAGCGGCTCGACTCCCCGTACGAGCCGGGTCGGCGCAGCCGACGCTGGCTGAGCATCGACACGAGCTGAGGAGCATCGTGCACCTGACGCACCTGGAGTGCCCGTGCTGCGGTACGGAGCGCCCGGCGGACAAGTTGCAGAACCTCTGCGACTGCGGCTCCCCGCTGCTGGCCCGCTACGACCTGGCCGCGGTGGCCGCCGCGGTGACCCCGGAGCAGTTCGGGCTCCGCCCGGCGAACCTCTGGCGCTACCGGGAGCTGCTGCCGGTGGCCGACGCCCGGTTCGTCACCACGCTGGGCGAGGGCTGGACGCCGCTGCTGCGCGCCCCGGCGTACGGCGCGGAGATCGGCATCCCGGACCTGATCGTCAAGGACGAGGGGCTCACCCCGACCGGGTCGTTCAAGGCGCGCGGCGCGGCGGTGGGGGTGAGCCGGGCCCGGGAGCTGGGCGTCGAGCGGATCGCCATGCCGACCAACGGCAACGCGGGAGCGGCCTGGGCGACGTACGCGGCCCGGGCCGGGATCGGCGCGACCATCGCCATGCCGCTGGACGCGCCGACCATCTGCCGTCGGGAGTGCCTGGCCGCCGGGGCCGACCTGCGCCTGGTCAACGGCCTGATCAGCGACGCCGGCCGGTGGGTCGCCGGCCTGGTCGCGGAGTCGGGCGGGCGGATCTTCGACGCGGGCACGCTGCGCGAGCCGTACCGCCTGGAAGGCAAGAAGACCATGGGGTACGAGATCGTCGAGCAGCTCGGCTGGCAGGTGCCCGACGTGATCATCTATCCGACCGGCGGCGGGGTCGGGCTGATCGGCATCCACAAGGCGCTGCACGAGCTGCGCGAGCTGGGCTGGGTGGAGGAGAAGCTGCCCCGGCTGGTGGCGGTGCAGTCCACCGGCTGCGCGCCGATCGTGCGGGCGTTCGCCGCCGGGGAGCCGCGGGCGACCCCGTGGGCGAACGCGCACACCGTGGCCTTCGGCATCACCGTGCCGTCGCCGCTGGGCGACGAGCTGATCCTGGACGCGCTGCGGGAGAGCAGCGGGACCGCGATCGCGGTGGACGACGCGGAGATCCTGGCCGACCTGCGGGACTTCGCCGCCCGGGAGGGGCTGCTGCTCTGCCCGGAGGGGGCGGCCTGCCTGTCGGCGGCCCGGCACCTGCGGGCCGGGGGCTGGATCCGGGCCGGCGAGCGGGTGGTGGTGCTGAACACCGGCGCGGGGCTGAAGTATCCGGAGACGGTGGACGTGTCGGGCGTACCGGTGCTGTGAGACGCCGACCAGGCCGGGCAGGATCCCGCCCGCTCAGTCGGTGGCGGGATCGGTCAGCCGCCAGGCGGCGTTGACCAGCCCGATGTGCGACAGCGCCTGCGGGGTGTTGCCGAGCTGGGCACCGGTGCTCAGGTCTACCTGCTCGGCGAAGAGGCCCAGGTCGTTCGCGTGCCCGAGCACCTTCTCGAACAACGCCCGGGCCCGGTCCCGCTCGCCCGCCATCACCAGGCACTCCACCAGCCAGAACGAGCAGAGCACGAAGCCGGCCGGGTCGGTGTTCCAGCGCCGCACCAGCCCGCTCTCGGTGCCCAGCTCACGCTCCACCACCTCGATGGTGGAGCGCATCCGCGGGTCGGTCGCCGGCAGGAACTGCACCACCGGCAGGAAGAGCGCCGAGGCGTCCAGCTCCACCGAGCCGAAGGACCCGGTGTACGCGCCGATCCGCTCGTTCCAGCCCTCCCGCAGCACGGTCGCCCGGATCTCGTCCCGGATCGCCGCCCAGCGGCGCGGGTCGGCCCGGTCACCGAGCTGGGGCGCCAGCTTCACCGCCCCGTCCAGCGCCACCCAGCAGAGCACCTTCGACGACAGGTAGTGCCGCTCGATGTCCCGGGTCTCCCACATCCCCCGGTCCGGCAGCTGCCAGGTGTTGGCGACCTGCTCGGCCAGGCTCACCACCATCTCCCGCAGCTCCATCTCGAAGGTGTCACCGAGGTAGTCGTGCAGCCGCCAGACCGCCGCGATCACCTCGCCGGGCACGTCGAGCTGCCGTTGCCGCCAGGCGTCGTTGCCGATCCGCACCGGACGGCTGTCCGCGTACCCGCGCAGGTGCGGGCACTCGTGCTCGGAGATGTCCCGCTCCCCCTGCAGCCCGAACAGCACCGGCACCGGCTGGTCCCCGACCCGGCCGATCGAGCGGGCCGCCCAGGCGAAGAGGCGGGTCGCCTCGTTGGGGCAGGCCGCCACCCAGAGCGCGCGCATCGTCATCGAGAAGTCGCGCAGCCAGGAGTAGCGGTAGTCGTAGTTGCGGTCGCCGCCCATGCATTCGGGCAGCGAGGTGGTCAGGGCCGCGGCGACCGCGCCGCTGCGGGCGTACGTCAGGCCGGTGAGCACGGTGGCGCTGTGCCGGACCTGCGCGCGGTACTCGCCGTCGTAATGGTGGGCCTCCCGGTACGCCTCCCACGCCCGCACCGTCTCGGCGAGCGTGGCGACCGGGTCCAACCGCGCCGGCGGCGGGCCGTAGACCGGGGCGTACGCCAGGTCGAAGCCGACCGTCTGGCCGGCGGCGACCTCGAACGTGCACCCGACCCGGTCCCCGTCCACGCGCAGCGGCTGCCCGCCCCCGCGCAGCACCAGCGCCACCGGCCCGGCGGTGGCCAGCACCCCGCCGTCCGGCTGCTCGTGCAGGTACGGGGTGAGCAGCCCGTACTCCGGGCGCGGGGCGAAGTCGAGGTGCATCCGTACCCGCCCGCTCAGCCCCTCGACCACCCGCAGCAGCACCGCCGGCGAGTTCATCCCCAGCTCGTGGCTGCGGGCGCCCAGCTCGGCGGCGAGCGCGTCGGTGACCGCGACGCTCCCCTCGGGGGTGTGGTGGACGGTCCGCAGCACCAGGGTGTCCGGCTGGTACGCCCGCTCCACCCGGCTCGTGGCCAGCGGCGCGATCCGCCAGTGGCCGGCGTCCGGGTCGAGGAGCCGGCCGAAGACCGAGGTCGTGTCGAAGCGGTCCGGGCACCACCAGTCGACCGACCCGTCCCGGGCGACCAGGGCGCCGGAGCGGCAGTCGGAGATGAATCCGTAGTCGGAGATCGCCGGCTGGTCCACCCGCCCGGGGTACCCGGACGCGGCGTTTTCAGGCCGGGCCGTCAGGCGGTCGGCGGCTCGTCCTGGCCGGCCGCCTCCGCCGCGTCGGCCTCCTCCTTGGTCCGGTGCACGGCCTGGTCGGCGTGCTCGGGCGGGCCGTAGACGGTGTAGAGGACCAGCGGGTTGGGGCCGGTGTTGACGAAGTTGTGCTTCGTGCCGGCCGGTACGACCACCAGGTCGCCGGAGACGACCTCCTTCTTCTCGCCGGCCACCCGGGCTTCGCCGGTGCCGCTGACGAAGGTCAGGATCTGGTCGATGCCCTCGTGGACCTCCTCGCCGATCTCCCCGCCCGGCGGGATCGTCATGATCACCAGCTGGGTGTGCTCCCCGGTCCAGAGCACCCGGCGGAAGTCCGGGCTCTTCTCGGCGACGGTCGCGATCGTGAAATGCTCCATGGCGCGCACATACCCGGTCGGGCCCGCGGTCACGCCGGGACTCACAGATGGTGGAATTCCCCACTGCTCCGTGGTTTGGATCCCCTCAGGACGGGCATCTGGAGCGCCAAGACCGGTGCACGGCCGGCCGGTCGAGCCAGGTCCCCGCTGTCGTACCGCCGTACGGCTGCGGTGGTGGGAGACGGCCAGAGCGCGGCGACGTTACGACTTCTGTCGAGCGGCGCCGTGCGCTCGTCTGTGCGGCCGCCCGCGCCCCGCCGCCCCGCTCTGGCGAGGACGGCCAGGTGGAAGGGGCGGTCCGCGTGGCCGGCGGCGCCGAACCGTACATGCCGGTGGCCAGCCGGGTCGACGAGGTGACGTGGCGGCGGCCGGTTCGTGGAGATCGAGGCCGAGGGGGAGCACCGCATCCGGTGTGGAGCTTCACGGTTGTCAAGGGCGGCGCCGGGCTCGAGGTCAAGGTCGACCGGGGCAACGGCACCGTGGTCGAGATCGAGCGGAAGTGGGCCGACGACCACGGCGGCGACCGCACCGACGAGCGGGACGACGACTGAGTGACCGATCACCTGCCGGGGTCGGGGGGCCACGTCCGCCCCGACCCCCCGGAGCGGGTCGGCGCGCGGTGCGGCGCAGCCCGGTCGCTGGCCGGACCGCTGGCCGGACCGCTGGCCGGACCGCTGGCCGGACCGCTGGCCGGAAAGCCTGTGATCGGCGCCGATGTCTCGCTACCCTGAAGTATGGTGCCCGCCCACGGGGGTCGGGCGGCGGAACCGGTCTACCGCCCCCTTCTGGCCGGTCGTCGGGGTGAGCTCGAGGCACTGGCCCATTTCGACGACGCCGCCGTTGCGCTGCTCGCTCCGGTTCTCGACGTCTGCGTGGTCGATCCGTGCACGGTGGACCTCGTCGGCCGGTTGCCGGCCGGGCTGCTGCCGGCCGTCGACGTCTCCGCGCTGCCGGACGCTCCGGAGAGCGAGCTGGTCCGCTGGGGCGTACCCCTGGTGCCGGTGGTCGGGCTGGCGGAGAGCGACCGGCGGCTGGTGGCGCACGGGGTGGCCGCGCGGGCGTACGCCCGGCGGGCCGTGGTCCGGCTGCGGACCGGGCAGGACCGGGCGGGCCCGGACGCGACGACGACCGCGGTCGAGCGGGTCTGGCGGCTCGCCCGGCTGGTCCCGGAGCAGTGCGACCTGCTCGTCGACGCGGGCGACGTCTGCTGCCCGGCGGACGTGCGGCTGGCCGAGCCCCGGGTCCGGCGGCTGTTGGACTGGGCCCGGCGGCACGCCTGGCGCTCGGTCACCGTGGCGGCCGGCGGGATGCCGCCGACCCTGGCCCGCCTCCCCACCGACGAACCGGTACGCCTCGACCGCTTCGACTGGCAGCTCTGGCAGCGCCTGGCCGACCTCGGCGTGGGGTACGGCGACTACGGCGTCGGCTCCGCGGTGCCGGGCGCGGACGGCCCCGGCGACCGGCTGCCGACGCTGCGCTACACGGCCGACGGGGCCTGGTGGGTCTACCGCTGGTCGCGGCGGGGCGGTCGGGGCGACGACCGCTTCGCCGACCTGTGCCGGACGCTGGTGGCGGCCCCGCACTGGCCGACGGCCGGGGCGGCGTTCTCCTGGGGCGACCACGAGATCCTGCGCCGCGCCCGGCGCGGGGCGGGCGCCGGGTCGGCGAGCAACTGGGCGGCGTGGACCACGTCGCACCATCTGGCGTACGTGCTGGGCACGCTGCTCCGGCCGGACCGCGGGCAGCGGCCCGGGCCCTGGGGCGCCGGCCAGGACGCCCCCGAGCGGGGACGGTCCGGCCGGCCGCACCGGGGCGGGGAGACCCGCCGCGCGGGCTGAGCCGAGCCGGTCACTCCCTCTCGGTGAAGCCGAACTGCACGATCCCCTCGTCGTCGACGGTCGCGTCGACGGAGGTGTCGTTGAGCAGCTCGGCGGCGTCGGCGTCGAGGAAGATCCGGGCACCCTCGTTGTCGACCACCTGGTCGCCCTGCGCCGGCTGCGGCACCAGCTCGATGGAGAGCGAGCCGGCGTCGGTGTCGGCGGCGATGCGCAGGCCGCCGTCCTCGCCGACGTCCTCCTGGACGGCGAGGTCGCGGATCACCATCATGGCGTTGTCGGTCATGGTCAGCATGGCGGAACTCCTCGTGGCTGTTCGGGATCGCGGTGGTTCGGCGCGACCGCGCGGGCCGGGCCCGGGCCCAGGAAGGCGAATCGGTCTTCGCCGTGCAAACCAGGGCAGCTTGAACGCCCCTCATGGCCTACGTTGCCCCCTGGTCGGGCATCCGTCAAATAGAGCGGGATCAGTCGACACCGTGCCGGCCGGTGCCGGGCGTGACCCGCCCCGAAACGGGTAATCGGGGCGGCGACCAGGGGTTTCCCGGCCCGGACCGACCCGGATGTCCATAAGCTCGACGGCATGGAGGACGCCCGCCGGCACACCGTCGGATCGGTCGGCCGCCGGGCCGCCGATCGTCCGGCCGCACCGCCGCACCCACCCTGATCGGAAATAACTTTCGGGGCAGAGGCTTCTCTGGAAGAAACCTCCATGGCAGCATCGACGCATGGATCGTCGTCTCTTCCCCCGGACGCTCGCGGTGCTGACGCTGGTCGCCACCGCGGCCACCGCCGGCGCCCCCACCGCCACAGCCGAGTCGCCCACCCCCGCGCAGACCCGGCTGAACGCCACCATCGACGCCGTCCTCGCCGACTCCCGCCTGGCCGGGGCGCAGGCCGGTGTGGTTGTCGTGGACACCACCACCGGCCAGACCCTCTACCAGCGCAACGGGGACCGCCGGCTGGTGCCGGCCTCCAACACCAAGCTGCTCACCTCGACCGCGGCGCTGGAACTGCTCGGCCCCGGCCACCGGTTCACCACCGACGTCGCCGGCAGCGGCGCGCGGCGCGCCGGGCTGCTCTCCGGCAACCTGTACCTGCGCGGCGGCGGCGACCCGACCATGCTGGCCGGGGACTACGACGAGCTGGCCGCCCAGGTCGCGGCCGAGGGCGTCCGGGTGGTCACCGGGAACCTGGTCGCCGACGACACCCGGTACGACCGCACCCGGCTGGGTCCCGACTGGACCTGGGACGACGAGTCCTACTACTACGCCGCCCAGGTCTCGGCGCTGACCGTGGCGCCGGACACCGACTACGACGCCGGCACGGTGATCGTGCAAGCCGCCCCGGCGGCCGGCGCGGGCGCGCCGCCGGTGGTGACGATGACCCCGCCCAACGGCTACCTCCGGATCGACAACCGGGCCGAGACGGTCGCCGACGGGGAGACGACGATCTCCTTCGAGCGCGACCACGGGAGCAACACCATCGTGGTGACCGGACAGATCGCGGTCGGCGAGGCGCCGGAGAGCGACTGGATGACCGTCTGGGAGCCGACCGGCTACGCCGCCGACATCTTCCGGGCCGCGCTGCTGCGGCACGGCGTCCGGGTGCTCGGCCGGACCGTGCTCGGGCAGGCCACCCCGGACGACGCGAAGCCGGTCGCGCGGCACGACTCGATGCCGCTGGCCGACCTGATGGTGCCGTTCCTCAAGCTCTCCAACAACGGCCACGCCGAGGTGCTGACCAAGGAGCTCGGCCGGGTCATCTCCGGCTCCGGGACCTGGTCGGCCGGGCTCGCCGCGATCGGCGAGTACGTCGGCGACAGCGGCGTGAACACCGGGACGCTGCGCCAGCGTGACGGCTCTGGCCTCTCCCGGCGCAACCTGATCCCGCCGGCGGAGTTCGTCGCGCTGCTCGCCGCGGTCCGTGCCGAGCCCTGGTTCGACACCTGGTACGCCGCCCTGCCGGTCGCCGGCAACGCCGAACGCTTCGTCGGCGGGACGCTGCGCAGCCGGATGCGCGGGACGGTCGCGGCGAACAACGTGCACGCCAAGACCGGCAGCCTGACCGGCGTGTCCAGCCTCTCCGGCTACGTCACCGACGCCGACGGCCACCTGCTGGCCTTCTCGATCGTGCTCAACAACTACCTGACCTCCTCGGTGAAGGGGCTGGAGGACCAGATCGCCATCGCGCTCGCCTCGTACACCGAGAAGGCGACCACGGCGCGGCTGGCGGTGCCGACGGAGCCGGACGCACCGCGGGTGCCGGAGGGCCTGGAGTGCTCCTGGGTGAAGCCGATCGCCTGCTGACCCGGCGCGGGCCCCGTCCCCCAAAGGGGCGGGGCCCGCGGCGACGGGTCAGGCGCCGGGCCGGTGTGGGGGCTCGGTCGGGTCGCCACGCTCGATCAGCGCGTCGATCTCGGCGGCTGGCAGCCCGCGCAGCGTGAGCACCCGCTGGCCCCACCGGTGCAGCCGGCACGGGTGCGGGCTGGCGTCGTTGCGGCAGACCGTCCCGCCGGACCAGCGCCGCGGCGCGTGCACCACCACCGCCCGCACCGCGAACTGGGCGTCCTCGCCGGTCACGTACGGCGGCAGCGGAATCTCCCGCAGCCACCCACCGGACGGGTCACCCGCCCCGCGGGACGGCGGGACGGACGCGGGCGGTGCTGCTCATCGGTGGAGCCTCCACACAGGATGGTCGGACCCGGACATCCGGACGCTACGACGCCACCGTCGCGGCGCGACGGACAGACTGTCCCCGGCTCAGCCGGCGGTCGCGGCGTCCGCGCGGAGCCGGGCGGCCGTCCGGCCGGCATCGTAGTCCGGCCCGACACCCTGCACGATGATCGCCGAGCCCTCGATGTGCCGCAGCCGCAGCGGCAGGATGTCCTGGTAGGCCAGGGAGGCGTACCAGGCGCGGGCCCGCTCGACGTCCGGGAACTCGATGATCACCACGGTGCCCGGCCACTCCCCCTCGATCACCTCGGGCTGGACGCCGTGCACCCGGAACCGACCCGCGTACGGGTCGAGGGTCGCCTGGATCCGCTCCAGGTACTCGATGACGTCGTCGTTGACCTGCGGGGTACGCAGGTGGGCGAGCGCGAACGCGGGCATGGCACCTCCCTGAGCAGGTGCGCCGGCTCTCCGGCGCGGGGTCCGGCACCGATTCTCCGGCCGACGCGCCCCCAGGTCGATTACCCGCGAGGTAAGGGCGGGGTCAGACCCGTTCGAGCACCACCACCGGGATCTCCCGGTCGGTCCTGGTCTGGTACCCGTCGTACGCCGGCCAGATCGCGCTCATGGTCCGCCACATCCGGGGCTTCTCCTCGGGCGTGGCGAGGCGTGCCCGGGCGGTGAACTTCTCCGCGCCGACCTGCACCTGCACCTCCGGCTCGGCGAGCAGGTTGAGATACCAGGCGGGGTGCTCGGGGGCGCCGCCCTGGGAGCCGACCACCAGGTAGGCGTCGCCGTCCCGGCCGTAGATCAGCGCGGTGCGCCGCAGCTTGCCGCTGCGCCGGCCCCGGGTGGTCAGCAGCAGGGTCCAGACGCCGGGACGCCACTCGTGGCCCTCCGCGCCGTCGGTCTCGACATACCGGCGGATGTGCTCGGCGACCCACCCCTCCGGGCTGTCCAGCACCTGCTCGCTCGCCGTCATGGATCCCCTCCCGGGTCGTCGGCCGGCCATCGCGCCCACGCTACTCCCGGCCGGCGGGCGGCACCGCGCGAACAGCGGTCAGCGCAGCCCGACCGCCTGCACGCTGACGTTGCCGCAGTCCCCGAAGGACTCCTCCACCGTCCAGTTCACCAGCAGCTTCGCCCCGCGGGGCGCCCGGAACCGGACCGTGAACTCGGCGGTGTGCTGGGTGTGCGGGTCCTCCATCCGCAACGTGCTGGTCGGCCCCCCGGTGGAGAGCCGCACGTCGAGGCGGCCCCGGGCCATCCAGAGGCCGGCGAAGAGCCGTACCGTGCGCGCCTCGCCGTCGGCGGTCACGGCGAGCGCGAAGCCGCTGCCCCGGCCGCAGGTGTAGAGCCCGGAAGTGGTGCCGCTGGCGGACCCGACCGGTGCGCCGTCCCGCCAGGTGTACTCCTCGGGGTTGTTGCTGTAGCTCTCCCGCTGGCCGCGCCCGCCCTCGTCGCGGATCGCCCCGGAGCCGTTCCGCTTGCGCACGGGTTGGTCCGCGCCGAGCAGTCCCCAGTGGACCCAGTCGACCGGGCCGGCCGCGCTGAGGTCGACGCGGGCCGGCACGTCCGCCTGGGTGACGGTGAGGACCGGCTCCACGGCCGGCCGGGACGGCGACGGGGACGGCGACGGCGGCCGCTGCCGGGGACGCAGCCCGGGCGAGGCGGCGTCGACCCCGGGCCGCTGGGGCGACGGTACGCCCGACCGCCCGGCCCCGGGCGCCGGTCCCGGCCCGACGGCCCTCTCCTCCTGGCCGGGCCCCGCGTGCTGCTCGGTGCCGAGGTACGCGACGACGGCGGCCAGGCAGGCGAACGCGGCCAGCCCCTCCACGATCCAGCGGCGGCGTCGCCGGGCCCGCGCGATCCGGCGCAGCGCCGACCGGGGCTGCCGGTACCCGTACGGGGATGACGCCCGGCCGCCGACCCGAGTGCGGTCTTCCTCCGCCACGGAACCTCCGCTCCCCACCCACGCACCGGCCGGCGGACGGGCGGGGCGTGGCGCTTCACGTTTCCATCGGGCGGGCGAATGCGCCATGTGGGACGGCGCTGCGTTTCCGGTTTGTTACCAAGCGGTAACCGGACGACTCCGGACGACGGCCGCCGCTCAACGGCGCTCCCGGCGGTGCAGCCCGCGCCCCGGATGCCAACTTTCGATCACCAGATGGTCGGGCGGGTCACCGACCCGGGTCAGCACCACCTCGGTCAGCTCGACCCGGAACCGGTGCGAACCGTCCTCGGCCGGCGGCTCCTCGTGCGCCACCCCGGCGATCTTCGCGTCGCCGGCCCAGGAGCCCGGATCGTCCTCCGGGGTGTCCTCGGTCGGGCAGTGCAGCGCCACCCGGGGGTCGCGCCGCAGGTCGAGCGCCTTCAGCGCGCCCGCCATGCTGCCCAGCCGGAGCTGCCCGTCGGCGGCGAAGTCGACTTCGGTGCCGCTGATCCGTGGCGAGCCGTCCCGCCGCAGGGTCGCCATCGTGCCGTGCTTGCGTACCTGGAACCGGGCGCGGACCCGCGCCGCGAATTCGGGTTCGGACTCCACCAGGTCGGACCACCATGCCATGGCCCCGAGCCTGGCAGGAAAACCTGACAGGAGGCGGCGTCTTTACCCGCGGCCGTCAGCGGATCTCGAAGCCGAGCGCCTGCGCCAGCACGATCGCCTGCTCGGCGTCGACGATCGCGCCGGCCCGCTCCACCACCGTCGGGTCCAGCGCGGTCAGGTCGCTGCCCCGCAGGTCCGCGCCGGACAGCCGGGAGCTGTGCAGCTGGGCGCCGGACAGGTCGACGCCGGTGACCGTCGCGCCGGTCAGGTTGGCGCCGGTCAGGTCCACCTCGCGCATCCGGACGTCGGTGATGCTCACCCCGCGCAGGTCCGCGCCCGGCAGCGCGACGAACGACCAGTCGCCGCCGCTGATCCGCAGCGGGCGCAGGTCGCACTGCTCGAAGCTGCTGCCGACCAGCTTGCAGCCGGTGAACTCGGCCTCGAAGAGGTTGCACCGCTTGAAGGTGCAGCGGGTGAAGGCCGAGTCGGTGTGCCGGGACGCGTTGAAGGCCACATTGCCGAAGACGCAGTCGGTGAAGACGGACCCCTGGCTGACCGCCTCGGTGAGGTCGACGTGGAAGAACGAGCAGCGGACGAAGTGCCGGTCGACCAGCTCCTCGGCGTACCAGTCCTCGTGACGGTAGGTGCCGTCCTCGGTGAGCTCAGCCATCGGGCCAGATTAGTGGCGGAGGCCGACACTTCCCGACCGGCGTACCGACGAGTAGGTTCGGCGGCGTGAGCGTGGCAGTGAGCACCGACCCGGACCGTATCGGCTTCGACCCCGCCCGGCTGGCGCGGATCGACGGGCACTTCGGGAGGTACGTCGACGACGGCCGGCTCGCCGGCTGGCAGATCGTCGTCACCCGCCGGGGCGAGATCGCCCACTCGTCGACCTACGGCCTGCGGGACCGGGAGGCCGGCGCCCCGGTCGAGGCCGACACCCTCTGGCGCATCTACTCGATGACCAAGCCGATCACCTCGGTCGCGGCGATGATGCTCTGGGAGGAGGGCCGGTTCGAGCTGAACGACCCGATCAGCCGCTGGCTGCCGGAGTTCGCCGACGTCCGGGTCTACGACAAGGGTTCGGTGCTCAAGCCGTACACGGTGCCGGCGGTCGAGCCGATCCGGGTCTGGCACCTGCTCACCCACACCGCCGGGCTGACGTACGGCTTCGCGCAGAGCACCGTGGTCGACGGCCTCTACCGGGCGGCGGGCTTCGACCTGGGCGTGCCGGCCGGCGCGGACCTGGCGACGGCCTCGGCGGGGCTGGCCCGGCTGCCGTTGCTCTTCCAGCCCGGCACGAGCTGGAACTACAGCGTCGCCACCGACGTGCTGGGCCGGCTGGTCGAGGTGGTCTCCGGGCAGCGGCTGGACGAGTTCTTCACCGAGCGGATCCTCCGGCCGCTCGGCATGACCGACACCCGCTGGTGGGTCGACGAGCCGGACGCCAAGCGGCTGGCCGCCCTCTACACCCCGCACCCGGCGACCGGGCAGGCGGTCCGCGCCGACGGCGTCGGCCGGTGGGCGCTGGCCGAGCCGAGCTGGCTCTCCGGCGGCGGCGGGCTGGTCTCCACGGCCGCCGACTACCACCGCTTCACCCAGTTCCTGCTCCGCGGCGGCGAGCTGGACGGGGTTCGCCTGCTCGCGCCGCGGACGCTGCGCTTCATGACCCGCAACCACCTGCCCGGCGACCGCGACCTGGCCTCGTTCGAGCCGGAGGGCTTCGCCGAGACGGTGCTCGACGGCATCGGCTTCGGCCTCGGCTTCGCCGTGGTGCTCGACCCGGTCCCGGCGCGGGTGCCGAGCAGCGTCGGCGAGTTCTACTGGGGCGGCCTGGCCAGCACCGCGTTCTGGGTGGACCCGGCGGAGGAGGTCACCGCGCTGCTCTTCACCCAGCTCATGCCGTCGAGCACGTACCCGCTGCGCTCGCAGCTGCGCCAGCTCGTCTACTCCGCGCTGATCGACTGACCGGCCGGGGCGCGTCGCCGGGTGGCGGCGCGCCCCGGCGTCGGTCAGGCCAGCCGCTGCGCGCGGGTCACCGTCACCGTCGCGGTGCCGCGATGGGACGACGACTCATGTGGTTCCCCCGCAGTGGAGCGGATCTTGCGGTTGGACGGTAGTCGATAGCCGCCACGTCCACCGGCCCGCTCCGCGCCGACCGGGGGCGCGTCCGGGATCGGCGGAACGGCACCGGCCGGGCGGTCCGCTCCATAGCCTGGGAGGCGAGGCAGGTCGGGGCGGGAGGTGGTCAGGCCATGAGCAACATCGTCGTGTTCGGCGCCGGTGGCACCGCGGGGTCGCGGATCACCGCCGAGGCGGTGGAGCGGGGTCACCGGGTCACCGCGGCGGTACGCCGCCCGGAGGCGACCAGCTACCTGCCGGCCGGGGTACGTACGGTCACCGGCGACGCCACGTCGGTGCGGAGCGTACGGAACCTGGCCGAGGACGCCGACGTGTTCGTGGTGGCGATCGGCGGCGGTGACCGGACGCTGTGGCGGGACGCCGCGCAGACCCTGGTGAACACCCTGCGCGAGCTGCCCGACCCGCCGCGGGTGATCCACGTCGGCGGCGGCGCGACGCTGCTGACCCCGAAGGACACCCCGTACCTGAACGAGCCGGACTTCCCGGCCGAGTACCGGGATTCGGCCCAGGGTCAGGCCGACGCGCTGGCCGTCTACCGCTCCGCGGCCGACGGGGTGACCTGGACGTACGTCTCCCCGCCGCCGCTGGAGTTCCACCCCGGCGAGCGGACCGGCCACTACCGCACCGGCACCGACCACCCGGTGACCGACGCCCAGGGCCGCTCGGTGCTGACCTACGAGGACCTGGCGGTGGCGATCGTGGACGAGATCGAGAGCCCGCGGTTCCCGAACGCCCGCTTCACCGCCGCATACTAGGCGGCGAGCCGGGCGGGGAAGCCGCCGGTGGCGATCGGTCCCCAGCTGTCGATGCTGACCCGGATCAGCGACTTGCCCTGCTTGACCATGGCCGCCCGGTACTCGTCCCAGTCCGGGTGCTCGCCGGAGATGCTGCGGAAGTACTCCACCAGCGGTTCCAGGGCCTCGGGCAGGTCGAGCACCTCGGCGGTGCCGTCGACCTGCACCCAGGGCCCGTTCCAGTCGTCGGAGAGCACGCAGGCGGAGACCCGGGGGTCGCGCCGGATGTTGGTCACCTTCGCCCGCTCCGGGTAGGTGGAGATCACCAGCCGGCCCGCGCCGTCCACCCCGCAGGAGACCGGGGAGGACTGCGGCCGGCCGTCGGCTCGGGTGGTCATCAGCACGACCTTGTGCCGGGGGCGGAGGAACTCGAGGAGGGCGTCCCGGTCGACCCGGGTGTTGCTCGCGATGCTGCGTGCCATGCCACGGTTCTACCAGGCCGCCGGCCCGCGGGCCGGGTGTGCCCCGGCCGGGTGGCGCGGCGTCACTGGGGGCGGCCGGCTTCGCGGCGCGGGGAGGGCTGGGCCGGCACCCGGGGGCGGAGGGTCGGCCGCCAGGCCCGGCCGTTGGCGTAGATCACCCGGAACCCGAGGTACGACGCCAGCGGCGCCCAGTGCGCCGAGCCCATCCGCAGCTCGGCGGCGTTGTGCCGCTGACCGTTGGCGAGCACGTCGAGCAGCACGGTCTCGAAAGCGGCCGACTCGACCCAGTCGACCTCGCGGGTGAAACCGCAGATCAGGGCCGCTCCGGTGACGTCGAGGAACTCGCGCAGCACGGCGTCCGAGGCGCGTAGCACCGAGCAGCTGCCGAAGTAGAGCCGCCGCCCCTCGCACCGGCCGGCCATCCGTTCGGCGACGTCGGCCAGCTCGACGGAGTCCCAGTCGGTGAGGCAGAGCCGGCTCGGTTCGCCGTGCATCGCGAAGAAGCCGACCCGGTAGTCGGCGTACTGCTTGAGCAGCCAGCGGTCGAGGAAGTAGAAGAGCTCGTCGCGGGTGGCGGCGTCCTTGTGGATGAACCGGATCCGGCCGAGCCGTTCGAGCAGTTCGAGCGTGGGCAGGACGGACCCGCGTTCGTTGAGGTCCCGGTGCCACTGGCCCTCGATGCAGAAGACGCCACCGCGCGCCACGCCCACCTCCCCGTTCGCGGAGCCCGGCGCAGACGTTACCGGCCCCGGGTCACGAGCGGGCATCACCCTCGGTGTCCCCGAACGGCCGTTTCCGTTCACAGCCAACCCTCAGGAACAACCAGTTATGAGGACAATTCTGGTTAATGGCCGACAATCTTCCTAGAAGCTGTCACCGTGTAAGGGACCGGACGTCCCCGTCGATGCCCTGGTCACCCACCCATTCGCCTTCTACCGGAGGACTTCTGTGCGCGCTAACACCTTGAAGCGGGCGCTGGTCGCGCTCGCCCTGGCGTTGCCCGGGGCCGCGATCGCCACGTTGGTCGCCGCGCCGGCGGCCCACGCCGACGGCTGCTACACCTGGCAGCGCACCCTGTACCAGGGGCGATCCGGTAGCGACGTCCGCCAGCTGCAGATCCGGGTGGCGGGCTGGGCCGCTTACCGGAGCATTGTCCACGTCGACGGGGTCTACGGACCGGAGACCACCGCGGCGGTGAAGCGCTTCCAGGCCGCGTACGGGCTGCGCGCCGACGGGATCGCCGGCCCGCAGACGTTCAACAAGCTCTACCAGTTGCAGGACAACGACTGCTCGCCCGCGCACTTCAGCTACAGCGAGCTGGACGGCGGCTGCGGCCAGGGCGGGTTCAGCGGGGGCCCGCTGTCGGCCGCCAGCACCCGGGCCAACGTGACGCGCACCATGTGGAAGCTGGAGGCCTTGCGCCGAAAACTCGGCGACGAGCCGCTCCGGGTCACCAGCGGCTTCCGCAGCACGGCCTGCAACCGCCAGGTCGGGGGCGCGTCCAAGAGCCAGCACCTCTACGGCACCGCCGCCGACGTCGTCCCCAGCACCGCCACGCTCTGCCAGGTTGCCAGGGAAGCCCGGAGCCACGGCTTCAGCGGCATCCTCGGCCCCGGCTACCCCGGCCACAGCAACCACGTGCACGTGGACTCCCGCCGGGAGAACAACAGCGACGGTCTGACGAACACCACCGCCTGGTCCGCGCCGAACTGCGGGGTCAGCTGAGGCAGCTGGACCGGACATCGACGGCGGCCCGGCGCAGGGGTGGGGAACCCTGCGACCGGGCCGCCGTCGTGCCACCCCGGGTCGCGGGCTGTCGGGCGTGCCCCCGAATCAGCTCGCCTGGGGCCAGCGCGGCGTGGTGGCGGGGGGCGCCACCGGCCGACCGGTACCGCCGGGCCGGATGGCGGGCCGCACCCCAGGTGCGACGATCCGGCCGGCCTGGCCGCGCGGGGACTGGGTGACCGGGGCCGGCGGACGTGCGGACGCCGGCCCGGTCAGCACGAACGGGAAGGGCACGTGCACGAACGGGTTGCCGTGCCGCACCAGCGCGTCGATCTGCCGCTCGTTGAGCCCGTGGGTCGCCAGCACCCGCCGGCCCCAGCGGTGCAGCCGGCACGGGTACGCCGCCCCGTCGTTGCGACACTTCGGTCCGGCGGGCCACTCCTCGGCGGCGTGCACCACCACCGCCCGGACCGCGAGCCGGACATCCTCGGGGGTCAGCGGCGCCGGCACCGGCACCTCGCCCAGGATCTGATCGATGGGATCCGTCGACTGCTCACCAACTCGCACGGCAGGCCTCCCGCAGCTCGGCAGCGGTGCGGCTGACCCGCCGCACCACATCCTCGCCCAGTGGTACGGCCCCGGGCCGGCAGGAGTTCAATCCCCAGGTCCGTGACCATGGGAGCCCGGTAGCGTTTCCGGCAGGACAGCGAGGCCGGGAGCGTGCGATGACCGAGCGGCAGCCGTACCGGGTGGTGGCCCGCCATCCGGGCTTCGAGCTGCGCCGCTACCTGCCGCACCTGGCGGCCGAGGTGCGCGTCGAGGGCGACTTCGCCACGGCCGGCAGCGAGGCGTTCCGACTGCTGGCCCGGTACATCGGCGGGGCCAACCGGTCCCGGCGGCCGATCGGGATGACCGCGCCGGTGGGGCAGGAGCCGGCCGGGGCGGAGAAGATCGAGGTGACCGCCCCGATGGTGCAGGAGGAGGGCGACCGGCCCGGCAGCTGGCTGGTGCGGTTCGCCATGCCGGCGACCTTCACCGCGGCGACGCTGCCCGAGCCGGAGGATCCCCGGATCACCACCCGGGAGATCCCCGCACAGCTCGTCGCCGCGACGCGGTTCTCCGGCCGGTGGACCACCCGGGCGTTCGAGGAGCGGGCCACCGCGCTGGGCCGGGCCGTCGCCGCCGCCGGGTTCCAGCCGGCCGGCGCGGTCCGGTACGCCCGCTTCGACCCGCCGTGGAAGCCGTCGTTCCTGCGCCGTAACGAGGTCGCGCTTCCCGTCGGCGAATAGGTCGGCGGCCGGCGCGGTCGCCGCGTCACCCCTAGACTCCCGGTGTCCCGCCCCCCGCCCAGATGGGAAGTCCCGTGCGTCGCTGGCCCGCCGCCCTGGCCCTGGTCCTGCTGCTCGCCGGCTGCGGCGGAGGCACCGAACGGACGGCGCAGCCGCCGGCCTGGCAGACCCCCTCGCCGACCGCCCCGGCCCCGCTGACCGCGCAGGAGGCCAAGGGCCGCTACCTGGCCATCGTGGCGCCGTACAACACGGCGCTGGAGGAGCTGCAGGAGGCGCTGAAGGCGGGCCGGCCGTGGCGTACGGTCCGCGCCCTGGCCCGGACGGTGGCCGCCACCAACGCCGCCCACGCGGAGCAGCTGCGGACGACCGTCTGGCCGGCGAAGGCGCAGGCCCCGGTGGCGGCGCTGCTCAAGGAGAACGACCTGGCGCTGCGGCACTGGAAGCTGGCCGGCGAAGCGACGAGCGCCGAAGCGCTGATGCGGGAGATCCGCGCGGCCGCCGCGCACGACGGCGGCGAGGAGGCGACCAAGGTACGCGCCACCCTCGGCCTGCCGGTCTACCAGAAGCCCTGAGCTCGGCCTTTGCGGCTGCGCGGTGCTCACGGCGAGCGAGGCCGAGGGGGCGTACGGATCGCATTCCGGCGTGGTAGCCCCTGGCGCCCGACCCCGACGCGGCGGTGGGCCCGTGCCGCCGCGCGGCACGGGCCCAGCCGGTGGTGGTGCGTCTTAGTTCTTGTTGCCCGTGTTGCTGACCCGGAAGGTGTAGTCCGCGTCCAGGAAGGTGAGGTCGCCGGTCGGCAGGTTGGAGACCAGGACCGCGAAGTCGTCCTGGTTGCCGCTGGCGCACTTCGTCTGGAGGCCGCTACGGGTGAACTGGTCCCCGGTGAACCGGTAGACCCAGTTGCCCACGCCGTCGGTGGTCTCCCCCGCCGAGGTCGTGCCCGGCGTGAGGTCGCAGTGGCTGACCACCTGGACGGTCCAGTGGTTGTCCTGGGTGCCGGTGGTGGTGAACCAGTCGCCGGCCGGCGAGGAGAGGGTCGCCTCGGCGCCGTTGACCCGGACGTCGTCGATGAACCAGCCGGTGTCCAGGTAGGCGGCGTCGGTGGAGTACCGGAACCGCACGTCGCTGGCGCCGGCCGGCAGGTCGGCGGTGAGGTGCACGTAGACCGGGTCGTCCACGAAGTACTCGCCGCCGGAGGTGCCGGTCAGGCCGTTGCCCTCGGTGTTGTTGCCGTGCGGGTCGTCGTTGGTGGTGACGACCTGTTCGGCGTCGTTCTTCAGCGGGACGGTGACCCAGTCGCCGCCGACCAGGGCCTCGACGAAGCCGTAGTCCCAGCCCTCCTCGATGAAGTTCCAGCTCCAGAAGTCCAGCGAGGTGACCGGGCCGGAGGCGGCTACGTCGAGGATGTTGTCGGACTGGCTCTCGTAGCCGGCGTACCAGTGGGTGGTGCCGGTGTGCGGGGCGACGACCGTCTCGTCGTCGCCGTCGAAGGCGACCGCGACGGTCGGGCCGGGGTTGCGGAACCGCTCGACCGACATGCCGAACGGCACGGCGGTGGTGTCCGGGCGGTTCTTCAGCCGCGCCCACTTGGCCTCCGGTGTCGCGCCGGTGTAGCTGCCCCGGCCCGCCCAGAAGACGTCGTCGGCGATGTCGATGGTCCACGACGTGTCGGCCGGGTTCCCGAAGTCGAAGGCCTTGATGTCGTAGATCGGCGACTGCTCGTCGTCGAGGTAGACCGCCACGGACCAGTCGCGGAACAGGTCCGCCGCGCTGCGCAGGTGCGCGCCGGTCGCGGCGTTGAAGTCGTCGATGGCGTTCTGCACGCCGGTCATGCCGTCGGCCTGCTCCTCGAAGATGGTCTTGATGAGCAGGTCACCGGCCTTGCCGTCGTACTGCTTGTCCGGGGTGTAGGTGCCGTCGCCGTTGCCGCCGGCCTGTTCCCACAGGTACTGGAAGTAGGTGAACGACGCGCCGTAGTTGGCCAGCGTGCCACCCCAGCGGGTCAGCGAGGTCTCCTCGTAGAAGACCTGGTGGTTGCTCAGGTGCGAGCCGCCGGCGTCCAGGCCGTTGAGGAAGATGGCGAAGTCGGCCAGCCCCTCGTCCACCCAGGAGAGCTCGCCCGGGTCGCTGTAGTTGTGCAGCAGGTGCTGCAGCTCGTGGGCGACCGTGCCCTCGTACAGCTCGGGGCGGTCGTTGGCCGGGTTGGCGTCGCGCCACGGCGAGTCGTTCGGCCCGACCCGGTTGGCCCAGTCGAGGGCGTCGACCACGATCACGTTCATGCCGACGCTGTCGATGAAGTCCGGCGCGAAGTAGCCGGCGGTGTAGGACCCGACGGCGCAGTCGTAGTAGGCGTCGTCCTGGATGTTGTAGAGCACCATCACCAGCGAGTCGCTGGCCGGCTCGTCGGGATCCGCGGCCTGCATGGGGCCGAAGTGCTCCTCGTCGACCGCGACGATCTGGTCGGCGAGCTTGTCGCCGACGTAGTTGATCTCCGCCTGGGTGAGGGTGAACTGGGCCGCCGTGGCGGTGGCGCAGGGGGTGAACTCGTCGGCCGGGTTGTGGTCGAACTGCGGGTCGAGGCTGGCCACGCCGGTCGGCGCGGTGCCGTCGAGCGGGGTCCCCTTCGGTACGTAGATGTAGACCGGGGTGCCGTCGGGGGTGGTGTTGGCGTACACCCGGGTGAAGTCCTGGTCGTACGTGCCGCCCGCGGCGCTGTCGTTGATCGGCAGCGTGATGGTCGGTTCGCCGGGAAGGTTCTCGTGATCGTCGGCCTGGGCCGGGGCCGAGACCGTGAAGGCGAGCGCGGTCGCGCTCGCCGTCAGGGCCGCGATCCGACTCCATCGTGTCATTCGCAACGCGGATGCCTCCTGCCGGTGGGGCGGTGGACAGCTCCGGCCACCGCCATCGGTGTAACGCTTCCGGACCCCGAGCGCTGCGACGGCATCGCAGCCGACCTGGGGATATGGTCCCAGCAGACCACTTGCGACGGTGAATCCGAAGCCTTGTCAGGTTACAGAAATGTCACGAACGTGAGACAGGCTCGTCCGCTCGGGTGAGCGGTCCGAGGTGGGCGGCCTGAGGTCGACCGCCGCCGCCCGTTACCGTTCCCGGTCGGGGAGGTGCCGGTGTACGTCGTATCGGTGATCAATTACAAGGGCGGGGTGGGCAAGACCACCATGACCGCCAACCTCGGGGCCGAGCTGGCCAACCGGGGGATGAAGGTGCTGCTGATCGACCTCGATCCGCAGGCCAGCCTCACGTTCAGCTTCTACGACCCGGACGACTGGCGGGACCGGCTGCGGGACGACCGCACGGTGAAACGCTGGTACGACGGGCTGCGCGGGGACACCCCGAAGGTCACCCTCGGCGAGCTGGTGGTCTCCCCCGGCCCGGCGAACGCGCACCTCAAGGGCGCCGGCCGGCTCGACCTTATCGCGTCCCACCTCCAGCTCGTCGACATCGACCTGGCGCTGGCCCGGGGCGTCGCCGACGGCGACGAGTACGACGCCGAGCTGTTCCGGGTGCGGGGCTCGCTCGCCGAAGGGCTGCACGACGCGGCGCTGGACCCGTACGACCTGGTGCTGATCGACTGCCCGCCGAACTTCAACGTGGTCACCCAGTCGGCGATCATCGCCAGCGACCACCTGCTCATCCCGGCGAAGGCCGACTACCTCTCCACGCTCGGCATCGACTACCTGCACGGCAACGTGCGGGAGCTGGTCGACCGGTACAACGCGGACTCCCGCCGGTTCGCCACCATCCGCCGGCACCACAAGGTGGCGCCGGGGATCGCCGGCGTCGTGTTCACGATGATCCAGCTGATGGCGCAGCGGCCGATCGCCGCCCACCAGGGCTACATGGACCAGGTGCGGGCACTCGGCGTGCCGGTCTTCCCGACCGCGCTACGGGAGAACGTCACGCTCTTCGCCACGAACACCCCGCGCGGGGTGCCGGTGGTGCTGCGGGACCGGGTCACCGCCCCGCCGGTCCGCGACGAGCTGCGGCAGATCACCACCGAGTTCCTCGCCCACCTTCAGCCCGCCCGAGCGACCGCATGACCGACCCGACGCGCGCCGCGCTGGCCCGGGTCGCCGAGTTCCTGACCGGCCTCTCGACGGCGGACCTGACCGAGCTGGCCGCCGGGCGGGCCCGCCTCGCGCTGCTCCCGACCGACGAGCCTCCGCGGGCGACGGCCGCCACGCCGACGGATGCGCACTCGGCGGACACGTCGACTGCGGGACCGGCCTCCCCGGCCGCCCCCGGTACCGCATCGTTGCCGGTCTCTGCGTCCGCCATGGACACCGAGCGTGCGCACGCCGCGCTCGCGGCCATGTCACGGCGCGAGGACGGTACGACGTACCTGTCGTCGTGGACGGCGCGGGACCTGCGGGCGCTGGCCGCGCGAGCGGGGCTGCGCGGGGTGACCGGACTGCGGAAGGTGGAGCTGGTCGAGCGGATCGTCGACCGCACCATCGGCTTCCGGCTCGACTCCACCGCCATCCGCCAGCGCTGAGGCGTGACGCCGCTGGGTCAGGTCTTCGCCGAGCCGTGGCCCTCGGCACGCTGCTGACTGCCGTGGGGGCGCCCGCCGACGTGCGAACGTCCCCCGGCGGCTCAGCGGTGGGTCAGGTAGTCACGGGCGATCGCCCGCAGCCGGGCGTGCGTCCCCTCGTAGGCGCTCGCCCCGCCGAGGTAGCGCTTGGCCACCTTGGCGACCATCGTGTAGTTCGGGTCGCAGACGTTGCCGACCGGGGCCTCGCCGGCCTGGCTGATCAGCTGGTACGCGTCGAGCTGGTCCAGGCCGACCAGCTCGGCCGTCCAGGTGACCAGGTCGTGCTGGCTGATCCGGTACGCGTCCTCCAGCGGCCGGGCCGAGCCGGTGCACATCAGCGCGTCGTCGGACTCCAGGCGCGGCCACGGCGTACCGGCGCCCTTGACGACGTCGACCACGACGGTGGTGTTCATGGCCGCCTCCACCGCGGTGCCGCAGACCTCACCGTGGCCCTGCCGGCAGTGCCCGTCGCCGAGCGCGAACAGGGCTCCCGGCACGTTGACGCCGAAGTACGCGGTGACCCCGGCCCGCAGCTCGGGGGTGTCCATGTTCCCGCCGTGGGCGTCCGGGGTGATCGTCATGCGCGCCTCGAAGGCGGCCGGCGCCACCCCGACAGTGCCGTGCATCGGGTCCAGCGGCAGATCGACGGTGAAGTCGCCGCGCCGGGCGCGGTAGGTGACCGTGCCGGCGGCCACGTCGACGTCGTACCGCCAGACGAGCTCGTCGAGCGGGGGATGCAGGGTGGCGGTGGCGTGGGTGCCGGTGAGCGCTCCGAAGTGCGGGAAGGTGGTGGAGACCGCCCAGTCCCGGGCCGGTTCGATGGCGATGAAGTGGACGGCGAGGGTGTCCCCGGGTTCGGCGCCCTCGACGTGAATCGGGCCGGTGACCGGGTTGAGGTACGGGAACTCGCACACCCGCGACGGCAGGTCGTCCACCCCGCGGACCCGCCCGCCGAAGCAGTCCTCGGTGTACAGCTCCAGGATCGTGCCCGGCCGTACCCGGCGCACCGGCTCCCGCCCCCCGAAGGTGTACGACAGCTCGTCCGGCTCGGGCCGGTACTTCACGACCTCGGTCATCCTGGCTCCTTCACGGGCTCGTCGGTGGGCTCGTGCGCGGCCTCGGTCAGGGCGGGGAGTTCGGGCCGCCGGCCGGTGGCGTAGAAGGTCAGCAGGACCAGCACCCCGACGCCCAGCCAGACGAAGCCGAGCACCTGGGCGGCGACCTTGGCGTTGATCACTACGAAGAGCAGGATGACGAAGCCGACCACCGGCACGAGCAGGTGGCGCACCCAGTCCCGGCTGCCGTTGCGGATCACATAGTGCACCACCACGGAGACGTGCAGCGCCAGGAAGGCCGTCATCGCGCCGAAGTTGACCAGCGTGGAGAGCAGGGAGATCCCGTCGTCCCGGCTCGCCATCCAGAGCCCGAGCGCCAGGGAAATGCCGGCGACCAGCAGGGTGGCGTTGGCCGGCACCCGGTGGCGGGCGTTGACCCGGGCCAGCAGGCGGGGCATCTGCCCGTCCCGGGCCATCGCATAGAGCAGGCGGGAGGTGGCGGCCTGGGCCACCAGCGAGTTGGCGAAGCCCCACGCGATCGCGGTGGCGAGGGCGGTGAGGCCGGCCAGCCAGCCGCCGCCGGCGACGCGGGCGGCGTCGTAGAACGCCGTGCCCTCCGGGTCGCCGTCGGCCAGCAGGGCGCCGGTGTCGGGCACGAGCAGCGCGGCGACCCAGGTCTGCACGATGAAGAGGGTGCCGGCGAGCAGCAGCGCCGCCACCATGGCCCGGCCGATCTGGCGGGCCTCCTCCCGGCTCTCCTCGGCGAGCATGGAGATGCCGTCGAAGCCGAGGAAGGAGAGCACGGCGATCGACACCGCGCCGAACACCAGCGGCCAGGAGAACGTCCCGGAGTCGAAGAGCGGGCGCAGGCTGAACCCGTCTCCCTTGCCCTGGGCGAGCGCGACCACGCCGACCACCAGGAAGATCGCCAGGATGATCAGTTCGGCCGCCAGCATGACCCGGTTGACCCGGGCGGTCATTCGGATGCCGAGGTAGTTGACCACGGTGTTGAGCACGACGAAGGCGGCCAGCCACGCCCACACCGGCACGGCTGGCACGAGCGAGTGCATGGCCACGCTGGCCACCAGGTAGAGCAGCCCGGGTACCAGGATGTAGTCGAGCAGGATCACCCAGCCGGCGAGGAAGCCGACGGGTGGGGCGATGCCGCGGCCGGCGTAGCTGTAGACCGAGCCGGCCATCGGGAAGGCCCGGACCATCTGCGCGTACGACAGGGCGGTGAACATCATCGCGATCATGCCGATGAGGTACGCCAGCGCCACCATGCCGCCGGAGCCGGCGTAGACGCTGCCGAAGATGCCGAATGGGGCGATCGGCACCATGAAGATCAGGCCGTAGACCAGGAGGTCCGTGAAGCTCAGTGAGCGGCTCAGCTCCTGCCGGTAGCCGAAGCGCTCGATGGGTGTGGCGGCCTCGCCGGGGGGTCGGGTCACCGCCGGTCTCCTCTCTGCTCGGGGCTGGAAAGGATCACCAGGTGACCCACGTCACCATTGATTAACTTCTACGCCCTGCCAGCCGCTTGGTCAACCACTGGCGACGGGCGCTGCCGACTCGGCGGCGACTGCCTAGGCTGGACCAGGACGCACTTCGGCGCGAGGAGGCGGGATGGCTGACCGGAAGACCGGCGTGAGCCGGTACGTGGCCCTGCTGCGCGGGGTCAACGTCGGCACCACCCGGATCGCGATGGCCGACCTGCGCCGGCTGGTCGCCGACCTCGGCCACGAGGAGGTGAAGACCTACCTCCAGAGCGGCAACGTGGTCTTCACCAGCAGGACGGCGGAGACCGCGAAGGTGGCGCGGGGCCTCGAGCGGGCGCTCGCCGACGAGCTGGGGCTCGACGTGCCGGTGCTGGTCCGCACCGGCGCCGAGCTGACGGCGGTGACCGCGGGCAGCCCGTACGCCGATCGGCAGGACGATCCGACCCGGCTGCTGGTGGCCTTCCTGTCGGCGCCGCCCGCGAAGACCCGGGTGCGCGCGCTGACCGTGCCGGCCGGGGAGAACGTCGAGTACACGGTGGCCGGTCGGGAGATCCACCTGCACTTCCCCGACGGCGGGTACGGCCGGTCGAAGTTCACCAACGCGTACCTGGAGAAGCAGCTCGGCGTGGTGGCGACCACCCGCAACTGGAAGTCGGTCTGCGCGCTGCGCGACCTGGCGGCTGGCTGACCGGCGGATCCAACGTCCGGCTGGACTTCATCTTCTCGATCTTGTCGGGTGGTCCACGGCCCCGTTACGCTCCCGGCCGCAACGTCATCCGTGAAAGGACCACCGTGACCGCTCCTGTCTCCGCCACCGCCCAGAAGTCCTGGGTGGTCGCCCTTCTGCTCTGCTTCTTCGTCGGCGTGCTCGGCGTGCACCGCTTCTACGTCGGCAAGGTCGGCACCGGCGTGCTGCAGCTGATCACCTTCGGTGGTCTGGGCATCTGGACGCTGATCGACTTCATCCTGATCCTGGTCGGGTCGTTCAAGGACAAGCAGGGCCAGCCGCTCGCCAAGTGAGCACCGCGTGCAGGGGCCGGGATCGTCCGATCCCGGCCCCTGCGTGTACGCCTAGAAGCGGTACGCCGTGTGGTACTCCGGCACCACCACCCGGCTACGCGGGGACGCCTTTCGCACCGCCGCGATGAGAGCGTCGAGACGCTCGCGGTCGCTCGGCGCGACGGTCGGCGGATTGGTCAGCGGGGTCTCGAAGTTGTCCCAGTGCACCGGCACCACGACCTTCGGGTGGTCGAGCGCCGCCATCAGCCGGGGCACGTAGTCGGCGGTCGACCTGGTCGCCGCCGAGGCCACCATCGCCACGTCCGGGGAGAGCCCGGTCAGGTTGCGCTCGTCGAGGTCGCTGGCCCCCATGAAGAAGACCGCCGGGCCGTCGGCGACCCGGATCTGGTACGCCAGGGTGTCGCCCTCGGGCAGGTCCGCGATGCTGGTCGGCTTCGGCGGCGGGGTCACCCGCACCCCCGGGAAGGCCAGCGAGTACGCCCCGTTGCGGCTGTGCAGCGAGCTGACCACCTCCACGGTGTAGTCGCCGAAGTCGAGCACCTCGCCGCCCTTCACCGGGCTGAGCTGCCCGGCCGGCACCCCGTACGCCAGGCCCAGCTGGTATGCGGTCAGGGTGCCGAAGACCCGGGCGCCGGTCCGGCCGGCGATGTGCGGCACGTCGTTGAAGTGGTCCCAGTGGGTGTGCGTGACCAGCACGTTCTCGGCCCGGTCCACGTGCCGGTCGATGACGGCGGTGTCCACCCGGAGCGGAGTGGCCGGGTCGAAGGCGCCCCGGAACAGGCCGGTGTCGTAGCGGCTCAGGTAGGGGTCGACCAGGACGGTCCGGTCGCCGATGTCGATCCGCCAGCCGGACGTACCCCACCAGCGGAAACTGACCGGGCTGCGGCGCCGGCCGGTGGTGGCGCCGAGCGGCGCGGTGGCCGGCGGCGCGGCGTGGGCCGGCGCGGTCAGCGCGGCGGCGGTGAGCCCGCCGGCGGAGACGGCGGCGGTGCCGACGGCGGCGTCGCGAAGCAGGCGGCGACGGTCGATGCCGGGCGTGCGGTTCTCGGGCATGGTGGTCCTCCCCGTGAGGTTCGGTGATCGGTAGATCCACCCCACCATCGAGACGAGCCGCACGTCCAAGATCGACCAGCCGCACCGGCGATATCCGGTCGCATATCGCAGCAGCTCACGCCGGGTGCCGGCGGCCCCGGCCGGTCGGAAACTCAGGCGGCGCGCAGCGCCTCGACGGCCACCCGGGCGGCCTCGCCCATCGCCAGGTCCACGTCGATCCGGCGGGTGTCGAGCCGCTCGGTGCGGGCGGAGACCGCGATCGCGTACCGGCCGCCGTCGGGGTATTCGGCGACGCCGGCCTCCAGGTGCAGGCCGGGCAGGGTGCCGCTCTTCGCGGCGACCCGCACCCCGGGTGGGAAGCCGGAGGCGAGCCGGGTCCAGAGGAGCTGGCGGCCCATCAACTCCCGGACCGTCGCGCAGGCGGCGGGCGGTCCGGCCTCGTCGCGCCAGATCAGGCCGAGCAGCCGGGTCAGCTCGCGGGCGGTGCTGGACGTGGTGTGCGCCGGGTCGAAGACCCGCATCGCCCGGACCCGCTCCGCCGGCAGCGTCGGGAAGATCCGGGCGAAGTCCGCCTCGGTGCGGGCGCCGACGTCGGCGAGCATCGTCTCCACCAGCTGCCGGGGGCCACCCACGATCCGGGTACGCGACAGCCCCAGCTCGGCGGCGAGCATCGGCACCACGTCCGGGCCGACCCGGCGCAGCAGCAGGTCGGCGGCGGTGTTGTCGCTGACCGACATGGCGAAGTAGGCCAGGTCGCGCAGGGAGACCTCGGCGTCGTCGGCGCAGCCGGCGATCCCCCACCCGCCGAGCCGGTCGTCGGCCCGCACGAGCACCCGCTCGGTCGGGTCGAGCTGGCCGGCGGCGGCCTGCCGGGCGAACTCCAGCACCAGCAGGATCTTGAAGACGGAGGCGATCACCACCTGCTCGTCCGCCCGAACCTCCACCTCCCGCCCCGCACCCCCGCCATCCACCTCGACGACGTGCAGGTTCCCCCGAATCCCCACCCGCCCGAAGATCTCCCCGATCCGCTCCCCCACACCCATCCCACCACGCTAATCCGCCCCCGCCCCGCCGATCTTGCACGTCGGGCCCGCGTCTCCCGGGTGTCAGTGGTGGCTGGCTCTGGCCGCGCCGTAGGTGTGCCGCCGGCAACCGCCACGGGATCCGATCGAGCTGCTGCCAATCAGCCGCCGACTCCAGGCGTGGGTCGTCAGGTCCGCCGCACCCCGCGCCACAGCAGGAGGGCGGCGATGAGGACGACGGTGGCGACGGGGATCGTCAGGGCGGCCGGCCAGGGGCCGCGTTGCGGGCGGCCGGCGTGCCGGACGGTCAGGTCGGGCAGCAGGCCGGTGGCGAGCTGCAGGTCGAACACCTGGCAGGTCTGGGTGCCCAGTTCGCAGGTGTCGCCCGTGTCGAAGCGGGACAGTGTCCGGCGGGTGCCGGCACCGAGCTGCACCTCGGTCAGCGACAGCTGCCCCGCGGCGTTCGTGGTCGCGATGACTACGCTGCCCGCCGAGCGCCAGCCCAGGAGCTGCACGACGTCCTGGACCGGGGTCGGCGGCGGCGTGCCGCCGTCGGTGATGGCGATGAAGTCGACGTTGCGGGCGATCGACAGGAACACGCCGTGGTTGGTGTTGCCGCCGACGGTACCGTCGAATGGCCCGTCCGCGGCCCACGGCACGGTGGCGAGGAACCTGCCGTCCGGCGACCAGCCGACGTTGGCGGCCAGCTCGCGCCCGGCCGTGATGTGGACGCTGCCGGACTCGCGGCCGTCGAGGTCGATGAGGTGGGCCTCCTGACCGACCTGCACGGCGAGCCGGCGACTGTCCGGCGCGAACGCCGCCGTCCACGCCGGTTTGACGGCCGGCACCTCGGTGCTCCGCCCGGTCGACAGGTCGAGCAGCCGCAGCGTGCCGGTGCGGCCCACCTCGGGATCGACGAAGTTGACGCTGCCGAACTCGCCGGAGCCGGTGAGGGGCGCGGCGCTGTAGGCCACGTAGCGGCCGTCGGGGGACCAGGCCAGCAGCCGCACGCCGACCGGGCCGCCGAGCGGGATCGACCGGCGCTTGCCGGTGGTCAGGTCGACGAGGACCAGGTCGCCGGTCGCGCCGCGGTCGTCGCCGAGCAGCACGCGGGTGCCGTCCGGGGCGAGCAGCGCGGACGGGCGGTTGCGCTCCTGCATGGCGTCGACCTGCCGGTACGTCTCCCGGTCGGCCCCGACGACCAGCGGCTGGAACATGTTGAACAGTTCCCCGTTGCCGTAGCCGTAGAGGGCGATGGCGCGGCCGGGCGGGGCCTTGGTGACGGTGCTGGTGAGCAGCGAGTACCCGGCGAAGCGGTCCGGCAGCCCGGGCTTCTTCGACGGGGCGCCTGGCTGGGCGGGAAGCTGCACGCCGGGCACGACCAGGACGGCGAGGGCGAGCACGACGACCGCCCACACCGCGGCGGTGCCGATCCGCCGGCGGCGGGCTGAGCGGCGGCCCAGGGTGAGCACGGTGTCCAGGTAGCCGGCCGGCATCGGCGGCGCCGGCTCGTCCGGCAGGGTGGCGAACAGGTCTCTCATGGAATGTCCGACCCTCCCGGCACGTAGTTCGGCAGCAGGCGTCGCAGCGCCGCGATGGCGTACGACGTCTGGCTCTTGACGGTCCCGGTCGAGCAGCCCAGCGCCGCCGCGGTCCGGGCGACGTCGAGGTCCTCCCAGTAGCGTAGGACCAGCACTGCGCGCTGCCCGCGGGACAGCTTGCCGAGCGCGGCCAGCAGGTCGATGCGGTCTTCCGCGCCGGTCAGCGGCGTAGCCGAGGGCCCGGCCACGTCGGCGGCGGGGCGGACCCGGCGGGTCCAGGTGCGCTCCCGCTCGGCCAGGTAGGCGTGGACCAGCATCGCCCGCACGTAGGCGTCGATCGAGTCCGCCGCCGACGCCTTCCGCCAGTGCCGGTACAGCGCGACAAGACACTCCTGCACCAGATCGTCAGCGGCCGACCACTCTCCGCACAGCCGGTGTGCAAGCCGCCGCAGCGACGGCGTGCGCGCCTGCACGTAGTCGACGTATTCCCGTTCATCCCGCAACCCGGCCTCCCCGCAACACTATGAGTGGTCCGGGACCCGATTCGGTTGTGGCTTCCGAGGACTAGGGTGCGGGAGTGGATCTGCTGCGGCATCTGCGGCACTTCGTGGTGGTCGCGCGGGAGCTGCACTTCGGGCGGGCGGCGGAGGAGCTGGGGATGGCGCAGCCGCCGCTGAGCCAGTCGATCCAGCGGCTGGAGCGGGAACTCCAGGTCGAGCTCTTCGACCGGTCCCGGCGGCAGGTCCGGCTCACCACCGCCGGTCAGCTGCTGCTCGGCGAGGCCGACGAACTGCTCGCCGGGGAGCAGCGGCTACGCAACCTCATCCACCAGGTACGCCGCGGCGCGCTCGGCGTGCTGCGGGCCGGCGTACCGCCGGAGACGCCGGCGGTGACGCTGCGGGCACTGCTGGACCGGCTCGCCGCCGAGGCGCCCGGGCTGGAGGTCGACCTGCACGAGCTGACCAGCGCCGAGCAGGTCCGGATGCTCGCCGAGGGCGGGCTCGACGCGGGGCTGCTGCACCACCCGGTGGACTCGGCCGGGCTGCGGTTCGGCCCGGCGGTGGACGTACCGCTGGGGGTGCTGCTGCCGCGGGCCTCGCCGCTGGCCCGCGGCCGGCAGGTCGACCTGGCCGAACTGGCCGGGCTGGATCTGGTCACCGCGCCCCCGGCGACCGCGCCCGGCCTGCACGACCACGTCCTGGCGGTGTGCCGGCGGCACGGCTTCACGCCCGGCCGGGTCCGGCACGCCCGCAACTCGGAGTTCCTCTTCGGGCTGGTGCTGGCGGGCGGCGCGGTGGCCGTCGAGCCGGCGGCGCTGGCCCGCCGGGAGCCCCGGATCGCGTGGCGGCCGGTGGTCGGGGCGCCGCTGGTGAAGCGGACGTCGGCGGCCTGGCCGGACCGTTCGCCGCACCCGGCCGCGCCGATGTTCGGGCAGCTCGCGGCCGAGGTGCTGGCGGTCGCCGAGCCGACGCTCGCCTCGCCGATCCCGCCGGTGGCCCGGCCGTGGCCGGTCCTCTTCGAGGCCGGTCAGGCGCCGACCGGCTGAGCGGCCGGAGGAGACCCTTGTCGCAGATCACCCTCAAACCGCTGTGACGAAGCGGCACCGTCGGGTACGACAAGGATGTGACAGGCGCGCCCGGCGGGCCGTGGCAGCGCTCCCGCGCCGGACGGGCACCTTGACGATGGGAGAGACAGCCGCATGGCGAACACGATTCCCGACATCTCACTCAACGACGGCAACACCATCCCGCAGCTCGGCTTCGGGGTCTTCCAGATCGAGCCGAAGGACACCGTGGCGGCGGTCGGCAAGGCCCTGGAGGTCGGCTACCGGCACATCGACACCGCCGAGATGTACGGCAACGAGGCCGAGGTGGGCCAGGCGGTCCGCACCTCCGGGCTGGACCGCGGCGAGGTCTTCGTCACCAGCAAGCTGAACAACGGCTTCCACCGGCCCGACGACGCCCGCAAGGCGTTCGAGTCGACGCTGCAGGCGCTGAAGTTCGACTACCTGGACCTGTTCCTGATCCACTGGCCGCTGCCGACCCTCTACGACGGCGACTTCGTCTCCACCTGGAAGGTGCTGGAGGAGTTGCGGCGCGACGGCCGGGTCCGGTCGATCGGAGTGTCGAACTTCCAGGTGGCGCACCTGGAGCGGCTGGCCGCCGAGGCGGACGTGGTGCCGGCGGTGAACCAGATCGAGGCGCACCCGTACTTCGGCAACGAAGAGGTGCGCGCGTACGACAAGGCGCACAACATCCTGACCGAGGCGTGGTCACCGATCGCCCAGGGCAAGGTGCTCGACGACCCGACGATCGTCGACATCGCCCAGCAGGCCGGCCGCACCCCCGCCCAGGTGGTGCTGCGCTGGCACGTGCAGCGCGGCGACATCGTCTTCCCCAAGTCGACCACCCCGAAGCGGATCGAGGAGAACTTCCACATCTTCGACTTCGAGCTGGACGACGCGGCGATGGACCGGATCAATGGGCTGAACAAGGGCGAGGCCGGACGTCAGGGCCCGAACCCGGACACCTTCGACTACGTACCGAGCTGACGTAACGCGGCTGAACAGCGCGACGCAGGTAAGGAGGGGGCCGGAAGCGCCTCCTCCTCGTCGCGTTCGGAAGGACTGCGCCGCCGCTCATGATGCGCCGTACCCCGCTGCTCCTGTTGTCCCTGCTCGCCTGCGCCGCGCTCGCCGCATGCGGCACCTCGGAGGCCGACGAGGCCGCCGCCTGGTCCGTGCCGGCCGTACCGAGCGCGAAGCCGTCGCCGACCACACCGTCGCCGCGACCCGCGCCGGCTTCCGCCGCCGAGATACGCCGGCAGGTGAAGGCGGCCATGGTGGACCTCGCCGGGCTGCGGCCGGAGACGGCCGACATCAGCAAGGAGGACACCGAGGGGTACAAGCTCGCCCACCCCTGCCGGGACACCCTGCCCACCGACCGGAAGCGGACCGGCTACCGGGGCCGCGAGTGGGGTGCCGACAGCGACATCTGGATCCGTCAGTACGTGGTGGGCTACCTGAAGGTGCCCGGGCGCACGTTGATCGCCGAGCTGCGGTCGGCGCTGAAGGGCTGCAAGAAGTACCGGGAGCCCGACGGCCGGACCACCACGGTGCTGCCGATGGCGACTCCGTTGGCGGGAGCCGGCAGCGAGACGGTGGCCTGGTGCGAGAAGCTGGTCGGCGACAACGGCACCGGCTACCTGTGCACGGCGCTGACCGCCCGGGGCAACTACGTCATGGAGATCAACGCCGGTGAGGCCGCGGACCACCGGAAGTCCGAGGCGCTGCTTCGCACGGTCCACCCGGAGGCCCTCGCCGCGTTCGCCAAGGCCACCTGACGGCACACTTCCCGCGTGATCGACGATCCCATCGTGCGCCCGTTCAGCTCCCGACTCGCTCGGCGATCCGGTGGAACGCCGCCTGGGTCGCCGAGCCCGGTCCGGGGACGTAGACGATCAGCCGCTGGTCGGTCTCCGGGACGTGCAGCACCCGGCACTCGAACTCCAACGGCCCCAGCACGGGGTGGTCGATCCGCTTGACGGTCGGGCGGCGCTCGCCGACCTCGTGCTCCGCCCAGAGCGCGGCGAACCGGGGGGAGACCCCCAGCAGCTCGGTGACGAGCGCGGCGATCGCCGGGTCGCTCGGGTAGCGGCCGTACGCGGCCCGCAGGTCGGCCACCGAGGTACGGGCGAACCGCAGCACCTCCGGGTCGTCCCAGTACGACCCGGGGAGCACGCGACTGAACATCCAGCGGATCATGTTCCGCTCCTCGGCCGGCACCGCCGACAGCTCGCCGACGAACCAGGTGGCCAGCCGGTTCCAGGCCAGCACCTCGTAGCTCGCGTCGACCAGGTACGCCGGGGTCCCGGTCATCGAGTCGATCAGGTGCCGCAGCCCGTCGGAGACCACCCGGCTGGGCCCCGCGGACTCCGGGGCGCTCTCCCCCGCGACCCGGAACAGGTACGCCCGCTCGTCGCGGGTGAGCAGCAGCGCCCGGGCCAGCGCGGCGAGCACCTGCCGGGACGGGTGCGGCCCGCGCCCCTGTTCGAGGCGGATGTAGTAGTCGATCGACATGCCGGCGAGCTGAGCGACCTCCTGGCGGCGCAGGCCCGGCGTGCGGCGGCGTACCCCGTCGGGGAGGCCGACCTCGGCGGGGCGCAGCCGGGCGCGGCGGCTGCGCAGGAAGGCGGCCAGCTCGTCACGGCGCAGGGTGGTCATGCCTCCAGCTTGCCGCACCCGGCGCCGCCGAGGGTGGTACCGCCGGTCCCAGCCTCCGCCGGCCTCTCCCGGCCGGCCGGGAGAGGCGGCAGGCTCGACGGCATGACGACATCGACGATCGCCCTGATCACCGGGGCCAACAAGGGAATCGGCCTGGCCACCGCCCGGCAGCTCGGCGCGCGCGGGTGGACCGTGCTGGTCGGCGCGCGGGACGCGGCGCGCGGCCGGGAGGCGGAGCGGGCGCTGCGCGACGGCGGCGCGGACGCCCGGTTCGTGCCACTCGACGTCACCGACGGGGAGTCGATCGCCGCCGCGGCCAAGCTGGTCGAGCAGGAGTACGGCCACCTGGACGTGCTGGTCAACAACGCCGGCATCGTCCGGGCCGACGGTTCGGCGCTGCCCAGCGAGACCACCCTCGCCACGCTGCGCGAGGTGTACGAGACGAACGTGTTCGGGGTGGTGGCGGTGACGAACGCGCTGCTGCCGCTGCTGCGCCGGGCCCCGGCCGCCCGGATCGTGAACGTCTCCAGCGAGGTCGGCTCGATCGCGGTGATGACCGACCCGCAGGGCGCCCTGTTCGAGCTCACCTCGGTGCCGTACCCGTCGTCGAAGGCGGCGCTGAACATGGTCACCGCGATGTACGCCAAGGAGCTGCGGGACACCCCGATCAAGGTGAACGCCGCGAACCCCGGCTACTGCGCCACCGACCTCAACGGCAACTCCGGTTTCCGTACGCCGGAGCAGGGCGCCGAGGTCAGCGTGCACCTGGCGACGCTGCCGGCGGACGGGCCGAGCGGCCTGCTGTGGGGGTTCCAGATGGACGCCGGCGGCGGCTACGGGGTGCTGCCCTGGTGACCGCTTGACTTCGCGCGCACTCGAAGGTCGAGGGTGGTCGGCGTCGGCTCTCATCCCACGGGGAGGACACCCATGAGATACCGCACGATCGGCACCGACCCGGCCACCCGCCGCGAGGTCAGCGTGCTCAGCCTCGGCGCGATGCTCTTCGGCACCGCCACCGACGAGGCCACCTCGTACGCCATCCTCGACCGGTACGTCGAGGCCGGCGGCACCTTCATCGACACCTCCGACAACTACGCGTTCTGGATGAACGGCGGCCAGGGCGGGGAGAGCGAGGAGTTGCTCGGCCGGTGGCGGCGCAGCCGGGGCGTCGGCGACGAGATCGTCATCGCCACCAAGCTCGGCGCGCGTCCCCTGGCACCCGGCACCAGCTACGTCGACAACCCGGAGGGGCTGTCGGCGAAGGTGATCCGGGAGTCGTCCGAGCGGAGCCGGGAACGGCTCGGCGTGGCGAAAATCGACCTGCTCTACGCGCACATCGAGGACCGGACCGTGCCGGCGGAGGAGACCGTCACGGCCTTCGCCGAGCTGGTCGCCGAGGGCACGGTGGGCCTGCTGGGGGCGAGCAACCACCGGGCCTGGCGGGTGGAGCGGGCCCGCGCGCTCGCCGCCGCGGCCGGCCTGCCCGGGTACGAGGTGCTCCAGTACCACCACACCTACCTGCAGCGGCGGTTCGACGTGCCCAGCGAGCTGGACCCGGACGGCGACGTCGGCGCGGTCGGCCCGGACCTGGCCAGCTACCTGCGGGCCGAGCCGGAGCTGGCGCTGGTGGCGTACTCGCCGCTGATCCGGGGCGGCTACACCCGGGCCGACCGGCTCGGTCCCGCGTACGACCTGCCGAGCACGCCGGGCCGGCTGGCCGCGCTGCGGGAGGTGGCGGCGCAGACCGGGGCGACGGTGAACCAGGTGGTGCTGGCCTGGCTGATGGGCGGCGACGTGCCGGCGATCCCCCTGGTGGGGGCGTCGTCGGTGGCGCAGCTCGACGAGAGCCTGGCCGCGGTGGACCTGGCGCTGACCGCGGAGCAGCGGGCCCGGCTGGACGCGGCCCGCTGAGCTAGCTGCCGGCGCCTCGATCGGTCGGTCAGGTGGTGTGCCCGGGAACCACTCTCCTGGTCGCCCTGAACAGCCGGTCGAGGCGTCGGACCACGGCGACGGCCGACTCGCCCTTCGCCTCGGCAATCGGCTGCCCGGCCTCGCCCGACAGATCCGGCTGCGGGTCGCTCACCGGAGCGACCGCACGGTCGGCCTCATCGATGTACGTACGCGCCTGTTCCTCGATCTGCTGCTTCTTCTCGACAGATTCCCGCGCCTCCGCCTGGAGAGTGGTGATGGCGAGATGCCACGCCTTGTTCAGCCGCTGAGGATCGTCGAAGAGGCTCTTCTCCAACGGTGGCCCCGAATCCACATAGTTGCTGGACGGGACCACCCAGAGGGCATCGTCCACCACGTACCGCTCCTCGGGCTGCTCCGCCGAGGGCTCCGGCTTGTCAGATGCCACCACAACTCCTCCGGATCTCGTCTTCATCGGTACGCGAACTCCCCCGCGCCAAGGTCTTTCCGCTTGATCAGGTCGTTGTAGTGCATCAGCTTCAGGGTGAACCGGTAGGAGACGTAGATCAGGTTCACCGCGGAAATGACACAGAGGGCAATCCACCGCCAGTCGGTGATTCCAACGAAGGTGACGGGATCCCCGATACTCCCTACCGAGGTGGCGGCCGGAGGCGGTGAGGTGAGGTAGAGGATCACGCCGGCGATCGAGGCGCCGCCGCTGACGATGAGGGAAATTCGGGCGAGCAGGGAGCCGCCGACCAGCGCCTCCTTGTCGGAGGACATGCCGAACCAGGAGGCGGCGACCGCGGGCAGCGCGAGCATGAGGGCCGGCAGGCCGCCCACCTGGGCGCCCTGAGGCCGGGTGATGAGATTTCCGGCGACCGCGATCAACAGGGTCGTGGCGAGAGCGGTGACCGCCGCCCGCCCGCGGGCGCCCGGCGGCACCTCCTTGAAGCCCGCGAGTAGTTGCAGGTCACGCATCTTCGGCGATTGCCGGGCGTACCCGCGCATGTAGACGTGGACGAAGCTCTGCCCCCGCCTGCGGCGTACCCGGAAGTGGTGGTCGAGGTGGAACGGTGCATTTCCGTCCGCCAGGGCCGGATCGACCTCGTGCCTGCACTCGCTGCCATTCTCCGGCGCCTTCCCGCGCCACTGACGGGTCGCCAGAAGTCGACAGTGCCGGCACTGGAGGTACTGCTTGAGGACGTATTTGTTCGAGGGTGCATTGACCCGTAGATGGTAGCTGTCCGCGGTGAGCGCCAGTTCGACCGGAACTGCCACCTGGTCGGGATTCAGGCCGAGACCGAGTCGAAGAAGACCCTTCCAGCCCTTCGTGAAGGATGACGGGATGAAGGTCCGGTCGTATTTGATCAGAAGGCGCCGGCTGATGGCATCGGTGGCAGGGATGACGGCGATGATGGGATAGGAAGAACTCAGCGCGGCCACGTACTTGCGGACCCGCTCGCGGCTCTGGTCGTCCGGGAATTTGATCTTTTCGAGGATGACAGCCATCCGCTGCTCGGTGAGGTGGCTGCTGATCGGTCCACGGACGGCGACGATGTGCAGCAGAGCGAGTTCGGCGGCGCGAACCGTCTCGTCCAGCGTGGTGAGGTTGGCGGACGTCTCGGGACCGGCGAAGATCTCGGTGAGCAGGAGCCGCAGACCGGCCGACGCCAGCCGGATCGACTCCTCGTAGGACATGGTCGTGAGCGAGTCACCGGCGGCGGAACGCAGGTGGAAGTTGTCCACCAGCTCGCCCTTCATGGGTTGCAGGACCGGCACGTACAACGCCTGGCCGCCGTCCTCCGCGGTGGGCAGCGAGAAGGAGATCGTCACCTGCTGGGTGACCGCACGGTGGTCGAGATCGATGACCTCAGTGAGCCGGGAACGGCTTCGGGCCGGGTCGACGATGAGCTCGACGAACAGTGCGATCGCTTTTCGGTCGTGCTCGGTGAGCCGCTCGATCGCTGACGTCTGAAGTCCTTGGAGCCAAGCGACGTCGGGCTGCGTGGGCTGCTCAGGCATAGGGGTGTCGTGGCTCAGGCGTTCCCGCAACCGGGCGAAGATCCACATTGCGAGAGCGATGGCGGGAAGTAGCAGGAGCATGCGGGCAGCGGCTTCGAGCAGATCGCCATGATCATGCAACCAACCGTCATACCCGTCGAAGCGGTGTCGGAGCCATCCGGTAGCGCCGGCCAGCACCGCCAGCGGGACCGCCACGACACAGATGGCGAGATTCATCATCGTCTTCCGAGCGTTACGCTGGTTCCCCACGGACCCCACGCTCCCCGCCGCCGACAGCTAAGCGTACTCAGAGGAGTACACCCTGCTACAGAGTGCGGGGCGTGTCGAGCTTCGATTTGCGCCACATTTGTCCACCGACTACGTCCACCCCGACGGAATAACCGCACGTCACACACCGACGGCAAGTATCGCCAATCGCTGTTTCAAATCATCGATCGGAAATCGTCGTTACGCTATCGTTATAGCGAATGCCGATCCACTCCCCCGTTCGGGTCTCGCCTGCCAACCCTGCGGACAGCGGCCCCGGTACGTCCGCGACACCGCGGAAACGGTCAGCCACATTGATCACGACCGACCCGTCTGATCCAGCGATCCACACAGGCGTCATGTCCTGAGGTACGCAGAGGCCGCCCGCCGCGATCAATCCGGCTTGGACATCGTCGTCGATCTCCAGACGTTCAGGTCGATGCGCCAGTCGTTGGAGCGCATCAGGCGGCCCGGCGGGTACTCGAACTCGGTCTCGCCGAGCAGCGTGAAGCCGGCCTTGCGACACACCGCGTTCGACGGCGGGTTGTCCACCGACGGGTAGGCGTGCGCCCACCGCCGGTCGCCGCGCGCCGCGGCCTCCGCGATGACGGCGCGCACCGCGGCGGTCGCCAGCCCCCGACCCTGGTACGCGGGCAGGATCGCCCAGCCCATCTCGTAGACCGGTTCGCCGCGCCACTCCCGGGCCCAGTAACCGACGCTGCCGACCTTCACCCCGTCGGGCAGCACGATGGTGAACATGTGGCCGTTGCGCGGGCCGGGCCCGCGAACGTACCGCTCGTGCCGGGCGATCACCTGCTCGTCGGTCTCCGGGCCCCCGGTGTGCGCGCGCACCTCGTGCGTGTTGAGCCGTCGCAGCAGCTCCAGGTCGCCCTCGTGCCACGGCTCGATGCGCACCTCGGCCATTTCGCCCCCGTTCTCGCGACGGCTCATTGAAACAGCCGCCACCGACGATTCGTGCACCTCACCCTCGATCGCGCCCGTTGCGCCTTGCCGCTAGGTCAGATCTCGCGGGTGCCGGCCATCGTCTCGCGCCTGACGGGTGAGGCCCGACAGAAGCGGGAGGGAAGCATGACGCCGCTGAGGCTTGCCGTGATCATCGGCAGCACCCGTGAGGGACGGATGGGCGACCGGATCGGTCGCTGGTTCGTCCACCAGGCGCAGCAGCGCGACGAGATGACGGTGACCGTCGTCGACCTCGCCGCGTACGACTTCCCCGCCAGCTATCCGGCGGTGCCGACCGCGACGATGCGGTCGTTCGCGCAGCAGGTGAGCCGGGCGGAGGCGTTCGTCGTGGTCACCCCCGAGTACAACCACAGCTTTCCGGCCTCGTTGAAACAGGCGATCGACTACGCGTACGACGAGTGGCAGGCCAAGCCGGTCGGCTTCGTGTCGTACGGCTGCCGTTCGGTCGGCCTGCACGCGGTCGACCAGCTCCGGACGGTCTTCACCGCCCTGCACGCCGTGACGGTACGCGACATGGTCGGCGTCGACCTGCTCTGCGGCGAGCCGACGCCACAGGCCGAGGACCAGCTGCGCCAGGACTCCCGGGTCCTGCTCGACCAGCTCTGCTGGTGGGGTCTGACATTGCGCGACGGTCGCGCGGCGCGCCCGTACGTCTCCTGAAGGTGGAAGAGGAAGGTTGCGATCATGAGTAAGCGCACCACCGGCCTGGCCGTCGAGGCCGACGGCCTGACCCGGTCGTTCGGGGAGACCCGCGCGCTGGACGGCATCGATCTCCAAGTCCCCGCCGGCACCGTCTACGGGCTGCTCGGCCCGAACGGCGCCGGCAAGACCACGGCGGTACGGGTGCTGGCGACGCTGCTGCGCCCCGACGGCGGCCGGGCGCGGGTCTTCGGGCATGACGTCGTGAAGGAGGCTGACGCCGTTCGCGCCCGGGTCAGCCTGACCGGCCAGTACGCCTCGGTCGACGAGGACCTGACCGGCATGGAGAACCTGGTGCTCCTCGGCCGGCTGCTGGGGCTGGGCAAGCCGGCCGCCCGCCAACGGGCCGAGAGCCTGCTGGCCGTGTTCGGTCTGACCGAGGCGGCCGGCCGCCAGGTCAAGAAGTACTCGGGTGGCATGCGGCGGCGCATCGACATCGCGGCGAGCATCCTCAGCACTCCCGACCTGCTGTTCCTCGACGAGCCGACGACGGGTCTGGACCCGCGCAGCCGCAACCAGGTGTGGGAGATCGTCCGGGCGGTGGTGGCGCACGGCACGACGGTGCTGCTGACCACGCAGTACCTGGACGAGGCGGACCAGCTCGCCGGGCGGATCGCGGTGGTCGACCACGGCAAGGTGATCGCGGAGGGCACGCCGGGCGAGCTGAAGTCGTCGGTCGGTTCCGGCACGGTCCACCTGCGACTGCGCGACCCGGGGCAGCGGCCGGAGGCCGAGAAGGTGCTCCAGGCCGCACTCGGCGTGCCGGTGCAGCTCGAACCGGATCCGGTGGCGATGACGGCCCGGGTCGGCGGCGACGGCTCCGACCTCGACGCCAGCGTGCAGGCGGCCCGGGCGCTCGGGGAGCTGGCCCGCGCCGGCATCGTCGTCGACGACTTCTCCCTCGGCCAGCCGAGCCTGGACGAGGTTTTCCTGGCCCTGACCGATCACCCCGCCGTCGAGGCCGACGAGCGGGACGACCAGCTGGAGGCAGCCCGATGAGCAACGTCGCTACCACGACCGGGCGGGCCCCGTCCGTCTACGTACCGTCCGCCGAGGCGCTGGCGACCGTCCTCGCGCCCGGCGCGCGACCGCCCCGGCCGAGCGCACTGTCGGCGTCGTTCACCTTCGGCTGGCGCGCGCTGCTGAAGATCAAGCACGTGCCGGAGCAGCTGTTCGACGTGACCGCGTTCCCGATCATCATGGTGCTGATGTTCACCTACCTGTTCGGCGGTGCCCTCGCCGACAGCCCGCGGGACTACCTGCAGTTCTTCCTGCCCGGCATCATGGTGACCAGCGTTGTGATGATCACCATGTACACCGGCGTCGGCCTGAACACCGACATCGAGAAGGGGGTCTTCGACCGGTTCCGGACGCTGCCGGTCTGGCGGCCGGCCGCGCTGGTCGGCATGATCTTCGGCGACGTGCTGCGCTACGTCCTCGCCGCCCTGGTCATCCTCGGCGTCGGGCTGGTGCTCGGGTTCCGGCCCGACGGTGGGCTGCTCGGCGTGCTGGCCGGGATCGGTCTGCTGGTGGTCTTCTCGTTCGCGTTCTCCTGGGTCTGGACGTTCTTCGGGCTGATCCTGCGCAGCGAAAAGTCGGTGATGGGGGTCAGCATGATGGTGCTGTTCCCGCTGACCTTCCTGAGCAACGTGTTCGTCGACCCGGGCACCATGCCGGGCTGGCTCCAGGCGTTCGTCAAGGTCAACCCGATCACCCACCTGGTGGCGGCGGTGCGGGCGGCGATGGCGGGATCGTCCGACCCGACGAACACCATGTGGCTGCTGCTGTGGAGCGCCGGCTTCGTGGTGGTCTTCGGCACGCTGACGATGTACCGCTACAACCGCCGCTGATTCTCGTGACCACGACGGGCGCCGCCACGGACTCCCCCGCCGGCGCCCGTCGCCGTTGCCCGCCCGCAGGTCACAGGTGCCAGGGCAGCGGTTCAGCGGGGAGATAGCGGCAGGTGCTGCCGGTGGAGACGGTGTCGCGCAGGTGGGCAGCGAGCGCGGGGTGGCGGTCGTCGAGCCGGCGCAGCGTGTCCCGGATGCGGGCGGTCACGGTCTTGCGGGCCCGCTCGGCCTCGTCGCCGAGGCGGCGGCTGCGGCCCGCAAGCCCGGCCGCGGCGCGCAGCTGGTCGAGCAGCGCCGCGCGCTCGGCGTCGAGGGCGGCCAGCTTCGACTCGTCGCCCCGTGCGGCGGCCCGGTCGATCTCGTCGTCGAGGCGTTGCAGGTGGCGCCGGTAGCGGGCCTTCGCCTCGTCGTCGAGGACCGGGTCGCCGCCGAGCCGGCGGGCGGCGGCGAGTTCCGGGCCGGCGGCAGGGTCCAGCAGCTCGACCGCGGGCACGTCGACGCCGGGCCGGCTCAGCAGCAGGCGCAGGTCGTGCAGGCCCTTGGCGTCGGGCAGGTGCGCGACCGCGCCGGCGTACGCGAACTGCCAGACCGGGCCGTCGCAGCGGAACTCGTAGTCGACGACGGGAGTGGCGACAGATGTCGCTACCGCGGCGACAGCCTCGGCGGATCGCCGCCCGTCCGCGGGCGCGGCAGCTGCGTCGCCCGGTCCGGCCGTTGGCGGCGCTGGCGCCGGCCTGCCCGTGGCGCCGGGTTCCGCGCCCACGACGCCCAGCCGGTGCAGCACCTGCGCCATGCCGAGCGCACTCGCCTCGTCTGCGGTGGCGGCGCGCAGCTCGGCTGCTGCGGCCGCGTCGCCCAGGCGACCGCGCCCCGTCAGGGCGTCCACCAGGCCGGTGCGGGCGATCACCGACCAGGGGCGGGCGCCCATCCGGTCGGCGGCGTCGCGGGCCGCCTCGAATCCGGCGATCGCGTCGTCCCAGCGCTGCTGCGCGGCGTCGACGAGGGCGAGCCAGTGGTCGACCGGGCCGCTGATGTCGCAGCCGAAGAGCGCCGCCATCCACTGCCCGCGGTACGGCAGCAGCGCCTCCCGCGCCTGCGCGCAGCGGTGCGGGTCACGGGTGGCGGCGGCGACCTGCGCCCGCACCCGCAGCCACAGCGGCGACACCGGCCGGGGGTACCGCGTGCCCGCCGCCTCGATGCCGGCGGTCAGGCGTACGGCAGCCTCGTCATCGCCGCGCTCGGCGGCGGTGATCGCCTGGACCAGCTCGAGGTAGTGGTGATCGGTCGGGTCCAGCCCGGCGAGCAGCGTGTCGATCTCGTCGAACCGGCCCTGCAGCAACAGCAAGGACCAGCGCAGGTGGTGGCCCATGAAGGCGTGGTCGGAGTGCTCCCACTCGCCGAACCCGGCCAGCTCGCCGAACAGCTCGTCGGCCTTGGCGAAGTCGCCCCGGAAGGCGGCGATGATGCCGCCGTCGATGGTGCCCGCCATCCGGTGCCGGGCGACGTCGCCTTCCCGGCCGGCCGTCACGAACGCGGTGAGCTCCTGGTGGTAGCGCGGGTCGCCGAGTTCCAGCAGCGCGACCCAGCGCAGCGAGGTCGCCCACAGCTCGGTCTCCCGGTCGCCGGTCCGGCGGGCCACGTCGCGGATCTCGGCGGTGAGCGCCGCCCGGTCGGCAGCTGTGCCCAGCCCCCAAGTGGTGTCGTGCCGGGCCCAGAGGCTGAAGGTGAGAGCCTCGTCGTCCTGCCCGCGGCGGGCGAGCGTCTCGGTGGCGGTGATCAGGTCGGCCACCACGGTGGTCACCGGCACGGCGTCGTCGGGCTCGCCGATGAGCCGCCGGTGCGCCTCCCGCAACAGCCCCTCCGAGTCCGTCGAGTGACCTGAGGGGGCCCAGAGGTGCCGGTGGACGGTGAGCGCGACGCGGGCCAGCAGCGCCGGGTCGTCGAGCCTGAACGCCAGCTCCGCCGCTTCGGTGAGGAGTCGCCCAGACTCCTCCCGGCCACCCAGGTGCGACAGCAGTTGGGCCAGCTCGACCATGGTCTTGACGCGCTGCGCCGGGTCCTCGTCGACCTCCAGCGCCCGCCGGAAGTGGACCGCCGACTCCTCCATGGCCAGCCGCCCACCGGCATCCCGCGCGGCGGCGACCAGCAACTCGGCGGCCCGGGACGGGTCGAGATCGGTGCCCGCGAGCCAGGCATGGCGGGCCAGGTCGGCGGGGATCAGCCGCTCGGCGAGCGCCGCCGAGCGGTCGACGGCCCGGACGACCAAGGCGTGTCGGGCCCGCCGGTCGTCGTCGGCCAGCCCGTCGTAGAGGGTCTCGCGGACCAGATCGTGGGCGAAGGCGAACCGGCCGCCGCCGCGGGCCACCACGAGCCGGGCGGTCACCGCGCGATCCAGGAGCCGGTCGACCTGCGCGGCCGGGGCGGGTACGCAGGCGGCGAGGACCTGGCGGTGGAAGTCGCGGCCCAGCACGGCGGCGACGGTGAGCGCATCGACCACCGGGGCGGGCAGTTGGGCGAGGCGCCGACGCACGGCTTCCCGGACCCCGGGGGCGATCGTGGTGACCAGGCCGTCGGCGCGCCACAGCCGGGCGGTCTGCTCGACGAAGAACGGGTTGCCGCCGGTACGCCGGTGCACCTCGTCGAGGAGGCCCGGATCGGGCTTCCGTCCGGCCGTGCGGATCATCAGCGCGCCCACCTCGTCGCGGGACAGGCCGGTGAGGGTGACGGTGGTCGCCTTCGCCGTCAGTGGCATCAGCAGCGGGCGCAGCCGGTGGTCGCCCGACTCGACCTCCGCATCCCGGTAGGTGCCGATCAGCAGCAGCCGCTCGAACCAGGTGTGCTGGGCGGCGAACTGCAGCAGCCGCATCGAGGCGGGGTCGGCCCAGTGCAGGTCGTCGAGGACGACCACGACCGGCCGCCGCTGGGCGACCGCGACCAGCGCGGTGGTCACCGCGTCGTAGAGCGCGAACGCCTCCTGGTCGCCGTCGTCCTCGTCGCTCGTGCCGTCGGTCGCCTCGCCGAGCAGGGCCCCGAGGCCAGGCTCGGCGGCCTCCCGCGCGAGCGCCCAGTCGTCAGGCGAGCGGCGCAGGGCGCGCAGCACCTGCACCCAGGGCCAGTAGCCGGGCGCGCTGTCGGAATCCCAGCAGGCGGCGCCGAGCACCAGCGCGCCCCGCTGCCGGGCCTCCTCGGCCACGGCCGTGACGAGCGTCGTCTTGCCGATGCCGGGCTCACCGGTGACGAGCACCAGGCCGCCGTGGCTCGCGGTCGCGCGGTCCACCTCGGCGCGCAGCAGGCCCGCGGGATGCTCCCGCCCGATGATGGTCTCGCCGAACCGCGGCTGCATGGCCCCCCGACCGTAACGGAACGGGCCGACATGATGCGGGCAGCGGCCGCCTGGCCGGTCACGAGGTGCGGGTCGGGCGGGCGGCGGTCCGCCGGCGAACCGTGGGCGCATGACCGGTGGCTGGGTCCCGGATGCCGGTACCGCACCGACAAGCCTCGATGCGCTTACGGCGGTCGCTTAAGATCACGCTGACGTAGTCACAACGGAAACGGGGGCTGACGTGGCGCCTACCGACCCGTCCGGCATCGACAAGGCGCTCACCGACACGTTGCGCAGCCTTGCCGCCTACCAGTCCACAACGGACGGCGCCGATGCGCCGCCGCCCGAGGGGTACGGCGAGGCGGCGGACGGCCTGGTCCGGGTCCGCATGCGCGGCGACGAGCGCGACCTGCCGGCGCGGGCGGCACAGGAGCTCAAGGCGGCGGGCTGGTCGCCGCGCCGCCGGGCGGACGTGTCCGGGTGGGAGAGCGCGCTCGCCCCGGAGGGGTTCACGATGCACCCCGCCGCGCGCGCGTTCCTGACCGAGTTCGGCGGCCTGGCCGTGCCGGTCAGCGGTCCCGGACGGGACTACGCCCGCATCGGCGTACGACTCGACCCGACCCTGTGCCTGGGGCAGAAGACGTGGTTCGACAGCCTCGACGCGCCGGCGGCCGGCCAGCTCTATCCGGTCGGCGAAGAGTACGACGGGCACGCCAGCCTGGCGATCGACGCGGCCGGCACCGTCCACATGCTCTTCAACGACCAGATCAAACGGGTCGGCCGCGGCGCGACCGGCCTGGCCCGGCTGCTGGAGGGCGAGGAGGCCCCGAGCGAGCCGTGAGCCGCCGCGCTCCACGAAAGCCCTCGACCCGCTGGCACGGCGCCGTCGGGGGCTTCCTCGTATCCGCCGCCCGACGAGTCCCGGCCGGCGGCCCGGCGAGACCGAGAAAATTCAACTGATCGGTTTACGAACGGCCCGGCGCCAGCTATCGTCAACCACATGGTTGAGGATCCGGTGGGGATGGACGCGGTGTTCCACGCCCTCGCGCACGGGGCGCGGCGCACCATGCTGCGCCGGCTCGCCGAGCGGGAGCTGACCGTTGGCGAGCTGGCCGAGCCCCTGGACATGTCTCTGGCGGCGGCCTCCAAGCACCTGCAGGTGCTGGAACGCGCCGGCCTGGTGCGGCGCACCATCACCGGCCGCCGGCACGTCTGCGCGCTGGAACCGGCCCCGCTCGCCACCGCCTCCGCCTGGCTGGACTTCTACCGGCGCCACTGGACCGACCGCCTCGACGCCCTGGAGGCGCTCCTCACCGACGACGAAGGGACCGACCGATGACCACCGCCGTACGGCTGCACCGCGACCTGCCCGCCCCACCCGAGAAGGTATACCGGGCCTGGCTCGACCCCGACCTGCTGCGCCGCTGGCTCGCCCCCGGCGGCCTGGAGGTGACCCGCGCCGAGGTCGAGCCCCGGATCGGCGGCCGGTACCGGATCTGGCACACCGACGCCGGCGCCGACGTCGGCGGCTTCGACTGCGAGCTGGTCGAGCTGGAGCAGGACCGGCGCATCGTCTGGCGCTGGGGCTTCGTCGGTCCGCAACGCGCCGCCGGCCCGACCTTCGACTCGCTGCTGACCGTCACCCTCGCCGGGAAACCGGAGGGCGGGACGGCGCTCACCCTCGTACACGAAAGGTTGGACGACCTGGCGGCGGCGATGCCGCAGGTGGCCGACGGCGTCGCGGCCGGCTGGACGTCGGTGCTGGAGAAGCTCGCGGAGGTGGCGGCGTGAAGGTCGTGGTGGTCGAGTGGATGAGCCTGGACGGGGTGGTGCAGGCGCCCGGCGCGCCCGACGAGGACCCCAGCGGCGGCTTCGCGCACGGCGGCTGGCACCTGCGCTGGTTCGACGACACCTCCCGACAGTGGGTGGTGGACAACCTGAACCAGGCCGCTGGGTTCCTTTTCGGACGGTTGACCTACGAGCGGTTCGCCGCGCACTGGCCGCACGTCACCGGGCCGGAGAAGGTGGTCGCGGACCCGCTGAACAGCAAGCCGAAGTACGTCGTGTCGTCGACGCTGTCGTCCCCCACCTGGGCGCCCACCTCGGTGCTGTCCGACGTGCCCGCGGTTCGCGCGCTCAAGGAGTCCGGCGACGGTGAGCTGCACGTGATCGGCAGCGCCCGGCTGGCCACGTCCCTGCTGGTGCACGACCTGGTGGACGAGCTGCGGCTGATGCTCGACCCGGTGCTGCTGGGCGGCGGCAAGCGCATCTGGCCGGAGGGTGGGCGGCTCGCGTCGTTCCGCCTGACGAGCAACGAGCCAACCAGCACCGGCGCGCTGCTGCTGACGTACGCCCGGGAGCCGGCACTCGCCGGCTGACCGGTGCGGCCGTGGTCGTCGCGGGATGACTAGCGCCCGACGTAGCGGGTACGCGCGGTGCATGGGTAGCCACAAGCCAAACAAGCACGACCCCGGCGGCGAGTCGGCACGTGCGGGGCGGAATCCGGGCAGCGGGAGACGGGGCCGGCAGGGCTCCGAGGTCGAACACTCGCCAGACCGCCGGCACCTGCGGGCCGCGACCGGGACATCGGGCACAGAACGCGACCAGGGCCGGGCGAAGGTCGAGGGCCGCGAGCGGATCCAACGCCAAGGGACGCGCTGAGCGCGACCTGATCCACGCGGGTTGAACCGAGCAGGCGCTGGTGGCCGTCGAGCGGCTGCCACCACATCTGGGAGTTGATGCCGAGGTGCCCAAATTTCTGTTGCAGTCGACCTACACCATCGACGGGATCAAGGGGCTGATCACTGACGGTGGTACCAAGCGCGTCGAGGTCGTCCGAAACATGATCGAGGCTAGCGGCGGCCGGCTGGAGTCGATGTACTTCTCATTCGGTAAGAACGACACCTATGTGTTGTGTGAAATGCCGGACCACAAGGCCGCGGCCGCACTGGCCATCGCCATCCGGGCGGCGGGCGGTGTGGACTCGCGGATCACACCGGTGCTCACAGCCGAGGAAGTCGACGAGGCGGTCCGGGTGAAAGAGGCCTACCAGCCGCCGGGTAGATGACCTGTGTCCGGTGAGCGAGCGATGACGCCGCCCATCCTGGTCACGGGCGGGACGGGGACACTCGGCCGCCACGTCGTGTCACGTCTGCGCGACGCCGGCCGCGACGTACGCGTCCTGACCCGGCGCGGCCGACCGGCCGAGGGCGGAGTCGAGTTCGTCACCGGCGATCTGGCCAGCGGCCAGGGCGTCGAACGGGCCGTGGCGGGTGCCGAGACGATCGTGCACTGCGCCAGCAGCTACCGGGGCGACCCCGACGCCGCTCGGCATCTCGTCCGGGCGGCGTCGCGGGCGGGTAGGCCGCACCTGGTGTACATCTCCATCGTCGGAGTCGACCGGATCCCGATCAGCAGCCCGCTCGACCGCACCATGTTCGGCTACTACGAATCCAAGCGAGTGACCGAACGGGTGGTGACCGACTCGGGTCTGCCATGGACGACGCTGCGGTCGACCCAGTTCCACGACCTGATCCTGAAGGTCGCGCAGGTGCTGGCCAGGTCACCGGTCGTGCCCGTGCCCGCCGGCTTCCGGGCCCAGCCCATCGAGGCCGACGAGGTGGCGGCCCGGCTCGTCGAGCTAGCGCTCGCCACGCCGGCCGGCCGGGTGCCGGACATGGCCGGGCCGAGGGTGTACGCCGCGGCGGACCTGTTCCACGGTTACCTGCGCGCTGCTCGGCGGCGCGGGATCGTCGTGCCGTTGCCGGTGCCGGGTAAGGCGGCCCGGGCGTTCCGGGACGGGGCGAACCTGGCGCCGGAGCAGGCCGTGGGCCGCCGGACCTGGGAGGAGTTCCTCACCGACCGGGTCAGGTAAGGCGGTTCAACGGCGCTGTCGCCGCCAGGGCGAGCCGGCGATGCTCGGGGTCGTCGGTGCGCTCGGCCAGTGCGCGCAACTGGATCGAGCCGGCGGGGTTGCGTGCGCACCAGTCGTGCATGAGGGCGGCGGCGGTCTCCGGCGGGCTCCCGGTGGCGGTGGCGACCACCACCTCCGCGGTCTCGTCCAGCAGCTCGTCGATGGTCGGCAGGGTCACGCCCAGCTCACGCAGGTGCCCGGCGAACAGCCCGACACCCAAGGGCGTCAGTGAGGCAACAGTGCCGTCCCGCTCGATCGCGCCGAGCCCGGCCAGCTGGTCGAGCAGGCGGTCCGTGTCGTTGTCGGCCAGCTGGCGCCAGCCCCGCTCCTGCTCGTCGCTGCCCGGGCCGAATCCCAGGCCGTCGCATGCCGCCTGGTACGCGAGCTGCCGCAGCTCGTCGGTTTCGACCGGGTCGGGTGCGATGAGCAGCGCCATGGGCACGGCGAACACCGCATCGTCGAACCGCCACCGCAGCACCGACTCGGCCCACCCGGCGCCGCAGACCGCCTCGCCGAGCTCGAACAGTCCGCTGAAGGCCCGCCGGGCCAGGGCGAGCGGGTCTGCCAGCACCTTCGCCGCGCTCTTGACCGGCACCAGCCGCCCCTTCACCATCCGTACGACGCGGGCCGCCCGGGCCCAGGCGACGAGCACGGTGAGCCCGTACAGCTCGTCGCTGGTGCGGGTCTTGAAGACCCGGTCGCCGATCACGGGGTCAATGACGTCGCCGGTTTCCAGCAGCGCGACGAGTTCCCGCGCGTCGGCCAGCCGCAGGCGACCGGTGGTGGTGAGGGTCCGCCCGTCACCGAGCCACCGCACGAGTTCCTGCAGCCGGAGTACGACGAGGGACTCGGCGGCCAGTCCGCGCAGGGTGTCGTCGTCGGGCACGGCCACCAGCGGCATTGGCGGGTGCCGGTCGGGATCCTCGCCGAGCAGATGGTTGGCCATCACCTGGTGCAGCAGGTTCTCGTCGACGGCGATCCGGCCGGCGTGCAGGTCGGCGATGAACCGCTCGGCGGCCACCTGATCGGTCGGGTCGACCCCCTCGTGGAGCATCCGGGTGGCCCAGAACTTCGCCAGCCCGTACCGGCTCTGGTCCGCCATCGCGTCGGCGAACGGCGCGGCGAGCTTGTCCAGGGCGACGTGCAGCAGGTGCCGGTCGGCGCAGCGTCGGTCGGCGAGGTCCTGGTCGAAGAGGAAGTCGACGAACACGCGTACGGTCGGAGTGACGGCGGCCCACTGCTCCGGCGACAGCGTCACCTGGCGGGGAAACCAGTCGAGCAGCGCCTCTTCCAGGTCCTCGGGCTGCCACCGCCCGAGCAGGCCGTCACCGTCGGCCCAGCGGTAGTCGAGCAGCGACTCGAGGACGAACTCGTCGACCGGCTGGTGGTGCCGCCGCGCCCAACGGCCGAAGCGTCGCAGCAGCCGCTGGCGGGCGGGAATGAACACGTGGTCCGGTGCTGAGGTGTAGACCATCCGCATGACGGCCGACCCTACCGGCAGAGGCGGCCCGGGCTGTCGCAACGTCGGCTGGAGCCGCCATGACGTTGGGAAAACGGTTAAGCGTCACCTGAGGGTTGCCGAAGAAAAATAGCGCGCAGGTTGAAGGTCAAGATTAGGGGAGATTAAGAATCCGATTAGCGGAACCTTACGTACGCATAATTCCGGCACCCAATGTGCCCGCTTGACAGCGCAGCGAATTGGCGTCACCGGCTCGTTGATTTCTTCTGGCCGTCCTCACTAATGTTGGTCAGCGTCCGTTCCGGATGTCGGTCTCCACCTGGAGTGCCCCGGGACGGCCACCGCCGAGTCGCTGGACGTCACTGGCGTCGCCAGGCGAGCCGGGGAACCACCGCAGGTTTCGGGGTGAATCCGCATCAGCGGTAGGGCGCCTTCCACGCCCGAACCCGTCAGCTAACCCGGTAGGCGGTCGAGGTCGGTGCACCGTGCGGTGCGTCGGCCTCGAGTGGAAGGAGCCGAGGCCGTTGTCACCCGTGCGCACCCGGCCTGCCGGATCGCGTCTGCTCACCAGAATCCTCGCGGCCGCGGCCGCGGCCGCGGCGGCGGCCATGGTGGCCGTCGGGCCGGCGGCCCCCGCCCATGCGGCACCGTCCGCCGCCGATGTACAGCAGCAGATCGACGCGGCGTGGCAAAAGCTCGAACCCGTCATCGAGCAATACAACAAGGTCCGGTCGGACCTGGCCGCGAACCAGCGGAGATCGGCCGAACTGAGCCGGAGGATCGAGCCACTCGGCAAGTCGGTGGAGGCCAGCAGGACCCGGGTCCAGGAGATTCTGGCGGGGTACTACAAGCAGGAAAGGTCGCTTTCCACATTCAACGCCCTGCTGTCCCGCGGCTCGTCGCCGGCAGCGTTGGGAGATCAGCTCGCGCTCGTGAATCGGGTGGCAGATTCGGAGCAGCGACAGATCACCCGGCTGTCGGCCCAGCAGGCGAGCTACGACGCCGACAAGGAGAAGGTTGACGCGCTGATCGCGATACAGCAGCGCCAGCAGGCCCAGTTGGCGGCTCGCAAGAAGGCCATCGACGCCGAGATCAAGCGGCTGGATGCGCTACACCGACAGATCGCCGCCACGGAGGCGGCCGCAGCGGCCAAGGCGGCCGCGGACGCCGCGGCGGCCAGAGCCGCAGCCGCCGCGCAGACAGCCGCCACCGCGAGCAGCACCTCGCCCATCACGTCGACCAGTTCGCTGTTCATCGGTGGGCAGTGTCCCGCCGTCCCCATCACGGGAAGCGGCGGCGTCGCGGCGAAGACCGCGTGCAAGCAGATCGGCAAGCCGTACGTGTGGGCGGCCAACGGTCCGGACTCGTTCGACTGCTCCGGCCTGACCCAGTACGCGTGGGCTTCCGCCGGGGTGCAGCTGGACCATTACACAGGCTCTCAATGGACCGCGGGTGTGGCGGTGAGCAGAGCAAACCTTCGCACGGGTGACCTCGTCTTCTTCTATTCCGATCACCATCACATGGGTATCTACGTCGGCAATGGACTGATCGTCCACGCCCCGCATACCGGGGACGTGGTCCGAATGGCCCAGCTGGCGAATATGTCTTACAGCGGTGCTCGCCGCCCCGGGTGACCGTCCGGTCCCGAGCCGCTGTAGGTTCTCAACCTCGATGACGCTTTCTCAAGGTCATGTCGCCGTGGATGTCGGTCGGCATCCATGACGGTGAAGCGGTCGACGGGTGGTTGTTGCGCCTGGCACAGCGCAACCAGATCCCCGCCCGGTGGATGGCGGCAGCGCTCGGCGCCCCGGCCGCCCTCGACGCCGGGTCCTGTCCCGCTACGCGCCGGCAGGCTGGGCCGCCCTGCCCGGCTCCCGATTCTGGGCCGCCTGTCTGCGCGAGCCGGACGCCCGCTGGCAGATCCGCTGGCAGCCCGATCGGGGACGATGCCTAGGGCGTGCTGGGCAGCCGGACCGTGACGAAAAGACCGCCGTTGGGGCTGGGGACGAGGTCGAGGGTCCCGTCGTGGGCGCGGACGATGCTGTGCACGATGGCCAGGCCGAGGCCGACGCCGGGGTGTTCGTCGGTGCGTACGCGTTCCGTTCCGCGCTGGAAGGGTTCGGTGAGGGTCGGTACCAGTTCCGGTGGGAGCCGGCGACCCGTGTTCCCGAGCCGCAGCACGCTTGTGTCGCCGTGCGCCTCGGTGTGGACCGTTACGGTGCCGTCGGCGGGGAGGTTGTGGACGATGGCGTTCTGGACAAGGTTCGTCACCATCCGCAACAGGAGCTCGGCGGAGCCGCTGGTCCGGGCCGCCCCGCCGGTGACGTCCAGCGTGATCCGGCGCTGTTCGGCGAGGGGAAGCAGCGTTTCGGCGGCTTCTTCGGCGATGAGGGAGAGGTCGACGCTCTCGCAAGTGAAGTTTCCGCGGTCGCCGCGGCTGAGCAGCAGGAGGGCCTCGGTGAGATCGATCGCCCGCTGATTGACGGTGTGCAGGCGTTCGATGAGTTCGTCCCGGTCCCGCGTGGGGTCCTGGCGGGCGACGTCGAGGAGCGTCCGCGAGATCGCCAGCGGGGTGCGCAGTTCGTGGGAGGCGTTCGCGGCGAACCTCTGCTGCTCGGCGACGTGGGACTCGAGTTGTTCGAGCATCGAGTCGAACGCGTCGGAGAGCTCACGGAATTCGTCCTGGCGGCCCTTCATACGGATCCGGTGGGACAGCGACCCCCTCCCGGCCATCCGTGCCGCATCCGTGATCTGTGTGAGTGGTGCGAGCATCCGGCCGGCGAGGATCCATCCCCCGACGAGCCCGAACATGAGCAGGAAGACCATCGCTACGGCCGCGGCGGGGGCGAAGGTGTGCACAAGAAGGTAGCGGTTGGGCGAGATCCCGAGAAGGCCCTGGGAGGTGTCGGGTACGTAGCGCAGCAGGAACCCCCACACCACGGCGAGCAGGAGGGCGCCGGCGACGGCGAGGAACCCGGCGTAGCTGAGGGTGAGTTTCAGTCGGGCGCTGAGCCCTGGGCGTCTATGCATGCGTACTGCCGGGGGCGGTGGTGTCCCTGCCAGGGGCGATGGTGTTCATACCCGTGTCGATCCGGTAGCCGACGCCGGGCACGGTGGCGATGATCCACGGTTCGCCGAGCCGTTTGCGCAGTGCGGAGACGGTGATGCGCACGGCGTTGGTGAGGGGGTTGACGTTCTCGTCCCAGGCTCGTTCCAGCAACTCTTCGGCGCTGACGATCCCGCCCTCGGCGGCGACGAGGACTTCCAGCACGGCGAACTGTTTGCGGGTGAGTGCGACGTAGCGTTCGTCGCGGAAGACCTCCCGGCGGAAGGGGTCGAGCCGCAGGCCCGCGATCTCGCGGACCGGGGGCCGGGCGTACGCGCGTCTGCGGTCGAGCGCCCTCAGCCGCAGGACGAGTTCCCGCAGCTCGAACGGTTTGGTGAGGTAGTCGTCGGCGCCGAGCTCGAACCCGGAAGCCTTGTCGTCGATCCGGTCGGCAGCGGTGAGCATGAGGATCGGGATGCCGCTGCCGGAGGCGACGATGCGCCGGGCGACCTCGTCGCCGGAGGGGCCGGGAATGTCGCGGTCGAGGACCGCGAGGTCGTAGGAGTTGACGCTGAGCAGTTCCAAGGCGGAGTCGCCGTCGCCGGCGATGTCGGCGGCAATCGCCTCCAGCCGCAGACCGTCACGGACGGCTTCGGCCAGGTAGGGCTCGTCCTCCACGATCAGTACGCGCATGCCTGAAGCCTATTGTCAGCACAAAATATCGCCGACCTATGCACACCGGACACGCGACTCAGTCTGCCGGTGCCAGCGCGGGGCGAGGCTGGTCCGAAGGCACCTCCGCCGTAGTGCGCCACCAGTGGCGCGACGCCAGCGCGGCCAGCACGGCGCCGGCGGCGTTGACCAGTACGTCATCCACGGAGGACACCCGGTCCAGCCGCAGGACGTACTGTGCGGTTTCGACCAGGACCGAGCAGCCTGCCCCGAGCGCCAGGATCCGCGGCACGGACGCCAGCGCCGCGAAACGCATCGGAGCGAAGAACCCCAGCGCCGCGAAGATCAGCAGGTTGCCGACGATCCCGACCGGCCCCATCGTGACCAGGTCCCGCAGCGGGACCAGGCTCACCCGACCGGGGACGATGCCGGCCCCCGGGCCCGACATCATGGTCATCCATACGAACGGCACCGTCCCGTAGACCATGCCGACCTCGGCCAGCGACATCCGCCACGCCGATGTGACGCCAGCGGCACGCCGCAGGCGAGCCAGAGCCCACACCACCAGAGCGGCCAACGGCAGCGCAACCAGCATCATGAGCAGCACACCGTTGAACGTATCGACGCATCCGTGCCACCGCCCGGCCATGCACCTCGGAGCGGACATCATGAGCGGTCGCCGCACGGCGAACGCGACGCTCGCCACGCCCAGGATCGCCAGGCTGACAAGCACGATCCTGCGCGTGCGGCGAGGCGGTGCTGACAGGGATGCGCTGTGGTTCATGCCCCCATTAGAAACGGAGGGCCGTTGCGGTGGCGTATGGAATTTTTGATACGTCCGCGATACACGGAATCCCCGGCGTCGTCGCCCGGCACCTCTGCCGCGACCAGAGCCCGCAGCCGGCTGTCGACATCGACGAGCAACCGGTCCACGACCCGGACGGTCAGCGCCTGCTCGACCCGGTGCAGCGCGGAGCGCACGATCCGGTCGATCCGCCCGGCCACCGGCGGCTCGATCCGCTCCGTCCGGCGGCGCACCAGCAGCTCGTCGCGAACCGACTTCGGGCGCCGTTCGGCATGGGGGTGTCCATGGGCAGGCCGAGACGTGGCCCGGTCTGGGCGGCCGAGCTGTGGCTACGTCAGCGGCGGCACAGGTGGCGCACCCGTCGGGAACGCCAGGCCGAGCGGAGCCTCCGCTGGCGGACGAACGAGCGGCCCGACCATCGGATGGGCCGGCGGCACCACCGCGGGCTGCGGTGGGCGATCATCGCCACCGCCGGGACACTCGTCGCCTGGACCATCTACTCGCTGTTCCTTCCAGCGCCCCATCGACACCCAACGCCACGGGCGACGCCGACAAGGTGTGGCGGCGGCTCTGGCTGGAGAACCGCATCATGGTGCTCGCCGACGGCCTGGAGGAGGTGCTCGCCGACACCGCCCAGCCCGCCGACCGGGACAGCCTGCTCCGGGAGGCCGTCCGGGCCGCGGTCCGCGAGCGTCTCCCCCTGCTGGTCGCGTCGCGCCCCGACGCCCCGCTGCGCGGGTTGGACGCGCTGCTGCTGCAACTGGAGCCGTTCGCCCCGGGCGCCGCCCTGGAGTACGTGCAGACCCGCAGCCACCGGTCGGACCCGGGACAGTGGCGGGACCACATCGCTCAGATGATCAAGGCCGCCGGCGTGGCCGACTCACCGTTCCATCTGCGGGTCATCGGCCAGCTCCACGAGGTCGACCGCCTCGACCGGATGGCCGGGGACCGTGGGCGCTTCACCGTGGGTGGGTGGTTGCGCACAGCATCCCGCTCGCCACCGACCCGGTGCGCGGGTCGATAGCGGGCGGGATGGCGACGGGTGTTCTGGTCGAGCCACCAAAAGCGACCGCGCTCTTCCAGAAGCAGGAACGCCTGTTCCGCCTCTGCGCTCACCGGCGGTGCAGCAGAATCCTTACCGGATCGAGCGAGACCATGGTGAATCAATGAGTAAGGAACGACGGCGGGTCAGGTGCCCGGACAGCTCGGCCGTTCTGTGGTCTACTCCTGCGAGGTCGCCTTTCCGGAGAAATTCGCGATCGCCGAGGCGCAGCCGACGCCCTGAATCCAGACGTTCTGGATCCCGGTGATGTCGGGTGCGATGTCGTCGGCGGAGACGATCATCTGCGCGGTGAAGGACTCGTCGTTACCGTCACCGGCGCGGTAGAAGTCGGCGAGGAGCACGATCGTGTTCGCATCGGTGATCGCGGTCTTGAGGGGCTCCGTCGCTGCCCCGGTGCACTTGAAGGTCGTGCTCGCAAGCAGTTCGACCGTGTCCCAGCGAACGCCCTCGCCGGCGAGACAGCCGGCCAGTGGGCCCTGGCCGACGTCGCTGGTGCACCGGAAGCCGCCAGCGGACTTGACGAAACCTGTCCCCGGGTTGTGGGCACCGCCGCCGGTGAGCCTGGCGGCACCGCTTGGGAAGCCGCTGATGTCGGTCGCGTTGAAGCCGAAGCCGATGTTGCCGGGCGCGGCCGACGCGGGCGCCGCAATCAGCAGAATGGCCGCTGCCAGCACCGCCGGCACGAGCGCAATGGTCTTCATCTTCATCTTCATCTTCCAGTCCCCTTGCTTGTCACATGGCAGAAGAACCGTAACAGCCTGATTGCGCCGTTTCGTGTCAATGGTCCATTAAGGGTGAATTTGACCGAGGCAACCCGCTACAGTGCACACCGTGGTGTCGCGGAGGCGGGTTACGCCGAGGGCAGCGTCAGCGCGGCGTACAGCAGCGAAGACAGCAACCGTGCAGGCCACAGCGGGCCGTTCCTACCTAGCTGTCTCGCCTCCCGCCAACGCCACTCTGGAAGAGCTGGAGGCATGGCTGCGGGAACAGCCGACAGTCATCCATCCAGGATCACCAAGCCCAGTGCAGTGGCCGTGCTAGGCAGCACGGAACAGCAACGGAAAGCACCTATCGGTGCGTCGCACCCGCGTTCGGGACGAAGAGGTCAGATGTGCCGTATGTCGAGAGCTTGGCTTGGCTTAGACCACGTCTGCCAGTAGGCGCGCGCGGGGCACGACACTTCTAGCGAAGCAGTCTCGCTGTCGCCCAACTGCATGGTCAGGGCTTCGCTGCGGATCCAGTCCAGCGTCGCCTGGACGACACGCTGACCTCCCTCGACGGTGACGCTGACGGACTGACCTGGCCGTAGCCCGGCAACTCGGCACCCGTCTACCGTCACCCAGATCCGCCTAAGCATGGCGCCCGAGTCATGCGGTCGAGTCAGAAGGAGTGTTGCCATGGGACCCCCGCTCACATGTTTCTATGTTCGCCAGGGTCGCATGGCAGACCACCGAGCGCTTGGCTGCCGGTTGCGCCCTTAGGCCCGCCCGTTAGCTACGGTGCGTGCCCGATGCAGCGGCAAGTATCGGCCAACGGTGGCGGGTGACCAGGCGTTGGCCTCACTGCTCTGCGTCGAGCCGGCGGGCCAGGGCAGATCCGCGCTGCGCTGGAGTCTGCTGGAGGAGTGGTGTGACGCCATCGTCACGGGGGACCTGTACGAGGACTACGGCATGCCGCAGACCGAACGGTCCGACGCCATCGAGGTGCTCTCCGCGCTCGCCTGCATCGGGTTGCGCGACAACCAGCTGTCGGTGCGCACCACCGACCTCACCGGCGCCGACGGCACGACCGAGGCCTGCCGGCGGTGGATCCTGGCCGAGCTCCGGGCCCGGCTGCACAAGCTCAGCGCCGACAACCCGCAGGACATCGGGCTCGCCGAGACCACCGGAGACGCTCAGCATCGTCGTGAAGCGGCAGGACGGGGTGCGCTTCCAGCACGGGGTGATCCAGGCGTACCTCGGCTCGCGCTTCCTCACCGCCGCCATGCGCGACGAGGCTTTCCTCGAGCGGGCCTTCACCCACAACCACGGGCCCGGACGGGAAATGCTCTCCGCCCTCACCCTCTACACCCGCAGCGGCGGGGCGTTCGAACGGCTGGACGGGCGGCGCAAGCCTCCCTCCCCACAAGGAAAGCTGCACCGCCTCGGTGACGCCGTCCGGCAGACCGTGGGAATCCGCCCGGACGTAGCGGTAGGGCCCACCCGCTCGTCCTCGAGGTCGCGGACCTGTGCGTCGAGGCGCTCATCGAGCGCCACCCGGAGCGGCACTGCTGGGCGGACGAGCGGGAGATCGTCGGGCGGGTGGGGTCGGTCAGCCCCCGGCCGGGCCATCCGCCGGCTCCCATCGCTGGCGCGGGTCCATCCCGGGTTGAGGGTCCACATTGGTGGCCGCGCCCCGACAAGATGTGGGGCATGGCGACTCCTGGAATTTTCCGCGCCGACCTCTCACGCTCTCAGGTCATCTGGTTGACGGTCGGACTGGCCGACCTTGTGTTCATCGCCGTCGTCGCGTCCTCGAACCTCCGGACCATCTACGACTCACAGAAGGACTTCCTGGTCGGAACGCTCTTCTCAGTCGCCGGCTTCTGCTTCGGCCGGGCCTTCAGCCGCACCCAGGAGCAGCGAGCCCTCGAAATGATCAGTACGCCCACCGAGGCGGTGGACCGAGTGCTCCGGAGGAAGATGGAGGAACGCCTGCACGACGAAGGCGCGTTCCGGACGTTGTCCGTCCTCGATCGCGACATCGAAGCCGCAGTCGGTCGACTGTCGGAGTACTACGACTCGCAGGCGCGACGCCTGCAGTTCTACCGACACGCCCCACTGCTGCGGGTCGCCCTCGACGACCTGGACAAGGCAGCGGCGAACGTGTCGACCCTACGCGCCACCCTCGACGGCGGCAGGCAGGCGAGGCCCGACGAGAGCATCCCCGTGTCCATCCGGCTCGATCTGATGCGCACCCGACGAGACCTGCACGAGGCCATCGGACGGCGGGACCAGGCGTACGAGTGGCTGGCCGACCGGATGGGCACGGACGCGCACGAGGCCTGGGACCTGTTCGCCGTCATGACCGCCGACATGCTGAAGGGTGACCGCATGCTGGAGGCGCTGGGCGGCCAGCGCATCGCGTACCCGGTGCCCGAGTACCTGCGCACCGTGCACGGGTATCTGGCCGCCGCCCCGCTCCGAGCCGAGGAGTTCGAACGCGTTCTCGCGCAGCACGAAATCACCAAGCCCACGATCTACAACGTGATGATCGCCGATCTCACCAGTGCGTGCACCATCCTCAGCGAGCTGGTGCCGAAGGTGATCGGGACGAAGGAGCCGGAATGAGGTCGGCCGGCCGGGTCGGTAGGGTGCGGCGCGTGACGGGCACGGACTGCTCCGCCGCCTACGAACGAGGCGAGGAGAACTGGGGCAACCCGGACGAGCTGAAGGAGGCGTTCCCGGGCGCCTGCGCGCAGGTCGTTGGGCTCCGGCCGCTGTGGCACAGCCGGAAGTGGCGGATGTACGACCGGACGCCCCATCCCGACGTGGGTCGACGGGCCGACTTGCCCACAGGCCGCGAAACGATGCCCGCGGTCTACTGTCACCACTGGGCATCCGGATGCGCCGACCACCGTAAGGTCACTCGATCCCCTGATCCTGCCGGTGGCGCTGCAGCGCTCGTCGGTCCGGGCGGTGCGCGGGATCGACCGTCGGCCGCAGCCTGCGGCCGTTCCATTCGTCGTAGTGGTCCAGTCCCTCCGCCATCCGCACCCGGTAGGAGTCGTCGATCCAGAGCCGCCCGGCGTCGAAGAGGTTGTGCAGGTCAGCTCGGAGCAACAGGCCGTTGGTGATCCGGTTCGTGGATGGCCCGTCGTACGGATCGATGTGCGCCGCCTGGAGCACTTCCGGCACGTCGCAGCCGCTGATCGCGCACTTGCCGTCGTACGCCTCCAACAGGCGACGCCGGAACTCGGCCTGGCCCTGACGGGCGGTGACCTGGGCGAGCCGGCGGCGGCGCCCTTCGGGCAGGCCCTCCGGTTCGGGGGCACGACCGCCGTCTAGGATTTTGGCCAACCGCTCGGACTCCGACGGCTGCAGGGCACGGACGGTCTGCACCAGCTTGTCGAGCACGTCGGCCCCGGCCACGGGGTGCGTCAGCAGGAAGCGGGTCAGCGGCAGGTCCCACCGGATCTCCAACTGCCACTCGGAGCCGCCGTCGGCCTCGGCCCAGACGTAGGGATCGTCCCAGGCGGTACCGACGGCGACGATCCGCTGGTACGGCCTCGTGGCGTAAATCCAGATCCGGTCGCCGGCCTTGATCTGGTGGAAGCAGGAGCCGAGTTCCCAGTTGGCGAACGGCTCCCCGGGCGTGAAGGCGCGGAAGGTCTCCAGCACGCCCTGGTCGTAGCCCCAACTCTCGCTCTGGTCGTTGACCGGGTAGACCCACTCCGCCGTCCGGGCGTCATGGCCCAGGACCTCGTCCACGAGGGCCACGCTGTGGCCGGCTCCCTGCATCGTTCCCGCAGTGAGCAGCGACGAAGTCAGGTCGCGTACCGCTTCGGCGAAGCGGTCGTCGGCGAGCGCGGCCACCAGCTGGTCGTACCGACCGCGCACCCGGGCCTGGTCCGGGCCGGCGTCGCGGTAGTCGGACGGTTCCTCGGTGAGCCCCGGGAATGCCCTGCTGAGCGCACGTCCCGTCGCCCAGTGCCGTTTCAGGATGGATCGCCGGATCACGACGAATCCCTCGGCCACCCCCTCATCCGTCGGATCGAGGGGCTCATGCAGGACGAAGGTCTCCATCGTCCGCATGCAGACCGCCGAGAGCCGCTGCGGGTTTCTTGTGGTGCTCGGCAGGCAGGAGAGCGTCCAGTAATCGCGTTCGGTTGCGGCCGCGTCTGGCACGGCCACGGCGAGGTAGGCACGGTTCGCGGCCACGACTGCCGCGTAGTACCGACTCTTGCTCAGCCGCGCGAACTGGGCGCTGCCATCGGACCCGACACGCATCGCGGACTCCTCGTCACGACCTCACGGCCCACCTCATCTCGCCCGCCGGCCACCCTTGGTGGCCGACGGAAGAACGCTGATGCTAGTGAGCCTCCTGAGAGGACGGTGCCCCGATGCAGGCTCCTGGAGGGGAAAGGACCCAACACCCGACGGAGGATGGCCCGCCCGGTCGGCCGTGACCGGCCAGGCGCGGAAGCGAGGCGACTGCCCGGAGGTTGCCGCGACGGTCGCCTCGAAGGTGACGTGCTCGCCGTGGATGGGCAGCAGGATCAGCGGCTACCTCGCGCCCAGGTGGGCGATCATCGCCTGGTTGGCGGCCCAGCCGTCGGGGAACTTGACCGGCACGTCGAGGTGCACAGTCTCGGTCGACGGGTGGGCGTCCAGCAGCTCGCCGATGCCCGCCCGCGCCACCACGATGCAGGCGTGCCGGTGCCGGGACGCCAGCACGCAGAGCCGCCCCGACTCCAGGTGGAACGTCGTCGCGTCCCGCCGTCCAGAGAGCGGATGCAGCACGATCGTCACGTCGTACTCGCGGCCCTGGAGCCGGTTGGCGGTGTCGACGGTGATGCCCGCGCCGGCCTCGCCGAGATGGGCGCGGATGGCCGAGACCTGGTCGCGGTGCGCCGCCCCGACGGCGATCCGGTCCGCGGTGACCGGCGTACCGGCCGGCGCGTGCTCGGAGACGGCGACCGCTCCCCGTGCCAGCATCCGCAGGGCGAGAGCCGCGCAGGCCGCGGCCGCCTCCCCGTCGGTGCGCACGGTGTGCCGGGCCGGCAGCTCGTAGAGCGCCCACCCGGAGGTGGCCGCCAGCTCCACCGCCGCGTCGACCCCGTCGCCGGGCCCCGATTCGGTGAACGTCAAGGCCCGGTCGTCGAGCCCGGTGCCGGCACGGAACCCGGTGAACGGGTAGAACGCCGCCGCGACGACCGGCGCCGCCGACGCGGGCAGCCGCCACGACACGGGCAGGCGGTGCACCGGCAGGTCGGGGTTGTGCCGCAGCAGCACCGCCACCGCGGCCTGCATCGGATCCCAGGTCAGGCCCGTCCAGCGCGCGGTCTCGACGGTGGAGAACGGGTCGAGCTGCCCGGGGTCACCGACGAACAGGGCCCGCTCGAACCTGCCGGCCACGCGCAGCAGGGCGTCCGACCGCATCTGGTACGCCTCGTCGACGATCGCCCACGGCCAGGAGCCCTCGGTGACGGTGGCCCACTTCGCGGCCGTACCGACGATGACGGCCGGACCGCCGAGGTCCGCGACCTTGGCGGCCACCCGGACCGTCTCGTGGTCCTTGACCCGGTCCGAGGGCCGGTAGTCGGCGGCCGAGAGCCGGCCGATGCGCAGCTCGGGGGCCTTGCGGGCGAGCCGGTCGATGAGGTCGTCGACCTGCTCGTTGGTCTGCGCGATGATGATCAGCGGCTCGCCGGCGGCGGCCAGCTCGACGGCGGCGCGGACCACGAGGGTCGACTTGCCGGCACCTGGCGGGGAGTCGACCACGACGCCCCGGTGCGCGCCGGAGCGCAGGTCCGCCAGCACGGCCGTGATCACCCGCTCCGCCTCGACCGCGGGCGGCACCTCCAGCCCAGCAAGCATCGACCACACCTCCCGACAAGGGTCTTCGGGACCCTACCGGCAATCCTTCGGCTCTTGTTCCCGGCACGGCGCCGTCCGGAGCTCTACGGCGGCTGATCCCGCCCGCTGCCGACGCCCCGCCGCGAGAATGCCGGAACCGAGCACTGACCTGCGGGAACCGGCACTAGCCTGGGCGTGAGCGAGGAGGTATGGCGCGCCTCCGTCCGGTGGCCGACCATGCCGATCATGGGGGTGTCCATGGGCGGGCCGAGACGTGGTCCGGTCTGGGCGGCCGAACTGTGGCTACGCCAGCGCCGGCGCAGGTGGCGCACCCGACGCGAACGCCACGCCGAGCGGAACCTCCGCCGACAGACGGACCAGCGATCCGACCACCGGATGAACTGGCGGCACCACCGCGGGCTGCGGTGGGCGATCATCGCGACCGCCTCGATCCTCGTGGTGTGGACCAGCTACTCGCTGGTCCTGATGGTCCTCAACACCGAGCCCGGTTTCCTCCCTGTGTCGCAATGGTGCGCGGGACAGCCGCCGAGGTCGTACTACTGCGGGGAGGTGGAGGGCTTCGTCAAGGGCCCGCTGATCCTGGCGCTGGGCCTCGCGGTCTTCCTCTTCTGGCGGTATCTGCGGGTCCGCCGCTGGTACGGCCGGAACGCTCTGCGCAATCGCCGGATGGTGATACCCACCGCCGAACGCGACGTCAGCGCCGTCGACGTCGTCGGTCGGGACGAACTGTGCGAACTGATGATCCAGCGGCTCCGCGACGAGCACAGCCGCCGTCCACTGCTGCTCGTGGGCGGCATCGGCACCGGCAAGACGACCACGCTGGTCCGCCTCGCGGAGATGCTGATGGCCACCAACGTCGTACCGATCGGCATCGACCTACGCACCATCACGGATCCGGAGAAGCTCAACTTCCACCAGCTCGCTCAGGCACAGTTCGAGCGCACCATCGACACCCAGCTGCACGCCGCGGGCGAGGCCGACAAGATGTGGCGGCGGCTCTGGCTGGAGAACCGCATCGTGGTGCTCGCCGACGGCCTGGAGGAGGTGCTCGCCGACACCGCCCAGCCCGCCGACCGGGACAGCCTGCTCCGGGAGGCCGTCCGGGCCGCGATCCGCGAGCGTCTCCCCCTGGTGGTCGCGTCGCGCCCCGCCGATCCGCTGCGCGGGCTGGATGCGCTGCTGCTGCAACTGGAGCCGCTCGCCCAGGGCTCCGCCCTGGAGTACGTGCAGAGCCGCAGCCGCCGCTCGGACGCGGGACAGCGGTCGGACCGCATCGCCGGGCTGGTCAAGGACGCCGACGTCGCCGACTCACCGTTCTACCTGCGGGTCATCGGCCAGCTCCACGAGGTCGACCGCCTCGACCGCGTGGAGCCGGCGAGCAAGGGCAGATCCGCGCTGCGGTGGAGTCTGCTGGAGGAGTGGTACGACGCCACCGTCGCCGGGGATCTGTACGAGGACTACGGCATGCCGCAAACCGAACGAGCCGATGCGATCGAGGTGCTCTCCGCGCTCGCCTGCATCGGGTTGCGCGACAACACGCCGTCGGTTCGCACCACCGACCTCACCGGCGCCGACGGCAAGGAGGACGCCGGCCGCCAGTGGATCATGGCCGAGCTCCGAGTCCGGCTGCACAAGCTCAGCGCCGACAACCCGCAGGACATCGGGCTCGCCGAGACCACCGGGGACGCGCTCAACATCGTGGTGAAGCGGCAGGACGGGGTGCGCTTCCAGAACGGGGTGATCCAGGCGTACCTCGGCTCGCGCTTCCTCACCGCCGCCCTGCGCGACGACGCCTTCCTCGAGCGGGCCTTCACCCGCAACCACGGGCCCGGACGGGAGATGCTCTCCGCTCTCACCCTCTACAGCCGCAGCGGCGGGGTGTTCGAACGGCTGGACGGGCGTCGCAAGCCTCCCTCCACCCAAGCAAAGCTGCACCGCCTCTGTGACGCCGTCCGGCAGGCCGCGCGGCTCCGCACCGGCGTCCAGGACGCGGAGGTCGCCCGGAACCGGTCGATCGCCCTGGTACACCGGCTCTGTGACGCGGCGACCGGCACGCGGGACCGCACCCGGGCGCTGGAAATGTTCGCCGCCGCGCTGGAGATGGACGCCGCCACCGGGCACACGGTCCACCGGAAACTGGCCGACGCCATCCGGGACGCCTGGCCCAACCACCAGGGGGACGGCTCGGTCACCGACCGCCCCCTCGAAGACGCCAAGATCGCCCTCGTGCACCGGTACGGCGACGCCGCCCGGCAGCTCAGGGACCAGCCCCCGGTGGCCACCAGGCCCCGGGGGCAGCAGCCGGAGCCGCAGTACCGGCAGCTGTTCCAGATGATGGCTGACGAGTCCTCGTACCTGCCCCGGCTGGGCGCGGCCCGCGAGATCGCCAGCGGCGGCAACGCCGTCGTCCGCGCGCTGCGCGACCTGCTCGACGAGCCGCCCGAGGCGGCCGACACCACGGGCCGGGAGCGCCTGGAGGAGCTGCGGACCTGGATCGCGCCGTCGCTGTTCCTCTTCACCGAGGCCGAGCACGACCCCGGCGAACCGGACTGGCAGGGCGTGGCCCGGGAAACCCTGCGGCGCTGGGTGCACCGCCTCGCCACCGACGCCTCGGACGGGGCCCGCGTCTACGAACTCACACTCGCGCAGGGGTTTCGGCTGGCGGCCAACTGCCGCGCGTACCCGGCGCACCGCAGCCTCCTCATCGAGGAAGCCGAGAAGGCACTGCGGCACTCCCGATTCTGGTACTCGCATCTGGTGCTCATCCAGGCGCTCACCCTGCTGGCCCTGCCCCGGGATCCCGGCGAGACACTGCGCGAGCGGGGTCACGGTTCGGACCCGCGCGGGCTGGTCGGCTTCTGGATCTCGATCGCCGGGGGCGGGCACCGCGCCCCGCAGCCCGGCAGCGGTACGGCCCACCCGCTCGTCCTCGAGGTCGCGGACCTGTGCGTCGAGGCGCTCATCGACCGCCATCCGGAGCGGCACTGCTGGGCGGACGAGCGGGCGATCGTCGGGCAGGTGGGGGCGGTCAGCCCTCAGCCCGCCGTCCGCCGGCTCCAGAACTCCTGGCTACCGCCGGCGCACGGCTGGGGTGTGCTGCAACCACGGGCCCAACGGCTGCTGGCCGACGTGATGCTGCTGCTCAACCTCGCCGACCGCGGACAGGACAACTCCGAGCGAGCGCGTCGGCTCAGCCGGGCCAGCCGGGCCGAACTGCCCCCGTGCCTCACCATCGACCGCAGCGCCATGCGGGTCACCCTGAGCCGCCGCCAGGCCCACGACGTCCAACCCGGCTCCACCTGCATCGACGACTGCCCGTTCCGACTGTGCCCACTGCCGCCGAAGGGGGACGAGTTGCCGTACCAGATGGACGAGGCCTTCTGCGCCCACCAGATCGACCTCGTCGGGCGCTGGTTCCGCTCGCCGGGGCGGGCGGACTGGCAGGCGGTCAACCGGAACGACCTGCGGACGTTCTGGCGGGAGATGTCCGAGCGAATGGCCCCCGCCTGGCGGAAGTAACCAGATCAGTCAACAACGAGCGAGTCTGACAGGGCCCGGACCCGGCGATCTGTGCCGACCGCAGGTCTGGGTGACCGCGACCCCATGGTTCGCCGCTGTCTGGATCGTGGGACGAATCCTAGGCTGGATCCGAGCGTAGGAATGAGACGAGGGAGGCCGCCGTAAGCCAGACCGAGAGGATTGACCCCGTCGAGGAGTGGAACGTGGCCGAGGACGACGGTGTCCTGGACGCCTCGGACACCCTGGACGACCGGGTCCGCGATCCCCTCGACACCGGAATCGTCGCCGGAGAACGCTGGACGGGTGCGAACCGGTTCGGCACGACGCCCGCGGAGGAGCGGGCGGGCGAGTCCCTGGAGCAGCTGTTGGCCCAGGAAGAGTCGGACATCGACCCGTACGCCGAGGCCGCCGAGGACGAGGACGAGCTGACCCGGCGTGGGTCCGAGCGCGAGACGCGCGCGGGACGCCTGGTCGCCTACGACGAGGGCCTCGGCGAGGACGAGGAAGCCGACTCCGTGGCGTGGGATGCCGGGATCGACGGGGGTGCGGCCAGCGCGGAGGAGGCCGCGATGCACCTGGTCGACGACCCCAACGGCCCGGGCGACGGCCCGTTGCGGTGAGGCGGACCAGCTCAGCACCGCGCGGCGCTCAGTGGCGGGAGCTGGCCTGTCACGGCCGGGCGCAGGCACCCGGCCCCGGTCAGGATGAGGAGAGCGGGACCGCCGGGACGTACCCGACGGCCCCGACGGTCGACTCAGTGGACGACGACAGGCGTCTTCGGCTGCTCCCCCGGCTGGTCGTCGAGCAGGTGCGACCGCTCACGCCGGCGGGGCAGGAACGCGGCCGGGATGAACGTCAGCAGCACCAGCGCGAACGCCACCCAGAACGTCGTGGCGAAGGAGTTGGCGGCGAAGTCGAGCCCGCGCTCGATGAGCGACGGGTCGACCGGGAACTGCTGGGTCAGTTCCGGCCGCTGCTGGGCGGCGATGGCCAGCCCGGCCTGGGTGATCGGCTTGCCGCTCGGGTCGGTCACACCGGGGATCGGCTGGGAGCCGTTCAGCTCGTTGGTGAGGATCACCGACATCACCGCGGCACCGACGGAGCCGCCGATCTGCTGGAGGATGTTCACCAGCGTGGAGCCGCGGGCGACCTCTTGCGCGTGCAGGGTCTTCAGCGCGGACGTCATGATCGGCATCATCGTGCCGCCCATGCCCAGACCCATCACGAACAGCGAGCCGCAGAGCAGCACGTACGAGGTGTTCGGGTCGACCTGGGTGAAGGCGAAGAACCCGAGGACGATGAGCGCCAGCGCGAACGGCACCGTACGGCCGATGGGCACCCGGTCGGCCAGCGTCCCGGCGATCGGCATGGTGATCATCGCGCCGATGCCCTGTGGCGCCATCAGCAGGCCGGCGGCCAGCGTCGACTCGCCGCGTACCTGCAGGAAGTAGCTCGGGAAGAGCAGGCCGGCGCCCATGAACGCGATGATGAAGACGAACATGGTCACCGCAGCGATGGTCAGGCTGCGGTTGCGGAACAGCCGCAGGTCGAGCAGCGGGTGCCGCGGCTTGAAGGAGTAGAGGACGAACGCCACCACCAGCGCGGCGCCGATGAGCATGGGCGCCCACACCTCGGGGTCGGCGAACGTGCCGGCCTCGGGCAGCGAGGAGACGCCGTAGAGGAACAGGGCGAGCCCCGGCGAGAGCATCAGCATGCCGAGGAAGTCGAACGACTCCGACGGCTGGGGGTTGTCCTTCGGCAGGGCCAGGTGCGCGTAGATCAGCGCGATGACGCCGATCGGCAGGTTGATCAGGAAGATCCAGTGCCAGCTCGCCACGTCGATCAGCCAGCCGCCGAGGATCGGGCCGCCGATCGGGCCGAGCAGCATCGGGATGCCGAGCACGGCCATCAACCGGCCGATCCGGTGCGGCCCCGCCGCTCGGGTCATGATCGTCATGCCGATCGGCATGAGCATGCCGCCGCCGAGGCCCTGCAGCACGCGGTACCCGATCAACTCCCCGATGGTGTCGGCGGTGGCGCACAGACCGGACCCGATCGTGAACAGCGCCAGGGCGACCATGTAGAGGCGTTTGGTGCCGAACCGGTCGGCGGCCCACCCGCTGAGCGGGATGACCGTGGCCAGCGCGAGCGTGTAGGCGGTCATTGTCCACGCGACGCGGGCGTAGGACGCGTCGAACTCGCTCTGGAACGTCGGCAGCGCGACGCTGACCACCGTCACGTCCAGGATCGACATGATCGCACCGAGCACGACGACGCCGGCCACCTTGAGAACCGCGGCGTCGAGCTTGTCCGATGTCGGGACAGGCTGCGGTGCCGCGACAGCTTGCTGTGTCACGAAGTCTCCTGAAGTCGGATCTGACCGAACGGGTGAGCGGTGGTGGCGGCGCGGCGCCGGCCGATGGGCGGGCGCGACGTGCGGAGGGGTGACGCTCGCAGGCAGATTAGCCGCCGCCGCCGACACTTCGCCGTTGGATTAGCTCCCAGCGCCTCGACGTGTGACGACGATTACGGCCGGCCCATTCACCACCGACCCGGTCAGCGGCTACCCACCCGGGACCCCGGACGCGCCGACCTGACACGGCGTCACCGGGGCTCTGCAAGACGTGGCCGCATGATCGCGTTCCCCGCGTTGGTGGCGGTCTGCCCTGGCCGGTTCAGGCGTACGCCAGGGCGAGCCTGCGATGTTCGGGGTCGTCGGTGCGCTCGGCCAGTGCACGCAACTCGGACGATGCGGTGGCGAGGTTGCGGGCGCGCCAGGCGTGCATGAGGGCGGCGGCGGTTTCCGCCGGGCTGCCGGTGGCGGTGGCGACCACCACCTCCGCGGTCTCATCCGTCAGCTGGTCGATGGTCGGCACGGTGACGTCCTGCTCACGCAGGTGCCCGGCGAGCAGGCCGACACCCAAGGGGGTCAGTGCGACAACAGCTTCGCCCTTCTCGATCGCATGCGACATCAGGGCCGCCGCCGCGTAGCGTGCCGGGCGTGACGGGCACCGACTGGTCGGACATACGCGAGCGGCTCGCCGCCCTCGCCGCGGAGCGGAACGCGGCCGACGGCGGCCGGCGGATGGTGCCGCCGCCGCTGAGCCCGGCGGAGCTGGCCGAGGCGGAGGCGCAGCTCGGGGTCGAACTGCCGGAGGAGTACCGGTCCTTCCTGCTCAAGGTGAACCGGGGCGGGTGGAAGCCGGTGCCGGAGCTCTGGCAGGTGGACGGGCGGTGGCAGTGGAAGGGCCGCGAGCACGACAACGCCCTCGACCTGCTCGACCAGCCGTTTCCGCACACCGACGCCTGGAACCTCGAGGACTTCATCGAGCCCGAGCCGCTCCGGGAGGACTTCGCCTCGCAGAAGGAGTTCGACGCCGCACTGCGGGACTGGTGGCGGCGCGGCGTCGAGATCGAGGATGATCCGGCGCTCACCCAGGGTGCGCTCTTCCTGGACGACCGGGGTTGCGGCTTCTCGACGTTGCTGGTGGTGAGCGGGCCGGCGCGCGGCAGCATGTGGTTCGACGACCGGTGCGTCGACGGCGGGCTCCGACCGGTGCTGGATGACGCGGGCGAGCGGGTCGGATTCGCCCACTGGTACCGACGGTTCCTGGCCCAGCGCTACCCGGTCGCGGGGAAGACCGAGGATGGCGAACGCTGGTCCACTTCAGGGTGATCCGTCGGCCACGTTCCAAGCCGCCGGCAGCTGCGCTTCGCAGACCGCGCAGGTGAAATCGTCGTCGCGGACCACGTTGCGCTGCGGCGGGCACCGCACCCCACAGGCCGGCAGCGGTACGGCCCACCCGCTCGTCCTCGAGGTCGCGGACCTGTGCGTCGAGGCGCTCATCGACCGCCACCCGGAACGGCACTGCTGGGTCGACGAGCGGGCGATCGTCGGGCAGGTGGGGGCGGTCAGCCCCCAGCCCGGCGTCCGCCGGCTCCAGAACTCCTGGCTGCCGCCATCGCACGGCTGGGCAGTTCTGACGCCGCGGGCCCAACGGCTGCTGGCCGACGTGATGCTGCTGCTCAACCTCGCCGACCGCGGACAGGACAATTCCGAGCGGGCGCGCCGGCTCAGCCGGGCCAGCCGGGCCGAACTGCCCCCGTGCCTCACCATCGACCGCAGCGCCATGCGGGTCACCCTGAGCCGCCGCCAAGCCCACGACGTCCAACCGGGCTCCACCTGCATCGACGACTGCCCGTTCCGGCTGTGCCCGCTACCGCCGAAGGGAGACGAGTTGCCGTACCAGATGGACGAGGCCTTCTGCGCCCACCAGATCGACCTCGTCGGGCGCTGGTTCCGCTCGCCCGGGCGGGCGGACTGGCAGGCGGTCAACCGGGAGGACCTGCGGACGTTCTGGCGCGAGATGTCCGAACGCATGGCCCCCGCCTGGCGGAAATGACGATCAGGCGGCTCGGTCGTCAGCGCGAACGCTGGTCGGTCGACGGCCGGGCCGTCAGCCGAGGTTCCACATCCTCCGGCAGCTCAGCACCGCAGAGCGCGCAGATGTAGTCGTCGTCGCGGACCACGTTGCGCTCACCGCAGTCAAGGCAGCGCCGAAAGACGATGGTCGCGGTGAAGCCTTCCGGGCGGCCGATACCCGCCCGGTCGAGGGCGCCCGCCACCGCCGCCCACGAGGTGGGATCGGGGCAGTAGCCGGTGGACTGGTTGCTCACCTCGGTCACGACCGAGCCGTCCCGCTCGCCAGCGAAGGCGATCTCCCCCGCGCCGAGGACCTCCCCACCGCCGGCGCAGGCGACGTGCTCGCTGCGTCTCGGGGCGAGCCGCAGCGTGCCGCCAGGGTCGATGACGTAGGTGAACGGCTCGTCACGGTCGCGCGGATCTGCGGCCGCCAGGTAGGTGTCGAGATCGACCGATGATCGGATGGGCCAGCCTGCGGGAGAGTCGGCGACCGACGCCCGCACGTCCGCCGGGCCGACGTACCGGTATCGACGCCCCGCCCCTACCACGGCACCGACCCTACGCCCGCGCGTCCGCCGCCATGGACAACCACACCCGTCCGGCAGCCCAGACCTGGCCCCCGGCCGATCCCAGCATCGCGAGCAGCCGGTGGGCGGTCGACACCGAGACGCCGAGCCCGCGTCAGCGGGTTACCGTCACCTGCTGCTCCGGGGTCGGCCTGCCGGCGCCCGGGAAGTGCACCTCGGTCTCGAAGGCGAGCACGCCGTAGTGTCCGCCCGAGGTGTATCCGGTGAATCGGATCGTGTAGGCGTCGCTGCCCGTCGTCGGGGTGACCGCGTGCGGCACCAGCCGGCCGCAGGACGCGGTGCGGCCAGGCCCGTTCCCGCTCGGTGAGGTGGCGGTGAGGGAGTAGTCCTGTTCGCCGGCGTGGCTGACCCGGCAGGTGATGGTCAGGCTCAGCGGCTCACGCGAGTCCGGCAGCCATCGGCCGCCGTCGAGGAAGAAGGGCTCGACGAAGACGTACGGGTTGATGTAGTAGCCGCCCGTGTCGTTCTTGCGCAGCCGTTGCGTGCAGAAGCGGAAGTTTCCCTTCGTCTTGCCACTGCGCGAGACGTACACCTGCTGGCCGGCCTGGAGGGTGCAGGTCTGCGACAGCAGGGTGTAGCCGCGGGGGAATTCCGGGGCCGGGGTGGCCCTGGCGGCCGGGGCCGGCGGCGGGGCGGCGGCCGAGCCGGCCCGCGCTGCCGCCGACGGGCGCGGTTTGGATGTCGGGGAGGCGCTCGCGGCCAGGTTGCTCGGCGTGGGGGCCGCCACCGCGCCGCCACTCGTCGCCGCCGCCCCAGTGGGCGCCGCCGCCCCGACGGTGGGTGCCGAGGTGGCCCAGACGGCGCCGGCAGCACCCGGTCGGGCGCAGCCGGCAACACCGGTGGTCAGCAGCAGCGCCAGTACGCCGCAGCGGACGAGCGGACGGCGCCGCCGGGTCGGTGCGTTCATCGCTGCAGCGTCGCGGTCGCGTAGCCGTCCGGGTAGAACTGGTAGTAGTCGCGGTACCGGACCGTGAAGGTGGTGGTGCCGCGGGGCAGCGAGTAGGTGAGGGTGTACCTGCCGCTGGCGTCCAGCTTGCCGCGCCAGAACTCCCGCTCGGCCCCGCCGTTGGTAGACGCGGTGATCCACCAGTAGTTGTCGTCGCCGATCGGCGAGCTCCAGGTCACGGTGAGCTGCGCGGTGCCCTTTTCCTTGCCGGTCCCCACCTGGGCGGTGACGGCGAGGTCGGTGACCGGCGGCGTCGGCGGGTGTGCCGGCCCGAAGGAGTGCAGCAGCTGAGTCTCCTGGTAGGGGTCGGTCGAGGTGACCGCCCAGGCCCGGGTGCCGGCCTGGTTGACCAGCAGGGTGCCCTCCCAGAGGCTGTCGCCGCTGCGGAAGTCGACGGCGTACGTCGGGACCGTGCTGCCCTTGGCATACAGGTAGACATCGGCGTCACCGGAGGCGGTCGAGGCGCGGCCGATGGCGACGGTCGAGCCGTCCCCGGACCAGGCGGCGTCCTGCGGGTAGACGCCGCTGGGATAGACGGTGGCGTCGCCGAGATCCGGCAGCCGGTACGAGTGGTGCTCGTACGGGTGGCCGACCGTCTCCACCACCTCGGTGCCGTCCGGGCTCACGGCGTAGTCGATCAGGTTGCTGCCGGTGTTGTCCCGCCGGGCGAGGATCCTCGGGCTGTCACCAGAGACGTCGATGGCGTACGTGGTGACCGGCGAATAGCCGGTGTCGCCGGCGACGAGGAGGCCCGGCGCGCCGGGGCTGGCGTCGATGATCGGGTGGTAGTTGGGGCCCGCGGTGTAGACCACCGGCGGGGTGCCGGGGGCGGACCAGATCAGCAGACCGCCGGAGCCGATGCCCGCGTCGATGAACCCGCCGACGACCTTCTCACCGGTCGGTTCGACGGTGTACAGCCAGGCGCCGGGGGGTGCGGGGTAGCTGGCGACCATGGTGAGCGTATCGGCGTCCAACGCGACGATCCGGTTGAAGCCCTGGGCCGCGTACAGGATGCGCCCGTCGTCGCTGAGGACGAGGTCGGAGATGCCGCCGACGGCCGTGACCCGGTTCAGCAGCCGGCCGTCGAGGTCGGTCACCACCAGCGGCAGCCCGCCACCGACCCCCTGGGCGATGTAGAGGCGGCCGCGCGCCTCGTCGAGTTCGATCGCCCGCAGGTCGTCCACCGGCAGCTGGGTGCCGACGCTCTTCAGCGGGACCGTCTCGGCGGCGGCCGGCGCTGTTGTTAGCAGCTCGCCGGCGCTGAGCCCGATCGCCGTGAACATCCCGGACGCCAGCAGTTGACGACGCCGCATGACACCTGCTTCCTACTCGTTGCTCATAGCTGAGCAGTTCGGATAATTCGCTCTCCGCCCAGCGGTGGTTGGGCTGGAGTCCTGGACCGGCAGTCTGGTCCGGTGGCGATCGTTCCGGTCCTGCAGGATCTGCTTCACCACGTGGTGTGGGGTGTGCAGGGCGATGTCGGGGTCGCCGGCTCGGTGCAGGATGTTGATCGCGGCGTTCACGTCGGCCTGCCACGCCACCCCGCACGAGGTGCAGTGAAACCGGTCCCCGCTGCGGCGGCCGAACCGGCCGCAGTGGTGACAGGTTTGTGAGGTGTAGGCGGCATTGACGAGAACGAGCGCAGAACCTCTGCGCTCCGACACGCTTTTCAGGGCCTCGGCGGTGACTCCCTTGGTCCACGTGGCGAGACGCCGGTTGATGTTCTTAGGAAGCTTTTTGCGGCCGGTGAAGCGCTTGGTGAGATCCTCGGCGATCACGGTACCGGCCTCGTCCACGACCTCGTGCACCGCGGTGAAAATCTCCGTCCGTACCCGCGCCCGATGCCGTGCCGCCTGCCGATCCCGCTTCACCGCGCCGAGATTGTTGACCGTTATCCGGTGCGCTTTCGCGTGATCCCCACGCAGGGCGGCGCTGTTCGCGATCGAACGCAGCTTCGCCCGCCGCCGGTTACGTTCCTTCAACCGGTCCGACTCACTGGACAGCATCACGCCGAGCCCTACACCATGGGGCTGGCTGTCGGAGTCGGTCAGGGCTTCCGTGTAGCCCTTGTCCACACCGAGCCTTCGGTCGCCGCACGGCCGCTGCGACGACCGCATCTGCGCCGCGTCGATCTGGTAGTGCACCTCAACCCGGCCGCTGCGCAGGATCAGCCGCAACGTACCCGTCGGCGCCACGGTCGTGGACAGCGGAATCCTAACCATCTTGCGGGGCTCGAGACCGGGAACCGCCAGCCACAATAGGCCCCTCCGATCGACGGCGGTGTTGTACTTGTCGGCGCGCACCACGATCTGATGATGCGTGCGGTTGCGGCCGCGCTTCCAGTGCTTGCGCATCTGCCGGGCCAGGAACGGGTCACTGGCCCACTGGTCGGCCTTCAAGGCGGTGAACATCCGCTTACGCTCGGCCGGATCGTTGGTGCGTCGGCTTATCGCTCGCCGGACGTCGACCTTGGCCGCCTCGAGGTTCGCGGCGATGTCGGCCATGGCGTCGCGGAGGGTTTCCTTCCACGCGTTCGCCAGCACGCCAAACCGGATGTGCGTGCCGTCGACCAGCCACCGGTCCCGTACCTGCCGATCTGCCAACCCAGACCCAACCCCAGCGATCGAGCCGTAGCGCTGCCACACCTCGCTGCGCACCCGGCCCAACCGGCGAGCCTGCTCCACCAGGGCGGCGTACTTGCCCGGATTCAGTCGGGCCGAATAGGCGATCCGGGTGACCTTCACCGGTCACCGTCCATGGTCAAGTCCGTCCTTTTCAGCTCCTTCTCGTAGCGGCGCAGACCGTACAGGGAGGCAGAACTGTTGCATCGCCGCCACCTGCAAGGCCAAGTCGAACTTCTGACCCGGCGACGAGACCCGGCAATACACCACAACCTTCCGCCGGTCGGCGTCGAAGCCCGGCTGTAGCGCCCTGGCACATCCGATTCGTCGAAATACCGCTGCCCGGGCGGCAAACGACGGCCCGTGATCCGGCCCCCGCCTCCCACCGACGCACCGTGCTCACCGAACGGCCCACCCACTTGGCAACCTCGCCGATAGATGCTTTTCACAACAGTCGATTATGGACAGCTCTCGAAAGGAAAGCGACCGCTAGTAGCTGCTCCTCTGTCGGCCAGCCGCCGTACCGACGGCAGCCGCCGCGGCGGCCGGCGGGCAACGCGACGACCCGTGCGAGCGGTTGAGAGGGACTGTTGAGGGCTCTCGTCGCGGCCGATCCGGCCCTGTTGTTGTCAGCGCGCATGAGGGCTCGGCTGAGTGCGGCATTGAGGGCTCGGTTGGGGGCGTCGGCGATTCGAGGCCCCAGACGAGTCTTGTCGAACTGCTCTGTCAGGTGTCTGAGCTGCGGAAACCCGGCCAGACAGGAACCGACCTGCAAGATCAACCTATCCCGACTCCCTAATGTTTCTTAGGACCCCAGGGGTTCTTACGCCGGGCGGGAAAGGTCGAGAACGGGGGCGGCCGGATCTACATCAACGAGGCCTGCGAGTTCTTCGCGCCGCTCGGCAGAGGCGGCAGTAGTGTCCTCTACGTCTACCTCGGGTCGCTCGGCGACGACGCTTGGTTCCCCGCCCCGGAAGTTCCAGGCAGGGAGTAGCTGACGCGTTCAGCCGAGCGGGTGCTCTCATCGATGCAAAAGGGCCAACGTCAGCCGGTCAACGTTCGTTCTACGGCACTGAACCGGATTCGTTCCTGCTCCAGGCGCAGCGCGGGCGCATACCGGTTGGCGACCAGATCGCGGTACAGCTGCAGCTCCTCTGCGGTCAGGTGGGCGAGTTCGGTCGTGACCGGGGCGGCCTCGCGGCCCCAGTGCGCCCGGTGGCCCAGCAGCGTCTCGGAATCCATCAGCACCGACGTCGTGTGGGGAAACACCTGCCGGAGCCGGTCGAGGATGGCGAACCCGTGGGTGTCGATGTCGCCCCAGTAGGTCAGCTCCCGATCGTGCAGCCAGGTGAGCGGCGCCAGCGCGCGCACCGCGTAGCCGCCGCCGAAGACCGCGACCGTGCCGGGCATCGAGGGAAGGGCGAGGTGCGTCGTCTCGTTCTCCACGACGAGCACCCGGGCGACGTCGAGCGGGGTCCGGGCCAGCTCGTCGACGCGGACCGTCACCTCGCTGAACGGGCCGAGCGCCGCGGGGGCGGGGCGGTCCAGTGCACGCAGCCGTACGTACGTGGGCTTGGTGCGGAACCGGTACCGCTCGGCGAACCGGGCCGGCGGCTGTGCCGGGTCGATCCGCTCGGGTGCCAGCTGCCGGTCCAGCAACTGGGCCAGGACGGTGCGGTGCTGCTCGATGAACTTGGTGTCGACGCCGGGAACGTCGATCTGCCGCAGGTACCGCCCGGTCGTGGGGTGCCGGTCGATCCAGCGCACGACCTCGACCAGGCGGGCCCAGCTGTCCGCGTTGTCCAGGACCTTCATCGGCTCGGCGGTCATCCACTCGACGAGTGCGGGCGCGGCCTGCCGCGTCAGATCCAGCAGCCGCGTGAACGTCTCCACGTTCCGCCGTACGCGCAGCAGGGCCCACGCCTGGTCGGGAGTGTCGATGGAGGCCCGGTGCGGCACCTCGTTGCTGCCGACGAGGCGCCCTCCGACGCGCTTCCAGTCGAGCCGGATCAGGGCCGGATCGACGGTCTTCCACTCCGCGAGCCAGTCCTGGGCCGCGCCGAAGCGCTCAGCCACCTCGGCCGCGGTCGGCGCGCGCAACGGGACGACAACCGGTTCCCAGCGCTGCCGCGCGTACGCGGTGAGCAGTTCCCCGGAACTCCACCGCCGGCGCACTTTCGTCAGCAGCTCGGACGGGGTGGACCAGCGCGATGCCGCCACGGTCACTCCTCGACGCTGATCAGATGGGCGAGCTGGTGCACGTCGCGCTTCTGGTGGTACTCCTCAATGGTGAGGCTGCGCAGCCGCGAGTTGCTGCCGGTGGGGTTGTCCACGAAGCCGACGGCGGAGACGTACGGCTCGATCACGTGGATCTTCTGCAGCGGAGTGACGATGAGCAGCTGCAGCCCGAGCCGCTGGAACAGCGCGAGCGCGAACCGGGTCGACTCGTCGGAGCCACGGCCGAACGCCTCGTCGATGACGACGAAGCGGAAGGTCTGGCCGCGGTCGGTGGGCAAATCGAGCTTGAACTGGTAAGCCAGGGACGCGGCAAGGATCGTGTAGGCGAGCTTCTCCTTCTGCCCGCCGGACTTGCCGCCGGAGTCGCTGTAGGTTTCGTGCTCGCTGTCGTCCTCCCGCCACCGCTCCGAGGCCGAGAACACGAACCAGTTGCGCACGTCGGTCACCCGCCGCGCCCACGCCTTGTCGATCTCGGTGAAGCCCGGGCGGCCCCGGAACCGTTCGATGAGCTGCTTGACCTGCATGAACTTCTGTTCGGAGTACTGGTCGCTGTCATCGCGGGCAAGCGAATTGTCGGTGCAGGCCCGCAGGTCGTTGATGAAGTCGCGGATCTCCACGTTGGGTGTGCGGTTCCCCTCCAGCCGGATGTAGCGGCCGGGGTTGTAGTCGATGCCCACGAGAGACCGGTTGATCGTGTCGATCCGTTCCCGGATGAGGTCGGCCTGCTTGTGCAACTGCGAGTGGAAGCCTGCGATGTCGCGGATGGTGTTGGTGTTGAGGTACGTCTTGAACTCGCTCTCGAAGCGCGGCAGGTCGTCGCGCACCAGCCGGTCGTCCATCGCCCGGTATTCCGGCGCGGACTGGATCGAGCTGTCTAGCTCGGCGGCCTCGACCGGGTAGGTGTTGCGGAAGTCCTCCATGGCACGCACCGCCCGGTTGCTGGCCAGTGTCTGCCGGTGGGCCGCCTCGTTGCGGTCTTTGGTGAGCTGCCCCTCGACGGCGTTCCGCAACTGGTCGTAGTCCTCCGGGCTCGGCAGCGCGGTGTCCCCGACCAGCTCGGCCATCGCCGCGAACCAGGGTTCCGCGTCCCGCACCGCCGGCTCCCGCAGCAGCGCCTCGGCGTCGCGCTGGCCGTGCGCGGCCTGTTCCAGATGTACGTCGGCCTGGGCGATGCGGCGCTGCAGGTCGTCGCGCTCGATGCTGCCGCCGTCGATCGCCTCGAGCACCGACTTCAGCTGCGCGGTGACCCGCTCCAGTTCCCGGGACGAGCGTTCGAGCTGCTGCTTCTCCTGGCGCAGCCGCCGCACCCGCTGTGCCGAGGACTGCCAGTCGATGTCGGTGAAGTCGGTGAACTCGACGAGCTTGCCCAGCACGCCGAGCCGGCGGTTGAGCGCGCCGAGCCGATCGCCGGCAGCGTCCCGCGCCTTCGTTGCCTGCGCCTTGTCGGCGGTCAGTACGCGCGCCTTGGTCAGCAGCGCATCGATCTTCAGCTCGATGCTCCAGCCCAGCACGTAGGTGCTGCGGTCGTCGATGCGGCTGCGGTCGTCCTTCTCGTGCCGGCCGCCGGTGTCCTTAACCTGGCCGGCCCTGGTGATCGCCCGTTCGGCGCGGCGGAACTCGTCGATCGTCTGCAGGCACTCGTAGCCGGCTCGGCGGCGCAGCTGGCGCTCCAGCCAAGGCTGGAACGGCGATTCCCGCATTTCCAGCTTGGCGAACAACTGCCGGTCGGCGTCGGCCGGCAGCGGCTCCGCCTGCCGGGGCAGCGTCGCCGGTACCCGGTAGTAGACGAGACGGCCGCCGAGATGGTGGCGGTCGACCCAGCCGGCCACGGCCGGGTAATGCTCGTCCGGCACCAAGATCGACAGCGCGAACCCGCGCAGCAGCCGCTCCGCCGCTCCCTCCCAGTCGGCGGCGTCGGCCCGGACCTGGATCAGCTCGCCCACGAACGGCAACGCCGCCTCCGGCAAATCCAGCTCGGCGCAGATGCGCGCCCGCATGTCCAGGTTTCGCCGGGGAATGTTGCTGCGCCGCTCCTGCAGGCTGCGCAGCTCGGCATTCACCTCCGTCTCCTGCTGCTCCAGCTCCCGCACCCGCACCGCGGCGTCGGTCAGGTCGTTCTGCAGGGCAGCGCGCTGCTCCTCGGCGCCGGTCAGCTCGTCGGCGACCTCCCGTTGCCGGGCGGTGAACTGCTCGATCGCCTCCACCGCCGGTAAGTCAGCGTTGGCCAGCAGCCCGCTGAATCGCTCGAAGCGGCGCCATCGTTCGTCGCGGGTGCTCTCGGCGTCGGCGATCTGCCGTTCCAGTTCGGCGATCCGGTCACCGCCGTGCCCGGCGCGCTCAAGCTCCAGGCGCTGCCGCTCGCCGTCCAGGTCGGCCAGCCTGGCCCTGGTGGCGGACAACTGCGCACGCAGCTCCGCGAGCTCGGCGGTGTGCGCGGCGACCCGGGCGGCATACAGCTCGGCCTTGCCCCGCGCGCAGAAGTACGGCAGCGCCTCCCTCTTGGCGTCCAGCTCGCCGATCGTCTGGCCGTACGCGTCGTAGGCGTCGCACGCGTCGAGCAGCGGCTTCAGCGCGGCCAGCTGTTGGCGGGCCTTGACCACCGCCTCGTGCGCCTTGGTCAGGTCCTGGAAGTGCTCGACGAGGCGGCGGATCCAGTCGCCGGTGTCGAACGGCTCCAGCATGTGGTGGCGGACGAAGTCGTTGAGATCACCGACCGCCTTCATCGACACGGTCTGGTGGAACAGCTCCATCGCCTGGTCCGAGGCAATGCCGAGGCGGCGACGGAAGTCCTTGCCATACTCCGGGAAGTGGTCGTACACCTTGGCGCCGGACTGGCGCAGCCGCCGCTTCAGCTGGCCGATCTCCGAGCCGAAGTCGGCGAAGTCGCCGGCAATGCTCAGCTCCTGACCGGAGGTCACGTAGAAGCGCTCCGGCTGGCCCGGGTTGCCGTCGTGCAGCCAGAACACCTGCGCCAGGCTGACCGTCGCCCCGCTGACCGGCTCCGCGAAGACGCCGAGCAGCACCGAGTAACACGAGCCGCGGCGCAGGCCGACCGGCTCGGACGCGCCGGTCTTCTCGTTTCGCTCCGACTTGTAGTGGCCCTGCACATAGGAGCGCAGCGAGCGTTCCCGAATGTCGGCGCCGGCCGCCTTGTTGTACGAGATCCGGTTGGCCGGCAGCAGCAGCGTGGTGATGGCGTCGACGACGGTGGACTTGCCGGAGCCGATGTCCCCCGTGAGCAGGGCGTTGGCGCCGTCGAGGCGCAGCATCCAGACCCGGCCGTCGAACGTGCCCCAGTTGTGCAGCTCCAGCCGTTTCAGGCGAAACCCGGCGAGGGTCGACGGCACCTCGAGCGCGCTCACTTCGGTCAGGGTTTCGGTCATCTGGTCGCCTCCAGCTCGGCGGCGTACTCCGCCAGCCGCGCGTCGAAGTCCGCCAGCCACTGCGCGTCGACGAAGGCCTTGATGATGCGGCGTACCTCGTACGTCGCCTCGGCGTCGTTGATGCGCCGCAGGAACCCCAGCTCCACCACTTTGCCGATGTGCGTGTCGATCTGGTCGATCAGTCGGGCCTCGCTGGTCGACGCGGGCAGGAAAACCGCGCACTGGTCCACGATCTGTTGCCGGGTCAGCACGAGCCGGGTGTCGGCGTTGCTGGCGTCGAATTCGGCGAGCTTCTTGCGCAGCAGCGCCAGCAGCAGGCTGACGTGGAACGACAGCGCCCGGCGAGGGATGAGCCGGCGGATCGCCTGCTGCCCGTCCGCCTCGTCGTCGCCCGGCTGGGAGCGCAGGAACGCGTACCCCTCCGCTTCGTCGATGACGACGGTGAGGCCGAGCACGGCGACATAGTCGCGGACCTGCGCCTGCAACCGCATCAGGTGATGCCACGGCACCGGGTGCGTGTCGCGGTAGACGACCCCTTTCATCAGGTGGACAGCCGCCACCGACAGGCTCGGCTCCTCCCTTCTGGTTGCGGCCATCACACACGATCCAATGCCGGAACCCTGCGCAGGAACGAGACGGCGGGCAGGAGCGCGGTCCGAGTCCGCCCGTCCGGGTCGTACCACCGCACCTGGTCTCGCCGGTCCTCGTCGAAGACGACGTCGAAACCCGGGTCGCGCAGCGACAGGTATGTCACCAGCTCGGCCAGGCCCTGCTCCAACGGGCGGTTGGCCAGGACCTCTGGCAGGGAAACCTGCGAGCTGCGCCGCAGCGCGGCGCGCACGGCATCGGTCAGCGGGACCGGGTCGACATGCACCTGCTCGAACAGGCGGGAAACGTCGACGTCGGGCTCCCCGGTGTCGACCGTGCTGTCCAGCGGCTGCTTCGCCCGAGGCCGGTACAGCGGACGCTCCATCGGCAGCACGACCTGCGGGGCGGCCGCATCGAGCTCGAAGACCAGCCCGTCCGTCCGCTGGTCGCGCAGCGCCAGCGCGTGCGTCTCGATGCCGCGCAGGAGGTCCATCACCCGCCGGTTCTCCAGCCATACCTGGTCGTCGAGGAACCGGCGCAGCTGCTCCGACAGCAGCCGTACGGTTGCCTGGGTGCGCTCTGCGGCGTCGAGCCAGTCGTAGTGGATGCGCCGCATGCGCGGATCGGATGCCCCGATGACGTCGAGCGACTGCACCCGGGCAAGCAGGTCGCTGAACTCCTGCTGGCGTTGCGGAGACAGCAGGAAGTCGTAGAAGGCATGGAAGCTGCGGCCCTGGTCGGAGTCGGCGATCGCGTGCCGGCTGCCGACGACCTCGTCGAGCAGCTCGCCCTTCGAGCCGCTCCACGTGGCGATCTTCTCGCGCAGCGCCCGATCGAGCGCCCGGAAGTTCGCCTCAACCTCACGGAAGTCGGCGAGCAGCCCCCGCGCGGTTGCCACGAACTGCTGGTACCGATCGCGCTGCGCCGCTCCGTCGAGCACCTCCACCTGACCGGCACGCACCTTGGCGATCTCGGCGTCGATCGCCTCACGACGCGCTTGCAGCTCCGCCAGCCGGGCGTCCGGGTCGGTCTCCGCGCCGTAGACCATCTGACGCAGCAGCTCGAGCACGATGTTGAGCCGGGACTCGGTACCGACGAACGACCGGGCCTGCAGCGACTGCACCCACGACAGTGCCCGCTCCACGGCCGGAGTCGCGTCGAAATGCACCTGGTCCGAGTCGGGCGGATAGTACTTGCGCAACCAGCCGACTTCCGGCTGCGCCCAGTCGTCGAGGTACGACTTGGCGGCGCGCGGGAAGGTGCCCGCGCCGAGACGCTCATTGAGTGCGAACAGCTCGTCCTCCAGTCGCGCGGTCAGCTCGACGCCAGAAATGGAGCGCACGTTCTCCTCGACGAACACCCGCCCGAGGAAGCTCAGCACCAGAGCGGCGTGGTCGGCGCGCAACAGCCGCCACGCTGCGTTGTTGCGGCGCAGCCACTCGACCTCGTCGAACTCCATCGTCACCGCCGTATGCCCGTCCCTAACCGCTCAGCCAACTGTCGCCCATGTTAGAGACCGGGAGTGACATCCGGCTCTGGCCAGTGGCCGGTGGCCCGGACGGCGAACGCCAGACCGCGGGGTCGGACGGGATTCATCGGTCCGGGTGCGGTGAGTTTCCCGGCGCCCGACGGTCCTACCGGGGTGAGGACCTCCGCGATCTCCTTCGCCGTCGGCGGGACGCTGGCCCGCGCGGACATCCCCGCCCTCTGCGCTGAGCTGGCCGAGGTGCTGCGCGGCCGGGACCGTGGCGTGGTGGTCTGCGACGTGACCGGGGCACGCCCCGACGTGGTCACCGTCGAGGCGCTGGCCCGGCTGGGCCTGACCGCGCGGCGGCACGGCTGGCGGCTCGTGGTGAGCGGCGGCAGCGCCGATCTGCTGGGACTTGCCGACCTGCTCGGCCTGACCGACGCGTTATGGGAGCCGGTCGGGCAGCCCGAACAGCGGGAACAGGCGGGCGGTGTCGAGGAAGTTGTTGACCGCCGCGATCCGTCCCCCTGAGATCTCCAGCACGATCAGCGCCCAGGGGTCGTGGCCCGAGCCGTCGAGGCTGGGGCGGTACTGCCCGAACGCCGGCAGGCCGTTGGCCACCACTGGCACCAGGCGGGAGCCCCGGCAACCGCTGCCCGTTCCGGCCATCCAGGCGAGGATGTCGTCGTGGCCGCGCAGCCACAGCGGCAGCGGCGGCATGGACAGCGTGGCGTCCTCGTGCAGCAGCGTGGTGAGAGCCTTCAGGTCGTACGCCTCGAATGCGCGCACGTACCGCGCGAGCAGCGCCTTCTGCTCGTCGTCCAGCGGCCGGTAGACCTCGGCGGCGGTGTCGGTGGTGGCGAGGGTGGCCCGGGCCCGCTGCAGGGCGCTGTTGACGCTCGCCACCGTGGTGTCGAGCAGGTCGGCCACCTCCTGGGCCGACCAGGCCAGCACCTCGCGCAGGATGAGCACAGCCCGCTGCCGCGGCGGCAGGTGCTGCAGCGCGGCGACGAACGCCAACCGGACGGACTCGCGGCCGGCGACCACCTCGGCCGGGTCGCTGCCCTCCGGCAGGACCCGGCTGTCCGGGGCCGGGCCGACCCAGATCTCGTCGGGACGCGGCTCGCCCGGGTGGGTGGCGCCGCCGGACCCGGCGGGACCGAGGTCCATCGAGCGGACCCGACGCTGCGCGCTGGCGAGCATGTTGAGGCAGACGTTCGTCGCGATCCGGTACAGCCAGGTCCGCACTGCCGACCGCCCTTCGAACCGCTCGAAGCTGCGCCACGCCCGCACGAAGGTGTCCTGTACGGCGTCCTCGGCCTCGAAGGCGGAGCCCAGCATCCGGTAGCAGTAGCCGGTCAGCTCCGGCCGGTACGCCTCCAGCTGTGACTCGATCGGGGCGCTGGTCGCCACGTCACTCACGCCGACAAATCTAGCCGGTACCCCGCTGGTCCGGGCCCGGCGAAAATCCGTGCCGCCCACGGCGATGAGTCTCCGGCGTTCGCCCGGTCACTAGGGCATCGGATGCCGACACGACACGAGGAGCACCTCATGACCACCACGCAGCGGACCGCCGAACCCACCACCTCCGTGCAGTACGCCGAGGTCAACGGCGTCAACCTGTACTACGAGACGCACGGGGCCGGCCGCCCGATGATCCTTCTGCACGGTGGGCTCGGCTCGGGTGAGATGTTCGGGCCGATCCTGCCCACGCTCGCCGACGGGCACCAGGTCATCCTGGTCGACCTGCAGGGGCACGGCCGGACCGCCGATGTCGACCGGCCGCTCGACATCACGCTGATGGCCGACGACGTCGCGGCCCTCATCGACCACCTCGGTTTGGAGAAGCCGGACGTCGTCGGCTTCTCCCTCGGCGGCGGCGTCGCGCTCCAGGTCGCCATCCGCCACCCGGAGAAGGTGGGCCGCCTGGTTTCGGCGTCGGCGAACATCCGCCGCAGCGCCATCTACCCCGAGATGCTCCAGCAGCAGGGCCAGGTCTCCGGCGCGGCCGCCGAGTTCATGAAGGACACCCCGATGTACGAGCTGTACCAGCGGGTGGCGCCTCGCCCGGAGGACTTCCCGCGGCTGCTGGACAAGATCGGCGAGGCGATGGCGAAGGACTTCGACTACACCGAGCAGGTCCGCGGCCTGCAGGTGCCGACGCTGGTGGTCGCCGCCGACGCCGACATGGCGCCGCCGAGCCACTTCGTCGAGGTCTTCAACCTGCTCGACGGCGGGCTGCGCGACGGCGGCTGGGCGGGCGAGGGGCGGCCGAAGGGCGGGCACGCGCTGGCCATCCTGCCCGGGCTGACCCACTACGACCTCGTCGACTCCCCGCTGTTCGCCGCGGTCACGCTCGCTTTTCTCGACCAGGAGAGCTGACCCTGGTCCTGTCGCCGGGCGCGGCGGCCAGCCGGTTGGCCGGCCGCCGCGGCTCGCGTCGGTGGCGGCGGTCAGTTCCCGCTGCGGTACGGGCCGTCCACATAGACGAGCGCGTCGCCGACGGCTCGTTCGGTCGACCCGCTCGGCCGGTTGACCAGGGCTCCCTCGACGGACATCGCGGTGGAGCCGCCGCCGTCGAGGTTGATCGCATCGTCCATGCCGAGCGCCTGGGCGACGGCGGCCGTCTCGTCCATGGTGGTGCCGACGCTGGTGGTCTGGCGGCCGTCGATGGTCGCGAGCACGATCTTGCCGTCGCGGGTGGTGCCGGCGATGGTACGGGGGTTGCGGTCGAAGAAGCTGCCGGAGCCGTCCGGCACGACGACCTGGCCGTCCGCCGTCAACGGGTACCGCCCGGTCACCCCGAACAGGCCGGGCCGCACGGGAAGCTCCTCACCGTTCTGGTCGGCCAGGGTCGAGGTGCTGCTCACGCAGCCCTGCCCGGTCACGTCCAACAGGGCCACGGTGTCCCGCCCGGTGGCCTGCAGCGAGGTCTGGCCGGCGGCCAGCATGGTGCCCCGGGTGGTCGAGGTGCGCACCACGCAGCCGAGCCGGTCGAGCACGACCTCCACGCCGGCACCGGACGGGGTGGCCGAGGCGAACTCGGGGGTGAAGTCGACGACGTCGCCGGGGAGGCTGCACTGCGTCTGGTCGGCGAGCGCGGCGCAGCCGGCGGGCACGACCGGTGGGTGGTTGATGAACTCCAGCGGCAGGGTGGCGTCGGTCTGCCGGTTCCGTACGCTGCCCGACCAGGTCAGCTTCCCGGTCAGGGCCCGGTTGCTGTTGGCGTCGACGACGAAGTTGACCTCGGCCGGGTCGGTGGTGGGCTCGCTGAGCAGCTTCCCGCCGAACAGCCCGAGCCCGACCGGGTCGCCGGGGTAGAGCTGGCTGGCGGTGAAGGTGAAGAAGGAGGCGTTGACCCCGGCCAGGGCGCCGGAGGCGCGGACGAGTTCGGTGGTCTTCTCGACCTGGCTCAGGTTGGGGCCGTACGTCGCCTGCAGGTGCCCGCGGGCCTGGCTCGGGTCGATGGTGAGCACGTTCACCACCCACGGGCCCCGCGTGGTGGTGTTGAGCTGGTCGGCCGGCGCCGGCTCGGTCCCCCGCACGATCCGGGTGAGGGTGACGCCGTCGGCCAGGGCGCGATCGGTACGTACCTCGGTCAGGTCGCTGTCGCCGAGCGGAAGGGTGCCGGCGGCGGCCTCGGCACGGGCCCCCGGAACGACACCGAGAGCCACCGCGGCGAGGGTGGCCGCCGCGATCGCCCCGGCCCGGCGGAAGCGGGACAGGTCAGGAGTGGAAACTGTCATGTCCGTGACCCTGGCGGCGCCACGGAACCAGGTACCCGACACTATCTGACAACCAGTCGAACTCTGGTGTAAAGAATTTACGCGGGAGGAGGCGGTCGTGAGCGGCACCGACAAGCCGATCGGCTACTGGCTCAAGCACCTGCACAACCTGATCGAGGAGCAGTTCGACGCGACGCTGGGCGACCTGGGCCTCGATCGCCGGCAGTGGCAGATCCTGAACCTGCTCTCTCGCGGGGCGCGCAGCCGCGGCGAAGTAGAGCAGGCGCTCGCACCGTTCTGGCCGGATGGCGTACCCGAACTCGACGCCGCCCTCAACGGCGCCGACGGCCTGGTCACGCGCGGATGGGTGGGGTACGACGCCGACGCGCTCACCCTGACGGAGCAGGGCCGCGCGGCACACCGCACGGCGGCTGACCGCGTCGGCGAGACGCGGCGGCTGCTGCTGCGCGGGCTCACCCCGGAGCAGTACGCCGAGACCGTCCGGATCCTGTCGGTGATGGCCGGCAACCTCGAGGCGGCCTTGGCCGGCCGCGCGGCGGGCGGCAAACAGGACTGATGGGCCTGCGGCCCGTACCTCGGCCGGCAGGAAGTCGCCGCGTTTTCAATGACGCGGCTTCGGCACCTGCCGGTTGAAGCGGGGCTTGAGGGCCAGGACCAGGGTTTCCTTCGTACCCTCCGGGTTGTCGGTCTCCTGCCAGCGGACCTCGCGCTGGCCCAGCCAGTCGGCGATCTCAGCCGCGGAGGCCTCGTGGCCGAGCTTGTCGAGGAGGTGGCCGACCTGCTCGTGCAGTACCGACGAGTCCCGACTACCCGTCAGGTGCTGCCGCAGGCGATTGCGCAGGTTTCCGGTATAGCCGACGTAGACGACCGTACCGCGGTCGAGGACCGCGTGCACGCCGGACGAGCGGGGAGCGCCGGCGGCGGCTTCCATCGTGTACGGCTGGGGAGGCGTGAAGGTGGCCAGAAGATCCTCGGCGTCGAGCATCCCCGGACGCTACCGGTGTCAGCCCTCCCCCGGGGTCCCGCACGTTCCGGGGTGCCCGTCCCGAAGCCGGCAGCGGCGGCCGCCATCGAGCCGAGCGTCGCACCAGACTCGGTGGCGGAGATGCTGCCTGTCCTCCTCGCTGAGGGTGGTCTCGCCGAAGTCGAGAGCGGCGACATGGCCGAGGGAGTCGCGCAGTGCGGCGGCCAGGTCAGCGGCGGCGGCGAGGCTGGTCAGGGTGGTGGGCAGGTGGATGATCCAGCGGGGTGCGGTCATGGGCGCCACCGGTTGTTGAGTGACCAGTCGGGGTCGGTGTTGCGGCAGCCGGTGTGGCGGGACTGCCACTGGCGCAGCGCCTGGCGGATGCGTTCGGCCTCGGAGTTCGCGGTGGTCAGCTCGCGGCGCAGGCGGTCGAGTTCGTCGGCGAGCTGGTTGAGGTAGGCGTGCACCTGGTCGGGGTCGAGGCCGCGCCATCGGGTGTCGAAGGCGGCGACCCGGACCTGGTGCGGTTGCAGGCGTTCCCCGGTCACGTAGATCACGGCTGCCTCGCGGTCTGTTCGGCGACCAGGGCCTCGATTTCGCGCTCGCTCAGGCCACGGCGGGTCAGGACGCGGCGGCCCCAGCGGTGTAGGCGGCAGGGGTGTGGGGCGCGGTCGTTGCGGCAGCGCGGGCCGTCGGGCCACTGCTCCGCGGCGTGCACGGTGACGGCCTTGACGGCGAAGGTGACGTCTTCGGCGGTGACGTAGGGCGGTAGGGGTAGTTCGCCGAGGATGTCGTCGATCGAGTCCATGTTCCTCCCTGGTCGGTGCTCACACCATCGTTGGTGATGGTGGGGGCATGGTTGCGGCGCCGAGGCGGGCGGGGTCGACCGGTACGACCGCGCGTTCCTACCGACCGGAGCCCAGCACCCACCCCGGGCCTGCTTGGTACTCCGCTGCAGTAACCGGAGAGGCTGGGTGAACAGCCGCACCCGGGTGCGAGCGGCTTGGTGAGCTTCTTGGCGTCGGAGCAGCGCGCTGGCCAGCGGAGATTCGAGTAATCCGACTGGCCGAGGCGGATGCTGCTCCGACGAAGGATCCACCGCAGTGCCTAGCCGGGGTGTTTCCTCGCCTTCGCACCTTACCGTCATTACTGGTAAAGTCAACGTTGCCCTTGAAGTCCTCCCGGCTCCCGTGATCAGATGTGTGGGCCTAGCTGGGAGTACTTCGCATGCCCGCACCACGGAAGTTTGAGCCGCACTACCGGCGAATCATCGCCGACGTCAGGGAGCGCATCGCCTCAGGCGAGTGGCCCCCGGGCCACAAGCTGCCGTCCACAAAGGCGCTCGCCGAGATGTACGAGGTCGGAAGCCAGTCGACTGTCCGCCAGGCCATCACGATTCTCATCGAGACGGGTGAGCTGTACGGCCACCAAGGCTTGGGCGTCTTCGTCGCCGAACGAGCCACCGACCCGTCCAGAGAATGAGCGAGGGCAGACCCCTAGCCATCGACGGAACTTGAGCGCCGCCGGGTCAGGGGCAGCGCAGTGCGAGAAAACGGTCCGGGGTGAGCGGGGCCGCGCAGGGCAGTGCGGCTGCGGTAGACGGTCATCGTCACGGGATCCATTCCAGCAGGTGGATCCGTTCGGCGAGCACCCCGGCGGCGAGCAGCCGCAGCCGCGACCCGGCCAGCATCAGCGGCGGCCCGCAGAGATACACCGCCTGGTCGGGGTGCAGACGGTCGAGGGCGAAGGCGAAGGTGAGCGCGTCGCCCCGCTCCCCCCCGGCTGGGCGAGGGATCGCGGGAGAACACCGGGGCGGTCCGCAGCCAGCCTTGGCGCGTTGGAGCTTGTCAAGGCTGACCGCGTCGCACAGGTTGGCGACCGTGCGGGCCACGATGACCAGGGTCACCCGCAGCCGTCCGGCGCGGTGGCGACCTGCTCGACCAGAGCGCCGCGGCGCGAGTCCGGTCCCGCCAGCCACCAGCAGCAGGCCCCGCTCGTCGCCCAGATGCAGCCCGGTGTGGCCGGGGGGCGGAGGCGGAGCAGTCCGACATGGCGGGCAAGGCGACCCACCGGACATAAGTCAGAGGACGTTCGGTGCCTGCCGTCCGACCTTCAACACGTGAAAGATGTTGCCATTGGGGGGTAAGGGGTGGGCCTGGTGAGTGACGACCACGACGTAGTCGAACGCAAGATTCTCGAGCCCGATCCCGGGTTGATCAAGAGCTTAGGGATGCACCACACGCTCGAGTCGGCGATCGCCGATCTGGTCGACAACAGCATCGACGCGTTGGCGTCTCATGTCTTGATCCGGTTCGAGACAGACAGTGGCCGACCGACCGGACTGACCGTTGTCGACGACGGTCACGGGATGAATGGCAATCAGATCGATGAGGCGATGCGTCTGGGCCGCCAGAGAGACTACGGCTCTGGCGACCAAGGGCACTTTGGCATCGGCTTGAAGGCCGCCTCGTTCAGCCACTCAGATACGCTCACCGTGTGCTCGACGCCTGACCGCAACGAATACCACGGTCGGCGCCTGCGCCGAGGAGACGTCCAACGGGATTACGGCTGCGATGTGCTCGACCCCGCATCGGTTTGCGACGACGTCGACTATCTTCTCGACCGGTTAGACGCGAAGTCGGGGACCGTCGTCAGATGGTCAGACACCCGTTTCCCCAGGGTCACAGGTCTGGCCAAGGGCGACTGGCTGGAAGACTCGAAGACTCGACTGCGGATGCACCTCGGCTTGATCTATCACCGGCTGCTGGGTGGGGGACGCCTGCGGATCGACATCGAGATCTTCGACCTCGGCATGGGCGAGGCGGGCTCGCCCGAGCCGGTCGCGGCGATCAACCCACTCGGCTTCGCCGCCTCCGCCGTGTCCGGGTACCCGAGGACATTGGTCGCCACGGTTGGGGACGAAACCGTACGACTCGAATGCCACATCGTGCCTCCAAAGTCGAGTGGGCCTTCGTTCCGCCTCTACGGGCGAGATGGCGCCGAGTTCCAGGGACTCTATATCTACCGAAGCGACCGACTGCTGCAGATCGGCGGTTGGAACGAGGTGATCACCAAGGACAAGAATCGAGCGCTGGCGCGCGTGGTGATCGATGACTTCGCCTCTCTGAACAGGTTCGTTCGCATGAACCCGGAGAAGAGCGGGATCATCTTCTCCCACGACCTCGGCGCTGGCATCGCCGATGCGACGACAGCGTCCGGCGACGACAACTCGGTCTCGTTCAGGGACTACATCGCGCGGGCCGAGGCCGTTCTGGTCGAGTCGCGGCGCAGGCGGCGTGCACGCCCTCCCGTCGCGGAACCGTCCAAGGGACTGCACGAGGAGATCCGGCGGGTGATCCGGGCCGAGATACCGCTACGCCAGCATGAGGATCCGATCGAGATCCGGTGGCGCCGCATACCGCGTGACAGGTTTCTCGAGCTCGACCTCAACGAACGGGTCATCTACCTGAACCAGCACTACCGGCAGATGCTGACCGGCGGGAAGACCGGACTCAGCGATGCGCCATTGCTGAAGACCCTCGTCTTCCTCCTCACCGAGAGGGTCTTCGAAGGCCATCACTGGGGACCGCGGGATAGGGACCTCGTCGACATGTGGAATGCCGTTCTCGGCGCCGCGGTGCAGACAGAGTTTGGCTACCGGGAGGACGGGCGACAGCCGTGACGGCGGCGTCGAGGCAGCGTCACCTTGCGCGTTCTGCGCTGGAGGAGTATCTGGCACATGCGGTGCCAGCGACGATCGTCGTGCCGGGTGAACCCGCCTGCCGCATCATGTTCGACCCGCCGCGCTGTGAGATGACCTTGCGGACACCCCACAGCGACGAGGACCTGCCGGACCTCGCCAGCTACGAGCACGTCGAGACCCGCGTCGCCATCACCGGCGGGATCGCGTGGTCGGAGATCACCATCCGCTACGGCGCCAACGGGCACGAGGCGTACCTGCTGCTGAGCGACATCGCGGACATGATCCAGCAGAACCGGCTTCCGTTCCCGGCCGCGGTGCTGTCGGCTCTGAACACCTTCCAGGATCTACTCGCACGCACGGGGACGCTCAGCCCCGAGAAACAGACCGGGCTCTACGGAGAGCTGCTGTTCTTGGAGTCATGCCTGACCACGATGGCCGCCGAGTCGGCGATCGGGGCCTGGAAGGGGTGTGCACCCAATGAGCACGACTTGGTCCTCCCCGGCGTGTGCTTCGAGATTAAGACCACCAGGACGGAGAAGCGTCGCCACAAGATTGGCAGCCTGGAACAACTCGAGCCCCTACCTGGCGTGCCGTTGTGGCTGCTGTCTGTCCAGCTCACCTCCGCCGGCCCGGGAAGTGGCCGAACCCTCACCGAACTCGTCGACGACGTGTGCGAGGCGGCCGGCCCTGCACGGGCGACCGTCGAATCGATGCTCGCCCATGCGGGATGGCGCGACCGAGATCGTGCCCTGTACCGAGAACACCAGACCCTGCGAACCGTACCCGCGGCCTATCTCGTCGACCACGACTTCCCTGTGTTGAACCGCAGGAGCCTACAGCACGGCTGCGCGCAGCCCGGTCTCATCGTCGATGCCGTCTACACGATCGACCTCACCTCGCTGCAACACGGTGAACCACCCGCTCCCGCCGACCGCTTCGTCCAAGGAAACGACTAAACATGCCGAAGCCGCCCATCCAATGGGAGTCCGACCTGGTCGCAGCCGTGGCCGCACTCGGACCCAAGGGTCCTGCCAACCTCTTGAAGTACGTCAACATCGACCGCGAGGACGACGAGGTCGTAACGGCAGACGACCTACAGGCGCTCCTCGACACCCATAACCAACAGGACAGTCACGGGGTGCGCCAGCTCGCTCTGGCGCTGGCCGAATGGGACTTCGCCGAGGAACCGGGATGGGATTCCGGTGGCGACCCGACTGCGCCGCGAACCACGGAACGACGTACTCTGGTCTACAGTCTGCTACGGCTGCCGCTGGCCGCGGCGACCAGGTTGGACGAGATCGCACCGGTCGCGACGATGCGAACGGCGGTCATCAGTACCCGGTGGGAGCCCTGGTACGACGAGAAGCGGCGAGCACACTCGGCGTTCTACTGGCCGCACTACCGCGACTACCTGTTGAACCAGAGGCATTGGTCCGCCGAGTCGGTGGCCGCTCTGAACAAGGCGACCAACGAAGTGATCGAGCGCATCTCCGATCCCAGTTCCGAAGACACCTACCAGTCCAAAGGCCTCGTGGTCGGTTACGTGCAGAGCGGTAAGACGGCCAACTTCACCGGCGTCATCGCCAAGGCGATTGATGCCGGATACCGGCTCATCATCGTCATGACCGGAACCATCGAGCTGTTGCGCTCGCAGACCCAGCGTCGCCTGGACCGTGAACTCGTCGGCGTCGAGAACCTCACCCGGGGACTGGACGACGGAGAGGCTGCCGAGGAGTTCGACTACGCCGACGATGACGACTGGCTAGCCGGCAGGTTCATCCGCCACGGAGACAATTTTATTGCACGGGGCTATCCGGGTATCGAACGGATGACGCTGCTCCATGACGACTACAAGCGCCTCAAACAAGGCCTCAGCCGCATGCAGTTCCACCTGCGAGACCGCTCGAAGCCGTTCTGGGATCCCGAGAACCTGATGCCCGCGGACGCCCGACTAGTCGTCGTCAAGAAGAACAGCAGTGTGCTGAAGAAGCTAGCTCAAGATCTGAAGCCGCTGAAGCACAAACTCGCGGAGATCCCAGCGCTGATCATTGATGACGAATCAGACCTTGCTTCGATCAACACCAAGAACCCGCAGAAGAGCAAGGACCGCACCGCCATCAACAAAGCCATCACCGACCTACTCGGTCATCTGAAGCGTGGACAGCTGGTGATGTACACGGCAACGCCGTTCGCCAACTTCTTTGTCGACCCGGACGACAGCAGCGACATCTTCCCCAAAAACTTTATTCTGGCGCTCGACCGGCCTCCGGGCTACATGGGGGTCGAAGACTTCCACGACGTCGGCTGGAACAGCGAGGACGACAAGACCGACCCGGCCACATCCAACGAATGCGCGTACATCCGCCGAGTCGGTCCACCCCCGGATGCGCAGGACGACGCGCAGCGCGACAAGCGTAAGGCGGAGATGCAGGCCGCTCTGGACTCCTTCGTCCTCGCTGGTGCGATCAAGGTGTACCGCGAGAATAACGGCGCCACGCGCTACCGGCACCACACGATGCTTGTCCACGAAGCCACGGACACCGACGCGCACCGCGACCAAGCCGACCTAGTACGCGAGGTGTGGCGCGAGGCCAAATACGGCACCCCCGAGGCGCTGGCGCGACTCCGGCAACTCTGGCACGCGGACTATAAGCCCGTCTGCGACGCCCGCGCCGACGGCTTCGCCGTCCCAGACGATTTCGATCTGCTTAGGGAGCCGCTCGGCGAGGCCTGCCGCCGCATCAAGGAAGTCGGCGACCCCATCCTCATCGTCAACAGTGACACCGATGTCCAGAAGAACCAGCAGGCCCTGGACTTCGACCGCAACAGCGTCTGGCGGATCCTCATCGGCGGTGCCAAGCTCAGCCGAGGCTTCACTGTCGAGGGACTGACCATCTCCTTCTACACCCGCAAAGCCCTTCAGGGTGACACGCTCATGCAGGCTGGCCGCTGGTTCGGGTTTCGGCACGGATACCGGGACCTGGTCCGCCTGTTCATCCGCCGCGACCCTGACGACGCATTCAATCGCATCGACCTGTACGAAGCCTTCGAAGGTCTCATGCGCGACGAGATGTCGATGCGCGAAAGACTGCGGGACTACGAGGGCTTCAACGACGACGGGACACCCATCCTGGAGCCGTGGCAGGTACCGCCCATCGTCAGCCAACACCTGCCCTATCTTAGGCCGACGGGCCGCACCAAGATGTTCAACGCCGAAATCACCAGCTCGGGAGACGCCGGCAGCTTGAAGGACTATTACGGCCTCCCCCTGCGCAAGGACAGCCAGGCCAAGAAGGCCAACTACGAGCTCGTTCTTCCCCTGCTGCAAGCGGCGCGCGAGCGCATGACCCTCACCGCCAGCAGAAGAAGACCCGAAGACTCGATCACAAGGTTCGACGCCCTCGTCGGTGTCGTGCTGGCCAAGGATTTCCTACAAGCGCTCGGCGCCATGGAATGGCATCCAGACTATCGGGAGAAGGTCTTCAAGCCAACACTGCGCTTCTACGAAAAGCTGGTCGCGGGTGGGCGCCTGGACGAGGTCGTGGTCATCTGGCCGCAACTCACCAAGTCAATCGAGGTCCGCGACCTCCCCGGCCTCGGCCACGCACAGATCATCACTCGTGGCAGAAGGACCGCGCCGAGGATCGACTTCGTCGGTAGCGACGCGAAGCACCGTGACGCGCCCGAGCGTATCGCGGGTGCGCGGAAGACAATAGTCGACGCTGAATCCGACGCTCTGCGCGATCCCGCTGGCCGGCGAGGCGCGGCTCTGCTCTACCTAGCAGCGGACATCGCATCCTATGGTGAAGGCAAGTGCCGCGCCGCCGACCTCCCGAGCAATCCGCACACGGGCGACTTGGCGACATTGGTGTCAATCGCAGCACCCGCCACTGCGACACCGCATGGCCGATCCGTCATCGAGTGGACCGTACGGCGGAAAGACCAGAAGGGGACGCCGACGATTCCTCAGTCGTAGGACTGCGCCCGGTCGGGCAGCAGATCCACCTCGCCACCGGGCCACGACTCGAGAGCTGGCTGCGGCGGGCCTCTGCATGACCTTCGGGCGGTTCGCCGACGGCTGGGTTACGAGCCGGTAGCGTGCGCGCTAACTGCATTCAGCCGGAGGCGTTAGTCGGGGCTGTTCACGCAGAGTCCGAAGGTGGCAGGATGTGATCATGAAGCCCCGCATCGTCCGGACGCACGACATCCTTCGCTATGCGCGCGATGCAAGCCCGCATGAAGAGACGCTGGACGGCTACCTCAACTACTACTTCGTGACGTCGTCGCCAGACGGTAGTCTGCCCCGCATCCAGCTGGAACGAGGAATCAATGCGCCCGCAAACGTCCACGGGCCGGACGGGGTACGACGGCCTGTCGTTGCGCTACGATCCAGCCCTTGGAAGGCTGGGCACGCAACCAATCCTTGGTACGACGAGTTCGACCTGAACCACGGCCGGGTTCGCTACTACGGAGACCACAAGGCAACCACCCCAGGCTCGCTCGGCACCACCGCCGGCAACAAGGCCCTGATCGAGGCCTGGCCCCTCTTTGCAGCTACCAGCATCAAGGACCGGCTGCTCGCCCCGCCACTCTTACTATTCCGCTCGGTGACGGTCGAGCGGGACGGGCAGGCCCTGGTGAAAGGCCACGTGGAGTTCTGCGGGGTCGGCATCATCCAGAGTCTCGAGCAGGTCGTACAGCAGGACGGAAACACGGGCGGCAGCTTCCCGAACCTTGCCCTGGATATCGCCGTTGTAGACGCCTCCGACCGCGGCGACGCATTCGACATGCGCTGGATCGACGACCGCCGCAATCCCGATCTGGACAGCCTTCAGGCGAACCGATACGCCCCGCTCTCGTGGAGTCGCTGGGTCAGGGAGGGTAACCACGCCTTTCCGCAGATCCAACGCTCCGTCATTCCCCCACCCCGAACAGGCTCCTGAGAAGCCTTGCCATCGATAAAGACCGCAACTAATGGGAACGTTCGGCAACTGCGGTGGTGGTCCATGGCAGACGATGGTCCGGTGTAGGTGATCACGCGCGGCGGCTGGAGTGGATCTTCACGTTCAGTGGTGCGGCCAGCTCACTTCGGTCGGCTGGTCCCGCCTGATCGCCAAGCCGGAGGCCGCAATCGCTGACGACTGCCGGGCCGCCAGTGGGAAGTCGACCGGCCCGCTCAGGCGCTGCTGGTCGTCGCTTGGTGGCGCAGGAACCGGAACATGCGGCAGGTCCGCCGGTGTATGGTGCGTCGCGCTCCCCCTCGGACCGGTTTATCGACGCCCTCAGACCACTCCTGGCCCTCGCGCCAGATCGGCGCCGCCCGATCGACCAGACCGCCAGCGTCGACGGCATCCTCATCCCCACCCCGGACCCACCGACACCTGGCCACGCGAAGCAAGAACTACCGCTCCTCGGCCAACCCCCCTGTCGTCATTGACGCCAGCAACCGCTTCCTCACGGACACCCTTGGCGACCCGCAGCCCGGCAATCGCAACGGACAACAGTTCAAAACCGGACCTAGACTTGATTGCTGCAATGTCGCGGACACCAACCTGCAACGCGGCGGGTGCTAGACGAGTAAGTCCGAAGTCCTTCGGGTCTGTGCAGACAGGCGAAGGGTGTTGAAGATCAGTTTGTGACGACCGACCTCAACACCCTTCTGACCGCACTGTACGTGAAGATCGATGACTGGCTGGGACGGCCGCCCCGGGCCGGACGGCCACCGCGGTTGTCCGACGCTGAGCTGCTGACCCTGGCAGTGGCGCAGGTCCTGCTCGGGGTCCGTTCCGAGGCCCGCTGGCTGCGGTTCGTCCCCGGTCACCTACCTGGCGCGTTTCCGTACCTGCCGGGCCAGTCCGGGTACAACAAACGCCTCCGGGCCGCGCTGCCGCTACTCAAACGCGCCATCCGAGCCGTCGCCGAGGACACCGACCTGTGGACCGACGGCGCCTGGGTCGTCGACTCGACCCCGGTGGAGTGCGGCCGGTCCCGGCCGACGGTGAAACGCTCGGGCCTGGCCGGGTGGGCCGGCTACGGCTACTGCGCCTCGCACTCGAGGTTCTTCTGGGGCCTGCGCCTGCATCTGGTCTGCACCCCGTCCGGCCTGCCGATCACCTGGGCCCTGGCCAACCCGAAAATCGATGAACGGCAGGTGTTGACCGCGATCCTTGAAGACGACCCGGACCTGATCTCGCAACGTCCCGGGCTGCTGATCATCGCGGACAAGGGCTACGTGTCCGCCGAGTTGGACCGCTGGCTGGCTGAGCGCGGAGTCCGGATGCTCCGCCCGTCCTACCGCAACCGCACACCACGACCCGGCGAACACCTCCTGAAACCGATCCGGCAACTCATCGAGTCGGTCAACGACACGCTCAAGGGCCAACTCGACCTCGAACTACACGGCGGACGCAGCATCGAAGGCGTCGCCGTCCGCGTCGCGCAACGCCTCCTCGCGATGACCGCCGCAATCTGGCACAACCGCACCACCGGCCAAGCCGTCACCAGGTCCCTGATCGCCTACGACCACTAACCAAGGAGTTCGGACTTACTCGTCTAGGAGACCCAAAGAAGCACCCGCCCCTCGCTTTCGGCTCTCCGAAGCACCCGATTTGCAACTTTTCATGGAATATTATTCATTGTATGGCTGTTTCCCATCCCGTCGCGGCCGCCGCAGCCGATCGTCAGACCGGATGGCCAGTTCGAACCGATTGCTGGCCCGAACGGCTACTTCTTGACTGCCGCCGGACGCCGTAACCCGCCGGCGCGTCCCCTTGCGCCCACCCAGCCAGCGCCAGCTATCGTCTACCTTCAAGCCGATCATGGCCTAAGGGTGGCTCGGAAGCACGGAGCGGAGCGGAAAACATGCATACCGTTGTCGACCTGTTCGCGGGCTGCGGCGGCGGATCCATGGGATTCGAGAAGGCCGGCTTCAAGACCCTCGCCGCGATCGAGATCGACGCAGACGCCGCGGCGGCCTTCGCCTTGAACGTAGGCGTGAAGCCGATCGTCAAAGACATCCGCGACGTGTCTGTCGAGGAGCTCCAGGCCGTCGGCGTCCAGACGGGGGAGCTGACTCTACTGTTTGGCTGCCCTCCATGTCAGAGCTTCACCGTGCTTCGCAGGGGAAGCGCCGCCAGTGATCATGACTTGCGGCGAAACTCTCTGATCTTCGAATATCTCCGACTGGTTGAAGTCCTCCGGCCACGCCACATCGCATTCGAGAACGTCCCCGGCCTTGTAAACGGCCGGTGGTCGGAGTACTTCGAAATCTTTCGCGAGGAACTCGATGCGATGGGATACCGGATCGCCTGGGACGTGATCGACGCCGCGGACTACGGCGTGCCGCAACGACGCAAGCGGGTTCTCGTCATCGGCAGTCGCGTCACCGAACCGCAGCTTCCTGAGCCCACGCACGGCCCCAAAGGGGCTAAAAAGCCGTACGTCACGGTGCGGCAGGCGATTTACGGCCTGCCGGAGTTAGCGCCAGGTGAAGCTGATTCGCACGATCCCTTCCACAAGGCCCGTCGCCACAGCCAGCTCGCCCTACGCAGGTTGGCCCACATCCCCGAGGGCGGCGGGCGGGCAGATTTGCCCGAGGAGCTCGTGCTCAAGTGCCACAAGAATCACAACGGCCATTACGACATTTACGGCCGGATGTGGTGGGACCGCGTAGCACCTACCCTCACCTCTGGCTGCACCAACGTGACCAGGGGACGTTTTGCGCATCCCGAACAGGACCGCGCAATCACCCTTCGCGAGGCGATGCTGCTGCAGACGTTCCCGCGGAGAGCGGAGCTGCGCGGCACCCACGATGCAATGGCACTGCAAGTAGGCAACGCGGTCCCTAGCCTGCTTGCAGAACGCATCGCCGAAAAAATCGCTCAGATGGAACGCCAGTCCGTGCCGGCTCTCAACGAGGACAGCAAGCTGGCGAAGTCCGTGGATGAGATTGGTAAGGTCCTCGTCCCATAGCGGTGTCAGACTGGCGTTGCGGGCATACGCACGGCTCGTGTGACCGCTACAACCATGTCAGAAACATCGTCATGGGACCAGAAACGAAGGACCCTCCAGCCGCGGGATTGGAGGTGTGCGGTCGTCTCCGCGTCCCGGCGTCGGTTTGCTTCGAGCTTGGACGCCCACCACGCCTGATTACTCCGTGGAACCATGCCGTGTTCGGGGCAGCCGTGCCAAAAGCAACCGTCGACGAAGACAGCGACCTTCACGCGGGTGAAGGCGATGTCGATCGTTCGGCGTCGCCAATCCGGTACCGGCAGCTGCACCCGATAGCGAAGTCCCTGGGCATGCAATAGCCGGCGTAGCTGAACCTCCGGCCCGGTGTCCCGACGCGGAAGGCGACTCATCTGCGCCGAAACCATGGGCGACGAGGGCACCATCGGAGGTGCCGGCGCCGCAACTTGCTCGGCCGACATCATGCTCAACCCGCCCGTCCGCAGCCTGGACCCCCGATGACCAACCGTACCTAGGAACTCTATGCCGCCCGCCTCGTGGTCGGCCCGGCCACACAGGCATGGGCGGGTCCGACCACGAGCGCCCGGCTCAATATTCGTCGTCGACGTCCGGCTGCGGGAACCAGCTATCGAGCGGGACGCGTCCGAGATAGGTGTACGCGACGACGTCCGTGCCGACCGGCGCGAACAGCTCACGCGCCTCGTTGATGTAGATGCTGCCCCCTGCCCTCTTGTACTTGGACCAGCGGCGCACGACTTCGCTGGCCGAGGCCAGGTAGTCCGACAGGTACTCGTCCCGCTGCCGCCCAGGCCGGATCTGTCGGCGGCAGCAAATGTCGTCTCCGGACGCCTTTAGGGTGTACTTGACGCCGACGCGCGGACCGACCCAGCGGTCACCCGGAGATAGGTTGCCGGGCGCGACCGGGGAGATCCTCGTCCCGTCCAGATCGAACTCCAAGAGCCGGTCGTAGCGCCCCGCGTACAAGGTCCCTCCACCGGCCTTGACGAGCACGTGCCGCCACTCGTTGATGTAGAACACGCCGGAAGGGGGCTCTCCGTGCTCTCCTTTCACTTCGGCCACCATCTCGACAAGTCGCGAATGCTGGTCCGTGGTCAGGAGAGCCCGTTCTCGCCTGTCCACTACGTAGACGAGTCGGATGTGCCCATCGGCGGTTACCCGGTACTTGGCATCGGTCTTGGCCGACGATGGCTCGATCCAGGGGTATGCCCGCCGTTGCTTGGGTACCGTCACTTTCACCCTCGGTTGTAGTTGGATTCAAAAAATTTCGGGCTAATTTGGCCACGCGAAGCCGCCGGGCACGCGGGCAAGGAAGCGGATTTGTCCGCCGCTCACGTAATAGGCGTCCCCGGCCTGGTTGAGGTGAAACTGCAGGCCGCTCTCACCCGTTCGGCGCCAGGCATGCAGCAGGCGAACGGCGTTGTCGACCAGATCGGCAGGGCCGTCGGACGGGTCGACCGCCGCCCACTCCCGACCGCTGGCGACCCGCCGCTCGATGACGCCGCCAGCCTTCTGCCTGATGTGGTAACTGCCGCCCTTCCGGTCGTTCGGACCGCAATAGGGAGCTCCGGGTTCGGGCTCTTCGGCAGGAGCAACCGACTGGGTCTCGGCGCCCGCCGGTGCGATGAGTTCGAACGGCTCGGCGAGCCGCCCGACCAGCCAGGCTCGCACCTCCCCGCCCTCGAAGTCAGGCACCACGATCAGTCGGTGCCGGTTCGAAACACGGAACCTTCCACCGCCACTTTTGATCAGGGCGACCCGCGGGGCCACGTCCTGGGCGTTGGCCACCAGCCTGTCGGTGACCGTGGTGACGGAGCCGCGGGAGTCAAGGCTCCATTCCGAGACCGGCAGATCGGGTGTCCACAACACCGGCTCCGAGGGCACCTTGCGGCCGAGGCTGTCCCAAAACTGATCCTCGGTGGGTCTGGGCGTCCTCGGCGGCCCCTGGCGATCGTCCGGCTCTGCAGCTCCGACCCGCCATAGCCGGTACCGGTTGACGGCCTCCCCGGTCAGGTCGGACCAGTCCTCCTTGGCATAGATAGCCTCGTCGACGGTGTCGTGGACGTAGATGATGTGCATCTCGGCGTGTTTGCTGCCGCCGTCGAAACGCCGGCGCAAGACCCGACCGAGGGCCTGCACCCGCTGTCTGACGCTCGATGAAGAAGCGACGGATATGCCGACGTCGGCGTCCGGCACGTCAATGCCCTCGATAAGCGACTTGACGCTGACGAGGACGGGTGTCGAGCCCTGGGCGAAGCGTGCGAGGGCATCCCGTCGCTGCGCCTCGGGCAGTCCGGAGTGCTCTAAACCGATCGGAAATCCCAGGCCGGCTTCCGTCAACCGGCGGTGCAAGTCGACCGCCTCGTCGATGCGTTCGTGGAAAAACAAGGCGCGCGGTTTGTCCGCCCGGTCGACCAAGCCGCACAGAATTTCTGTCACGACACGCGTGCGCTCGCCCGCCCGGTACAGCAGGTCCTTCCGCTGCGCCACCGTCCCGACGTAGCTACGGGCCAGCGCCCCCATCTCACCAGGCCGCCCTGTCGCCTGGCGCACCAGTGAGCTTGGCACACCGAAGTCGTCCAGCCGCTCCGACAGGTCGTCGATACGTCGGGTCAGCTGTTCGTAGCGGCGGCGCTCCTCCGGCGTCAGCTCCACCGCGTGGTGATGCACGGTGTACTCCGGGAGCCACCCGACTTTCCGGGCCGCGCGGAGATCGAAGCGGTAAACCAGGGGGCCGAGCTTCTCACCGAGTATGTGGTCGTCGTACTGGATCGGCAGGCCTTGCTCGTCGACGTCGTCACGCTCTGCGGTCGCGCTGAGGCCGAGCCGGAAGGGCGCTCTGGTTTCCAGCACGCGCGAGAAGCGAGGCGCTCCCGCTCGGTGGCACTCGTCGACGACGAGCATCAGCGGGGCTGCGGCAGCTACCGCCAGCTCGGGTAGCCGCTCGGCGGCCGTGTTGAGCACACTGATCAGAATCCTCTTGGACTTCAGGTCGTCCTTGTGCTCCCCGTCGAGCCGGCCCACGTCCCGCGGATCCAGCATCGTGTGGCGGAGCACCACGTCGTGCCACTGCCGCGCGAGGGCGAGTGTCGGCACGACGATGGCGACGCGGAGTTGCGGTTCGAGGAATGCGGCCCGACGGATGCACTCCAACGCGATCAGCGATTTGCCCCCACCCGTAAAGATCTCCAGCGTCCCGCGGTACGCCGGCCGATCGCTGCCGCTGACCCACGTCTCGACAGCGTCGAGCTGCCAGGGCGCCAGGTCGACATGTCGAGGGTCGGCCAGTCGATTCGCCGAGGCGTCCGTCCGATAGCCCTCACCAGCTGGCCCTTCTGCCGCGCTCATATCCGCTCCACGGAGGCAGCTCGAAGGGCTTCGACCACATCGCCGAAGAACCCCGGTGTCTTGTCGTCACCGACCACCAGGACACGGTCGAGCAGCACATTCGATCGTTCGCACGACGTCTCCCCGACGAGGCAGCAGCCGTGGCAGCCGGCGAGGTTCAGGCTGTTCAACCCCTGCCCCCGGCTCTCGCGGCATACCGGGTCGGCGGAACACCAGGCCGCTTCCTCAAGTGCGGCTAGCAGCGTCTGCGCAAGGCGGGGGTCTTCGCCCTGCCGGACGAGCCCGCCAAGGGTCCCCTCGGCATCGCCAGCCGCCGTATAGATCAAAAACCCGGCTTCCGGGTCCGGCCCGACGCCAGCGTAAATGCGCTCACGCAGAGAGGCCGCCGAGTAGCCGCAGGAGAAGGCCAAACGACGGATCTGCAGGTGTGCGAGGGTGTGAAGAAGAACCGACCTCGGCGAGACCTCCGCGAAGCGTGATCCGATGTGGCTGTCGCGGCGGCGTCGTTCGAGGATTTCCGTACGGTCGATGACGGCTTCGATCTGCTCCCAGGAGGCCAACCGTTGCTGGTCCAATGACAGGAAAATGCCCTCTCCGAACGACTCGGTCGCCGGAAGCCAGCGCTCCCGCCCGCGAGGACCGAGGTCGACCGGAACGACGTCCGCGGCAAGGTCGTATCGACGGAACCCGTGCAGGACCCGGACCTCCCGTAGGCGGTGAACCAACACTACGTCCTGGACCTTCTCGGCGAGCAAGCTGTGCACGTGACTGCCCGCGCCCGCCACGAGCTCTGCGGACGACACGATGAAGTTAGGGTTCCCGGTCGGCTCACCGTCGGCGTCGGTGGCCTGCATGAACGCCCGCCACTCACCGTTGAGCAACCCTGCTCGGGTTTCGCGCAAGCCCTCCGCCGAGTCCGTGCCCCCGTCACCTCTGGCGACGCGCAGCACGAGATCCTTGGACACCCCCAGATCCTCGGCGATCAATTCGACCAGCACCGTGGCCCGCGGCCCGTCGGGAGCGGTACGAACATCGTCGAAGTTGCGGTGCTGCCGGATTTCAGCCTCGAGGTCCCGGGCCGGAACGGTCGGTTCCGGGATATCCAGGGCCGTAGTCGTCTCTGGAAGAGTGACGTTGGTAGCCCCACGCTGGAGGACTTCGATCCGTTCGTCGCACGAAAAGCTGCCCCGCTGCCACGGCTGCGTTCCGGAGCACCGCACGCCGATCCTCTTCAGAGAGTCCCGGCTCGGAAGCTCGCCGAGGTGCCGCGACGCCTTGCAGGTCATGCAGTGTACGACCAGGCTGGACAGCCCCTCAGATCCGCCGCTCCTCGTTTCGAAGCGCAGCTCCTGCTTGCGGCATCGCCTCTGGTCCTCGGTTCCCGGCTGCGAGTGCGCCCACCGGTCCCAGGGAACGTCCATCACGTGCCCGCGTTTCGCACACACCGCGATGAATCGCATGGGCACCATGTGCGCCGTGCAGTGCGCGCATTTCGGCGCCTCACCGGTCTCCTCGAGGCTCCGTACGTAGCGCATACGTCGGCAGTCCTGGCAGAAGAGCCAGCGCGGGAAGCGCTGGTAGGGGATCCCGGGAGTGTGCTTGGACGGGTAGGACGGGACGCTCGGCGGCGAGCGCAGCTCCTTCACGCCGAGAGCCTGCTCCAGCCGCCGTGACTCGACCCTTGTGCTCTTGTTGTACGCCCACTCGCTGATGTCGACGCCCATCAGGGATTCTCCGAGGACATCGAAGACAGCCCCCACCCCGAACGGAGACACGACCTGGCTGAGCCTGACGGTTCTCATGTTGGACCGGCCCTTTTTCGTCACAGCGACTCCCCCACGGCCACCACGCGGACCTGCCGGTCGACCGATCGCATCGAGTGCATCAGGGCCCATCCATCGCGCTGCTCCCCGAAGTCCTTGAGCAGTGCCGGGCCGTTCTTCGAGTCGTACCTCAGCCGCTCGCCCAATTCCTCGGCCCGCCGGCTACGGTGTTCCCAGTCGTCGACGAGCTGCCGCAAGTCAGTTTCGACCTGTTGCGCTTCGTCAGGGTCGGCCTTGCGGGCAATGGCGCAGAGCTTCTCGACGGCCGCCCTCACCAGAGGATCGCCGGCCCGGAAGTCACCGGCTTCATCGTTGGCGCGCAAGCCCGCGCCATGCCTGACAAGGAGAACAAGCGCAGCCGGAAGCGACCTGCGGCGCGAGGCCAGCGACCAGGGCGTTACGCTCGTCGGCTCCACATAACGGTAGAGCGCCTGGTGGTACGCGCGAAACGCCTCGTAGTGAGAGCGATCGCGAGGCTTACTTGCTCTAAGCAACGTCACGACGAGTCCGGGCACGTTCGCCCGCCCCACGCGGCTGGTCGCCTGGATGTACTCGGACGTGGTCTTGGGTTGCCCGTTCATCAGCATCAGCCCCAGCCGGCTGATGTCGATACCGACCGACAGCATGTTGGTCGTCGCGACGAGGTCGATCGCCTCGGGGTGCTGGACCGGCCGCTCCAGCCGCGCCAGAAGCTTAGGCAACTGGTTGGCCGACACGTTGCTCGTGAGCTCGACGACCCCGTCCCGTCGCAGGCTACGCGACGGGCGGTCTCTGTTGTCCCGGGCACGAAGCATGCTCTCGACGTCGTCCCGGGCGATGGTCACGGTACGGCCGAGCTCGCGCAGGCTGTTGTGATAAGCCACGACGGTCCAGTACGCGTCAAGCGCGTCACCCTCCAGACCGAGATAGCGCGGTGCCTGCAGCAACGCGACGCAGGTGAGAACGGTCGCGAAGGCCTGTGTGTGAGCCTGCGGCATGAGACCCAGGTAGAGCCTGCCCGGGGCGTCGTGATCCGTCTCGGCGAAGAAGCTGTTGTCGGCGGTGAGGCCGCTAGGCGGGAAAAGAGCAACCTTCGAGCCGAAGAGCCCACGCACCTGATGATCTGCCGCCCGAATCGTTGCGGTGGATGCCACGACCTTGGGGCGTGAACCTTGCCATCCGATCAAGTTCTGAACGGCGGCTTCGTAGAGCGCCACCGTCGTGCCCAGCGGGCCGGACAGCAGGTGCAACTCGTCTTGAATCACCAGGCTGGGCGGGTCGTAGGGCACGTTACCGAGACCGAACAGCGATCCAGCGTCCGTCACCCAGGGGAGCCGTGCCAGCTTGTCCACCGTCGCGACGAGCAGCGTCGGAGGATCCTGGAACATCTGCTCGTCGACGACGCACACAGGCAACAGAGAATGGAAAGGGCATTCGGCGTGAGGGCAGAACAGCTCGAAGCTGTGCTTGGTCGTTCGAACGCCGTACGCACCCGAGTCCTGCTGTTTAGTGCTCGGCAGGAGCGGGGTGCCGCACCACGGACAGGACTGGATCTGGAAGGGGCTTTCCGGTTCCTGAGCCTTTCTCAGCTCAGTCGTGAGCTGGTGGGCGTCCTGGAAGCTGTTGGGCGTGGTCTCGCCGCCCACCCAGAGGCCGATGCTGAAGGGCGGTGTGTTCCGAAGTTCCGGCCTCGTCTCCCGCAGCTGCTCCAAGGCGCAGATCAGCGTCGCAGCGCGTTGGAACTGCTGGGCGGTCAGCAGCCGCAGGGTGTACCGGGTTAGGACGGCGGTGCCCCCGCCGTGGATCCCCCGATACAGACGGCGCCGGATCATCTCGAATGCAGCGAGGCCGAGGTAAGCCTCCGTCTTGCCGCCACCCGTAGGGAACCAGATCAAGTCGACGGTTTCCCGGTCGTCGTGCGTGTCGAGGGCCGTGGAAGCAAGAGACAGCAGCTGGAACCCGAGTTGGAACGGGTGCCAGGCAGGTTCCGCGGCGGGCAGCTGCCGCGCCGGCAGCGGAGCGCCACGACTGCCGGGCGACTTCCTCACGTGGCTGCTCTGCAGGATCTGCTCGCGCATGGCGGCGTTCGCGAGCCTGAAGGCAAGCAATGGACGTTGGTCTTTGTCGTCGCCCAGCAGCTGGATGCCCTCCCTCATGCGGTGGGCAGCGCGCCGCATCCGTTCCAACAAGCGCTCGGCGGCCGGCTGGTATCGCTCCTCGAGCCCCTTCGCCTCCGTTTCCCGTTTGCCGATCCACTCCTCGTAGGCGAGGACAAATTCGCTCAGTTCGGCGCACAGGCGTTCGACCGGCAAGGTCTCGTCGGCCAGACGGGCGAGATTGAGGATCGGGAGGCTGAGCCCCTTCGCCCTGACCGCGGGAACGATGCTCGCTGGAAGCATGTCCGTCGACACGACGGTGACGGTGCCGTCTGGCCCGGACTCCCAGGTCACCGAGCATCCGTGGCCCACGCCGTACGCGCGGCGCTCGCGATAGAGCAGGCGGAGTTCCTCGTCTTCCTCGTCGGCGCTGAGCTCCTGGCTGCTCGGATAGGGCAAGATGCTGCCTCCCACGGCCTCGCACCGCACGTCGACCTGGAAAAGGCACTGCTCGGTAGGCGGCGGGGAGTCCGCCTCGTCATGTTCCGCGAGGTTCTCCAACGCCACGGTCACGAGCCACCGTTCGCCGACGGGCCTCCACACCGACACGAGCCGGGCACGGTCTTCCAAGACGTTCTGTCTCTTGACCGGAGCACCGGTGTCGGCCGAGAACTCGACCGGTTCCTGCACCAACCTTCGTCGCCGCCAGCGATCCCTGCCACCGTCGCCACCGTCGGAGGCTTCCGGCTCGTAGACCGCTGCTGTGACGGTGCATCGCAGAGTGACAGCGTCGTGGAGAAACGAGATGGCCGCGGAGGCGGGGTGCCAGGCGTTGGCGAGCTCGACGGGCTCGTCCAGCTCCTCGTCGTGTGACACGTCGCCCAAGACACTGCCGTCGAGTCGCTCGGCCGACCGACCACGGGGGTAAAGGGTACCGACGAGGTAGATCCTGTCCGGCCGCCCTTGAACGACTTCCTCCCCACCGCTCGCCGGCCCGAGGTACTGCTCTCGGAGGTACTGCACCAGGTCGTCCCGGACTGCAACGGGGTCGTACGCATGCATCAGTTTGCTCCTCCAGCGGTCGGGCCCTGTGCAATCTGTCGCCAAGCTTGATCCGCCAGCGCGAGCCAGAGGCTGATTCGTGGTCGGGTCATCGCGACGTACAGCCGTGCCCTGGACACGGGCTCGTAGACGTCGTCCACGTCGACGACGCAAACATGAGCGGCTTCCAGCCCCTTGATCTCGGCAGCGGTGACCAGACGCGCGGCGTTTGCGGCCGGCCCGGAGCCTCCCGCCGCCGCGACGAGTCGCCCGGTCCGGTATGCCTTCGTAGCCGTCGCCGCACTGTCGGAGACCTTGTCACACATGGTCACGACGACGACCTCAGCCAGGTCGACCTCGTCCTTCCGCAGGCGCTTGAGCTGTGCGTCGAGCACAGCTGCAACGGCACTCTTGTCCGAACACCGCTTGTACTCCACGGGCGGGCCCTCGCCCGCCCGGGCGACCCCCAGGTCGGCGGCCGTAACCATCTGCGTCTGGTGAACGACGGTCGCGGTGTTCCGGCAGTTGAACGGCAGGTCGACGACCGACGAGAGCGCTGCCAGCTCGTCGAAGCAGCCGCGGTCGAACGCCCCGTCCACGTTCGCCTGGTTGTTCGGGTCGCAGAACACGCGCCATCGTCCGCCGGACCAGCCGCCGACGACCAGTTCATCCAGCTCCAGCAGAGACTCGACGTTCAGGATGTCCTGCGCCTCGTCGACGACGAGCACATCGACGGTGCCGCTGCCGAGTGCGCTGTTGAAAGGAACGCAGACGACGTCCGTGTCGCGAAGCTGTTCCCTGAGCATCCGCGCGAGTGGTTCGGAGCGGCAGGTAAGCATCACGCGATGGCCCTGCCGCGCCGCACGCCGGGCCGTCTCGACCGCGAGCAAAGTCTTGCCCGAGCCCGCCCCGCCGATGCACAATACCCGCGGATTGCGCTCGGCGCCCAACAATAGGTCGTACTGCCGATCGGCCAGCCGGACGTACTCGCTCTCGAGGTTGACCATGCTGCTTCCGAGAGTCGGGACACGGTCGAAGTCGGGCCGCAGCATTCTCAGCAGTTCCCGGTACGCTCCCCCGCGGACCGGCCTACCGGTCCGCGACTTCCAGAAGCGGCGCGCTTCCTCGAGAGCCTTCTCGATGCCCGAGACGGTCATCGACCGGAAATCCACGTGCTGCTGAGGCTCCCACTCGAGATCGTCCCCAAGTTCCTGATCCGGTGTGACGACCAGGTACCCGAACGCGACGTCCAAGGCGGGGATCCGCTCTTGCAACCGTGCTTCGAGCGCGAACATCGCCGAACGTGCTTGCCCAAACGGCCCTTCGCGTTTCTCCGTTATCTCGCCGTAGCGATCCGTCACGGTCCACGTCCCGCCGTATCGCCCCAGCCGGCCGCCCTTGACCTCGATCACCAGGACCGTGTCGTCCCACACGGCCAGAAAGTCCACCTCCGACATCCGCTTGTATTCATGCGCAGGCAGATGCACGGAGTACAGGCACGTCGCTGGCTCCGGCAGCTCGGCCTGTGCGAGCAGCTTTGCAACGCGAAGCTCGGCGGTACTTCCGACGCTGCCAAGCCGGCCGAGGTCGGGAATCAGTCTCACCTGAGCCGGCCCCCTTGCCGCTTCCAGAGGTAGTCGAACTTCTGGTAGGCCAGGCGTTCACCGAACTGGCCGAAGGTGTCTTCGACGTTGACGATCAAGCATTCCTCTTTGCCGCCGTTTGCAGGGCCCCGCAAGCCGCGGCCGACCATCTGAAGGTAGGCGTTCGGGCTGAAGGTGGGTCGGGCGATGTATAGGGCTCGCACGCCGGGCGCGTCGAAGCCCTGGGTGAGCACGTTGCAGTTGGTCAGGACTTTGATATCACCAGCGCGGAAGGCCTCGATGCTGCGGCGTCGCGCCTGAATTCGGGTCGCCCCACTGACGGCTGCCGCGGCAACACCGCGCACGCGGAGCAGTGCGGCGAGTACCTGTGCCGACAGCACGGACGAGGTGAACACGAGGACCGGCCAGTCGCCGGGCAACGAGGCGATGTCTTCCAGCAACCGGTCTGTGCGGGCCTCGTCCCTGCCCAAGCGATCCAACGCACCCTGCGGCAGCAACCGGGTTTTGCGGGCGTACTCCCTCTCGTGCGCCTCGAGCTCCACGTTCGCACCGTCAAGGACACGGTGCTCGACTCGCGAGAGGACGCCTTGAGCTTGCAGGAGTCCGTACGGGTCGTCTCCCAAAGCGTCCATCAGACGGTTGTTGAAGCGCGCTGCGAGCCGCCTGTTCGCTTCCTCGCCGGTCCCCTTGAAGGGGGTCGCGGTAAGACCGAGGAGCGGACGAGATGTCTTGCGGGAGTCCAGGCCCAGCCATCTCAAGGTGGCCGTGTAGTCCTTCGAGGTTGCCTCGTGGGCCTCGTCGATGACTACCATCGACGGATCGCTCAACCAGTCGTAGTCGTCCTTTTCCCGGCAAACGTCGAGCTTGGCGTCGGTCGCGACCACCACCATCACCTCGTCGTCACTGGACGCGACCTCGTTTCGGCCCCACAGACGGCAAAGCCGAAGCGGCCTGCGGGGGTCGCCGAATTGCCTCCAGACCTCGCTCCAGGTCTGGACGGCCTGCTCGCAGAGCTCCTCGCTCTGCGCGATCCACAGCAGCGGTCCCGTCAGGCCATCCTCGACGAACGCGTGCACCAGTGCCTGCACGGTAACCCGTGTCTTCCCGGCGCCCGTCGGCAGGAACAGCAGAGCGCGCTCCGGGCGCTTGATCAGCTCCCGAATATCTGTTGCAAGTTTTTCCTGGTAGGAGTGCAACGGCTTTAGATCGGGCGGCCCGGGGACGCTGACGTCGGCCTCAAGCTGCTGCCCACGCTCGCCAGCGTACTCAGCGGGAAAGCCAAGCTGCCTGACGAAGCTGACCGCCGGAGCGGATCCCGCCCATTGCGTGGGAACTTCGAACCCGGCTTCCTGCAGTTCGTGGCGGAGCTCCCGCAGGACGTCATACCCGTGAACGTGAAGCAGGAGCTCCGCCAGTTGGTAATCCCCTCCGTCGTCTCCGAGGCGCCGGACGGCTAGGAGCAGACCGGCGGGAAGCTTCGACTCGAGGGTGCGCGGGCCGACAAGCGTCAAGAGCTTCTTGGCGTGATCGCGCTCGACGCGGCATGCCGCCATGCGGGACTTGATCTGCTCGTCCTGCGCGTCGTTGACGATGCGGTCGATGCTCGCGGTCGAGAGTTGTAGGCCGAACTCCTCCGCGAGCCGCTCCAGAAGCTCTTCGTCATCGAAGCTTGCCAGGTAGTACACAGTTTTTCCGTCTTGCGCGAGGTCGACCGGTTCCCGATCGATGCCATCAGTAGCGGTAATCTCCCTAGCCAGTCCTTGACACTCAACGAGTTCGAGCCCGTCCAGGCGCCCGTCGGTGAGGGCACGCAAAGCCCTGAACCGGTCGAGGAGGATCACGGGTTCGCCCGGCGTTTCCGGAACGATCTCGACCCGAAGCTGCGTCGAAGCGTCCCGACAACCCCACTTGTCGGCGAGCAGGTTGGCAGCCTCTTCTTCAGCTACGGCGACGTAGGGCAGGCGACGCCCCGACACAGCTCGAAGTTCCTCCTCCGTACGGGCAAGGAGGACTTCATCCGGTGCCACCAACACCCCTGACGCTTCAGCTAGCGCAGGTACCTGCAAGGGCGTTTCCCCGACAAGGCAGCGCGCGGCCTCGGTCAGCAACCGACCGAGACGCCATGGGTCAGGCTGGACGGGTACGCGGGTGAGGAACTCGCGCCAGACAACGGCCGGCACATCAGCGAGCGCCTTGGGCAGCGAAAGCTTTTCCGTCGACTCCCACTGTGCGATGGGAAGCAGAGACGAGTACTCGGCGAGCCCTCTACCGAGGGTCTCCTCCGCCCGCCGAGGTCCCCAGCCCGTAGCGAACAGACCGTACATTCGCGCAGCCCAGAGATGAGGCGCCAGTACCTCTCGAACATTCGGGAAGAGGCGGTGGTTACGGTGCCTCAACCGTGCACGCTCCGGCGCGTCTGCCTTCAGCAGCTCACGCGTCCATGCCTGCTGGGACGCCGGATCGTCCGTATCCGCGAAGCGTCGAAGCAGGTGAAGCGGGCCGACCGCCTCATCGTCGAAGTGAAGCAGCCCTGGGTCAGGACGTCCCAGAGGCGGCAAGTCACGCAAATGCAGCTCTCGAACGACGCGCAAGTACTCCATGTACGTCGGGTCTTGCAGAGCCGCACGAGTAACGGTTGGCTGAGCATCCACGCCTACCGACCGGAGAAGGGATGTGTGCAGTTCGTGGAACTGGGTGTCAAGCGTGAGCGAAGCGCTACGGGGCTCGACGACGCCCGCCACGACCACGTTTCCCACCGTGCGCCACGACTTATCCAAGCAACGGACACAGAGGCGACCGCCGACGGCGACGTGCTCCTCGACCAGGCTCTGCCCCTCGCTCGCCGCAACCTCGTCAACCAGCTTCCAGAACGCGGTCCATTCGTGGTCGCCCCATTCCCGCCCTGCTTTTTTAAGGAGTTTTCTCAGCTCCAGCGCCGGGTCGACGTCGCGGAACCCGAGGTTGCGCAAGGCGTCCTCTACGCCCCGGCCGTTCAAGAACGACCCGCGGACCAGGCTGAGGCCGGCGGTGGAACTCAGAACATGGCCTCGCAGGAACACCTCGCCCGTCTCGTTGAGTCGCCGTAGGTGACCTGCGGTATCCGGCAGGACGCGCGCAGCTTGCATGTCTCCGCGGGTCATGTCGTCCCTGACGGTCGCCAGAATCTGGAGTGCGGACCTACACTGCTCGTCCGCGCCGTCCTGCACCACCATCTCAAGCCATTGCGCTGCGCCGATCTCCGAGTCGGAAGCCTTCACGTCCTCCGTTCGTACGAGCGAGCGCAGGCGTGCGCGGCGGGTCGCCGTCTGGTAGCAGGACCAATGCGGCACCTGCGCCGGTCGGCCCGGAGCCTCCTGCCAGGTGCGATGTGTAGCGAGCTCCAGACGCAGATCGAAGTGCGGCACACGCAGGGTTCTCGGCAGTTGTAGCAGCCCGTCGGCGTCCGGAACACACCGCGTTCGGGCGGCTATGCGCGGTACTCGCTCGGTCAGGTAACGGTCGGCGTGATTGTGGGCCTCCCGCCCTCGTGCAGGGAGGTAGTCGAAGTGTCCGGCCGGGTCCTCGGATGTCGTCAGAGTGATTACTCCGGCGACGATCATCTCTGCGGCGACCTCGAACAGCTCGTTGTTGAAGACTCCGGTGAGCAGGTTTGTGCGGTCGTCGTTGACCCGCCACGGCGCGTTGAGGATGCCGCGGGCTGAAGTTTCGTCCGCCAGTGGGAAGTAGGCCCAAAAGCGTCCCAGTTGCTGCGCGTCCGCCAACGGAACGGCGTACGAGACAGGGACCTCCTCGCGCCGCACGGCCTCGCCGACCTCAGCCAACGCCTGCTCCGATGGACGGTGGGTGCGGTGCCACACCCGCCAGTCGGCTTGCTGACCGGCCTCGCCTTCAAGACGCAGGTCACCGGATGGCAGTTCCACACATCTGTGCTCGACTTCGAACCGCGAGTCGACATCTCCCTCGATCACCAGGTGCAGGACTGACACATTGGGCACGAAGAGCAGAAACTCGCGTGGAAAGTCGCGCATCTCCTGCTCGAGGCGAGGGCGGTCGCTCGACAGCGGGAGGCGGATCACTGTCTGTGCCCAGGAGGCGAGGTCCCGCAGAGTCTCGTCCGTCTTCATCTCGTGCTCGGCGTCAAGGAGCGACGGAAGGCGTAGCACAGGGAACCGCCGGGCGAGCGGCGCGATGGCGAGAAGCTCGGTTCGCGACCTCTCCGCATCGAAGTCGAAGCAGATCGATCGGCTGAAGACGGCCGGGCGTTGGCAGACGCCGAGGACGGACTTGAAACCCAGGCCGAACCGGCCGATCTCCTCGCCCCGCTTGGAGCTCAGGAAGGCGTGACAAACGGCCTCGAGCCCGGCCTGCGTGAAGGGCTCGCCTTCGTTGGCGCAATAAAGCGCATCGCCCGTCAGGCGCAGCTCGACGCGCCCCCGTACGCCGCTGCGATGCAGGGCATCCGCAGCGTTCTGAACCAGCTCCAACAGCTGCCGCTGCGCGTACCCACCGGTCCGGTAGCTGTCCTCCTGGTTGGCGTGCTCCGTGACCAGGAGCGGGTCGGCGAGGTACGCCCCCATGACGCTCCGGCGGTGGTCGTCGAGCCACCGCTCGAGGCTCGGATCGAAATTTCCCCAGTCTTGGCTCTCAGTCATTGTCCACCCGCCCGAGGATTTGCGCGGCGGCGATGAGGGAGCACGAGCCGGTAACGAGCGTGAGCCAACCGGTGTATGGCGGTGGGTGAACCGTTACTGGAGTCAGAGGTGAGGGGTTCATCTTTCCGCCTATACGAAGAGTCTGTGCTTGGAGAGGTGAGCAAGGACAGGTTGGCTTCTCAGCCATCGGGAAACTTGACCGGCGCGTTGAGGTGCACCGGTTCGATGGACGGGTGCGCATCGAGCAGCTCGACAATTCCCTCGCGTGCCACGACAATGCAGACGTGCCGGTGCCGTGAGGTCAGCACACAGAGCCCGCCCGACTCCAAGTGAAAGGCTGTCGCATCGCGGCATCCGGACAGTGGGTGAAGCACGATCGTCATGTCGTACTCGCCACCCTGTAGCCGATTGAAGGTGTCGACGGTGATGGCCGCTCCGGCCTTCCCTAGCTCGGCGCGGATGGCCGCGACTTGGTCGCGGTGCGCGGCACTGATGGTGATCCGCTTCGCGGTGACCGGCGCACCCGCAGGCGTGTGCTCGGAGACCGCAACCGCTCCCGCTCCAACACCCACAGCGCGGAAGCCGCACAAGCCGAGGACGCCTCCCCATCTGTACGCCGTACCGATGACGACCGCCGGCCCGGCCCAGGTCAGCGACCTTGGCACCAAGCCGCGCCGTCTCGTATGCCTTGACCCACTCCGACGGCTTGTAGTCCCTGCCGGAGAGCCGGCCGATACCCACCCCGGGCGCCTTCTGCGTTAGGCGGTGGACCAGATCGTCGACCCGCTCGTTCGCCTGCGCGATGACGGTCAACGGCTCGCCGCTGACGGCGAGTTCGACGGCGGCGCGAACGACGAGGGTCGATTTGGCAGCCCCGGGCGGCGAGTCGACCACGACGGCCCGGTGTTTCCCGGAACGCAGGTCAGCAAGGACCCAGAACGCACACTCTGCCGCCACCCCTGGCGGCAGTGCCAGCTCGGTAAGCACCGTCACCCCACTTTCCACTGACGGTTCCCGGACCCTACCGCCCGGAGTCCTGCCGGCGGGACCCCCGAGTATTCAGCCGTTCAGCCGGTCCCCGATGCCCTGTTTGCACTGTCAATAGCCTCGGAAGTTGATATTGGGCGGGGCAATCAGTGATGGGGCGGAGGCCGTCTGCGCTGGTCATCGCTAGGGGCCGCCCGCCCGCGCTAGGGAGTCTGGGCCACGACCAGAGTTGGATAGCAGGGGCCCCGCCCGGCCGCTCGGCTATGCGACGGCGCCGGTCCGCCTGTCCGAGATCTGACAATCGCGGGATCAGACGTGGCGGGCCGGACGACGGGCGGTTCGCCTCGTCCCTGGCCCGCTCATCGGCTCAAACCGGTGCCGGCAGGGCGTCGACCGTCTGGCCGCGAACGATGCCGGTAGCGGCCTCAGCCGTTCAGGTACGCGAGCACCGCGAGCACCCGGCGGTTGTCGTCATCGGACGGCGGCATCCCCAGCTTGCTGAAGATGTTGTTGATGTGCTTGCTGACCGCCTTCTCGGTGACGAACAGCCGCCCGGCAATCGCCGCGTTCGACCGCCCCTCGGCCATCAGCCCCAACACCTCCCGCTCCCGGGCGGTGAGGTCCCCCAGCCGCTGCGCGCCGGTGTTGCGGGCCAGCAACTGGGAGACCACCTCGGGGTCCATCACCATGCCGCCGTCGGCCACCCGGCGCACCGCGTCGATGAACTGGCCGACGTTCGACACCCGGTCCTTGAGCAGGTAGCCGACTCCCCCACCCCGGTCGGCGAGCAGTTCCCGCGCGTACAGCTGCTCGACGTGCTGGGACAGCACGAGGATCGGCAGCCCGGGAAGCTGCGTCCGGGCCGCGAGCGCCGCCTGCAGGCCCTCGTCGGTGAAGGTCGGCGGCAGCCGTACGTCGAGGACGGCGACGTCGGGGCGGTGTCGGGTGAGCGCCGGCAGCACGGACGGCCCGTCCGCGACGGCCTCGACCACCTTGAATCCGTACGCGTCGAGAATGCGCGTCAGCCCGTCCCGGAGGAGGGCGAGGTCCTCCGCGATGACAACTCGCACGGCAGCTCCATGGTCACGACGGTGGGTCCGCCGGGCGGACTCGTCACGCTCATCGTGCCATCGAACGCTGCCAGCCGGCGTCGCACGCCCGCCAGGCCGGTCCCCGCGTCCGGGGTCGCGCCGCCGTGACCGTCGTCGCCGACCACCATGGTCAGTGAGCCGTCGTGGTGCCTCAGTCGGATCCAGGCGCGGGCCGCGCCGCTGTGCTTGGTGACGTTCGTCAGCGCCTCGGCCACCGCGAAGTACGCCGCGGATTCGACCGCCGCCGGCGGGCTGCCGGGTAGCCGCACGTCGACGTCCACGGGCAGCGGTACGGCCAGGGCGAGGGCCTGCACCGCGCCGTCCAGGCCACGCTCGGCGAGCACGGGCGGGTAGATGCCGCGGACGAGATGGCGCAGCTCGGCGAGGGCGTGGCCGCTGGCCTCCTGTGCCTCGGTCAGCAGCCGCTGCGCCGCGGCCGGGTCGTCGGCCAGGAGCTGCTCGGCCAGGCCGATGCTCATCCGCAGCGCGACCAGCCGGGCCTGCGCCCCGTCGTGCAGGTCGCGTTCGATCCGGCGCAGCTCGGCGGCCTGCGTGTCGATGGTGTCGGCGCGGGTGGCTGCGAGGTGCCGGACGCGCAGCGCCAGCTCCTGCGCCCGGGTCGGCGTCAGAAAGAAGCCGGCGAAGCGGAAGTGCAGCCACACCAGCCACGGCGCGACGGCCAGCCCGCCGAACAGGATCAACCACCCCTGCGGCGCGGAGAGCAGCGCCTTCAGGATGTTGTCCATCGGCCAGAACAGGCCGTAGCCGTACCAGTCGACGTTGAGGTACAGCACCAGCGGCACGAACAGGACGCCCTCCAGCCCGTATGCCACCAGCACGAACCCGAACAGGCACGCCCCGCCGGTGAATGCCCCAGGGATCAGCCAGGCGAAGTCCCGCCAGGTCGCCGAGTCCCCCACCACCCACCGGAACCGCTTCCAGGTGCCGAGCTGAGCGTCGGCCGGCACCGGTCGGTACGGCGTCGCGATCGGCAGCCCGCACCACCGGCTCAGCCGCCGTTGCAGCCGCAGCGACAGCCGCACCAGCACGGTCACCGCCGGGAAGAGCGCGAACCCGATGCCGAACACGGGAATGAGCGCGAGCGAGACCACCGACAGCGCGAACAGCACCGCGTTGGTGGTCAGGCTCAGCAGGGCCACAGCCAGGCCCTGCACGGCGGCGAGCGCGCCCGGCCGGATCTGCTGCCGGACGACCGCACGTACGGAGCTGTCCACGGCGCCATTCTCCGCCTGCCGCGCCACCGGATTCGGTGGTGCTACCACCACCTCCGTTCGGGACCTGGCACTCCTGTCTTCGCCCCATGCCCGCCGAAGGATCGAGGGCATGACCACAAGACTGCAAGAAAAGCACCGGCTGGCCGGCCTGGCGTCCGGCCGCCGCAGCAAGTACGCCATGCTCGTCTTCTGGCTCGTCCTCGTCGCGGCGGCCGGGCCGCTGGCGATCAAGCTGACCGAGGTGCAGAACAACGACACCCTCGGCGCGTTGCCCGCCACCGCGGAAGCCAGCCGGGCCGTGCAGCGGGCGGAGGCCGCGTTCCCGGACTCCCAGAAGCCCCTGGCCGTCGCCGTCTACGTCCGCGAGGGCGGGCTCACCGATGCCGACCGCGCGAAGGTCGACGGCGACCGCACGGCGTTCGCCCGGTACGCCGACGGCGGCCAGGTGCCCGCGCCGGTGGCCAGCGATGACGGGCAGGCGCTGCTGCTCTCCTTCCCGGTCGCCGGCGACGCCGACCAACGGGCCGACGCGGTGGCCGACGTCAAGGAGCAGCTGAGCACGGACGCACCGGCCGGCCTGCGGACCGCGTTGACCGGTCCGGCGGGCGGCGAGGACGACGTCTTCGACGCGTTCGCCGGCATGGACACCACGCTGCTGCTGGCGACCGCGGCCACCGTCGCGTTGCTGCTCCTCGTCACGTACCGCAGCCCGGTCCTCTGGTTGATCCCGCTCATCACAGTCGCGGTGGCCAACCAGCTCGCCAGCGCGGTGGTGTACCTGCTGGCCCGGCACGCCGGGCTGGCCGTGGACTTCCAGAGCCAGAGCATCCTGACCGTGCTGGTCTTCGGCGTCGGCGTGGACTACGCCCTGCTGCTCATCGCCCGCTACCGGGAGGAACTGCGCCGGCACGCCGACCGGCACGCGGCGATGGCCGTCGCGCTGCGGCGGTCGATCGGCGCGATCGGCGCCTCGGCGGCGACCGTCGCGATCGGCCTGCTGTGCCTGCTCGCCGCGCAGCTGCCGTCCACCCGGGGGCTCGGGCCGGTCGGCGCGGTCGGGATCGCCGCGGCGTTCCTCGCCATGACCACGCTGCTGCCGGCCGTGCTGGTCATCTTCGGGCGGTGGCTGTTCTGGCCGTTCGTGCCGCGGTACTCGCCGGACGCGGTCGGGCTCGACGTGGCGGCCGAGCACGGCGTGTGGCGCCGGATCGCCGGTTTCGTCGGGCGCCGGCCCCGCGCGGTGTGGCTGGGAACGGCGGCGGCGCTGGTCGCCCTGAGCTTCGGCATCGGCAACCTCAGCATCGGCATGCCGCATGACGAGTCCTTCACCAAGGAGGTCGGCTCGGTCGCCGGCCAGCGGATGATCGAGGCGCACTACCCGAGGGGAGCCGTCGCACCCGCCGAGATCCTGGCCGCCGCCGGCCCGGCCGACCAGGTGGTGGCCGCCGCCCGTACCGTGCCGGGGGTTGCCGAGGTGGGCGAGCCGGAGCGCTCGCCGGACGGGCGCTGGGTTCGCATCGCGGCGGTCCTGGCCCACACGCCGGACAGCGACGCGGCGCTGGACACCGTCGACCGGCTCCGCACCGCGGTGCACGCCGTGCCGGGTGCGCAGGCGCTGGTCGGCGGGGACACCGCGTACCTGCTCGACGAGGAGCGGACGGTCGGCCGGGACAACCGGGTCGTGGTGCCGCTGGTGCTGGCGGTCGTCTTCGTCATCCTGGTGCTGCTGTTGCGCGCGCTGGTCGCACCGCTGCTGTTGCTGGCGAGCGTGGTCCTGTCCTACGTCGCCGCGATGGGCGCGGCTGGGCTGGTCCTCGACGCGATGGGCTACCCGAAGCTCTTCGTCGGGATCCCGCTGCAGACGTTCCTGTTCCTCGTCGCCCTCGGCGTGGACTACACCATCTTCCTCGCCACCCGGGCCCGGGAGGAGGCGGCGCGGCTCGGGCACCGGCAGGGCGTGCTGCATGCGCTGACCGTGACCGGCGGGGTGATCACCAGCGCGGGCGTGGTGCTGGCCGCCACGTTCGGCGCGCTCAGCGTGCTGCCCCTGGTGCCGTCCGTGCAGTCGGCGGTCATCATCGGCGTCGGGGTGCTGCTCGACACATTCCTCGTCCGCAGCCTGCTCGTACCGGCGCTGGCGCTGCACATCGGCCCCCGTGTTTGGTGGCCGAGCGCCCTGGCGCGGCCGGTGTTCCGGCCGGTCGCGGCCTCGCCGGTCGAGCGGATACCGGCGCGGTCCTAACAACCTGGCGGGCGACGCCCACCTCGGGAGTGCTCACGGGCGCCGGCCGTACCGCGAAGGAACGGCCGGCGCCCGGTACACGGAGTGGCGGCGGGCAGGGCGACCGGTCAGCCGGCGGCGGGCTGACAGGCGTACACGCGCCGCCCGCTACACCTTCGCCACGCTCGCCGGCTCCGGCGGGACGTGCCGCGCGCTGGCCGGCCGCTCGTCGCCGTGGCCCGGCCACCACGCCCGGTGCCCGATCAGAGCGGTCAGGGCGGGGACGAAGAACATCGACATGACGAACGCCGACAGCACGATGCCGATCGCCACCGCGAAGCCCATCTGTTGCAGGAACGAGATCGGCGCGAGCATCAGCACCCCGAACGTCCCGGCAAGGATCAGCCCGGCCGCCGCGACCGTCGGGCCGGCGTGTTCCACTCCGATAGCGGCGGCCTCGTGCGGCTCGTTGCCCTCCCGGGCCTCCTCACGCAGTCGGGCGATCATCAGGATGTTGTAGTCCGTCCCGATCGCCACCACGAAGAGGTAGAGGATGATCGGCAGCTGGAAGGTGACCCCGGGCTTGTCCTGCAGCCCTTGGAAGAGATAGACCGTGGCACCCAGCGTGGCGGCGAAGTTGAGCAGCACCGCTATCACGAGGTAGATCGGCGCGACCAGGCTGCGCAGCAGCAGCGCGAGGATGAGCGCGATCAGGACGGCCGCCACCGGCAGGATCACTGACAGGTCGCGGTTGTTCGCCGAGTTGATGTCCGCGAAGATCGCGGTGGGTCCGCCGACCACTGCCCGGGTGCCGGGCGGGGCCGCCGCATGCAGGGCGCCGCGCAGTTCGTCGCGGACGAGCGTGATCGCCTCGTTGGAGACCGGGTTTTCGTTGAGCAACAGGTTCACCCGGGCCACACTCGGGTCGCTGCTGCGCTCCGGGGGCTGCACCCGGCCCACTCCCGGGGCGCCCGCCGCGGCCGCCGCGAAGTCGCTGACCTGTCGCTCGGTCAGCGGCGACCCGTTGCCGGTGGTCAGGTAGACCTCGGTCGGGGCGAGCGCACCGGCGGCGAAGCCGCGCTGCAGGTCCGCGGCGGCCTTCGCCGACTCGGTGTCCTGTGGGAAGCCGGCGCTGAAGTCGTAGTCGGCCTTGTAGGTCAACACGCCTGCGGCGAGCGCGACCAGCAGGGCGCCGGATGCTGCCGCGACGAGCGCCGGCCGGCGCCCGATGGCGGTCCCGAGACGGCGCGACATGGTGGCCTTGGGGGCACGCTGCCACGCCTTGGACGGCCAGAAGACGTACCGGCCGAGCAGCGAGACGACCGCCGGGATGAGCGTGAGCGAGGTGACCAGCATGACGCCGACGGCGATCGCGAGCGCCGGGCCGAGTGAGCCGAAGAAGCCGAGGGAGGCGAGGAGCAGCACGAGGAACGCGACGATGACCGCTCCCGCGGCCGACGTGATGACCTCGCCGACCCGCTCGACGGAGACCATCATCGCGGTGCGCTTGTCGTCACCGGCCCGCAGCCGCTCGCGATAGCGGAAGAGCAGGAACAGGATGTAGTCGGTGCCGATGCCGAACAGCACGATCAGCAGCACCGTCTGCAGATCCTGACTCACATTGAGATCGAACGCCTTGCCCGCTGCGGCGACAAGCCCGCTCGTGACGGCCAGGACAACGCCGATGACCGCTACGGGCAGCAGCGCGGCGATGGGGCTGCGGAAGATGATCAGGATCAGTCCGATGATCAGGATGATCGTCGCGATGCCGACCACGGCAAATGCGTTGTTGAAGGTGTCCTCGTTGTCGACGAAGGTCGCTACGTCGCCGGCCACGCCCGCGCTCAGCCCGCTGCCCGTCAGCTCCGGACCGATGGCCGCCCGCAGATCGCGTACGGCGTCGAGCAGCGCCGGGTCGTCCGGGGCGACCGCGTCGAGCCCGACGTTCACCGCCTGCACCGACTTGTCCGGCGCCACCGCCTGCGGGCCGGTCAGATAGCCGGACGTGCGCGAGATGTTCCTGGCCTTGAGCGACTGGGCGAGCTGGCCCACCCTCGCCTCGTCGGCCGGCGTGAGCGACTGCCCGTCGGCGCGCTTGACCACGATGGTCGCTGTCGCTGTGGCCTGCTGCGGAAACGCCTTCTTTCCGAGTTCAATGGCCTGCACGGACTCGTACGAGCGGGGCAGGAAGCTGCTCTGATCGGCGGAGGTGATGTCGCTCAGCGACGGTGTGGTGAGGACGATGACGGCTGCCGCGAGCACCCAGCCGGCAATCACCCACCACGCCCTGCGTACAACGAATCTGCCCAGCCGCTCGAACATGGTTTTCCCCCCGTGTGTCCGGCACAACCGACGTCTGGAGCCTGGGGCGTCCTCGGGTGCCCGCCCGTCACGCTGCCGGGCAGCCTTGGCTACCCCCTGTGCATCGTACCGTCGACCAGCAATCCTTTTCGGACGTCTCGACGTGCGAGGGCGCCCGGCCGACTCGGCCGGGCGCCCGATCCGTTGCGTCAGCGATTGCCGATCGCCAGGCGCTCCTGTAGGGCCCGTACCGCTGGCGGGACCTTCGTCGATGCCTCGGCACGCTTGGCGGCCAGAACAGAACTGCCCGGGTACGGCGGCTTGCCCCCCTGGAACAGCCAGGCGTCGAAGAGCGCGTCGAGCTGCTCACCGGAGATCCGCTCGGCCAGCGCGATGAACTCCGGCGTGGAGCCGTTGCCGCCCCGCTTGCTCGCGGCCCACGTGCGCATGATGGTCCAGAAGGCCGAGTCGCCCACGGTCATCCGGAGGGCCTGCAACGTCATCGCGCCCCGCACGTAGACGCTCCCGCCGAACAGGTCGTTGACGCCCGGTTCGCCCGGCGGCGGGCTCCAGTAACCGGCGTCCAGCGGCTGCGCGTACAGGAAGTCGAAGATCTCCTTTGGCGTGCCCTCGCCCAACCGGTCGCTCCACAACCACTCGGCGTATGTCGCGAAGCCCTCGTTGAGCCAGATGTCGCGCCAGAAGTGCACTGCGACGCTGTCGCCGTACCACTGGTGGGCCAGCTCGTGGGCGACCACGTACGTCTCCCAGGTGTTGACGCCCGGCGCGAAGAAGTACTTCGAGTAGATGGTCCGGGTCTGGTTCTCCAGTGCGAAGAACAGGTTGTCGTAGTCGTCGACGATCGCGCCGTTGGCCTCGAACGGGTACGGGCCGAACTGCGTCGCCAGGAAGTCGGTGATCTCGCCCGTACGACCAACCGCATCGTCGGCGAGGCCGGGAGGAAGGTCCGGGTCCACCGCGATGACCATCGGCTTCCCGTTGTGCGTGGTCTCGCTTATCCGGAACCGGCCGATCGTCGCCGTCGCCAGGTAGCTGATCATCGGCGTGGTCTGCTGCCACCGCCACGTGGACCAGCCGTTGCGGGTGGTGGTGCCCAGGTGGATGCCGTTGCTGATGGCGGCCAGGCCCGCCGGCACGGTGATGGCGAACGTGTAGCTGGCCTTGTCGAGCGGGTGGTCGTTGACGGGATACCAGGCGGCGGCCACCTCCGGCTGACCGGCCACCACGGCCCCGTCGTCGGTGTGCATCCACCCGGTCTCGATATCCGTGCCGGGCAACGTGAACGGTTGAGGCACGCCGTGGTAGCGGACGTCCACCGTGAACGGACGCGACGCGTGCAGCTTGCGCTGCGGCGTGACGGTCAGCTCCTGGCCGGACCGTGACCACCGCGCCCGCTTGCCGTCCACGGTGATCGCATCGACCGTCAGCCCGACCAGGTCGAGGTTGAAGCTGGACAGGTTCTGGGTCGCGGTCGCCCGGATCACCGCATGGCCGTCCAGGAGGTCGGTCGCCGGGTTGTAACGGATCGCCAGGTCGTAGTGCGCAACGTCGTAGCCGCCGTTGCCGTAGGTGGGGAAGTACGGATCACCGACTCCTGGCGCGCCGGGCCGGAAATGCCCGCCGCCGCCGGGGTCTGCACTGGCGGTCGCGCCGGTCAGCAGGGCCATGGTCAGCCCGGCCGCCAGTGTCGTCGAGAGTCTTGTCCTCAGTGTCCTCATGGAACCCCCCATGATTCGACAGCAGTCCTCCGACCCTCTCACAGCCGGCTCTCAGCGAGCACCGAAAGTTACCCAGGCGTTACGGCGGCTGCGGGCTGCCCAGCGCAGGTCGGCGGAGTTGCTCGGGGAGACCGTGACCTCCGGCAGCCTGCAGGGTGAGCGCTCAGCCTCCGGCCGGCTGATACGCGTACACCGGCTCTTTCCTGCCGGCGCGCTCCGGGCACGTCCCGGTCGTGCCGCCCACCATGCCGACCCTGCCGTCCTCGCACACGGTCAGGTAACCCCTGCCCTGCCAGAAGCCGTCCACGCAGACGAACCAACTGCACACGCCGGGAGCCGGGTCACGGACGAGGGAACCCCCGCAGTAGTTGTAGCCGTACGGGTTCTCCGGGGCCCCGCACCGGTCCGCCGGCATCGGCTTGCCCGGCGAGCCGGTAGGGGCCGGTGCCGGGTCGATGAGGCCCCGGGTCGGGAGGGGCCGGGGCGCGCCCAGGTCGACCGGACCGGGGGCCGGCGCGCCGGTGCTCACATCAGGATCCGCCGCGCGGGTAGCGGTGGTGCCGGGCGTCCGCGGGTCGGTGGCGGGAGCGGCGCTGGGCGCCGGCGGGTCGGGTGCGGGAGCGGCGCTGGGTGCCGGCGGGTCGGGGGTGGGAGCGGCGCTGGGCGCTGTCTCGGTGCCGGGGAGGGCACCCGGCGTGATGGGTGCGCCCCCATTGTGGAAGGCACCCTGCGGGCGGTCGGGCGAGGCGACCGTCATGGCGTACGTGGGCAGGGCGATGAGCGCGACGGCGGCCGCAACGACCGCGGGGTAGGCGAGGCGGGCCGCCGCCGGGGCGTGCTCCGCCGTGGCGACCACCGGCGCCGGCGGCCGCGACCGCCGGTTGGCGGCCACCGCCTCGTCCAGCCGGGCGAGGACGACGCGGCGCTGACCGATGAAATCGGCGTGCGCCATGGTCAGCCTCAGTCGGAAGCGGGCAGCGGCGGCCAGGGGGACGCGGAGCCCGGCAACCGGCCGGCCGCCGATGGTGTGCAACAGCGTGATGGGCGCCCTCGTGTGGTGCGCGAGGTCGCTCACCTGCGCGTACGTCCACTCGCGGTGTTTCTCGCGGCCCAGGAGGATCAGGCGGCGGTCGGTGACCACCGCGGTGCCGGCGTCGGTTACTCGCAGGCCCTTGGGCAACCGGTTCGCCCGCTTCGGCCAACGGACGGGGATGACGGCGAGTTCGGGTACGGGCAGGTCCGCGTCGTGGCCGTCGTCGACCTCCACCAGTTCCGCCTTCGGCTGCACAGCGACGACGACCTCGCCGTCGGCGAGGCCCACCGGCAGACCGGCCGCCGATTCGACCGGCAACTCCTCGGCCGCGGCTCTCAGGCGTTGCAGACGAGCCCCCCGCAGGCACCAGGCCTCGACGTGGTCCTCGTAGGTGCGCCGCCGCCGCTTGTTCTCGCGGGCCGCCCAGCGGGCACGCCAACCGGAATCGGTCCTGTCCACCTCCGTCACCGGGGCCGCCTCTCGTGAAGATGATTCGGCATGGCGTGGGGTATAACTCCGCAGGTTCGCCCAGGACACGCCCTCACCTCCTCACCGCAGCCGATCGATCACTGTTCGTGTACCCACGAGGCGGTTCGCCACTCCTGGATGGACCGACGGGCCGGATGCAGCCGGTGGGCGCGGTGTCGGCGGCGGTGGCCGGCAGCGGCCACATCGGACGAGGGGCACCCGCGATGCCCCCGGCCTGCTCCTATGCTGCGCACCCGGCCGGGATCTCCCAGTCGGCGGGTGCGCCGCTGAGACAGGCGTCGTGCGCCGCGGCGGCGGCGAGCACCGCCTCGGCGTCGGCTTCGGTGCGCCCGGTGAAGCGGACCCGGGGTCGTCCCATGATGGCGATCGATCGTCGGCGTGCCACAAAGCCGGGCGGGACCAGTCGTGCACACGATCGCTCCTGCGCCCCTTGATGTGCCCGTGACGGGTGCTGCTGCCGGGGTCACGGAACCTGCGGCGAGTTCCCGCGAAGGTCCATAGCCTGGCAAGCGGGAGCACGTCGGGGAAACTCTCGGAGGACACCGTGACCAAGGCCGTGAGAGAAGCGCTTGACGGCGCCAGCGAGGTAGAGATCACCGTGACCGGCCGGAAGACCGGACGGCAGATCTCGCACCCCGTGTGGTTCGTGCAGGAAGAAGAGAGCGTCTTCCTGGTTCCGATAACCGGCTCGGACAGCCAGTGGTACAAGAACGTCCGACAGACACCGATGATCCAGGTGTCCTCGAACGGAATGGCGTTGAGCTCGACCGCCACCCCGATCACCGAACCCGACCGGGTCAGCCACGTCGTGGAGATGTTCCGCGACAAGTACGGCGCGGATCAGGTGGAGGCGCACTACCCGAAGCACGACGTCGCCGTCCAGGTCTCGCTCATGTAGCCAGTCCGTCAAGAGGGTCAGCCGGTGAGCGTCAGCGCGACCGGCAGGCCCTGCTGCACCTCGAGGACCGCCCGCTCCCCCAACGGCTGCGCCAGGTCGACGGTGGCGGTGCGGCGCGCTCCGATATCCCCGCACGCCGGGCCGTCGGCGGGGCGGTGCTCGATGACGATCACGACGACGGCGTTGACCGACTCGACGGCCTCCGCGCTGTAGTCGGCGCCGCACGGATGGCTCGCGGGACCCGGGGAGCCGGTGAAGGCGACGGTCAGCCGCCGGCTCGTCGTGGTCCCGGTTGCCGACTCGATCGCCAGGCCGCCGTGCGGCTGCTCGGGACCCCACCGCGGCGGCGTCACCACGATGGCAGCCGAGGGGGCGACCGCGATCCGGGTCAGCCGCACCGCCGTGCCCTTGAGGGTGTACTCCCAGGCCGGGGCCGTGGCGGGGCCACGGGTGGTGGGGATCCGCACCGTGGTCAGGCGCGCGGCGGTGACCTCGAGGGGTACGCACCCGCAGTCCTCGCTGCCCGCCGCTCTCAGCTGCGCGAGCGTCTCCTCGGCCGACATCAGGGGAACCGGCTGCGTTCTGCCGTTCTCCCAGACCACCTTCCCCGTCGGTTGCCCGGCGGTGGGCAGCGCCGTGGCGGGGAAGACCCGACCGGCGAGCAATGCCTGCTTGTTGGTGTCCCCGTTTGCCGGTTCCCAGTCGCCGAGCTGGCCGGTCAGCTCCCCGACCGGCACGAAGCTCTGCGCCCCACCGGCGTCGAGGACCGCCTGGTCATACCGGGTCAGGGCATCGTGGGCCTGCTGGCGCAACCTGTCCAGGTCATCCCCGCCGGGGCCGCTGCCGGTCGCGCCGCAGCCACCGAGCACGGCCACCACGGTGACCCATACCAACCAGCGCCGTCCGCCCATCCCCGCTCACCTCCGCACCCCTTCGACGTCCGCCGACCCCGTCAGGGTTCCGGAAAGTCCGGTCGGTGTCACCGGGGTCAGCTCGAAGTGGACGGTACGGCCGGTTTTGCGTCGCCCGAGTCGGTGCATCAGTGGCACGAGCACCCCGTGCAGCATCGGATGCTTGCGTACCAGCGCCCGGCCGGCGCGGTCGTACTCCGCTCCGGTCAGCCGGCGGGCGGTGGCCTCGATGGCCGGGCCGGTCGGCGTGCCGCGCGTGGTCGACGGCGCCACGGCGACCCGGGGGTTGTTGCGGAGGCGCCGGGTCTTCCAGGCCAGCTCGAAGCTGCGCACGTACGCCCGCTCGCCCGCGACCGCGATGCTCACCGGCGTGCCGACCGGGGTGCCGTCGCGGCGGAACGTGGTCACCACGACGGTCTTCTGCCGGGTGAACGGTGCCCAGGCCGGCGACGGCGCGGGATCGACGGTGCCCACCACCCAGCCCAGCTCCCGGCAGCGGATTGCCAGCGCCACGGCGGCCAGCAGCGACGACAACCCGACCAGCCAGGTCTGCGTCGCACTGCCGCCAAGGTCGGCATCAACAACGTGCGACACCGTGTGCGCCACCCCGCCGACCAGGTACCCGGCGAGCGCCACGGCGAGTGCGTCCGCCCAGATCAGCGCCAGCAGCAGGGTCACCCCGATGCCGAGCTGGAACGCCCCCACGTCGTGCACGAAGTGCTCCTGCGGCGGAAACCCCACCGCCGAGCTGAAGGAGGAGGGCCAGCCCAGCGCCCAGACGCCGACGGTCACCGCCGCCAGGCCGAGCAGACCTGCGACGACGCGAACGATGCTTCTCATACCTGGATGACGAGTCATCCGTCATCGGTGTGACGCGGCGGAAGCCGGCGAGCGGAGCGGGCGGGTGCCCCGTCGGGAGCACCCGCCCGCGCTCGGTTCGGTCAGCCGAGGTCGGACTGCTCGTGGACCCGCCGCACGTCCACCTCGACGTCGATCCCGTGCTGAGTGAAGACGTCGGTGAACCGCTTGCCCCACTCCACCGCCTCTTCCCGGGACCGCACGTCGACCAGCGCGAACCCGGCGATGAGTTCCTTGGTCTCGGTGAACGGCCCGTCGGTGACGGTGGTCTTGCCCTTCTCCACGGTGATCCGGGCCGCCTCCTCCTTGCTCGAGCAGAGGCCCTCCGCGGCGAGCAGCACCCCGGACTGGACGACCTCCTCGATGAAGGCACCCATCGTCTTGATGAACTCGGGGCTCGGGTCGAAGTTGCCCGGGACTTCCTCGTCCAGCTTGTGCATGATCATGTAGCGCATCTCAGTGATTCCTCTCGGTGCGGGTCTGGGCGGACACGGCGGTGAGCCACCCGAAGATGAAGACCGAGCCCAGCGCCATCCGGACGCTGATGCTGTCCTGGTCGGGCCAGGCCATGACGACGACGGTCGCCAGGGCGCAGGCCAGGGAGAACACCGCCCAGCCGCGCCGGCCGGTGCGCAGGTACCGGCGGGCGAAGACCAGGCAGGCGATGGTGAGGGACCCGAAGGCCAGCATGGCCCCGACGCCGTGACCGACGGCGTGCCAGCTCAGCGAGTCGGGCGAGCCTTCGGGCGCGCCGGCCGGCCAGCCCATGCTCGGGTCGGAGGGCATCGCCCCGGCGACGACCAGGCCGACGCCGAAGACGGCCACCAGCGCCGGGCCCCACTTCCCGGCCACCGTGCCCCGCAGCGCCCGTCGCAGCCCGGCGGCGCCGGCGAGCGCCAGCAACCCGGTGAGTACGAAGTTGGCGACCTGGATCCAGCCGTGCTCACCGAGGGCGAGCAGGCTGAGCGGCTGCCGGCTCAGGTCGAACCCGTCCCGGGTGAGCACCTGGGCCGTCGCCACCACCCCGAACAGCGGCCCGGTGGCGATTCCGGCCGCGAGCAGGGTCCGCGTCGACAGGGCGCCGGCGACCCCGCTTCGCGGCATCGTCGTACTGGTCATCTCGATCTCCTCGTCATCGGCTCTCACTGACGCGTCGATCGGGTCGGTCGGGATCCGACATCACCTCTCAAGATTTTTTCTGGCGGTCGCAGGCGGCGGCGCGGTCGAGCAGCAGCGCCCGTTCCCGTTCGTTGCCTGTCAGGGAAGCGGCGCGCTCGAATTCCAACCGGGCCTCGTCGTGGCGGCCGAGCTTGGCGAGCAGGTCGCCGAGCACGCTCGGCAGCAGGTGGTAGGTGGCCAGCGCCGGTTCGTCGGCCAGAGCGCGGGCCAGTTCCAGCCCAGCGGCGGGGCCGTCGGCGAAGGAGACGGCGACGGCCCGGTTGAGTTCCACCACGGGCGAGGGCACGAGCCGAGCCAAGGTCGCGTAAAGGGCGGCGATCCGCGCCCAGTCGGTCTGGTCGGGGGTACGCGCCCGCGCGTGGCAGGCGGCGATCTCGGCCTGGACGGCGTACGGGCCGGGGGTGCCGCCGAGTGCCCGGGCCCGGTCGAGGGCGGCGAGCCCGCGGCGGATGAGCAGCTGGTCCCAGCGGCTGCGGTCCTGGTCGTTGAGGAGGACCGGCTCCCCGTCGGGGCCGGTGCGGGCGGCGGTGCGGGACGCCTGGATCTCCAGCAGCGCGGCCAGGCCGTGCACCTCGGGCTCCTCGGGCATCAGCCCCTGCAGGATGCGGGCCAGGCGCAGCGCCTCCTCGGTGAGCGTCGGGCGCATCCAGTCGTCGCCGGCGGTGGCCGAGTAGCCCTCGTTGAAGATCAGGTAGATGACCTCCAGCACGGAGCCGATCCGTTCGGCGCGTTCGGCGGGGCCGGGGACCTCGAACGGCACCCGGGCGGTGGCGAGGGTCTGCTTGGCGCGGGTGATCCGCTGGCCGACGGTGGCCTCGGTGGTGAGGAAGGCGCGGGCGATCTCGGCGGTGGTGAGGCCGCCGATCAGACGGAGGGTGAGCGCGGCCCGGGCGATCGGGGAGAGGACCGGGTGGCAGGCGACGAAGATCAGCCGGAGCAGGTCGTCCTCGATGCGTTCCTCGACGGCGGCGTCGAAGTCGGGGGTGAACTCCTCGCCGTCGAGGTCGCGGCCGAGTTCGGCGACCTTGCGCTCCTCGGTCTGCCGTCGGCGCAGCGCGTCGATGGCCCGGCGCTTGCCGACGGTCATCAGCCAGGCGCCCGGGTTGGCCGGTACGCCGTCGCGCGGCCACGACTCCAGCGCGGCGACGAGCGCGTCCTGGGCCAGCTCCTCGGCCTGACCGACGTCGCGGACCAGCGCGGCCAGTCCGGCGACCACCCGACCGGACTCCATCCGCCAGACCGCCTCGACGGTGTGCCGCGCCTCGGACTCCCCCATGGCCACTCATCAGAGCAGCCGGGTCCGACCTTTCCAAGTACGTAAAGAATTCTTGACATCGTGTCGGCTGTGCTTGACACTCGTGATGTCAAAGATTCTTTACCTGGGGAGAGTTCGGTGGCCTTCGAAGAGAAGCGCGCCTGGATCATGGCGCTGGTGGCGGTCGCCGGCTATGCCGCGTACGTGATGGTGGTCCTCGGCCGCGCGGACGGTGACCCGCTCGCGGACGTCTCCTACGCGGGCCCGCTGCTGGCGACGGTGGCCGCCGCGATCGTCGCGTCGATCGCGCTGAACATCGTGGTCTCGATCGTGTCGCCCGAGGGGGCGAACGAGAAGGACCAGCGGGACCGGGAGATCCACCGGCTCGGCGAGTACATCGGCCAGTCCTTCGTGATCGTCGGCGGAGTCGCGGCCCTGGCGATGGCGCTCGCCGACTGGGACCAGTTCTGGATCGCCAACGTCATCTACCTCTGCTTCGTGCTGTCGGCGGTGGTCGGCTCGGTCGCGAAGATCGTCGCCTACCGGCGGGGGTTCCAGTCGTGGTGAAGCCGACCCGGATCACCAACACCATCCGGGCGCTGCGCTTCGCCCACGACGAGATGACCCAGGCCGAGCTGGCCCGCCGGATCGGCGTCACCCGACAGACCGTCATCGCCATCGAACAGGGCCGCTACTCCCCCTCGCTGGAAATGGCCTTCCAGATCGCCGCCGTCTTCGCCGTGCCCCTCACCGACGTGTTCCAGTACCCGCAGGAGGAATCGTGAAGGCCATCGTCCAGGACCGGTACGGCCCGGCCGACATGCTCCGCCTCGCCGACGTCGACCCGCCGACCGCCGGCCCCGGCCAGGTGCTCGTGCGGGTCCGCGCCGCCGGCGTCGACCCCGGCGTCTGGCACCTGATGACCGGCCTGCCCTACGCGCTGCGCCTCGGCTTCGGGCTGCGCCGCCCCCGCAACCGGGTCCCCGGCCTGGACCTGGCCGGCCTCGTCACCGCCGTCGGCCCCGGCGTCACCGGGTTCACCCCCGGCGACGCGGTCTACGGCACCGGCGCCGGCAGCTTCGCCGAGTACGCCCTCGCCCCCGCCGACCGGCTCGCCCAGAAACCCGCCAACCTCACCTACGCCGAGGCCGCGGCCGTCCCCGTCTCCGGGCAGACCGCGCTCACCGCCGTCCGCGACGCCGCCCGGGTACGCCCCGGCCAGCGGGTCCTGGTCATCGGCGCCGGCGGCGGCGTCGGCTCGTACGCCGTCCAGCTCGCCCGCGCGGCCGGCGCGCACGTCACCGGCGTCTGCGGGCCCGGCAAGCTCGACCTGGTCCGCTCCCTCGGCGCGGCGGAGGTGGTCGACTACACCCGCGAGGACCTCCCCGACCAGCGGTACGACGTCGTCATCGACACCGGCGGCAACCGGCCGCTGTCCCGGCTGCGCCGGGCGCTCACGCCGAAGGGGGCGCTCGTCCTGGTAGGTGGGGAGGCGAGCGACGGGAAGTGGTTGCAGGGCTTCGACCGGCAACTCCGGGCGCTGGCGGTGTCACCCCTCGTCGGTCAACGGCTGGTGCCGCTGGTGGCCAAGGAGAGCACGGCGAACCTGGTGGCGTTGACGGAGTTCATCGAGGCCGGGCAGGTTCGGCCGGTGGTCGACCGGACCTTCTCCCTGGCCGAGGCCCCCGACGCGATCCGGCACGTCGAGGGCGGTCACGCCACCGGCAAGGTGGTCATCGCCATCTGACTACGGATCAGAAGGTTAGGGGTTCGAGTCCCTTCGGCCACCCGACCCACGCTGCGGATCTTGCCTATCAGCCCCAACGTCCACTCCCTGTCACCGACGCCATTCCGCCCGTCTTCGTGAGGGGCAACAACGCGACCCTGCTGCTGGCCTTGACCGCTCGCTCACGAGGGTTCAGCCCGCTCGGTCGCGGCACGCAGATCACCCAGCAACTCGGCCTGACTGGTCAACACCTCGGTCAGGATCCGCCGCGCCACCGCCAGCAACTCGGCCACGTGTGGGCTGACCAGCGAGTAGTACACGGTCGAACCGTCCCGGCGGGTCACCACCAGGTTCGCCCTGCGCAGCACCGCCAACTGCTGCGACAGGTGCGCGGCCTCGATACCCACCTGCGGCAGCAGCTCCGACACCGCGTGCTCCCGCTCGGCGAGGAGTTCGAGGATCCGGATCCGCGCCGGATGCCCCAAAATTTTGAAAAACTCAGCTTTGGCCTGATACAACGGCGTGCTCACGGGCCCACCCCTTCCTGCGGGGACACGTTACGAGCCGCGTCCTGCCGGGGCACGCCACCGGCCGCCGGATCGACACGGCGCCGCCGCTCGGCCGCGACCGCGGCCACCGCCCCCGCCACCGTGGGCACCACCTGCCCGTCGAGCACCTCGGGCAGCAGCCGGGTGGTCGACAGCGCCTCCCGGGGCACCAGCCCGGCCAGCACATCAGCGGCGGCCAGCCGCATCGGCATCGTGATCCGCGGCGCCCGCGCATCCAACGCACCCCGGAACACCCCCGGGAACGCCAGCGCGTTGTCGACCCGGTTCGGGTAGTCGACGTGCCCGGTGGCCACCACCGCGGCGATGTCACTCACCCGTTCGGGACGGATCTCCGGCTCCGGGGCGGCCAACGCGAACACCACCGGCGCCTCGCCCATCGACGCCACCAACTCCCGGGTTAGCACCCCCGCCCGAGACAACCCCACCACCGCGTCCGCCCCCGCCAGGGCATCGGCCAGCCCACCACGCACCCGCCGCCGGTTGGTCAACCCGGCCAGCCGCGCCTCGTGCAGCGGCAACCGGGGCATGTCGTCGTGGTGCAGCACCCCGCCCCGGACGACCACCACCACGTCGGTGGCGCCGCCCGCCACCAGCAACCTCGCCGTCGCCGTCCCCGCCGGCCCGGCCCCGACCACCACCAGCCGCGCCAACTCCACACGCTTGCCCACCACCCGCAACGCGTTGCGCAGCGCGGCCAGCACCACGATCGCGGTGCCGTGCTGGTCGTCGTGGAACACCGGAATGTCCAGCGCCTCCTGCAATCGCCGCTCCACCTCGAAACAGGCCGGCGGGGCAATCGCCTCCAGGTCGATCCCCCCGAACGAGGGGGCCAGAGCCCGCACCGCCGACACGAACTCGTCCGGGTGCTTGGTGGCCAGGCAGATCGGCACCGCGTCAATCCCGGCCAGGTGGACGAATAGGGCCGCCTTGCCCTCCATCACCGGCAACGCCGCCGCCGGCCCCACATCACCCAGGCCCAGCACCGCCGTGCCGTCAGTCACCACCGCCACGCGGTTACGCCGCCCGGTCACCTCGTCCGCCGCCCGGTCAGCTCGTCCGCCTTCGTTCGGCGGCCTGCCTGCGGCCGTCAACTGGTCCGGCCGCCGTTGCACCCGTGCCCGGCCTCCGCTGTCGGCATCCATCCGTGACGTCGCCTACTCACCGGCGATCCGCGACGTCAAGGCGTCGGTCACCCGGACCGTCGGTCACCCGGACCGGCGCGGCGTAAGCCAGCTCCCGGCCCCGGCGCCCTTCGGCCCAAGCTAATCTCATGACTTGCTAAAGTTAGCAAGTCATGAGGGCGTCAGGAAGCCGATCCCGCAAAGGCGTGACTGGTGACCCCGCTCTTGGCAAAGCTCGGCGATCGACCGCCCGCAACCCCTGTCGGGCGTAACCGACGCCCCGTGCACAGTTACCTCGCCGCGCCGTAGCGGCGCCCTGACCCGGCATGGCCCGCCGATCCTTCTCTCGTACGGCGGGCCATGCCGCCTCAAAGCAACCGAACTACCCGCGGCCGGCAACCCCCTCGGCGCCGATGGGCGGCCGGCAACCAACGAGGAGAAGTCGTGCCCTCAGTCACCCGCACCGAACTCGCCGGCCACATCGCAACGGCGTTCGACGCCGGCCGCGCCAGCCGTGCTGAGCTGCTTGCCGCCGCCGCGAGCAGCCATGCCCGGCCGCAGGTGATCGCGGTGCTACAGCGGCTGCCTGACCAGCAATACGTGAGCATCCGCGACTTGTGGCACCACCTGGCCGATGTACCCATCGATGGTTGATCGCGCCACACACCGCTCCCGATGCCCGGGCGTGCCTGTCCGTCGGCGTCGTCTCTAGCGGCCACCTACGCAGGGACAAGCCTCCAATGTCACACCCCGGTCGGCTATTGCTGGGCGCCGGGCAGTCGGACTGCACCCCGGGAGAGTCTGAACAGCCACAGGACCATGACCCGCAGCACGGCGGTGAGGCCGGCACGGTCGCCGGCGCGCTGCAGTTTCCGGGCACGACTGACCACGGTGACGAGCCTGCTGCCGTAGTCGGCCCACAGCGGAGCGTGCCGGTGGATGCGGACCGCGAGCCCGGTCAGCTTCGCCGCGACCCTACGGTCCTCCACCGGTAGCGCGTCAAGGTCAGGTAGCAGGCCGACTCGCAAGGTCAGATAGGCGTCCCACGCCGCCCGCCGGGCCGGTTCCATCGCCACGTCCGCCTTCCTGGCGCGGTATCGCCACCGTCATGACTGTCCGGCCGGGTCGAGTACGTTCCGCTCTGCGGTGGCCAGGACGCCGGTGTGGCGCAGATGGCCTCGGGCCGCGGCGATCGCCTCTGGCGTGTCGGGAAAAACGCGGCCTGCGGCGCGGAGCCGATCGAGGACGCCGACCGCGTCGAGGGTCTTCTCGTGTCCCGCCGGTACGCCGGAGACGTAGACGGTGATGCCACGGTGTTCGAGACGTTCAATGGCGTCGCGCAGCACGAGCGCCCCGGTGCCGTCGATCGTCGACACCCTCGACATGCGCAGGATGATCACCCGCACGTCCGCCACCTCGGACAGTTCGAGCAGGAACCGGTGGGCGGCGGCGAAGAACAATGGCCCGTCGAAGCGATAGGCCACGATGTGCTCGCTGAGCAGGGCGGCCTCCTCGACGTGATGATCGGCGATGTCGAGGGGGACCTCCTCCAGCCGAGCCGCCCGCGCGATCTTGCGGATCGCCAGGGCGGCAGCGAGGACGAGGCCGATCCCGACGGCGGCGATCAGGTCCAGGGCGAGGGTGGCGATCGCGGTCAGGGCCATGATGAGAGCGTCGGAGCGGGTCGAGCGGGCCAGCGCGGCCAGCGAACCCACCTCGACCATGCGGACAGCCGTGGCCAGCAGCACCCCGGCCAGCGCGGCGAGCGGAATGTAGGCCACCAGCGGGGCGGCCACCAACATGATCACCGCCAGCGCAATCGCGTGGGTAAGCGAGGCGAGCCGCGACTGGGCCCCGGAGCGGACGTTGACCGCGGTACGGGCGATCGCCGCCGTCGCCGGTACGCCGCCGAACAGCGGGGTCACCACGTTCGCCACCCCCTGACCGAAAAGTTCCCGATCCGGGTCGTGGCGCTGGTTCACGGTCATGCCGTCGGCGACGGTCGCCGACAGCAGACTCTCCAACGCCGCCAGGGCGGCGACCGCCAACGCCGAGGTGAACAGCGTCGGCACGGCGGCCAGGTCCAGAAAGCCCAGCGAGGGGGCGGGAAGAGTGGCCGGCAGGACACCGATGCGGGTGACATCGAGCGACAACAGTTGCCCGACCACGGTAGCCACGGCCACCGTGATCAGCGAGAACGGCACTGTGGGGCGCCAGCGCGCCCCGGCCAGCATCACCGCCGCCACACCGAGCGCCAATATCAGCGCGGGCCAGTTCGGATGGCCGGCGAACTCGACCAGCGCCCGCCAGGCCACCGACAAGACGTTCTCGCCGTCCGGGTTCGGCATACCCAACGCCGCAGGCACCTGTTGCAGGAAGATCACCGCAGCGATACCCACGGTGAATCCCTCCACCACCGGCGCCGGTACGTAACGCACATATCGACCGGCTCGCAGCAGGGCCAGAGCCAGCAGAATCAGGCCCGCCAGCACACCGACGGTGAGCACACCGCCGGGCCCGTACCGCGCCACGATCGGCACCAGCACCACCGTCATCGCCCCGGTAGGCCCAGACACCTGCAGGTTCGACCCGCCGAACAGCGCGGCGAGGATCCCCGCCACGATCGCGGTCGCCAAACCAGCGGCCGCCCCCATGCCGGACGACACCCCGAACCCCAAGGCGAGGGGCAGCGCGACCACTGCAACCGTGAGCCCAGCGACGAGGTCACGGCGGGGCTGCCGCCGCATCATCGTGAGATCTGCCCTCGTCGGCAGGAGGCCAGCCACCCGGCGCCAGGCCGAGCGGGCGAGCGCGGCGGCGCTCACCGCGGCACCGGGAGCGGCTCGTCGTCGGCGTTGGCCTGATCCTCACGGAGCGCCTCAAGCAGCTCGGCCTGACCTGCCAGCATCTCGGTGAGGAAGCGGCGGGCCGCCCGCATCAGATCAGCCACGTCCGGACCCGCAAGGGCGTAAATAACCGCCGACCCGTCCCGCCTGGAAGTGACGATCCCCGCCCGACGCAGCACCGACAGCTGCTGCGACAGGCTCGACGCCTCGATCTCCACATCGGCCAGCAGATCCCGCACCGCCATCGGCCCATCACCGAGCAGCTCCAGCACCCGGATACGCACCGGATGCCCGAGCGTCCGGAAGAACTCCGCCTTCCTCTGGTACAGCGGCAGCGCCACGCGCCCTCCCAGCCAACTAGCAGTTAGGCAATTGAAGACCTCTTCATGTAGTCGTAGTCGGCGGCCCCGGCCGGAGTGATCCTCGACACCCCGGCGACAACCCACGCGCATGGTGCGGGCGTGACACTTCTCCAGGACGGCGCGCAACGGCCGGGCCCAGCTCAGCTGATGGTCTTGATACCCGAATATCCCCGCCATCCGCCGTGGGATTTGCAGAGCTCAGTAACGCCAGATAGGCCCGGGCCCGCCCCCGGTAAGGCCTGGCAGGCTGAGCCCGCGCCCGTTGATCAGTTGCCCACGTTGCTGGCGGCCTCGGCTGCGGTGTTCGGCTTGGCGGTGCTCTCCGCGGTAGCCGGGTTCGGCGGCCCGCTGACCGAGGCCCGAAGTGATCGCGCATTGCGCCGCCCGGCTCGACTCGCACACCGGCCCCAAAGTCGTTGTCTTCGGCGAAGTCCCCTACGCCGCCATCGGCATGGCCAAACGGCTGACGACCTAGACGAGTAAGTCCGAACTCCTTGGTTAGTGGTCGTAGGCGATCAGGGACCTGGTGACGGCTTGGCCGGTGGTGCGGTTGTGCCAGATTGCGGCGGTCATCGCGAGGAGGCGTTGCGCGACGCGGACGGCGACGCCTTCGATGCTGCGTCCGCCGTGTAGTTCGAGGTCGAGTTGGCCCTTGAGCGTGTCGTTGACCGACTCGATGAGTTGCCGGATCGGTTTCAGGAGGTGTTCGCCGGGTCGTGGTGTGCGGTTGCGGTAGGACGGGCGGAGCATCCGGACTCCGCGCTCAGCCAGCCAGCGGTCCAACTCGGCGGACACGTAGCCCTTGTCCGCGATGATCAGCAGCCCGGGACGTTGCGAGATCAGGTCCGGGTCGTCTTCAAGGATCGCGGTCAACACCTGCCGTTCATCGATTTTCGGGTTGGCCAGGGCCCAGGTGATCGGCAGGCCGGACGGGGTGCAGACCAGATGCAGGCGCAGGCCCCAGAAGAACCTCGAGTGCGAGGCGCAGTAGCCGTAGCCGGCCCACCCGGCCAGGCCCGAGCGTTTCACCGTCGGCCGGGACCGGCCGCACTCCACCGGGGTCGAGTCGACGACCCAGGCGCCGTCGGTCCACAGGTCGGTGTCCTCGGCGACGGCTCGGATGGCGCGTTTGAGTAGCGGCAGCGCGGCCCGGAGGCGTTTGTTGTACCCGGACTGGCCCGGCAGGTACGGAAACGCGCCAGGTAGGTGACCGGGGACGAACCGCAGCCAGCGGGCCTCGGAACGGACCCCGAGCAGGACCTGCGCCACTGCCAGGGTCAGCAGCTCAGCGTCGGACAACCGCGGTGGCCGTCCGGCCCGGGGCGGCCGTCCCAGCCAGTCATCGATCTTCACGTACAGTGCGGTCAGAAGGGTGTTGAGGTCGGTCGTCACAAACTGATCTTCAACACCCTTCGCCTGTCTGCACAGACCCGAAGGACTTCGGACTTACTCGTCTAGTGCGCGGTTGAGTTGAGGCGTGCCGGGATGGCGGGCGGCTGGTAACCCGGGACGGGCCGGTGTCGGTCGAAACCCGTTGATCATGAGGTGATCGCCGGCATCCCTGACACAACGTGTCAGGGATGCCGGCTAGCGTCGAGGCGTTACCCGCGAGCCAACATCATCTGGCGCACCGGATGCCGTAGAAAGGCTGCCCGTGATTCTTGAGATCCGCACGTATCGGTTGAAGCCAGGCACCGGCGGCGAGTTTGTTCGTGTCATGCGGGAGGAGTCCGTGCCGCTGCTGGAGGAGTCCGGTATCTGGGTGGTGGACTGCGGCGCGTCACTGGTAGCCGAGGACGACGAGGAGGCCTACCTGATTCGCGCGTTCGCGTCCCTTGAGGCGCACCGCGAGCAGGAGGAAAGGTTCTACGGCAGCGACGCCTGGCGGCTCGGCCCCCGCGAGGCGATCGTGTCCCGGATCGACAGCTATCACACGATAGTCCTCGAGACTTCGGAACAGATCGTGCAGGCACTCCAGCGGCGATGACACCCGCCGCCGAAGCGACTGCGGAAGACACTTCTACGCCGTTCACATGGCCAGCGACCTGGCTAAACGGCGGCGCTGTTGCATTAAGCCATCGCGCCGTCTCGGCGCCGCAGATCTTCCCGTCACGAGGTTCCAGACGGGCGGCTGGTCCGCACCGACCGCACACCGACCAGGCCGCGACACGAGCGTGCGCGCCGGGAAACGCCGAGTCGACCTGGTCACCGTCGTCCTTCTCACCTGATCGGGTTCCGTCGCCCCGACCCGGTCCAGCAGACCCCACTCCGCCGGCCCTGGACAAGGTCCTTGACGCCGCCTATGCGCTCTCCCGCCCCGTTTTCACGCCGGCGATACGCCGTGGAAGGTCCCGCCGGGGTCCTCGGGATGGGCCGGTGTCCGCCGACGAGCACGGGCTGGTGCTGCTGCTGGTCGTCGCGGCCCGGCTGCCGCCCCGGTTGCCGGGGCCGGTCAGCTCCGGACGGCGCGCCGGGTAGCCCGAAGGACGCGAAGCGGGCGGGATCGCGTAGTGAGGTGCTCTCGCTGGTCTGCGACGACGGCGATCGTCGCGAGTGGATTGCCCCGGTCGGGGCCGAGGGTTCCCCCGTTCTCCGTTTCTGTCGTGGATTCGACCGAACGGACCGGCGCTGTTGCTTTGTGGGATCGACGGACGTGTCGCCCCGTACTGGGTCCGGGGTCAGATCGCCTGGGCGAGGTCGGTGAACGCCATTGCTACCCGCAGAGCCGGTGGGGCGTCGAGTCCGAGTTCGTAGTGGCCGCGTCGTAGGTTCTGCATGAAGGCGTGTCCGGCGATGATCACCTGCGCTGTTCGGTCGGTCCGTAGCCCGCGCATCGGTTTCAACCGGTGTTTCAGCTGGCTGTGGTCAGCCTCGATCGGATTGTTGGCGTACTGCTCAACGTGGTGCCATGCCGAGGGGATGACCTCGTCCAGCACCCTGGGGTAGACCGCGGCGGCGTCGGTGACCACCTCGCGGGGTGTCACCTTCAAAGTCGACAGCGCCCGTCGGAAGAACCGCCGGGCCGCGTCGGCGTCCCGGCGGGCCGACACGAGCACGTCGATGACCTGCCCGTACTGGTCAACTGCCCGGTACACGTACCGCCAGACCCCGTTGACTCTGACGTACGTTTCGTCAACGAACCACCGATCGCCGGGCGAGTGTCGGCGGAACCGGGCGGCGTCGGCCAGCAGCGGAGTGAACCGCTGCACCCACCGGTACACGGTGACGTGGTCGACCTCCACGCCACGCTCGACCAGCAACTCCTCAACATCCCGGTAGGACAGGCAGTAGCGCAGGTTCCAGTGGACCGCGATGACGATCACCTCGGACGGGAACCGGAAGCCGGCGAACGCCGACTCCGGCGGCAGCCACGGACGAGCGGGGGTCGATGACATCACCGCTCAAGCCTGCCTCGATCGTGCCAAACGCCCAATGCAACAGCGCCCGTGGAGCCAAGTGGCCCCGTCGAGTTCGCTGGTCTTGCCCTTCAGCACCCTGTTCGAGGCCCGTACCCGGCTGCGACTGGACGTACTCGGCAGCGACGTCACTCGTTGTCCCCTTCAAGCACGGCCGCACCGTCAACCGGGGCCGCCACAGCTTCCACACCGGTGGCCGCTACGGCTCCCGGCTACTCACCCCCGGTCGCGGCCCAGGTGGCACGGGCGGCCTGGGTTTCGTCGCCGGTGCACCGCCGGCGCCCCCGGACCGGCCACCGCCGGCCGCGCCGTCGCGAGGAGAAAGGTATCCCCATGTCCCTGACCTTCGGATACGCCCCGTTCGCGCGCCAGCGCGGCTCGTTCGACTTCCCGGTACCGGCGCACGTGCGCTACTGGGAGCCCTGGCCCCGGCGGCTGCGGGCGGTGTTCGCCGGAGCGACCGTGTTGGACACTGAACGCGCGGTCGTCGTGCACGAGACCGGCCGGCTGCCGCAGCACTTCTACCCCCTCGACGACCTCGCCCAAGACCGGCTGTCCGTGACCGAGCCGGGGGGCCGCGGTGAGGTGCGGTGGAGCGTCCAGGTCGGGGCGCGGACCGCACCCGGTGCCGTCACCGCCTACCAGCACACCGGCGAGGACGGGCCGCCGCTGGACGGTTTCGTCACCGTGGACTTCTCCGCCATGGATCGCTGGTTCGAGGAGGACGAACCGGTCTACGGCCACCTCCGTGACCCGTACCACCGGGTCGACGTTCGGTCCTCTTCGCGGCGGGTGCTCGTGCGCCACGGTGGGCGGGTGTTGGCCGAGTCGACCCGGTCGAAGCTGCTGTTCGAGACCAGTACCCCAATCCGCTACTACCTGCCGTTCGCCGACGTGGACCTTGGCCTGCTGGAGCACAGCGACACCGTCTCCGAGTGCCCGTACAAGGGCGACGGGCAGCACTGGCACTTGGACGTCAACGGCGACCGGGTGCCGGACGCGGCGTGGAGCCTGCCGCACCCACTGCCCGAGGGCATCGCGGCTGCCGAACACATCTGCTTCTATCCCGACAAGGTCCACGTCGAGGTCGACGGCCGGCACATCACGGTTTGAACCCGAGGTCGGCCCGGGGCGGTCATGGGCAGGACTGGCCGACGAGAATCAGGTTGGCCTCGTCCAGGAATCCGCTGGTGCCGGTGCGCTCCACAGCTCCGAAGTAGCGGTGCGGGTACCGGTCCGTGCGCCAGCGTCCGTACCTCGCCCGGCGGTGCTGGCGGGTCCGGCCCGCACGGCCATCTCGGGGTAGGTGACGGCATTCAGGGGAGACGCGCCAGCGTCGCCCGGGATGATCAGCTCTGGTGATCGGGGTCCTACCACCTCTGAAGGAGTGGCACCGGTCCGTCCAGGACTGAGGCCTGCCAACACGAAGGCAAGTCCGGTCGCCTCGCTGCCATGGATGACGCAGCGGCGACGATGATCGCCGCGAGTGGGAATGGCCCGGGTAGGAGCCGGGGCGTCCGCCGTTGTCCGTACTCACGAGAATGGATTGACCGCAGGAGGTGACGGGGTTGGGGCGCTTTTCGTGGATTCGACCGAACGGACCTGGCAGCTTGGCGTGTGGATGGTCAGGATGTAGCCCGTGCCGGGCCGTCATCGCAACGTCAGACGTTTTCCGAAGTTGGGTGCCATTGCTGCGGCGGTGGCGCTGACCGTCGTGGTGAGTGGAGTGTCGATCGGTCTGCGGCAGGTGGTCGCGTCGGGCTGTACCGGCCAGACGCCCTTGACGGTGGCCGTCGCACCGGAGATCGCCCCCGCAGTCCTGTCAGTCGCTGGCGCCCTGGCGGAACGCGCACGAGACGGTGACGGCGCCTGCGTGCAGGTCTCCGTGAGCGCTGTCAATCCGGTCGACGTGGCGGCGGTGCTCGCCGCCCGCCACGGCGCGAGCCTGGCCGGGGTGGGCCAGGGAAGTGGGGCCACGCCCGTGCCGGACGTGTGGATTCCGGATTCCTCGACCTGGCTGTCTCGGCTGCGGTCGGCCGCCTCCGGGTTCGCGCCGACCAACGATGCGTCAATCGCCCGTAGCCCGATTGTGGTGGCCGTGCCGGAGCCGGTGGCGGGACGGTTCGGCTGGCCGGAGAAGAAATTAACCTGGGCGGATCTTCGGGCGCGGATCACCAGCGGGGCCGGATTGAACGCGGGCCTCGTGGAGCCGACCCGCGACGCCGCCGGGCTGTCCGGCCTGCTGTCGCTGAGCGCGGCTGCGGGTTCGGCCACACCGCAGGCGACGATGGCGGCGCTGCGCGCGCTGGCCAATGGCCGTTCCGAGGTACGCGAGGACCTGACGGCCCGGTTCCCGCGGTCGGCCGACCCGGCGGCGCTGGGCTCGGGGCTGGCTCTGGCGGTGCTGTCGGAGGAGGACGTGATCGCGTTCAATTCGGCCAAACCGCTGGTCCCCATGGCGGCGTTGTACGTGGAACCGGCGCCGGTGTCGCTGGACTATCCCTTCGCGGTGATGCCCGGCATCGACCCGACCCGGGCATCTGCCGCTGAGGCGTTGTACCGGGCGCTGGACAGTCGTGGATTCCGTGACCGGCTCGGCCCGCTGGGGATTCGCCCCGCCGACGGGGCCGCGGGTGCGGGGTTCGCCGCGCCTGACGGGGCACCCACCTCGTCCCCGGGAGGTGCGGAACGGGTCGTCGTCCCCCCGGCGTCGGTGGACCGGGTGTTGTCCACCTGGTCGGCTGTTGTCGCTCCGGCGCAGATGCTCGCGGTGATCGACGTGTCCGGCACCATGGGCGGCAAGGTCCCGACGGCGGGCAACGCCACCCGGATGCAGGTCACCCTGGAAGCGGCCAAACGAGGACTGGGGCTGTTCAACGACGACTGGGCGGTCGGTCTGTGGATCTTCTCCACGCGGTTGGACGGGGAGAGGGACTACCGCCAGCTGGTGCCCATCGGCCCCTTGTCGACCCAGCGGGAGCGGATGGTTGGCGCGCTCGGTCAGATCCGCCCGAAGCCGCGGGGTGACACTGGCCTGTACGACACGATCCTTGCTGCCTACCAGCAGATGCAGGCTGACTGGCAGCCGGGCCGGGTGAACTCGGTGGTGGTCCTCACCGACGGCATCGGCAACGACGACCCGGACGGCATCTCGTTGCAGGCACTGACAGGCCAGCTCACCACCCTCAAGGACGCCACCCGGCCGGTGCAATTGATCATCCTGGGTATGGGTGACGCGGTGAACCGTGCCCCCCTGGACAAGATCACCGCGGTCACCGGTGGCGGGGTGCTCATTGCCAAAGACCCGGCGATGATCGGTGATGTCTTCCTCAAGGCGATCTCGCTCCGTCCCGCGACGGGCTGACACCAACCGATCCCTCCGTCAGGGCGGTCGGGTGACCTGCCGGAGCGACTGTTGGCCGGCCGGACCCGCGACTGGTTTGGCCGGTCGCCGGCCGGTTCAGGGCACGCGGCGGAACCAGATCATCGAACCTGTGGCGGCGGCCATGGCGGCCAGCAGTCCGCAGCCGATGAACCGGGCGGAGATGTCCTGACGTTCGGTGCGGTACCCGACGGACGTGCCGATGCTGCCGTAGACGCCGCGTAGCTCACGGGTGGTGGCCGCTTCGTGGAATTCGCCGCCGGTCTGCTTGGCCACCGCCTGCAGTGTCTGGCCGTCGGCGGGCACCTGGACTGCCCGCCCGCCGAACTCCACGGTGCCTTCCGCGGTGCCGAACACGATCGTGTGCACGGGCACCTTCGCCGCCACCGCCCGGGTGGACGCCTCCATGGGGTCGAGTCCGGCGGTGTTCGCCCCGTCGGAGAGCAGCACGATCCGCGCCGGTGGTGGGTCCTTGGCCGCCGCGGCGTCGAGCGCTTTCACCGCCTGCAGGCTGGTGTCGATGGCATCGCCGATCGCGGTGCCCGGCACGCCGGTGCTGCCCTCGCCGAGCCGTTGGATCCCGGCGTGCAGGGCCGCCCGGTCCGTGCCGGGTGGTATGAGCACGGCGGCGCTGCCGGCGAAGGCGACCAGGCCCACGTTGAAGCTGTCCGGGAGGGCGTCGGCGAAGTCGTGGGCCGCCGCTTTCGCCGCGCTCAGCCGGTTGGGCCCGACGTCGGTGGACAGCATCGAGGTGGACACGTCCACGGCGATCATGACGGTGGCTCGTTCCTTGGGTACCCGCACCTCGGCGGTGGGTCGGGCGAAGCCGAGCACCAGTAATGCCAGCATCATCAGGAACAGCCCGGCGGGTAGGTGCCGGCGCCATCCCGGCCGGTGTGGTGCCACCCGGTCGAGTAGCCGCAGGTTCGTGTACCGCGCCACATACCGGGACCTGCGCCGCTGCATGACCAGGTAATAGGCCGCGAGGCCGACCATGCCGAGCAGCAGCCACAGCCTGCCGGGGGACTCCCACGTCACGAGCCACCGCCGGACGGTTCCGGCGTCGGTGAGAGGCGACGCGGACCGCGACGGCGAGGGCCGGTTGCGCCCCGATCGCCGTGGGTGGCCATGGTGTCCGGCGTGTCCGTCACGGCGGCGGCATCCCCGTCCCGGCGTCAACCAAACCCGGCACTGCCCCGGATCCGGCCGATGGGAGCCGGCGCAGCACGACCCGTCCCGCAGAGGGAGTGAGGCAGAATTCGGGGCATGGCCCTGCGTGCCCGTCTGCTGCTGTTCGTGGCGCTGCCCCTGGCGGCGGTCACTGCGCTGGCCGGAGCGGGCATCGCGTGGTGGCGATGGGACAGCGCCCGCCAGCCGACGGTCTCCGACGACATTCCCGCGATGGACCAGGCGATCGCGGTGACCATGACCGCCGCCGGGGACCAGGCGGCCGTGGCGATCAGTGGCGTGCTCCGCGCCGCCACCTGCCGGATCTCCCCCGTGCGTAAAGGTGGGGAGTTCACCCGCAGCGCCGACCTCTACACCGACCCCGGCGGTGAGGACGACCTGATCAGCCGCATCGCCGGCAGCCTGCCGGCCGGCTGGCAACCGCGCCGGGGCGCCGCGGCGGGCGGGAACGCCGGACCGTTGACGGCCACCATCGGGACGGGGGTGAGGCTGTCGGTGAGGCAACTCGGCCCGGGCTGGGTGACCGCCCGAGCGCGGACCGGCTGCACCGGCGGGAAGCAACCCGCCGACGGCGCACCGGACGCCACCGGCGGCCCCGCCACAGAGGTGGTCAACGGGCTGCTGTCGGCCATCGCCGCCCGGCCTGGCGAGGTACGCCAGCACCGCGTGACCTGCCCGCAGGGTGGGAGCCTGGCGACCCTCGCCGTGCTCAGCCAGCCCACGGACAGCGCGGACCTGGCCGGTCGGCTGCGGGCCCGGTTGCCTGGCGGGGCCCGGCTGTTTACCTCCGCGTCCAACCGCGTCTCCTACCGCGACGGCCCCGTCTCGGTCATCGTCGCGGCCTCCGACGACAACACCGCCGTCACCGTCCGGTACACCACCACCTGCTGAACACGGCCCACCCTTGCCCCGACCCGGAGTGTCGCCGGCCACCGGCAGGGTAAACCCTGCTCGGTGCACAGGGCGTCGCGGCGGCGTGGCCTTCGATCATGTGAGGACGGGTTACGGGGGCCGGAGCGGACCGTCGCAGCGTCGGTAGACTCGCGGCGCGCGTAGGCACTCGTCGGAGGGAGGTGGTCACCGCGATGGGCAGCGAACCTCCCAGTACCGCCACCACACCCGTCACGACCGCCCCTCCGGCCACCGCACGCTGACCAGCCGCCGGTGCAGGGGCGCTGTCCGCTCGCCCCCTCGCCGAGGAGCTCCCATGCCCGCGAAGCGCCGCAATTTTCCCCTTAGTACCGCGCTCGGGCGCCGGCTGAGCAGGAACGGCACCGACACGGCCGAGCCCGCCGCCGTGCAGCCGGTCGTACCCGCCCCGCAGCCCGCCGCCAGCCGCCTCGTCGACAGCGCCGTCTACACCCGGGGGCACCGCTACGCCTCCCCGGCCACCCTGGCCGAGACCTACCAGTGCCTGCACGAGCAGGACGACGCGATGGCCTGGATCGGGCTGTACCGGCCCGACGCCGACCAGATCACGTCCCTGGCGCAGGAGTTCAAGCTGCACGACCTGGCCGTCGAGGACGCCATCACCGCCCATCAGCGGCCCAAGCTGGAGCGCTACGGCGACACCCTGTTCGTCGTGCTCCGCGCCGCCCGCTACGTCGACGCTCTCGAAGAGGTCGAGTTCAGCGAGCTGCACCTGTTCGTCGGCCCCGGCTTCGTCATCACCGTGCGCCACGGCGAGGCCCCCGACCTCGCCGCGGTCCGGCAGCGGATGGAATCCGACCCCCAGATGCTGGCCCGCGGCCCCGAAGCGGTCCTGTACGCGATCCTCGACCAGGTCGTCGACGGCTACGCCCCCGTCGTCGCCGGCCTGGAGAACGACATCGACGAGATCGAGACGGAGGTCTTCGGGGGCGACCCGAAGGTCAGCCGGCGCATCTACGAACTCAGCCGCGAGGTCATCGACTTCCAGCGCGCCGCCCGCCCGATGCTCGGCGTCCTCGACGCCCTAGCTGCCGGGTTCGTCAAGTACGGCACCGACGAGGAACTGCAACGCTACCTACGTGACGTGGCCGACCACCTGACCCAGGTGGTGGAACGCGTCGACGGGTTCCGGCACCTGCTGCAGAACATCCTCACCGTCAACGCCACCCTCGTCTCCCAGCAGCAGAACGAGGAGATGCGCAGCCTCACGGCCGCCAGCTACGAACAGAACGAGGAGATCAAACGAATCTCCTCGTGGGCGGCAATCCTGTTCGCCCCGACTCTCATCGGCACTGTCTACGGCATGAACTTCGACCACATGCCCGAACTGCACTGGCGCTTCGGCTACCTGTTCGCCGTCGTCCTCATGGCCCTGGTCTGCGGCGGCCTCTACCTCATCTTCAAACGCCGCAACTGGCTGTGACACCCAGCAAGGGCGGTCCTGCCATTGCCGGTGGCGGGGCCGACCTTGCCATTCACGCTCTTCACAGCCAGCCGGAACGGCGGAACAACCGGTGCAGGGTCAGGCCCGCCGCGGCCATGACGCCGAGCGCGGCCGCATAGCCGTACGTCCAGTGCAACTCCGGCATGTGATCGAAGTTCATCCCGTAGATCCCGGCGATCGCGGTCTGCACCGCCGCGATCGCCGCCCACGATGCGATCTTGCGCATGTCGTTGTTCTGGTCCACGGTCACCTGCGCCAGCCGGGCCTGCAGGATCGAGTTCAGCAGGTCGTCGAAGGCGTTGAGCCGGTCGACCGCCCGCGCCAGCCGACCGGTGACGTCGACGAAGTAGTGCCCGAGCCCGTCCGGGATGTCGCCGCGGTGCTGCTCGACCAGCTGCCGCAGCGGATCCTGCAACGGCAGCACCGCCCGCTTGAATTCCACCAGTTCCCGTTTCAGCTGGTAGATCTGCTGCACGTCGGCGCCGCTGCCGCGGGCGAACGCCGTCTCCTCCAGCCCTTCCAGGTCCTTCTCGACGTGCCCGGCCACCTCGAGGTAGACGTCCACCATCCGGGCGCAGACCGCGTACGCGACAGCCCACGGTCCGTGGGCCATCAGCGTTTGCCGCTGCTGCAGGTCGGCGCGGACGGCGGTCAACGCTCCCGCCGCCCCGTGCCGGACCGTGATCACGAAACGCGGCCCGACCAGCACCATCACATCCCCGGTGTCCACCACCTCGGAGGTGTCGGTCAACTCCGCGTGCTCGACATACCGGGCGGTGCGCAACACCAGCAACGTGACATCGCCGTGCCGCTCCACGGCCGGCCGGTGGCCCTGCGCCAACGCCTGCCCCACGGTCAACTCGTGCAGACCGAACGTCCGTCCCACCTCACCCATCAGGGCGGCACCCGGCTCGTGCAACCCGAGCCACACGAAACCGTCCCGCCGGCGGCGGGCCCGGGCGAACGCCTCCGCGTAGTGCCCGTTACCCGGCTGACGCTGCCCACCCACATACACGGCGCAGTCGACCACCGCATCTAGGCCCCGCCGCCGCTCGGTACCCTCCGGGTACGCATCCACGGGCACGCTCGGCGCCATGCGGCCCAGGGCGCCGGCCAGCAGACCGGACAGGGAACCGCCCACGCCGTCGCCGCCTCGCCACCGATAGGCCATCCGTCGTCCTTTTCGTTGATGCGCCACCGGTTCGATACGGTACGGCCCGCTTGCCACCGCGTCAGTGCCCCCCATGTGACCGCCCGGGTTCGAGGCCGTCCACACCTGCCGGCCCGACGATCTCACCGGCGTGGCTCGGCCGTGGGCGTGCCGACCACACCAACCGGACCTACGCCAGCATCCGCCGGAACATCACGTCGGCTCCTTCGAGCAGCAGGAACAGCCCGGCTGGCAGCCGCAGGCGTCGCCACCCGCGTCGGTATCCGCGGCGGTGAAGGGTGTAGTGGGTGGCGGGGCGCAGCAGGTACCGTCCCGCCACGCCTCGCGGCCTTCCTTCACCGCGACGGCGGCGATGACCAACGCCGCGAGCGGGTCGGCCCAGGACCAGCCGAAGAGGCCGTTGAGGCCGAGTCCGACCAGGACGACCGCGGACAGGTAGGTGCACAGCAGGGTCTGCTTGGAATCGGCCACCGCCGAGCGGGAGCCGAGTTCCCGGCCGGCGCGGCGCTGCGCGCCGACACCGCCCGCACCTCCCCCGGCACCGGACTCGGCCTCTCCCTCGTCGAGGCCACCGTCCGCGCCCACCGCGGCGAACTGTGGATCTGCTCCGTCAGCGCACACCACCGCACCATGACTCGATTCGACGTGCCCTGCGACCACCCGACCCACGGCACGACGATCACCGTGCTGCTGCCAGCGGCACCGCCGACGGCGGGCGTCCATCCCAGCAGCCATCCCCGCACCCGCCCGAGCAGCCATCGGGGCTGACGCAACCACCCATCTCGCCCACAGCACCACCACGGCAGCAGCCCGAACTGCACGCCGGCCTGGTCGGCGTGGCGGATCGGGTCTGCACACCGAGCCGGCTGGCCAATCCTTCGACGGTGACCGGCGCCCCCTCGGCCAGCAGCCGCCACAGCCCGACGGCGATGCGTGCCTGCACCACATCGAGGACCGGCATCATCTCGACGCGCCAGCAGCTGCCGCAGGGCCGTTGTCTGTGCTCCTTCGCCAGGCCGGTCTGCGATCGCTGTCATCCAGACTCCTCCACGCGCCGGCCACACCCTTCGACCCCCGACCGCCGCTAGTCGTCGGGATGGTGCCTGCGCCAGACTGAACCTTCCAGTACAGGGGAAGGTCAAGGCCCGACAACCGGAGGCGAACGAATTGCGAATCGGGGAACTCGCCGCAGCGACCGGCACCACCACGAAGACACTGCGCTTCTACGAGGACAGCGGCCTGCTACATCCGGCCGGACACACCGCCACCGGGTACCGGGACTACACCGAGGAGGCGGTCGCACGGCTGGACTTCATCCGCCGCGGCCGCGCCGCCGGGCTGACCCTGGCCCAGATCCGCGAGGTCCTCGACGTCCGCGACCGCGGCGGCGCGCCATGCCAACACGTGGAGGACCTGCTCGCGGCCCGCCTACGCGACCTCGACGCCCAGATCGCCAACCTACGAGCCCTGCGCGACACCGTCGCCGAGCTGCACGAGGCCGCCAGCACGCCCGATCCCGGCAGCTGCCACCCCGAGCAGGTCTGCCGCTACCTGTAACCCACACCCTGCCGAAGGGGGATCGCCGTGACCGCCGCCACCGAAACCGTCCGAGAATCCGACCACGAACACTGCGGCTGCTGCGGCCGCCAACTACCCCAAAACGAAGTCGTCGAGCTGGGCAGCACCCCCGGAGTGTTCATCTGCGTCGGCTGCGCGATCTGGGCCGCCCGGCGCGCCGGCCCGGCCGCGGCGCTGCGTCAGCTGCGGTTCACCTCACTGGGGGCACTGGTACGCCGGCTCGCCGGCAGCAGCACCGACGCCGGGCCGCGGGCCGCGATCCCGATCCTGCCCACCACCGACCTGGACCGCACCGCGGCGTTCTACACCGCAGCCGGGTTCACCGAGACCGACCGCCACGAGCGCTACCTGCTGATGCACAACAACGGCGTGGAACTTCACTTCTCCCTTGAACCGGACGCTCCGGCACCCGGCCAGTGCTTCATCCACGTCACCGACGCGCTCAAGCTGTGGAAGCAGCTGCGCCACCGGGCCACCGCCGGGGTAGGCCCGATCGCCGACCAGGACTACGGGCTGCGCGAGTTCGTCCTGACCGACCCCGACGGCAACCGGGTCCGGTTCGGCAGTCCTGCCCCCTGACAGCGGGGCCGCTGCAGACCAGACGGATCCGGGCCAGCCGCTGGAATCAGGTCGGTGGGCCCGGCGCCGACCATCAGCACCTCGACCATGGGGTTCGTCGTGATCTGCCGAGTACCGTCGGCCGCCGCGGCGGCTGGGTGTTCATGTGGCGGTGCTATGCCGGTAGCGGATGACGGCTGCGGGTATGGCCGCGGCGAGCAGCCCGCCGATCCAGATCAGGGCCTGCCACACGTTGGTGGCGGTTGGGCCGCCCAGGCACAGCGCCCGCAGCGCGTCGACGGTCACGGTGATCGGGTTGACGTTGGCGAAGGCTTGCAACCAGCCGGGGAAGGTGGCTACCGGGACGAACGTGGAGCTGGTGAAGATCAGCGGGATGACGGCCAGGAGTCCGCCGATGCCGGCCGACTCGGGGTCGCGGACGAGCAGTCCGAGCAGCGCGAAGATCCACGAGAAGGCTACCCCGACCGCCAGGGCGAGCACGATCGCGGCCAGCGCGGCGGCGGGGCCGGCGTGGAAGCGGAACCCGATCGCGTAGCCGACGCCGGTCATCAGGGCGAGGACGAACAGGTTGCGGGCGGCGTCAGCGGCGACGCGGCCGGCCAGGACGGCGGAGCGGGCCATCGGCAGTGCCCGGAACCGGTCGATCATGCCGGTGGCCAGGTCGTCGGCGAGGGCGACCCCGGTCTGGGAGGCGCCGAACGCGATAGCGAGGACCCAGATACCGGGCAGCGCGTAGTCGATGTAGCGGGTGACGCCGGGCGGGTGGATGGCGCCGCCCCACGCGTAGGTAAACAAGAGCACGAACAGCACCGGCTGCACGGTGGCGAACGCGATCAGGGTCGGTACCCGCACCAGGCGGTGCAGGTTGCGGGCGGTGACGGTGGCAACGTTCGCCAGCAGCCAGCCGGGTCCGCCCATTCGCACGGCGTCGCCGGGCGCGATGGTCGCGGTCATCGGACGCTCCCGGCCGTAGTGGTGTCCGATGCGGACGGTGCAGTTGTGGGTTGCCCGGTGAGGGTGAGGAACACGTCGTCGAGCGTGGGGCGGCGCAGAGCGAGGTCCGATACCCGCAGCCCGCTCGTGGCGAGGCGAGCGGCGACGTCAGGCAGGATGCCCGGCCCGTCGGCGACCGGAACGACGACGCGGCCGGCCTCGACGTCAACGGTTGGCGGCGCCGGGCCGAGGCCGGCCATCGCTGCGGCGAGCGGGTGCGGGTTGGCGCCGGGGGGTGCCTGCAACTCCAATCGGTCACCGCCGACCCGGGTCTTCAGCTCGTCGGCGGTGCCGGTGGCGATGACCCGGCCGTGGTCGAGGACGCCGATGGTGTCGGCGAGGCGGTCGGCCTCCTCCAGGTACTGGGTGGTCAACACGATGCTGGTGCCCTGCGTGGTCAGCTCACCGAGCAGTCGCCACAGCCCGAGGCGCCCGCGTGGGTCCAGACCGGTGGTGGGCTCGTCCAGGAACAGCACGGCAGGCGCGGCGACCAGGCTCGCGGCAACGTCGAGGCGGCGGCGCATCCCGCCGGAGTAGGTTCGGGCGGTGCGGCCGGCAGCGTCGGTGAGGTCGAACAGCTCCAGCAGGTCATCGGCCCGCCGCCGCGCGGCGGCCCGGCGCAGTCCGGACAGCTGACCCATCATGCGCAGGTTCTCCCGACCGGTCAGGTACGCGTCCACGGCGGTGTACTGGCCCGACAGGCCGATGACCCGTCGCACCGCGTCCGCCTGACGCACCACGTCCAAGCCCATCACCCTGGCCCGCCCGGCGTCCGGGGGCAGCAGCGTGGTCAGGATCCGCACCGCAGTGGTTTTTCCCGCCCCGTTCGGGCCCAGCAGCCCGAGCACCCCGCCGGCCGGCACCTGCAGGTCCACGCCGGCCAGGGCGGGCACCTCACCGAACCGTTTGACCAGGCCCTGCGCCTCGACCGCTGGTCGTTCACCCATCTGGACCACCCCGCCAATAGCTAGGATTACTACCTATCGGCCGGACAGTAGCATAACTACCTATGCAGGGGATAGGCTCCGCTCATGAAGGTGGGTGCGCAGGAGCTCAAGGGCCATCTGGACGTGCTGCTCCTCGCCGCGTTGGAGGACGGCCCGCGGCACGGGTACGCGGTCAAGGAGGCCCTGCGGGAGGGCAGCGGCGGCCGGTTCGACCTGCCCACCGGCACCATCTACCCGGCCCTGCACCGCCTGGAAAGCGCCGGTCTGATCGCCGGGTCCTGGTCGAGCGTGGACGGCCGGCGCCGGCGCACCTACCAGCTCACCCCGGCCGGCGCGCGGCGGCTGCACGCCGACCGCAACAACTGGCGCGAGTTCGCCACCGCGATCACCACACTGCTGGAGACCAGACCATGGCCAGCCACCAGCTGATCGACGCCCACCTCGGCGTCCTTGCCCGCCGCCTGCCTGCCGACGCGGTCGACGAACTCGCCGACGGGCTGACCGAGACCTGGCAGCACCACCTCGCCGCCGGGCTGCCGCCGGCGGACGCCGCCCGCGCCGCCATCGCCGAATTCGGCACGGTCGACCAGATCACCGACGCGTTCGTCGTGCACTCCCCGAGCCGGCGGACCGCTCGGATGCTGCTGGCCACCGGCCCCCTTGTCGGTGCCTGCTGGGGCGCTGCCCTCGTCGCCGCCCACGTCTGGAGCTGGCCAGTTCCCGCTCCGGCTGCGGCCGTGTTCGGGCTCGCGCTGCTGGTCGTCGTCGCCGCGTTGATCCTCTCGGCGACCAGCCGGCGTAGCTATCGGCGCGCTCGCCTCGGGGACGCCGGCGGGCTCGGCCTTGTCGCCCTGGACGTGGCGATGGTGGCCGCCGCTGTGCTTGTCGCCCCAACCCTGGTGTGGCCAATGCTCGTGGCGGTTCCCGTCAGCCTGGCCCGCATCGGCCTGACCCTGCGATCTCTGCCGACAGCACGCGCACACTGACCGGCTTGTCGCGAGCCTGGCCGTTCGTCGCGGCCGATCGGCGAGGCGTCGCGGCGATGGCCCCCACCGCCCGCGGGTGCCCGACTCCACCGGACCGAGGACCGCCGCGGCCGGGAAGCGCTCGGCCACTTGGTCGGCAAGCACCAGGGTGGCTCTGACGGCCTGAGTTGGCCCCACCAGGACGGCTACAACTGGCCCCACCACGAAGACGATCGGAACTGCCTTCAACACGGTGAGTCACCGCAGCGGACGGGGCCCACCCCATGCCGGCCAACACCGCCGCCGGTGCGAACCCATCCTCATTTGCCGAGATGAGCGCGGCATTGCCCATGGTGCGTGCGCATAAGGAATGGCACGTTTCCCGCGACAGCATGCAATCACGTCAATGGGCGGGAACCAGCAGCGTCAGCGCGCTGGCGATCAACGGGCCGCCAATGATCAGCGCATTTTGGATCGAGCTGGGGCTCGATTCATCGATCCGGAGTAAGGCGGCCAGGTCGCGACGTCGCTGCAGGTGCTGCTGCCAGTCGCCATCGAGCTGCCGGGGGAGCGGGAACGTCTCATCGACCATCGCCTGTGCGCGCCGACGCAGCTGCTCCGAGGGCGGGACATACATCAGCGCGACGATCACCGTCAGGCTAGCGCCGATCAGCAGTACGCCTTCGGCCGGAAGGTCGTCCGGGCGAATCGTGTAGGCGTCGAGGATCGCGTTGCGCAGCGCGCCAGTGGCCAGTGTGCCAAGAACGATAAATGCGCCGAGGGCGGCCAGTTGAGCCTGCAGGATCGCACGCCAGGCGACCAAGTCCGCTGCCTGCCCTTCGCCGCGTTGGCACGCCCCCCGGATCCGGTACATCGCGATGACGCCGGGCGCAGCAGCGATGAGAGCCGCCAAGTCCACCGCCGCAAAGCGCGCCCCGAGGTAGGGCAGCAACACTCCAGTGAGGCCCGTGGGGCTGGGCGTCAGCCAAGTGGGAGCAAACACCGCCACCCCGAGCATCGCAATTGCGAAGACGCCGTACGCGAACACGTCTAGCACGGGACGCCGGTGAGCGGGGATCTGGGCCAGGGCGCGCGTGCCCTGACTCCACACGCCCGGGCACGACGCGCACATCATCGCAATGAGAAAGACCCACACCGGATACCGGGACGTCTCGCGAAAAGGCAGTGGTTCCGAGCTAAGCGGCACCCCAGCCAGTGCCACCCCAACAGCGAACGCCGCGACAACCGCGACGACGCGACGGGTCTCAGGCGATAACATCGTGGCTCCTCGCAGTCAGCAACCCGGCTCCCGTACCACACTACGGTTATCGACGTCACGTGTCCGGTGGGGATCATGGCGCTGACGAGGCTTCGGACCGAGCCGGACGCGTCCGTCGCCGTCGGTCGCATCGTCGCACTCTCATGCCGCGAAGCGCGCGCTACGAGCCGGGGATACAGCGGTCAGTCAGTGGCGACCCAAACTAACGCAGCGTTACGGCGTGTGGCTGTGCTCAGTACGGTCGTGGGGCCAGATCAAGCCGTCCTGGTGGGGCCAACGCGAGCCGTCAGGGCCACCAGGGCCTGTTTCAGCTCCGCTGAAGGGTCAACAGTTCGCCGCCACCGTCGACGCCGCCACTCGCGGCCGGGTCCTGATCCCGGTTCCCTTCAACCCGGACACCGGCTGGGGGACCAAGCCCCGTCATCACATTCGCGGCACCGTCAACGGCATGGGCGTGCGCGGGGTCGTCGAGCCCGCTGGCGACGGCTTCGGGTTCACGCTCGGCCCGGCTTGGCTAGGTGGCTGCGGCGTTGCCGTCGGCGACACCGTCACCGTCACCATCGAGCCGGAGGGCCCCCAACGTGACGACCTCGCCGATGACGTGGCCGCCGCGCTAGAAGCGCATCCGCAGGCGGGGGCGTTCTTCGACTCCTTGGCCCATGTCTACCGGCGGGCTTACCTGCGCTGGATCGACGCCACCAAACGCCGACCCGATCAACGACTCCAACGCATCGCCGAGATGATCCAACTCCTCGAAGCCGGGGCACAAGGAACGCCCGCACCCCTAACGATTACGGCTATGCGCTAGCTGCTGCGCGGGGCGTACATGATGACGGCGACCCCTACGAGACAGATGGTTGCGCCGATGAGGTCGTAGCGGTCGGGGCGGAACTTGTCGACGACCATGCCCCAGGCGAGGGAGCCGGCGACGAAGACGCCGCCGTAGGCGGCCAGGATGCGGCCGAAGTTCGGGTCGGGTTGGAAGGTGGCGACGAAGCCGTAGAACCCGAGGGCGATGACTCCGGCCGCGATCCACCACAGCCCTCGGTTTTCCCGCCAGCCCTGCCACACCAGCCAGGCGCCGCCGATTTCGGCGAGCACGGCAAGCAGGAACAGCAGGATCGAGCGGGCGACCGTCATACGTCGGACCGTAGCGGGGCCACCTCGCGGTCGCGCTGGTCGGCCTGGCCACAGGAGCAGTTGCCACCGGAGCAGCCGGCAGTGTGGCGGCGCTTGCTGGCCCACCACCAGGACAGGCCGGCGAGCACGGCCAGGGCGACGGCGACGCCGGGCAGGAAACGGTTGGCGGCGGCCCAGCCGGCACCGCTCAGAATCCCGGCGGCCAGCAGCAACGGCAGCACGCAGCAGGCGGCGCAGGCGGTTGCCGCGAGTCCGGTCATGCTGGAGGGGAGCAGGCGGCGCAGTCGGTTAGCAGGTGTCGACACGGTCGTTCCTTCCGGCGATTTCAGCGAATGGCAGGGGGCAGCAGGAGTTGCCGGCGCAGGCGACTAGGTCGTCACAGCCGGCCGAGATGGCGGCGCGCAGGGTGTCGCGGATGACGGTGAGGTCTGCCAACTTCTCTTCGACCTCGACGAGCTTCTGGGAGGCCCGTGCCTGTAGGCCTGTGTCCGGGCGGCTGCCGTGGTGGTGCCGGCCGGCGTCGAGCAGGTCGGCGACCTCGTTGAGGGTGAAGCCGAGGCGTTGCGCGGTCTTGATGACCCGCAGCAGGGTGACCGTCTCGGACGGGTAGAGCCGATGCCCGCCGGGTGACCGCTGCGGGGAGGTGAGCAGGCCGCGGCGCTCGTAGTAGCGCAGCGTCTGCAAGTTGACCCCGGCCGCGTCTGCCAGCTGGCCGCTGCGCAATCCCGACCCGGTCATCCCTGATCCCGAAAAGCCACAGCCCGCTCGGCGAGAGCATCGAGCACGTCGACGTGTGCCACCGGTACCCGAACGTCCAACGTCAGCGAGTTCGGATCGGGCCGGGAGAGGTCAAAAGCGAAGAACGAGCAGCAAGACGACTCACGGGCTGTTAGATCCCGCGCTGTCTCCTCTACCCGCGCCGCGGCGTCGAGCTGCAACCGCAGATGCTGTGCCGACAGTCGGTCGACACCTCGGACAGCGTCGGAGAAGAACTGATCGAACTCGGTGAGCCGCAGCGGGCGCTCGGCCGTGGGCAGGGTGCAGGCATCCGGAACCCACGCGTCGCCTGGCGTCGTGTGTTGGTTGCTCATACTCCAACGGTAGACCTGTACCTAGGTACAAGATGCAAGCCCGAGTTGGAGCTCCTCATGGCTCTGACGGCCTGAGTTGGCCCCACCAGGACGGCTTGATCTGGCCCCACGACCGTACTGAGCACCGCCACACGCCGTAACGCTGCGTTAGTGTGTGGGTCGCCACTGACTGACCGCTGTATCCGCGGGCTCGTAGCGCGCTTCGCGGCGGATGCTCGATCTTGTGGCTTCAACAAGAACTTCGTCCCTGGACTGTCGGGTTTCCGGCAGAAGCGTTCTGAACGCCTGTCGCCTTGCCTGAATTAGACGATGAACCGGCAACGCGTTCGCGACAATGAACAGACGGTGGCTTCCGAGCAAGGGCTCCTGGTCCTGGCCGGCCGCCGGGCGGGCTTGCCCTTGACGGAGGCTCTTACCACCTTCCGAGAGCTTGTTTCGGCCGATATGGAATGGGCGGATTCGCGAAAGGTACACTTCCGTCGTCGCTCCACGTGGTCCAAAGGGCTGTCGCTGGGGCTAACCGCCTTATCGACTGTGGTCCTAGGAATCCCGCAGATCCCGTTCAACGCAACGATCGCGTTGCCGATGGTCGCAGTGGTAACGCTGCTGGGATCGCTCGAATTGTTCCATAACTGGCGATCGCGGTGGATTCTAATGGAAGAGACGCGCTACCGCCTCAACCGCTTGCGCGACGAGATCGACTATCTCCTTGTAACTAATCCGTCGGACCAGGTCACCCGTGAGCGCCTAGATCGGTTCTTTGTCGATCAGCAACAGATCTGGGCGGACGTTAGTCGGCAGTGGGTGGAGTTTAGACGGCAGGGCGACGTCCAACAGCCCGGCAGCGCTATTTCCCGAGCATGTGCCGGATAGCCTTGCGGCGTCGCGGATGGACGCGGCCGGTTGTGACCGGACTCGTACGACGGTTGTGCCAACTCGCAGCGGCCAGCCCCCGCCCCGTTGGACACCCGCAGGGCAATCCGCTCAGTCGATCGATCGGTGCCCGTACGAGTCACTACAGCGAAGGTACGCCGAACAGCACCAGGTAGCCGAGGGCACCCAGAACCGTCCCCAGACAGTAAGAGACGTAATGAGTCCGCGAGGTCCGCATGAAGGTAATGATAGAGAAAGCGGCCGACACAACAAGTTCCACGATCGGTATCGTCGTTGATACGGAAAGGAGCTGCATCGTAACGCCCGCAATTATCAGCATTGCCAGAAAGGACGCCCAGGACGGAATAGCCATGATGCCTGACTTTGGATCGCGCTCCGACCCCTGCTTGGTCTTCACAAGGAATGTAAGTGCCATTAGCGGAAGCAAGACGCCCGCGAAGCTCCGAACGCCATCCCCCACGCCCTCTGCGAAACCTCGCGCTACGAACCAGATCATGAGGATGAGCAGGAGACCAGGAGCTGCAACCTGCGCGAAAGGATAGAGGGCTCCCTCGATAAAGCGGCTCCCCCAGTTACTCTCTTCATGCTGAACGCTGCGTGTGCTCATCGCTCCTCCACTGGCGTCGCCTTAAAAATGCGCTGCACTTTGGGATCACTCGCATGGTCTCATGCGAATCGCGGCGGCCGGGATCACTTGTTCCGGCTCAATGCTACGTCAGTTTGGTGAGGCGCCTGAATGATCGTACGGCACATGTCAGATGATCGGCCTACTCCGATAGGTGGGCTAAGAACAGTGAGTGATCTGAACGCACTGTCATCGGCATGACCGCGCGTCGAGCACCACCGTACGTCCGTCACACGCTGCGACGCCCGGTCGGCGGCAGATGCGCGCACCTGACCTTGTTCAGGCGCTGGCGGTCTCAAGCGCGCGGGTCTCTGCAGAGGGCCCTCGACTGGGCTCGGGCTGACTGGCACGGTGAGCGCTCAGGGGTGTGGCCGCTGTACCTGCTCGAAGTGGAACTCGCGAATGAAGCAGTCTCGTGGTTGGCCAACCGCGAAGAGCACGCAGTCGATGACCGACCGCGCAGTGAGGTCGCTGTTCGCCTGTCGGGGCCCGTCCTGAACGAAGTCCGGCGGAAACAGTGAAATCACCCGGATCCCTTCTGGCCGGAGCCGGTGCGACAGGATCTCAGCAAGCCCGGCGTGGGCATGCTTGGCGGCGTAGAACGCGGGATGCGCGCCCGAACGGCGGTGCCCCACCTCGCCGCAAGCAGAGATCATGTTGACGATGTCGGGCCGCGACGATGCCCGCAGCAGCGGCAGCAGATGTTTGGTCAACAGCACGGTGCCGGTCCCGCCCGCAGCCATCACGCTTTCGATCTTGTCGTCCGAGACGTCTCCCAGGTCGTCACCTTCGATGTATGCGGCACCATTGTTGATCAGCACATCGAGGTGCTTCGTCCGACCGGCCAAGGCCGCGGCGAACGCGCGCACCGAATCCGGTACGGCGAGGTCGCAGCGAAACGCATCAGCCCGACCTGGCCCCCGCTGGTTGATCGCATCCGCAACATGCTCGGCCGCCACAAGGTCGCGGGCCGAGAGGAAGATCTGTGCACCGCGCTCGGCGAAGGCCTCGGCCAGTAGTCGTCCCGTGTCACGTGCGGCGCCGGTGATAGCGACGCGCAGACCGTCAAGATCCATGGCCGACAGTGAAGCATCTGAACTCTGGTTGAGGTCAACAGGAACTCGCCGAGATCGGACATCCGCTCTTCGGCAGATCCGCATCCCGGCCGCCCCAGCTCGCCGTGACTGTGGGTAGCGCGCGGATGCGGCAATTGAGGATGCTGTTCAGCAGGGGCCGCTCTTAGAGCCTGGTAAATAAGGGGTTCGGGCGGTCGCCGGTCCTGGCGAAGATCGACAATCGTGACGGCCCCGGCGTGGCGGCGTGACATGGGGAAGGGCCTTCGGATACGAGCAAAGGCGACTAAACCAGCACGACCGAAGGCCCAACCCTGTCTGTATACCTTGTCGCCGGCGTCGCCGCATCCGCCACCCCGGCCACCGTTGACGATCACCTGCCCACCGCCCGGCCACGGCACTATCCGTCCGACACCTCGGATGCCGAATGGCAGGTCCTGGCTCCGCACGTGCCGGCCGGGAGCGGACGCGGCCGGCCGATCACCTACCCCCGCCGGGACATCGTGGACGCGATCCGTTACCTCGACCGGACCGGCTGCCAGTGGGACGCGCTGCCTGCCGACTTCCCGCACCACAAGCTCGTCTACCACTACTTCACGACCTGGACCCGCGACGGAACGCTCAACCGCATGCACAACAGCCTGCGGGAACAGGTCCGCGAACAGGTCGAGGGTCGCAACCGGCAGCCGACGGCTGCGCTGGTCGACTCCCAGTCGGTACGGGGCGCGGAGACCGTCGGCCGGGGCGGGCGTGGCTATGACGCGGGGAAGAAGGTCAACGGCCGCAAACGCCACATCGCCGTGGACACCTGCGGACTGCTGCTGGCGGTCCTGGTCACCGGCGCGCAGGTGCAGGACCGCGACGCCGCCCGACCCCTGCTGCGGGCGCTACGCGCCTGCTTCCCCACCATCAGCCTGACCTGGGCCGACAGCGGCTACGCGGGCCGGCTCGTCGACTGGGCCACCGCCCACCTCACCCTGACCGTGCAGATCGTCGCGAAGCTCGCCGGGCAGACCACCTTCGTCGTCCTGCACCGCAGATGGGCGGTCGAGCGCACGTTCTCCTGGATCAACCGGTGCCGACGCACCGTCCGCGACTACGAACGGCTACCCGACCACCACGCCGCGATGGTCCAATGGGCCATGATCATCGTCATGACCCGCCGCCTCGCCCGCCACCAAGGCACCTAAAACCCTTATTTACCAGGCTCTTAGAGCGGGACGCCGGCATGAGCGGATCTTGTATTCGGCTTGCCCTGGATAGAGACGGATCGGCACTATGCGGTCGTGGGGTCGGACTGGATCTGGGAACTGCGGGTACCCGTGGCGGCCGGGCCGGCTCTTCGCGGGTTGTATGCACTGGCAGCTGAGCGGGACCTGCGCCCGCAGCGTCCCGATGGGTTGATCAACCTCTTCACCAATCCCGACGCCGACCTACGCACGGTCGAGGATCCCGACACGGCGGTCGCCGCAATGGCGACGGGCGCGGAGCACGGTAAGTTCTGGACGAACGGCGACATCGACATCTTCGTAAACTGGGAAGACGGGCGCCTCGTCTGGGCGCTGGACGCATGCTTCTGCTATCGCCGCCCGGTGTCCGAGGCGGACACCTTCCGCGAGCTGCACGGTCGCCTGACCGGCTTGTGGCTTGATGTCGCGCAGCGTCTGAACGCCGACGTCGGTCGAGTCCTCGACGAATGGTCGAGTGATCAGATATGGGAATGGGGCATCCACGACGCACTGCACCCGGCCGGTGGTTGGCCGGCTGAGCTCGGCTGGTGGACCTACCTCGGCCCCGACGGCCGTCTGCCACCGCCCCGGCTGCCCGAGGTCGCCGCTCGCACGCGCCGACTCCCGAACGGCGCCCTGCTGGTTACCCTCCTGGACGACCCGGCCGCCGTCGACCCGCTCCGTTACGAGGACCTCCACGGCCGCTGGCTCAGGGCGGCCTGAGCTCCCCGGGGCAGCACCCTGTGTATGCCTTCGACGGCCCAGTGCGCGCGCATGGCGGCCATGTGCGGACGTCGCCAGGACGATCATTCAGAGCGTGCAGCGCGGTTCCGCACCCATTCGGCGAATCTCACAGCGTTGTCATGCTGGGCAGGCATGACGTTAGCGGTGGCATCAGCCAGGAGTTCTTCGATCCGTGGGTTGGAGCCGTTCTCGGCGAGCATGAGGGCCTCGGCCCGAGCAAAGAAGACTGGGAAGTTCTTGGCTTTCATGTATCCGAGGTCCCCGGAGCGGATCTGGTCGAGTAGTGCGTCACGGTCCATCAGCCGCTTCAGGGTTGGCCAGCCGTGAATCGCCAGTTGCCTGGTCATATCGGTTGCCGCCGCCGATGCGTCTCGCTCGCCGCTGATCTCCCACCAGCCGTCCCTGCCCGGAGGCGTCCCGGTGGGGTGCAGTCGCAGGCGGTACAACCCCAGCGACTCGCTAATTGCTTTGGGGAGTGACCCAAGAGATTGCTGCTGCCAAGCAAGCCATGGCGCGGGCGCAACAGCCAGATTGATGACGCACCGCAGTGACTCCGAGGTGCTGTACGCGGACGACTGCACGTCGACCACCGCCCAGTCACCTTGAGCATTGGTTATCCGCCAGGTGGGCGCGGAGCCCTTGAAGCCGTCGGCCCTTGCTGCCGGTGCGACCACGTCACGTAGCGCGGCCCTGAGCGCTGCCTGTGCCGTCATAGACCACACTTTCTCAGACGGCGTCAGGACCACCACTGATGGCACGACCGGATCGCGGCATAGAAAGCGCTTCCCGCCCATCTCTCAATGCTGCCGGACCAACCGTCGTTGATGGGACCGTGCGCCGAGCGGGAGGGGCCGCCGACCACACCGGCTCTGCGTAGTGTCAGTGCCATGCTCCGGATCTCCCCGTGCGCTGGCACAGCCTGGCTTACGACGCCAGCACGTGGCCGTCGAGGATCCTCGTGATGGCCGTCCCGTCTCCGTCATCATCCGATCCGCAGTGGACAGGATCGTTGCCCAAGGCGCCACCGTTCCCGCCAGAACCGCCGGCACGCCCAGCGCCAATCCGGCGTGGGCGGTTCGCCGCCGGTATCGGTATCGCGGTTGTCGGCCACGTACCCGCAAGTGGCCTGTGGCTCCTTTCCTTTTACACGTTCATCTACTACGCGACGCCCGACTCATTATTCATGGTGGATTGTCTCGTAATCCTCCTTCAACTGGCGCTGTTCGCCGGCTGTGTCCTGACGGGTGGTTGGCTGGTCTTCCGTGGTGACCGCAGCCTCGGCCTGGGCCTGCTCATCGGTTGGGCCGCAGGCATCATCGCGCTCGTGGTGGGCACGATCCTGATCTCCTACTCGGTGCCGACCGATACGGCTGCGGCAGGCACCAATACGGTCTACTCCCACAGCCTCGTCGTTGCCTCCACGCCATAGGCGACGCACTCATCTCGGCATGACCGTGCACCATTGTCCCGCACGACCAGCGCCCGATTAGCGGCTACTTGATGCGCCGGCTCGCCGGGCGCGCCTCGAACCTGGTCTTCTTCTCCCGCGCCATGATCCTCAGCGGCAGTCGGCTGGCTTGGGAAAGGGATTGAGCGGGGCGGCGCCAGCCGGGATGATCCACTAATGGATCTCGTCGCCTCGCTACCTGCCTTCGTTGTTGCCGTTGTGCTGATCTCGGCATCTCCAGGTCCTGCGATGGCGCTGATCATGCGTCGGGCCGCGCTGCGCGGATTCGTCGGAGCGGTGCCGACCGTGCTGGGACTGGAGGCCGGTCTCTACCTCTGGGCGTTGTTCGCCGCCGCTGGTCTGGCAGCCATGGTTGCCGCTTCGGAAGCAGCCTTCATTGTCCTGCGGGTGATCGGCGCGGGATTCCTGATCTATCTAGGAGTCAAGGCGTGGCGGACCGCCTGGCAGAGCCGGAAGCTGGGGTCGGTCCAGGAGCCGACCGAGGACCTGCTGTCCAACCCGAAGCGGGGCTGGTGGAAGCCCTTCGGCGAGGGTGCGTTGGTGATGCTCGCCAACCCGAAGGCCGCCGTGTTCATGATCGCGTTCTACCCCCAGTTCGTGCCGGCCGACCGGCCGTTGTTTGCGACCACCGCCCTCCTTGCACTGCTCCAGGTAGCTGTCGAGATCGTCCTGTACCTCGGTCTGGCGGCCGTGGTCGGGCGAGCGGGCGCGTGGTTCCGCAGACCGGTGATCCGCCGTCGACTGGAAGCGGTCAGCGGCACCGTGCTCATCGCCCTGGGGCTACGGGTAGCCGCCGCGACCCGCTGACCGCCGCGACCCGCCCAAATCCCCCATTGGCGGTGGCGCCGGGTCGGGCCCGTCGGCGGAAGAGGCCATGCTCGGTCGGCGGCAGTGAGCGTGCGCCTCGCGGCGAGGGCCCCGGCATGGTGAGATGGCGGCTGTGGTGATCAGCGAAGCCGACGGCGGCCGATGGGCGAGAGCCTCGAGGACCTCACCGAGTACGCAATGGCGCAGGGCGCTGAGGGTTACGACGTGCATGAGGTACGGCTGTGTAGGTGCGCGAAGTGCGGCGGACATGTCTTCGGCGTTCATGGTGATCTCGAGGAGCACGCGGCGAAGCGCATATGCCGTGGTTGCGGTGCGGAGCACTTCATCGCGGACAGCGGCGAGTACTGGGATGACACCAGGTCCGGCATCATGGTCTGCGAGTGCGACGGTGACGGCGACGAAGAGGACTTCAACGTTATGGTGGGCTACTCCCTCTATGCCGATGGTGACGGAATCCGAGCGATCGCCATCACGAGCCGCTGTGTCGCGTGCGGGCGGCTCGGCTACTGGGACGACTGGATGATCCGCAGCGGCGAGATGCACCTGTTGGATCTCGCGTAGGGTCTTCCTCGCACAACCAGAAGGCATCCCCGGCGCACCGTCATCGGCAGATCCGATTGTGTCGTGGTCACTAGGTCCCGGAGGCCATGTAGGCGGCGAGGATGTAGTTCGGGTGCCGATCGAGGTTCTTGCGGGCGCGGTCGTAACGCATGGTCGTCCGCGGATCGGCGTGACGGGCGGCGATCTGTACGTCGCGCAGGCTCACGCCGGCGTCGAGCATCATCGTGACGAAGGTGTGACGCAGCATGTGCGGGTGCATCCTCGGCATCCGGATCCCGGCGCTGGCCGCCAGATGCCGGAGCCGGCGGGTTGCGGCGTGTCGGTCCATCCGCGCACCGAGGGTGTTGCGCAGGATCGGACCATCGAGGCGGCCGTCGACGGCACGGTCGACGGCCCTGGCCACGGCGGGCGGGAGCGGGATGAGGACGACTTTGCCGCCCTTGCCGCGTACGCGCAGGACGCGGTGGCCGTGTTCCTCGCCGATGTCACGGATGGTGGCGCCGCAAGCTTCGAAGATCCGCAACCCGAGCAGTCCGAGCATGGCGATCAGGGCGAAGTCGTTCGGGTTGGCCGACTGCCGTGCGGTGGTGATCAGGGCTTCGAACTGGAGGTGGCCCAGCCCGAGGGTGGGTGATTCGGGTGGTACTACCGGTCTGCGGACGTAGTCGGCTGGTGAGTGCGGCAGGATGCCGTCGATGACGCAGACGCGGTAGAAGCCGACTACCACCGACAGGCGGCGGGAGACGGTCGAGGGCTGGTAGCGGCGTACGTCCTGGAGCCAGCGTACGTACCGTTCGATGTCCGCGCGTGCGGCCGACAGCGGGTTCAGGTCCGGGCCCACGCACCAGGTCAGGAAAATCCGCAGGTCGGACTCGGTGTGTAGCCGCGAGGCACCCCGGTACCGACCAAGGTAGGCAGCCACTGCCGCACGCAGCACGACATGTTCAGGAGAGACGGCACCGGCACTGGAAGCGGGAGAGGTAGTCATACCTCACGGTGCGTCACCAGTCACGGTCAGTGCTAGCGAACTCCGCGCGGCAGATGTGCGTACCCGACCAGGGCGGTGGAGATCAGCCCCTCCGCGCTGGAATCGCGGATGACGCTTCACTCGCCAGCGCACGTGCTCCGGCACTGGCCCGACGGCTGGCCAAGGTCGACGACCTGATCAGAACCGGCGGCGACGGCTGGAAGGAACTGATCGGCCTCTACCGTCGCACGCCACGGGCGAGGCCGTTCGACCCCCGGGGCCGCAGCAGCACATCCGCATCCACCAGCGCTGCCGGGTGGTACGACTGTCAGAGGCGGACAGGAGTGGCAGAAACGGGGCGAACCGATGACGAGTGGCGCAGCCCGGCTGCTGCGGGGACGGGAGGAGCAGCGGGCGACGTTCCTGGACCTGTTCTTCGACCTGGTGTTCGTCTTCGCGCTCTTCCGGCTCTCACAAGGGCTGCGGGAGCATCTGGACTGGAGCGGCGCCTTCCAGACGCTGGTGTTGCTGCTCGCCGTGTGGTGGGTGTGGACCCAGTCGGCGGGAGTAAGCGACAGGTTCGACCCCCGACGGCCAGCGATACAGGTGCTGGCCATTGGGGCCATGTTCGGCAGCTTGGTGCTGGCGGCCGCGGCGCCTGAGGCGTTCGGCGACCATGGCCTGGTCTTCGCCGGCGCGTACGTCGCCGTCCAGGTCGGTCGCAGCCTGTTTCTCGTGGTCCTTACGCGGGGCGACGAGCGGCAGCGTGCCGAGATGCGGGTGCTGTTCTGGTTCGGCGTGTCGGCGGTGCCGTGGCTCGCGGGCGCCCTCATGCAGGGGTGGCCGCGTGGGGTGCTGTGGGCGCTGGCGGTGGCCGTGGACTACACGGTGGCCAGACTCGGCTGGCCCACGCCGCAGCTGGGCCCCGCCAGCGCGGCGGAGTTTTCGGTCTCGGGCGGGCTCCTGGCCGAGCGGCATCGGCAGTTCTTCATCATCGCGCTCGGCGAGCTGATCCTGGTGACGGGGCTGGGGCTCAGCAGCAACTCCTTCGCTGCGGACAGCAGCGCGGCGGTCGTGGTGGCGTTCGCGACCACGGTGCTGCTGTGGCGGATCTACATCCACCGTGCCGGGGAGGTGTTGGGCGGGGCCGTCGCCGCCGCCCCTGATCCGCTCCGCGTTGCCGTGTCGTCGGTATACGCCCACCTGGTCATGGTCGCCGGCATCGTCGCGATCTCCGTCGGCGACGAGCTCATAATCGAGCACCCGTTCGGGCACACACCACCGGCGTGGGCCGCCGTCATCCTCGGCGGACCCGCACTGTTCCTCGCCGGACGGGCCATCATCGAGTACACGGTGTTCGGCCGGGTGTCCCGAGACCGCGTGGCCGGGGTCCTCGTGCTCGCCGCCATCTCGCCGGCAACGATCGTCCTGCCGCCGGTGCTGGTCGCCGCCGCCGCTGCTCTCGTCCTGGCCGCGATCGCCGTATCCGACGCAGCCCGTGCCCGAGGACGCCCACCCGAGCCGCCCTCACCACCCGGCTAGCCGGAAATTGCCACCCACGTCCCGAGACTGTTCTGTCACGGACGTCCTGAGACTCGACAGTGTGCGACCGGCGACCGGCGATGCCGGGCTGCACTTGATCCGTTACACATCGACTTCACTTGAAGGGTGACAGTTGGCCGGCTCTCTCCGGGCTCGGCTGTCACGGTGCGTAACTGGCGTGCCGCCTATCGCTGAGGCATGCGATCCTCGACGCCGGTCAAGACGCGCGATCAGCGGCATGAGAGTGCGCCCTTATCCGGAGTCCGCCATCGTTGAGTGAATCCATTGTGTGAGTGAAGCCAGGGAGCTGCGATGAAGGACTTGCCGATCTCACCGACCCCTGCATGAACGAGGCCGTCTGGCGGGCGCGCGGTGGGGTCGGCTCAGGTTGAAGGGGCCGGCGTGGGCATCACTGGCTGTGATCATCAAGACGGCTGTCTATCCGCGGTCTGAACTTGGCTTGGCAGTGCCGCCTGAGCTCGCTTCGGGTTTCGTGTAGAGGACTTCGCGGACCTGCTCCGCGGCGCGGAGGATGCTCTCGCTGATGAAGTCGCTGAAGCGGGCGATGTTCTCGAGGCGGGCGGCGGCCGGGGTGCCGGGGCCGAGGACGCTGACGCCCTGCCGTGCGGTCTCGGCGACCTGGGCGGTGCCGCGGGCGCTGGCGATCGTCGACTGGTACCAGACGTCGTCGTCGACGAAGTAGCGCTCGCGGCGGCGTTCGTCGCGTTCCCGGCGGATGAGGCCCTGATCTTCGAGGAACGCGATCGCCTTGGAGACGGACGCCGGGCTGACCTGGAGGTGCTGGACGAGTTCGGACGCGGTGAGGCTGCCCGCGTCGGCGATAAAGAGGCAGGTCAGCACCCGAGCCATCATCTTGGGCAGGCCCTGTTGCATCAGGAGGGTGGTGAACGCCTCCTCGTACTCACGCACGGCCTCGTCGTCGCGCCCGTGGCCCTGCGCCAGCGCCCCCTGCTCCCGGGGCGGGGTGTGCTTGCGCCGGTGGGCGCGGCGTTCGGTGGCGCGGTGGGCCAGGTCGGCGCGGTAGGCGGTGGGGCCGCCGTTGCGCATCACCTCACGCGTGATCGTCGAGGTGGGGCGGTCGAGACGTCGGGCGATCTCCGCGTAGGCGAGGCCGTCGGCCAGCCCCAGCGCGATCTGCTGACGTTCCTGCTGGGTGAGTCTGCCTCCCGGCACCGCGATCTCCCTTCGTGCTTCCCTGGTGCCGCCAGCGTAGCGTTCGCCCACAGTCCAATGCAACGATCAGGACACCTATCATTGCGTTAGATCTACGCCCAGTGCAACGAAAATTGGCCCTCTGCCTGCACAAACGCGGGTTATGCGCAACGGATCAGTTGCGCCGCACTCGAACGCAACGTAGCGTTTCCGATGTCAGAAACGACGAGCGCACGAGGAGAGCATGATGCAGAAGTTCGACACCCCCGCCGCGATCTCCGCCGTCCTGGACATCCCCGCCGGGCGCATCCAGGTCATCGCCGCCGACCGGGCCGACACCACCGTCGAGGTCCTGCCCGCCAACGCCTCCAAGGGCCGCGACGTGAAGGCAGCTGAGCAGACCAAGGTCGAATTCGGCGACGGCGTCCTGCGGATCAAGGCCCCGGCGGAGAAGAACCAGATCCTCGGCCCCTCCGGATCCATCGAGGTCACGGTCCAACTGCCCACCGGTTCCCGCATCGAGGCGAAGGCGGCCGCCGCCGAGTTCCGGGGCGTCGGACGGCTCGGCGACGTCGCCTGCGAGGGCGCGCACGGCGCGGTCAAGATCGACGAGGCCGCGAGCGTGCGCGTGGCCGCCTACGCCGGTGACGTCACGGTCGGCCGCCTTACCGGCCCCGCGGAGATCAGCACCCAAAAGGGTGACATCCACATCGCCGAGGCCACCTCCGGCACGGTCGTGCTGCGCACCCAGATGGGCGACGTGACGGTCGGCGCCGCCCACGGAGTTTCCGCCTACCTGGACGCCGGCACCGGCTACGGCCGGATCCACAACGCGCTGAAGAACACCGAAGGCGCCGCGGCCGGCCTGAACATCCACGCGACCACCGACCACGGCGACATCACCGCCCGCAGCCTGTAAAGAAAGAGCCATCCGTCATGACCAACCTGAAGAACAGCACTTCCTCGACCAATTCGAAGTGGACCGGCATGGTGCCGGTTGACGATACGGCCCTGGCCGTCACCGACACTGGCGGTCCCGGTATCCCTGTGGTCTACCTCAATGGCCAGTTCGCCACTCAGGGGTACTGGCGGCGGGTCATCGCCGAACTCGGCCCCGACTACCGGCACATCACCTACGACGAGCGGGCCCGCGGCAAATCGAAGAAGTCGGCCGACTACTCCTTCGAGGCGTGTGTCCGGGATGTCGACGTCGTCCTCAAAGCCAGGGGTGTGGACCGGCCGCTGGTGGTGGGCTGGTCCTACGGGGCGTTCGTCGCCGCGCAGTGGACCAGCCGGAACCCCGACCGTGCCCTGGGTGCGGTCTTGGTGGAAGGCGCGCAACCGCACGACTGGCTCGACGACGCGATGGAGCAGCGGATCCGCAAGCTGTTCAAGCGGTTGAGCTGGTTCATGCCGCTGCTGCGCCCGACGGGCCTGACCCCGCGGTTGAACGCCGCGCAGATGGCCGAGTGCAACATCGAGCTCGGCAAGCTCGCCCGCGCACGGAATCTGGGTCCGGTGCTGGACGGCATCACCGTCCCGACGCGGTATGTGTTCGCGTCGGGGGCGTCCATCGGAAGCAAGGGTGATGAGCAGGAACGCATCCGCGCCAGCGTCGATCAGGTGGTCGAGCGCAACCCGAACATCAAGATCAGCGCGAAGGTCGCCAGCAACCACGACCACATCCTGAAAAAGGACTACCGGGCCATCGCCGAGGCCGTACGCGAGGTCGCCACCCTCGACCGCGGCCGGCGTTGAAGACCTGACCAGCGGACTGACGATCAGCCAGGCAGCTGGGTGCCAGCGTGCAGGACTCCACCGCCGGCACCCAGCTGCTCAACCGCGTCGCCGCCGCCCACCCCGGCCTGCGCAAGGTCTGGGTCGACGGCGGCCACCGCACGCACCTGGTCGAGCACGCCGCCCGCCTCGGCATCGACATGGAGATCGTCCAACGCCCGCCCGGGGCCAGGGGCTTTACCCCTGTTCCGAAACGGTGGACGGTCGAGCGCACCTACGGCTGGCTGATGTTCCACCGCCGCCCGGCCCGGGACTACGAAACCCTCCCGGCCCGCTCGGAAGCCATGATCCACCTGGCGATGCGCCGGCTTGGCCACAGTGTCGGTGAGCAGCGCCGCAGCGTCAAGGATGGCGGCTTTGTCACCGGGCCGGGCGTTGCGGCCGTCGGCCAACACCAGCACGGCCTCGGCAGTCGCGATGACGGCCTCGGCGAGTGCGCCGCGCCCCTCACCGAGATGCCAGCCTTCCAGCGACACCCGCGCAAAGGCGAACCGCGCATACACCGCCTCGGAGTAGGGCAACGCGCCGCGCACAACGAGCCGAATCCCGTCCCGGGACATGGCCGAGTAACGCTCGGCCACCCGGCTGCTCGGACGCTGGTTTGAGACGATGAGATCGATAACGCCGATCAAGGCGTGGACCTCGGGCGCGGGTTGCTGCTGGAACATGTTCATCATCATCCCGGGGAGATCCGACAAGCGGCCCGGGCGAGGATCATCGGCCGGCAAGGGGCCTCCGACGTGGTAGGCGCTCATCGGCAGATGTGCGCGCTTGCGGGGGGCAGCGCAGCCCGCCTTCAGTCCGTGGTGAGCAGGTGGAACAGGAGGTGATCCTGCCAGCTACCTGCGATCTTCAGATACGAAGGAGCCACACCGTACGGCCGGAACCCGTTGCGCAGCAGCACCTGCTGCGATGCCGTGTTGCGCAGCAGCGTCTCTGCCTGAAGCCGGTGCAGGTCGAGTTCGCCGAAAGCGATTGCGATGGCATCGCCGACAGCCGCGGTGGCGAGCCCCTGGCCCTGATGTGACAGGCCGATCCAGTAGCCGATCGCCGCTGATTGCAGTGCGCCCCGGGTGATGCCGCTGATGTTCAGCTGGCCGATCACCTCGTCCCCGTCCAGAATGACGAGCGGAACCATGGTTCCCTGGGCATGGGCTTCCAGCGATGTCTCGAGGATCGTGCGCTGGTTGTCCAGCGTGAACCACGGGTCGTCACGCAGTGGTACCCAGGGTGCGAAGGCTTCGCGGTTCGCGCGTAGTAGCGCGGTCACGGCGGGGGCGTCGTCGACCGTGGCGACACGGATGACCGGCATGTCATGACTCCAACTTTACGGCGATCTGACCAGCGGAGACGGTACCAGCGTCGGCCCGCTCGCTCGTGTGCGCGGCCTGCGGCGTACGGCACCACGCCGCGGTGCTGTTCAGTCCGCTGGACCAGTTCCTGGCGGCACGCCCCAGCGAAGGGCAAGGTACCCAACGTCCGATCGCTCCTCCTCCCAGACGCACTGACATCGGCAGTTCCGGATGGCGAGCGGCAGCTCCAGCCGTCACGCTGCGTGCCGCGCGGATCGCGGCATGATCGGTCGCTTGACCTTGCTTGGCGTCATCGATGCGCGTATGGCCCTGCCGGGCGCGGCTTGGGATTGACCTGATCCGTTGACAACGTTCAGTGATGCTGCTGCGTGGTGATGAGTGTGAGCATGTATAGCGAGCCATCTGCCGCTGGCTCCGTACCCGTGGCGCCCACGGTGGTTGATGAGCTTGGGGGTGCCCCCGTCCGCGTCAGGCCAGGGGGCACGCGTGATCAGGAGTTCGTCGAGTTCGTGGTCGCGTCCGGTCGATATTTGTTACGCACTGCTGTGCTGCTGTGTGGTGATCCGGTCCGTGCGGAGGAGTTGGTCCAGGCCACCTACGAGCGCATGTATCGATCCTGGCGACGCGTGGCGCGCGACGGCGACCCGCAGGCGTACGCGCGTCGGGTGCTGGTCAACCTGCGGGTGGATGGGTGGCGGCGCACGCGTCGCGAGGTCGTCGTCGACCCGGGCGCGCTGCCCGAACAGGCCGGGCCTGACAACACGGGTGCCGTCGTCGCCCGCAACGCCGTGGTCCAGGCTCTGGCCCGGCTGCCGCTGGCGCAGCGGCGGGTCGTGGTGCTGCGACACCTGCTCGACCTCACCGAGACCGAGGTTGCCCACGAGCTGGGGATCTCGGTCGGCACGGTTAAGTCCCACCACGCGCGCGGGATCGCCCGGCTGCGCGAGATCTTCGCGGAAGGGGATCTGCGATGAGCGTCCAGCTTCACGATGATGACGTTCTCGCCCGGCTGCGGGCGGGCGCCCCGGGCTACCCGGATGCCGGTCCCGACGCCGGGCGTACCCTCGCCGCCGCACGGCGAGCAATGCGCCGCAGCCGGCGCCGGCGGGCGCTTGGCAGCGTCGCCGCGGTCGTGGCCGCGGTCGTCGGACTCACGGCGGCAGGCCCAATCGAGCTGCCCGGCGGCGGCAGGTTCGTCATGCCTGGCGGGTACGACGTCCATTCGCTCATCAACCAGGGTGAGCCGCCGGTGTTCCCGCGCCAAAGGCAGCTTGACGACGTCGCGGACCTGGAACGTCAGGTTCTGCCGGTGGCAGACGACTTGGGGCTCACCCTGTACATCGACGAGGGAGCGGCGTGGAGTCGTCCGGCGTGCCGCGTGTTCACCTGGTCGCACGGAGCGTTCCGGGACCGCGACTCGGGTTGCGCAAATCCCGACGACCCCGAGCTGCCGTTCGACACCGAGAGCGAGGCTGCGTTCACCCGGGTATCCGATGCGATCGAGCACTCTGGCGTGAATGTGCACCGGATTGAGAAGGGCGGCTGGGGCCCCGGCACGTCGTTCCACCTCCGCGACAGCTCCTGGAGGTGGAACTGGTACTACTCCTACGTTCCCGGCACCCCGGCCGACGCACCAGAAGAGGTGCGGACGGAGACAGGACTCGGCGTCAGGCTGCAGGTCCACGTCAGCGGTGACTGGTGGTTCACCGTGGAGCCCGACGACTGACATGGCGACGTAGGCCGGCGGCCGTTGCGTCCATGGCCATCCGACAGAACGCGCAGTCAGACTGCGCGTTCTGTCTATCGTGCATGACGCCCTGGCCCGCAAGATCAGGCGCACTCATCTCGGCAAATGAGGATGGGTTCGCACCGGCGGCGGTGTTGGCCGGCATAGGGTAGGCCCCGTCCGCTGCGGTGACTCACCGTGTTGAAGGCATTTCCGATCGTCTTCGCGGTGGGGCCATTCGCGGTGGGGCCAGTTGTAGCCGTCCTGGTGGGGCCAACTCAGGCCGTCAGAGCCATCCTCACGGGTCAGTGGAGGTACCGAGGCCCACGACGTATGCCGTATCGGCGCAGGCGGGGACCGTTTGGTGCTCGGATGGTGATCGGACGTCGGCGAACTGGCGCGGACACGCCGGTACCTCATCGGACTTGCTTCTCTTCCAGGGCAACTCGAAGAATTGTTCCGATGAATCCAATGCCCGGACCTGCTGGTATCCGCCGGGACGCTCATGGTTCGAGTGGGACCGGGACGTGCCGTCCGAGCGAACCCTCATTGCATAGACAGCCATCTGTCTACGGATCAGAAGGTCAGGGTTCGAGTCCCTTCGGGCGCACACTTTTGAACAGGGAAAACGCTGAGGACCGGCCGCTTGCGACCGGGCCTGACAGACAACCGGTGACAGCAACGTCATTCCGGGCGCCCGTCATCGAGCAGGCCGCCGAGCTGATCCAGCGCCGCCCGCTTGTCGCCCAGGCTGACATGCCCGTAGACCGTCATGGCCATCTCCAACGTGCTGTGCCCCACGATGTCCATCACCGTCCGACGCGGCACACCCAGGGCCAGCAGCACCGACACGCAGCCGTGCCGCAGATCATGCAGCCGGATCACCGAACAGCTGAGCTCCGCCACACAACGAGAATGGGCTTCATGATCTACCACATACGCCGCGTAGCCGCCGGAGAATGGCGGCAGTTGAGGGCCATCCGACTGGAGGCACTCCAGGACTCACCGACCGCGTTCAGCACGCCACTCGCCGAGGCGACCGCCTTCAGCGGCACCGTCTGGCAGCAGGAGGCGGCCCGCGAAGCCGACTCCGCCTCGTCAGCGACATTCGTCGCCACCGGCGAGGCAGGCGATTGGGTCGGGATGGCTGCCGTCGCGCCGCTTGCCGAAGTTCCCGACCACGCCCACGTCTACGCGGTCTACGTCACCCCGGCGCACCGCGGCCCGGCTGGACCCGCCGCTGCCCTGATGGCTGCGGCGATCCGCTTCGCCCGCGACCACATCGACGCGGCGTGGCTGACCCTGGGCGTCCACGAGGACAACCCCCGGGCCCGGGCGTTCTACCGCAAGCTCGGGTTCGCCGAGACCGGCAAGGCGATACCCTACGCCCTGAACCCGTCCCAGACGGTGCACATCATGGGCTACCAGGACTTCCGCAACGCGCGGAGATGACCGAGTCCCATCACCCGCAGCGGTTCCTGCGCCCGCCGCCGACCCCGACGGTCGAACCCGCCCCTGGTGACAGCAGCGGATGACAGCAACGGCGCTGGACGGACTGACGCAGCAGCGGACGATTGAACCGCTGCGAACAGTGGTTGCAGCCACTGCTGCACTAAGCCGGACGGGCTGGCCCAGGCTACGGATCAGAAGGTCAGGGGCTCGAGTCCCTTCGGGCGCAAAAGGTAGGAAGAAGCCGGCGACCAGACAGCGGCGAGGTCGGGGGGCTTTCCGCATCCGCTGAAGTCGCGGTCGTGCTCGTCCCCGCCGAGCCGCCGCTTCGGTCGCAGGCGCCCCCTGGCACTGCAGGGTGAAGAACGACGGCCGGTCGGGGGCATCCCCGACCGGCTGGAAAGTGGGGCTGGACCGCCACCACGAGCGTCTGCGGCTGACGGCCGCCGAGCTCAGTGAATTAGGCAACGGCCTCTACCAGCTGCTGATGCGGTTCACCGGCTACCGCGCCGCCCAGGTCGGGTGGGATCCGGAGGGACGCGTCGACCCGGCCGAACTGCAACAAGAATGGGCTGACGAACTGACCGCCGGAGAGTTGCCAGGCCTGGTGCTCGCTGAGGACCTCCACCAGGACCTGCACGGTCAGGGCTTCGTACCGTTCGCGCCGGCATTTGTCTGGATCCCCTACCAGGGTGAGCATCCCTCGTCCCTCACCGCCGACGGCCGCACGGCCGGACGCCCCAGGCCCCAGCGACGCACTTGACGACTATCGGAGGTCCGCCACAACTCCATCGGCGGATCAGGTGGCCGCCGACCTGGACTTCCCCGTTTGCCGAGGTCGAGCAGGCGTTCCCGGCTCTACGGTGTCGCTACTGCAGAGCCACCCTCCGATGGGAACTGGTGGCCGATGAGCGCCAGCAAGGCGGCATGCGTCTCCTGGTCCGCCGCCACGACGAGCCCGCCCACGCCGGTGTGCAGCGGCTGCCCCTGGATGCCGGTCACCACGCATCCGGCGGCCTGGCACAGGGCGATCCCGCTGGCAAAGTGCACGCTGTCCTGCAGGTTGCCGTCAGTTACGTAAGCGGCTCGCCGACCGGCTGCCACCCAGGCCACCGCCAGGGTGGTGGAGACCACGCGCGGGCGGAACTGCTCGACGAACCCCGGGTCGGCGAGCAGCCGGACAGCCCGGAACTCGGGATCGTTCGGAAACGGCGGATCGAGGTTGACATCCACCAGTCGCGAATCGGCTGAGGGCATCAGCTCCTTGTCCACGCCGTCGCTGCGGACGTACGCGCTCGCGCCGTCCGTCCAGAACACCTCGTCGGCGAACGGGTCGGCTGAGGCCGCCACCGTGATGCCGAAGCCCGTCCGCAGGGCGACATTCACCGCGACCAGCATGCTCCGCGCGGCATAGTTCAGCGTGCCGCACAGGGGGTCGACGAGCCACATACGCTCAGCGCCGCCGGCCCCCGTGCGTCCACTCTCCTCGCCGGTCACGGCGTCGTCCGGTCGGGCAGTGCGAAGAACGTCGAGGATGACCTGCTCCGCCTCGATGTCTGCGGCAGTGGCGAAGTCGCCCGCGGACTTCTCAAAGCGCTCCAGCGACGCACCGTACTTGGAGCGCACAACAGCAGCTCCTGCTTGCGCTGCCGCAATGACCAGGTCCCTGTCCGTGATCGACATGCGCCCAGGATAGAGAACCTGGGCGGGCATCCGATCGGCGTGGGATCCTCCGGGGACGCGGGTGGTGTCCCCGGAGGCGTGCCCGGTCAGGGACGGACCAGGACCTTGAGGGCCTCGCGCCGGTCCATCGCGCGGTATCCGTCGGGCACCTCGTCGAGGCTGACGGTGCGGTCGAAGACCTTGCCGGGCTCGACCTTGCCGTCGAGCACGTCGGGCAGCAGCTGGTCGATGTAGGCGCGGACCGGGGCGGGGCCGCCGGTGAGGGTGAGGTTGCGCCCGAACATGCCCCAGCCGATCGCCCCCTCCTCGTACTGCGGGACTCCCACCCGGCTGATCACGCCGCCGGCGCGGACCACGCCGAGCGCCTGCTCGTAGGCCTGCATGTAGCCGACGGCCTCGAGTACGGCGTGGGTGCCATCGCCGCCGGTGAGCTCGCGTACCTTGGCGATGCCCTCCTCGCCGCGCTCGGCGACGACGTCGGTGGCGCCGAACTCGCGGCCGAGGTCGGTGCGGGCCTTGTACCGGCCCATGAGGATGATCCGCTCGGCGCCGAGCTGCTTGGCCGACAGCACCGCGAGCAGGCCGACCGCGCCGTCCCCGATGACGGTGACCGTGGTGCGCGGGTTGACGTCGGCGCGCTTGGCGGCGTGGTAGCCGGTGCCGTACACGTCCGCGAGGGTCAGCAGCGACGGCAGCAGCGGTGAATCCTCCCCGACCGGCAGCTTGACGAGGGTGCCGGCCGCCTGCGGGACGCGGATCAGCTCGGCTTGCGCCTGGCTGAAGAAGCCGCCGTGGCGGCAGGAGGCCTGCACGTCCTCGCGGCAGAAGTCGCAGGTGTTGTCCTGGAAGGCGAACGAGGCCACCACCAGGTCGCCCCGCTTCAGCCCGGTCACCTCCGAGCCGAGATCCTCGACCACGCCGAGGAACTCGTGGCCCATCTGCGTCCCGTCCTCAGAGGCCGGCATGTTGTGGTAAGGGTGCAGGTCGCTGCCGCAGACGCAGGTGCGCACGATGCGGACGATCGCGTCGGTGGGCTGCTGCAGCACCGGGTCGGGGATCTCCTCCACCCGCACATCACCGGCGCCGTACATCAAGATTGCTCGCATGGCATTTCCTCTTCAGGGTGTCTCCCCGCGGATGAGCCCGGGGCGTGGGTTCGCTTTCGTCGCTCGGTGTGTGTCGTACCCGGGCAATAACCATCAAATCGGGGGCGACGCCAGTGAGGGAGAGCCTGTCGTTCCAGGTACTGCCAGAACCGTTCCTAAAGACTGAGCGGGAGTGAGTTCTGTTGCCAGAACCCGTGCTCGGCCGAACGCCCCGAACGGTGTTGGGCGTTCTGGTCCCCCGCGTTCTCACCGCATCCGGCGCCGACGGATCGTGTCCGTGGTCCGGGAATGCGGGGGCGGGTTTCCTCGCGCCGTGTGGTGCCCGGTCCGGCCTGGGCGGTCCGATGCCCGGCACGATCACTCTGGTCGTGCGGGGGCGGTGCCGTCCGTCGCCGGATCGGGTGCCCCCCCAGGGCACGCCGTCCGATCGCCACCGCTGCCGCGTGATGGCGAGTGGTCTTGCGATTCTTGCTGGTGAAGGGCTTCTGCCAGTGCTGCGCGCCCCACGTGCTCGTGTAGGCCGGGTCCACGACGACGATGGTGATGCCGAGTTCGGTCGCCATACTGACGAGCCGGGCGCGTAGGTTGCTCACGGGCATGCCGGAGATCAGCTTGCGGAACCGCTTGCGGCGGCCGTGCTTCTCGCGGGTCTTCTCCGCTGCGAAGTCGAGGTCTTCGACCGCGATCGACAGGTTGTGCCGCTTGGCGAAGTGCGGCAGCCGGATGAGCGCATGCCGGACCTGGGCATCACGGTGCTGCGCGGTGCCGGACAGGTCGTAGCCGTAGGTGAGCGGGGCGCCGAGCGGGTTGCCGTGCTCATCCAGACGCCAGGCGGCCAGGTGGTCGGCGTTGGTGTCCACGCCGATCAGGCCGCCGACACGGGCGGCGTTCAGGGGCGCGGTCTTGACCGGCGGGATCGTCCACGAAGCGGTCAGGTACCAGCGGCCCTTGGCGACGTCTTCGTGGATGCGGTAGGCCACCGCCCGGTTCGCGGTGACACGGTCGCGCCACTGCTCGCCCCGATGCGGGAAAGACACCTTCACGGCGAGCACGTATCGGCCGTGCCGTGCGTTGGCCAGGTGTGCCAGCGGCGCGGGCAGTTTGAGGGAGACTTCGCCGTCGGGGGTGAGCGGATCGTCTCGTTTCCGAACCGCTTCCCGGACTCTCCGTCGGCTTGGAGGAACCGCCGCTCGGCTTCCCACCTGCGGCGCCACTGTGGCTCAGTGAGCTGGGCGTCCTCCAGGTTGTTGCGGGCATTCAGCAGCCGCTTGCCGCCGCGTACCACGCGTACGCGGCCCTGTTCCCGGTCGGCCCGCTCGGCCTCCAGCCGGCACTGGAGCAGGTGCAGGCGGCGCGTCTTGGCGAACCACTCCTGCCGGGTGCGGTAGCCGCCCGGCGCCCGCTTGCTGCCCTTCTCGCCCACCGGCAGCGACAGGCGGTGCCCGATCGTCGCGATACCGGCCTCAAGAAACTGGATGTGCGCGAGCTGGGCGCGTCGAGACAGCGCCCACTGATCGTGCGAAGCTTTCGTGATCGACCCGGCCCACCGCGAGGAAGAATCCTCGGTCAGAGCACGCTTCCGATCCGCCCACGCGTCGGTGTCGTGATCCAGACCGGCAGCGCAACGCGCCTTGAGATCCCGCCCCGCCAGAAAACCGAGATGCTCACCTACGGCGCGGAGAACTTTCTCATCCGCAGGCGTGAGGCCCTTGAGCCGGTCCCGGATCGCCACTCCCGAGGGGCCGAGGCCGACGAACGGCGGGTCAATCGGCCGTAGCTTGGAATCAGCCATGCTCGGCGGCCTCCAGGGCCTTCTGCGCACGGTTGCCGGCCGAGCGGCGCCCGTAAAGACGGACGCAGAACGATGTCAGCACCTCTACCATGTCGCGCACCAGGTCCTCTTCGACCTCGCCGTCATCCAGCACCACCAGACGGCGCCCGGCGGCGGACAGGGCAGCCTCAACCAGCTCGACGTTCACTCGCCCGAGCCGGTCTTTGTGCTCCACCACGATCGTGGTCACGCCCGGATCGGCCAGCAGCCGCCTCACCTTCGACCGGGCACCGTTGATGCCCGAGCCAACCTCGGACTCCACCCGCACCACCCGATGCCCAGCGGAAGCGGCCCATCGGGTCAGTCGGGCGACCTGCCGCTCAAGATCATCTTTCTGATCGTGGGACGAGACCCTCGCATACAGGCCCAGGCCGTCGACCGCCTCGGGTGTGGTGTTGGCTTCGACGTTCACCAAAATCATGCGCGATCCGACCCGCTGAGCCGGTACCGGCAACGTCCCATCACGGAACCAGCGATACGCGGTCTGCGGATGCACCCCCTGCGTCCTCGCCCATTCCGTCAGATTCACACGAAAAAAAATAGCACTCACTCGATCATGCTTACCCTCACTCACACGACCTTGGAGGCGAACAGTTGATCACCCCCCAAGGGTTGCCCGAGGTGACCGGTCCTCCCCGCTCAACGCCCAGGCCTTCCCGCCGGTTTTCGCCCGAGTCGACTGCCCTGCGAACATCGCCCGGTTCATCTTCCTCGACCCCACCGCGAGCAGAGCTGAACGGCCAACCCCAGGAACAGCCCGCCGCGCGCTCGACGGAGTAAACGGCAGCCGCACGGGAACGGTCGTCTCACCGGTCGTCGGTCAGCGGCTGGCGGCGAAGGAGAGCACGGTGAACCTGGTGGCTTTGACGGAGTTCATCGAGGCCGGGCAGGTCCGGGCGGTGGTCGATCGGACCTTTCCGCTGGCCGAGGCCCCCGACGCGATCCGACAGGTCGAGGGCGGGCACGCGACCGGCAAGGTGGTCGTCACCATCTGACCACGGAAGAAGGTTAGGGGTTCGAGTCCCTTCGGGCGCAAAAGGTAGGAAGCAGCCGGCGACCAGCCACAACGGCGAGGTCGGGGGGCTTTCCGCATCCCCTGAAGTCGCGTCGCGCTCGTCCCCGCCGAGCCGCCGCTTCGATCGCAGGCGCCCCTGGCACTGCGGCGCGAAGAACGACGGCCGGTCGGGGACATCCCCGACCGGCCGCCATCATCGCTGGTTACGGCAGGGTGACGTACTGCCCGAGGAAGGCGCGGGCGCTGGCGCTGTCCATCCGGTACGCCACGTTGGTGGCGTAGCAGGGGGAGTCACCGGTGATCGTGGTGCCGGCGAGTACGAGCTTGCCGTCGAGGGTGACGAAGTTCGGGCCGCCGGAGTCGCCGTAGCAGGCACCGCCGAGGTCCCGGCTCTCGTTCATCGCCAGGCGCACCCACGTCTTGTTGAGCGCGTCGAAGTCGAGCGTCGCCTTCATCCGTACGCCACCACCCGGGTGGGTCTGCCCACCGGGCTGGTTCAGGGCCTCCTGGGTGCCGTACCCCATGACCTGCCAGGGTGCGGCGTCGAGCGCGCGCGAACCGAGCGCGGAGAGCTGGTTGGCGCTGGGCAGGGTGGCCGGGGTGAAGGGCCAGCGCTTCGCGAGCTCCGTGGCCTGCGCCCCTGCCAACTTGATGACCGCGATGTCGTGGGAGTCGGCCGAGTTGCCCGGGTATGCCGGGTCGGAGTGGGCGAAGCCCTGGACACCCACTCGTGCCGCGATCTGCTCCGGCGTCCCACCGAGCGCGTTCGAGGCGTCGATCGCGCCCTGTACGTTCTGCGCAAGCGAGACGTAGAACTTGGTGCCGGCGGGCCGATTGGCGGTGCAGTGGGCGGCCGTCAGGAAGACGTCCGCCGAGATCATCGTCCCTGAGCAGCTCCACCGGACGACGTCGGGCGTGGCGGGGTTGCCGTCGCGGTCGTACTGCACCACGAGCGCTCCGACCTCGGTGCGCTCAGGCGCAGGCTGCGCGTTGTATGAATTGATCGCCGAGGCGGGGGCGGCGACGCTGAGCAGTGCCGCTGCGGCGGTGGCGGTCAGCGAGGCAAGTACAGATCGACGATGCACTTCTCCTCCAGTGAGGGGTGGGGGTGTGCCAGTAGCTGACCACATTGGCTGCGCGAATGGAAGATGTCAGAGTCGTCGTCGAACCCCGACAAACGTCGCCATCATCGACAGCAGGAAGTTGTTCTGGCCATACGCGTTGATCATGAGCACGACGATATCCACGGCCCCCGACATGCCGTACGGCCGTCGAAAAGGCCGCCCTCGCCGATGACGCCCTGCCGGACGCGCTCAACCATCGAACTGACCACGTCGTCATCGGCCCTTCCTCTCCCGTCGCCGTCCCGGAGACCCGGTCTCGCCCCTGGGCCGGTGGTCGCAAGCTCCGGGTGGCGGATCGGCCGGTTACCGTTGCCGGTGTGCGGGCGGAGGCGGGCGAGACGATCGGTTTCTCGGTGCTCGGCTCGATCAGGGTCGTCCGCGCCGGCGCCGAGCTGCATCTGGGCGCCCGCCAGCAGCGCCTGGTGCTCGCGTTGCTGCTCGCCCGGGCCGGTTCACCGGTCTCCCTGGCCGAGCTGGTCGACCTGCTCTGGGACGAGGAGGCCCCGGCCAGCGCCGCGAACGTCGTGCACCGGCACGTCGGGGTGCTCCGGCGGCTGCTCGAGCCCGGCCTGCCCACCCGGTCGGCGGGCCGGCACATCCTCCGGGAGCTCTCGGGCTATCGGCTGCGCGCCGACGAGGAGTCCCTTGACCTGCTGAAGTTCCGGTCGCTGAGCCGGCTGGCGGGCCGGAGCCTGCAGGACGGCGACCCGGAGTCGGCGCTGCGGCATTCCCTCGACGGGCTGCGGCTGTGGCGCGGCCGGTGCGCCGCGGGCCTGGAACCGGCCTCCCGGCTGCATCCCGCGTTCCTCGCCGTGGAGGCCGAACGCGCCCAGGCCGTGCGCGAGGCCGCCGACGCCGCCGAGCGCTGCGGCCGGCTGAGCGCGGTGCTGGCGCCGTTGCGGCAGGCCGCCGAGCAGCACCCGCTCGACGAGTCGCTGCAGAGCCGGTTGCTGCTGGCGCTCGCCGCCGACGGCCGCCAGGCGGAAGCCGTCGAGGTGTACCGGGTGGTGCGCCGCCGGCTCGCCGACGACCTGGGCATCGATCCGGGCGAGGAGCTGCGGGAGGCGTACGACCGGCTGCTGCACCAGCGCACCCAGCCGGCGCGTACCGAGTCGCCGTCGCCACTCCCCCGGCCCGCGCAGCTGCCGCCGGACCTGCCCTTCTTCAGCGGCCGGGACGACCTCATCGCCGAGGCCCGCGCGGCGGTCGCGCGCCCGGGCGGGCCGGCGGTGCTCGCGATCGACGGCATGCCCGGGATCGGCAAGACCGCCCTCGCCGTCCACCTCGCCCACGAGTTCGCCGCCGGCTACCCGGACGGGCAGCTGTATGTCGACCTGCGCGGATACGACGGGCGGGAGCCGGCGATGAGCCCGGCCGAGGCACTGCGCGGCTTCCTCGGCTCGCTCGGGGTGCCCCAGCAGGGCATTCCCGCCGAGCTGCACGCCCAGGCGGGCATGTACCGCAGCAGCCTTGCCGGCCGGCGCCTGCTGATCGTGCTCGACAACTGCCGGGACGCCGAGCAGATCCGGCACCTGCTGCCGGGCAGCCCCGGCTGTCTGGTGATCGTCACCAGCCGCAGCCGGCTCAGCACCCTGCTGACCACGGCCGGCGCCCACCCGTTGCCGGTCGGCCTGCCGAGCATCGAGGAGGCCCGCGCGGCGCTCCTGCGGCCGCTCGGCGCCGGCCGCGTCGCAGCGGACCCGGCCGCGATCGACGCCATCATCGCCAGCTGCGGGCGGCTGCCGCTCGCGCTGGCCGTGGTGGCCGCCCGCGCGGCGAGCCTGCCGGGGACGCCACCGGCGCAGATCGCCGCCGAGCTGGCCCAAGCGCCCGGGAGCCTGGACGGCTTCGACGGCGACGACCCGCAGACCGGCCTGCGTGCCGTCTTCTCCTGGTCCTACCAGGCACTCTCCGCCCCGGCCGCCCGGCTCTTCCGGCTGCTGCCGCTCCATCCCGGCCCCGACATCTCGATCGCCGGGGCGGCGGGCCTGGCCGGCGTCCCGCTGCGGAGCGGGCGGGCGCTGATCGGCGAGCTGAGCCGCGCGCACCTGATCAGCGAGGACCTGCCGGGCCGCTACCGCACCCACGACCTGCTGCTGACCTATGCCACGGAGCTCGGCGAGGAGAACGACAGCCCGGCCGAGCGCGCCGCCGCGGAGCTGCGTTGCCTGCAGTTCTACCGGGCCACCTGCTATCAGGCGCACCGGCGGCTGCTGGCCTCCGAGTACCACCCGATGATCGAGCCGGGGCCGGGCGAGACCCCGCTGCGCTTCGCCGGCCACGGCGACGCCATGCGCTGGTTCACCGCCGAGCGGCAGGTCCTGATCGCGCTGGTCGGCCGGGCCGCCCGGCAGGGCCGGCACACCGACGCCTGGCAGCTCGCCCTGGGCATGCAGCACTTCTTCGACCGCAGCGGCCGGTGGACCGACTGGACGACGACCGGCGAGGTGGCCCTCGAGGCCGCCCGGGCGGCCGGCGACCTGGTCGGGCAGGCCCGGATGCACCGCAGCCTGGCCGGGGCGGCCTACTTCCGGCGCGAGCACGAGACCGCGGTCGGGCATCTCGACCGGGCGCTCGAGCTGCTCGCCCGGCTCGGCCTGCACGCCGAGATGACCCGGGCCGGGATCAACCGGGCGATGATCCTGGGCGCCCAGGGGCGACACGAGGAGGTCGTCCGGGCGCTTTCCGCGGCGCTGGGGCCGGCCCGGGCGGCCGGAGACGACAAACTGCTCGCGGACGCCCTGGTGATCATGGCCGCGAGCAACGCCGAATTGAGCCGGGAGGAAGAGGCCGTGCGCTGCGCCGAGCAGGCGATGGCGCTGTCGCGCGGAGCGCAGTACAGGCTGGGCATCGCCGAGGCGTGGGAGGTGCTCGGCCAGGTGCATTCCGCCCGCCGGGAGCTCGGCAAGGCGGTCGACTGCTGGCGCGAGGCGGCCGTCGCCTACCAGGAGGCCTCGGCGTCGGCGCCGGCCGCGGAGGTGCTGGCGCTGCTCGGCGACGCCCTCGCCGCCGCCGGGGACCAGGACGCCGCGGTGCGGGCGTGGCAGGAGGCGCTGGCCCTGATCCCGTACGCGCAGACCCGGACCGGCCGGCGGCTGGCCGGCCTGCTCGCGGCGGTCACGTCGCGTCCATGACCGATTGCGATCGGCGACGGCACTCGATCCGCACTTACGCGTCAGTCCATTCGCATCGATCGTCCCTAGGCTCGTGCCGCATTCACTGTTGCTCCTGCCTCTGGGGGAAATACCGTGCTGCGGGCACCCGACGAATCACCGGCCGGCCGGGCCGAGCGCATGACCGCGCTGCATGCGGACCACGCCCGTGCCGTGCTGCGTCTCCTGCTCGTGCTGACCCGCGGCCAGCGGCAGACCGCCGAGGATCTGCTCCAGGAGACGATGCTGCGGGCCTGGCGGCACCTCGACTCGGTGCCGGCCGAGCCCGATGCCGCCCGCCGGTGGCTCTTCACCGTCGGCCGGCGGCTCGTCATCGACGCTGTCCGGCTGCGGCTCAACCGTCCGGCCGAGGTCCATCTCGTCGACATGACCTGGATTCCCGCTGGTGACGACACCACCGGCACCGCGCTGGCGTCGCACGCCATCCGGTACGCGCTCGGCCGGCTGAGCCCGGCGCAGCGCAGTCTGCTCTCCGAGGTCTACCTGATCGGGCGGTCACCGGCAGAGGTCGCGGGCCGGCTGGGAGTGCCGATCGGCACGGTGAAGTCCCGGACCCACTATGCGCTGCGCGCCCTGCGCACCGGCCTCGAGGCGGCCTGAGCAGGGAGGACTCCGGCGGCCGGCGATCCGGAAGCTGAGTCGAAGCTCACATTGCCGCAACGCGCCCGCGGCCCTGGCATGCTATAGCGATCGTGGCAACCAGCCCTGTATAAATCGCATCAAGATGACCAGCCCGCTCTCTTTCGCCATTCTCGGCCCGGTGCGGGCCTGGCGCGGCCAGTCCGAAATCGACCTGGGCACCCGGCAGCAGCGGCTGATCCTGGCGTTGCTGCTCGCCCGGGCCGGCGGCGCGGTCAGCGTCGCCGAACTCGTCGACCTGCTCTGGGAGTCCGACCCCCCACCCAGCGCGGTCAATGTGGTGCACCGGCACGTCGGGATGCTCCGGCGGCGCTTCGAGCCGGGCCTGCCGACGCGGGCAGCGGGCTCGGTGCTGATCCGCGACGGCGCCGAATACCGGCTGCGGATCGACGGGGAGTCGCTCGACCTGCTGCGTTTCCGGCGCCTGGTCGCCCAGGCCGGTGACAGCTCCGGCGAGCCGGCCGTCGAGCTCTACCGGGAGGCGCTGGCGCTGTGGCGCGACCGGTGCGCCTCGGGCCTGCAGGCCGGCGGCCGGGCCCATCCGGAGTTCGTCGCTGTCGACGGCGAGCGGTTCGCGGCCGTCCGGGCGGCGGCCGACGCCGCCTTGCGGGCCGGGTGCGTCCACCTGGTGCTGCCCGCGATCCGGCTGGCCGCCGAATGCGAGCCGCTGGACGAGGCACTGCAGGCGCGGCTGCTGCTCGCGCTCGCCGCGGACGGCCGCCGGTCCGAGGCCCTCGCGGCTTATGCCGACATCGAGCACCGGCTCGCCGACGAGCTCGGCATCCAGCCGGGCGGCGACCTGCGCGCGGCCCGGGACAGCCTGCTCGATCACGACGCCCCGGCCAACGACTCCAGGTCGCGGCGCGGCGTCAGACCGGCCTTCATTCGGCCCGGAGCGCCGCCTAGCGGCGGGGAGGCCGAATTATGGCCGCCAGCCGAGCTGGAGTTGTCGCAGTCGCCCCGGGCCGAGCCGCCGGCGCAGTTGCCGGCCGACCACCCCTACTTCACCGGCCGCCGCGGCGTCGTGGCCGCCGCGGAGGAGCTGCTGGCCGCAGACCGGCGGACCACCGCGCTGGTCATCGACGGAATGCCCGGCGTCGGGAAGACCACCCTCGCGGTGCACCTGGCCCACCAGCTGGCCGCCCGCTACCCCGATGGGCAGTTGCACGCGGACCTGCGCGGTTTCGACTCCGGCGACTCGGTGATGACACCGGCCGAGGCGCTGCGCGGCTTCCTGTGGTCCCTCGGGGTCGCGCCGGCCGCCATCCCGGCCGAGCTGCACGCCCAGGCCGGCCTCTACCGCAGCATCCTGGCCGAGCACCGGATGCTGATCCTGCTCGACAACTGCCGCGACTGGGACCAGATCCGGCACCTGCTGCCCGGCACCGGCGGCAGTCTCGTCATCGCCACCAGCCGCCGCCGGATCACCGGCGGGGCCGGCCCGGCGGGCGCCCACCCGCTGCACCTCGACCTGCTGACCGACGCCGAGGCCCGCGAGCTGCTCACCCGCTGGCTCGGCGACGCGGCGGCCGCCGACCCGGCCGCCGTCGACGAGATCATCGCGCGGTGCGGCCGGCTGCCGCTGGCCCTGGCGCTGGTCGCCACCCGCACCGTCGGCCGGCCCGGGCTCAGCCTTCCCGCGGTCGCCGGTGAGCTGGCCGAGGCCGACGGCCGGCTGGCCGGCTTCGGGGACGCACACGCCGAGCTGGAGGCGATCTTCTCCTGGTCCTACCGGGCCCTGACTCCCGAGGCAGCCCGGCTCTTCCGGCTGCTGCCCCTGCACCCGGCCGGGGAGCTGAGCACGGAAGCGGCGGCCGCCCTGGGCGGCCTGTCCCCGCGCTCCGCCCGCGGCCTGCTCGCCGAGCTCGGGGCGCAGCTGCTGATCCAGCCCGGCGACGGCCGGTGGCGGATGCATGATCTGCTGCGCGCCTATGCCGTGGAGCTCGGGGAGGAGCACGACGACGCGGCCGAGCGGGAGGCTGCCATCGAGCGCGTCTACGACTTTTACCAGCTCAGTGCGTACGCGGCGCAGCTGCCCTTGCTGCCGCAGGTGCCGCTGCCGGAGCCGGAGCCGTCCGAGCGCGGGGTCACCGGGCGCGGCTTCACCGACCGGGCCGACGCGATGGCCTGGTTCGCCGCCGAGCAGCGGGTGCTGACCGACATCGTCGCGCGGGCCAAGGAGCGCGGCCGGCCTCGCACGGCCTAGCAGATCGCGTTGGCCATGCAGAACTTCTTCCAGGACACCGCGCAGTTCACGCAGTGGGCGGCGGCGGTGAGCACCGGCCTCGCCGCGACCGGGGACGACCCCGCCGCCCAGGCCCTGCTGCACCGCAGCCTCGCCGGCGCCTGCTACTTCCTGGCCGATCTGGACCGCGGGCTGTCGCACCTGCAGCACGCCCGGGCGCTTTTCGACCGGCTCGGCCGGCGCACCGAGCAGGGCCACGTGGAGAACAACATCGCCGAAATCCGGCTGGACCAGAGGCGTTACCACGAGGCGATCCGGCATGCCGAGGCCGCGCGGGCGCTCTTTCGCGCCGAGGGCAATGTGCGGGGCGCCACCAACGCGCTGCTGGCCATCGCGCGGGCACAGGGCTGGCTCGGCCGGCACGCCGAGGCGCTGGGCATGTTCGTCGAGGCGCGGCGGCAGTTCGAGGCCCTCGGCGACCTGCACGGGGTGGGCACCACCCAGGCCTGGCTGGCGCACACGTACTCGATGATCGACGACCTTCCGCACGCGATGGCGATCTGGCAGCAGGCGATCGACACCTTCCGCGGCGCCCGGGCCCCCCACCACACCGCGGAGGTGCTGGTCTCCATCGGCGACTTCCACTCCGCCAACGGCGACCCGGCCCTGGCCGGGCAGGCGTGGAGCGAGGCCCTCGCTGAGCTCGACGGGACGGACTCGCCGATGGCCCGGCGGATCCGCGACCGGCTGCGCTGGCACCGGTGACCCGGACGCGGCGCCGGTGGGCGCCGCGTCCAGGGCTCACCCTCAGTACCGGTAGGCGCGGATGATGGTCTGTTTGACCGTGTTACCGCTGGTGTCCGTCGCGGCGGCCCGCAGCGAGACGAAGCCGGTGCCGGCCGGGTTGTGCACCCAGGCGACCGCCTTCTCGCCGGACCGCTGCACGGTCAGCTGCTGCCAGGTCTTGCCGTCGTCGAAGGATGCCTCGACGGTCAAGGCGCTGGTCTGGCCCGGCGCCGCCCCGACCTGACGGTCGAGCGAGACCGGGATCGCGAACAGCCGGTTGGCCGGCGCCCGGTTGTTGATGTTGAGCTCCGGGGTGTACCGGATCGCCGTCATCGGCAGCTTCACCAGTTCGCCGTCGCCCACGTGCCCGGACTTGAAGGTCCACTCCGCGTCGACCACCGTCGACAGGGTGAACGCCGGGTCGCTGCGGAAGGTCGCGGCCAACCGGTAGTCACCCGGCTCCGCAGGCACCTCCCACGCCCAGGGCGCCTGGTTCGCGTCGCCGACCTTGACCCCGTTGCGGTAGAGGTTCACCTCGACGCTACCGCCGCGGACGTGCCGGAAGCCCATGTGCCCGGTGCCGTCGCCGTGCAGCGGCCCCGGCCCGCCGATCAGGTCGCCCCAGTAGCGGGTGGCGAACTGCTGGCCGAAGTTCGGCTCCGGGAAGACCGGCCCGGCCACCGCGTTGGCCCACTTCACCGTGTACGTGCGCCCGGGCTGGAAGCTGGTCCACGCCGACTGGTAGTACGTGTACCTCAGCTGGGCCGAGGTCGACTGCCACACCGCCTGCTTGTCCTGGTTGTAGTACTCCGTGATGGTGCTCGGCACGTCGTAGCTGAAGCTCGGCGGGACGTTGCGCTCGTCCCGGTAGATCGGCGAGTTGCCGGGCGCGTGCGCGACCGCGGTCCGCGACACCGGCACGCCGGACACGTCCGCGCTGATCTGGGAGCGGACCGTGGCGAAGTCGTCCGCGCCCAGCTTGCGGGTCAGCCCGGTCATCATCTTCTCCGGCTCGTAGAGGTAGACCCGGTAGACGTACGGGCTGTTGTGCAGGCTGCCCTGGCGCACCTGGCCCCACATCCCGTTCACGTAGGAGACGAAGCCGGTCGTCTCGCCGGCCCCGATCTGCGCCGTTCGCAGGTGGTCGAAGGGGATGCCCATCAGCACGCCGAACGGGTCGTTGCTGCCCCAGATCTGCGGCTGCTCAATCCGGATCGTCCAGCCGAACTCCTGATGAACCGCGGTGGCCTTCGGGTTCGGCACCGACACCGCGATCGGCTTCGCCAGGCGGGTGTCCATGGTGAGCGCCTGGTCCGTGGTCAGGTCGAGGCTCGGGCGCATCAGCGAAGCGACGTGCGGGAGGTACGGGTCGCCGGTCAACAGGTAGGTCTGGACCAGGTAACGGCCCGGACGGATCCGGTGCTTGGTGACCGCGGGGTTGTCGAAGACCAGGATGCCATTCCGGTCCAGGTCGGTCAGGATGGTCACCCAGCCCTGCTCGGGCGTGGGCGCTCCGCCGTCCGGCCCGACGAGCTTGAGGGTCAGCTCGCTGCGGGCGATGTCGAGCGCGACCGGGGTCTGCACCTGCGCGCCGCCGCCGGTGGCGGTCACCTCACCGCCGAAGTAGCGGTCGGGCAGGTCGGCTCCGGCCTGCACGGTGACGGTCACGGTGGCCGTGCCGCCGGCCGGGACCGTCACCGAGGAGGCGCTGAGGCTGAACAGGCCGGCCGGCGCCGGGGTGCCGTCGGCGTCTTTGGCGTCGAGAGACACCGCCAGAGTGAGGGCGGAGGAGCCGCTGTTCGCGTACGTGATCGTGCGCTGCTGCGCCGCGGCGGTCCGCTCGAAGGCGACGCTCACCGGGCTCGTCGTGACGGTCTGCTGGATCGCCCGGCTGACGTTGACGAAGCCCGCGCCCTGCTCGTAGACGCCGGTGGCGGCGTTCGGCTGCGCGGCTGCCATCAGCGTGGACTTGATCTGCTCAGGCGCCCAGTCCGGGTGCTGCTGGGCCAGGATCGCCGCCGCGCCGGCCACGTGCGGCGTGGCCATCGAGGTGCCGTTGAGGCTGGTGTACTGCGGGTTCTCGTAGTACGGCTCCAGGCCGGAGGTCGAGCTGCGGGCGGCGAGGATGCCGACGCCGGGCGCGGTGATGTCCGGCTTGATGCCGGCGTCGCTCGCGCGCGGACCACGGCTCGAGAACGAGGCCAGCCAGCCCGTCTTGGTCACGGCGCCCACGGTCAGCGCCTCGGTCACGCTGCCGGGCGAGTTCACCGTGGACTCGCCGGCCTCGCCGCTGTTGCCCGCGGCGACGACGAAGAGCACGCCGTAGCGGTGGGTGAGGTCGGCCACGGCCGCCTCGATCGGGTCGGTCTCCGGGCTGTCCGGTCCGCCGAGGCTCATGTTGGCGACCTTGACGCCCTGCTGCGCCGCCCAGGTCATGCCGGCCAGGATCGCCGACTCCGGGCAGCCATCCTCGACGCAGACCTTGGCGCTGTAGAGGGTCGCGCCGGGCGCCATGCCCTTGTAACGGCCCTGCGACGCGGCCGCGGTGCCGGCGATGGTGGAGGCGACGTGGGTGCCGTGGCCGACCCGGTCAAGGGTGTCTGGGTCCGAGGTGAAGTTCTCCGCGGCGGCGACGCGGTCGGCCAGGTCGGGGTGCGTCTGGTCGATGCCGGTGTCGATCACGCCGACCTTCACCCCCGTTCCCGTCCAGCCGGCCTGCCAGGCCTGCGGCGCGCCGGTCAGCGGGACGCTGACGTCGAGGGTGGGGCGGCGCAGCCCGTCGAGCCAGATCTTGTCGAACCCGGCCCGCAGTTGCCGCTCGGTGCCACTCGCGGCGGAAGTGACGTTGTTCCAGAAGGACACCGCGTCCGCGCGGCTCTCCGCGACAGCGCTGGCCCCGAAGAGCTTCCGGGTGGTCCGGGCACCGGCGAGGCCGGCGGGGGCGGCGCCGCTGTGCTTGACGATGAGCGGCAGGGTGGCCCGGGTGTCGTCGTAGCCGAAGCCGACCAGCATCGAGATGTCGAAGAGCCGCTCGTCGAGCTTGCCCCGGTTGAGCAGGCCGACGGCGTCGGCGGGGATGACCCGCACGTCCTCGCCGGCGCTGTGGGTGATGAACGGGATCCGTTCCCGTCCCTTGCCCGGCACGACGTCGACAGCCGTCTGGCCGTCCCTAGTGCTGACGTGGACGGTGTCGCCGGTGAGCAGAGTGACCGTCCGGGGCTTGGACGCGACCGCGGGTGTGGTCGCCGGCTTCGCGGCCCGGGGCTGCGCCGACGCGGGCGTACCGCCCGGAGCCACCGCCGAGACGCCCAGCACCACCAGTGCCAGCGCCGATAACTTGCGAACTGAACGCATCATTCTCCCTGGATGAAGGCGAGAGCTATCCAGGTGCTCCGGACGCGACCGGCGAGTAAAAGTTCATCCCGAGTGACCTGGGTCACTGCAGCTGAACCGGTGCGGGGCGGGGCCCGCACGTCTGGACCGCCGAGCCCCATCCACACATCTGCGTGCCTGCCCGCGCACCCGAGCGGGCCGAGGAGCCCGATGCTCGCGAAATCGCTGGTTCTTGCCGCCGCGGATGGCCAGGCCACGGCTGCCCGGCCTGATCGTCCATCACTCGGCACTTCCGGTGCGTCCGGTGATCGTCGATGGGCTGCCCTGCGTTCCGGCCGCCCAATGAGCGGTCGACCTAGTGGTGCGGCCGGTTGCGGACGAGAGCGAGAGCGAGCACGGCGGTGGCGAGGAAGACGATGGCGTTCACGCGTAGCCCCGCCTGCACCCCCGCGGTCAGCGCCTCGGCGAGCGCCGCCCGGACCGGATCGGGCAGCGGCTGGGTGCCGCTGGTGCCGGCGGCCACCGCCGACTGCACCGCGCCGCGGGCCGGCTCCGCGACCTGGTGCGCGGCGAGCCGCTCCGGCAGCTCGGCGAGCAGCCGGGTGGTGAGCAGGGTGCCCAGCAGGGACGCGCCGAGTACCGATCCCACCTGGCGGGCCGCGTTGACCGCCCCGGAGGCCATGCCGGCCTGGGCGGGCGCGACGCTGGCCAGCGCGGCGGCGGTCGCCGGGGCAACCACCAGACCGCAGGCGGCGCCGAAGAGCGCGAGCAGCGGCCAGCGCTGGCCGAACGTGGTGGCCGGGCCCTGCGCGGCCAGGCCGAGGCTGGCCAGGCCGCCGAGGAGGAGACCGGCGGTGAGCGGCGCCTTGAAGCCGGTGCGGCGGATGGTCCGCCCGGCGCCGAACGCGGCGAGCGCGTAGACGCCGAACAGCACCAGCATCCGCCAGCCCGTGTCCAGCGGGTTGAGGCCCTGGGCGCGTTCGTGGAACAGGACGAGCAGGATCGCCACGCCGGTGAAGCCGAACAGCGACACCGCGGCGACGACCATGACGGCGCTGAACGAGGCCGACCGGAACAGTCGCACGTCGAGCATCGGTGCGGCGGTGCGCAGCTCGACCAGGACGAACCCGACCAGCGCGGCGGCGGAGCCGAGCCACGCGGTGACCACCGGCGGGCTGGTCCAGCCGTCACGTCCGGACCGGATCAGGGCGTAGACGAACGCGGCGATGGTGACGGTGGCCAGCAGCAGGCCCGGCACGTCGAGTCGGCCGGTGCCCTGCCGGGACTCGGCCACGCCGACCGCGGCGACGACGAGGGTGACCACTCCCAGCACGATCGTGGACAGGTAGACGGTGTGCCAGTGGTGCTGCCGCAGCAGCGCCCCGGCGATGAGCGGGCCTACCGCCAGGCCGATGCCGGAGGCGGCCGACCAGGCGGTGATGACCTCGGTGCGCCGGTGCGGGTCGGTGAAGGTCGCACCGAGGATGGCCAGGCTGTTCGGCAGGATCAGCGCCCCGCCGATGCCCGCCACGAGCTGCCCGGCGATCACCCAGGCCGGGGTGCCGGCCTGCGCCAGCACGGCCCCGCCGGCGATCATCGCGGCGACGCCGGCGCCGAACATCCGCTTGCGTCCGAAACGGTTGCCCAGCGTGGCGGCCGAGAGGACCAGGCTCGCCACGGCCAGGGTGTAGGCGCTCGGGATCCAGATCAGGGTGGTCGGCTCGACGTGCAGGTCCCGCTGGACGGTGGTCAGGGCGGAGACGGTCGCGGTGATCTGCAGGAAGGTGATCGCCGCGCCCAGGCACATCGCGACGAGGGTCGCCACCTGGCCGCGGCGGACGGGTGGCGGCGGCGCCGACGCGCCCTGGGTGGTGGCCGGCCCGGTCGGGGGCAGGGTTCGCTGGTCGGTCACGTGGACTCCTGGAGGGGTCGGTCCGCGGTGGCGCCGGCGGGGAAGGCGGTGCTTCCCGCGCCGGTGGCGCACGGCGAGAGGTGAGGGGCGGCGGTCACGGGAGCTGCGGGTAGAGCGCGGCCACGCCGCCGGAACGCTTGCGGCGCACGTCGCGGCTCAGGTTGTCGGCGAGGACTCGCTGGCGACGGCCCGGCCGAAGGCACGGTTGGCGGCGGTGACCAGGGCGGTTGCAGCCGAGATGTCCATGTCGATCCAGTCTGCGGAGTAGTGTCGGCGAGCTAGCTTATGTAGAAGCAAGCCAGCCAGGCACCCAGTGAAGCACCTGACTGGCGTCAACGCAAGTCAGCTCGTAGGCTGGCCGGTATGACGGATCTACGGGACGACCGGGACGCCTGGTCGATGGCGAACTGCTCGATCGCCCGGGCGATGGACATCGTCGGCAGCAGGTCGGCGATGCTCATCATGCGTGAGGCCCTGCTCGGTACGCGCCGTTTCGACGACTTCGTCCACCGGGTCGGTCTCGGCGAGCCCGCCATGGCGGCCCGGCTCAAGGAGCTGGTCGCCGCCGGCCTGCTCGAACGGGTGCCCTACCGGGAGCCGGGGCAGCGCACCCGCCACGAGTACCAGCTCACCCGCAAGGGCCGCGAACTGCTGCCCGTCATCACCGCGCTGCGCAACTGGGGCGACACCTGGGCCGCCGACGACGCCGGTCCCCCCGTCCTCTCCACCCACCGGGAGTGCGGCCACCGCGTCCGGCCGGTGCTCCGCTGCGAGCTGGGCCACGACGTCAACGAGGGCGACGTGGACATCGTCGCCGGGCCGGGCCTGATCCGCAGCACCTGACGACCGGCGGACATGCGCCGTCGACCGGTGCGGGCAGGATGGGCACGTGGACATCGAGCCGGTCGACGCCGCGCCCGAGCGGGCGTTCCCCTGGGCCGTCCTGCGGCAACGCTGGCGGAACCTCACCTTCGTGCACTGGGCCGTGCCGCCGGAGGTCGTCGCGCCGCTGCTGCCCGTCGGCACCCGACCCGACACGCTCGACGGGGTCAGTTACGTCGGCCTGACCGGTTTCCGGATGGTCGGGCTGGGCCTCGGACGGGGACCGGGAGTGCCGTACTTCGGCAGCTTCTGGGAGACCAACGTCCGGCTGTACTCGGTCGACGGCACCGGCCGGCGGGCCGTGGTATTCCGCTCGCTCGACGCGTCCCGGCTGGTGCTGGTGCTGGTCGCGCAGCTGAGCGTGCGGCTGCCGTACAAATGGTCGGCGATGCGGATGGACCGGGACGGCCAATGCTGGACCTACCGCTGCCGGCGCCGCTGGCCCGGCCCGGTCGGCGCGACCAGCCGGATGGTGGTCCGGGTGGGTGAGCCGATCGCCGACCCGACCCCGCTGGAACACTTCGTCACCGCCCGCTGGGGACTGCACACCCGGGCCTACGGGCGCACACTGCACCTGCCGAACTGGCATCCCCGCTGGCCGCTGCACCGGGCCGAACTGCTGCACCTGGACGACGAACTGGTCGCCGCCGCCGGGCTGCCGCCGCCGGCCGAACCGCCGGCGAGCGTGCTCTACTCCCCCGGCGTCCCGGTCCGGTTCGGCCCACCGGTCACCCTGCGCCGACCCCGCTGACCGCCCGAGCCGACGCGCGACCGCCTCCGTCCCCCGCACGTCGGCGGGTGGCGGTGATCAGCACGTCGACCAGCCGGGCCAGGTCCGCCGCCCCGCCCGGGTCGTCGGCGCGGCGGACGACCACCAGCGCCGGGGCGGCCAGGTCCAGCACCACCCGGTCCCGCCGCAGCACGAAGTCCAACGTCAGCATGGCGGCCCGCCCGTTGCCGTCGGAGAACGGGTGGAAGAACGCCACGTCCAGGTAGGCCCGGGCCGCCCGCGCGGCGAGCGGCACGTCCGGCTCGGCCGCCTGGGCGAGGCAGCGCCGGAACCGGGCCGGCGTGTCCGGCGCCAGGTCGTACCGTTCCCGGCCGCCCTTCGCGTACGCGGGCCCGCGCCGAAACCCCACCTCCGGTACGCCGAGCACGTCGGCCTGCCAGCCGGCCAGCAGCTCGTACGACAGCTCCTCGCCGGCGGTGGCGGCGGCGCGCGCCCGGCCGACGGCGCGCAGCAGCCGGGCGGCCCGGGCCGGGTCGCGGGCGGCGACCGGGCCGCGGACGAAGTCCACCACCCCGTCGCGGCGACCGGCGACCGGGCCGCCGACCGGGCGGGCCGCCGCCGCCCAGCGGACCTCTTCGCGGACCCGGCACCAGGTCAGCAGGTCATCGCGCACGGTTGGCCACCTCGGCGGCCAGCCGCTCGGCGAGCTCGCCGATGGCCAGGTTCGACGGGGCGACCCAACTGGCGAAGGTCCCGCCGACGGCGGCGTCGATGAGCGCATCGTGCCGGTCGTCCGGCACCCCGGCGACGGTGAGGAACCAGCCCAGCACCTGCTTGCAGTGGTTGTACCAGGCGCTCTCCGCCTGGGTGCGGTCCACGACGACGGTGACGACGTGGACGACGGCCCGCTCCCACGCGTCCAGGGACACCTCCGCGTCGTCACCGGTCACCAGCGGCAGGAACCGGTCGAAGCGCTCGGCCAGGTCCTCCAGCCAGCGCCGCCACTCCACGAGCGACTCCGCCACGAGGGCGAGGGTGGCGTCGGGGGTGGTGATCGAGTGGTTGGGGCAGCACCAGGCACCCACCGGGCCGCAGTCGAAGTCCCCCTCGCCGACGCTGTAGCGCCAACCGCACGCCCACCGGCCGTACCGGTCCACGAGGCCGAAGCTCACCGCGTCGGCCCACTCATCACCGCCGGGCACCTCCCACGCCCGGTCACCGCCGCCCCGGCCGGGCACCGCGGCGGCGGCCGGCAGGCCGCGGACCACGTCCGGGACGGTCGACGGGTCGAACGGGTGCCGGGCCGGGTCGACCTCCGCCCAGGTCAACGACCACGGGAAGATCGGCCGCCGGGCCGCGATCCGGGCGTCGATCGCGGCGAGGGTCTCCGCATCCAGCATGTCAACTCCCCGGTCAGCGCAGCGGGTCGTGGGTGCTGCGCGGCGGCCATCCGCCCACCCACGGCGAGACCGTACCGCTCCACCGCCGCCAGCCCGTACCCGCTGCACGTCAGGCTGTAGCGACACTGGCCGGGCACGCTCATTCTGGCCGGGCGACGATACGACCCACCAACGCCTGCATACGCGTCCGGTCTGCGGACCTGGCGGACACCTGCTTGAGGCCGGTTGCGCCGGGAGCCCCGAAGAAGCGGTGAAGTATCTGAGCGGCGTCGCGGCCCGTGACGCTGGTTGGCCACGATTCCACTCTCAGCCCTGCGACGTATGCCGCATTGAGCAGACGCCAGAGGTCGATGGCGTCCTTCCCGGCGAAGCGGCCCCGGTACGCCAGCGCCTTCACGCACAGCGCCGACGCCACGTCGGGAAGCGCCACCCGCAGGGACAGCTCGTCGGCGCTTGTCAGCCGAACGTCCAGGTGGAGCAGGGTCGCTGGACGATTCAGCGCGAGGACAAGTCCATGCACCTCGTCTACGACGAGGTCGCCATGACGTTGGTTCGGCACCAGCGTGCTCTGGTAGGACGGGGCAAGGATGTCAACCACGAGATTCAGTGGGCCGAGGTCGTCGCGGCGGTCGCGGACAAAGCGATTGGCGGCATCCACGCGTTGGTAACCGCGCTCGGCCAGAGCGCGGAGAAGCCGGGGATCTGCGATGACAGTCGGCAGAGCGGCAAAGTCGGCATCAAGAGTCTCACGCATCGGTACCTGCCCGGCGACGCCATGTGCTGCGGTCAGCAGGGTGACCATGTGACCGCCGACGATTCGGTAATCCAACCGCAGCTCTGCGGCGATCGACGACATGTCGGCAAGTGCCAGAAAACCTGCGTCGGCCGCGCGGCTTGTCGAGGTCAGTGCGAGGGCGTCGGGTCGGGAAGGAATCGGGTCACTTGAAGTGTGCCCGATCATGCCACCTGGCTCCTACGTACTCGTTCACGACGCTCACGCATCACTCGCTGAAGGTGTTGTACTGCCTCGTCTGTGTCAGTGCCCGGCGTACGCGACACATCCCAGAGGACCTGCAACAGGTCTGCCAATGGCATGCTTTCGGGCTGCACTTGGACCGCCGGGCAGGGCCAAACTCCAGGGTCCTTGGGCACGATGAGTTCCAACGTCGCGTCATCCTCGTCGGCCGGTGTCAGGCCCGCAGAGGTCAGGTCCAAGCCGGTCTGGGCATAGACGATCGCTCGGCGCGGGCTTCGCCATGGGGCGATGAAGTCGGCCGCGACGTCACCGGACACGGCGGTCCGTCCATGATCGCCGTTCGTCAGCAGGCCAATGACTGTCTCCGCCTGCTCCACCGGCGGCTCCAAGCCATACCAGAGGGTTCGTAAACCACCTGGCCCCGGGTACGCGTGCAGCCACCATTGGAAGGCGGCGTCAATGTCGGTGACGTCCCAACCAGCCGGTGTGCGATGAACCAGACCTTGGTCAGCCAACGCGGCAAGGGCCTGTGACACGCGAGGCTGGGAGACACCGGCAAGCGCAGCCAACTGCTGCTGCGTGGCCCACGGGTGGTCTGCCAGTCGTCGCAACAGGGTGAACGTGCCCCACGGCACGCGACCTGGTCTGGTGCGGCGAGGCGGGGCATCAGCGTCCCGGCTCCCGATGGGCAACGGGTGACCTGCCATGGACAGGAGGCCGCTGACCTGGCGACCGGCATCAACCAGCCAGGACCAGCCAGCGGCCTCGACTGCTGCTCGGACAGCAGGCGTCGCCGACGGCACAATGAGCAGGACCGGCTGCCGATGCTGGGTTCGCAAGGCGGCGATGTCGCTCGGGTTCAGGACGGCTGAGGAGCTGACCACTCTCAATACAGCTTGGGCGGCCCCGCGCTGCAGCTCGACGTGCTCAGCGTCGAGCGGGATGACCGTGAGGCCGGCATCCACCAGAGCCCGCCAAGCAGCCGTCGATATAAGCATCACCCGACCTCCTCAGATAATGCTTATAACACAGACGGAAATCCGAAGGGCGCATGTCAGGGTGGACAGCCGTCGGGCCGTCCGCGGCAACCGAGGTCAGCGCAGCGGGTCGTGGGTGCCGAGCGGCACGCCCGGCCGGCAACGGCGCACCCGGTCGGCGGCCATCCGCCCACCCACCGCGAGGCCGTACCGCTCCAGCGCCGCCAACCCGTACGCGACGCGTCACAGCCCGACCGACGCGCTTCGTTTCTGCGTCGCCCGAGCCGGTGCACCAGTGGCACGAGCCAGCACGTCTCCCGGCTTCAACGTGTTGACGGGCGAGCCGCCCGCCGGCGGAGAGCGATCCGGCCGGTGTGCTCCCGCAACTTCCGCGCCGCACGACCCAGCTCGAACGCGATCCGGGCGGCCTCGTACGCCTCTGCGGCGCCCGGCTCCGCCATCCGGCGCTCGCACAGGTCGTCCCACTCGGCGTGCTCATCCATCTTTCGGCCCCCTCGACGATGGCGTGCCGCTCTGCCAGCCATCGCTCAAGAGCCCAACGACGGGCAACGCAGGGGGGTCCTGGTGCTGTTCGTCACGTCTCGGCGACACTTCCGCCACCGGTCGGTCAGAGCGCAACCGACCGCGCCGGGCTCAGGATGTCGGGTCGGGGATCACCCGGGCGCCTAGCGTCGGTGGTGGAAACAGGAAGGAGCACCGGGTGCTGGAGCGGCTCAACCAGGCCATGGAGCACATCGAGCGGCACCTCGACCAGCCGGTCGACGTGGTCGAGCTGGCGCGGATCGCGGTCACGTCGGAGTACCACTTCCGGCGGCTGTTCTCCGCCCTCGCGGGCATCCCGCTGTCGGAGTACGTCCGGCGGCGGCGGCTCACCGTCGCCGGCGCGGAGGTGCTGGCCGGCGAGGAGTCGCTGCTCGACATCGCGGTCCGCTGGGGGTACGGCTCCAACGAGGCGTTCGCCCGGGCCTTCCGCGCCGTGCACGGCATCGGGCCGAGCGAAGCCCGGCGTACGAGGGCGGCGCTTCGCGCCCAGCCCCGGATGTCCTTCCGACTCGTCGTCGAAGGGAACACCAGCATGCGATACCGGATCGTGGAGAAGGACGAGTTCCGCCTGGTCGGGCGGAAGGCCCGCGTCCCCCTGGTCCACGAGGGGATGAACCCCGCCATCGTCGCGTTCGTCCGCGGCATCGACCAGGAGACCGTACGCCGGATGGAGGCGCTGTCCGACCAGGAGCCGCGGGGCATCGTGAACGTCAGCGACGACCTCGCCGGCAGCCGGGCGGAGGGCACGGAGCTGGACTACTGGCACGGGGTGGTGACCGGCGCCGACGCGCCGGAGGACATGGCGAGCCTGCCGGTTGCGGCGGGCGCCTGGGCCGTCTTCGACTCCTCGGGGGAGTTCCCGCAGACGCTGCAGTACCTGTGGCGGGACGTCTTCACCCAGTGGTTCCCCTCGAACCCGTACCAGACCCGACCCGGCCCGGAGATCTCGAAGGTCCGGGTGTCGGCGGACGGCAGGCAGGCCGACGCCGAGCTGTGGATCCCGGTGCAGCGGGCCTGACCGTCAGTCTCGCTTCGCCTCCGCGGCGGCCCGGTCCAGGCAGGCCGGCACGTCGCCCGCGTGGTACGGGTGCTCGCTCGGCTCGATGCCGGCGAGGAACATCGCGTACACCGCCGCCAGCCGCAGCGGCGCTACCGGACGCAGCAGCGTCACTGCCCGCTCCGGGTCGCAGCCGGGCACGTCGGCCCGCCACCGGGCCGCCCACGCCGCCAGCAGCGGGCCGGCCGTCGCCGGGTCGAGGGCTTCGGTGAGCCGCAGAATGTCGAAGGCGGGGTGCCCGACGAACGCGTCACCCCAGTCGATGATCACCCGGCGCTCGCCGTCGCCGCGCACGTTGCCGGGGTGCAGGTCGCCGTGGACGAGGGTGTCGGGCAGCCCGCAGCGGCGTACCTCGTCGAGGCGGTCGTCGAGGCCGGCGAGCAGGCCGTCCACGGTGGAGACGTCGTGCGGGGCGAGGGCCGCGCGGATCCACCGGGCCAGGGCCGGCCCTCGCCGGTCCGGTACGCCGGCCGCGACCAGCGCCGCCACATCGTCGGCGGCGCGGACCTGGATGGCATGGTGGTCGGCGGCGACGCCTGCCCGCTCCTCGACGCCGGCCGCGTAGCGGTCCTCCCCTGGCACGTGGTCGAGCAGCACTCGCCCCGACCCGTCGTCGGCGAGCAGGGTCGGGGCGGTGCCGGGCGCGGTGTGGCCGAGCCAGCGCAGCACCGCGGCCTCGTGCCGGAAGAAGTCGGGCACCTGCTTGAGCCACGCGGTGCCGTGGTCGCCGTCGAGGCGCCAGATCGCCGAGAGGTTCCAGGTGCGCTGCTGCGCGACGACGGTCGCCGGCCGGCCGAGCCGGTGCAGCTGCGCGGTGGCCCAGGCGAGGCTGCGGGCCGGGCCGCCGGGCTCGGCCCAGGGGGCGCGCAGCGGGTGCGGCGACAGGTCCACCGACACCAGGTCCAGCGGCACGGTCGGCCGCTCGGCCACCTGGCCGAGATAGGTGAGGTGGCCGCCGGGCGGCTCGGGCCGGTCGGCGGCGAGCAGCCGCAGCACCGCCACGTCGAGGGCGTGCCGCCGTCGCGCCTCGGCGACCACCGAGCCGACCTCCTGCCACCACGGCTCCGGCACGTCGTAAGGGGGGAGGGCGCCCAATGGCTGGCCGGCGGGGTCGACCAGGACGAGGGTCAGGGTACGGGACACGCCGGGACGGTAGCGCTGGCGCAACCTGCGGGCGAGTGGTTATCGCGTCAACGCCGCCGGCATGACCCGTGCGCTGCGCCGCGCGCGGCGGTTCAAGGCGGCGGCATCGATCGCGACCTGACATGACCTGACGGCCCCGGGGCTGGAAGCTGACCATGATGGGCGCGTTGCCTGACAGGGCCTGACACGGCCTGACAGCAGTGCCGCGACTGCCGGCGGCCGGTGGCGGCGTGCTGGCCGCAGTGCCGTTGATGGAATGCGTCCGGGGGCGGCCGGCGTCGCCTTCCGGCTGCCGTAGGGCATGGCCACTGTCAGCCCTGATGTCGGTGTGCGTTTGGGCCCTCGTTTGGGGGCTCGTTTCCGTCAGCGTTTGGGTCAGTTCGCGAAACGAGCCCCCAAACGAGGGCGCTGGGGCCGCCTGTCAGCGCCGTGACCTGCATTGTTACCCATCGCCGCCGAGGTGTGACCCGCTCCGACTGCCCTGTGAGGGCTACTCCCCAAGGGGGTCACACTGCGACCGTGATCATGCGGCAGCGACGTGCCATCCGGCTAGCACTGTGCCTTGACAAGACGCACCGCAACGAGCATCCATAGGTAGGCAGGTTGCGATTGCCGACGACTCGACCAGGAGGGGACACCGCTGTGATGTCAGCCCGTCAGCTCATGCCCTGTCCCTCCCGATCCGAGGAGTCCTATGGCCCCACCCACAGCCGCGACGGCTGACCAGCAGCACAGCGTCCCCGTTGGCGCAGATTCCTTCGACGTGCCGCCCTCACGCGGATCGCGTGCCGAGAACCTCACCCAGATCGTCATCATGCTCACGATCGGTGGCGCCGCTGGGGCGGCAAGCTTCACCCACGTCCACAACGTCGCCGCTTCCCACGGTCAGGACGGCTGGCTCGCCTGGGCCGACGCCATCGTCCTGGAGCTGATGTCCATCGCTGCCGGGCTGGAGCTGCGTTACCGCAAACGCCAGCACGCCTCGACCAGGTTCCCCGCCACCGTCCTGATGTGTGCGGTCACCCTGTCCATCGCCGCGCAGGTCGTGGAAGCGGAACAGTCCGTCATCGGGTGGATCGCCGCCGCCCTGCCCGCGCTCGGCTTTCTGGTCATGACCAAGATCGCCCTGAATCGAGCTGCCATGCCCCGTCCCCACCGCGGCGCCCTCGTCCCCACCGGCAGCGGGGACGGACCCGTTGTCGCGGGACGGGGCGCCCGCCCACGGCGCAGCACCGAAGATCGTCCCCGTCGCCATGGGGACGATCATGGACGCGCCGGTGGCGTCGCCGTATCGAAAGACGGTGACCGGAACAGCAGCGCAGCGTCGCTCTCCCCACGCCGCACAGCGCCGCCAGACGCCACGATGGACGATCTCCTACCGGTCGCTCGGGCCGCCAGGAAAGCACTGGAGTGCGAAGGTCTGCCGCTGACCCGCGACACCCTGGCCGACCAGCTGAGACGCGATGGCCACGCCGTGCGCAACGCGCGCATCTCGGCTCTGCTGGCACTGCTACGACAGGACCAGGTGACGGCCGCGCCATCCGCCGCCCAGCGGCCTTCGGCACCCGCGCCGCGACCGGCCGGTCTCTCGCCCGCCGACCCCGCACCGTGATTGTCCGGCGTGATTCCTGACCGTGTCGGGGCTTGGACCTCCGGGATCGCTACGGGAAAGACCCCGATGCTCCAACCCGGCTGCGCTGCCAGGCTGACGCAATGATCACCACCGATTCCCGCGCGACCGCCCCCGCCCCGTACGTCTGGCTGCGGCCGACGGCCGTGACCGCGTCACTGCTGCTCTTCAGTTACGGCGTCCTCCGCCTGCTCGACGGCCTGGACGGGTACCGCGACAAGTCGGGGTGGCCCTGGCTGGCCGGGCACACCCTGTTCCTGCTCGGCATCGTCCTGTTCGCCGTGTTCATGGTCGGGCTGCGCGGCCGGCTGCTCGCCACCTCGCCCCGCCAGCGGGTGCTCACCGACTTGGCGACCGTGGCCGGGCTGATGGGCGCGACCGCCTTCGGCTGGGTGATCCTCGGCGACCTGTTCCCGCGCTTCGCCGAGGCGGTGTCGACGCCGGACCTGGTGCTCATCGGTGGCCCGGCGCTGTTCCAGCTGGGTCTGCTGACGCTCCTGGTCCGGGCCGCCGTCGTCCGGCCCCGGCTGCTGCCGTTCTGGGCGCCGGCGCTGGTGCTGGTCGGCTTCGTCGCGATCGGGGTCGACCTGGACCTGCTGCCGGTCGGCGCCGCGCTCGTCTTCGGTGGGCTGCTTCCGGTTCGGCAGCCCGCGCCCTGAGCCGACGGGGTCGACGGCCCCTGCCCGGGAAACCGGTCAGACGTAGACCGGGTGCCGGGTGCCACCGTGGTCGGCGCAGGGACCTCTCTGGACGCCGGTCATGCTGATCAGGCCGTCCTCGCACAGGACCAGGTAGCCCTTGCCGTCCCAGAGGGTGTCGACGCAGTCGAACCAGTCGCAGACGTCCGGGGCGGGGTCGTCGATGTAGGAGCCGCCGCAGTAGTTGTAGCCGTACGGGTTCTCCGGGGCGCCACAGAAGTCGACCGCGGTCGGGCTCGGCGAGCCGGTGCTCGGACCGGTGCCGCCGGGCGTCGGCCGATTCGAGGGCGTGACCCGCGACCCGCCCGAGGTCGGGCCCGGAGCGCCCGACGTGGCCGGTCCGGAGCCGGGTGCCGCCGGCGCGGTGCCGGGCGCGGGGCTGCCGGGCGCGCCGGTGCCGGTGGGCAGGGGGCCGGTGGTGGGCCCGGTGGACGTGATCGGCGCGCCGATGGAGGCGGACGTCGAGGGTGCGCTCGGGTCCGCCACGGCCGGACCGGTCCCGCCGTCGACCTGCATCCCGACCACCGGCCGGTCGGCTGTGGACCGGCGGACCACGCCCGAGACCGCTGCCACGGCGACCAGCACCGCGACGGCGGCGACCAGCGCCGGGCGGGCGAGCCGGGCGACCACCGGGGCTTCGGCCGGGGTGGCCGCGGCCGGCTCCGCGGGCCGGCTGCGCCAGTGCGCCACCACCGCCTCGTCGAGCCGGTCCAGCAGCGCGTCCCGCGCTCCCGTCGCCTCGGCGTACGCCAGGGTGAGCCGCAGCCGGAAGCCGGACGCGGCGGCCCGGGGTACCCGCACTCCCCCGATCCCGCCCGCGTCGTGCGGGTGCAGCAGGGTGAACGGCTCACGGGGATCGTGCGCCACCCGGGCCACCTCCGGGTACGCCCACTCCCGGGTCCCGCCGCGGCCGACGAGGATCAGCCGCCGGTTTGTCACCACCGCCATCCCGGCGTCGACCACGGCCACGCCCTTCGGCAGCCGTGGCTTCCGGGCGGTCTCCTCGACGGGAACGACGGTCAGCTCGGGCGCGGGCAGACCGGTGGTGTGCCGGGCCGTCACCTCGATCAGCTCCGCCGCGGGCTGCACGGCGGCCACGACCTCGTCCTGCGCCAGGGGCACGGGCAGTCCCACCGGCGGTTCCGCCGGCTCCTCGGCCTCCTCGGCCTGGTCGCAGCACTGTCGGAGCTCGTCCTGGCGTCGTCGCCACGCCGCCACGGCGGCCTCGTACGCCGTGCGCCGCCGCTCGTTCTCCCGCCTGGCCCACCGGGTCCGCCAGCCCGAGGCTGTGCCGTCCGTCGCCGCCACCGTGTCGCCTCTCATCGCGAGGGGTTTCCGCGTCCGCCTGGTACAACCGTCCGGGCCGCCGCAGGACACGCCATCGCCGTGGGCCGGTTCGGTGGATTCATGGCGGTCGAACGGTGGATGGCGGACGGGTGGCGGCGCTGGCCCGAGCCCCGGCGGGACGAGTCGATACGGTCAAGACATGGAGCAACGCATCAGCCTGGTCACCCTCGGGGTGACCGACCTGGCCCGGGCCCGGGCCTTCTACGAGCGGCTCGGCTGGCGGGGCCAGGAGGTCGAGGAGACCGTCTTCTTCCAGGCCGGCGGGCTGGCCCTGGTGCTCTGGGGGCGGGACAAGCTGGCCGACGACGCCGGCCTGACCGACCGGGGCGGCGACGGGTTCGGCGGGCTGGGCCTGGCGCAGAACGTGCGCAGCCGCGAGGAGGTCGACGCGGTCCTGCGCGAGGCGGCGGAGGCCGGGGCGACGGTGACCCGACCGGCCCGGGAGACCTTCTACGGCGGGTACGCCGGCTGCTTCACCGACCCGGACGGTCACCTGTGGGAGGTCGCCTGGAACCCGGGCTTCCCGCTCGCCGAGGACGGCACGCTCACCGTCCCCGACTTCGGCGGCCGAGGCCAGTCGTAGGGGGTCAGGTCCAGAGGGTGCGGCGGACGCCCTGGCGGCCCGCGCAGGCCGTCGCCTGGCCGCCGGTGAGGCTGAGCATCCCGTCGCGGCACTGCACGACGTAGCCGCGGCCGGACCAGAAGCCCGGGACGCACTCGAAGTAGTCGCAGATCCGCTCGGCCGGCTTCCGGATCCGGGAGCCGCCGCAGTAGTCGTACCCGAAGGGGTTCGCCGGGGCGCCGCAGCGGCGTTCGCCGGCGAGCTGCGGCGCGGCGGTACGGGACTGCGAGGGGGTCGGCGCGGCGCCGGTCCGCTTCCGGGGCTTGGGCGCGATCGTGGTCTCGACCCGCACTACGGGGGCGACCGGTCGGGGCGTGGGCGTCGCGGTGGCCGCCGGGGTGGCGGCGGAGGCGACGTCCGAGCCGGGCCGCACCGGCGGGTCGGACTCGAAGAGCATCGCCGGCACGACCAGGGCGAGGGCCGCCGCCACCGCGACGGTACGCCGGCCGCCCGGCACCCGCGCGCTGAACCGGGCCTGCGCCGGGGTGACGATGCCCGGCCGGAACGGCTGGGTCTGCGTGTGTTCGGCGATCAGCTCGTCGAGCTGGGCGACCACGGCGGCGCGCTGTTCGATCGCGTCGGCGAAGGCCAGGGTCAGCTTGAACCGGAAGTCGGCGACCGCGCCGGTCGGCAGCAGCAGCCCGGAGGTGCGCCGCCGGTCGAGCACCTGGATCAGCGTCACCGGGGCCGCCGGGTCGTGGGCCAGGCCGGTCATCCGCCCGTACGCCCAGTCGCGCCGGCCGCGCCCGCCGAGCAGCACCAGCCGGCGGTTGGTGAGGACGGCGAGCCCCGCGTCGGTGACCTTGAGGCCTTCCGGGCGGCGCGGGCGCACCGCCAGCGGGTCCGGGTCGATGGTCAGCTCGGGGGCCGGCAGCACGGCGGTGTGCCGCACCTCGACCAGCTGCGCGGCGGGCAGCGTCCAGAAGACGACCTCGCCGGGGGCCAGCTCAATCGGCAGGCCGACGCCGGCCTCCACCGATCCCTGGAAGGAGCCGGCGAGGGCACGCAGCCGGCGCAGCTCGTCGTCGCGCCGCCGCCACGCCTCGTCGGCGTCGCGGAAGGCCCGCTGCCGCCGTTCGTTCTGCCGGTACGCCCACCGGTACCGCCATGTGGAACCCGTCGAATCAGTCTTCGCCACGCCGACTCCTCCGCCGCGCGAGTCCACCAATCGGGGTGTCATTCACATCAACTACGACGGAAGACCGAAAAGACACGCGAAAGTCATTAATCTGGCCGATCGGTGGATTGACCCGCACGATAGGCGGAATCCGCTGCGTCGATTCCTGGGCCGGACCGGGTACGCCGGGTCGGGCCGCTTCACCGTGCGAGGGGGTCACGGCGTCGGTAACGTCAGCCGCAAGCCGGGGTGCGCCGTGGCCCTCGGGGCGAGGAGGTGAACCGATGGGCGACACGACCTCCACCGTCGTGGTCGGCGTGGACATCGGCACCACCAGCACCAAGGTCGTCGCGTACGACACCGAGGGGCGGCAGCTCGCCGCGCACTCGGTCGGCTACCCGCTCGACGAACCGCACCCGGGCTACGCCGAGCAGGACCCCGCGCTGATCTTCGACGCGGTGGTCGAGTCGGTCCGGTCCGTGGTCGCCGAGCTGCCCGAGCCGATCGCCGGGCTGTCGTTCAGCACCGCCATGCACAGCCTGATCGGCCTGGCCGCCGACGGCACCCCGCTCACCCCGTCGATCACCTGGGCGGACTCCCGGGCCAGTGCCCAGGCCGAGCGGCTGCGCGCCGCGCCGTCCGGGCTGGCCCTGCACCGCCGCACCGGCACGCCCGTGCACCCGATGGCGCCGCTGCCCAAGCTGGTCTGGTACGCCGAGCAGGAGCCGAAGCTCTTCGAGCGGGTCGCGCACTGGGTCGGCATCAAGGACTACGTGCTGCTGCGTCTCGCCGAGGCGCTGGTCATCGACCACTCGGTCGCCTCCGCCACCGGCCTGATGGACATCCACAAGCTGGCCTGGGACGCGCAGGCGCTGCGCATCGCCGGGATCACCGAGGAGCAGTTGCCGCAGCTGGTCCCGACCACCACCGTGCTGCCCGGCCTCACCGCCGAGGCGGCCGCGGCGACCGGCCTGCCCGCGACCACCCCCGTCGTCGTCGGCGCCGGCGACGGCCCGCTGGCCAACCTCGGCCTCGGCGCCGTCAAGCCCGGCGTGGTGGCCTGCTCGATCGGCACCTCCGGGGCGATGCGGGTGGCCGTCGAGCGGCCCGCCGTCGACCCGCTCGGCGGCGTGTTCTGCTACGCGCTCACCGAGCGCCGCTGGGTGGTCGGCGGGGCGATCAACAACGGCGGCATCGTGCTGCAGTGGGCCGGCGAGGCGCTCGCCCCCGAGCTGGGCGAGCACGCCGAGGAGGAGCTGCTCGACCTGGCCGCCCGGGCGCCGGTCGGCTCCGGCGGGCTGATCATGCTGCCGTACCTGCTCAGCGAGCGGGCGCCGCACTGGAGCGCGCTGCCCCGTGGCGCGTACGTCGGGTTGACCCACGGCCACCGGCGCGAGCACCTGGTCCGGGCCGCGCTGGAGGGGGTCTGCCAGCAGCTCGCCCTGGTCCTGGGCTCGGTGCGGGCGGCCGGCAACGAGGTCCGGGAGATCCGGGCCAGCGGCGGCTTCGCCCGCAGCCCGCTGTGGCGGCAGATCCTCGCCGACGCGCTCGGCATGCCGGTGCGCTTCCCCGCCGGGCACGAGGGGTCCAGCTTCGGCGCCGCGCTGCTCGGCATGCAGGCCCTCGGCCTGATCGACTCGATCGACGTCGCCGCCGACCTGGTGGAGATCGACGAGACGGTACGCCCCGACCCGGCCTCGGCGGCGACCTACGCGGCCCTGCTGCCGCTCTTCTCCGAGCTGTACGACGCGCTCGTTCCGACGTTCGCGTCGCTGCGACGGCTGGCGCCGAGCCTGCCGCCGGAGCCAGCACCCACCGCTCCTGTGTGATCGCCCGTCCCAGTCCGGCACGGACGACTACCGAAGGTCGTGATAACCGTGGTCACATTGCTCGCCGCACCGGCGGAACCGCTCACCGACGCCGGGAACACCCAACTGATCATCGCGGCCCTGCTGGGCATCGCCGCGGTGGTGCTGCTCATCGCCTGGGGCAAGGTGCACCCGTTCCTGTCGCTCATCCTGGGCGCGGCCGTGCTCGGCGTGGTCGCCGGCGTGTCAGCCGACAAGATCATCACCTCGTTCAGCGGCGGGGTCGGCTCCACCGTGGGCGGGGTCGGCCTGCTGATCGCCCTGGGCGCGATGATCGGCGGCCTGCTCGCCGAGTCCGGCGGGGCGGACAGCATCGTCGAACGGGTGGTCAGCCGGGTCTCCGGCACGGCCCTGCCCTGGGCGATGGCCGGGGTGGCCGCCCTGATCGGGCTGCCGCTCTTCTTCGAGGTCGGCGTGGTGCTGCTGGTGCCGATCGTGCTGCTGGTGTCCCGGCGGACCGACGTACCGCTGATGAAGATCGGCATCCCGGCGCTGGCCGGCCTGTCGGTGCTGCACGGCCTGGTGCCGCCGCACCCGGGCCCGCTGGTCGCGATCGACGCCCTCGGCGCCAACCTCGGCCAGACCCTCGCGCTGGGCCTCCTGGTGGCCATTCCGACGGTGATCATCGCCGGTCCGGTCTTCGGCAACTTCATCGCCCGCTACGTGCCCGCCACCGCGCCGGAGGCGCTGCTGCCCACCCGACGACCGCTGACCCCGGCCGGCCGGCGGGGGCCCGCGGCCACCGGCCGCGGCCCGGTCGACGCCGATGGGGACCTGGTCGCCGAGGACGACCTCATCAACCCCGGCACCGGCCACCCCGGCGAGCTCATCGACGAGGCCGCCACCGAGCGGGTACGCGCGCGCCGGGCACCCGCCCTGTGGGCCGCGGTCGTCACGGTCCTGCTGCCGGTGGCGCTGATGCTGCTGCGCGCGATCGGCGAGCTGACCCTCGACAAGGGCACCGCGGGACGCAAGACGCTGGACATCATCGGAACCCCGATCGTCGCCCTGCTGGCCGGCGTCATCTTCGCGATGATCTTCCTCGGCTACCGGACCGGTTTCAGCCGCTCCCAGGTCTCGGGCTTCCTCGGCGGGTCGCTGCCGCCGATCGCCGGCATCCTGCTGATCGTCGCCGCCGGCGGCGGCTTCAAGCAGGTGCTGGTCGACGCGGGCGTGGGCAACCTGGTCGCCGACGCGGCCAAGGACGCCAACCTCTCCCCGCTGCTGCTGGGCTGGCTGGTCGCGGTCGGCATCCGGGTCGCCACCGGCTCGGCCACCGTCGCCACCATCACGGCCGCCGGCATCGTCGCGCCGTTGGCCGCCACGCTCCAGGGACCGGAGGTGGCGCTGCTGGCGCTGGCCATCGGCTGTGGATCGCTGTTCTTCTCGCACGTCAACGACGCCGGATTCTGGCTGGTCAAGGAGTACTTCGGGCTGACGGTCGGGCAGACCATCAAGAGCTGGTCGGTGATGGAGACGATCATCTCGGTGGTCGGGTTCGTCGGCGTCCTGCTGCTCGACCTGATTCTGTAGCGGCTCTCCGGCCCTGGCGGTGGTGGCCGCCGCCAGGGCCGGACGCCCGGCAACTCAGGGGGCCTCGACGCCGGAGACGCGGTACCGGTGCACCTCGGCGCCGAGGATCGCCACCGTCTGCTCCTCAGACGGGCCGGAGCCACGGAAGTCGAGCAACTGCTCGTCGGTCTCCCACCGCTCGTAGACGTTGATCCGGCCCGGCTCGACCAGGTCCGCGCTGACCGCGAAGTCGATGCAGCCCGGGGCGGAGCGCGCCTGCCGGACCGCTTCCACACAGGAGGCCAGGTAGGCGTCCCGGCCGTCCGGGTCGACATAGAGACTGCCGGCGACGATGAGCACTGTGGACCTCCCGGGCTGAGCGGACACCTCAGCGCCCATGGTCGCAGCTCGGCAGCGTCAGGCCCGGCTGATCGCGTTGGCGTGGATGGCCTCGCTCAGGTACTCGGCCAGCCCCGGCCGGATCTTCTCGAAGTACGCGGTGAACCGCGGGTCCGCCACGTACATGTCGGCCAGCCCGGTGTGGATCTCGTACGAGCACTCGTAGAACCAGCGGCTGATCAGCTGCCGGTGCTCCTCGGCCAGCTCCATCGCCGCCGGACTGTCGGCCGGCGCGCCCGAGTCCATGACCGCGGCGACACGCCGCCCCCACTCCTCGTTCTCGGCCTTGTTGCGCAGCCAGTCCTCCTTCGAGTAGCCGGCGGTGCGCCGGGTCGACTCCCGGTACGCCTCGGTGCCGCCCCACCGCTGCTCCGCCTCCTCGGCGTGCGCGTCCGGGTCGAAGTCCCCGAAGACCTCGAACCGCTCCTCCGGCGTCAGTTGAATCCCCATCCTTCTCGCCTCCATCGCGAGCTCGATCGCCGCCACCATGTCCTGAAGCTTCCCGATCTGCCCGGTGAGCAGCTCGTGCTGCCGGCGCAGGTGCGCCGCCGGGTCCGCATCCGGGTCGTCGAGGATCGCGGCGATCTCGTCCAACGGGAACCCCAGCTCCCGGTAGTAGCGGACGACCTGCAACCGCTCCAGGTCCGCGTCGTCGTAGCGGCGGTAGCCGGCCGAGGTGCGCCCGCTCGGCGAGAGCAGGCCGATCTCGTCGTAGTGGTGCAGCGTCCGCACCGTCACCCCGGCCAGCTTCGCCACCTGACCCACCGTGTACGCCATGGTTCCCTCCCTTCCGCGACCAAGGCTCCCGCCTGCCGTTACGTGAGGGTCAACCCCAATTCTGGGACCGGGCCGACGGACGTGTGCGGGAACACGGCCGCCCCCGGTCTCCCGAAGCGGGTGGGAGGCCGGGGGCGGCGGGTGCGGCTGATCGGGTCAGGTGGTGACGCGGTCCCGGGCCTGCTCGGGGGCGGCGAACGTCTCACTGGCCGGGGTCCGGAAGGCGTGCAGCAGGCCGGCGAGCGACAGCAGCAGGAGCAGCGCCGCGCCGAGGTACATGGCCAGGGCGCCCTGGCCGGCCTTGCGGCCGAACTCACTGAAGCCGTACGAGGTGAGCAGCAGACCGCGCAGCGTCTCGCCCTTGAAGACCGTCTCCCGCTGCGCGGTGACGTCGGCGAGCTGCTTCTGCAGGTCGGCCAGGTTCGCGGCCTTGGTCTGCTCGGCCTGGGCCACCTGCTCCCTCAGCGCGGTCTGCGGGCCGCCCAGGTCGGCGTACGTCTTGCCGCCGCCGATCGACTTCAGGTGCAGGCCGATGAACTCGTTCGCGTAGCACTCGGCCTGCTTGCCGGTGGTGAGCTGCTGACCGGCGTACTCGCGCAGGCAGTCGGACTTCTTCTCCTCGTCGGTGAGGGTGTCGGCCGGCTTGAAGCTGATGTGCTGGGCGCCGAGCTGGTCGTGCACGTAGGTGTTGGCGAAGTTGGCGTTCGTCGTCAGGACGATGCCCACGACGAGCAGCAGGACCGCAAGGCCCAGCCCGCCGATGCTGAACAGCAGATCCAACGTCCGTCGCTTCATGGGGGGCTCCTGAAAGGATGGTGGCGCTTCTCGGTGACCGTCCCATCGTGGCGGTCGGCGGGGTGCCCGGAGCAGGGCCGAACCCCCTGTCCGGCCCGGGACCTTCGACCTGCCTCGGGCGGGCCGGGTTGCCGGGGTCAGCGGACGACGTCGACCGGGGTCAGCGTGGTCAGCAGTTCTGGCAGGGCGGCCGGGCGGCCGTACCGCCAGCCCTGGCCGTGCACGCAGCCGATCGCGGTGACCGCCGCGTGCTGCGCGTCGGTCTCCACCCCTTCGGCCACCACGGCCAGGTCGAACGCGGCGGCGAGCCGGTTGACCATGTCCACCGTGGCGTACGCCCGGGGGTCCTCGGTGCCGAGCCGGGCCACGAAGGACCGGTCGACCTTCAGCTCGGTGGCCGGGATCCGGTGCAGGTAGCTCAGCGAGGAGTAGCCGGTGCCGAAGTCGTCGATGGCGATCCGGATGCCCAGCTCGCGGAGCTGGCGCAGCCGGTCCAGCACCGCGTCGCTCCCCTCGATCAGCGCCGACTCGGTGAGCTCCAGGGTGAGCGCGCGCGGCGGCAGGCCGGCGCCGGCGGTGGCGGCGGTGACCGTGGCGATCAGGTCGGGCCGGCGCAGGTGCGCGGCGGCGATGTTCACCGCGACGGTCACCTGGGGTGCGCGTTCCCGCCAGGCCGCCGCGGCCCGGCACGCCTCGTGGATCACCCAGCGGTCGACCGGCAGGATCAGCCCGGTCTCCTCGGCCAGCGGCAGGAAGCGGGCCGGGGCCAGCAGCCCGAGCCGGGGGTGCCGCCAGCGGATCAGCGCCTCGACGCTGCGTACCGCGCCGGTGGCCAGGTCGACGATGGGCTGGTACTCCAGGTGGAGCTGCCCCTCGTCGACGGCGCGGCGCAGGTCGGCGATCAGCTCCGCGCGGGTCACCGCCGACTCGCGCAGCGCCGGGGTGCACGTCCGGTACGCGGACTTGCCGGCCGCCTTGGCCGCGTACATGGCGATGTCGGCGTCGCGGAGCAGGTCGGTGTGGGAGGTGTGCTGCGGCCCGTACTCGGCGATGCCGATGCTCGCCGACGGGTTGAGGCCGAGGTCCTCCTCGCCGGGCAGCGGCTCCAGGGCGGTGAGCAGCCGCTCGGCGAGCCGCTCCGGCGGCACCGGCCGGTCGCCGTGGACCAGCACCGCGAACTCGTCGCCGCCGAGCCGGGCGATCATCCCGTCGGCGCCGGTGGCGTCCCGCATCCGCTCGGCGATGCTGGTCAGCAGCCGGTCGCCGGTGACGTGCCCGAAGCGGTCGTTGACCTGCTTGAACCCGTCCAGGTCGAGCAGCAGCACGGCGACCGGCGCGTCGTCGCGCAGGGCGCGGCGCAGCCGCCGGTTGAAGGTCAGCCGGTTGGGCAGGTCGGTGAGCTGGTCGGAGTAGGCGAGCCGGCGCAGCCGGGCCACCAGCCGCAGGTTCTCGTTGGCGGCCAGCCCCTGGCGTAGCGCCAGCACGCCGAGCAGTGCCATCATGCCGAGGAAGATCAGATGCGGGGTCTGCCCGGTGGGCCGGCGGGCGAGCCCCACCGCGACGATCGCCCCGCCGACCGGCAGGTACGGCAGTGCCACCCGCCACCAGGGCGGCAGCGGCGACTCGGCGGTCTCCTCACCGCCGCCACTGCCGGTGGGCGGCGGGCACGTGGTGGCGGCGCCGATCAGCAGGTAGCTCAGCGGCCAGCACAGGTCGATCGGGTGACCGGGCGTGTAGCTGCCGTGCGCGACGAGCGAGACGTAGGCCGTGTCGGCGGCGGCCCGGATGGCCAGGCTCGCCCCGATCACGGTCAACGGCCGCCACATCGGCCGGGACGGCCCGGCGACCGCGACCAGGATGGTCAGCTGCATCAGGTCGAACATCGGGTAGAGCAGGCCGAAGGTGCGCAGCGGGTCGGCGAGGTCGGCGGCGGCGACGTCGCGGAACACCACCACCCAGCCGATCGGGATCAGGGCCAGCCCGACGATCACCCCGTCGAGCAGGGTCCGGGCCTGCCCGATCAGGCTGTGCGGGGCGGCCAGGGAGCAGAGCAGCGCAGCGGTGCCGGTGATGATGCCGGCGGTGAAGATGCCACCGATCAGCGGGTTGTGCGGCAGCTGGTGCCCGTTGAGCCGCTGCACCATCCACAGCACCCGGCCGAGCGCGGCGAGCGCCATGGTGACCGCGAGCAGGGTCCAGAACCGGCGCAGCGCCACCGGGTGCCGGCGGGCCACGCCGACGCAGGCGACCGCCGCCCAGGCCGCGACGGCCACCGCTCCCAGGTCGCTGGCGAGGGCCGCACCGGGCAGCCCGGCCAGCAGCCAGCAGGCTTCCCCGAGTACGACGACCGCGGCCGCGACGAGACCGACGCGGCCGGACAGCGTGGGACGGGCCACGACGGCGCGGCTCACGTCCTGCGGCAGCACAACTATTCGCTCCGGCTCTCTCTCAGACGTGCACCCTCGACGATGAGGACCGGTCACGGACGGCGAACGGCGCAAGCGTAGTCACCGCCCGATGCCGCCGCCAGAGCCGATCGGCAACCGTCACCCGCCCGATCAGGACGGTGACGCGCTGTCGCCCTGCCGATAGAGGGCGACCAGCACGCGGTACCGGGGCGCGCGGCGCTGGCCGGTCTCTCCTGACCGGCCGCAGGAAGATAACTCGGTGCGGCTACCGTGCGTGACGGGCCAGGACGTAGAGGCGGCGGGTCGCCACCTCCTGCGGGTACGCGACCCGCTCCAGCCGCGCCTCGACCGCGAGGCCCGCGTCGGTCAGCGCCGCCACCACCGTCTCGGCCGCGAAGAAGTGGAAGTCCACGTCCACCCGGTGGCCCCACCACTCGTCCAGGTGCCGGACCTCGGTGCCGAGGTGGACCGCGACCAGCAGCGGGGCGCCGGGGCGCAGCACCCGCCGCAGCTCCACGCAGGCCGGGCGCAGCTCCCCCGGGTCGAGGTGGATGACCGAGTAGAGCGCCACCGCCGCGCCGAACTCGCCGTCGGCGGCGGGCAGCCGCAGCAGGTCACCCTCGCGGAACTCCGCCGCCGGGAACGCGCGCCGGGCCACCGCCACCATCTCCGGCGACAGGTCGATCCCCACCGCCCGGACACCGGACCCGGCGAGCCAGGCCGTGACGTGCCCGGGCCCGCAGCCCAGGTCGGCGACGACCGCGCCCGGCCCGGCCTCCTCGACCAGCGCCGCCAGCAGCGCCCGGTCCAACGGCTTGCCCGCCAGCTCGTCGGCGAGCCGCGACCGGTACTCCTCGGCCACCGTGTCGTAGCTGCGCCGCACCCGGTCGTGGTCACGGTTCATCGGGTCAGCATGGCACCGCCTCCACGGCGGACTCAGGCCCACTCCTCCGCCGGGTCGCCGTCGCCGCTGCCGGAGCCGCCCTTGGCCTCGGCTGCCGGGCCGTCAGCGGCGGGCGCGGCGGCCGGCGGGCCGCCGTGCGTCCACGGGGTCTCCTCCGGCGGGGGGAAGTTCCCCGCCGGCAGGAAGGCGTCCGACAGGGTGGTGAAGCAGAGCCGTTCCCCCACCTCCGGCACGGTGCCCGGCGGCGCCGTCAACCCCCGGCCCATCCCGCCGGAGAGCTCCAGCACCACCTCGGTCTTGCCGTCCGCGCCCGGGGTCACGAAGACCACCCGGGCCTTCTGCGCGGGGCGGGCCGGCGACCACAGCGTCGCGCCGACCGGCACCAGCACCGACTCGGTGGTGACCAGCTGGATCCGGGGGCGCAGCACCGGCCGCTTTCCGGTGTCGTCCACCCGCTTCGGGTCGGCCAGGGCCACGTCGCCGACGAACGCCTCCCCGGTCAGCCGGTGCTCGGCCATCACCAGCGGATCGTCGTAGGCGCGCTGCACGGCGTACGAGGTCAGCACCCGCTCCAGCCGGTGCAGGCGCACGGCGGCGGCCACCGCGCCGTCGCGGCGCGGCTGCGGGCCGCCCCCGGCGTCGACGTGCTCGGCGTAGCCGGTGAAGGCGTCCTTGTCGCCGTCCCACCGGCCGGCCACCCGGGCCCCCGGCGGCAGGGCGCGCAGCAGCCCCACGCCGCGCCACATCAGCTCCCAGGTGGGCGCGAGCTGGTCGCGCAGCAGGCGCTCCAACTCCGCGTACGCCGCCGCGCGGGCGACCGGGTCCGCCTCGGCGTCGGCGTACGCGGCGATCGCCGGGGCCAGCCGCCGGTTGTCGAAGTCCGGGTCGGTGGCGGGGCCGGCCGGCGGGCAGACCGTCGGATCCTCGGCCCGGGCGGCCGCCGCGGCGCCGGTCAGCCCGGCCGGCGGGTCGATCCAGCCGAGCAGTGCCGGCAGGTGCAGGTCCTCCACCGCGCTCTGCCCGGTCGCCCAGTGCAGGGTCAGCGCCTCGGTCATCGCCAGCAGCGCCGCCGAGCCGGGGTACTCGGCCCGCTCGGCGAAAAAGGTCAGCCAGCGGCCGAGCAGCGGCACCGACGGGTGCACCGGGTAGTCGCCGTCCGGCCGCCGGAACCGGGTGGAGCGGCCGAACAGTCGCAGGAAGGTGACCCCGGCCGGGTTCGGCACCAGCAGCTGCGGCGCGTCGACGTACCGGTGGCGGACGTCCCGGCCCCGGTCGGTGGGCACCGCCTCGGTGACGCTCCGGAACGAGTCCAGGTACGGCAGCACGACGCCGGCCAGCTCGGCGGCGAACGCGAACCGCTGCTGGCGGTTGCGGGGTTGCGGCACGATCAGCAGCCGCGCCTCGTCCGGGGCCGCGCCGACCAGGGCCGCCAGGGGGGCGTTCGCCTCGCCCGCCATGGCCAGCGGCACCAGCACCAGCGGGCGTTCCGACAGGTGCAGGTGCCGGACGGTGGCCACCGGCTGGGCCACCCCGGCGGCGAGGGCCTGCGCCTTCGCCAGCGCGCGCAGCGTACTCATGCGGGGCCTCCCGTGAGGGCGTCGGCGCGCAGGCGGGCGGCGGCGCGCAGCAGCGCGGCGGCCTCCCCCTGCTCGGGGTCGGGGGCCCGCTCGCCGGCCGCCAGCGCCAGCACCTCGGCGACCTCAACGATCCCGCCCAGCGCCTCGCGGACCGGGCGGCCCAGCGCCGAGGTGTGCCCGCGCGCCTCGTGCCGACAGAAGTACGCCAGCTCGCAGGCGGCCAGGCACTCCGGCGCATAGCGGGCCTCCACCCGGGACAGCGCGGCGACCAGCGTGCCCGGGTCGGCGTCCAGGTCGGCGGTGAACTCCGCCGGCACGTCGGCGAGCAGGGCCTCGATCCGGGCCATCCGGTCGAGCTGGCGGCGCAGCGCCAGCAGTTGCTTGCGAACGTCGAGCAGGCTGGCCACCGGCCGGTTGCCGAAGTCGCGCGGGCAGACCAGCACCACCTCGTGCGACACCAGCTCCGGGCCGTGCCCCTCGGCGGCGAGCAGCTCGCGCAGCGCCAGCACGTAGACGGCGGACTGGACGGCGGCGGCGGAGACCTTCGCCGGGTCGGCCTGCCCGTCAACCACCGGGAAGGACTTGACCTCCACGACGTGGAACCGGCCGGCGAGCCGGGCGGCGACCAGGTCCGGTTCCAGGTGCACCCGCTGGCCGGCGACGTCGAGACCGAGCAGCGGATGGTCGAAGAGCGCCGCGCCCTCGCCCGGGTCGGTCAGCGCCGCCCGGGACCGCTCGTGCCGGTCCGGCAGGTCGTCGGCGCCGCCGAGGTCCGTCCAGCTCGCCTCCGCCGGCACCGGCACGCCCAACCGCTCGGCGACCAGCCGCAGCAGCTCCGCCCCGCCGTCGGCCTTGACCTGCGCCTCGAACGCGTTGCCCCGGGTGATGGCGAAGCGGGACTGGCCGAACCGGGCCGGGAAGCCGATCCGCTCAGCCAGCTTCGGCTTGTCCACCCCCGCGCTGTCCAGCACCGCCCGGCGGGTGCAGCCCGGGTTGCCGGTCAGCGCGGCGACGGTCCGGGCGTTGTGCCGGCGGGGCGGCACCCCGCCGCGGATCTCGGCCAGTCGCCGCGCGCTGCTCGTCATGATCCGCCAGGATAGGCGCTCTCCGCCGGTACGGCCGGGAGCGCGCCGCGGCGGACCAGCACCGCGGTGGCCACCGCGGCCGCGACGGCCAGCCCCGCCAGCGACCAGAGCACCGTACGCAGGCCGCCGGTGAAGCCCGGGTCGGCGAGCCGGCCAGCGGTGGTGCTCGCCAGCACCGCCCCCACCACGGCGATGGCGATGGTCTCACTGGTCAACCGGGCCGTGTTGATCATCCCGGCGCCGGTCGCCGCGCGGCCCGGCGCGACGCTGCCGATCGCGATCGCGTCGAGCAGCCCGATGGAGAGCCCCACCCCGACGCCGATGGTCAGCAGCGGCCCGGCCAGCGTCGCCGTGTCCGCGTCGGGCCGGAGCACGGTGGCCCAGGCCGCGCCGCCGGCGACCACCACCACCGAGACGACGGTGACCGCGGTGGCCGGGACCAGCCGGGTCAGCGCCCCGCTGAGCAGCGGCAGCACCAGGGTGGGCGCGGTCAGCAGGATCAGCGTCGCGCCCGCCGCGCCGGGGCTGAGCCCGACCACCGTGGTCAGGTACGACGGCAGGTAGACCAGCAGCGGCACCAGCACCGCGACGATGGTGGCCGCCGCCAGGCAGATGCCGAGGAACCGGGGGCTCGCCAGCAGGGCCAGGTCGAACATCGGCTCGGCGCGACGGCGTTCCACCCGGACGAAGACGACCAGCAGCGCCGCCGCGGCGGCGAACGCCCCGACGATGACCGGGGCCGCCCAGCCGTACGCGGGACCCTGCACGAAACCGAAGATGAGCAGCAGCAGCGCGGCGGTGAACGAGACGGTGCCCGCCCAGTCGACCCGTCCCGGGTGCGGCTGGCGGGACTCCGGCAGCAGCGGCACCAGGGCGAGGACGGCGCAGGCGGCCAGCGCCGGGGCGGCGAAGACCGCCCGCCAGCCGAAGCCCTCGATGAGCAGTCCCGCGATCGACGGGCCGAAGGCGAGGCCGACGCCGATCGCCGTACCGAAGAGGCCGAACGCGCGAGCCTGGGCACGTCCCTGGAACGCCCCGGCGAGCAGCGCGGAGGCGCTGGTCGCCGCGGCGGCCGCGCCGACGCCGGCGAGGGCGCGGGCGACGTCTAGCAGCAGGATGCTGTCGGCGACCGCGGCGAGCAGCCCGCCGGCGGCGAAGACCGCGACGCCGAGGGCGTAGACCCGGCGGCGGCCGAACAGGTCGGCCAGCGCGCCGGTGGCGAGCATGAAGCTGGCGAACGTGGCGTTGTAGCCGTTCACCACCCACTGGACGCCGGCCAGGCCGGCGTGCAGGTCGCGGCCGATGTCTGGCAGCGCGACGGACGCGCCGGTCAGCGAGACCGGGAGCGCGACGGTGGACAGCAGGACGGCCACCAGCACGACGGCCGGGTGATTGCGCACGATTCTCCCCGTTCGGACGGCGGCGCCAGCGTAGATCGCGCAGGCGGGACGGGGTCCGTACGGGGTGGAGGATCACCGGCCGGTCAGCGGCCGGCGGAGCGGTTCCAGGGCGAGCGGGGTGACTCGGCGCCGGCCGAGGGTCGGCTGCGGCGGCGGTGCCGGCGGCCGGGCGTGCACGGCGGCCGGGAGACGGTGTGCACCGGGGCGGTGGCCGGGACGACCGGCTGCCGGCCGATCAGCCAGCAGAGGAAGGCGGCCATGGTCAGCCGACCGGGAGGCGCTGCGCCTCGGCCCGGGCGATGTCGTACTCGGCGCCGCAGAAGGTGCACTGCTGGGTGTACCGGGTGCGCACCGGGATCAGCGGGACGAAGAAGAGGGTGAACCTGGTGGACCGGCGGGTGATCACCTGCGCGGCCTGGTTGCCGCAGTTGCGGCAGACCCGGGTGACGACACCGGACCGGTCGACCTTGGTACGGAGCCCGAAGATGAAGAACATCGCCCGGCAGTACCCAGTCGGGCCCGGAAAATCACCCACGAAAAAATTCTGGTAGGCAGGTGTCCGGATCCGGGCGTGCCGTTCGTCAGGCTGCTGCAACCACGACACGGAGGAGCGAACCGATGAAGTACCTGATGTTTGTCTGCACCGACACCGAGCCGGACGCCGACCCGACCGCCGCCCCGGACATCGAGGAGTGGGTGGCCGAGCGGGACGGCCGGGGCCAGCGGCTCATGGGCAGCGCGCTGGGGCCCGCGTCGGCGGCCACCACCGTCCGGGTACGCGACGGCGAGCTGCTCCTCTCCGACGGCCCGTTCGCCGAGACGAAGGAGGTGATCGTGGGCTTCGACCTGCTCGAGTGCGCCGACCTGGACGAGGCGATCGAGGTGGCCCGCGCCCACCCGATGGCGTACAGCGGCCGGCTGGAGCTGCGGCCCCTCGTGGACCTGGACTGACGCCGGTGACCGACGCGGCCGACGCGGTCGCCGTCGCGGGCGCCGAGGCGTACCCGCGGATCGTGGCGACGCTGATCCGCGTCACCGGTGACTGGACGCTCGCCGAGGACTGCGCCCAGGAGGCGGTGGCCACGGCGTTGGAGCGCTGGCCGCGCGACGGCGTACCGGCCAATCCGGGCGGCTGGCTGATGACGGCCGCCCGGAACCGGGCCCTGGACGTGCTGCGCCGGGCCAGCGTGGAACGCCGCAAGCTGCGCGAGCTGGCCCGGCTCACCGACCCGGAGCCGGCGCCGTCCGAGCCGGAGGGGGACGTGGTGGACGACCGGCTGCGGCTCATCTTCACCTGCTGCCACCCGGCGCTGGCCCTGGAGGCGCGGGTCGCGTTGACGCTGCGCACCGTGGCCGGGGTGCCGACCGCCGACATCGCCCGCGCCTTCCTGGTCACCGAGTCCACCATGACCCGGCGGCTCACCCGGGCCAAGACGAAGATCGCCACGGCCGGCATCCCGTACCGGGTGCCGACCGGGCCCGCGCTGGTCGAGCGGCTGCCGGGCGTCCTGGCCGTGCTCTACCTGCTCTTCACCCGGGGGTACGACGCCGACGGCGAGCCCGCCTTCGCCGCGGAGGCGATCCGGCTGGCCCGGCTGCTCGACCGGCTGATGCCGGAGCAGCCCGAGGCGGCCGGGCTGCTCGCGCTCTTCCTGCTGCACGACTCCCGCCGGGCGGCCCGCCGCGACGCCGACGGCAACCTGCTCACCCTCGACGAGCAGGACCGCTCCCGCTGGGACCGGGCCGCCGTGGCCGAGGGCCGGTCGCTGCTGGACCGGGCCGGCCACGGCCCGTACGCCCTCCAGGCCCGGATCGCCGCCTGCCACGCCACCGCGCCGACCGCCGCCGACACCGACTGGCCGGCCATCGCCCGCTGGTACGACGACCTGGCCCTGATCCGCCCCACGCCGGTGATCCGGCTCAACCGCGCGGTGGCCCACGGGTACGCGTACGGTCCGGCGGCCGGGCTGTCCCTGGTCGCCGAGGCCCGTTCCGGCGGGGCGCTCGACGGCTACCCGCCGGCGCTGGCCGCGGAGGCCGAGCTGACCGCCCGCCACGGCGACCCGGTCCGCGCCGCCGCCCTGTTCCGGGCCGCCGCCGATGTGGTGGGCTCTGCGGCGGAGCGACGGGCGTTGCTCCGGCGCGCCACGGGTCTGGCGGATTGAGCGTCCGCGACATGGCACCGCGGGACGCTGTCCTGCACCCCCGGAAGGCATCCACCCACTCATCACCGGATGAGTGGATACCTTCCGGAGTGAGCGCACCCCGGTCAGTCGTCGTCACCGTGGTGGTCACCGTGGTCGTCGTCCTGGTCGTCGCTGATCTGGCCCCTGATCTCGCCCGCCGGGTACTTCGAGGTGTGCACGTTGGCGTACGTGACGCCGGCCTCGATCGCGTCGACGAGCTCGTCGAACTCTCCGGGCTGGATGCCCTGGTCTGCCGGGCCGATGACATCACCGGGCTTGATGGTTCCCTCGATGGTGGCGGGAGACTTGGGGCAGGGCTGAACGCCGTGTGGCGCGCCGCCCTTCGCGTCCTTCAGGTTCGAGCAGAGGAAGACGGCGATCCCGCCGCTCTGGTGCCTCCCCCCGAAGTGGATGTGCGCCTGCTGGACGTCTCCCTCGAGGTCCTCGTAGCTCAGTCGAAACTCGATCTCTTTATCTCGTTCGTCGATGTGCGCCACGAACCGACCCGAGCCGGGCGTCGAGATCGTGAGCGGGTCCTCCTGGAAGCCGCTGAGCTTCGCCCGCACGGTCCCCCGCTCCCGCTCGTTGCCTGCGTCCCGCGAGTCTTGATTGCCGGCGTCCCGCCAGTCGAACGAGTCGTGCGAGTCGCGGGAGTCGTCTCCTCCGTCGCCCATGGCCGCGCTTCCCACGGCGGTGCCCGCCACCGCCGCGCTGAGCGCCATCGTTGCTGCCCACAGTCGGGTACGTCCCACCATTACTGCTGCTCCTTCCTAGGCGAAGCCTGGGCCCAACCTCGTTGAGGGCGGTTTGCCACCATTTGGGGGACACAGGCAGGAAGGCGCCGTTCAGCCGAGAACGAGAGTCGTGATGAGCTGCGGCACTCGGGCTGAACAGGCGCCCCTATGGTGAAATTTTCCCACATTTGCCCGATGTCGTGGTCGTCTTCCCTGATCCGACCGCGAGAGATCTTCGGAACCCGTTGACCGGCGGCCCACGTCTTGCGCGACTTCGCACCGGAAAGGGCCCCTGCACCACGATGGGGTGACAGCAGGCCCTTTTGGTGACGTCAGTTGGTGGAGCAGGCGGTTGCGGACGCGGCCTGCCGGCGGGCGAGCCGTTTCGGCTCGGCGGCGTCCATCAACGTGGTACGACAGCCGGGCGCGGAACAGCGACCGACTTTCGGAAGGGCATGCCGATGCCGGCGAGCGATGCTGGGGTGTTGCGCGATCCCACCAGCCCGCAGCACGTGACATTTCTCGAGCTGTTCTTCGACCTGGTCTTCGTGTTCGCGCTGGACCGCGTCTCCCAAGGCCTGATCGATGACCTGGACTGGCTCGATCTCCTGCAGGCGACGGTGCTGCTGCCAGCCATCTGGTGGATCTGGATGATGACGGTCTGGATGACCGACCGGCTCGATCCGGAACGGGCCTCAACCCAGCTGACCGTCATCGGGATCATGCTGGGCAGCCTCATGCTGGCATCCGCGGTGCCGGACGCCTTCGGCCACCGCGGCTGGTTCTTCGCCGGCACGTACGTCGCGGTTCAGCTGGGGCGAAGTCTGTACCTGGTGGTCGTCCTGCGCCGCCACGAGTTGCGCCGCCGGAGCATGCGTACGCTGTTCTGGTTCGCCGTGTCGGCCGTGCCGTGGCTGCTTGGCGCCGCCAGCAGCGAGCGGCTGCGGCTGGCGCTGTGGGCGCTCGCCATCACGATGGAGTACGTGGCGGCCCGGCTCGACTTTCCCACACCCAGGGCCGGCCGATCCCCGATCTCGGAGTGGGGCCTCGCTGCGGCGCACATGTCCGAGCGGTATCGACAGGTCGTCATCGTAGCCCTCGGCGGAACCATCATCGTCGCCGGAACCACCTTCGGGGCGAGCGACTTCGGCCTCCACAGTGTGGCCGCGCTGGTGGTCTCCTTCGCCGTCACCGGTCTGCTCTGGCGGATCTACATCTACCGGGCGGGTGAGCTGATGTGTGAGGCGCTCGCCCGGTCGGCGAATCCCGCACACCTGGGCCGTTCCACCGCGTACACCCATCTCCTCATCGCGGCAGCCGCCATCACCGTCAGCGTCGCTGACCGGCTCGTCATCGCCCAGCCGCTGGCGCGCCCGAACGCGGCATGGACCGCGGCGATCATGGCCGGACCGGTGCTGTTCCTGCTCGGCCGGGCCCGCTTGGAGTACACCGTGTTCAGCCGGGTCTCGTACTCGCGACGGATCGGGCTCGCCGTGCTGGTGGCCATCGCTCCGGCGATGATCGCCGTGCCGCCGCTGGCGGTCGCCGCGGCGATGGTGGCGATCCTCCTCGGGGTTGCCGCCGGCGACGTCGCCGGCTGGCGGCGTAATCCAAGCATCCCCACTCCACCGCGCGCGGCAGCGGGCTAGCCCGCCACCGGGCGGTGAAAGAAGCCCCCGACCTCGCCTTTGGGCTGGTCGGAGGCTTCCCTGCGGTGCGCTCCCGGCGGGACTCGGGCCCTGACCTTCGGATCCTTGGTCAGCTTGTCGCGTCAGCCGTCGGCATCTCCACGGAAAGCCAGATCGGCTGCCACTCCGCCATCTCGTGGTAGCGGCGCAGCTCGGCCAGCCCGGCGACGGACCCGCTCCAGGCCGCGTACGGCGGGTTGCCCTCGTCGAAGCCGCTCTGCACGAAGGTCAGCTTGGTCTTCCCGGCGGACTCGGCCAGCTCCCAGGTGGTGACGCCGACCGGTCCCCAGTCGACGGACATCTTCCGGCCGGGCTCCAGGTCGACCACCTTGGCGGCGTACCCGGACTCGAAGCCGCCCATGGCGTACCGGCCGCCGACCCAGGGCTCGATGCCGATCGGGTACCCGAACCAGGCGCTGGCCTGCTCGGAGTCGGTCAGCGACCGCCACACCCGGTCCATCGGGGCGGCGATGGTCAGCTCACCGCGCAGGTCGGCGGAGGTGAAGTCGGTCCGGGGCAGCAGCGGCCGGCCCTCCAGGTGGGCGGCGAGGTTGGCGATCCCCAGGGCCCAGAACGTCTGCAGGACACCGCGGATGCTGCTGCCGCTCATCGCCTCGGCGAAGTCGAAGTGGCTCTGCCGCAGGGTGAGGACGCTGGTCTGCCCCTCGGGCGTCAGCTCGAACTCGGTGGTGGTCTCAACCCCGTCGAGCGGCCAGGCGAAGCGCAGTACGTGCTCGTCGACGTGGAGCAGCCGCTGGTGCGGCGCGTCGCCCTCGGGGGTGAAGCGGCCCCAGAACGCGTACCGCCGGGGCAGGTCGACCTCGGCGTGCTCGGCCAGCCAGACGCGCAGCTCGGCCGGGTCGGTCAGGGCGTGGCGGACGGCCTCGGCCGGCGCGGCCAGGCGGGCCCGCACGGTCAGCAGGTCACTCATGGTTGTCGCCTTTCGGGTAGCAGGCCACGGCGAGCTTGAAGGCGTCCCCCTCGGCGCCCCCGTAGCGCGTGAACAGGTCCCGCAGCGTCGACTGCAGGTCGTGCAGGAACTCCTGGCGCCGCTCGGCCGGCACCCGGATCTCGCCGGAGACGCCGATCGACGGCAGCTCGGGCGCGGTGCGGTCGAGCGCCGCGACGTCGGCCTGGACCTCCTCCATCAGGTCGAGCAGGTAGCCCAGGCTCAGCTCGTCCCGGGCCCGGCGCAGCCCGCCGATCCGGCCGACCAGCCGCGGCGAGAGCCAGTACGACCGGGCGGCGGCCTGGTAGATGCCCTCGCTGATGCCGCGCACCTTGCGGGTCGAGACCTGCTCGACAAGGCCGGCCGCCGCGAGCTGCTTGACGTGGTAGTAGACCCGCTGCGGGGTCTGCTCCAGCAGGGCGGCGACCTCGGTGCAGGTGCGCGGCTCGGCCAGCTGCCGCAGCACCTCGATGCGCTGCGGCTTGAGCAGGACCTCGGCCTGCTCGCGCTCTTCCAGGTACAGGACGTCTCTCATGGCAAAATCAGTTTGTACGTACAAAACTTCTTTGTCAATGGGAACGACGAGAGGGGACGGCCGCGCGGCCGTCCCCTCTCGTCAGATCGTCACGGCGTCCAGTCGGGACGCAGCGGGTAGCCGTTCACGCCGTCCTGGCCGTTGTGAGTGGCGAGGATCTGGTGCAGCTGGATGCCGTTGCGCTCGAACCCCATCCGCGAGCCCGCCATGTAGAGCCCCCACACCCGGGCCGTGCCCTGCCCCACCTCGCCGACGCAGAAGTCCCAGTGCTCCACCAGGTTGCGGCACCAGCCCGCGAGGGTCAGCGCGTAGTGCTGCCGCAGGTTCTCCTCGTGGTGCACCTCCAGCCCGGCGTCGTGGATCTCGCTGATCAGCCGGCCCGGCCCGGCCAGCTCGCCGTCCGGGAAGACGTACCGGTCGATGAACGCGCCGGAGCGGTGCGGGGCCCGGTTGTCCGCCCGGGTGATGCAGTGGTTGAGCAGCCGCCCGCCCGGCCGCAGCCGGTCCCGCAGGAAGCCGAAGTAGGCCGGGTAGTTGCGCACGCCGATGTGCTCGGTCAGCCCGATCGAGGAGATCGCGTCGAACTGCTCGCGCGGGGCGTCCCGGTAGTCCAGGTGCCGCGCCTCGGCCAGCTCGCCCAGCCCCTCCCGCTCGATCGCCGCCTGCGCCCACTGGGCCTGCGCCCTCGACAGGGTCACCCCGAGCGCCTTGACGCCGTACTCCCGGGCGGCGTGCCGGACCATGCCGCCCCAACCGCAGCCGACGTCGAGCAGCCGCATCCCCGGCTTCAGCGCCAACTTGTTCGCGACCAGGTCGTACTTGGCCTGCTGCGCCTGCTCCAGCGTGTCGTCCGGGCTGTGGAAGACCGCGCAGGTGTACGTCATCGACGGGCCGAGCACCTTCTCGTAGAAGGCGTTCGAGACGTCGTAGTGGTGGGAGATCGCGGTGCTGTCCCGGGTGCGCGAGTGCCGCAGCCCGTTCACCACCCGCTTCCAGCGCGGCAGCGCCTCCTGCGGCGGGGGTGGGGGCGGCATCAGCCGCTCCCAGCCGAGCCCTCGCACCAGGGCCAGCGCCTCCGCCACCGGCGGCAACCGCAGCGGCATCTCGTCCTTGAGCACCCGCAGCGCCTCGTACGGGTCACCCGGGTGGACGCCCTCCAGCCCCAGGTCGCCGCTGACGTACGCCCGGGCCATGCCCAGGTCGCCCGGCGCGGTCAGCAGATACGACAGGCCCCGCTCGGAGCGGATCGACAGGGTGATCCCGGCGTCGGCGGGGCCGACGGCGCTGCCGTCGTAACCGGTGACGCGGACCGGCAGCGCGCCGGTGGTGACCGCACGGACCACGTCCGCCACGGTCGGGCCCGTACGCCGGCCTCCCGCCGGCGGGCCGGACGGGGCGTCCGCCGCCCCCTGTTCACGGTCGATCAGGCTCATTGACGTCTTACCGCCTTTTCGTAGAGTCCGGTGAGCCGGTGGTCCGGGTCGTAACGGTCCTTCACCGCGCGCCAGGTCTCGCCGCCGTAGAGCCGGTCGAACGCCGCGCGGTCGTAGTACGCGTCCGAGTAGAGCGACTTGTGCCCGCCCGCCTCCGACACCGCGCGCTCGACTGCCCGGTTGACGTCGCCGTCGGCGGCGCCCTCGGCGATCGGCACGCTTCCCCAGAAGCCGATGTTCACATACGTTTCGGCTGGTTGGAGCGGATACAGCGGCCACGCCCGGGCGGATCCCAAGCCGGCCGGCTCCCGCAGCCGCAGCGGGCAGAGCCAGACCGGGGTCATCCCCACGTGCCGGTCGAACCAGCGCAGGAACTCGGCGGTGCCGTCGAGCGGGATCTCCACGTCCTGCACCACCCGCTCCCGGGCCGGCCGGCCGCGCCAGCGGTCGACCCGCGCGGCCACCTGGTGGCGGTGCTCCAGCCGGACCAGCCGGTGGTAGAAGTCGCTGCGCCGGTACCGCGCCGGCCAGAACCGGCGGACCACCGGGTGCTGCACCCCGAACGCCGCCGAACACCAGAACCAGTCGGTGTCCCAGCGCCAGAGATAGTCGTAGGTGGTGAGGGCGTCCCGGGTGCGCCGGCGCAACGAGCGGTAGTAGATGTCCTGGCCGGTGTAGTCGCTGGGCCGCTCCGCCTCGTCGGTGAACGTCCCCAGCAGCAGGTACGCCTCGCCGGGGCTGAACATCACCCCGTCCATCGCGTCGACCGGCTCGCCGGCCCACTCCCCCTTGGCGACCACGTCGCGGATCGCGTCGGCCAGCTCCTCCAGCCGGCTGAACCGGATGTTGCGCAGCGCCACGTACCGACGGACCGGTTGCAGCTCGATGCGCAGCCGGGTGGCGTAGCCGAGGCTGCCCAGCGAGTTGGGGAAGGCCCGGAACAGGTCGGCGTGCTCGCCCTCCGGCCGGACGGTGAGGATCTCGCCCGCCCCGGTGAGCACGTCCATCTCCCGCACCGACTCGTGCGGCAGGCCGTTGCGGAAGGAGGTGGACTCGATGCCCAGCCCGGTCACCGCGCCGCCCAGAGTGATCGTGCGCAGCTGCGGCACCACCAGCGGCATCAGCCCGTGCGGCAGGGTCGCGTCGACCAGGTCCTCGTAGGTGCACATGCCCTGCACGTCGGCCGTGCGGGCGGCCGGGTCGACGCCGAGCACCCCGGTCAGGCCGCTGACGTCCAGCCCCGGGGTCCGGGGCGCCGATCGGGGCCGGAACAGGTTGGAGGTGCGCTTGGCCAGCCGCACGGGCTCGCCGGGTGGCACCGCGGCGTACGACCGCCGCAGCGTGTCCACCGCCTGATCATGGTCAACCGGATGATCCACACGCTCCGCGCGCATGAGATCACATTACGCCTCACCCGCCAGATCTGGTGGGATGTCCACGATGGCCATTTCGCGTCCCGCACAAGGCCGCCGGGTTACCGTGGCGGGCATGCCGTCCCCCGCGATCGCCGCCCTCGACGCCGCCGGCCTGCCGTACCGGGCCATCCGGCACGGCCCGGTCCGCAGCCTCGCCGAGGCCGCCGCCGCCCGCGGCGTCGCGGTCCCCGACGTGGTCAAGACGATCGTGGTACGCCGGGGCGAGGACGACCACCTCTTCGTGCTCACCCCCGGCGACCGGGTCGTCTCCTGGCCCAAGCTGCGCGCCCTGCTCGGGGTGAGCCGGTTGTCCATGCCGGACGCCGAGGCAGCCCGGGCCGCCACCGGTTACGAGCGCGGCACCATCACCCCGTTCGGCTCGACCACCGCCTGGCCGGTGGTGGCCGACGAGCGGCTGCGCGGCCGGGAGATCACCCTCGGCGCCGGCGAGCACGGGCTGGCCGTCGCGGTGGACGCCGACGCGGCCGTCACGGCGCTGGCGGCCACGGTGGCCGACGTCACCGATCCCGAGCCCACCCGCTGACCGCCGGCCGCTGGCCGCCGCCGGGTGGGCGGCATAGCGTGAGGCCATGCCGAAAGCCGTCTGGAACGACCTGATCGTCGCCGAGAGCGACGACACCGTGGTGGTCGAGGGCAACCACTATTTTCCCCGCGCGGCGCTGCGCGACGACCTGATCCGCGACTCCGCCACGCACACCGTCTGCCCGTGGAAGGGCACCGCCTCGTACTACACGCTGGAACACGACGGAAAGACCAGCGCCGACGCGGTCTGGTACTACCCGGACCCCAAGCCGGAGGCGGCGATGGTGCGCGACCGGGTGGCCTTCTGGAAGGACGTCCGGGTCGTCGACTGAGTCACCCCGGCACCGGGGCGGCTGGCCATCGACGGTCGGGTTGGGTCAGGATGCCCCCATGTCCGACCCACGCACCGACCCGCCCGGCACCGTGTACGGCGCCCCCCGCGCGGCCCGCCCCGGCCTGCCGCGGGACCCGCTGATGCGGATCGCGCTCGGGGTGGCGCTGGTGGGCGTACTGCTCGGGGCGTTCTTCGCCACCGGCGTGCTCGGCGGCGACGACGAGCCGGTGCTGCCCGCGGCGGCCGCGCCCACCCCGCCGGCCGACGGGCCGACCGGGGCGGCGCCGACCACCGAGGCCGCACCGACCACCGAGGCCACGCCGACCACCCCGGCCGCGCCCTCACCCACCGCCGCGCCGACCACCCCGCCGGCGCCGGCGGCCGGGCCCAGGGTGTTCCGGGCCGCCGCCTCCGGGCTCTGCGTCGGGGTGACCGGCGACGACCCCGAGGGCGCGGACGCGCAGCTGGCCGACTGCACCGGCGGGCCCGAGCAGCAGTGGGTGGCGACCCCGGTCGCCGCCGACGTGTTCACCCTGACCAACGCGGCCAGCGGCAGGTGCCTGGACGTCGACGGGCAGCGCACCGACGACGGCGTGGACGTGCAGCAGTGGTCCTGCAACGGCCAGCCCAACCAGCAGTGGCGGCTCGCCCCGACCGGCGCCGGCCCGGTGCTGCTGGTCGCCGTGCACAGCGGCAAGTGCGCCCAGGTCGACGACGCCGGCACCGAGGCCGGTGACGAGCTCGAACAGGCCCCCTGCACGGGCGCGCCCGAGCAGCAGTGGGCGGTCGGCTGACCGGCTCCCCCATGTCCCGGGCCGGGACGGCGCCGGGCCCGGCGAGGCGGCCTCAGCCCCGGTAGCTCCACGCCCGGCCGCCCGCCGCCACGGGCAGCGCGACCGGCGCGGGCGCCGGTCCCCGGCGGCGCAGCAGCAGCGAGAGCCCGGCCGCGCCGATCGACAGGGCGCCGGCCACGTACCAGGCCAGGGCGTAGTCGCCGAGCCGGTCCCGAACCAGCCCGGCGCCGGTGGCGGCGATTGCCGCGCCGACCTGGTGGGCGGCGAAGACCCAGCCGAAGACCACCGCGCCGGAGGCGCCGAAGTACTCCCGGCACAGCGCCACCGTCGGCGGCACGGTGGCCACCCAGTCCAGGCCGTAGAAGACGATGAAGACCAGCATGCTCGGATGGGCCGTACCGGCGAAGAGGCCGGGCAGCACCAGCAGCGAGGCGCCGCGCAGCGCGTAGTAGATGCCGAGCAGCAGCCGGCTGTCCATCCGGTCGGTGAGCCAGCCGGAGGCCACCGTGCCGACGATGTCGAAGAGCCCGACCAGGGCGAGCAGCCCGGCGGCGGTCGTCTCCGGCATGCCGTGGTCGTGCGCGGCCGGCACGAAGTGGGTGCCGACCAGGCCGTTGGTGGTCGCCCCGCAGATCGCGAAGCCCCCGGCGAGCAGCCAGAACGGCCGGGTCCGCGCGGCCTCGGCCAGCGCGCCGACCGCCCGGGCCGCCGCGCCGCCGGCCGGCGGCGTCGGGGGCACCACCTCGGTCGCGCCGTAGGCCGGCAGCCCGAGATCCGCCGGGTGCTCGCGCAGCAGCCAGACCACCAGCGGTACGACCGCCAGCGCGGCCCCGGCGACGACGAGCGCCGCCACCCGCCAGCCGTGGTCGCGGACCAGCACCGCCACCAGCGGCAGGAAGACCAGCTGCCCGGCGGCCCCGCCCGCGGTCAGCACCCCGGTCACCAGGCCCCGCCGGTGGACGAACCAGCGCCCGGTGACGGTCGCCACGAAGGCCAGCGCCATCGACCCGGTGCCCAGCCCGACCAGAACGCCCCAGCAGAGGATCAGCTGCCAGCTCGCGGTCATGAAGACGGTCAGCCCGCTGCCGAGCGCCACCAGCACCAGCGCGCCGGCCACCACCCGGCGGATGCCGAAGCGATCCATCAGCGCGGCGGCGAAGGGCGCGGTCAGCCCGTACAGCATGAGGTTGACCGAGACGGCGGCGGAGATGGTGGCCAGCGGCCAGCGGAACTCGGCGTGCAGCGGGTGCAGCAGCACCCCGGGCGTGGCGCGGAAGCCGGCCGCGCCGACCAGCGCCACGAAGGCGACGGCGGCGACGGACCAGGCCGGGTGGAGACGGCGGTATCGGGTCACCGTACGAGTCTCGGCATCGGCGGCCGGAACGACGAGTGGCCGGAAAGCCATCATGCGCAATAATCGGGCCATGACCCTCGTCCCGCACCGGATCGCGGTGCTCGCCATCGACCAGGTGGTCGGCCTCGACCTCGGCACCCCGGCCCAGGTCTTCGGCACCGCCCGCACCGACAACCTGGCGCAGCTCTACACCGTCGGCACCTGCACCCCGGGCGGTCGGCCGGTCCGCAGCACCGCCGGTTTCCGGGTCCTCCCCGACCACGGGCTGGAGCTGATCGAGGCCGCCGACACGGTGGTCGTCCCCGGCATCCACGGCGGGCCCGCACTGACCGACGGCACGGTCGACCCGGACGTCGCGGCGGCGCTCCGGGCGGCCCACCAGCGGGGCGCCCGGATCATGTCGATCTGCACCGGGGCCTTCGTGCTGGCCGCCGCCGGGCTCCTCGACGGCCGCCGGGCCACCACCCACTGGGCGTACGCCAGCCTGTTCCGCCGGCTGCACCCGGACGTCGACCTGGATCCGGAGGTGCTCTTCATCGACGACGGGGTGCTCACGTCGGCCGGGGTGGCCGCCGGCATCGACCTCTGCCTGCACGTCATCCGCACCGACCACGGCAGCGAGGTGGCCAACCGGGCGGCGCGGCGCTGCGTGATGCCGCCGTGGCGGGACGGCGGCCAGGCCCAGTACATCGAGCGGCCGATCCCCCGGGCGGCGGAGACCGGCACCGCGGCGACCCGGGAGTGGGCCCGGCAACGGCTGCACGAGCCGGTCGCGCTGCGCGACCTGGCCGCGCACGCCCGGATGAGCGTGCGCACTTTCACCCGGCATTTCCGCTCCGAGACCGGGCTGAGCCCGGCGCAGTGGCTGCTCCAGCAGCGCACCGAGCACGCCCGGCTGCTGCTGGAGACCACCGACCTGACCGTCGACCAGGTGGCCCGGCACGCCGGCTTCGGCACCACCGCCGCCCTGCGCCAGCATTTCCACCACCGCGTCGGCGTCGCCCCCACGGCCTACCGTCGCACCTTCCACCACACCGCCTAACCCCTGCCGGCTCCGGCTGCGGCTCCGGCGACCGGGCACTCCGGTAGCCGGGATGACACTTTCGCGGCACTCGTCCAGGCAACAACGGCACGATCGCGGCGAGCGGGGGGTCAAGCGGGATGGGGGTGGCGGCGGAGGGTGCGGAGTTGGGCGAGGTGCATCGGGAGGTGGACGCGGGTGTGCAGGTCGAGGGTGCGTCCCCAGGGCAGGTGTTGGTCGACGATCAGGTCGAAGCCCTCGCGCAGGTGGGTCTCGACCGGGGTGTCGGCGGCCGGGCCGAGCCGCTCGACCAGCACGCAGAGCTTCTGGCTGGTCGCCCGGAGCAGGCTGCCCACCCCGTCCAGCCCGCCGCACTCGGAGACCAGCGCGTCGAGCTGCGGGCGGTGGATCGTCTCCAGGTCGTAGTAGGCGAACGGCGACCCGGCGAGCACCGCCTCGGTCGCCTCGCTCAGCAGCTCGTCGTTGGCGGCCAGGTGCGCCACGATCTGCTCCGCGCTCAGCTCCCCCTCGGCCGGCGCCCCGAACCCGCCCGCGTCCACCTCCTCGAGCACCTCGTCATAGACCCGCCGCAACCCCCCACTCTCCATCCCCGCAGTCAACCCCGCCCCCACCCGTCGATCAGGGAGTTATGGCCTCCATTTCACCCGGATGAGGGGATTCGTCCACGACCACAACTCCATGATCGACGGGGCGAGGGGGCGGGGAGGGGTCAGCGGCGGCCGTGGCGGGCGCGGAGGTAGTCGCTGACGACGTACTCGCCCAGGTCGTCCAGGTCCGGGGTGAACATGCGGCCCTTGGAGCGGCGGGCCACGGCGTCGACGAAGCGGCGCAGGCCCGGGTCGTCGCCGAGCATGAAGAGGTTGAGCGTGGCGCCGTAGCGGGTGAGCTTGTCCACCTCGCGGATCGTCGCCTCGATCGTCTCCGGCAGCGGCGGCCAGTGGAAGTACGCCTCGCCGTCCTCCGGGTCGAGGTGGGCGGTGGGTTCGCCGTCGGTGACCACGAGCACCACCGGCTCCGCGCCCGGGTGGCGGCGCAGGTGCCGACCGGCCAGCCGCAACGCGTGCTGCAGGTTGGTGCCCTGCTCCATGTCCGGCTCCACCGCCGCCAGCTCCTGCTGGGTCAGCGGCAGCGCCTCCCGGCCGAAGCCGATGATCTGCAGCGCGTCCTGCGGGAACCGGGTCGCCACCAGGTGCGACAGCGCGAGGGCGGTCTGCTTCATCGGCCCCCACCGCCCCTGCGAGATCATCGAGTACGACAGGTCCACGCAGAGCGCCACCGCCGCCGACGCCCGCCGCTCGGTCTCCACCACCTCGAAGTCCTCGACCGCCAGCTGCACCGGCACAGTCGGGCCGGCCCGGCGGACCGCGCGGGTGAGGGTGCGCACCACGTCGAGGGGCTGCTCGTCGCCGTACTCCCACTGCCGGGACGCCCCGCTGACCTCGCCGGCGGCACCCGCCGAGCGGAGGTCGTGCTGGCCGCGCGGCCCGGCGGTCAGGTCGGCGAAGACCCGGCGCAGCGCGGTCCCGGCGAGCCGGCGCAGCGCCTTCGGGCTCAGGGTCAGCCCGTCCGCGTCCCGGCTCACCCAGCCCTGCCGGCGCAGCTCCCGCTCCAGCTCCCGCAGCCGGCGTACGTCGTCGGCGGCGTCCCGACCCAGCGTCCGGGCCACCGCGTCGACGTCGACGTCGTCGAGGGTGGCGCCCGCGTGCTCCTGGTCGAGGGAGTCCAACAGCTCGTCCAGCTCGGCGATCTCGCCGAGCGCCCCGGTCGCCTCGCCGTAGCCGAGCGGCTGGTCACCGCGGACCCGCTCCCCGCGCTGCCAGTTCAGGTCGGGGCGCAGCGCCTGCAGGTGGGCGTCGAGCGCGGACAGCTCGCCGGCCAGCTGCTCGCCGAGCGACTGGCGCATCAGCCCGGCCAGCTCCTCCCGCTGCCGGTCGGACAGCGACCGCATCAGCCGCTCCCCGGCCGCCGCCCGGCGGGCCAGCACGTCAACCAGCTCGTCGACGTCCTTCGGCTGCTCCGGGAAGAACTCGCCGTGCCGGCGCATGAACTCGGCGAACGCATCGGTGGTGTCCTCGGCGCGGGCGTGCCGGGCCAGCAGGTCGTTGAGGTCCCGCATCATCTCGCCGAGCTGCCGCTGCACGGCCGGGTCGGCGGCCGCCCGGGCGGCGTCCCGCAGCCCGGCGAAGCGCTGTTCCAGCACCTCGCCGCGGAGCCCGTCGAGGATCCGCTGGTACGTCTGCCGGGCCTCGTCGCTGGCCCACTGGTAGCCGGAGAGCTCCTCCACCGCGCGGGCGGTGGAGCGGGGCAGGTTGTCCAGCACCGCCTCGGCGAAGCGGGCGTCGTCGCCGTCGCGGCCACGCAGCTCGTCCCGCTCGGCGGCGAGGGCCTGGTCGAGCAGGGCCCGGGCGCGGGTGACCGCGCCGTCCAGGTCGCCCCGGCGCAGCGCGTCGCGGCGCAGCCGCCGGGCCCGGGCGGCCAGGTCGTCCAGGCCGCCCCGCCCCTGCGGGCCACGGCGCAGCAGGTCGCGCAGCGCCTCCCGGAGGCTCCCGCCGTTCAGCACCTCCGCGCCGACCGCGTCCACCGCGGCGCGCACGTCGTACGGCGGGGCGAGCGGGTCGGGCCCGCCCCGCCACTGGCCGTACCGGAACCGGTTGCCGGCCATGGTCAGCCCCGGCCGCCGTAGACGGTGCGACCCGACGCGGTGACGTCCTTGCCGAGCCGGCGGGTAAGGTGCAACCCCTCCAGGACGAACTCGACCCCGGCGGCGGCCTGCTCCGGAGTCGGCGCGTCGCCCAGCCCCAGCCGGTCCAGCGCCTTGGCCAGCCCCGGCACGGTGCCGACCTGGCGCAGCAGCTCGGCCGAGGAGACCAGCTCCCCGGTCTCGATCACCCCGTCCTCGGCGACCAGCGCGGTGAACCCGGACAGGTCCAGCCCGGCCAGCCGGGCCCGGAACGTCTCGGCGGTGGCGGTACGCAGCAGGTGGGCCAGCACCTCGATCTCCCGCCCCTCCTCGCCGCTCTCGAACTCGACCTTGCCGCGCAGCGTGGAGGTGACGGAGACCGCGTCGCCGACCCGGGCGACCGGCGCCTCGGGGCGTACCCCCTCGGGAGCGGGACCGGCGGCGAGCAGGCCGGCGCGGCGCAGCGCGGCGGCGGCGACCGTCTCGGCGGCGGCGATCGCGAAGCGGGCGGAGACGCCGGAGCGCGGGTCCACCGACGGCGACTCGCGGACCGCGCGGGCGAACCGGGCCAGCACCTCCAGCACGTGCTCGGGCACGTCGGCGACCAGATCGGCCTCCTGCCGGATCAAGGCCAGTTCCAGCTCCAGGTCGACCGGGTAGTGGGTGCGGATCTCCGCGCCGAAGCGGTCCTTCAGCGGGGTGATGATCCGGCCCCGGTTGGTGTAGTCCTCCGGGTTGGCGCTGGCCACCAGGAGCAGGTCCAGCGGCAGCCGCAGCTGGTAGCCGCGGACCTGGATGTCCCGCTCCTCCAGCACGTTGAGCAGCGCCACCTGGATGCGTTCGGCCAGGTCGGGCAGCTCGTTGACGGCGAAGATGCCCCGGTTGGTGCGGGGCACCAGCCCGAAGTGGATCGTCTCGGGGTCGCCGAGGGTGCGCCCCTGGGCGATCCGGATCGGGTCGACGTCGCCGATCAGGTCGCCGACGCTGGTGTCCGGGGTGGCCAGCTTCTCGCCGTACCGCATCGAGCGGTGCAGCCAGCCGACCGGCAGGTCGTCGCCGGCCTCGGCGACCAGCGCGCGGGAGGCCGGGGTGAGCGGGTGCAGCGGGTGCTCGTTGAGCACCGAGCCGGGGATGACGGGGGTCCACTCGTCGAGCAGCGCGCCGAGCGAGCGGATCAGCCGGGTCTTGCCCTGGCCGCGCTCGCCGAGCAGCACCATGTCGTGGCCGGCGAGCAGGGCCCGCTCGACCTCGGGCAGCACGGTGTCCTCGTACCCGACGATGCCGGGGAAACGGTCCTCGCCGGAGCGCATCCGGGCGAGGAGGTTGTCGCGGATCTCCTGCTTGACCGTGCGGTAGTGGTGGCCGGACGCCCGCAGTTCACCGAGCGTGCCGGGCAGGTCGGCGGGCGGGACCGGGGAAACCTGGTTTGGCGCAGTCACCCGAGCAACGCTAGCTCACGATTCTGTCCGGTCCCGCCGATCGGAGATCAGCCCCGGTCGCAGCGCCGGCAGACGCCCCGGCGGCGCAGCTGGTAGGCGTAGGTGGCGGCGGCGAGCGCCGGCCCCCAGAACGGCCAGAGCAGCATCGGCGCGCTGGCCATGCTGAACCCGCCGGTCAGGTGCCAGAACTCCGGGTTGGTGACCAGGCCGAGGGTGGCCGCGGTGACCGCCAGCGAGACCAGGGCTGCCGGGACGACCGCGAGCAGCACCGGCACCCGACGGCCGGCCAGGCCGACCATCCAGCGCGGGAACCGCTCACCCCAGCGCTGCACCAGCCCGAGGGTGAGGATCGCGCCGACCACGGCGAACGCCCCCAGCCCGGCGCCGGCCCAGACCAGTCCGCTCTCCTGCATCTCGTCGAGGAAGCTGCGGGGGATGCCGAGCGGGATGCCGGCCGCCCAGGCGAACCGGGTGAGCGCGTACAGGGTGGGGATGGCCGCGGCGACGTACGCCGCCCACCGGCCCCACCGGGCCGCGGCGGCGGGGGTGGTCCAGCCGTGGTCGGCGCCGTCCCGGCCGCAGCCGGGGCAGGCCCCGGCGGTACGCCGCTGCCAGCCCAGCACCGCCAGGGCCAGCAGCACCCCGCCGGCCATCGCGGCGGCCCTGGCGAACAGCGCCCAGGTGAAGACGTCGGCGTAGTCGACCGGCGGCCAGCCGAACGGCGCCCCGAGGAGGAGCATCGGCGCGTAGCCGAGGATGATCAGTACCCGGGCGTCCGGCACGACCACGGCCAGGACGAAGGCGACCGTCCAGCCGTAGCCGAGCAGCAGGGCCCGCAGCGGCCGGGACGGGTGCGCCGGCTCGTTCATGGCGAGCGCGGCGACCGCCGCGGTCAGCAGCAGCGCCGCGAAGAGCGGCGGCCCGACCGGATCGGGGATCAGCCGCAGCAGGTTGGCGTCGCCGTCCGGGTCGTCGACGCCGAACGGGTAGCCGGTGCCGGTGACCGTGGCGACCAGGGCGAGGACGCCCCAGAGCCCGAGCCAGCCGGCGGCGAGCGGCGCGGCCCGCCCGGCGCGGTGGGTGGGAACGATGGTTGTCGTCGTCATGGCTCCAGCCTCGGCGGGCGGGCGCCGCGAGCCCTCCCGTGCGACGGTGAACCCGCTCCCCCGGCCGGGGGACGGCTCGGCCCGCCGGGAACGCTCAGCCGGAAGGGACGACGAAACCGGAGTCGTACGCGGCGATGACCGCCTGGGTGCGGTCCCGGACGCCGAGCTTGGCCAGCACGTTACCGACGTGCGTCTTCACCGTCTCGGCCCCGACCACCAGGTGCGCGGCGATCTCGGTGTTGGACAGGCCGGTGGTCATCAGCCGGAGCACCTCCGCCTCCCGGTCGGTGAGCCGGGCGGAGCGCAGCCCGTCGCCGCCCCGCCCGCCGTACGCGCCGACGAGCTGGCGGATCGCCGCCGGGAAGAGCAGCGACTCACCGGCCGCCACCACCCGGATCGCCTCCACCACCTCGGTCGGGCGGGCCCGCTTGAGCAGGAAGCCACTGGCCCCGACGCGCAGCGCGTCGTAGACGTACTCGTCGTTGGCGAAGGTGGTGATCACCAGGACCCGGGGCGGGTCGGCCGAGGTGGCGAGCAGGCGCCGGGTGGCCTGGATGCCGTCGATGGCCGGCATCCGGACATCCATCAGCACCACCTGGGGACGCAGCTTCGCCACCAGCGGCGGCACCTCGGCGCCGTCGGCGGCCTCCCCGACCACCCGCAGGTCCGGCTGGGCGTCGATGATCGCCCGCAGCCCGACCCGGATCAGCTCGTCGTCGTCGACGATCAGCACGTCCGTGGTCATCGCGGTTCACCCCTCGGGGTCGGCAGCTGGACCCGGACCAGCCACCGTCCGTCCGCCGGCCCGGCGGTGATCCGGCCGCCGAGCAGCAGCACCCGTTCCCGCATGCCGTCCAGGCCGCGCCCGCCGCCGTGGGACGCGGCGAGGCCACGTCCGTCGCGTGGCGGCCCGGTCGCGCCGGCGAGGCTATTGACCAGCTCGATCTCCAGACCGTCCGGGGGTACGTCGACCCGCAGCGTCACTGGGCCGCGGCCGTAGCGGGCGGCGTTGGTCAGCCCCTCCTGGACGATCCGGTACCCCTCCCGGGACACCGCCGCCGGCAGGTCGGCGAGCGCCCCGCTGACCCGCGCGTGGACCGCCAGCCCGGTGGCCCGCGTGTCGGCGACCAGCCGGTCCAGCTCGGTCAGGGTGCGCTGCGGCGCGGTGCCGGCCGGTACCCGCGCCCCGGCCTCGGTCTCCCGGAGCAGCCCGAGCACGTGGTCCAGGTCGTCCATCGCGTGCCGGCTGGTCTCCTCGATCGCGGTGAGCGCCCGGCGGGCGAACTCCGGGTCGGCGTCGAGCAGTTCCCGGGCGGCGCCGGCCTGGAGGGTCGCCACTGTCAGGGCGTGCCCGACGGAGTCGTGCAGTTCCCGGGCGAGCCGGTTCCGCTCGGCCAGTCGGGTGGCCCTGGCCTCCAGGGCGGCGAGCCGCTCCCCCTGGGACGGGCCGAGCAGCACCGGCGCCATCGACGCGGCGAGCGCGCCCAGCCCGGCGACGGCGTACCCGAGCCCGACCAGCAGCACCACCCCGGTCAGGGTCATCCAGCGCGGGTCCCGACCGGCCAGCGGACCGAGCCCGTCGACGTCCGCCGCCCCGACGTCGAGGCCGAACTGCTGGGCGATGAAGACCAGCGCCATGGGGAACGCGCTGATCGCCGCGAAGAGCACCAGGCCTCCGGTGACCAGGTGCAGGGCGATCCAGAGCGCGGAACGCAGCCGGGTCTCCCGGTCGATCCGCCAGCCCGCCGCCGGCTCCGGCAGGTCGACCGCGAGCAGCGCCCGGGCGGCGGCGATCTCCAGCGCCCGGCTGCCGGCCAGGAAGACCGGCACGGCCGCGAGCACCGCGCCCACCAGCAGCAACCCCGCACCCGCCGGGCGGGGTACGTCGTCGTTGGCCAGCAACTGGGCGAAGGCCGCAGCGAGCAGCGCGTACGGCAGCACGAGCACCCCGCCGAGCAGCAGGAACACGGCCCGCCGCCACGTGCTGCCGCGAACCAGCGGCCTCAGCACCTCCCGGGGAGTCACCGGGCCATTCTCCCGCCGACCGGCGCCCCGCCGGCTCCCCCACATCGGGGAGATCGCCGCCCACCGAGGCGTCTCAGCGGTGTTCTTCGACGTACTTCTCCGGGTCCTTGTCCTGGAAGCGCAGGTTGCGGCCGTTCTTGTGCTCGCCGTAGAACTTCAGCCAGCGCGACCCCAGCTCCGCCCGCAGCTCGGCGCTGGCGTGCCGGCGGAAGTCGGGCAGCGCCTCGTCCTCCTCCTCGGCCAGGTGCTCGCTGTTCTCCCGGCGGGCCGTCCACACCGCCGCGCACCACTCGTCCGAGCCGACCGGGTGCAGCTTCGACTCGGCGATCGCGTCCCGGATCTTGTTGTGGTCGCCGATCGCGTCGGAGGTCTCGTCCTCGCCGTCGTCGCCGTGCCTGACCAGGTGCGGGTAGAGGATCGTCTCCTCCGCCTCGGCGTGGATGTCCAGGTGCAGCGCGAGCGCGTCCCAGATCGCCAGCAGCTCGGCGTCGTCCCGGGCGTCGTCGAGCCGGGCGAAGCCGCGCCGGAACGCGGCGTGGTCGTCGAGGATGAGGGCGGTGATGTCGTCCATCGTGGTCACCTTCCGGTACGGGCGCGGACCAGCTTCGGCACCGCGGCCAGCCCGGTGATCGGGCGGAACTGTCGGGCCTCGGTGGCCAGGGCGGCGTACTCGTCGTCGGTCAGGTCGATCTCGGCGGCGGCCGCGTTGCGTTCCATCTGCTCAACGCCGGACGCGCCGGGGATGGCCACCACGTTGGGGTGGCGCAGCAGGTAGGCCAGGGCGATCTGGCTGGGGGTGGCGTCGTGGGCGTCGGCGACCTCGCGCAGCGTGGCGATCAGCGCGGTACCGCGCTCCAGGTTCTCCGGCAGGAAGTACGGGTTGGCCCGGCGCACCGCCCCGCTCGGCGGGTTCTTCGCGTCGTACCGGCCGGAGAGGAAGCCCTGCCCCAGCGGGCTGTACGCGATCACGATCCGGCCGGCCTGCTCCGCGTACGGGATCAGGTCCTCCTCGGGGCCGCGGTCGACCATGCTGTAGCGGACCTGGTTGCTCAGCACCCGGCGGCCCAGCGCGGCCTCGGCGAACCGCCAGCGGCGCAGGTTGTAGTTGCTGACCCCGACCTCGCCGACCAGCCCGACGTCCTGGAGGGCACGCATGCCGCGCATGGTGGTGGTATCGGCGACCACCGGGTTGGGCTGGTGCACCTGGTAGAGGTCGATGCTGCTGACGCCGAGCCGGCCGGCGGAGGCGACCGCGCGCTGCTGCACCACCGCTGCGATCGGCAGCACCGGGAAGATCTTGCTGGCCACCACGACCTTGGCCCGGTCGTCGCCGAGCGCCGCGCCGAGGATCCGCTCGCTGCGGCCGAACCCGTACAGCTCGGCGGTGTCGAAGAGGGTGACGCCCAACTCCAGCGCCCGCCGGACGATCTCCGCCGCCCGGCGCTCGTAGTCGGGGCCGTAGCCCCACTCCTTCGACCCGAACTGCCAGGTGCCGAGGCCGATCTTCGAGATCGGCTTGGGGGTGTCGAGCTGAACGAAACGCATGGCCTCGAAGCTACCCGCGCAGGCGGGCCGGCACGCCCGTTCCGCGACCCGGGCGGTCCCCGCCCCCGCCACGACCTCTGAGCGCCTCCCGTGCGGGCGGGACTAGGGTCGTGATCGTGACCTACCTTGCCGCCGATGAGCGCTACGACACGATGACCTACCGGCGGAGCGGGCGCAGCGGGCTCCGGCTGCCCGCCATCTCGCTCGGGCTGTGGCACAACTTCGGGCCGGACCGGCCGTTCGAGCGGCAGCGGGACATCGTCCGGCGCGCCTTCGACCTCGGCATCACCCACTTCGACCTGGCCAACAACTACGGCCCGCCGCCCGGCTCGGCGGAGGAGAACTTCGGCCGGCTGCTCGCCACCGACCTCAAGCCGTACCGGGACGAGCTGGTCGTCTCCAGCAAGGCCGGCTATCTGATGTGGCCCGGCCCGTACGGCGAGTGGGGCTCCCGCAAGTACCTGATCTCCTCGCTGGATCAGTCGCTGCGCCGGATGGGGCTGGACTACGTCGACATCTTCTACTCGCACCGGTTCGACCCGGACACCCCGCTGGAGGAGACGATGGGCGCGCTGGACGCCATCGTCCGCTCCGGCAAGGCGCTCTACGTCGGCATCTCCAACTACACCTCCGAGCAGACCGCCCGGGCCGCGGCGATCCTGCGCGACCTGGGTACGCCGCTGCTGATCAACCAGCCGTCGTACTCGATGCTCAACCGCTGGACCGAGGACGACGGCCTGCTCGACACGTTGGAGAAGGTCGGCGCCGGCTGCATCGCGTACAGCCCGCTCGCGCAGGGCCTGCTCACCGACCGCTACCTGGGTGGCATCCCCGCGGACTCCCGGGTCCGCACCAGCGTCTTCCTCAACGAGAGCGACCTCAGCGCGGAGAAGATGGCCACCATCCGAGCGCTCGCCGCGATCGCCGAGCGGCGCGGCCAGTCGCTGGCCCAGCTGGCGCTGGCCTGGGCGCTGCGCGACCCGCGGATGACCAGCCTGATCATCGGCGCGAGCAGCGTGGCCCAGCTGGAGGGGAACGTGGCCGCGCTGGACAACCTCGACTTCACCGCTGAGGAGCTGGCCGAGATCGACCACCACCTGGGCTGACCCGCGTTGTCGGACCGCGCCGCCATGGTCCGTCGCCAGACTGCCGTGGCGGTGTGGTTCCACCACGAAGGGTGGCTACTCCGGGGACTGACCCCGCTCACCAGATCCGGCGGCGGCCGGCGCGGTGGTTGCGTACCTCGCAGGAACGGTCGACCGGCACCCTGCCGGCCCGGCGCAGCCGCATCCCGACGGTGACGGCCAGCAGCACGGTGACCGCCGCGGCGGCCCCCGCCACCAGCGGCCAGCGGACACCGCCGAGGTCGGTCACCGAGGCCACCGGCACCCCGGCCTCCGCCGCCGGGACGCCGGCCGCGCCGCTTGGCGTGGCGGCCGGCGGGACGGTATGCGGGACGGCCCGCTTCGTGGCGGCGGCGGCCGGGCTGGCCGACGGGCCGCCGCGGGCACCGGACGCGGCCCCGGCGGACGACCGGAACACCACGTCGGAGCAGGAGTAGTAGGTGTCCTGGGTGTCGGAGTTCTGCCAGATGATGTAGATCAGGTGCCGGCCGCTGCGGTCCGCGGGCAGCCGCCCCGGCATCTGGTACGCGCCGTCCCGCAGCGGCGGGTCGGCGACCGTCAGGAACGGCCGCGGGTCGAGGTCGGCCCAGGTCAGCCGCCGGCTCGGGTCGTAGGCGGCGGTGGTGGCGTAGAGCCGGAACGTGCCCCGGTGCGGGATCGTGGTCCGGTACCGGAAGGTGTACCGGCCACCGGAGGTCAGCGTCGTCGCCGGCCAGTCGGTGCGTGGCAGGTCCAGCCCCCGGTACGCGGAGAGCCCGCCGCTGCACAGCTCACCGTCGGGGATCCGTTCCCGGTCCCGGCCGTCGATCCGGGCGACCCGGATGTTGTCCCACTCCCGTACCGCCGCACCGGCCGCGATCGCCGCGCGGCAGGCCGGCGTCGCCGCCTGGCCGCCCTCCGGGCCGCAGGCCGCCGCCCGGCTGAGCGGGTTGGTCGGTGCGCCGTGCGCGGCGGCGGGCGCGGCGGTGAGGAGCAGGATCGCGGTGGCGGCCGCGACGGCGGCGAGGATTCGGCGTACGGCCATGTGATCGACCTCCGCCCACTGGTACGGGCGCGCGACGTCAACAGTTCGACGGGGCGACGAGCGGTCCGGCGCAGCGGTACATTTCCCTGACTGGATGCCTCCGGAAGTCCTCGTCGTCGAGGGCTGGGGAGAGGAGATGCCGATGTCCCGCTTCGCCCGCACCCGACTCCTGCCCGCTCTTCTGCTCGGCCTCGTCTCCCTCGTCGTCCCCGCCGCCCCGGCCCACGCGGCGGAGCGGGTGGACCTGTTCGTCTCGGACGTCAGCGACGGTCCCGACCCGGTGCTCGCCGGCTCGACCGTCTCCTACACGGTCACCGTGGGAAACCGTGGCCCCGGTACGGCGACCGGCACGCGGGTGACCGCGCCGCTGCCCGCCGGGGTGTCCTTCCGGCCGCTGGATTGGGACGACCGGTGCGGCGCGACGACGACCCTGGTGACCTGCGACCTGGCGACGTTGGGTGCGAGCGGGATGGCGTCCCCGTTGATCATCCAGGTCACGCCGACCGTGGCCGGCACGCTCTCGATGACCTTCACGGTGTCCGCCGCGGAACCCGACAGGGACCCGTCCGACAACGCCCGGACGGCGACCACGACGGTGACGGCGCCGACCGAGGCCGACGTCGCGCTCCAGCTGAGCGGACCGTACGGTCCCGTCCACGCGGGGACGCTGTTCTTCATCTCCGCGGCGATGTCCAACGCGGGTCCGGCCACCGCGACCGGCGTGACCGCACGGCTGCGGATTCCGGCCGGCCTCTCGATCCACTCCAGCGCGTCCTGCGTCCCGGACGGGACCGACCCCGTCTGCACCCTCGGACCGACGGAGCTGCCCCCGTCGACGGGGGCCGTCGCGCCGATCGCGGTGACCGCGTCCGCGCCGGGGAACTGGACGATCTCCGGCTCGATCGGCGCGGACCAGCCGGACCCGCAACCGGCGAACAACGCCGCGGCCGTCACGGTCACCGTCCTGCCCGCCGCGGACCTGGCGGTGACGATCGGCGAATCCGCCGACCCGACCCCGCCCGGCCGGCCGCTCACCTACACGCTGACCGTCACCAACCACGGTCCGTCGCCGTCCGCCGCCCACCTCGTCCACGAGTGGTCGACGACGGTGTCAGGTGGGCTCACGCTGCTCTCCGTCGGCGCCTCGCAGGGCGGCTGCGGCTCGCCCAACGTCGGCCGGGTGGAGTGCGACCTCGGCACGCTCGCCGGCGGAGCGACCGCGACCGTGGTGGTCGAGCTGCGGCCCCAAGGCCGGGGCACGGTGACCAGCCAGGCCCGGGTGACCGGCAGCGAATACGACCCGGACCCGACGAACGACGCGGCCAGCGAGACCACCGTCGTGGGTTGAGCGACCCGCCCGAGTGCTGGGAGCCGCTCGGCATGCCCGGCCCCGACCCGCAACATCGCCGCCACCACGATCGCCGACCTCAACGCCGTCGAGCGCCACGGCGCGGACGCGTCACCGGCCCGGGTCTGCTGACCGGTCGGACCACGTAAGACGGTCCGCTCACGGGGCGGCGGGCGGGGCGGGCTTACACCTACAGTGACGGCACCCTGTGATCAAGGAGCCTGCCGTGCCCGAGCCGTCATCGGCGCCAGATTCTCCCCGGACCGCCGCGGCGGCCGGGCCTTCGGAGGGCGGCATCCCCGCCGACGCCACGCCCTATCTGCTCGTCATGCCCACTACAGACGGGGCGCCGCCGGGGCTGGTGTGGCCCGGTCAGGAGGGCCAGCCGGCCTGGGCGATCCCGGTCACCGTCCCGGCCGGCACCCGCGGATACGCCGTCTTTCTGCCGCTGGTGCCGGCCCCCGCGGGCGAGGGGCCGGCCGCCCCGGTCCCCGTCGCCCAGCAGGCCACGGCCGGCGCTCCGGCCCGGGTGATCCCCGCGCAGGTCGTGACGCCCGGTGCGACCGAGGTCGCCGCGCCGGTGCCGGTCGGGCCGGAGGCGTCCGCGCCTGCGGGCGTCGCCGAAGCCGAGCACCCGACCCCTGGTGCCCCGGCAGCGGGCGCGGACGGCTCGGCCGAGCAGACCGGCACGAACGGCCGGGAAACTGCCACGGCCGAGGTCTCCTCGCCCGCCACCGGCGCGTCTGCGCAGCCCACCGCCGTCAGCGCGGCGGCGGGCTCGGGCGACGCGGACTCCTCCGCGCCCGCACCGACATCCCCCGGTTCGACGCAGCCCGCGACGCCGTCCGGGCCCGCGCCGACCGTGCCGCAGCAGCGTCCCGTCCCGGGCGGGGCCGCGCCGCAGCCGCACGTCGCCCCCGGGGCCCCGATGCCGCCGTACGCCGCGCAGCCGGCACCGCCCTGGGCGACCTTCCCGCCGCAGCCGGGCGCGACCTGGACGCCCCGCCCGCCGACGCCCCGGACCTCGTTCCTCGGCGCCCGGTGGCCGGGGCCGAAGCAGGCCACCGGCCGGGCCACCCCGCTCGCGGTGCTCGCCGGCGCGCTCGGGATCGCGTTCTTCGTTCCGCTGAGCCGGACCGGCATCGGCTGGTTCCTCGGCTGGCTCGTGCTGACCGCCGGCGTCGCCGCGGTCCGGCGGGGCACGGCCGAGCTGCCCCGCACCGAACGCCTGATCCGCGGCGGCTGGGCGGTGGCGGCCCTGGCGCTGCTCTCCGTGCTCGCCTTCCGCAACGCCTGGTGGCTGGTGACGTTCTGCGTCCTCGGCGCGCTCGCCTGCGCGACGCTGGCCATCGTGGGCGGCCGGTTGGTCCGCTCGATCCTGTTCAGCCTGGTGGCCGCGCCGTTCGCGGCGCTCCGCGGCCTGCCCTGGGTACGCCGGCACATCACGGCCTCCCCGGACACGGGCATGGTCCGCCGGGTCGCCGGTTCGGTGGTCGCGACCGTGGTGGTGCTGCTGGTCTTCGGCACCCTGCTCTCCTCGGCCGACGCGGCCTTCTCCGAGGTCCTCGGCGCGATCGTCCCGGAGATCAACATCGGTACGGTGTTCCGCTGGATCTTCCTGGCCGGGCTGGGCGCGCTGATCGCGGTCGCCGCCGTCTACACGCTGGCCGCCCCGCCGGACCTCTCCACCGTGGACAAGCCGAGCAGCCGCAACCTCGGCCTGCTGGAGTGGGGCCCGGCCATCGGCGCGCTGACGCTGCTCTTCGCCGGCTTCGTCGTCGTGCAGTTCACCGTGCTCTTCGGTGGCCAGCGGCACGTCCAGAAGGTTGCCGGCCTCAGCTACTCCGAGTACGCCCGCAGCGGGTTCTGGCAGCTGCTCTTCGTCACCCTGCTGACCCTGGCGGTGCTCGGTGCGGTGAGCCGCTGGGCCAGCCGGGAGCGCAAGGTCGAGCGCACCGCGCTGCGCGTCCTGCTCGGCCTGCTCAGCGCGCTCAGCGTGGTGATCGTGGTGTCGGCGCTGTCGCGCATGTACACGTACCAGAAGGTCTACAGCTTCACCGGCGAGCGGATCTTCGTGATGGCGTTCGAGCTGCTGCTCGGGGCGGTCTTCCTGATGGTCCTGGCCGCCGGGGTCCGGTGGCGGGGCCGGTGGATCCCCGGCGCGACCGTGGGGCTGGCCGTGGTGATGCTGCTCAGCCTGGCCGTGCTCAACCCGGAGGACTACGCCGCCCAGCGCAACATCGCCCGGTACAAGCAGAGCGGCAAGATCGACGCCTGGTACCTGCGGGCGCTCTCCGCCGACGCCACGCCGGCCCTGACGAAGCTCCCCGACCCGGTCCGCCGGTGCACGCTGAGCTGGATCGACGACGACCTGGCCGAGCCCGACCCCTGGTACGCCTGGAACCTGGGCCGGTACCGGGCCCGTCAGGCCCTCGACCGGATCGGCAAGGACGCCGTCGGCGGGCCGAAGGACTGCCGGGCCGCGGATCAGTTCGACCTGCCCAAGAGCCGCCGTCCGCGCTGACGCCCGTCGGGCGGGGTCGAGGAACGCCCTGGACCGGGATCATCTCCCGATCCAGGGCGTTTCGCGTCAGGGGCGGTCGTCGAGGAGTCGGTCGAGGTTGACGGCGGTGCTGATCAGCGAGAGGTGGCTGAACGCCTGCGGGAAGTTGCCGACCTGCTCGCCGGTGGGCGCGATCTCCTCGGAGTAGAGGCCGAGGTCGCTGCTGTACGTGAGCATCTTCTCGAAGGTCAGTCGGGCTTCGTCGAGCCGACCGGACTGCGCGAGGGCCTGGACATACCAGAAGGTGCACATGCTGAAGGTGCCCTCGTTGCCGCGCAGGCCGTCGGGTGAGGCGGCCGGCTCGTACCGGTAGACGAGGCTGTCGGAGACGAGTTCGGCGTCCATGGCCCGCAGGGTCGACTGCCACATCGGGTCGGTCGGCGACACGAATCCGACGCCGGGCATGGTGAGCAGCGCCGCGTCCAGGACGTCGGTCGCGTAGTGCTGCACGAAGGCACCGCGTCCGGGGTGGAAGCCGCGCGCCATGATCTGTTCGTAGATGTCGTTGCGGGCATTCGCCCAGCGGGTGGTGTCGGCCGGCAGACCACGGCGGTTCGCGAGGCGGATGGCGCGGTCGAGCGCCACCCAGCACATCAGCCGCCCGTAGGTGAAATCCTGCCGGCCGGAGCGGGTCTCCCAGATCCCGTCCTCGGGTTGGTCCCAGTGGTCGCAGAGCCAGTTCACCAGTTGCCGCACGTTCAGCCACCCCTGGTGTGAGCCCTGAAACCCGTGCCTGTCGGCGAGGTGCAGCGCGCTCATCGCCTCACCGTGGATGTCGAGTTGCAGTTGGCCGGCCGCGCTGTTGCCCACGCGCACCGGGCTCGATCCGCGGTAACCCTCGAAGTGGTCGAGCACCTCCTCGGTGAGATCGGGTGAGCCGTCGACCCGGTACATGATCTGAAGCCCCACGCCGTTGGCCGCCGATTCGCGGATGCGGTCGTTGACCCACTCCAGATAGCGGCCGGCCTCGTCTGTGAAGCCCAGGCCGAGCAGCGCGTGCACCGAGAACGACGCGTCCCGGACCCAGGTGTAGCGGTAGTCCCAGTTACGCTCGCCGCCGATCTGCTCCGGCAGCCCGGCGGTGGGGGCGGCGATCAGCGCGCCGGTCGGCGCGTACGTCATCAGCTTGAGCGTCAGGGCGGACCGCTCGACCATCTCCCGCCAGCGGCCGGTGTAGCAGGAGCGGCCGAGCCAGCGCCGCCAGAAGTCGCGGGTCTGCTCGAACATCTCCCACACCTCACCCGAGCTGACCACGCGTGGCGGGTCAGGCGACGCTGTTTCCAGCACGACTCCACCGATTTCGCCCTCTTGGAACGTGCCGGTCAAACACACGCCCTCGGTGGTTTGCCGGAGGTACGTGTCGACACCGATCTCGACGTCGCGGACGGGGTTCAGGGTGAGGGTGAGGCCGGGACCGCGGAACACGACGCCGTCCCGATACTCGTCGAGTTCGTGCGGATCGCGCCCGTAGTTGAACCGCGGTTGGCACTCGACGCGGAACCGCATCGTGCCGCGGACGATCCGGATCACGCGGACCAGGCGGTGGCGGTCTGTGGCGCAATCTCCCGCAACGGGCATGAAATCCACGAGTTCAGCCACGCCGTCCGCGCTGAGGAAGCGGGTGATCAGAATCGGCGTTCCAGGCACATACAGCTGTCTGCTCCGGTAGTCGACGCCATCAGGTGAGATCTGGAAGTGCCCACCCTTGTGCCGATCGAGCAGGCTAGCGAAGAGGCTCGGCGAGTCGAAGCGGGGAGCGCAGAACCAGTCCAACGTCCCGTCTCTGCTCACCAGCGCCGCGGTCTGCAGGTCGCCGATCAAGCCGTGGTCCTCCACAGCAGGGTACGAGTCCACCAGACCTCCCCGCTCTCGCCGCACCGACTGCGGCGACTACCCGCAGACAGGCGGGGCACACCTCGCACCCGGGGTTGAAGCGGAACGAGGAGCCACAATCGGCCCGGTGACGCGGGCCGGATCCACACGGCTACCTGCCGGTCGGGAAACGACGAAGAGCGCCCGTCGTTTCCGACGAACGCCCTGGTCATCAAGGGTGGAGCCGAGGGGACTCGAACCCCTGACCCCCACACTGCCAGAAGCGGGCGAGGCCGGGTCAATGTCGCCCGGCGCTGCTCGACGGGTCCGCCAAGGTACGCGCCGGTCCGTCAGGATGCACCGCCTTGGCTACTCGGGTGGCTACTCGACTCGGCCTCACCCGATCTGGTTAGCGGGGCTGTGCGGCGCGGCGGTAAGCAAACAGACCGGCGACGAGGCCGGCGAGACCGAGCAGGATGCCGGCGATGCCGTAGGCAGTGCCGTTGTTGCTGTCCTTGTTGCTGTCCTTGTCGCTGTCCTTGCTCGTCGCGGCTGCGGCCACGGGGGCGGCGGCGGGCGTGGCGGCGTCCTTCTTCGCCAGCTTCAGCACGGGCGCGGGGTGCTCCGGCTCAGCGCCGCTGCTCGGCTCCTCGATCCACCGCACCACGTCACCGTCGGAGTAGGTCTGCAGGGCCTTAAACACGAGCTGGTCGGTCTCCGGCAGCGGACCGAGGGAGACGTCGAACTCCTGGAACTGCCCCGGCTTGATCGCCGAGTTGGCGTCAGCGGTCCAGGTGATCTTCGTGACCGCCTCGGTGATCTCCCCGTCGTCGCTCTTGATCGGCGTTGCGAGCTTGGACGTCTCGGTCTGTGCGGTCCACCCGGGCAGCGGCTTCAGCGACACCGACGCGATGGGCGAGCTGGTGGGAAGGTTGACCTCGACCTTGGTGGTGTTGGCGTTGTCCTTCTCGTTCGGCACCCGGAAGGTGACCTTGGTGTAGCCGCCCTGCGTCGCCTCCTTCGGGTTGACGGTGACGTGTGCTGATGCCGGGCCAGCCACCCCGAGGGTGATGGCGGCGACAGTAGCGGCGATGGTGGCCGCTCGCGTGAGCAGGGACCGGGTCATGTCAGGGCGTCCTCATTTTCTCAATCTAGGTGCCGGGCGTTTCCGGCACCTTCTGCTAGTCGTCCGTCACGCGCGGATAGTTCCCGACGTCCTTCAACCGGGTCTCGTACTCACCGCAGACGAATCGATCAAGGGAGCACACTGGGCTCTTCGCGCGCATTACTGTGACAAAGGTCAACGCCGTTCTACTACGTCTTGTCGTAAGGGAGAATGGTGGTGGCTGGCTGTGGACAGTCGGGTACCGCCGCGGGCAGGCGACCGGACCGGAGGTTGTGGTGGCGACAGGCGAGGACGAGCAGGTCACGGCGTGGGCACTGGCTGCGGGCAGCGGGGACCAACAGGCATTGGCGGCCTTCGTGCGGGCGACCCAGCACCAGACCTGGCGGTTCCTGCACCACCTGCTCGGTTCGTCGGACACTGATGATCTAGTGCAGGAGACCTACCTGCGCGCGATGCGCAGTCTGCCGCGGTTCGAGGGTCGGTCATCGGCGCGGACGTGGTTGTTCGGCATCGCCCGGCGGGTAGCCGCTGACCACCTGCGCGCGGCCGCGACGCGTCCCCGAACGACTCCGCTCGGCGAGTGGGAGCCGCCGGCCGGTGGTGGGCGGTTCGAGGACGAGGTGGTGTTGGGCCGGTTGCTGCTGGGACTGTCGCCGGAGCGGCGGGAGGCGTTCATCGCCACGCAGGTTCTCGGGCTGTCGTATGCGGAGGCGGCGCAGGTGTGTGGGTGCCCGGTCGGGACGATCCGTTCCCGGGTCGCCCGCGCCCGCGAGGACCTGGTCGTCGCGGTTGAGGGTCAGCTCGACCGGCGGGCAGGCCGTGCCGGCTGAGGGCGGCAGGTAGGAGAGTTCAACCCATCTGGCGGCGTCGGGAACCAGGCAGGGGCGGTGAACGACTATCGGTATATGCGGTGTGAGCAGTGGCGGGAGATCCTGTCGGCCCAACTCGACGGTGAGGAGACGCCGGCGGAGCGAGCTGGGGCCGAAGAGCACCTGAAATCGTGTGAGAACTGCCGAAGGTGGTTCGATGCGGCGGCTGCGGTGACCCGGCGGACCCGTACGCAGGTCGTGACGTCGCTGCCCGATCTGACCGATGCGATCCTCGCCGCCGCACCGCCGCCGGTCCGCCGGCCGCGATGGCGGCCCTCGGTGGCCTGGCGCGGCCGGCTGGTGGCCGGGCTCCGTGGCGCGCTGGGCCTGCTCGGCGCGGTACAACTTGTGCTGGGACTTGCTCAGGTCGGCACGGGAGCGGTCACCGATCACCTGCACGCCGGGCAGCACCTGTGGCACGAGTCCGCGGCGTGGAACGTCGCGGTCGGGGCAGGCTTCCTGCTCGTGGCTCTGCGGCGGACCCCGCCTGCCGGTCTGCTGCCAATGCTCAGCGTCTTCGTCGCGACCCTGGTGCTCCTGTCGGTGAACGACCTGATCACCGCGCAGGTCGCGGTGACCCGGCTCGTCAGTCACGGCTTCCTGCTGGGCGGCTACCTGATCACCGTGTTGCTGTCCCGCCCCGGCCTGCGGCCCGGTGGGCCACCACCGCAACAGGGTCAGCCGCAGCCGCCCCGGTGGCGCGCCCAACTCGACGACACCGAGCAGCCATCGGTCCCGCTGCGGCTGCTGCCGCCGCAGCAGCCATACTCAGCGCAAGCTGTACACCGTCGCGCCGCGTGACACCCCACGGCCCCGCATCTGCCGCCCCGGCGGTGGCGCTTGATTGGGCAAAATCGGACCATATAGCAGTTTTTATGGAACCAGACGCGACCGCGCAGCGACTTGCTGAGGACCCAGCACGGCTGAGGCAGTGGACCCGGATGCCGGCTGCGGCGCGACGAGGTGCGATCATCGCGGCCACCCTCGTGGCCGCGGTCCTGGTCTTGCCGCAACCTGCATGGGCACACTCCGTCGGTGGGCCGACCGACACGGTCGGCGGGTTCGTCTGGTTGGGCAACACCCACATGCTCGCCGGCTGGGATCACCTCCTCTTCGTCGGCGGCATCCTGCTCCTCGCCGGCGAGATCCGGCGGGCGGCCAAGCTGATCTCGCTCTTTGCGCTCGGGCACAGCATCACCCTGTTCACCGCCACCGTCGCCGACTGGCAGGTCACCCCAGTCCTCGTCGACATGATTGTGGCGTTGAGCCTCGTGTTCGTCGGAGTGGTCGGCCTGCGAGGCCGGCCGAAGGACTGGACGTGGTTCGCCGCCACGGTGCTGGCCTTCGGGCTCATGCACGGCCTGGGCCTGGCCACCCGGCTGCAGGCAATCGGGCTGCCCTCCGACGGGATGATCCCCCGGGTGCTGGCCTTCAACATCGGCGTGGAGATCGGCCAGCTGATCGCGGTGCTGGGCATGTTCATGCTCGGTGACGTGCTCAGCCACTACATCCCCAGGCTGCGCGACCCGCGCCTTGCCCACGGCACCCTAGTGGCAGCCGGTGTGGTCGCCGCGTCGGTGCTGGCCCTCGCCTCCGGCGGCCATGCGCTCCGACCGATCCAGGCTGACGCCACCGCCGTACATTCCTGGCTCTCGCCCTGGCCCTGGTCCTGAATCTATGGGTTGCCCGACCCGGAACCATGGGGTCAGATTTCAGGCGAAGCCCGACAGTCCCGCGCCATGCCGTCGCGGAGCCCAGGGGACTTGAACCCTAACCCCTGCCTTGCAAAGGCGGCTCGGTGCAGTGGACGCTTGCCGATCAATGTCGGCAACTGGCGTTGGAGTCAAGGACCTTGCTGTCCTGTACCAGCGGTTGTCGGTCGTTGTCGCGCGTCTCGCTGACTTGTTGCTGACGCCGGCCCCTCATGAGGCCGGACTACCTGCGCGAACCACGCTCGGCCTGCGGAACACCTCTCGGCATCTCTCACTGTCAGCGGTCGAGGGTCGATCTCTTGATGGCTGGATGAGGACTGAGACGGCAGCGCTGTCGCCACAGCTTGGCGGCCGGGCCAAGGCTGAATTCGCCCGCCCGGCCGCCAGCCGCCTAGCAGTTGCGTAGTTCCGGTGACTGGTTCCGCAACTGTCCAGCAGGCGAGACGAACTCTCGGTATGCCGGGGACTGCACCGCCGTTAGCGCGAAGGCTGCCACCCGGTGGCAGTTCTGGAACGCCAAACGCACCCCGAAGTGTCGTTCCAGACCGCCCCGGATCGCATCGCTGGCCAGGGCACGCAACAGTTGTCCGCGTTCGGCCTCGCTGGGCGGCGGCACGGCGTGGTCGGCAAAATCGCCACCCCCGGCAGCCAGGTCCGCGCTGAGCCCGGACACCACCTGCCAGGCGTAGGGCAGCGATTCACGCACGCAGGCCACGAACTCCTCGTCGGTGACCGACCCGCGCTCAGCGCGCTCCAACAGTGCAGCGGACACATCGAGCGACATCTCTAACCTCCTTCTCCGCTGGCCCTCTGTGAGCCGGCAGCTAGTGCAATTGGAACCCATTTTCATTAGGCTGCCAAGGAAGCCGCGGGTGTGTTGCGATGTGTTGCACCCACTACCTAGCGGGGCATGATCGCCAACAGCCGGATGGCCGCCAGTCCAGGACGACGGCGATCGTGCCGTTCGTCGTTGCGGTCGCGGTGCCGGAACCGCCCGTGTAACGGTCCGCGTCTACTCGTATGGCTCAACGGGGGCGGTAATCTTCTGCCAGTCCTCCACTTGGAAGTAGGGGACGTCGGCGTCATTGACAGGATCCTTTGCGGTGTGCGGGATCCACCGGCCGATGGCCCGCATCCATGTGTTGTCCGGGACGCCAGGAACGTCACCGCGTAGCCCGATCTTGATCGGGACGCCGTCGGCGGCGCAGCAGGACAGCACGATACGCACGAGCATGGGCTGGCCGTCCGGGCCGGTGGCGAGGAAGCCGGTGAGCTTGATGCGCCGGCCGCTCAGGGTGCGTCCCTTGTCGTAGACGGCGCGGTAGCCGTAGTCGAGGAGGGTGAGGTCAGCCGGATCACCGGGCGGCAGCGGCGGGTAGGCGACGTCCCGATTGTCGGTCAGGGCGGAGCCGGCGCGTGACGCGGTGTCGGCGCCCAACGCCGGTGGAACGACGAACAGCAGCGCGATCGCCGGCAGCAGCAACAGCCAGCCGACCATGGGGCCCGACCGGCCGTGTCCGTGCCCGTCGTCGTCCGGCTCGGCCTCGGGTCGGTTCAGATAGCGCAGTTCCTGCACGAGGGCCACGACCGCGGCGACGACCAGCACGACCCCGGCGGCGATGAGGAACGGTCGCAGCCCCTGCTTGACGTAGCGCAGGTACAGGTCGGTGACGCTGGCGCGCAGGATCGCGCCGCCGAGGAAGACCAGCACGACCGCCTGGGTGCCGCGACTCACCAGACCACCGTCCCGACTGCGGCCGCGACGAGCACGGCGAGGGCGAAGGTGGCCGGGGCGAAGCGGGCGGCGAACCGCCGTCCGAAGATTCCGGCCTGCATGGACACGAGCTTCAAATCCACCATCGGGCCGACCACGAGGAAGGCCAGTCGAGCGGTCAGGGAGAACTGGGACAGCGATGCGGCGACGAACGCGTCGGCTTCGGAGCAGATGGACAGCAGCACCGCCAGCGTGGCGAGGGCGAGCACCGACAGCACCGGCCGGGCGGCCAGGTCGTGCAGGAGCCGCTGGGGCATGGCAACGTTGATCGTTGCCGCGGCCATGGCGCCCAGGACGAGAAATCCGCCGGCGTGGATGACGTCGTGCCGGCAGGCGGTCCAGAACGCCGCCATCCGGGGCAGCCCGTCGAGGTGGGCGCGATGCGGCAGACGGATCCATTCAGTGCGGCCCAACCGCAGCCACAACCAGCCCATCAACAGGGCGACCAGCAGACTGGCCCCGCCTCGAGCCGCCACCATCTCCGGGTTGCGGGGGAAGGCGACCGCCGTGGCGGTGAGCACGATCGGGTTGATCGCCGGCGCGGCGAGCAGGAACGCCAACGCCGCAGCGGGAGTGACGCCGCAGCGGATCAGCGAACACGCGATCGGTACAGAGCCGCACTCGCAGCCGGGCAGCACCACGCCCGCCACGCCGGCGACCGGCACGGCGACGGCCGGGTGGCGGGGCAGCGCCCGGGCCCAGAACGACCGGGGTACGAACACCGCGATGACGGCCGACAGGACCACCCCGAAGACGAGGAACGGCACCGCCTGCACCATCACCGACACGAACACGGTCAGCCAGGTCTGCAGACGCGGATCCGCCACCAGCGCGCCGACCTGCCGATGCAGCACGCCAAGGAGGATGAGCAGGAAGCACAGCACCTCGGTCGAGCCGACCCGACCTTGTCTGTCGTGGACGGCGGGCTGGTCGTCGGCGCTGGCCGGGATGGCCGGCGTGACAGAGGCTGCTGGATCAGTCGTGCTCAGGGCGAATCACCTTCTCCCAGTCAACGACAGCATCCTACTGTGACCAACCCGTCACAGAGAGTCCGGAACGGCCGCTGACGGATCGACTCGCCTAGTGCCGAAGGTCCGTCTTCATGACCTGCGGCACACTGCCGCCACGCTCCTACTCGCCCAGGGCGTGCCCGCCCGGGTTCTCATGGAACTCCTCGGTCACTCCCAGATCGGCGTCACCATGAACATCTACAGCCACGTCATGCCCACTCAGCTCGTCCAGGCTGCCGACGCGATGGAGAACGTGCTGTGGGGCGAGGGGAAGTAACCGTGGCTACTCGCTTGGCTACTTCCGCCGTCAGGAACGACAAAGGGCGTCCGTCATGTCTGACGAACGCCCTTTGTCGTGAAGGGTGGAGCCGAGGGGACTCGAACCCCTGACCCCCACACTGCCAGGTGGGCTCTCTCGGTTCTCGCTGACCTGGCCTGGCGCTGACATGCGGTAGCCCCTCGACTCTCCCCGCCAGTCCCCGCGAATTCCCGGACCTCACCCGTCGACCTGGCACGCTCTTGGCACGCTCGGTCCTAGCCTGGAAGCTCAGACGATGGGCCGACCCCTTGATGACCCCCAGCTCATGGCGGAGCGGCTGCTTCGGGTCGCGTGCGAGGTCAGCTGGCACGGATGAGTCTCACATAGCCTGCTGCGGTCCACTCAGTTGCTGTACTTCGGTGCCGTACTGGCTGCCACTCGACTCGATGATGCACAGCTCAAAGCCGACACCAGCATTCGCCCCGAACAGCAACAGCGGGGGTCATTGCGCGAACGGAGACGCCGGCAGGTGGGGCAGTGGAGGGGCTTCATTCCTCGAATCGGTGATTTCGATCTGCCATCGCACAACGGCGGGTGCCGCGAGCCGGCCAAGGTGCCAGCCGAGAAACCCGACAGCGATGACGAGCGACAGGGCCGCCAGACCGAACAGCCCTTCCCGCAGAAGTACCCGACGATCGACAGGACGGCCGGGTGGCAGGGTCTCGATGCCGAGTGCCCAGGGAGGGGGAGGCCACATCATAGTTGCGACAGCACCTCCTGGGCGACGGTGGAAGCCGATTCGACGATGGATGCGTCAGTAGCACCGACAGCCTCGTACCTGACGTAGACGAGATAGGTGCCGAGACAGGCGGCGAGGTAGATTACCCGGCCGGTGTCGGGGTCGTCCTCAACGAAGTAGACAGCGCCGTCGCCGAGCGCGACCCGGTGGTTGGTGCGGTTGATGGCCCCCAACAGCGACCAGTCACGCTTGACGCACTGCGGGCCCTGGCCATCGTGCCGGCCGTAGCGGACCAACGCGACCCACAGCGAGGCACGTGCCCCATTCACAGCGGACCCACTCTCAGCCAAACAGGTGTTCGAGCGGGTACCGGGGAGACTCCCCTCCTCGCCCTCGGCCTGCAGCGGCCCACGCCGAGGTACAAGAAGGTCGAACACCTCGGGTCGAATGAGCTGGCATACCGAGCGCGGCGAGGGCGGGTCAACCGTCGCACTCCCCCAGCCCTTCCACAGACCGACCGCGGCGGCCACCAGCATGCAGACGGCCAGCACCGCGACCCGGACCCGCATCCCCGAACTCACACCGCCAGTGTGGCCAAGGCAGGCAAGGGCTCCAGCCACCGCCCGCAGTCGACATCTCGCTTACAAGGCGCGGCGTTGTCGACCAGTGTCGGCGGGTGTCGTTCCCTGTGGTCCTGCTCTCGGCGTCTCGCCGGCTGTGACCTTTGGTGTCGGCCGGAATCGCCCCGTTCGCTGACTCTCTGCTGACTCGTGCACCGCGGGGGACGACTGCTGAGCTAGCAGGCCTGACGGTCAAGGCTGGCGGGACCGTTCTGGCGGTCCTGCTGATAGCTGCCGCAGCGGCAGCGCTGCGGATGCAGCGGGACCGGATGCGGCGACAACCGCGTTGACGCAGACCGAAGGGCTCGGCCCCGCCGACATCTCCCTTGGAGGTGCATCCCCTGCCCGACGGCAGGACTCTTGACGCCGGATCGCATCATAGGAGCGCTCCTCACCGCCCCACGTTCAAGATCGGAAGACGACATGGCTGTGCTGCGCCGACGTTGGCAATCTGGGGCAGCCGTTGCCCTTCTTGCGAGCATGGTCACCATCGGCCCGGCCGCATGTACGTCGCTGCACGGTGAACGGACCCCGCAGCCGAGCACCGTGGCCGTGCCCACGATGGCGCCGCGGCAGCTCCGCAATTCGGTGTCGGTGCAGGTGGTTGTCCGGATAGACCGGGCCGCGTGTGTCGAGGGCGCAGGCGGATTGCCTGGCCCGGGTGCAGGCGGGGACTGGTGCTACTTCCTTGATCCCGGCCTCAACGTGACCCGGGCCGAACGGGTTGAGCTGATACAGGATGCGCGCCGCGATTTTGTCGTGGTGGTGACGCTACTGCCAGAAGATCGCGATGAATTCGCTGCATGGACGGCACGGGCTGCCGGGCGCCAGATTGCCATCAGCGTCCAGGGCCGGGTTGTGGACGCGCCTGAACTCCTTGAACCGCTCAGCGGCGACGACCTCCACATCTACCTTCCCGGCATTGCCGAGGCTGACGCACGGACCCTGTTGCGGCAGCTGTCCGGCTGAGGCTCATGCGTCACCTACCCTGGCGGTCGCCGTTGGTCACCAGCTCGCCGGGCACGGGCCGCGATGCTGTCGTGGCCGACATCGTTACCTCAAACCCCTTGCTGCTGACCGGTCCGCGGTGGTCGCCTGTACCGGCGTCGATCAACAGCACCAAGCCGGGGGTACGCCTAGGCAGCACGACCGAGGCCGCTAACCGCGCACGCCGTTGCACACTTCGTCCCGAACGCCGGCACGGGACGTCAACCCTTGTCGTTTGCTGCGCTCCGTTGTGTGGCGGTACAGGTCAGTTGGCGCCTGGTCGCGATCGTTGACGACGATTGCCACTGGGTTCGCTGCCTTTCTGCTGCCTGGCGCGCGAGCTTGCCCGTGGCCGTCTGCCCAGGGGATCTCAATACGCCCACCTGTCGTATCCGGGTGGGAACTCGCCGCGGAGCAGGCTGATGAAGGCACGACCGCATGCCAGCAGTGGGCCGGTAGGCAGGTCCGCATTGAATGCCTCCTGCTCGTCGCCGGTGCCGAAGGAGTTTACGAGATCCTTAGGGATGGCCGGAGACCAAGCGCACAGTCGCCGCATGACCCGCTCCGACAGGTCAAGTGCAAGCGCAACGCGATCGGGCTCCGTTCCGAGATGGTCATCCAGGCAGGACGACACGCATCCCATGAAGCCGGCCGTGGCCTGTGTCTCCCAGTCAGCCCGGGCGTCAGCGAGCCACGCAGGAGCCTCGGGGATCCCCTTGGCCTCCTGCGCCAGGAGGTACAGCCCACACTTCTGCCTGATAGTCACGGACCCAAAAACCAGATCTGCGGTAGTCCATGTTCGAGCTGCCCACCCGGGCAGTAGATCACTCAGCCGCCAGGTGAGCCCCTGGGACTCGAACCCTGAACCCCCATGGCGAAGCCTGGATCATCTGCAATCGGGCGGATCGGCTGCTGACCTCGGCGAAGTCTTGCGTTGGCTTACAGCGGTTGACAGCGCTTGTCGTCATCAGTTGTGCCCGGCTTGTGCCGGATGATCTCCCGGTCCATCGCCCTAAAGTGGGTGTCATGGCGGTTTCTGGACGAACAAGGAAGATCATCTGGGTCGAGTCCGGTGGCCGCTGCGCAATCTGCCACCGACAGGTGCTCACGCCCGCCACTGAGACAGACGACCCGTCAATCTTTGGGGAGGAGGCTCACATCGTTCCCGCCTCCCCGGGCGGGCCGAGAGCTGCCGGACGCCTAGGGATGACCCAGGCTCAGATTGACCATCACTCAAACCTCATCCTGCTGTGTAGCCCTTGCCACAAGCGGGTCGATGACCAGCCGAACCACTTCACGATCGAGGAACTACACCGGATCAAACGGGCACACCGAGAGTGGATAGCGTCGCTCGGCGAACAAGAGAGACCACCTGCAAGGCAGGCGGAGAAGGTCACGGCGTGGCCGAGCATCGTACTGAGCGACCCCGCCGACCCCAACTCGGCGCCGGCGTGGGGCGCCACCATACGTAACGCCAGTGAGCTGCCGGTTTACCAGGTTCATGTCGAGTTCGTGCCGATCGAACGATGGCGTGGTCTCTTGGCGGTCGTCATTGAGGTGGTCCCGCCAGGCGACTGGCTTGTGAGTGGACGCAAGGTCTATCCGAAGCCCGACCGGGCCGCACTGAGGCCGGACACCTGGGAGATGCCCGAACGGACCTACGTAACTGAGCTCCGCTTTACTGACACCAACGGTCAGACGTGGCACCGGGACAGACGCGGCGTGCTTGCTGAAGTTCCCTAGCGCCATGCCTACTGCCTTCGAGCTGTCTTGTTGCGTCGCTGCAGCCTGACGTCTCGCTTACAAGGCGCTTTCGGCGAAGGTCGCAGCGTCCGCTGACGTCCAGCCTATTAGGGCTGGAGGCGACCCCCGTCCGCGCTGGTCCGGCCTCGGCCGCCACCGTTGATGTCAACGACTGATGTCAGCTCGCCGCTGTTGCGGCTTCCTGGTCGACGAGGGTGACCCTGCCGAGGAAGCCGGAGATAGTCGTCGGCCCGTCTCGACCACGCTCGTCTCCAAGTCGCTGCTCCGATGCCTGCCGTGAAGCGCGGGGATCACGACCAGGGCGGCTCGCCCAGCAGTTCACGGCAAGCCGTCATGAGCTTCTCTTGAGCGTCGGCGATCCGGGCTTCCGCTTGCGTCATGTCCGCCTTGCCATGGCTGCCCACGTCCAGGTCGCCAGCTTCCTTCACCGCCAACACCAACTCCCCGCCGGCCGCGCTGACAGCGGGGTCCGTCGAATTGGCGGCCCGGGCCCCAACGGTGCCGTTTGGGGCGTAGAAGCGCTCATTCTCGTCCACCAGGCGTGCCACCCCAGCACAACCACCACGGGTGTACTTGTCAGGGCTGGGCGGGCTTGCTGCCGGTTTCTCGTCGGTACAAGCGGCCAGAAGCAGGGTGGCGCCAAGGAGGCACGCGGCGAGAGACCGATTCACCGGCGGATCGTATATCGGCGATCATGGGGGACCGCATCGACTCGGCTGAGTGCTATCCCACGAGGATCGGGTTCATGGTTCACCTGGGCGGCTGCGTGGCCACATGCCGACTTGACTGTCCACACTCGTCCTCGAGCGGGTGTCCCCGTTCGGGCAGTTTGCTGTCATCGTTGCTGTCGACACAGAGACGGGCGGCTCACCCACCCGGATGCTAAGGGCCCAAACGAGCGGGACCTGAAAGTGCAGCAGTGCGCGGGCGACGGCAGACAGCACGCCGGCTCGAACCCGACCAGGCCGGCCAGTTGCAGGAGTTGGCCTGCGGCCCCGGCTGAGGCAACCCGACCACGAGTCTCAACCTGAATCGGGTGACGGTCCTCGCCCCCGGCGTCTGAGCCGAGCGAGAGCCAGCATGATCATGATGATTCCGGCGGCTTCGAGGAATGCGGGCAACTGGAGAAGCAGGTCCTCCGTCGCGTACCCCTCGGCCGTAGCAGCTTTGGTCGCATCCGTTCGGTCGACGTGCAGCCTCACCGCGTCTCCGTTGCGATACCGAACCTCATCGAGTTCGCTGGAGAGCAACTCCCGGTGCCGCGCACCGTTGAGGGCGTAGTCCACGGTCACCCTCGTCACCGAGGTCGAGCGCCCGATTTGGTATCGCTCCACGTGGACGACTCGGCCGGTCGTCTCGACGCCGAGGCGCACCCTCTGGCCGATCACCGCGTCTAGCCGGGCCGAGAGCATGAGTCCGCCACCGACCAGGAGACTGCCCAGGACGACAGCCACGACGATTCGGAGCCGCCGTCCATCGAAGCGGATCACCGACGTGGGTCCTCCAAGCCGCGGCAAGCTGACCAACGGGAACTGGGCAGGCGCCAGCTAGTGGTCGTTGAACATGAACAAGAGCGTCTGGTGCTCGACATCGAGGAACGCGACTCGCCATCGTGGCGACGGCGCTGTTTCGTTGTACGACCTGCTGTGCAGCCACCGCGACTCGCTTGGCAGGAACGGCACCAGGGCAGGCCACACGTCTGCGGGGCTACTGTCGTGGGGAAGCTCATCCAGGTTGACAGATGTGTACGGTACGAAGTCGTATCGCTTCGCGAACGCCTGCGCGTCCTCCGGTCGCAGCTTGACCACGCCCTGGTACGCCCAGTCGGTAGGGCCGGGCATTCTGGAACACGGGTTGCCCGAGGTGCGCAGCTGCCAGTGGATTTCTGGGTAATCGCCGAGGTCCGGCAAGTCATCCGGAGGATCCCAATGGTCGGTGCGGACCTTCGCCTCTGCGACCTGCACGGACTCCTGGCAGGTACGCGTCTCCGCCGGATCGTCACCGATGAGTAGGAATCCGGCTGCGGCGCACCCGACGACCGCCAGCAGCATCGCAGCAGCCGCGCCGAATACGGCCACCAGCAGCGGCCTGCGCGTCTTCATGGTCATTAGGGTACGAGTCCTCGGCCACAACCGTCGTCCACAGGTCGCCCCTGGATCAACGAAGTACGAGATCAATTCCGTGAACGCTTGACCGGCAACCAGCTCGTGAGCAGAGGTTCCAGCTTTGGCATCAGGCGGGGGCCGAAGATGCGGATCTCCGCGGCGGGCATGACACCTGCCCACATGCGTCGACCCCTTGACCCCCAGGCAACAACCATCTCGCGGCTACCTGCCCTGATCCCCAGCCCACGCTGACACGCGCACCCTTGGTTGTCCGTGGGCGTCCGGACCTGGTCGCCTCGGTCGTCACCCAGTTAGTCACTCATCGCCATCCCACAGATGAGTGGTCCTCCGCTACTCGCGGCTCGCAATGTCGATCTCGGCGAAGAACTCCAGAATGGGGCCGGCTACCCGCTGGGGTTCGGTCACCGGTGCCAGATGACCCGCATTCGCCAGCTCCACGTACTGGCTTCCGGGAATGGCAGCGGCAACCTCGCGAGCTCGAATGACGAAGGTGTCGGCGTCTTGACCGAAACCCATTACCAAGCAGGGCACCCGGATGTTGCCCAGGACGTCGAGTCGCTCTTGGTACTGACGAATGAACTCGCGTGAGCGTTCCCGGCTCTCGGCAAAGCCGTCCGGTTTCGTCGACCATTGCTGCATCCCGGCAACGAGGGGGTCGACAAAGGCATCGTCGCCCAGCGCCTCGGCAGGGTGGCTGGTGAGAAAGAGCAGGACCAGACGGACGGGGTCGAGCTCAGGCCCGGCCAAGTCCAAGCACTCCCACGCCTGCTGCAACAACGAGTCGAAGGTGTTCTGGCGACCGTAGCTGGCAATGAGCGCGGCGGCGGCGACCAGGTCCGGGCGGAGCGCCGCTACCTCTTGCGCGATAGCGGCCCCCTGGGACCAGCCGAGTAGATGGACCGGCTCGGGTCCTAGATGCTCGATGAAGGTGCCGACGTCCCGCGCTACATCGGCAGGTGCGTAGCCAGGCCCGGCGTGGACGAAGGTGACGGCTTCGTAACCCGCACTCGTCAATGCTGACACGATGGGGGGAGCCCACCAGCGGGGATCAGCCTGGGGGTTGCTGAGGATGACGACGCGGCGTCCATGACCGAACCGCTCAAAGCGGCCAACACCTGCAAGTTCGCGCATGGTCGCAGATCCTTCCAGGGCGGAGGCTGGCTGCTCGACATGGAGCGAGGCTACCTGGCGCACCATCGCCGGACGCACTACGTCAAGCGGACCTTGACGCACGTACGGATGCTGCCGGAACAGGCGGAGTCGGCTCTCGTGTCACGGACCGCGCCCTCGACGGACACCGCCACAGTGGCGCAGTTGACCCCAACCTCGACCGGCACGGACCCGGCTCCTGGGGTCGGAGCTGGCCACCGGCGGGCACCCTCCCCCTCCCAGGTGAGCGGTTGACCTGACCCTGAGCGGCTGTGGAGCCGGCTTCTGGGCGACCGGCTGCCTCGCGCGGGCACCGCCCCCATGCTTGGGGCTTGCCGTGCGGACCCAGCGGGCGATCTCCTGCGCCGCGCTGCTCGGGCGCGGCGCGGCCGGCTGCCGGCGACGAACCTCCACCACTTCCACGCCTGATCCGTCTGCGGCGGCCCCCGGGCTTCCCGCTCTCCGCGCCAGCCGCCGGGCGTGTTGCGTGGCCGGCGTGGAGCGACAGCGGAGCGTCGGACGCGCGCCCAGGCGGCGGCGCGTGCGGCCCGTCAAGGGCCGCCTTGAAGACGTACAGAAACTTTGAACCAACTTTGCCGCCAGCCGGCCGGTTCGTACGTACGTTCGATTAGGCTGCGGCTGGTGGAGATACGTGGGCGGTGGTGGAACGGGAGCTGGGGTCGCATGGCCCGGCGCGACATCTGGCTGCTCTCGGACGGCCGGCTCTGGCGGGTCCGTGGCCGTCGCGGTGGCGACGGAGGGCAGGAAGTCTCGTACGACTTCGCCGACGAAGCCTCCGCGGCCCGTTCGATGATCGACCGGATGATGAAGACCTCGGCCGGCACCTGGCGGGATCTCACCGAGGCGATCCGGCAGGAAGCGAACCGCCGGCAGACTCACTGATCGATGGCCTTCGAGCTACTGCGCGGGCGGCTCGCCGTACCGTCGGATGTGTTCGGCCCAATCACGGGCGACCGCTTTTGCCTGGGCGCGGCGCATCGGTGCAGTGCGGTGCATTTGAAGGTTGCCCTCAGGGTCGTCGGGCACATAGGCGATCACTGGCCACCTGTTGGTTACGGCCCGCCACGGCCACACCACCAGCGTCGCGAGCAGCGCGCCCACCACGTTCAGGAGGTCGAAAGTCTCACGCCGTTTGACGGGGTTGAACGGATTGAACGGATCGGATTGGTACATGTACGTCCGCCACGGCGCGCGCAGGACTGGCCGCCATGCGAGACGCTGCCGGCCGACCCGCCACGGAATCCATTCGCCCGTCGGCGACCGCGTGAACACCAACACGCCATCATGGTGACACCGACCCACAACCTCGTGAAGCTGATGCCAATCGATTCATCGGTGATGGAAGCCCGCCGAACGGACGGGACTATCGCCCCGACCACCAAGGCATAACAGATCATCAACCCCTACATGATCGGCAGGACTCCCCCTAGCTGGGCCGGCCGCTGCCGACTGCGCTCAGCGGCACGTATCCGCCCGGACATGCACCCCGCACCGACGGTGGCAGGTCGACTGCCCACACCCGCCAACCGCCGGCGTCTCGCCGGGTCTCGAACCGCCAGGCGTGGGCTGCGCCGCTGAGGTTCGTGAGTTCGTTCCACCAGACCGCGTGGACCTGAGCGGTCACCGTCGCACGGTCGTCGCCCTGGTCCTCGACGTCGATCAGTCCGACCGTCTCCAGCTTCGACGGGACGTTGCCGCGTTCCATCTCGCCGCGGTACTGACGCCACTGCCGCAGCAGCTCGTCGTGACGCCTGCCGGCCAGCACCCGCGACAGACCGATCTCCTCCCCGCTGCTCATCTGGAGCACATACAAGCTCACCGCCGCGTCCGGCGTCGCCTCACCCCGCTCCGCTTGGGCCTGCCGGAGAACAGCCCACGACACCGGCACCGCCACGATCCCGGTACACAGCACGGCTACGAGCGAGAGCACCACCCAAGGCCAATGGCGCGGCGATCGAACCAACGGCCTGCCCGGCGCCGCCCGGCGACCCGGCAGAACTGGTCCGTCTCCTGGCCCCATAGAAGGCAACATATGCCTCTCTTGGGTGCCTAGCTAGCGTCGGCAGCCGGTCGCCCCGAGAGCGGCGGCCCGGCCTATCGGGCGAGTGCGCTCTGTTCCATGTCTCCGTACCCTGACCGAATGGCCCAGCTCGTCGACACCGCCCGGCAGACGGCTCGCATCAAACTTGAGGTCGCGTTGCCGCGCCGGTGGGGCCACGTCCAGGCGGTGGCCGTCAAGGCCCGCCAGGTCGCCGCCGCCGTGCCCGAGGAGGACCGAGACATCCTGGTTGCTGCCGCCTGGCTGCACGATGTCGGCTACAGCCCAGACCTGGTCGACACCGGCTTTCACTCGCTGGATGGCGGCCGGTGGCTGAGGCGAGAGCACTTCGACGAGCGGATCGCGGCCTTGGTGGCGCATCACTCATGCGCCTGGTTGGAAGCCGAGGAACGGGGACTCGATGAGACCTTGGCGCAGGAGTTCCCCCGCGAGGAATCGGCGGTGGCCGACGCTCTCTGCTTTGCGGACATGACCACCGGGCCAGACGGTCAGGACTTCGAGGTGTTGGAAAGGCTGGAAGAGATCCGGTCACGGTACGGGCCGGACCACCTCGTCACGCGCTTCATCATTCGAGCGGAACCCGAGATGGTGGCGGCCGTGCGGCGCACGCAGTCGCGACTCCACGGCCGGGTTCCTCAGCCGATGTAGGGCTCTCGGCGGTCCTCGTAGCCGTGCTGAATGCGCAGCTGCGTCGACGGGTGAATCGAAAGCGCCGGCAGCTCGTCAGGGCTCAGCCACCGCACGTCGGATGACTCGTCACTCGTCGTCAGCGTGCCGCCGCGAGGCTTCGCCCGGAAGCAGAGGGAGAACTGCTGGCGCACCTCGCCGTTTGAGTACTCGATGACATGGCCCGGGTCGGAGTAGACGCCGACAATCCCTGTCACCTCGACGTCGACCCCGGTCTCTTCTCGGGTTTCCCTGACAGCTGTTTGCGCAACTGTCTCGCCGATCTCCTGGCCACCGCTGGGGAGCGACCACAGGCCGTTGTCCGTGCGGAGGATCAGCAGCACTCGTCCGCGGTCGTCCCGCACGAACACCGAGACGGCCACAACGATGCTGTTGGCCTTCGGTGCATTGGGGTCGTGGTAGTGCTCGATCCTCGCCACGGTTCTAGGCTGCCACCTCTTCACGCCCGATTGGGTACGAGACCATCACAGCCCGGTCGAAGCTGTCGGCGTAGGTGCTGAACAAGTCTCCGCCGGACAGCCGGCGGAGGTGCATCACGGGCGCGTGGGGTGCCGGGAACCCGAGGACATGCATATTGACCAGCATCTCGTCATCAAAGCGGTAGATCGAGTTGTACAGGGTGGTGTCGTGGTACCTGACCTCTACGCCCTGCGTGCCTTCGAGGCGGTCGTAGTACTGCCTCACCTGCCGAATTTTGGCGGCCATGACACCGGGGGCGCCCTCCTCGACGCTCTTCCGCTCAATTGCGGGCCTGTCGGGGTCCCCTAGCAGGATCCTGATGGACACCCCGTCGAGCGCCTTCTGCCGCAGGGTGTCGATGAGCCGTGGGTCCTGTTCGACGAGGAAGAGCCCCGCGTACGCGAGGATGTCGATCCTCTCCTGAGCCATGTCGATCATACGACGCCAGAGCTCGTAGGGCACCGACGACCTACGCGAGTAGAGCTGGACGACCTCGTTCTGACCGAGCCGCGATGCCTTCTCCGGAGTCACCGCACCCGGCCACAGGTACGACTCGCTCTCGCGAACGACAGCAGCAATGGCATGCCGGTGGCGTGGGTATGGCGTTCGGTCCTGCGTGATCCACCGCTCGACCGTTTTCGGATCAACTCCGATCTTCTCCGCTATGAGGGCCGGCGTCATGCCGTTGCGGAGGATGGCGTCACGCAGTCGGTCGTTAGGCATCAGCGCCTCCAAGGGACGGCTAGGACGCATTCAAGATAACAAAGACGTCCCTAGTTGTCCACCTCGTCGGGTGGCTTGTCCTGTCCATTGCGGAACCCTCATTGGCAGAGGTCACGAGCAAGAGTCCACCGGGGACGCGCTCAATCTGACCCGAGACACAGGAGGTCTGTTGTGAAGCTGTACGTGGACACCCAGAGCAAGCAGGTCCAGGTGACGAAGGACCCGGAGCCGAAGAACGACCAGAACGGCAACCAGCGGTCGGAGAAGAACACTGGCCGGCCCATGTGGTCCACCCAGGTCTTCGTTCTCGACGAGACTGGCGGCGAGATCATCACTGTCACCACGGCGGGTGAGAAGCCGGGCGTGACGGTGGGACAGCTCGTCGCTGTCGAGCAGTTGGAGGCCATTCCGTGGGCGACCAACGGGCGCAACGGCGTCGCGTTCCGCGCCATCTCGCTGAAGCCGAAGGCTGGTAACTCGGCGGCGAAGTAGGTCCCTCGCTCACCGCGCTGTGTGAGCCTCTGGTGTCCGATGAAGCGGCCTGATGGTCCGCTGACCTGAGATCCACCGGTCCGGGAGTGGTTCCGACTCCTACATTCCCGGCCCGCCGCCACGAACGGTGGTGGCATCCCCGCAAGAGCTGGCGCGGGGTCGGTCCGACTCCTACATCTGCCGACCCCGTGCCCTCCAACTCATCCACCCCAACTCGCGATTGGGAGGACTCGTCATGTCCAAGCCTACCCGCCCGAGCGGCCTGCCCACAGGGCTGCACCTGTTGCAGGCCGTTGCCGGGTACAAGTCCGCCTACACGTGGGCCGACCACGAGAAGGCCGGCCTGCCGATGGTCGTGGCCTGCACCGCCTGCCAGACGACCATGCTCGGCGCTTCCGCTCTCATCGATTCCAACGGCTACTGGTGGTACGCCGATTGCGGCGACATTCGGAGCGCGTCATGACCAAGCCGACTGCACGCCGCCCCTTCGGCGGAAGGTCCACCGGAACGGTCACGGTCATCGAGGCCAAGGTCCACCGTTCCTCGGCTCGGAACGCCCGGCTGGCGTTCATCCTGACGGCGGTCATCGTCGGCCTTCTCTCGGCCGTGGTGGCCGCTTCCTACATGCACCCGATCCTCGCTCTGTTCGTCGGCGCTCTCATCGGCGCACCGACCGGCGGCATCGTGTGGGTGCTGGTCCGGATCTGGCCGGTCCTGCGGCTGCTGTGGTGGTGGAGCACCGAGATCGTGCTCACCACCGGGGTAATCACCTTCTGGGTGCAGCTGGCCAACCACACTCCGCTGCCGGTGACCCTCGTGGTTGTCGCCCTGGTCGTCGGCGTCCCGGCTGCCCTGCCGGTCGCCCGCCGCGTCCTGATCGCCTGGACCTGGTGCCTCGTGGTCCGGCACCGGCTGCGCGTGTGCTTCGCACAGTTCATCATCGCCAACCAGTCCGGCAGCCTCCCGCTGATCCTGTGGGCCAAGCCCACCCCGGTCGGGGAGCGCGTCTGGGTCTACCTGCGCCCCGGCCTGTCCCTCGCGGACCTCGAAGGCCGTCTCGACCGCATCGCGGTCGCCTGCCACGCCGCCACCGCCCTCATCGAACTGGCCTCCGACGGCAACGCCGCCTACCTGCGGTTCGACATCAAACGCCGTGAGGTCCTGACCGCCACGGTCGCCTCTCCGCTGGTCGACGTCATCACCGGCGACACCCCGGCCACCGACCGGCCCACGCCGGTCATCCCGACGGCCCTGGACCTGCCCGACGTCGACGCACCCGTCATCACCCTGCCGGTGCAGAAGAAGCCGGCCAGCACCGCCAACGGCAGCAAGCCCGCGGCTTCGTCCTCCGCCCCTGAGGACGACGTTTCCGACTGGATCTGACCCACACCCAACCGGACGCGAGGAGCCCTGCGGGCTCGTTCGTGTGGCTCCTCGCGCCCACCAACGCCCAAGGAGGGCACCCATGACCACCACGACACCCGCCCCTGCTGCGGGGATTCCGGTGGGGCCTGGCCTGTCGATGTTCGACCCCATCTTCGTCGGCATCGACGAGTTCGGTCAGCCCGTCTACATCACCCTCGCCTACCGCAACCTCCTCGCCGGTGGCGAACCCGGCGGAGGCAAATCCGGCCTGCTCAACTGCATCGCCGCCCACGCCGCCCTCAGCGTGGATTCCCGCCTCGTGCTGCTGGACGGCAAGCTCGTCGAACTCGGCCAGTGGGAAGACTGCGCCGACGCGTTCATCGGCCCCGACATCACCGAAGCTCTGACCGTCCTTAGGCGGCTTCAGGTCGTGATGAACAACCGCTATGCCTGGCTGCGGGCTCATGGGCGCCGCAAGCTGACCGCCCTCGACCGGCTCTCGGTCATCACTGTCCTGGTCGACGAGATCGCCTTTTTCAGCGCGACGGTCGGCAGCAAGCAGGAGCAGGAAGAGTTCGTCGCTCTCCTGCGCGACCTGGTGGCTCGTGGCCGCGCTGCCGGCATCCCCGTCGTGGCCGCAACCCAGCGGCCTAGCTTCGACATCATCCCCACGAGCCTGCGGGACCTGTTCGGCTACCGGGCCGCGTTCCGGTGCACTACCCCGAACAGCTCGAACATCGTGCTCGGTCACGGCTGGGCCGAGCAGGGCTACTCCGCCACCGATATCCAGCCCACCAACCAGGGCGCGGCCTACCTCATCGCCGAAGGCGGCGTCCCGCGCCGCATCAAGGTCGCCTACCTGTCGGATGCCCAGATCGCCGGCATCGCCGACTACGCGGCCTGGATCCGCCGACCCGGCGGACTCACCAGCCCTACCGACGCCCCTGCCGACTTGGGGTTGGCGGCATGACCATCCCGGAGCACGACTGCGCCGATCACCTCGACGTCATCGACGCCGAAATCGACACCGTCACCGGCAACACCTGGAAGTCGCTGCGCTGCACGTCCTGCGGCCACCGCTCCCACCAATGCGACCAGGGCGGCTCCGACAGCCTCCAGCCGATCCCCGACACCGCCGTCTTCTACACCGACCCCGGATGGGAGCCCTCGTCATGACAACCCGAGAGCGCACCTACGCCCGCGCCAACAACCAGCGGATGGCGCAGTACGCCGAGCTGTGGATCATCGCCCGGCCGCAGGAGATCGAGGCCATGGTCCAGGCCGCTAGCGCCAGCGGCCGGCTCGTCTACCTGTCCCCACCCGCCCTGATGGGCGGCGACGACACCCGGCAGCGCCGCTACCTGCGGCTGCGCACCAACTAGCACGGCCGACAGGACCGGATCTGCCTCGCAAGCTCGCCGGTCCTGCCGACCACCAACCAACAGCCCTACCGAAAGGACGTGGCTGCCATGAAGGCTACCCAAGACCCGACCACCGAAGTCCAGGTCACCCCCGCTGACCTGCTGCGGATGGCTGCCCTCTACCTGCGCCGGCACGGCTGGCACCAGGGCACCTACTACTGCACCGACGTCCCCGCCGACTACCCCACGCCGCCGGCCTGCGCCGTCGGCGCGATCGGCATCGCCTGCGCCGGACACCGGGTCAACCACTTCTCCGACCTCAATCCCGACGACCGGCACGCCTACCTCGACGCCATCGCCGTCCTGACCGACTACCTCGACGACCACTACCCCATCCACCTGTTCGACGACGACGGCAACTACCTCGACGACCACACCTCCCCCTACTCCTGGAACGACGACCCGCTCTGCACCGCCGAGCACGTCATCACCGCCCTCGAAGGCGCGGCACAGGAATGGGACCGCCTCCACCACCAGGGAGGCGAAAACCGATGAGCACCGTCAAGAAGTCCTTGACGCCGTTCGGGCAACAACTGAAGCACCGGACGGTCGTGGAGAACGACGAGTTCGCGGCCTTCGCCCGCCGCATCATCCGCGCCCACGGCCGCCGCGTCGCCACCGGCGACGTCGAAGCCCTCCGCGACCTCGTCGCCCTCTCGACCAACCTCGACGACGCCATCGGCGACGCCGTCATCGGTCTTCGCGCCTTCGGCTACTCGTGGGCGGAGATCGGCCAGCGCCTCGGCATCACCCGGCAGGCCGCCCAGCAGCGCTGGGGAGGCCAGCAATGACCACCACCACCCAACCGACCGGGCTGGCCGTCGAGTTCTACGACCCGGCCGGCACCCGCTACGGGTTCCCCACCTTCCCCTACCTCGACGCCCCGCAAGGGCTGGCCACCCGCCGGCAACTCCGCGCCGCCGGCCTGCGCCCCGGAGGACATGACCCGGTCGCCCAGATTCTCTGGCGGCGTGGCAAGCGCGTCGCCTACCTCTACCGCCTCGACCTCGCTGCCCCCAAACGGGTCGCCACGCCCGCGCAGCGGGAGGCCATCGCCAAGGCGCTTCGCGCTCGCCGCACCTGCCGTTCCTGCGGCCTCGTCCAGCCCTACTACATCCCGCGCCGTACCGGTGCCTGTCTCGACTGCATCCCCGGAGGTGCCCGATGACCACCGCCATCACGAACCTCGCCGCTCAGGAGCGGATGACCGTGGATGACTACGCCGTCAGCGCCCTCGCCAGCTTCTTCGCCGCCCGCGGCCCCTTGTCCTTCGAGCGGTTCCTGTCCGGCTACTACGCCGAGTCGATCCGCCTTATCCAGGAAGCCCACCTGGCCGACTGCACCGTCGGCGACGGCGACCACTGCGCCACCTGCGACGGCATCCGTGTCGGCCTCGTCGGCCTGCTCGCCGAACAGCGCACCGTCATCTCCACTCCTGAGGAGGTGACCGGCCATGGCCAGCCCTGACCGGAACGCCACCGGCCCCCGGATCGAGGGCGTCGTCCTGGTCCTCATCCTGCTCACCGTCGCCGGCTTCGCCGGAGCGGCCTCCTTCACCCACGTCAAAGACTGGACCCTCGCCAACTCCCCTGCTGGCACCGGGGAATGGTTCGGCTGGGCCAACGCCGTTATCTCCGAACTCGTCCCCATCGCCTCCCTCCTGACCATCCGCCGACGCCGCCGTGCCGGCGCTCCGATCGGCTACCCGCTGTTCCTGCTCATCGCCGCCGCCGGCCTGTCCCTGGCCGCGCAACTCGCGGTCGCCAAGCCCAGCCCGTCCGGGTGGCTCCGCTCGGCCGTCCCGGCGCTGGCGTTCATGGCCCTGGTCAAGCTCGTCCTCGCCCCGGCACCGACGCCGGAGCACACGCCGGCCGCCGAGCCGGTGGAGCCGATCCACGTCCAGGTGGCCGAGCAGGTCACCACCCAGCCGGCACCGCCGGCCGCCATCACCCCGGCCCCCGAGCCGACCCCGGCTGCTGAGCCGGTCGACATTCCTACCCACCTGCTGCCCACCGCCCGCTTCGCCGCCGTGCAGCACGAACAGACCACCGGCCAACCCATCACCGCCACCGAGCTGGCCGACCGGCTGAGCATCGCCCCGACCGTGGCCGGGCAGCTCCTCACCACCATCGCCGGTGGTGCCCGATGACCATCGTCATCGTCGACATCGAACAGTTCACCCACACCTGCCCCAACCATCCCGAGGGGCACCCGTTCGACATCCGCCGGACCGTCGTCGACGTCATCCCCGGCGGACCCTGCCGGGCACCGGTCACCGTCCGCTGCGGCGCACAGACCGTCCAGGTTCCCTGCCACCAGCACGAGCCGGCCAAGCGCCAGTGCGGCGCCTGCCGGGTCATCGTCACCGAACGCACCATCACCACCCACCACCTCGACGCTGAGGTTGCGGCTTGATGGCCTCGACGCTGGACCTCACACCCCGAGCCACGGCCCGGGGTGTGGGCTCGAACGCCGACACCATCCCGCCCGTCTACGGCTACACCGCCGCCGGCTCCGCCTTCGAACGCGCCACCGGACCCGACTACTTCGGCTGGCTGGAACACGTGCGGGCCGCCGCCGGCTGCACCCGACCCATCCGCCTCGCCGGCAGCCTCTACACCGTCGAACCGCTGACCGGCCGGGTGCTCGACCAGCGGCACACCGACGCCATGCCTGACGCGGCCATCTACACCGCCTGCGGCAACCGGCGGGCCACCGTCTGCCCGTCCTGCGCCCAGACCTACCAACGCGACGCATACCAGCTGCTCCGCGCGGGCCTGGTCGGCGGTAAGGGTGTCCCCGAGTCGGTGTCCCGGCACCCGGCGGTGTTCCCTACCTTCACCGCCCCGTCCTTCGGCGCGGTCCACGTTCGGGCCGTCAAGCGGCACACCTGCCGGAATCGGAAGCGCTGCGACTGCCGACCCGACCCCTGCCACGCCCGCCGCGACACCGGCCTCTGCCAGCACGGCCGACCCGCCGTCTGCTGGGCTCGCCACGAAGCGGGGGACCAGGTCCTCGGGCAGCCGCTGTGTCTGGACTGCTACGACCACGACCACCAGGTCGTCTGGAACCTCTTCTCCGGCGAGTTGTGGCACCGCACCAAGCAAGCCGCGGAACGCCACCTCGCCAAGCTCGCCCGCCGGCGAGGCATCCCCCGCGTCCAGATCGTCACCGCCACCGGCAACACCCGCAAGGTGCCACCGGTCCGGCTGTCGCACGGCAAGGCCGCGGAGTTCCAGGCACGCGGGGCGGTCCACTTCCACGCCCTGGTCCGCCTCGACGGCGTCGACCCAACCGACCCCACCGCCGTCGTCCCCCCACCGGCCGGCTTCACGATCGCCGACCTGGAAGACGCCCTCCGGCACGCCGCCGAGCAGGTCCGATTCCACACCCCCGGCCACCCCGACCGGCCCGAGGGCTGGCCCATCACCTGGGGCGAGCAGGTCGACATCCGCCCCATCTCGCTCACCGGTCGCGGTGAAGTCACCGACAGCATGGTCGCCGGATACCTTGCCAAGTACGCCACCAAAAGCACCGAGGTAACCGGGCACCGCTCCGTCCGGCTCGACGCCGACACCATCGGCGACTACGCCGACCCCGACGGCGACCACACCGCCCGCCTCATCAACGCCTGCTGGCGCATCGGCCGACCCACCGGTACACCCGTCCCGCTCTCCCACCGGCCCCTGGACCACCGGCCCCGGCCGGGCTTCGTCGAGCCGTGGGAGTGCCCCGACTGTGGCACCCGCACCCGTTACGCCGCCTGCCCCGTCTGCGTCGCCCACCGTCAAGCCACCCTTGACGCCCAACCCACGAAACCGCCGACGGGCAACCCTTACGGCCGGCTGCGTCGGTGGGCGCACATGCTCGGCTTCGGTGGCCACTTTCTCACCAAGGCCCGCCGCTACACGGTGACCTTCCAGTTCCTGCGGGAGACGCGGGTCGCCTTCCGCCGGCACGAGAATCAGGGCGACGAGCACAGCGGCACCGTCCAAGCGGCCGACCACCTCGATGACGACACCACTCTCATCGTCAGGACCCTCACCTTCGCCGGGGTCGGCTGGCACACCAACGGAGATGCCCTCCTCGCCAACACCGCCGCCGCCCTCGCCCGCGAACGACGAACCACCGGCCGCGAAGAACTCGCCCACGAACTCGGAAGTACAGCTGCCGGCCCCGTGCCGGTAGCCGCGTAATCACAACGAGAAGAAGGGACCATTCGGTGTCAGAGAGGTACCTTTCCATCCCGGAAGTAGCAGAGAGGCTCGGAACAACAGAGCGTTTTCCTCGCCGCCTCATCGAGGAGCGCCGGATCGAGTTCAAGCGATTTGGCCGCCATGTGCGTATCGCCGAGAGTGTTCTCAACACCTACATCGATAGCTGCACGGTTACCCCCATTCAACGACCGAGCAGGAGGAGGGCAGCCTAGTTGGCAGGCAACGCAAAAGGACGAAAGCGCCGTTTCGGTAGCGTTCGCAAACTTCCGTCCGGCGCTTGGCAGGCGAGGTATACCGGCGCGGATGGTTTGCCACGGAAAGCGCCGACCACCTTCGACACGAAGCGGTCCGCCGAACAGTGGTTGGTGGAGATGGAGGCGGAGCTGCTTCGCGGCGAGTGGCTCGACCCCGACGCAGGAAAGGTCACACTGGCCGCCTACGCGGACCGCTGGGTGCGCGAACGTGACCTCAAGGCCCGCACGCGTGAGGAGTACGTGCGGCACCTACGGCTCCATGTCCAGCCGTACCTCGGCGAGCGGGCCCTCAATAAGGTGACCGCAGCGCACGTCCGCAGCTGGCGATCAGATCGGCTAGCAGCTGGCGTCGGCAAGCCCACCCTGGCCAAGACCTACCGCATCCTTCATGCCGTCTTTGCCACGGCCGTCGACGATGACCTGATCCGTCGTAACCCCTGCCGAATTAAGGGAGCCGGACAGGACAAGACGCCAGAACGTCCGACCGCAACTCTCGACCAGGTCTTCGCCATCGCCGACTCGATCCAGCCGCGTTACCGCCTACTCGTACTCCTCGCTGCCTTCGCGCAACTTCGGTTCGGCGAATTGGTGGCGCTTCGCCGAAGGGATGTGGATCTCGCGCAGATGGAACTGCGCGTCCACCGCGCCACCGCTGAAATGCAGGACGGAACACAATTGGACGACGATCCCAAATCGGCGGCGGGCACCCGCCCGATTAGCCTTCCACCGGGCCTTCGCGTCGACATAGAATCGCACCTTGCTCGCCACGCCCAAGCCGGCCCCAACGGACGCCTTTTCGTTGGTCCGCTCGGAGCGATCCCTCGTAGGCGCAATTTCAACCGAGTGTGGCGCGAGGCTCTACTCGTCGCTGGCATCCCGGACTCGCCCGGACTGCACCTGCACGACCTTCGGCACACAGGCAGCACCTGGTCGGCGCAGAGCGGGGCCACGCTCAAGGAACTCATGGCGCGCATCGGCCACTCCAGCACTCGGGCTGCAATGATCTACCAGCACGCGACGCGTGACCGAGACCACGCCATCGCCGCTGCCCTGGATGCGCTCATCGAGGAAGCGAGAGGACGCCCCGGCACATGATCTGGCATGGATCTGGCATCTCGACCGAGCAGAGGGCGAGACGACGAACGCCCTGGCCTTCACCGTATCGGTGTTGACCAGGGCGTTTGTATCGCCTGCTTCAAGGGTGGAGCCGAGGGGACTCGAACCCCTGACCCCCACACTGCCAGTGTGGTGCGCTACCAGCTGCGCCACGGCCCCTTGCTGTCGTCCCGGTCGCCCGGGCACGCAGAGAACTATACACACGCCGGTCGGCATGGTCATCTCGCGGGGGGCCCCTGCGTGGGGCTCAGTTGAGGGCCACGTCCGGGGGGAAGTGGGCCACCGCCGCCATCATGCCGCCCTGCCGGCGCAGCACCATCGGCCACAGGTCGTCCGGCCGGTCGACGAAGGCGTCGCCGGGCAGCGCGTCGAGCAGGAACCAGGAACCCTCCTCGATCTCCCGCTCCAGCTGGCCCGCGCCCCAGCCCGAGTAGCCGGCGAAGACCCGGATGCCGCCGACGGCGTCCCGCAGCCGCTCCGGGTCCACCGAGAGGTCGATCGTGCCCACCGCGCCGGAAACCCGGTGGAAGCCCTTCACCGGCTTGATCGGGTGCCGCATCCGGGCCAGGCAGATGGCCGAGTCCGGCTGCACCGGGCCGCCCTCGAAGAGCACTGCGGGGTGGCGGGCCAGGTCACTCCAGTCCCCGAGGACGTCGGCGACCGGCACCTCGGTGGCGCGGTTCAGCACCACACCGAGGGCGCCGCCGGGCTCGTGGGCGACCAGCAGCACGACCGTACGGTCGAAGTTCGGGTCCTTCAGCGTCGGAGTCGCGACCAGCAGCCGTCCGGTCATCGACTCCATGGCCCGACCACCGATCGCCTGCCCCTCCTGCATGTCGGACATTCGTCACCCGCACGCCGGGACAGGGGGCCCGACGCGGTGGACCGTCCGCGCTGTCAACGCCATGCCTGGCACCATAGCCTGCGCCCCGCACGCTGGCTAAGGTCTGACGGGCGGGTGATCGAACATGACTGAGGGAGTTTCGATGGGGCCGACGGCCGAGCTGGCGGTGATCGGTGGGTCGGGGCTCTACGCCCTGCTCGACGGCGCCACCGAACACGTGCTGGAGACGCCGTACGGGGCTCCGTCGGGCGCGATCACGATCGCCGAGGTGGGCGGTCGCCGGGTGGCCTTCCTGCCCCGGCACGGACGCGACCACCGCTACCCACCGCACCTGATCCCCTACCGGGCCAACCTCTGGGCGCTGCGTTCCCTCGGGGTACGCCAGGTGCTCGCCCCCTGCGCGGTCGGCGGCCTGCGGCCGGAGCTCGGCCCGGGCACCTTCGTGGTGCCGGATCAGCTCATCGACCGGACCAGCGGGCGCGCCCAGACCTACTACGACCGGGGGGCGGTGCACGTCTCGTTCGCCGACCCGTACTGCCCCACCGGCCGCCGCACCCTGCTGGACGCGGCGGCGGGCCGGGACGTGCCGGCGGTCGACGGGGGGACGGTGGTGGTGGTCGAGGGGCCGCGCTTCTCCACCCGGGCCGAGTCCCGCTGGTTCGCCGCGATCGGCGGGTCGGTGGTCAACATGACCGGCCACCCGGAGGCGGTGCTCGCCCGCGAGCTGGCCCTCTGCTACACCTCGATCGCGCTCGTCACCGACCTGGACGCGGGTGTGGAGAGCGGCGAGTCGGTCACCCAGGAGGAGGTGTTCCGGGTCTTCGCGGAGAACACCGACCGGCTGCGCGGGGTGCTGCTGGACGCGGTGGCCGCGCTCCCCGCCGAGCGGGACTGCCCCTGCGGCCACGCGCTGGACGGGATCAAGCTGCCGTTCCCGCTGCCCTGACGGCCGGTGCCCCCGCGAGACCTAGGAAGTGCCCGAAAAGACCGGCCCGCCCCGATAGATTCGGCTGGTCGGGGGACTGATCACGAGCCGTCTCCGGCGCCGCAACAACAGACGGAGGCAGCCGGCGATGGCAACGGTTCGCGACACCACGTACGACCTGCTGCGCGAGCTGGATCTGACCATCATCTTCGGCAACCCCGGCTCCACCGAGGAGCCCTTCCTGCAGGGCTTCCCGGCCGACTTCCGCTACGTGCACGCCCTGCACGAGGCGTCGGCGATGGCCATGGCCGACGGGTACGCGCAGGCCACCGGGAGGCCCGCCCACGTCAACCTGCACACCGCCCCGGGCACCGGCAACGGCATGGGCAACCTGGTCACCGCCTGGCACAACAAGACCCCGCTCATCGTCACGGCTGGCCAGCAGAACCGGGAGATGCTGCTGATCGAACCCCGGCTGGCCAGCCGCCGGGCGGCGGAGCTCACCCAGCCGTACGTGAAGTGGGGCTACGAGCCGGTCCGGGCGCAGGACATCCCGGCGGCGTTCATGCGGGCGTACGCGACTGCCGTGCAGCCCCCGGCCGGGCCGGTCTTCCTCTCGCTGCCGCTGGACGACTGGGACCGGCCGGCGGACCCGTCGCCGCAGGTGCGGGAGGTGGCCACCCGGTACGCGCCGGACCCGGTGCGGCTGCGCGACTTCGCCGCGGTGCTGGCGGCCAGCCGCTCCCCGGTGCTCGTGCTCGGCGCGGCGGTGGACCGGGCCGGCGCCTGGCCGGCGGCGGTCGCCCTGGCCGAACGACTGGCCGCGCCGGTCTGGTCCGCCCCGGCGCCGGAGCGGGCCGTCTTCCCCGAGGACCATCCGCACTACCGGGGCGTGCTGCCGTACGCGATCGGGCCGCTGGCGGAGGCGCTGCGCGGCCACGACACGGTGCTGGTGGTCGGCGCGCCGGTGTTCCGCTACTACCCGCACGTGCCGGGCGACTACCTGCCGGTCGACGCGCGGCTGCTGCACGTCACCGACGACCCGGACGAGTCGGCCCGGGCCCCGATCGGGGAGAGCCTGCTCGGCGACGCCGGGCTGGCCCTGGCGGGCCTGCTGGACCTGCTGCCGGCGACGGACCGCCCCGCCCCGGGCGCTCGCCCCGAGCCGGAGCCGCCCGCGGAGTCGAGCCCGCCGAACGCGGACGCCCTCTTCGCCGCGCTGGCCCGGCACTGGCCGGCCGACGGGGTGCTGGTGCAGGAGTCCCCGTCCAACCTCGCCGCGCTGCGCCGCCGGCTGCGGATCACCCGACCCGGGTCGTACTTCACGATGGCCAGCGGTGGGCTGGGGTTCGGGCTGCCGGCGGCGGTGGGGATCGCGCTGGCGGAGCGGGACACCGGGCGCGGCCGGCCGGTGGTGGCGGTGATCGGCGACGGCTCGCTCCACTACTCGGTGCAGGCGCTCTGGACCGCCGCCCAGCTGCGGCTGCCGCTGCCCGTGCTGGTCCCGGTCAACCACCAGTACGCGATTCTCAAGGCCTTCGCCGAGCTGAAGCACACGCCCGGGGTGCCCGCGCTCGACCTGCCCGGGCTGGACGTCGCCGCCGTGGCGCACGGCTACGGCTGCGCGGCGGAGGTGGTGGACCCGCTCGACCGGCTCGGCGACGCCCTGGGCGCGGCCCTCGCCGCCGACCGGCCGACGGTCCTGCCGGTGCCGATCAGCACCGAGGTGCCGCGCATCATGTAGCCGTCGCCGCCCTGGGGCGGGTCAGCGCGGGCCGACCACCAGCGGCGCGCCGGTGAGCACGTCGAGCACCGGTCGGACGCCCAGCGGGGCCCGCAGCGTGACGGTGACCGGATGGATGAGCAGCTGGTCGGTGCAGCCGCCGGTCGAGCGGGTGACGCCCCCGCCGACCACCACCACGTCGTCGCGCTCCAGCACCAGCGGGGTGATGCCGGTGTCGCAGGCGCCGACCCCGAGCCGGTAGGTCAGCCGCGCGCCCTCGGCGGGCGCCGCGAGGTCCTGCGTACCGACCACGCCGTCGGGCGCCGGCCGGGTCGGCGCCACCCCCTCCGGTACGGCGGCGACCGCGCTCGGCGCGACGGCGAGCCGGGCCACCGGGGCCTTCAGCTCCGTCACGGTGAAGAGCCAGGCGGGCACGTCGGCGACGCCCCGGCTGGTCCGGACGGGGGCGGTGCCCAGCCGTACGGCGGTCACGGTCAGCGGGATGCAGGCGCCCGGATCTGCGGGGCTGCTGACCGAGCCGTCCGGCCCGGGTTCGATGGTCGGTCCGTCCTTGGGCCGCCCGGGTTCCTTCGGCCGACCGTCGCAGGCCGGCGGATCGCCCTGGTCCAGCTGGGCGTACGCGACGGCGGCACTGACCAGCGGCACCCGTAGCGTCCCGTCCGGGAACCGGACGGTGCCGTCGCCCGGCTTCGCGGTGGGCAGCGCGATCTGGTCGCGGTACCAGCCCGCCCGGAACGCCGCCTCCGTGTCGGGGCCGAAGCCGGGGTCGCCGGTCAGCACCGTGGCGTCCTGCAGCGGGACGTACCCGGTACGCCACGCCGGGCCGGGGCGCCAGGCCTCGGCCACCTCGCCGGCCCGCTGGTCGAATGCCTCCCAGCGGTGGTCGGGGCTGCCGGCGGAGCGCCCGCCGCCGGCCGGGCCGGAGCCGGCCGGGGCGCAGCCGGCGGCGACCAGGAGGGGCAGCCCCAGCAGGGCGATCGTGCGACGCATGCCTCTTGGACGCCACGCCCGCCCCACCGGTTCCGCCCACGTCCCCGGGCATCGACGGGCCGGGCCGGCCCGGACCAGGCACAGCGAGGGACCCACGCTCAGGTCTCCCCGCCCAGGTCGGCCTCGTACGCCTCCCAGAGCAGGTCGGCGCCGCGCTGCCGGTGCCGGTGCAGCGCCCGCAGGAGCTGTCCCGCCCGCCCGCACAGCTCCTCGTCCGGCACCCCGGGCAGCTCGGCGACGTGCTGGAGGGCGGTGATCGCCGTGGCGATGGCGGCGTGCTCCCGGGTGAGCAGGCGGACTCCCCGGTCCAGGCGCGGGGCGTGGTGCAGCAGCTCCGCGTAGAAGCCGGTGGGTCCCTCGGTGACCCGGACGTGCTCGGCGAAGCCCTGCCGGACCGGGTCGAGGCGGGTGATCAGCCGCTCCCGCCAGCGGGGTTCTCCGGCCGGCGCGGCGAGCGCCCGGGCGAGGGCGTGGATGTCGCCGAGGTGGGTGGGCCGGTGCTGGCGCGCGGGCGGACGGGCCGCCGCGACAACGGTGGACGGCTGCTGGATCGGACCGGTGACCATGGGCACCTCCCGCACTGCTGCGCTACCGCGTACAGCGATGGTGAACCCGGCCGACGGCCCTGTCCAGGGCCGGGGAACGCCTCATCTGCCCCATCCGCCCCACCGGCCCCAGAAGTGCTCACAGGCCCAGCGGGTTGCCCGCCATGGTGCGGAGCTGGCCGGCGAGGACGTGCGCGTCGGCGTCCCGGCCGCCGGTCGGACGCCCTGCGGTGATCGCGTCGGCGAGCGCCCGCAGCTCGTACGGTGGGAGCGTGGCCAATCCCATGCCCTGCAGCGGGATGGTGACCCGGCGGCCGGTCCCCCGGTCGCGGGCGACCACGGTGGGCACGCGGACCACCGACTCGTCCCCGATTCGCTGGGCGACGGCCCCGGCGGTGACCTCGGCGGTGGCCAGGTCGACGGTGCGGGTGCCCAGGGCGCCGCGGACCGAGGCCCGGGTCTCCTCCAACCAGGCGGCGGTGCGCAGCACCCGCAGCACGAGGTAGAGCCCGAGCAGCACGAACGGGACGCCGCAGAGGCCGATGAGCCGGCCGGGTCCCGGCGTTTCGGTGCCGCCGGCGAGGTCCGGCGGGAGCATGCCGGGCGGCAGGTCCCGCGCCTCGTCGTACGACGGGAGCGGGTCGCCGAAGCCGGTGAGCCGGCCGAGCAGCCGGTCGGCGAGCACGGGCAGCAGCACGAAGACCGTGCCGAAGCCGGCGAAGAGGACGCCCACCACCGCCGCGAACACGCGTTGCCCGGGCGCGGCGCCCACCGACAGGCGGAGCTTCTCGTTCGTCACAGGGGGCAGCCTAGGCCGGCCGGGCAACGGGGGTGGACCGCCGGGGGTGGGGTCCGGAGACGACTGTGCGCCCCGGTCCAGGTGGACCGGGGCGCACAGTTCAGGTGGTGGAGGTGCCGGGAATCGAACCCGGGTCCTTCGCCGGTTTGTCAGGGCTTCTCCGAGCGCAGCTCGCTGTGCCTCTACTCGGCCCCACCGCTCACGCGAGCAAGTTGGTGTGACGGGCCCAGTCGCTGATTAATCTCGCCGCACGGACCCCGCGACCGGGTCCGGTTGGCCAGCCTTCTAGCTGATGCCGGCTAACTGGGTCGAAGGCGCTCCCAGGCCGACAGACTCACTACTCGCCTCAGGCGGCGAGAGCGAAGTCAGCGCGATTGTTCTTGGCGCTTATTGGTTTCCGACGAACGATTCTCGAGACGACGTCGGCTTCCTCGGCTCGCTTCCCCTGCCGCAACGTACGAAGTCGAAACCAGTCACCCCCTCGACGGGCCACCTTCGTGGTGGCACTGACAAGCCTAACGCCTGCCGCAACGGGTTTCATCCCGAGCCCCGGGCCGGGCGTGCCGACCGGGACATAGCGGACAAATCACTCATCCATTCCCTTGCCACGCCGGCCGGCCACCCGGGCGATCTCCCGGTCCGCGTCCCGCTTGGCGAGGTCCTGCCGCTTGTCGTACGACTTCTTACCCTTGGCCAGGGCGATCTCCACCTTGGCCCAGCCGTCCGAGAAGTAGACCTGCAACGGCACCATGGTCAGGCCGCCTTCGCGGGTCTTGCCGATCAGCCGGTCGATCTCCAGCCGGTTGAGCAGCAGCTTGCGGGTACGCCGGGGCTCGTGGTTGGTCCAGGTGCCCTGGGTGTACTCCGGGATGTGCATGGCGTGCAGGTAGAGCTCGCCGTTGCGCTCCTGGGCGAACGCGTCGACCAGCGACGCCCGCCCGGCCCGCAGCGACTTGACCTCGGTGCCGGTCAGCGCCATGCCCGCCTCGTACGTGTCGAGGATGGCGTAGTCGTGCCGCGCCTTCTTGTTGGAGGCGACCACCTTGCGACCCTTTTCCCGTGGCATCGGCGCCACCCCCTTCCGAATGACCCACGACCGGTGGCCGGCCGCGGGGCGGAGATCATGCTACCCGAATGACAAGGACCCTCCCGCGCCGTTTATTCCAGGCGCGGGAGGGTCCTCGGAGAGCCGGTGTGCGACTAGACGCGCAGGTAGAACCGGAGCGTGACCCAGGCGGTGATGGCGCTGACCAGACCACCGACGCCCGCCATGAACGGGAACATCAGGAAGATGTCCCCCCACGAGACCGGCGTGATCAGGCCCTCCAGGGCCTGCATCGACCCGCCGCTGGCGAAGACCTTCAGGGCGGCCAGCGCGACCAGGCCGAGGATCGAACCGATCAGGCCGGCGACCACGGCCTCCAGCACGAACGGCGCCTGGATGAACCAGTTGGAGGCGCCGACGAGCTTCATGACCGCGACCTCACGCCGCTTGCTGTAGGCGGCCACCTGGATGGTGTTGGCCACCAGGAGCAGCGCGGCGATCGCCATCACGATCGCGATGGCCAGCGCGAAGTTCTGGATCCCGGTGAGGACGCCGAAGACCTTGTCGAGCAGTTTGCTCTGGTCGACGATCTCGTCGACGCCCTCGGTGTCCTTGTACTGGTCGTAGATGTTCTTGTACTGCTCGGGGTTGTTCAGCTTGAGCCGGAACGACTCGGGCAGCTGGTCCGGCTTGACCGCGTTCACCAGGTCCGGAGCGTCGGCGTACATCTGTTGGAACCGCTTGTACGCCTCCTCCTTGTTGACGTACGTGGAGTCCTTGACCAGCGGATCGCTACTGAGCTTGGCGTCGAGCGCGTCAACTTGCGGCTTGCTGACGTCGGTCTTCAGGAAGATCGAGACCTCGATGTTCTCGTAGTAGAGGTCCTTCATGTCGCCGACCTTCTGGAACAGCAGACCGCTGCCGCCCAGCATGAACAGTGACACCGCCAGCGTGATGATCATGGCGATGGTCATTGTGACGTTGCGCCACAGTCCGACCAGTACCTCGGACAGGACGTATTTCACGCGCATCGGGAATTCCTCCGGCTCTCCGGCATGAGGTGTTCGTCGTCAGGGTCTACGGCTCGCGGCCGAGCGCCGGTTCAGCCGTAGACGCCGCGGGCCTGGTCGCGCACGATGCGGCCGCTCTCGATCTCGACGACGCGGCGGCGCATCTGGTTCACGATGTTCGAGTCGTGCGTGACCATCACGACGGTGGTGCCGGTGCGGTTGATCCGGTCCAGCAGGCGCATGATCTCGATCGAGGTGTCCGGGTCCAGGTTTCCGGTCGGCTCGTCCGCCAGCAGGATCAGCGGACGGTTCACGAACGCCCGGGCAACAGCGACCCGCTGCTGCTCACCACCGGAGAGCTCGTGCGGGTAGCGGTGCTCCTTGCCACCGAGCCCGACCAGCTCCAGCACCTCCGGCACGACCCGGCGGGCGACCGCCTTGGTCTTGCCGATCACCTCGAGGGCGAACGCCACGTTCTCGTACGCGGTGCGGTTGGGCAGCAGCCGGAAGTCCTGGAAGACACAGCCGATGGAACGCCGGAAGTGGGGTCGCTTCCAGGAACGCATCGAGGTGACGTCCTTGCCGTTCACGACGACGCGCCCCTTGTTGGGGCTGACCTCGTGGAGCAGCATCTTGATGATCGTGGACTTGCCGGAGCCGGATGGACCGATGAAGAAGACGAACTCGCCCTTCTCGATCGAGACGGACACGTTGTCGAGCGAAGGCCGCGACGCCTTCGGGTACGTCTTCGTCACTTGCTCAAGCTGAATCACGGGTCGAGAGTCTACGCGGTGTAACCGGAGAGCCAAGCCCCCCGCCCCCTCAGGAGCGAGCGCGTCATCCATTTACCGCCTGACATGGAGATCGATGACGCGCTCCGCCCTCAGGCGATCACGCAGTGTCGCCGGCCATCTGCTGCTGCTTGCGCCAGCGGATGCCCGCCTCGATGAAGCTGTCCAGCTCGCCGTCGAAGACCGAGGACGGATTGCCCGTCTCCTGCTCCGTACGCAGATCCTTCACCATCTGATACGGGTGCAGGACGTACGACCGCATCTGGTCGCCCCACGACCCGGCGGCCTCGGTCTTCAGGCCCGCCATCTTGGCCTGCTCCTCCTGGCGCTTGCGCTCCAGCAGTCGGGCCTGGAGCACCCGCAGCGCGGAGGCCTTGTTCTGCAGCTGGGACTTCTCGTTCTGGCAGGTGACCACGATGCCGGTCGGGATGTGGGTGATCCGCACCGCCGAGTCGGTGGTGTTGACGCTCTGCCCGCCGGGGCCCGAGGAGCGGTAAACGTCGATCCGCATCTCGTTCTCGGGGATCTCGATGTGGTCGGTCTGCTCCACCACCGGCAGCACCTCGACGCCCGCGAAGCTGGTCTGCCGGCGGCCCTGGTTGTCGAACGGGCTGATCCGGACCAGGCGGTGGGTGCCCGACTCGACGCTGAGCGTGCCGTAGGCGTAGGGCACCTTCACCGTGAAGGTGGCGGACTTGAGGCCGGCCTCCTCGGCGTACGAGGTCTCGTAGACCTCGGTCGGGTAGCCGTGCCGCTCGGCCCAGCGCAGGTACATCCGGAGCAGCATCTCGGCGAAGTCCGCCGCGTCCACGCCACCGGCGCCGGCCCGGATGGCGACCAGCGCCTCCCGCGAGTCGTACTCGCCGGAGAGCAGGGTGCGGACCTCCATCTCCTGGATGGCCTTGGTCAGCCCGGTGATCTCGCTCTCGACCTCGGAGAGCACCCCCGGGTCGGACTCCGCCTCCGCCAGCTCCAGCAGCACGCCGGCGTCGTCGAGCCGGGAGCGGAGGCTGCCCAGCTTGCTGATCTCGCCGTTGACGTACGACAGCTGCGAGGTCACGTGCTGGGCCTTGGCCTGGTCGTCCCAGAGGTCCGGCGCGGACGCCTGCTCCTCGAGCCGGGCCTTCTGCTCGTGCAGCCGGTCCAGGTTGAGGACGGCCTCGATGTTGCGGAGGGTGGCGTCGAGTTCCTTGAGCTGTTCGGCGTAATCGGCAGCGGTCACGACAGACAAGCGTACTTGGCTCCCGGCGGTCCGTTCACCTCAGCCGCCCGACCCGCCGGAGCAGGTCAGCCGACCGGGGCGCTCTTGAGCCAGGACAGGGCGGCCTTGTGGTAGGCGACGGCGAACTCCAGCGCGCTGGCGTCGTAGGTGTCGCCCTCCTTCTTGGCGTTCTTCACCTGTTCCCGGACCGCCGCGAGGGCCTCGGTGTGATACTCGTTCGCCGACGCGTACAGGTTCTTCAGCTGGCTCGCCGAGTGCAGGTTGCCGAAGGCGATCCGCAGCGCGATCGGGTTGCGGATGGTGTCCCGCCCCGGGTTCTCCGCCAGCCAGCGGGAAAATGTCCGTTTCCCGGCCGCGGTGATCGCGTACGGCTGACTCATCCGCGGCCCGGGCTTGCCGAGCCGCACGAAACCCCGCTCGGCCAGCACCGGCAACTCGCGGTAGACCTGACTGCGGGTCATCGACCAGTACGGCGCCAGCCGCCGTTCAGCGGCGGCCATCAGCTGGCCGCCTGTCATCGGGCCCTCGTGCAGCAGGCCGAGCAGGGCTGCCGCCGTGGGGTTGACTCCGGATTCCGCCATGCCCTCTAAGCTGCCACTTTGCCGACCCGGCGTCCAGGATTTGCCGTTTTCGCCACCCGATGGGGCTTCCAATGTGCACTGTCGGCGGACGACAGTCCGCCGAGGACCATCGATACCCTCCGCCGGACGTCGTCCCGGGGCCCGGCCGAGCCGCCGGTGACGCTCCGCGCGCCACCGGCGGCCGTCGCCGGTTCAGCCCATGTGCGGGTACGTGTGGTCGGTCGGCGGGACGAAGGTCTCCTTGATCGTCCGCGGCGACATCCAGCGCACCAGGTTGTGCCAGGAGCCGGCCTTGTCGTTGGTGCCGCTGGCCCGGGCACCGCCGAAGGGCTGCTGCCCGACCACCGCGCCGGTCGGCTTGTCGTTGATGTAGAAGTTGCCGGCCGCGTACCGCATCTTCTCCGCCACCGCGTCGACCACCCGGCGGTCGTTCGCGAAGATCGACCCGGTCAGCGCGTACGGCGCGATCGACTCGGCCTGGGCGACCGCGTCGTCGAAGCGGGCGTCGTCGAAGACGTGCACGCCGAGGATCGGGCCGAAGTACTCGGTGGTGAAGGTCTCGTGCGCGGCGTCGGAGCACTCGAAGAGCGTCGGCCGGACGAAGTACCCGACCGAGTCGTCGGCGGTGCCGCCGGCCAGGATCCGGCAGCTGGGGTCGTCGGAGATCAGCTCCAGCGCGGCGGTGTGCCGGCTGAACGCCTTGTCGTCGATGACCGCGCCGCCGAAGTTGCGGAAGTCGGTGACGTCGCCGTAGGTCAGCGAGTCGGTGGTGACGGCCAGCCGGTCGCGCAGGCCGCCCTCCCAGAGCGACCGCGGGACGTACGCCCGCGAGGCGGCCGAACACTTCTGGCCCTGGTACTCGTAGGCGCCGCGGATGAGCGCGGTGTGCAGGGCGTCCACGTCGGCGCTGGTGTGCGCGACCACGAAGTCCTTGCCGCCGGTCTCGCCGACCAGGCGCGGGTAGCCCCGGTAGCCGGCGATGTTCTCGCCAACGGTCCTCCACAGCTGGTGGAAGACCTTGGTGGAGCCGGTGAAGTGGATGCCGGCCAGGTCCGGGTCGGCCAGCACGACGTCGGAGACCTCCTCGCCGCGCCCGGTGACCATGTTGATCACGCCCGGGGGCAGGCCGGCCGCCTCGAAGAGCCGCATGGTGAAGTGCGCCGCGAACTGCTGGGTCGGGCCCGGCTTCCAGACCACGGTGTTGCCGAGCAGGGCCGGCGCCGAGGGCAGGTTGCCGGCGATCGCGGTGAAGTTGAACGGGGTGACCGCGTAGACGAAGCCCTCCAGCGGGCGGTGGTCGAAGCGGTTCCACACCCCCGGCGAGGACATCGGCTGCTCCTCCAGCAGCTTCCGGGCGAAGTGCACGTTGAACCGGAGGAAGTCGATGAACTCGCAGGCCGCGTCGATCTCGGCCTGGACGGCGGTCTTGGACTGGCCGAGCATGGTGGCCGCGTTCAGGGTGTCCCGCCAGGGGCCGGCGAGCAGCTCGGCGGCGCGCAGGAAGATCGCGGCCCGCTCCTCGAACGGCAGCGCGCGCCACATCGGGGCGGCGTCCTTGGCGGCCTTGACCGCGGCGCGGGCGTCGTCGTGGGTGGCGTGGCCGGTGACGCCGAGCACGTGCGCGTGCTTGTGCGGCTGGACCACCTTGATCGACTCGCCGGCGGCCATCCGCTGCTCGCCGGCGATGGTCATCGGCAGGTCGATCCGCTCGGCGGCCAGCTCGGTGAGCCGCCGCTGAAGCCGCTCCCGGTCGGCGCTGCCCGGCTCGTAGGTGCGTACCGGCTCGTTGCGCGGCTCGGGTACGGAGAACACGGCGTCCATCACAGGCTCCTGTGCGATCTCGACGGCGGTGGCGAAACCGGACCCGCAGGCACCGACCGGACGGCCGGACGCCGGGCACCGCGCGGTGGACCGGTCGCGGCGGCGGGACCTGCGCCGATTCTTCCATGCGACCCCCCTCAGCCAACCCCACCCCGGCTCCTCCCGACCCCGCCCGCCGCTCCTCCGGCGGATCATCCGGACGGACCACCGCACTCCGGACCGTAGGCCGGAACGGTCGCAGAGGCGGCGAACCGTCGGCGAGCAGCACAATGCCCCTGCGATCCTTCGGCAACCGCCGGAGGTGCCGAGATCGGGGCCGAGGGCGGAGCCGGGCGCGGAGGAGGGCGCGCGGCGGCGCGTACCCTGGATGGCCGGTGACCTGCCCGGCCGTTGCGGCCGATCCGGCGTCCGTCGAAGGGGAGACGATGAGCAACCAGCCCAGCAGCTCCACGGCCGCGGAACCGGACCAGCCCACGGCCGCCCCGGTCGAGGAGACCGCCCCGGTCGACCTGGCCGGCGCGGCGCCGGAGGGCACCGGACGGGTCACGTTCGCCCCCGGCGCGGTGGTGCTCGCGCTGGTGGCCGTCGGCTGGCTGGCGGCGATGCTCTGGTCGACCCGGGCCGCGATCCACTCGGCCGAGGCCGGCGTCACCGCGATCAGCCTCTCCGCGTACGCGCTGCCCGGCGTCATCTCGGCGGCGCTGGTCGCCGGCGCCGCGGTCGCCCTGGCGGCGACCAATCCGCTCACCCGGCGCACCGAGCGCGCCACCCTGCGCTTCCTCGCCGCCGTCGGCACCGGCCTGCTGGTCGGACTGGCCGCCGCGCTGGCGATCAACCTGACCTACGCCGACAACGCGACCACCAACACGATCGCCGGCACCACCGCGGCGGCGGCCATCATCGGCGGCGCCGTGGCCGGTGCCCGCAACGCCCGGGTGGTCGGCGCGAGCGCCGCCGCCGCGCTGACCGTGCTGATCTTCGTGGTGGCGTTCAGCCGCGCCCGGGACCCGCTCTCCGACCTGTTCGGCGCGGGCGACACCCAGGAGTCGGTGCTCAGCGCCGCGAAGTGGGTCTCCCGGACGGAGTCCCTGCTGGCCGGACTGCTCGCCGGACTCGTCGCCTTCGGCTACCTGACCTGGTCGCGCCGCCGGGCCCGGCGGGACCCGGCCGCGCCGCCGCGCTGGCCGGCCTACCTGGTCGCCGGAGCGGGACCGGGCCTGCTCCTGCTGCTCACCGAGGTGATCATCCGGGTCGGCGGCCGGACGCTGCTCGACCTGGCCGCCGCGCTCAGCGACGCGGACGAGGTCGCGCAGTCCGCGCTCGGCACCTCGCGGGTGGACAACGGCATCTGGGTGCTGTTCGTCGGGGCGCTGACCACGCTCATCGCCTTCGGTCGCACCCTCGGCCCGGCCGGCGTGGACGAGGCGGAGCCGGCCGAGGACGAGCCGGCCCGCTGAGTTCCCGCGGCCCGTCGCCGGGCCGGGGCAGCGGTCAGGAGACGGCGCGGAGCAACAGGTCCAGCTCGGTCACGTCGTACCACTCCAGCTCGTGGTCCTCCGCGCCGTCGACGGTGAACTGAGCGTCCGGGTCGCCGGCCTGCGCCTCGGCGACCACCTCGGCGGCGGCGGCCACGTCCTCCACCGCCTCCGCGCCGTCGACGTGGATCGCGGCGACCGCGGTCACCGGCACCGGGCCCGTCAGCCGGACGAGGCTGGACCCGAGCTCCCCGTCGACCCGACCGACCGACGCGGCCGGCACGTCCACCGAGACCACCACCCGCCGGCGGGGCGCGGCCGGGTCGGCCCGGAGCAGGAGCAGCGCGTCCTGGGCGGCCCGGGTGAAGGCGACGTACTCCAGCTCCTCCTCGTCACCCTCGGCGTACCACTCGCGCAGCAGGGGGGTGACCGCGTGCGCCTCGCCATCGGCGAGTCCCTGCTCGCGCAGCCGCGACAGCATCGGGACGGTCGCCGGCACGTACACCCGGACAAGCTCGTCGGTCACGGTGTCTCCCCTGCTCAGGCCCGGACCGGCGGACGCCGGCCCCGGGCGCCGATCATGCCGTACGCCGTGACCGTCATACACCTTGCGCCCGCCCGGGAGAAGTTTCCCGCCGGTGTGTCCCGTCAGCCGGTGCCGGACAGGACGGGGACGCGACTGGGTATGCGACGCCACTGATGGCAAACTGAGGCAAACGACGTCAACCCCGGGAGTTCGCCGTGGAGCCGAGGTTCCTGCTCCTGTCCGACGTGGCCGCGGAGCTCAACGTCTCGGACTCGCAGGTCTACCACATGGTGCGCAGCGGAGAGCTGCCCGCCGTCAAGATCGGCGGCCGGGGCCAGTGGCGGGTCGAGCGCGCCCGGCTGGAGGAGTACATCCAGCAGAAGTACGCCGAGACCGCCGAATGGGTTCGTGGAAACCCGCTCACCGACCGCGACGGCGAGTGACGCGGCATTGACGGCGAGACTTCTCTACCCGAAACTGGAGCCTGTCGGAGGCAAACGAAGGTAAACGCAACGAACAGGGGTTGAGGATGGTCGACACCCGCCGCCCACCGGCACCGCGCCCGCCGGTCCGCCTCCGTCCCGCGCCACCGATCGACCCGCCCTGCGCAGACGAGGGCGAGCCCTGGTTCCGCCCGAACGCCGACCAGCTCACCCTCGACCTCTTCGATCCGCGCCGGCGCGACCCCGGCCGCCCTGCGGGCCGGCACGTCGACGTCCGCCCGACCCCCGCCGGGCCCGGTCGCCGGGCCGGGACGCCACCGGCCGCCGCCCTGGTCACCGCCACGCCGGAGGCCACCCGGGCGGCACACCGGTTCGTCCGCACCTTCCTGGAGATCGTCAACGGCTACCGGCCGCCCGGCCAGCTCCGGCCGCTCAGCGACCCGGCCGTGGCGACGGAGGTCACGGCCGAACTCGCCCGCGCCGCCCACCGCGTCGGCCCGGTACGCCGTCGCTCGACCCGCCCGGTCCTCCGGCTCCGCCGGCTGCGCGTCTGTGAGCCGCGCGCCGGGGCGGTGGAGGCGGCCGCGGTGCTCGCCGGGGCCGGCGGCGCCAGCTGGGCGATCGCCCTCCGCCTGGAACACCGCCGCGGCAACTGGCTCTGCACCACCCTCCAGGTACTCTGACCGGCCCCGCCGTCGACCGTCACCGGCCCGCACGGCCCTCTGATCAACTCCAGATCGCCGACCCGGGGGCGGAGACGCGGACGGGCCCCGGCCGTTCCCGGCCGGGGCCCGTCGTCGCTGCGAGGTCGCTCAGGCGCCGCTGTTCGGCGCGCCGTGGCAGCGCTTGTACTTGCGGCCGGAGCCGCACGGGCAGGGCGCGTTACGGGACGGGCCACCCTCACCGCCGTCCACCTGACCGGGCGTCGCCCGACGCGCGGTGCTCGCCGCGACGGCCTGGCCGCTCATGCCGGCCGCCGCCGGGCGACGCGGCGAGGACGGGCTGGCCGGGGCGGCCGGCCGGGCCGTCTTCTCCGGGCGGCCCAGGCCGAGGGCCGGCGCCTGCTCCTCGGGCCGCTCGACGGCCACCGCGCCGGCGCCCGCCTCACCGTCGATGGTGGGCGCGGAGTACTGCAGGCCCTGCTGCTGCGGAGCGCGGTTGAGGCCCTTGGCGCGGATCTCCACCGGCTTCTCCAGCAGCTGCACCTCCTCGGCCTCCGGCTCGGGCTCCTCAACCTGAACCTCCAGGTTGTAGAGGAAGCCGACCGTCTCCTCCTTGATGCCGTCCATCATGGTGGCGAACATGTCGAAGCCCTCGCGCTGGTACTCGATGACCGGGTCGCGCTGGGCGTACGCCCGCAGGCTGATGCCCTCCTGCAGGTAGTCCATCTCGTAGAGGTGCTCACGCCACTTGCGGTCGATGACCTGCAGCAGCACCATCCGCTCGAGCTGGCGTACCGCCTCCTCGCCGAGCGTCTCCTCGCGCCGGTCGTACGCGGCGTGCGCGTCCTCCTTGAGCCGGGCGAGCAGGAAGTCCTGGTCGAGGCCGGCGCGGGAGCCGACCTCGTCCTCCAGCTCCTCGACGGTGACCCCGACCGGGTAGAGCTGCTTGAGGCTGGACCAGAGCTGGTCCAGGTCCCAGTCCTCGGCGTAGCCGTCGCTGGTGGCGCCCACGACGTACGCGGTGACCACGTCGTCGATCATGTTGCGGACCTGCTCGGAGAGGTCCTCGCCGTTGAGCACCCGGAGGCGCTCGGCGTAGATCACCTGGCGCTGCTTGTTGAGCACCTCGTCGTACTTGAGGACGTTCTTCCGGATCTCGGCGTTCTGGCCCTCGATCTGGGCCTGCGCGCTCTTGATCTGGCGGGTGACCATCTTCGACTCGATCGGCACGTCCTCCGGGATGTTGAAGCGCTCCATCACCGCCTCGACCGCGCCGGCCCGGAAGCGCTTCATCAGCTCGTCCTGGAGGGAGAGGTAGAAGCGGGACTCGCCCGGGTCACCCTGGCGGCCGGCCCGGCCGCGCAGCTGGTTGTCGATGCGCCGGGACTCGTGCCGCTCGGTGCCCAGCACGTAGAGGCCACCGGCGTCGGCGACCTCGTCCGCCTCGACGTCGCAGGCCTGCTTCCACTCGGGCAGGACCTCCTCCATCGCCTTGGCGTACTCCTCCGGCTGCTCGACCGGGTCGAGGCCGCGCTGGCGCAGCTCGTTGGCGGCGAGGAACTCGGGGTTGCCGCCGAGCAGGATGTCCGTACCGCGGCCGGCCATGTTGGTGGCGACGGTGACCGCGCCCTTGCGCCCGGCCTGGGCGACGATCTCCGCCTCCTTGGCGTGGAACTTGGCGTTCAGCACGGAGTGCGGGATGCCCCGGCGGCGCAGCAGCGTGGAGAGGATCTCCGAGTTCTCCACCGAGACGGTGCCGACCAGCACCGGCTGGCCGGCCTGGTGCCGCTCGGCGATGTCCTCGATGACGGCGTTGAACTTGGCCTTCTCGGTCTTGTAGATGACGTCGGCCCGGTCGAGCCGGACCATCGGCCGGTGCGTCGGGATGGTCACCACGCCGACCTTGTAGACCTTGTTGAACTCGCTCGCCTCGGTCTGGGCGGTGCCGGTCATGCCGGAGAGCTTCTCGTAGAGGCGGAAGTAGTTCTGGAGGGTGATGGTGGCCAGGGTCTGGTTCTCCTGCTTGATCTCCACCCCCTCCTTGGCCTCGATCGCCTGGTGCATGCCCTCGTTGTAGCGGCGGCCGTGCAGGATGCGGCCGGTGAACTCGTCGACGATCAGGACCTCACCTTCGCTGAGGATGTAGTCCTTGTCGCGCTTGTAGAGCTCCTTGGCCTTGATCGCGTTGTTCAGGTAGCCGACCAGGGGGGTGTTCACCGACTCGTAGAGGTTGTCGATGCCGAGCCGGTCCTCGACCTTGGCCACCCCGCGCTCGGTGATGGCGATGGTCCGCTTGGCGTAGTCGACCTCGTAGTCGCCCTCGCCGTCGGTGCCGGGCTGGAGCCGGGCCACCACGCCGGCGAACTCCTGGTACCAGCGGGCCGAGTGCTCGGCCGGGCCGGAGATGATCAGCGGGGTCCGGGCCTCGTCGATGAGGATCGAGTCGACCTCGTCGACCACGGCGAAGTTGTGGCCGCGCTGCACCAGCTCGTCCTTCGACCAGGCCATGTTGTCGCGCAGGTAGTCGAAGCCGAACTCGTTGTTGGTGCCGTAGGTGATGTCGCACTCGTACGCCGCGCGGTGCTCGCTGGCCGGCCGGTTCGGCAGGACGACACCCACGGTGAGGCCGAGGAACTCGTGCACCCGGCCCATCCAGGCGGCGTCGCGCTGGGCGAGGTAGTCGTTCACCGTGACCACGTGCACGCCCTTGCCGGAGAGCGCGTTGAGGTAGACCGCCATGACCGAGGTCAGGGTCTTGCCCTCACCGGTCTTCATCTCGGCGATGTTGCCGAAGTGCAGCGCCGCGCCGCCCATCACCTGGACGTCGTACGGCCGCTGGCCGAGCACCCGGGCGGCCGCCTCGCGCACCGTGGCGAAGGCCTCGGGCAGCAGGTCGTCGAGGGTCTCACCGTCGGCGAGCCGCTCGCGGTACTGCTCGGTCAGGCCGCGCAGCTCATCGTCGGTGAGGTTGACGTAGTCGTCCTCGATCGAGTTGACGGCGGCGGCGATGGCCTTGAGCCGGCGCACCATACGGCCCTCGCCAGCGCTAAGGACCTTTTCCAGAATCGACACGGATCAACGCTCCCCTAGACAGTCTCGAACCATCGTAGGCGCTCCGCCGCGGCGATGGTCACTGGTGGCGGCGGTCCGGGGCAGCGAAACCGACATAACGCGCGGCCCACGCCCTGACCGGCGGTTTATCGGGTTACGCCCAACGCGAACGATCCGGCACGATGGCTCGGGTGGAGCTTGTGGAGATCACCGAGGACGGCCTGCTGCTGCGACCCTGGCGGGCGGAGGACGCCGACGCGGTGCACCGCGCCTGCCAGGATCCGGACATCCAGCGCTGGACCACCGTACCCCGCCCGTACCTGCCCGAACACGCCCTGGGGTTCGTCACCGAGATCAGCGGCAGGGCCTGGGCGGACGGCACCGGGGCACCGTTCGCGGTCTGCGACGCGGCGACCGGTGAGCTGCTCGCCTCCTGCGGCCTGGTCTCCATCGACCGGGGCCTGGACTCCGCGGAGGTCGGCTACTGGACCGCACCCCGGGCGCGCGGCCGGGGGGTCGCGGTGCGGGCCACCCGGGCGGTCGCCCGCTGGGCGTTCGACGCGCTGAAGCTGCGCCGGATCATCTGGCAGGCCGAGGTCGGCAACCACGCCTCCCGGCTGGTGGCGCTCCGGGCCGGCTTCCGGGTCGAGGGCGAACTGCGGCTGGCCCATCCGGCGGTCGACGGTCGCCGGGAGGCCTGGGTCGGCTCGCTCTTCCCGGACGAACTGGCCGCGCCGGGCGAGCCCACGCCGGCCGGCCCGGAGACCCTCCCGGCCCGCCGGGCCGCCGTCTTCGGCCGGCCGCAGCCCGTCCTCTTCGCCACCGTCGGCGCCAGCGAGCTGCGGCTGCGCCCGATGGAGGAGCGCGACCTCGACGCCGTCGTGACGACCAGCCGGGACGAGGAGACCATCCGCTGGACCACGGTCCCCCACCCGTACCAGCGCTCGCACGCCGAGGGCTTCCTGCGGGACTTCGCCGAGGCCGCCTGGGCCCGGGGCACCGGCGCCTACTACGCCATCGCCGACGGCGACGACCGGTACGTCGGATCGGTGGACCTGCGGATCTCGCCCACCGACCCGCTGAACGGGGACGTCGGCTTCATGACCGCCCCGCACGCGCGGGGCCGCGGCTACATGCCCGCCGCGGTGGGCGCGCTGACCGCGTGGGGCTTCACCACGCTGGGCCTGGCCCGCATCGAGTGGCGGGCGTTGGCCGGCAACACCGCCTCCCGCCGGGTCGCCGAGAAGGCCGGCTTCGCCTTCGAAGGCACCGCCCGTGGCCTGCTGACCAGCCGGGACGGCCGGGGCGACGCCTGGGTCGCCGCTCTGCTCGCCGAGGACCTCACGGGAGAGCTGAGTTGACCCCGCGGGTGATCGAGTCCAACGGGGTCCGGCTGCGGTTGTTCCGCGACGACGACGTGGCGGACACCGCGGCCGGCTGCGCCGACCCGCTGACCCAGCGGTTCATCTCCGGCATGCCCGACCCGTACACCGAGGAGACCGCCCGCTGGTGGATCACCGAGGGCGCGCCCGCGGCCTGGACCAGCGGCGGCTGCGCGTACGCGATCGCGGATCCCGCCACCGACCGGCTGCTCGGCGGCATCGGCCTGAGCCAGGTCGTGCCCTACCGCGCGCAGGCGGAGATCGGCTACTGGGTGGCGCCGTGGGCGCGCGGCCGCGGCGTGGCGACCGCCGCCACCCGCGTCCTCGCCGGGCACGCCTTCGCCACCGGGACCGCCCGGCTGGAGCTGCTCACCCACCCGGAGAACACGGCCAGCCAGCGGATCGCGCTGGCCGCCGGCTTCCGGCACGAGGGGGTACGCCGCTCCGCGACCCCGGTCCGCGGCGGTGGCTGGCACGACCTGATCGCCTGGGTACGCCTCGCCGACGACCCGCCCGGGCCGGCCGCCCGGCTCCTGCCCGACCTGCCCGACGGCCGGCTCACCGACGGCGTGGTGACGCTGCGCCGGCTGGGCCCGGACGACGTGGCGGCGATGTACCGGCTGCACACCCGGCCCGAGGTGGTGGCGAACCGGGTACCGCCGGCGCCGCCCACCCGGGCGGCGATCGAGCGGCGCTGTCGACAGGCGGAGAGCCACTGGCTGGCCGGCGGTTCGGCCGACTTCGCCGTGCTGGACGCGGCGACCGGGGCGGTGGCCGGCGGCTGCGCGCTGGTCTATGACGAACCGTCGACCGGCCAGGCCATGCTCGGCTACAGCCTGCTGCCGGAGGCCCGCGGGCGGGGGCTGGCCACCCGGACGGTGCGGCTCCTCGCCGGTTGGGCGTTCGGCGTCGGGCTGGCCCGGCTCTGGGCCGGCACCCGGCCGGAGAACGTCGCCTCCCAGCGGGTGCTGGAGAAGGTCGGCTTCCGCCGGGAGGGGCTGGCCCGCGGCCGGCTCCCCGGCCCGGACGGCACCCGGGTCGACTCGGTCTGCTACGGCCTGCTCGCCGCCGACCTGCCGTCGGCGCGCTGAGGCCCGGAGACGCCGCGGAGCCGTGGTGGTGCCCACCACGGCTCCGCGGCCCGGTGTCTCAGGGGTGGTCAGGGTCAGGCGTCGAGCGAGATGATCCCGTAGTCGTAGGCGCGCCGACGGTAGACGACACTCGGCCGACCGGACTCCTTGTCCTGGAACAGGTAGAAGTCGTGGCCGACCAGCTCCATCTGGAACAGGGCGTCGTCGACGGTCATCGGATCGGCGGGGTGCACCTTCGCCCGCGCGATGTGCCACGGCTGGTCGTCGTCGTACTCCTCGTAGCTGTCCTCGGGTCGTTCGGCGACCGCGGTGGCCGCCCGGCCGCCGTCGGCGAGCGCGGCGGACACGGGGTCGCCGAGGCCGGCGACCGGCAGGTCCGCGGTGGCGGCGGCGACGGAGAGCGGCGCGTGCCGCCCCCGGTGGACCCGGCGCCGGTCGGCCGCCCGGCGGAACCGGGTGTCCAGCTTGGCGATGGCCGCGTCCAGCGCGCTGTAAAAGTCATTCGTGCAGGCCTCGGCCCGGATCACCGGGCCGCGTGAGACGCAGGTGATTTCCACCCGCTGGCAATGATCGGCCTGGCGCGGATTGCGCTCGTGGAACAACTCCACGTCGACCCGAATGAGCTTGTGGTCGTAGCGTTCGATCTTCGCGAGCTTCTCGGCTACGTGCACCCGGTAATGGTCCGGCACTTCGACGTTACGGCCCTTGACCACGATGTCCACGTGACCTCCCTTGTTCGGACGGTCGTTCGGTCCGGCACCCGGTCGGCACGCCTGGGAGATCCCCGTTCGGCGTCGACCGGTTCAGTACGGCTACGCCTCCTCTCACCGTCGGGAGCGGGTGGAAAGACCTCCTACCCCCGACACGAAAACGCTAACGCCTGTTCCTGCGACAGTCACCCCTGGTTGTCGAGACCGCCCAGGAATTTTCACAGCTCGTACACCATGGGGTGAAACGGAAACACGAAGCGTCACCAATGGCGTCGTTTTTGCGTTGCGGCAAGCACTGCCGCGACGTTTGGCGTCATTCCCGCCGCGCGCAAGACCCGACTCACCGCCGCCAGGGTCACCCGGTGGTGACGATGTCGTCGAGCACCACCACCGAAGTCCCCTCACCGACCGGCGGCGGGCCGCCGGGCCGGCGCAGCCGGAACGCCGACTCCGCCGCCGCGGCCCGGCCCGCGCTGTCCAGGGCGACCGAGTCCGGCCGGGGCAGCGCCCGCAGCGGCCGGAGCACCCGCACCGGCCAGCCGGCCCTGCGCAGCCGGGCCGCCGCGTGGCCGGCCAACCGGTCGAGGTGGTCGCCGTACCGGGCCCGGGCCGCCGGCGCGGAGTCCGGCACCGGCACCAGGACCACCGGCCGGGATCGGCCCACCGCCGCGGCGACCACCTCGGCGAGCAGCGCGCCCAGCGGCCGGGCCAGCCCGTGCCGGCCCCGCTCCTTGTACGCGAGCAGCCCCTCCCGCAGCGTCCCGGCGTACGGACCGATGGCCACGCAGGGCGGCAGGTCGGGCGGGGCCGGGGTGGGACGCACCGGGGCGGGGCGCAACGATTCCAGCTCCTGGACGCAGCCGGGGCAGAAGCCCTGCCGCGTGCCCGCCGCTCGTGCGCCGCAGCCGGCGCACCCGGCCGGCAGCACCAGGTCGGTCAGGTCCGACCAGAGCCCGCCCAGGTCCCGCACCGGCGGCTCAGTAGAGGAAGAAGGGGACGGTCGGGTTGGACGCCTTGACCCCCGCCGCGGGCGGCGTCACGTTCAGGACCCGGTCCCGTTTGATGGTGTCGAACGGGTTGTTCCGGTAGGCCACCCGGTTGGCCTCGTACATGTACGAGCCGGTGGGCAGCCCCCCGACCGGGCCGCCCGGATAGGCGGCCAGGTGGGTGACCGGGGCGCCGACGTCCAGCTTGAGCGCGGTGTCGAGCGCGCCGTCGACGGTGGTCTGGTAGATCGACCTCTCCGGCCGCCCCTCCGAGCGCAGCTCAGAGCCCGCGAAGACCAACTGGTTCTCGGCGTACCAGTCGACGGCGGTGACGCCGGTGAGCCGGGTGACCAGTCGACGGGGCTGGCCGACGGAGACCACACCGCCGTCGAGGCTGACCGCGGCGACGTAGAGGGCGCCGTCCACGATCAGCGCGATCCGGTGCCCGTCGAGCGAGGCGGCCACCGCGCTCACCGGCCCCTGCACGGGGAGCAAGATCTGTTTCAGGCCGGCCAGGTCGTCGAAGCGGTAGAGCCGGTTGTCGGCCACCACCAGCCCGTACTGGTGCTGGGGATCGAGCGAGCGGAGCCAGGTCGGGCGGCCGACCGAGGCGTACCAGCCGGTGCCGTTGGACGGCGTCACCGGGTCCGGCCCGGAGCCGACCATGAGCCGCTGCTTCCGGTCCGCCCGGGTGACCACCAGCGCGGCGAGGATGTCGTCGCCCGACCGGCTGAGCGCGGCCGAGACGACCCCCTTGTTCGCGGCGGCGGCCACCGGCACGGTGCCGCTCGGCTCGCCGACGAAGGAGAGCGGGTGGATCGCACCGTCGTAGACGCAGTACCGCTCCGGGCTTCCGCTCGTCGGGTACACCGGAATGTCCAGGCGTTCCTGCTTGAGGTCGACCGTCAGCCGGTTCTGGTTCTGGATCTTCAGATCCAGCCGACCCGTCAGCTCCGGCAGCGACCAGGCGAGCTGGGTGGCGAACCGGGCCAGCCGGTCGTCGTTGGCCCCCGGCATCTTCAGGTTGACCTCCCAGCGCCCGTCCGAGCCGGTGGCGTTGTTGATCGGGCTCGTGCCGTCCGGCAGCAGGGTGACCCCGGGGGCGAGCCAGTCGGACGGGCCGACGGTGAGCCACTTGACGACCTCGGTGACCCGCCGTTCGGCGGGCACCGCGGAGGGCAGGTAGCGCTGGTCGGGCACCAGCCGGCTCCGGTCCGAGTTCCAGAAGTAGATGGTGCGCTCACGGTAGTAGCTGCGCAGCGCGTCGTCGCTGAGCAGCAGCACGTTCGGCAGCTCGGTGAGGACCAACCCCGGCTGACCGGTGTCGGCCGGCCGCAGCTTGAACCGGTACTCGGGGTCGCTGGCCACCGGGGGCCGCAGGGTGCCGTCGGCGCGGAGCACGCCGAGCTGCTGCACCCGGACGGTGACATCGTAGGTGCCGTCGCTGTTCGACCGGGCCTCGGGATTTTCCCGCAGCCGGACCACGGTCAGCGCGATCTCGCTGCTCTGCTTCGTCGGGAGCAGGGGCTTCGCCTCCTGCGCGATGAACTGCTTGACCCGGCTGTACGCCTGGTCCCGCTCGCCCGCGGCCGCGGCCAGGTAGTTGCGGACGAACTCCTTCGGGTCGTCGCTGGCCGTCTGGGTGGGCGGCTGGGCTCCGCCGCCGTTGATGAAGCCCGCCTCGGCCGACGGCCCCGGGCCGTCCACCTGGATGTCGCCGTTGGCCGGGATGCCGCAACCCGCCAGCCCGGCGGGGAGGAGCACGCCGCCGAGCAGTACGGCCAGCAGCCGCCGCCTCACGACGTCACCTGGGCCCGGTCGCCGCCCGCCGGAGCGGGACCGACGGCCAGCGCGCCGGCGCTGCCCGGGCCGATGGCCAGCAGGCCACCGTCCCGGGGGCCGCCGAAGGGCAGCGCGGCGTCGGCCGGCACCAGCCGCAGCGGCGAGGTGGTCAGCCGGTCACCGGCCCGCGCCGGCAGGGTCAGCCGGAACTGGGCGCCCTGCCCCGGCGCGCCCCACGCCTCGAGCCAGCCGCCGTGCAGCCGGGCGTCCTCCAGGCTGATCGACAGCCCGAGCCCGGTCCCGCCGGTCTGCCGGGCCCGGGACGGGTCGGCCCGCCAGAACCGGTTGAAGACCAGCTTCTCCTCGCCGGGCTTGAGCCCGACGCCGTGGTCCCGGACGGTGATCGCCACCGCGTTCTCGTCCATGCCGAGGGTGATCAGCACCGGCTTGGCCTCGCCGTGCTCGACCGCGTTGCCGACCAGGTTGCGCAGCACCCGTTCGACCCGGCGCGGGTCCACCTCGGCGATCACCGGGGTGACCGGCACGTCCAGCTCGATGGTCACCCCCACCCGCTCGGCCAGGCCGGCGAGCCGGTCGGCCACCCGGTGCACCACCGGCACCAGGTCGGTCGGCTCCGAGTCCAGCACGGCGAAGCCGGCGTCGAACCGGCTGATCTCCAACAGGTCGGTGAGCAGCTCCTCGAACCGGTCCAGCTCGGCTTGGAGCAGCTCGGCACTGCGGGCCACGGCCGGGTCGAAGCCGTCCCGCTCGGCGAAGATCAGGTCGGCGGCCATCCGGACGGTGGTCAACGGCGTGCGCAGCTCGTGCGAGACGTCGGAGGTGAACCGGCGCTGCAACCGGGACATCTCCTCCAGCCGGAGGATCTGCCGTTGCAGGTTGGTCGCCATCTGGTTGAACGAGGCGGCGAGCAGGGCCAGGTCGTCCTCCCCGTTGACCGCCATCCGCTGGTCGAGCAGGCCGGCGGAGAGCCGTTGGGCCGTCCGGGCGGCCACCCGCACCGGGGTCACCACCAGCCGGGTGACCAGGGCGGCGAGCAGGCCCAGCAGGAGCACCAGGGCGACGCCGGTGGCGACCACGGTGGCCCGGGCGTCGGCGGCGGTGGCGTCCTGGCGGGCCAGCGGCACGAGGTAGTAGAGCTCCAGCTGGCCGAACCGGGTCGGCACCGGGGAGCCGTACACCAGGTACTTGGTGCGCTCGCCGGCCAGCTCGCCGGTGCGGATCTGGTGGGCGATGTGGCCGGCGGCGACGGAGGCCCGCAGCTCCCGGCTGATCAGCGGACGGACCTGGACGTCGGGCGAGGTGCGCGGCTCGATGACCCCGCTGTACCGGTCCGCGGTGATGGCGACCACCACCCCGCTGGTCTGCGCCGGGTCACCGCCGGCCAGGTAGTTGACCGTGCCGTCGATGGTGTCCTGGAGCTGGGCCTCCTGCGGCTGGCTGTAGAGGCCGAACTGCTTCGAGGCGTAGTCGCTGCCGTTGCGCAGCCGCAGCAGGACGTCGGTCTCCGCGCTCTCCAGCAGGATGCTGGTGATCTTGTCGGCGATCAGGTACGCGAACCCGCCGACCAGCAGGCTGGAGGCGACCAGGGTGATGGTCACCACCCGGACCTGCAACGACCGCCGCCAGGTCTGGTGCAGGCCGGCGACCAGCCCGGCCGACCAGGCGGCAAGGGCGCGCCAGAGCACCCGCGCGGTCTGGAGCCGGCGGGACGCGCTGGTTGGCGAGTCGGGGGGCGGGGAGGTCACCACAGTGCGACCAGGCTATCCGGTACCCGCCTTGTAGCCCACGCCCCGAACGGTGAGGATGATTTCCGGCCGCTCCGGATCCGGCTCGATCTTGGCGCGCAGGCGCTGCACGTGCACGTTGACCAGGCGGGTGTCCGCGGCGTGCCGGTAGCCCCAGACCTGCTCCAGCAGCACCTCACGGGTGAAGACCTGACGCGGCTTGCGGGCCAGCGCGACCAGCAGGTCGAACTCCAGCGGGGTCAGCTTCACCTCCTCGCCGTCCCGGCTGACCGTGTGCGCCGGCACGTCGATGGAGATCTGGTTGCCGGGCGGCCCGATGGTCAGCAGCTCCGGCGCGACGTCCTCGCCCCGCCGCAGCCGGGCCCGCATCCGGGCCACCAGCTCCTTGGGCTTGAACGGCTTGACCACGTAGTCGTCGGCCCCGGACTCCAGCCCGAGCACCACGTCCACCGTGTCGCTCTTGGCGGTCAGCATCACGATCGGCACACCCGACTCGGTCCGGATCGCCCGCGCCACGTCGATACCGCTCATCCCGGGCAGCATCAGGTCGAGCAGGACGATATCGGGCCGGTTGTCACGGAACGCGGCCAGTGCCCGTTCCCCGTCCGCGACGAAGGAGGGCACGAAGCCCTCGCTGCGCAGGACGATGCCGAGCATCTCGGCGAGCGCGGGGTCGTCGTCGACCACCAGTACCCGGGCTCTCATGGGGTTTATCGTTCCATCCCCGTTCGTTTCGGAGGGTTGGGCGTCACCACGGCACCGTACTGCGGCGGGACACCCGGCACCACAGCTGCCGGCTCACGGACGCGCGTGGCGCGCCGCCCGGCGTGCGGGTCGACCGGCGCGGGACCGGCCGTGCAACCATGATCCCCCGGGCGCGCCGTCGCCCGCCACCACCGCCCGTCCGCCAGGAGTACGCGTGCCCGACGTCGGCCCGACCGCCGTGCTGCCGCGCCGCCCGCTGACGGTGGGCGAGCTGCTGGACTCGGCGGTGCTGCTGCTGCGCGGCCAGGCCCGGCTGCTGGTCCCGCTCGCCGTCCCGCTGGCGCTCGGCGAGCAGCTGCTGCTGCAGCCGCTGCGGGTGCTGGCCGACGCGCGACCGCCGGAGTACTGGCTCGATGCCGGACGGTTCGGCTGGTACTGGCTGCTGCTCGCGGTGGGCGCGGCCATCGAGGCGTCGATCATCGCGCTGCTCGGCAACCCGGCCGCCCGGGGCGCCGGGGCGGCGCTGCTGGGCCGCCGGGCCGGGCCGCGCGAGCTGCTGCGGCCCGCCGGCGCCCGGTGGGGGGCCACCATCGGGCTCGCGCTGGCGGTCGGGCTCGGCGTACTGGTCGCGGCGCTGCTCGGGCCGGTCTGGTTCGTCGCGTACGGGCTGCTCGGCGCGGTCGTCCCCGCGCTGGTGGTGGACCGGCTCCCCGCGTACGGGGCACCGCTGCGCGCGCTGGCGCTGGCGGTCCGCTCCGGCGGGCGGGCGGCCGGCATCCGGCTGCTCGGCTACCTGGGCTGGTGGCTCATCCGGCTCGGCATCGGGCTCGGCGTCTTCTACGGCCTCCTGCTGCTGGCGCTGGTGGACCTGACCGACCCGGCGTGGGCCCTGCCGGTGGCCACGGCGGCGTGGGTCGGCGTGAACGCCGTCGCCTACCCGGCGCTGGCCTGCCTCGACGCGGTGCTGCACCTGGAGACCCGGATGCGGACCGAGGGCCTGGACATCCGGCTCTCTCGCGCCCCGGCCGGCGCGCCGGAGCCGCTCCTGTTGGCGGTGCGGCGATGAGCCGGTGGTGGACCGAGGCCGCGGCCACGCTCGGCGACCTCGTCCCGCTGCCGCTCGCCGCCCTGCTGCTGGTGCTCGCCGCCCTGCTCGCCGCGCTGGCCTGGTACTTCTTCCCGGCCTGGGTACCCCGCCGGCTCCCCCGGCTGCGGCTGCCCCGACCGCGGCTCCCCCGCTGGCGGCTGCCCCGGCTCCGGCTGCCCCGCCGCCGGCGTCGCCCCGCGCGGACCGCCGCGGCGGCCGCCGCCGTGCCCGCACCCCGGGCCGCCGAGCCGGAACGGGCCGCCGCCGGAGCCGCCTCGCTCGCCGACCGCCTCGCCGCCGAGGGCCGGTACGCCGAGTCGGTCCGGGAGCGGCTGCGCGACATGGTCCGCGAACTGGTCGCCCGGCGGGTGGTCGAGCACCGCCCCGGGATGACCGTCACCGAACTGACCGCGGCGGCGGCCCGGGGCCGACCCCGGGTGCACCCCGTCCTGCACGCCGCCGGGGCGATCTTCTCCGACCTCTGGTACGCCCAGCGCCCGGCCACCCCCGAGCACGACCGCCGGATGCGCGAACTCGCCGCCGACCTGCACCGGGAGCTGACCGCCGACATGGGGGGCGGTGATCGGCCGTGACCGACACCCTCGCGGCGCCGCCCACCGTCCAGCGACCGCCCCGCCGCGCCCGCCGCCGGCACCGGGTGCTGATCCCGCTCGGGCTGGCCCTGCTGCTGATCGTGGCCACCGTGGTGGCCCACGCCGTCGACCAGCCCGACCCCGCCGACCACGGGTTCCTCTCCCCGGTCGCCACCGGGGACGACGGGGGCAGCCGGCTCGCCGAGGCGCTGCGCGGGCAGGGCGTGACCGTACGCCGGGAGACCGACACCCTGCGGGCGCTGCTGGCCGCCCGGCCGGGTCCCGCCACCCTCTTCGTGCCGGCGCCGGAGCTGGTCCACGCGGACACCGTCGCCGCCCTGGACGACCTGCCCGCCGGCAGCCGCCTGGTGCTGGTCGACCCGTCCCGCCGGGTGCTGGAGGGGCTCGGCCTGCCAATGACGCCCGGCGACCGCCGCTGGGCCACCCGGGCCACCCCGCCGGACGCCGACGGTCACCCCTGCGCCCTGCCCGAGGTGACCCGCGCCGGCACCGCCGCCGCCGACCGGCAGCGGTACACGACCCCGGCCAGCTGGTCGGCCACCCGCTGCTATGGGGGCGGGCTGGTGTGGGTGCCCTGGCGTACCGAGGTCGTGGTGATCGGGGCCAGCGACCCGTTCCGCAACGACCGGATCGACGAGTACGGCAACCTGGCCCTCGCCACCGGCCTGCTCGGCGGGCCCCGCCCGCTGGTCTGGCTCGACCTGGACGGCCCGGCGCCCGCACCGACCGTCGGGGACGGCACCGACGGCGAGCCCGCCTGGTCGCCGTCGCCGGGCGGCGCCGCCGGGCCGAAGGGGGACGGCCAGCCGGGGAGCGGCGGCCGGCCGGGCCGGGACCCCGACCAGCAGGACGGCAGTCCGCCGGACGACGACCGGGCCGACGGCGGGCAGCAGCGGGAGAACCCGCTCTGGTCCGCCTTCCCGGTCTGGTTCTGGGCGCTGCTCGTCCAGCTCGCGCTCGCCGGCCTGCTGGTGGTGCTCTGGCGGGCCCGGCGGCTCGGCCCACCCGTGCCGGAGCCGCTGCCGGTGACCGTCCGCTCCGCCGAGACCGTGCTCGGGCGGGCCCGGCTCTACCGGCGCGCGGGCGCCCGCGGCCCGGCCGCCGAGACGCTGCGCGCCGCCGCGCGGGACCGTTTGCTGCCCCGGCTCAACCTGCCGCCCGACACGCCGGCCGCCGAGGTGGCCGCCCGGGTCGCCGCGCACACCGGCCTCGACCCCGACCGGGCGGCGGAGCTGCTCCACGGCGACGAACCGGCCACCGACCGGGAGCTGGCGGAGCTGGCCCGCGCGCTGGACCGGCTGACCCGTACGGTCGCCCCCCGACCCGACCATCCGACCGAAGGAGATCCCCGGTGACCGGACCCGTTACCGCCGCCGCGCCAGCCGGCGAACAGCACGACGCCCGCGCGGCCCTGCACCGGCTGCGGGCCGAGGTGGCCAAGGCGGTCGTCGGGCAGGACGCGGTGGTCACCGGCCTGGTGATCGCCCTGCTCTGCCGCGGACACGTGCTGCTGGAGGGGGTGCCCGGGGTGGCCAAGACCCTGCTCATCCGGACCGTGGCAACCGCCCTGGACCTGGACTCCAAGCGGGTCCAGTTCACCCCGGACCTGATGCCCGGCGACGTGACCGGGTCGCTGATCTTCGACCCGCACACCGCCGCGTTCACCTTCCGGGAGGGGCCGGTCTTCACCAACCTGCTGCTCGCCGACGAAATCAACCGGACTCCGCCGAAGACCCAGTCGGCGCTGCTGGAGGTGATGGAGGAGCGGCAGGTCTCCGTCGAGGGCGTGCGGCGGCCGCTGCCCGACCCGTTCATCGTCGCGGCCACCCAGAACCCGATCGAGTACGAGGGCACCTATCCCCTGCCCGAGGCGCAACTCGACCGGTTCCTGCTCAAGCTCACCGTGCCGCTGCCCAGCCGGGACGAAGAGCTGGGCGTGCTCCGCGCGCACCACGCCGGCTTCGACCCGCGCGACCTGCGGGCGGCCGGCGTACGCCCGGTGGCCACCGCGGCCGACCTGGCCGCCGCCCGCGAGGCGGTCCGCCGGGTGCACGTGGCCGAGCCGCTCTTCGGCTACCTCGTGGACCTCTGCCGGGCCACCCGGAACACCCCGGCGCTGGAGCTGGGCGCCTCGCCGCGCGGCGCCACCGCCCTGCTCAACACGGCGAAGGCGTGGTCCTGGCTGGCCGGCCGCGACCACGTCGTCCCCGACGACGTCAAGGCGGTCGCCCGGCCCACCCTGCGCCACCGGCTCCGGCTCCGCCCGGAGGTCGAGCTGGAGGGCGTGAGCGTCGACGCGGTGCTGGACACGGTGCTCGCCACCGTGCCGACGCCGCGATGACCTGGCGGGCGGCGCTGCTGCTCGGTGCGGGCGCGCTGACCCTGCCGGCCTGGCCGGCGCCGTTCCTGGGCGTGGCGGTGATGACCGGCCTGGTGCTGCTGCTGGTCGCCGCCGACTGGGCGCTGGCCGCGCCGCTGCACGCGGTCGGCGCCACCCGCTCCGGGGACCGGACGGTCCGGCTGGGTGGCACCGCCACCGTCACGCTGCACCTGGCGAACACCTCCGGCCGTACGCTGCGCGCCCAGGTGCGCGACGCCTGGGTGCCGTCGGCGGGCGCCCGGCCGGACGTACCGCCGCAGCGGGTGCTGCTTGTCGCGGCGGGCGACACCGCCGCGCTCCCCGTCCGGCTCACCCCGGCCCGGCGCGGCGACCGGCCGGCGGCGGCGCTGACCGTACGCTCCTTCGGGCCGCTGCGGCTGGCCTTCCGGCAGCGCGCCGGCCGCCCCGGCACGCCACCGTGGACGCTGCGCGTGCTGCCCCGCTTCGACTCCCGGCGGCACCTGCCCGAGAAGCTGGCCCGGCTGCGGATCATCGACGGCATCCAGGTCAGCCGGGGCCGCGGCCAGGGCACCGAGTTCGACACCCTGCGCGAGTACGTGGTCGGCGACGACGTGCGCTCGATCGACTGGCGGGCCAGCGCGCGCCGTGCCGACGTGCTGGTCCGCACCTGGCGGCCGGAGCGGGACCGGCGCCTGGTCTGCGTCCTGGACACCGGCCGGACCTCCGCCGTACGGGTCGGCGACGAGCCGCGGCTGGACACGGCCATCGACGCGGCCCTGCTGCTCACCGCGCTCGCCGCCCGGGCCGGTGACCGGGTCGACCTGATCGCGGCGGACGCGGCGGTCCGGGCGACGGTGACCGGCACCGGCCGCCCCGCCCTGCTCTCCCGGCTGGTCGACGCGGTCGCCCCGCTCCAGCCGGCGCTGGTGGAGACGAACTTCGAGCTGATCGCCGGTGAGGTGCTACGCCGGGAACGGCAGCGCAGCCTGGTGGTGCTCTTCACCGCACTGGAGGCCGGTGCGCTCGGCGAGGGGCTGCTGCCCGTGCTGCCCCGGCTCGCCGCCCGTCACCGGGTGGTGATCGCCGCGACCCACGACCCGGTGCTGACCGGGCTCACCACCGACCCGCCGAGCGGGCCGGACGGCGCGTACGCCGCCGCGGCGGCCTGGCGGGCGCTGGCCGAGCGGGACCGGGTCCGCGCCGCCCTGGCCCGGCACGGCGTGACCGTCGTGGACGCCCCCGCCGACCGGCTGGCCCCGACGGTCGCCGACACCTACCTGCGGCTCAAGGCGCTCGGCCAGCTCTGACTGTGAGGGTGGCGGGGTCGGTTCAGCAGTGGTGAGCTGACAGCTGGTGGTGGCGGGCGTGACTCTTGCTCTGACTGGCTTCGTGCCTTTGGCGGGACTTGTCCGCCTGCTGCTGCCGGCGCCGGCCCGGCGGGAGACGTTGGCCTGATCAGGAGCTTGACCGCCAGTTAGCGGCTGGCGTGTCTCATCACAGTCCTGCCATCTCCGCACCGGACCGGACCCTTGCGTCCCCACGGTGAGGAGAGAACGCATGTCCATGCTGGCAGATCTGGTCGAGGTCGTCATCGGCGTCGACACCCACAAAGACACCCACACCGCCGCGCTACTGGATACCCGCACCGGCGGGGTGCTGGCCAGGGCCACGGTCGCCACCGATCCGGATGGCTACGCGCAACTGGTGGCCCTGGCCGAGCAGCATTCGGGGCTGCGGGCCTGGGCGCTGGAAGGCTCCGGTGGCTACGGCGCCGGCCTGGCCCGGCACCTGGCCGACGCCGGTGAACTGGTCGTCGAACTGGACCGTCCGCTGCGCCCGGCCCGCCGCGCCGGGGCGAAGTCCGACCCGATCGACGCCGAACGCGCCGCTCGCGACGCCCTGGCCCGCACGCGGCTGGCTCAGCCCAAGACCGGGGCGCAACGAGCAGCGCTGCAGGTGCGGCTGACCGCCCGCCGGGCGGCCGTGGAAGCCAGCGCCGACGCCCAGCGGCAGCTGCACGCGTTGGTGATCACCGCTCCTGAGGTGGTGCGGGCCCGCTTCCGCGGCCAGAGCACCCGGATCATGCTCACCACCGCCACCCGACTGCGCCCTACCACCAGCGCAAATGTTGACGTGTTCACCTGCCTGACCGTGCTGCGGGACCTCGCCCGCCGCGTCCGCTTCCTCGAAGCCGAAGCCGCCGACCACGAAAAGGCGATCCGCGCGATCGTCCGCACCTGGCGACCGGACCTTCTCACCCTCACCGGCGTCGGACCGATCGTCGCCGCCACCGTGCTCACCGCCTGGTCCCACCCCGGGCGCTGCCGCGACGACGCCGCGTTCGCCATGCTCGCCGGCGCCGCGCCGATTCCCGCCTCGTCGGGAAAGACCGTCCGCTACCGGCTCAACCGCTCAGGCGACCGCCAACTCAACCGCGCCCTGCACACCATCGTCCTGACCCGGCTACAACGCGACGAACGCACCCGCGCCTACGCCGACCGCCGCCGCGCCCAAGGCAAAACCGACCGCGAGATTAAACGCTGCCTCAAACGCTACGTCGCCCGCGAAATCTACCGACGCCTGGAAACCCCGCCCCAACCACTTGACGCGGCATAGGAGCGTCCAGCCGCCTCGGCCGGCCCCGCCGCGGGGCGGGTGGCCGCGTACCGACCGAGCAGCAGCGCGTACGCCAGGAAGGCCAGCCACACGGCGGCGCCGATCGCGATGCGGACGGCGACCGGCACGGGCGCCGGGGTCACGAACGCCTCCAGCAGCGCCGACACGGCGAAGAGCCCGACCAGGCCGACGGCGACCACGATGGCGGAGCGGCCGGCGGCGGCGACCGCCCGACCGCGGCTGAGGTGGGCCGGCGGCGCGATCCACGCCCACCCGGTCCGCAGGCCGACCCCGGCGGCGACGAAGATCCCGGTCAGCTCCAGCAGCCCGTGCGGGGTGATCAGGCCGAAGAAGACGTCCGCCCGGTCGTAGGCGACCATCACCCCGCCGACCACGCCGAGGTTCAGCGCGTTCTGCCAGAGCAGGTAGAACACCGGCAGCACCAGCACCCCGGCGGCGAGGCACTGGGCGGCGATCCAGGCGTTGTGCGTCCAGAGGTGGAAGGCGAAGGTGGGCGCGGCGAACTCCGTGTAGTAACCGGCGAAGCCGGATTCCACCAGGTCGGCGGCGGCCTCATCGCCGATGAACGCGGCGGCGGTCTCCGGGTGCCCGGCGACGAACCAGATGAGGAAACCGCTGAGGGCGCTGAACGCGGTGGCCACTCCGCACCACCAGGGCCAGGCCCGGTAGAGGGCGGCCGGCAGGTCGGCGACGAGGAACCGGCGCACCGCCGCCCAGGAGGGCCGGGGCCGGCCGGTGATCCGGGCCCGGGCCGCCAGCACCAGGTGGGAGAGGCGGTTGACCAGCGCCGGGTCGGGTGAGCGGCTGCGCAGCACGGAGAGGTGGGTGGCCGCCCGCTGGTACAGCGCGACCAGCTCGTCGACCTCGGCGGCGTCGAGGCGGCGCCGGCCGGAGAGTTGTTCCAGCCGCCGCCACTCGGCGCCGTGCTCCGCCACGTACGCGTCGAGATCCACTCGTCCTCCCCCGTCCGGCGCCCATAGTGTTCACTGTCCGGGTGAGAGCGCAACCTCCCGCACCGGCGCGGTCCGCGGACCGGTGGGCCGACGCGGGCCTGGTCAGTGGCGAGGCGGTGGAGCTGGACGTCCGGGCGGCCCGGCTCGGCTCCCGGGTGCTCGCCCTGCTGATCGACCTGCTAGTCCAGGTGGTCCTGGCGGCGGCGCTCTCGGCCGGGCTGTCCCTGCTGTTGCTCTTCCTGCCCACCGCGATCGTGGACGCCGCCCTGACGGGCGCGTTGCAGACGGTGCTGCTGGTCCTGGTGCTGGTCGGGTATCCGGTGCTGATGGAACGCTTCGTCGGCGGCCGGACGATCGGCAAGCTGGCGGTGGGCCTGCGGGTGGTCCGCGCCGACGGCGGTCCGGTCGGGGTCGGGCAGTCGCTGACCCGGGCCCTGGTGGGCGTCGCGGTGGAGTGGCCGGGGCTGGTGCTGCCGCTGCTGAGCTGGGTGGCGAGCGTGACGGTGATGTTGACCGACCCGCGCGGGCGGCGGCTCGGCGACCTGGTGGCCGGCACGATGGTCGTGCACACCCGGGGCGCGGCGGTGTGGCGGCCGGTCCCGCTGGCCGTCCCGGCGCTGCTCGGCTGGGCGCACACCCTGGACCTGACCCGGTTGGACGACGGGCTGGCCCTGGCCGCCCGGCAGTACCTGGGCCGGGTGCACCAGCTGGTGGAGCCGGAGCGGGCCCGGCTGGGGCGCGAACTCTGGGCCGAGGTGGGCGCCGTGATCACCCCGCCGCCGCCGTGGGCCGCGCCGGAATCCGTCTACCTGGCCGCGGTGCTGGCCGAGCGGCACCGTCGGGCCGTGGACCGGCTGCGGCGTACCCGCGGGGTCGCCGCGATGCTCTGGCCCGAGCTGACCACGTCGCCGGTCGCGGCGCCGCCGCCGGCGGCGCCGCCGCCGGCGGCGACCGCGCCGGCGGCGACCGCGCCGGCGGCGACCGCGCCGGCGGCGACCGCGCCGGCGACGACCGCGCCGGCGGCGACCGCGCCGGCGCTCGCCGTCCCCACCCAGCCCGATCCGGTACGCGCGCAGCCCGCCCCGGTCGACGCCGAGCACCCGGCCGGCTGACCGGCCCCGGCCGGCGTCAGCCGAAGAGCGCGCGTCCCCAGTGGTCGGCGGCGTCGCGGACGCCCGGCGGGCAGGCGAACACGCCGCTGGAGACGTGGCGCAGGTACTCGTTCATCGCGTCGTGCCGGGACAGCCGGGTCTGAATCGGCACGAACTGCTTGCGCGGGTCCCGCTGGTAGGCGATGAAGAAGAGACCGGCGTCGAGCCGCCCCAGCCCGTCGGAGCCGTCCACGAAGTTGTAGCCGCGGCGCAGCAGGCGGGCGCCGTCGTTCTGGGTCGGGTGGGCGAGCCGGACGTGCGCGGCCTCGGCGATCACCGGCTCCCCGTCGTCGCCCTTCACGGCGAAGTCCGGCTCGTCGAACTCGGCGCGCTTGCCCAGCGGCGCGCCGCTGCCCTTGGTCCGGCCGACGATCTGCTCCTGCTCGACCAGCGAGGTTCGGTCCCAGGTCTCGATCAGCATCCGGATCTTGCGGGTGACCAGGTACGACCCGCCGGTCATCCAGTCCGGTCCGTCGCCCGGCTGGGCCCAGAGCTGCTCGCGCAGCAGCCCGGCGTCCTCGGCCTTGAGGTTGGCGGTGCCGTCCTTGAAGCCGAAGAGGTTGCGCGGGGTGGCCTGGTCCCGCGAGGTCGACGAGGTACGCCCAAAGCCGAGCTGCGACCAGCGGACGCTGACCACGCCCATGCCGATCCGGGCCAGGTTACGGATGGCGTGCACCGCCACCTGCGGGTCGTTGGAGCAGGCCTGGACACAGATGTCCCCGCCGGAGATCTCGGGGCGCAGCGCGTCCCCGGCGAAGTGCGGCAGGTCGGCCAGCGCGGCCGGCCGCTTGTCCGCGATGCCGAACCGGTCCTTGCCCTGGGCGTCGCGGAAGAGCGTCGGGCCGAAGCCGACGGTGAGGGTGAGCTGCGACGGGGGCAGCCCGAGCGCCTCGCCGGTGTCGTCCGGCGGCGCCTCCGGCATGCCACCGACCGCGCCGATCAGCCCGGCGTCCTTTCCGGCGGTCATCCGGGCGGCGGCGGCCGTCCACTCCTGCAGCAGCGAGACCAGCCGGGCCCGATCCTTGGTGATCACGTCGAACGCGACGAAGTGCAGCCGGTCCTGGGCCGGGGTGGTGATGCCGGCCTGGTGCGCGCCGAGGAACGGCACGGCACTGGCGGCGACGCCCTCGTTCGCCTCCGCGTGGTCCGAGCCCCGGACCAGCGCGCCCGCGCCGGCCGCGACGCCGGCCACTCCGGCGACCCCGACGCCGGCCAGGGTGATGGCCCGGCGCCGGGACAGCGTCGTCCCGCGCGGCGCGTCGGCGGACGGCGCCTCACCAGTGGTGTTCTGCTCGCTCATCGCTGCACCTCCGGGGTTGGTCGTCACCGGGCGACGACCGCGGCTACCTTGCTGATCGGCTCGGCAAGGGCGTTGATGCTGTCCGACAGTTCCTTCAGCTCGGTCTTGCTGAGCGCGGTGTGCAGCTTCCAGCCGTCGCCCGCGCGGTGCTTGCCGAGCGTCGCCTCGACGTTGGCGAACTCGGTGTCGAGCTGCTTGACCAGCTCGGGAGAGCGCTGCTCCAGAGCGGGGCGGAGTGCGGCGATGGCGGCCTTCGAGCCCTCCAGGTTGGCGCTGAAGTCCCAGAGGTCGGTGTGCGAGTAGCGGTCCTCCTCGCCAGTGATCTTGCCGCTGGCCACCTCGTCGAGGAGTTCCTTGGCGCCGTTGGCGAGCTGGAGCGGGTTGAGCTTCTCGGCGTTGGCCTTGGCCACGATCTCCTTGATGTCGGCCAGCAGCTGGTCGGCGATCGGGCCGTCCTTGCTGATGTCGCCGGTCGTCCAGAGGTCCTTCTCGATGCGGTGGAAGCCGGTGAACGCCATGCCCTCCTCGATGACCTCTTCCCGGCCGTCGATCTTCGGGTCCAGGTCGCCGAAGATCTCCGCTACCGGCTCGATCCGCTCCCAGTAGGTGCGGGCCACCGGGTACAGGGCCTTCGCCTTCGCCACGTCGCCGGCCTTGACCGCGGCCACGAACTCCTCGGTCTTCGTCAGCAGCGCGGCGGTCTGGCTGGTCACGTACCGCTGGTAGCTGGCGGTGGCCTGGCCCAGCGCGGCGTCCGGGGCGACGCTCGCGGCGGTGCCGCTGACCTTCAGAGCGCCGCGGATGCCGCGCCCGCTCATCCCCGGCTTGCAGGCGGTCTCGTACGTGCCGGCGGGCAGCTCGACGCGCAGCTCGCGGCTCAGCCCGGGGGCGATGTTCTCGACCTCGCCCATCACCCGGTCGCCGGCCGCGTAGACGTAGAACTCGTTGACCTTGCTGCCGGAGTTGGTCACCGAGAAGGTGGCCTGACCGGCGGCCAGCTCGGTGACGTCCACCTCGCAGGCGGTATCGGTGGCCTTGACCTTCACCGCGTTGCCGGCCTTGGCGGCCGACTTCCCCTCGGTGTCGTTGCTGCAGGCGGTGACGCCGGTGACGGCCAGCACGCCGGCGGCGGCGAGCACGGCGAAACGGGTGGTACGCATCAGAGCTGTCTCTCCTCGAGAAGGCGGATCAGGCGCGCTGGCGCGCGGAGGCCGGGGCGTCGGTGACGGGCTCGGCCGGGACGGCGGCCGTCGGCTCGCCGGTCGTCGCCGGGGCGGCGTCCGTCGGGGCGGCGGCGGGCGTGGCCGGGGTGGCAGTGGCCGGGGTGGCAGTGGCCGGGGCGGCGGTGGCCGGGGTGGCGGCGAGCTTGGTCGGGGCGGCCGGCTTGCGGAGGAAGAGCACCAGCACCGGCACCGCGTAGGCGACCCAGGCCGCCATCTCCAGCACGCTCGGGGTGGCGGTGATGTTGAACATGCCGCCGAGCAGCGCCGCGTACCAGGTGCTGGGGTCGAGCACCGAGGAGATGTCGAAGGCCAGGTTGTTCAGGCCGGGCAGCACGCCGGCCTCCTGGAAGTCGTGCACGCCGTACTTGAGGATGCCGGCGGCGACCAGGATGAGCAGCGCGCCGGTCCAGGTGAAGAACTTGCTCAGGTTGATCTTCAGAGCGCTGCGGTAGAGCAGGAAGCCGATCACCACCGCGGTGGCGATGCCGCCGAGCAGCGCGAGCAACGGTCCACGTCCGGCGCCGCCGGCGGCGCTCTGGGCGGCCGAGTAGAAGATCAGCGCCGTCTCCAGCCCTTCCCGGATCACCGCGAGGAAGGACATGCCGGCCACCGCGAGGGAGCCGACCGCGAGCGCCTCGGTGAGCTTGCCGCGCAGCTCACCGGCGATCGTCCGGGCGGCCTTGCGCATCCAGAAGATCATCCAGGTCACGAAGACGACGGCCGCGACCGAGGTGACCGCCTCGAACAGCTCACGGTCCTCGGAGCGGGCCAGCAGCGAGGTCGAGGTGTACTCGATCAGCCAGCCGAAGAAGACCGACAGCACCACGGCCAGTCCGACGCCGGCCCAGACCTGCGGCAGCCTGTCCCGTCGCTGCGACTTCACGAGGAACGCGACCAGGATGCTGACCACGAGGGTCGCTTCTAGGCCTTCCCGCAGGCCGATCAGGTACGTGGCGAACATCGGTACTCCGTGATCAGTTAGGCACGCCTCAGTTAACTTAGGGCAGCCATACCTTCCTACTGATCCGACCCGCCGTCAAGTCGTTCATGGCAACGTCACCCTGCACACGGGGCATCCGGCAGATGGCCGGCTGTGGCAGGATCCCGCCCAGCCCCTCAGACAGGAACGACCGTGGCCGATGACCTCTTCACCCCCACCATCACCCCCGCCGCGTACGCCGAGCGCCGCCCGCCCTGGCGGCCCGGCTCGCTGGTCTACCCCGCGGTCTTCGGCGGGGCACTCGCGGCCACCGTGCTGGCCCTGGTCAACGCCCGCCGGCTCCGCCTGCCCACCGGGGCCACCCTGGCGATCGCCGGCACCGGAGCGGCCGCCCTCGTCGCCCGGCTGGTGATCACCGTGGTGCTGCTCGACGGCCGCACGTCGGGGTCGGCCCGGCTGGTCGGGGCCCTCTCCGGCGTACTGGTCTGGGCGGTGGCCAACCTGACACAGAAGGGCCTGTTCCGCACGTACGAGATGCGCGGCGGCGCGCCGGCCTCGCTGGTGAAGCCGGGGATCGCGGCGGCGCTGGGGCTCGGCATCATCGAGGCGGTCCTCATCGTGGTCGCGGCGGCGCTCCGGTGACCGCAGAGGTGGACCAGCTCGCCCGGGTGGTCGGCCTGCTCGAGATGAACCGGCCGGAGCAGGCGCTGGAGGAGCTGGGCCGGCTGCCCGGGTCGGTGGCCACCGACCGGCACGCGTACCGGCTGCGGGCGCTGGCGCTCAGCACGCTGGACCGCTGGGACGAGGTGGCCGAGGTGGCCCGGCAGGGGCTGGCCGAGGTCGGGCCGGACGCCGAGCTGCTCGGCCGGCTGGGCGTCGCGCTCCGGAGTCAGGGCGCCTTCGCCCCGGCCGAGCGGGCGCTGCTCGACGCGCTGGCACTCGAACCGCAGGACCCGTGGCTGCTCTGCCAGTACGCCGACCTCTGCGTCACGGTCGGCCAGACCGACAAGGCGAGCCGCCTGCTCGCCCGCGCCGCCGAGCTGGCGCCCGAGAGCCCGGCCGTCTACGCCAGCCGCGTCCAGCTCGCGTACGCCCGCGGCGACGACCGGGCGGCCGAGCGGGTGGCCCGGGAGTTCCTCGGTCGGTATCCGGAACATCCGGTGGCGCTGGCCATGCACGGCGGGATCGCCGTGGAGCGCGGCCGGATCGTGGACGCACACCGCTCCTTCGGCCGGGCGGTCGCGCACGACCCGAACGACCCGGACTACGCCGACGCGGCCTGGGAGACCCGCGTCTACACCCATCCGCTGCTGCTCCCGCTGCGGCCGCTCTACCGGCTGGGCATCCGCATGTGGCTGATCGCGGTGGGCAGCATCGCCGTACTCAACCTGGCCAAGCTCTACATCCCCGCGCTCGTCGTGGCGCTCGGCTGGCTGCTCTACTGCCTCTGGTCCTGGATCGCCCCGCCCCTGGTCCGCCGCCTGGTACGCGGCCGGTGGCGGTCGTGAGCCACCCGGGACGGCGGCCGTGAGGGCCACCCCGGGAGGGCGGCCGTGAAGGGTCTGCTGCCCTGGCTGGCCGTGCTGGCCCTGGTGCTGCTGCTCAGCGCCCTGCGGCTGCGTCCGCTGGCCACCGCCGTCTCGCTGGCCTGGCTCGCCTGGTGCGTCTGGACCTGGATCCGCCCGACCCGCCGAGGCCCGGGCTGAGGCGGCCCGACCCGAGCTGACGCTCACCGTCCCAGGCCCGTGCAGCCGTCCCGCACCGGCCGCCGCTTTCCACCGCGCCAGACGCCAGCGCCAAACGGCTCGCGGCCCCCGGGAGCATATGGCCGACGAGCGATATACCTGAGAGTCATATTTATGCCTCTCAGGTATATCGCTGCCGAAGACACATGCCCTCGCCCTAGTAGCCGTCCGCACACCGCCGGCCCGCACACCGCCGGCCGGCCGACAGGCCGGAAAGACGGAACCGGGTCGGCCGCGCGTGCGGCCGACCCGGTTCCGGGTGTCGATCAGTAGCGGTAGTGCTCCGGCTTGAACGGGCCCTCCTGGGACACGCCCAGGTAGGCGGCCTGCTCCTTGGTGAGGGTGCTCAGCTTGGCGCCGAGCGCCCCCAGGTGCAGCCGGGCGACCTTCTCGTCCAGGTGCTTGGGGAGCACGTAGACACCGATCGGGTACTCCTCGGTCTTCGTGAAGAGCTCGATCTGGGCGATCGTCTGGTTGGCGAACGAGTTCGACATCACGAAGCTCGGGTGGCCGGTGGCGTTGCCCAGGTTCAGCAGGCGACCCTCGGAGAGCACGATGATCGCGTGACCGTCGGCGAACTTCCAGAGGTCGACCTGCGGCTTGATGTTGATCCGCTCGACGTCGGAGCGCTTGGCCAGGCCGGCCATGTCGATCTCGTTGTCGAAGTGGCCGATGTTGCCGACGATGGCCTGGTGCTTCATCCGGGCCATGTGCTCGTTGGTGATGACGTCGAAGCAGCCGGTCGCGGTGATGAAGATGTCGGCCTGCTCCACCACGTCGTCCAGGGTGGCGACCTGGTAGCCGTCCATCGCCGCCTGGAGCGCGCAGATCGGGTCGACCTCGGTCACCACGACCCGGGCGCCCTGGCCGCGCAGCGACTCGGCGCAGCCCTTGCCCACGTCGCCGTAGCCCATGACGACGGCCATCTTGCCGCCGATCAGCACGTCGGTGGCCCGGTTGATGCCGTCGATCAGCGAGTGGCGGCAGCCGTACTTGTTGTCGAACTTGCTCTTGGTCACCGAGTCGTTGACGTTGATGGCCGGGAAGAGCAGGGTGCCGGCGCGGTGCATCTCGTAGAGCCGGTGCACGCCGGTGGTGGTCTCCTCGGTGACGCCCTTGATGCCGGCGGCGATCCGGGTCCAGCGCTGACCGTCCTCGGCGAGCGAGCGGTGCAGCAGCCCGAGGATGACCGCGTACTCCTCGGAGTCGGCGGACTCGACCGGCGGGACGACCCCGGCCTTCTCGAACTCGGCACCCTTGTGGACGAGCAGCGTGGCGTCGCCGCCGTCGTCGAGGATCATGTTGGGGCCGTGGCCGTCGGGCCAGGTGAGCACCTGCTCGGTGCACCACCAGTACTCCTCCAGGCTCTCGCCCTTCCAGGCGTACACGGGAACGCCGGCCGGCGCCTCGGGGGTGCCGTTCGGGCCGACCACGATCGCGGCGGCAGCGTGGTCCTGGGTGGAGAAGATGTTGCAGGACGCCCAGCGGACCTGCGCGCCGAGCGCGACCAGGGTCTCGATCAGGACGGCGGTCTGGATGGTCATGTGCAGCGAGCCGGTGATCCGGGCGCCGGCGAGCGGCTGCGCCTCGGCGAACTCACGCCGGATGGCCATCAGGCCGGGCATCTCGTGCTCGGCGAGCTGGATCTCCTTGCGCCCGAACTCGGCGAGCGACAGATCCGCCACCTTGTAGTCGCCCTCGGCGAGGGTGCTCGGCCGGGCCTCGGACGGCGTGCCGCTGGGGGCAGCCGGGAGGGTGCTGGTCATGGAAGCTCCTGTCGAACGATGTGCTGCGCAGCCTTCCACCTTACGCTCGCAGCCGGATGGAGCACCGCCCGGTCGGCGGACAGCGCACGGGGCGGTCGGTCGTGGACGGACTTTCCATCCACCAGCCGGCCGCCCCGTGCATCCCCCCGGTTTGGTTCCCCCGCGCGTTACCGGACCTTCGTCGCGACAACGCTGCGTACCCATAGAGTCACACCGAGCGAGGGTCGCGTCAAGCTATTTCGGGAAAGTCGGACTTGCGCCGAGCGCGGAGCGGGGGTGGATCAGCAGAGGCCGCAGGTGGCGACGTACGCCTCGCCCCCGCCGCCGATGACCAGCGGCCCGCCGGCCGCGGTCCCGATCGCCGCCTGCCCCGCCCCGAGGGTTACCGTGCCCACCCCGTCGTCCACGACGAGCTTGCCGGCCCGGCAGAGCACCACCCGCGGCCCGGGCACCGCCAGCCGCACCTCCGGGGTGCCCGCGTCCACCTGCACCCGGTGCAGCGCGAAGTCGTCCACCGGCACCGGCCAGGTGACCACCCCGGGGGCCACCGGGACCGCCGGAAAGACCGGCTCGTCGAGCACCTCGAAGCGCAGCACCCGCAGCAGCTCGTCCACGTCGACCCGCTTGGGCGTCAACCCGCCGCGCAGCACGTTGTCGCTGGCCGCCATGATCTCCACGCCGGTGCCGCGCAGGTAGGCGTGCAGGTTGCCGGCCGGCATCCAGATCGCCTCGCCCGGGGCCAGCCGCACGTGGTGCAGCAGCAGCGCCACCAGCACGCCCGGGTCGGCCGGGTAGTCGACGGCCAGCGCACGGGCCAGCACCGCGTCCGGGCCGCCGGTCTCCGCCGTCAGCACGGCCGCGACCAGCCCGGCGCGCTCCGCCTGAGGCCAGCTCAACAGCAGGCGTACGGCCTCCCGCAGCCCCGCCGGCCCCTCGCGCAGCGCGGCCACGACCGGCTCCAGCACAGGTACGCCGAACGCGGCGATCGCCGCGGCCGACTCCGCCGGGTCGCGGAACCCGCACAGCGCCTCGAACGGCGAGAGCGCGACCAGCAGCTCCGGCTTGTGGAACGGGTCGACGTAGTTGACCCGTTCCACGTCGGCGGCGTGCCCGGCCCGGGCCTGCTCGGCGTCCGGGTGGGCCTGCAGGCTCAGCGGGGCGTCCGCGGCGAGCACCTTGAGCAGGAACGGCAGCCGGATGCCGAACCGGCCGACCAGCCGCTCGCCCAGCCAGTTCTCCGGCTCGGCGACCAGCAGGTCGGTCAGGTCGACCGGGGCACCGTCCCGGTCGACGGTGGCCGGGGCGTTCGGGTGGGCGCCCAGCCACAGCTCGGCCTCCGGGCCCTCGCTCGGCACCGGGCGGCCCTGCAGCTCGGCGATGGCGGTGCGGGAGCCCCAGGCGTAGTCCCGGATCCGACCCTGCAGCAGTTCCACGCTCAACTCCCGGGGTGATCGGCCTGTTCGCCGGTCTCCGACTGGGGCACCGCGGTGTGCGACGCGGCGCCGGTGCCGGCCTGGTCCGCCGCCGCGCTGTAGATGTCCGGCTCCAGGTAGATGACCCGGGCGATCGGCACGGCCGTACGGATCCGCGCCTCCACGGCGTTGATCCCCCGGGCCAGCGATTCGGCGCTGTCGCACGGCGAAACGGCGATCTTCGCGGCCACCATCAGCTCCTCCGGGCCGAGGTAGAGCGTCTTCATGTGGATGATCCGCTCGACCTCCGGACCGTCGGTGACGGCCTGCTCGATCTTCGCGAGGTCGTGCTGCTCGGCGCCCTCACCGAGCAGCAGGCTCTTGGTCTCGATGGCGAGCACGATCGCGATGGTGACCAGCAGGACACCGATCGCCGCCGTGCCGGCCGCGTCCCACATGCCGTCGCCGGTGATCAGGGTCATCCCGACGCCGACGAGCGCGAGGACCAGACCGATCAGCGCGCCGAAGTCCTCCAGCAGCACCACGGGAAGCTCGGGGGCCTTGGCCCGGCGGATGAACCGCACCCACGACTGGCTGCCCCGGATGAGGTTGGACTCCTTGATCGCGGTGCGGAAGGAGTAGGTCTCCATCCCGATCGCGATCACCAGGACGGTCACCGGCACCCACTGCCAGCTGGTGATCGGCTCCGGGTGCTGCGCCTTGTGGTACGCCTCGTAGAGGGCGAACAGGCCACCGACGCTGAACAGCACGATCGAGACGATGAACGCGTAGATGTAGCGCTCCCGGCCGTACCCGAACGGGTGCTGCGGGGTCGCTTCCCGCTTGGCCCGGCGGCCGCCGAGCAGCAGCAGGCCCTGGTTGCCCGAGTCGGCGACCGAGTGGATCGACTCGGCCAGCATCGACGAGGAGCCGGTCAGGATCCAGGCGATGAGCTTGGTGACGGCGATGCCGATGTTGGCCAGCAGGGCGGCGACGATCGCCTTCGTCCCGCCATTTGCGCTCACTGGTTTGCCAGCTCCTTCATCTCCGTGATGGCCGGGACGGCCATCGGGTCCAGCCCGTGTGCCAGGGCGAGGTAGACCGAGGCGAAGTCCGGCACCGCCATCAGCGAGGCGAGCCGTTCCAGCGCGGAGCCGCCCTCGGCGGTGACCACGTCGCAGCGCACGCCGCGCCGCTCGGCGAGGGTCTGCACGGCGTCGGCCCGCCGCTCCTCGACCGCGAGCGGCTCGTCGGAGTCGTCGTCGGCGTTGAGCCCGCCGTCGCGCAGCAGCACCAGCCGCAGCCGGGTGGCGTCGGGGTCGGGCTCGTCCGGGTCGGCGAAGATGTCCCGCTCTCCCTCGACCAGCCCGCCGAAGACGCCGTCGAGCAGGCCGACGCGGCCGCGACCGGCCTCGCCGAGCGCGCCGGTGACCACCGGGTAGCGGGCGTTGGCCGACAGCGTGTCGCCGAACCGGCGGGCGGCCACGGTGGCCAGCGGGGACGACCCCCAGACGATCGGGATCGAGCCGGCCAGGCCCAGGGCCAGGGACTTCGCCGGGTTGACGAAGGACTCGGCGGTGGGGCGGCACCGGTCGGCGTCCGCGTCGAGCCGGGCCGCGGTCTCGGCCAGGTCCGCCTCGTTGACCTTCACGAGCCCGAGCGTACGGGCGGCGAGCAGGACCGGCACGGTGAGCGCCCAGAGACTGGCCCGGGCCGGGGCACGCCGGGGCACCGGAATGAACGGCGCCCGGGCCCGCTCGGCCACCGACTGGAGCTGGGAGTCCGGGGCGCCGACGGCGACCAGCCGGGCGCCCCGCCGGTGCGCGGCCTCGGCGGCGCCGAGCGCCTCGGGGCTGCGGCCGGAGGCGCTGACCGCGATGACCACGTCCGCCGCGCCGACCCAGCCGGGCACTCCGGCGCTGCGGTGCGGGATGACCGGCACCGGGCAGCGCGGGCCCGCGACCGTGGCCAGCACGTCCCCGGTCCGCCCGGCGGTGCCGATGCCGGCGATGACGACCGCCCGCGGCCGTCCCTCGTCGGCGAGCAGGCCCAGGTTGGCCTCGGCGGCCAGCGCGGCCGACTCCCGCACCTGGGCGCCGGCCGAGGCGGTGAACCGGAGCATGCCGCCCGGGTCGTGCTCGGCGAGCGCGTCCGGATTGTCCAGCAGCGCCTCGTCTGCGTGCCGGCGCCCGCTGACCCCGGCCGTACCCTCCATCACCGCTGCGGCGCGGAGCCGCCGCGCGCGTCGTCCGCCGCGGGCCCGCCGCGCGCCTCGTCCAGCAGCAGCACCGGCACGTCGTCGCGGACCTCGAAGATCCGACCGCACTCGGTGCAGGTCAGGGTCTGGGCCTGCGCGTCGTAGTCGAGGGGGGCGTGATGCGTGTCCGGGCAGGCGAGAATCTCGAGCAACTGCGGGTCCAGGGCCACGGCGCGGCTCCTTCCACGTATGCGGTCTCACCGGTCGGCGGTGCCGGCCGGCGCACGCGATCTTATCGGCGAACCGCGCCGGACACCGCGCCACGGAACCAGATCATCCGCCGCCCGGCGCTGCGCTCCGCACCACACGCGGTCATCACGACTGAGCGTAACGGAGCGCGGCGGGCCCGTCCCGGCTCAGCCGGGCAGGCGGGGCATGAAGGTCGTGGCGTCGCCGCCGGCCGGCGCCGGCGGCTCGCCGCCGGGCTGCTGCCCGCCGGCCGGACCGCCGTAGACGTTGCCGGTGGGGCGGGGCGCCGGCGTACCGCCGTAGCCGCCGGGGGTTGCTGGCTGCTGCCCGTACACCTGGCCGCTCGGGGTGCCGTAGGTGGTGCCGCCGGAGCTGCGCGGCAGCGGAACCTCCTGGTAGCCGGCGGGCTGGTCGACCTGCTCCGCGCGGTTGCGGCGGACCAGCAGCACGATGAGGGCGATGCCGACGAGCACCAGCGCGATGCCGAAGAACATGATCGGGGAACCTCCGGAGGAGTTGTCGGCGGCGCTGCTCTGCCCGGCGGCCGGATCGAGCGCGGCGGCCGCGGCGCTCGGCGGCTCGGTCGGCTCGGCGCTCGGCGTCGGGCTGGGGCTCGGCGAGGGCTTCCGCGACGGCGTCGGGGAGGGCGCGGCCGCTGCCGCACCCACCACCCTGGACGAGTCCGAGGCGCGGCCGAGCAGCCGGCCGACCGCGTTCGTCGCCTCGCCCACGACGGTCAACCGACCGCCGGGCGCGCCGGCCAGGAAGGCGACCCGGTAACGGACCGTGATGCTCTTGCCCTTGCAGAGGGTCGGGTTGGCCGGCGAGGTACGGGCCGTGGCCACCGTGCCGCCACCACCCCCGACACCCACCGCCTGCCACTGCCCACCGATGTTCGCCTGCACCTGGACCTGGTCGGCCTGGATGCCGTCGAGTCGCAGCCCCAGCCCGGTCCGCAGCAGGACGCACCCGTCGGTGCGCTTGCGCACCTCGACCGCCACCGTGCCGGGCGATCCACCGACGGTGAAGCGGTCCGCCGAACGCACCTCCACCCGGTCGCCCTCGGCGAACGCCGGGGACGCCCCGACGGTCACCAGGCCACCCAGCAGCGCGCCCACCGTGGCCAGCCGCACCGCGTGCCGCCGAACCGACATGTCCACCTCACCGTTCCTCGCCCCGGCGGGGCCCCGCGGGTCAGGTTACTACCGGGCCAGGGTGGCGCCTGCTCATTGAGCGCCCCGGATGTGCGCGGCGCCACCCTGCCCCTCGGCCCGGTCCGGTCAGGTCGAGGCGGCGGCGAGGGCGTCGCGGCAGAGCCGGTCGGCCGTCCGGGTGGTCTCCGGCAGCCGGTAGCGCGGGGTCAGCGCCAGCACCCGGTCGACGGCGTTCGCCAGGCTCATCCGGTGGCCGACGCTGACGAAGACCGGCTTCACCCCGTCCCGGGTACGCAGCACCCGGCCGACCACCTCGCCGCCGTCCCGCAGCGGCGTCCAGGCGCCCCGACGTGGACCCGGCTCGTCCCATTCGCCGACCAGCGGCGTCTTGCCCACCCCGATCGCGGGCAGGCCGGTGACCACGCCGAGATGACAGGCCAGCCCGAACCGGCGCGGGTGGGCCAGCCCGTGCCCGTCGCAGACCAGCAGGTCAGGCCGGACGGGCAGCCGGTCCAGGGCGTCGAGCAGCGCGGGCAGCTCGCGGAAGGCGAAGAGCCCGGGCACGTACCCGAAGGCGGGCCGGCCGACGCTGACCGCCGAATCCACCACGGCCAACGTCCGGGCGTCCAGCACCGTGACGGCCGCCGCGAGCCGGTCGCCGCTCTCCGCGTACGCGACGTCGAGGCCGGCGACCGTCGCGGGCGCGGTCGGTCCCGGCCCGGCCAGGTCGGCCAGCGGCCGCAACTCCTCCTGTACGCGCAACGCCTCCGCGACGCTGCCGGGCGGCACGTACGGCACGCGGCCGGTCGTCACGGCCGCTCGGTGTCCCGGCGACCGGCGGCCAGGAGTGGTGTTTGGCACTCAGGCGGGGAGGAGGTCACCGCGGGCCTCGTCGACCCAGCGCAGGACGCCGTGCGCGCCGGCGGCCTCGGCGACCGCGGCGGCCTCGTCGATGAGGGCGAGCGCCTGCTCGGGTTGGTCGGCCTCGGCGGCGAGGTAGCCGAGCCCGACCAGGTTCGCGGCGACCCCGGCCTGGAAACCGATCTCCCGGCGCAGCCGGGTGGACTCCTCCATCAGCTGCCGGGCCCCGTCGAGCCGGCCGGCGGCCTGCTCGGTGAAGGCCAGATGCCGCAGCACGTACGACAGGGTCATCTTGTCGCCGGCCTCGGTCGCCAGCTCGCGGGCACGAGTGAAGGCCGGGGCCGCGGTGTCGTTGTCGCCGCGGATGACCTGGTGGAGGCAGCCCACCCAGAACAGCGCCTCGCCCTCCCCGCGCCCGTCGCCGAGCGCCCGGTACAGCTCGGCGGCCCGCTCGAATAGCCCCAGCTCGCGCGGGTCCTCGCCCTCTTCCTCCAGGAAGCGCGCGTGCAGCACCCGCCCGCGGGCGAGCGCGAGATCCGCCTCCACCGCGTCGAGCGTCCGCTCGGCGACGGCCAGCGCGGCACCGTCGCCGGCGAACACCGCGTTCTCGTAGAGCTCCCTGGCCCGCTCGATCCGGTCCTCGACGCCCATGCCCGCTCCCTGTCCTCGTCGGTTACTGACCCACTCGCCCGTCGATGCGCTCACGCAGCAGATCGGCGTGACCGCAGTGCCGGGCGTACTCCTCGATCATGTGCAGCAGCAGCTCACGCAGCGAGATCTCCTCCCCGTCCGACATCCGCGCCCGGACACCGAGATCCGCCGTCGCGGCGACCAACTCGTCGGCGAACGCGATCTCGGCCCGCCAGCTCCGCCACGCCTCCTCGACCACCGCCGGGTCCCCCACCGCGTCGTCGAACGCGCCGTCGCGCTCACCCTCCGGCGAGTAGAGCTTGGGCACGTCCTGGCCGGCCATCACCCGCCGGAACCAGCTCCGCTCGACCTCGGCGAGGTGCCGCACCAGGCCGAGGAGTGACATCTTCGACGGCCGTACGGACCGCCGGGCGAGCTGCTCGGCGTCGAGGTCGGCACACTTCAGTTCGAGGGTCAGCCGATAGTCGCGGAGGTACCCGACGAGCATCGACCGTTCATCGTGGTAGCCGCCCTCGGAGCGCGGATCGTCCTCCGGGCGGACGAACATGTTCGACCAGGCGAACTGGGGAGCGGGCTGGTCGGTCTCGGTGGTGGTACGCGCGTCAGACATGCCCGGACCCTCGCCGACGCTCCACCCTCCCGCAACGCATATACCCACGTACCTGATCACTCGACGGCGAGGCCGCGGTATCCACCGACGCTGCACCCTCAGGACCGATCGCCATCTGCCGGGCCCTCCCGTGTGAAGACCGACCGAATCGACACTTCGTCGGGCAGGGGAACTCCACCGGTCATGCCGGGAACCAGCCGGTCCGCCGTCTGGCGGTCGACCTCGTCGTACCTATCGAAGTTGCGATGGTCATCGAGAAAGCGGGCGGCAAGCCCTGGGTTGTAGGTCCACGCCCGGTGGCGGTGATCCCACACCATCGCATGTCCGTTCGTGGCGTCCACCACGAAGAGTCCCGCCGGTTCGCCGCGCTGGTCAGTGCGGTAGAGCACGTAATACGTCAACATTGGCTTCCCCCAGCCGACCGTAAATCTCCTGTGGGATTGGGAAGTCCTTCGCGGTGAGCCCGTACCCGCGAACGACGTCAGCGAAGGTACGCCCTTCCGCCCGGAGCTCCGTCAGATACTGCTGCCACACGGCGCCGTTCACCGAAATCCACTTGGCGAACGTCGCGTCCTTGGCCGGGAAGCGCAGCGACAGCTCCCATGGAACGTCGTCCGGCGTTCCGTGCGCGCGATTGATCGCCAGCATCCGCAGGAAGGCCTCGACGCGCTGCGACGGCGACTCGTCGAGGCGACGAAGGCGTTCGTAGGAGTGGTGGGTCTCGAGCCACGCAGCCCGAGAGGCCTCGCTGTGCAGTTGCAGCTCGAAGAGCTGGCCGCCCGGGGACCTGACCGTGCAGTTGAAACCGTAAAAGCGATTACCGGCGCGCCAGAAGTTCTTGCAGTCGACGTCCCGTACCGCGAAGCCGGCCGCACTGAGCTCCGCCAGCACACCTTCGACCGCCGCCTGGTACCGGTCGCCCCCGGGCGCGACGAACGCGAACCGCAACACGTCGTTGACCTGCCGTCCGAAGTCCTCGACCGGGACACCCACCGCGGCAGCCTCGTCCAGGAACTTGCGGGCCAGAGACGCCCGGCTCTTGACCCGGAACTCCTGGTCCCGAAGCTCAACAGGTCGCTCCAGCTGCAACCTGGCCGTCACCCGGTGCCCGATCGCGGTCAGCTCGCTCTGCACGCTGTCCGCCGCCGCCTCCGCACGCTCGACCAGGCCGTCGAGCGTCGACATCTCGCCCGGCGACAAGCTGTCCCGTAGGTGTGCGAACCCGTCAGCAGCCGCCGAGCCGGGAGGGATCGGGTCCTGCGCCCGGCTGGCGGAGGCATCCGCCTCCCAGAGCAGGTGGACGTGGTTGAAGTCCGGCACGTCGTCGACCGCGTCGCGCGGGGTCGGTGGTGGCACCGGTGGTCGCGACGGATCAGGTCGCGGCGGCGGGTCGGGCAGGACGCTGAACTCGCCGGGTGGTCGGCCGGCCAGCGGCATCGGACGACCGTCCCGGTCCAGGACCAGCGCGTCAATCCCGACCACGTTCACCAGGCCCACGGCACCGTCGTGCGTGTAGAGCGGGCGATCCCAGACGTGCCCGTTCTGCGGGTCGAGGTAGAGCACGGTGCCGTTCTGATTCAGTGCCACCCACGCATGCGAACCGCCGCCCTCCCAACTGGTGATGAGGAAGGCGTAACTGCCGTGCCCACCCAGGAGCAGATGCTCGTGGAGGTCGCGATAGCCGCTCTCGACCGCCTGCCTTGCCCCGAAGCCGGTCGCCGCGTCGGTCTCCCCGCACAGCTTCTGGAACCGGCCTCCGGTGACCTCCTCAACGCGTCGAGGGCCGTCCGCCTCACCGCCGACCGGGCGGCGGACGTCCCCCTCCAGATAGCCGTCGAAGGTACGTGGCGCGGAGACCCTGGGCCGGCCGTGCAGCCACGTGTCGTAGAGCGACAGGGTGCAGTCGAGGCAGTTGAGGCCCCGGGTGGCGTCGGCCTGCGGGCCGCCGTCGTTCGCGAGCTGGAACCAACCGCCGTACCGTGGGTCGGCGGTCCGCACGACGCTGCCATCCGGGTTGCGCGGCATTTGCCGTTCGAGGTCGGTCTGATGCAACGCGAGCGGCGGGCGCAGCCCACCCCGGACGCCGAATCGGCGGGAGCGGTCGATCGGCGGCGGATCGTCGTCTCCGGTCAGTGCCGACCGGTCGGGCGTCTCGACCGCACCGGGTGCGAGGTCGGCGACGTCGTCGTTGATCCGGTAGAAGTCCGCGTCGTCCTCGACCGTCAAGTGCGCGGGCACGACGGACCCGTTCAGCACCGTCTCCGCCATCTCCAGCGACTGGTGATAGAGACGCTCCCTGAGCCGCGCCTCTCCCCGGTGCTGATCCGCCATGTAGTGGTGACCCGATGACATCAACTCACGCGCCTGCCTGATGAGCCAGCGCGCGGCCTCATAGTGCTGGTCGGCAGCCTCGCGAAGCTCCTTGGCCAAATCGTGGCGCCGCTTGTCCTCGAACCACGCCCGCTGCGCCTCGAAGTAGCCCTGGTAGCGGCGTCTATCCAGGCCTTCGCGGTCGGCAGCGCGTTGAGCGACGAACTGCTCCGGCGTACGCGGGCGGGGCGGCAGCGGGTTGAACGGCCCCGGGAAAGCCGGAGAGGCGTCGTCCGTGTGCCGGGGTGGTCCGGGTGCCAACGCCTCCAGCATCGGAAATCGCGGTGATGGCGACGGCGACTGCTGCGGGACAGGCGGACCGGCGTCACGGCCTGACACGGCCGGGGCGGGCGTGGCGACGTGGGTTGGTCGCGACGCGGAGGTCGGCACGGCCGGCGTTGTCAAGGTGCCGACCGGGGAGCGGCCGGCCGTGGTGTTGCTGCCGCCGGTGCGAGGTGGCTCAGTGCCCACCGGCACGGCTCCGCCCGCCACCGGCTGTGACGCTGGTCCCGGCACCCCTGTGGACGGGAGGGCGACGGCGACGGGTGCCCGGTTCGGGCCCGCCAACGGCTCTGCCGTCACCGCGGATCGCAGCGGAGTGCTGTCGACACTCGTCCGCGGGTGCGCCGGGTCCGCATCAACGGACGCCGGGACCGTAGAAGCCAGGCCCGGGTCGACGGCGGCCGACGAGAGGGTCGGCGTCATCCCCGCCTCCGCCGTGACGGACGAGTGCGGGACCGCGACCGGCTCCACGGCGACCGAGGCGGACGCGACCAACGCCGGATGCGAAACAGCAGGGGCCGAAGCGCCCAGGACGGCGTGCCCGTCGACCGAAGGCGTCCCGACCATCGCGGCAGCGACCGGTCCGGAGCGCTGGTTCGGCACCTGCGACGAAACCGCTTCGCTCCCCGGGCCGGCACCGGCCGTCGGTGTCGCGGCGGCGGGTCGAACCGCGCTCTGACCGAGGGTGTCCAGCCCTGGCGAGTCCGGGCCGGGCGCGAGGGCAGCCGTACCGGTGAGGTCCGTCGGCGGCAGGCTCGTGCCGGCGAGGGCGGTCATCCGCCCGTCGAGCCGGTGCTGCAGCGCCCTGTCCGCCTGGCTGGTCGTCGCGCCACCGCCGCCGGCGACGGCCGCCCGCGTTAGGTCCTCCAGCGAGGCCCCCTGCCCGGTGACCAGGCCGGCGGCACCCTCGGCGAGGGTCTCGCCGGTCATCTCCCGACCGAAGTGCTCGCCGATCTCGGCGAACCGCCCGTTGGCGTGCCGGCCCAGGCCGGCTAGCGGCGCCACCGTGCCACCGGCGAAGCCACCGGCCGCCGACATACCGACATCGGCGACGTCCAGGCCGTGCCGACGACCGGTCGAGTTCTGGTACGCCTGGGCGGCGAGGCTGACCCCGGCCTCCTGTCCCGCCTCGACGAGCCCACCGAGCGCGGCCCGACGGGCGAAGCCGCGTACGCCGCTCTTGACGACCTCCTTCGCGGCCCGCTCGCTGGCCTCCTTGAGGCCCTCCTTCAGGGCCTTGCGGGCGAGCTGCGCCATGAGCCGCTTGAAGATCTGCTGCACCACCATCCTGGTGGTGGTGATCGCCACGCCGGCCGCTGGCGAGGCTGCGCCGACGGTGAGCACCGTCACGACCGCCAGCGAGAGCAGCTCGACGACCAGGATGCCCAGCTCTATCCAGACTTCGAGCTTGGCGCCCTCGATGTCGCAGCCGCACGACTCGACCAGCTGCCCGAGCTCGCCGGTGACCGCGAGTAGGACGGGCAAAGGCGCCTCGTCCCCCTCGGCCACCCGCCGCCACACGGTGTCAAAGGCCTCGGCCACCGCGCCGATGCCGCCGTAGCCGCTGCGCACCTCGGACGCCGCCGAGGTCGCGTCGTCGCGCGGTCCGGCCAGAACGGCGGCAACCCCGTACCACTGATCGGCGAGGTCCCAGACGGCGCGCTCGTTTCCCTCGGGCCATTCCACCCCGACGACCCAGTCCAGGGCCTCGTAGATCCAGCCGGGCAGGTCCCAGGGGCAGTAGTCGAGCGGGTGCGGGATCGGGCTGGGCAGCAGGCTCACGCGCGGATCCTCCGGAGGTCAGCGCCGGTGCCGCTGCGGGAACTGGTGCTGATCGGGGATGCGGTCGAGCTGGCGAGCGGTGGCCTCGTCGTTCTCCACGGTCGCGGCGACGGATCGGGCCACGTCGGCGCCGAGCCCCTCCAGGGAGCGACCGACCATCTCCCAGGCACGCAGCAGCGTCTCCTCGTAGCGGCGGTACTGCTTCTCGAACGCCGCGCCGATGTCGTCCCGACCCCAGGGCCGCTCGGCGCTCGCGTCCGCGATCGCGCCACCGGCCTGTCGCCGGGAGGCGCTGACCGCCTCGCCCGCGAGCGTCAGGTCCGCTCCGCCGCGCCGGGCGCGGTCAGGGTCGAGCCAGAGCTGTCCGTCGGTCACGGCGGTCACTCTGCAGACCGGAGGACGGTGTCGGCGCGGCTCAGCAGGGCAGTGAAATCGTTGGTACGGAGGAACTCCACCGACGGCGAGCCGGCCGGCAGATAGCCGGCGACCAGGTCCTGGGTCGCGGTGACGGCTGCGGCGGAGGCCCGGTGGATCGTCGTGGTGATCTTCCGACTCAACGCCCTGGCATCGCGGTCGTGAAAGACCGAGGGCTCGACCTCCACACTGATCAGTTCGCCCCGCGCGCCGACAATCGCGATCACCTGCCCGTCGTCGGAGCGCTCGGTCACCCGTAACTCGGCGAGCTTGACCTGAAGCTCGTCCAATCCGGACCGAATTCGCTGGTACTGGCCGTACACCTCGTCGAACCGCGCCCGTAGCGCGCGGTTGACGTCCCGGTCCACACTCTCGGTCAACGCCGCCCCTCTCCGTCACGGTCGGTAGGGCAGACCATACCGGGTGCCACGGAATCCGTGGGGTCCGGTAATTTCAGGCCGTGATCGAGCGTCAGCAAGCCGAGCAACTGGCCGCCGTGTGGGCGCAGCGGGACTCCGAACGACTGGGGTTTCCGTGCACGCCGGTGGTCGAGGAGTTCGATCTGGGCTACCTCATCACCTCGCAGGTCGCCACCGAGGCGCGCGCGCTCCCCGGCGACCTGCCGACGACCATCGTCGACAAGCAGACCGGGGATGTCTCCACCTGGCCGCGACTGCCGTTCCCCGCCGTCGAGCAGATGTACCGGCAACGTCGGCCGCCCGAGCCCCGCGCTCCCCGAACGGTGGACCCGGCCAGCCAGCTGCTCCGCGAGATAACCCGACTGCCCACGCCGGGCGCCGCCGCCCACCTCACCCTCGACGGTCGCGTCCACCGGGCCTTCGGCGCCAAGGGCGAGGTCGAGCTGCACCACCACCCGCTGGTCCGGGCGTACCTCGACGAGCTGCCACCCGGGCACCTGGTACGCGGCGGCGAGCGGCACGCCGAGATGATCGTCGTCTCTGACGTCCTGCATGAGTACGACCATCAGCGCGTTGCCGACGGTCTTTCCCAGGCCACCCTCGAAGAGGCGAAGACCTTGCTGGGCGCTGCCCGAGTCGAGGTCTTCCGCATCCGTGAGTCCAACGATCCGGCAGGTGGACCCGCCCAACTCCCCTGCGACTCGTGCATCAACTTCCTGGTGCATTTCAACGCGCTGCCCTGGTCGGACCTCGCGTATACCAGCGAGTGGCGTCCGGCGCCGCAGTCAGTCATGGACCCGGAGCGCTTCCCCGGCGAAGTCGGACAGGCGCTGATGGACGCGGGCTGGGAAGTAAGCATGTTCAATGCGGCGCTGGCGGCTGGTGCCATCGCGGAAACATGCGCGATCACCGGGCGGCATCACCGTCACGTGCCTTTTCCCGCGGCAGAGGAGGCTTTGAAGGCCTTTCCCACCATCCTGAGCCGCCGGCGTGGGCCCGGCCAGGAGGTATGGATCAACCGGTTCACGACCAATCCTCTGCGCAGCGCACACAGCGCCGACACGTTGGCCGACTTCGGGGCCGTCCTCGGCGTGCGGCTCTTCCCGCTGGGAAGCGAGCGCGGTGACAGCATCATCGCCGTCGACGAGCACGGCCGGATCTTCGCGCTCGACCAGGCCGGCGAATGGTTCCTTGGCCCGGACATCGACGCCGCCCTGACCACCCTGCTGCTCGGCCGGGCTCCCACCCTGGTACGCGACGACGGGACCTGGTGAGCCCCGGCCGCGAGGGCGACCGGGGCCGGACCAAAACGATCCGACTCAGGTGACCCGGCGGAGGTCTATCCAGAACGTCAGGTCGTGCGGCTGGTAGTCGACCACGTCGCTGGTGATCTCGTCGTCGCTCACGATGGCGTAAAACGTTCTCCTTCGGCCGCCGGCCGAGCCGATCCTGCACGCGACGGTCTCCGATTCGAACCCGCTCGCCGGATCGGCGCCGGATGCCGCCGAGCCACCCGAGCCGGTGATGCCCGCCACCGCGAGCACGGCGACCGTCCCAGCAGCCGGCGGGGCCGTGGGTGCGGCCTCCCGCGTGCCGAACGAGCCAGCCGCAGCTGGAGCGGGTCGAGGGACTCACTCCGTGCGTTGTTCGTGCTGTGCCCACGGCACCTTCGGTGAAGGATTGGGTGAGGCGGAGTCGAAAATTCTCGATCCGGCCACGGCTGTGATCCGCACTAGCTGAGGACGACCTGCTCGTCTCCGAAGTCCGCGACGATCTGCAGCTTGCCACCGAGGCCAGCCACGTATCGCGCGATGGTTCCGAACTCAGTGGTCGACAGCTCACCCTTCTCGATGGCCGAGACCCGAGCCTGGGAGACCTCCATCCGGCCGGCCAGCTCGGTCTGGCTCACGCCATGACGTTCGCGCACCTCCTTGAGGCGCTCGGCGCGTATCTCTCCGAGCATCCGCTCGGTGTGCTCGGCGACCTTGGCCTCATCCAGGTTCATGCGGGAGCGAGTATCCCGCCAACTGGGTGCCATCAGCGTTCCCCCTTCAACTTCCGCAGGTGTTCGGCGAACAGCTTGTCGGCCTCAAGGATGTTGGTCTCGTACCAGCCCTTCCAGTTGCCAGCCTTGTTCCCGGCGACCAACAGGATGGCCGCCCGGTTCGGATCGAAAGCAAACAAGATACGTATCTCGGTACTTCCCGACGAGCCCGGTCGGAGTTCCTTCATGTTCTTGTAGTCCGAACCCTTGACGCGGTCCACCAACGGCCGCCCCAAGGTCGGGCCCTCACGGGCAAGGATGTCAATGGCAGCCGCCACCTGGTTGGCGGTCTCACACACCCGAATTATAGCGCTTCTACAACGCCTGTGTTGTAGAACTTTCGAACCGGCTCTGCGCTGAGGGCAGGAGGATCACTACAACTCCACCCCGGTCAGGACCATGACGCGCGGCTCGGTGTAGTCGTCCATCGCGCTGCGCAGCCCCTCCCGTCCGACCCCGCTCCCCTTCACCCCGCCGTACGGCATCTGGTCGGCCCGGTACGACGGCACGTCCCCCACGATCACCCCGCCGACCTCCAGGCTGCGCGCGGCGGCGAACGCGGTCTGAAGGTTGTGCGTGAACACCCCCGCCTGCAACCCGTACGCGGAGTCGTTGACCGCGGCGAAGGCGGCCTGGTCGCTCCCGACCGGCCCGACCACCAGCACCGGCCCGAACACCTCCTCGGTGCACACCTTCGCGTCCGCCGGTACCCCGGAGAGCACGGTCGGCGGATAGGTCGCGCCCTCCCGCCGGCCACCCACCTCGATGGTGGCTCCGGCGGCAACGGCCTCGTCGACCCACGCCTCGACCCGCTCGGCGGCTTCGAGTGACACCAGCGGCCCGACGTCCGTCAGCGGATTCGACGGGTCGCCCGTCCGCAGCGCCTCCACCGAGGCGATCAGCCTCGGCAGGAAGCCGTCGTAGAGCCACTCGTGCACGTACACCCGCTGCACCGCGATGCAGGACTGCCCGGCCTGGTAGTTGGAGAAGGTCGCGATCCGGTGCGCGGCGAAGGTCAGGTCCTCGTCGGAGTTCCAGTCCTCGCAGATCACCGCCGCCGCGTTGCCGCCCAGCTCCAGGGTCACGTGCTTCTCCGGCGCCTGCCGGCGGATGGCTGCGCCGACCGGTCCCGAGCCGGTGAACGACACCACCGGCAGCCGCGGGTCGGCGACCAGTTCGGCGGCGCGCTCGTTGGGCAGCGGCAGCACCGAGAACATCCCCTCGGGCAGCTCGGTCTCGGCCAGGATCTCGCCGAGCAGCAGCGCCGAGAGCGGGGTGGCCGGGGCGGGCTTGACGATGATCGGGGCGCCGACCGCGATGGCCGGGGCGACCTTGTGCGCCACCAGGTTGAGCGGGAAGTTGAACGGCGCGATGCCCAGCACCGGCCCCTTCGGCACCCGCCGGACCAGGGCGATCCGCCCGGTGGCCGCCGGGTCGGTGTCGAGGCGTTGCAGCTCGCCGGAGAAGCGCCGGGCCTCCTCGGCCGCCCACCGGAACGTGGACACCGCGCGCCCGACCTCGGCCTTCGCCCACTTGACCGGCTTGCCGTTCTCGGCCGTGATCAGCGCCGCGACCTCGTCGGCCCGTTCGGCGAGCCGGCGGGAGACGTGGTCCAGGGCCGCCGCGCGGACGTGCGCGGGCAGGGCCGCGGCCTGCGCCGCCACCCCGGCCGCTGCCGCGACGGCGGCTTCGACCTGGTCGGCCGTGGCGAGCGTGGTACGCCCCACCGTCCGGCCGTCGTAGGGGTGGGTGACGGTCAGCTCGCCCTCGCCGTGAGCGGGGCGGCCGGCGACGAAGAAGGCTCTCGGCTCCACACCTCGGCAGCGTAGACGACGCAGGCCCGCGCGGAAACAGTTGCTCAAGGCCTTGTGGGCCGCGAATTCAGTAGCGAAGATGGCAGACAGATTGCGATTACCTCCGCTGACCTCACCCCCGGCCATCCCTCGGAGACTTCTGATGAGCGACCAGCAGCAGCTGCGCAACTTCGTCAACGGCGAGTACGTCGACGCGGTGGACGGCGGCTACGCCGACCTGATCGACCCCTGTACCGGCGAGGTCTTCGCCCAGGCGCCGGTCTCCGGTGCGGCGGACGTCGACGCGGCCATGAAGGCCGCCGCCACCGCCTTCGAGAGCTGGCGGGACACCACGCCCGGCGAGCGGCAGAAGGCCATGCTCAAGCTCGCCGACGCGGTGGAGGCCCGGGCCGCCGAGCTGGTCGACGCCGAGGTGCGCAACACCGGCAAGCCCCGCCAGCTCACCGCCGACGAGGAGCTGCCCCCGGCGGTGGACCAGTTCCGCTTCTTCGCCGGCGCCGCCCGCCTCCTCGAAGGCCGCTCGGCCGGCGAGTACATGGCCGGCCACACCTCCTACGTCCGACGCGAGCCGATCGGCGTCTGCGCGCAGGTGGCGCCCTGGAACTACCCGCTGATGATGGCGGTCTGGAAGATCGCCCCGGCCCTGGCGGCCGGCAACACGGTGGTGCTCAAGCCGTCGGACACCACGCCGGTGTCGACGCTGCTGCTGGCCGAGATCGCGTCGGAGTTCTTCCCGCCGGGCGTCTTCAACGTCGTCTGCGGTAACCGGGACACCGGTCGTGCCCTCGTGGCGCACCCGACCCCGCAGCTGGTGTCGATCACCGGCTCGACCCGCGCCGGCATGGAGGTCGCCTCCGCCGCCGCGCCGGACCTCAAGCGGACCCACCTGGAGCTGGGCGGCAAGGCCCCGGTGGTGGTATTCGACGACGCGGACATCGCGGCGGCGGCCGAGGCGATCGCGGTCGGCGGCTACTTCAACGCCGGCCAGGACTGCACCGCCGCCACCCGGGTGCTCGCCGGCCCCGGGATCTACGACGACTTCGTCGCCGCCCTCGCCGAGCAGGCCCGCAACACGAAGACCGGCGCGCCGGACGACGAGGACGTGCTCTACGGCCCGCTGAACAACGCCAACCAGCTCGCCCGGGTGCGCGGCTTCGTGGACCGGCTGCCGGACCACGCGAAGGTCGACACCGGCGGTTCGCAGGTCGGCGAACGCGGCTACTTCTACGCCCCGACGGTGGTCTCAGGGGTCCGGCAGGCCGACGAGATCATCCGGGACGAGGTGTTCGGCCCGGTCATCACGGTGCAGCGCTTCTCCGACGAGGACGAGGCGGTGCGCTGGGCCAACGGCGTCGACTACGGCCTGTCCGCCTCGGTTTGGACCAAGGACCACGGCCGGGCGATGCGGATGACCCGCCGGCTCGACTTCGGCTGCGTCTGGGTGAACACCCACATCCCGTTCGTCTCGGAGATGCCGCACGGCGGCTTCAAGCACTCCGGCCACGGCAAGGACCTCTCGGTCTACAGCCTGGAGGACTACACCCGGATCAAGCACGTCATGCACAACATCGAGGGCTGACCACCTGTGAGCGCGAGGAGCGAGCCGGGCTTGCGAGCCCCGCAGTCGCGAACGAAAGAAGGCTGAGCCTTGACTTCTTCTGAGGAGCTGCACAAGCGGCGCGGGGCTGCGGTCGCGCGTGGCGTCGGCAGTGTCATTCCGTCCTACGTGGACCGCGCCGGCGGCGGCACCATCACCGACGTCGACGGGCGGGAGTGGATCGACTTCGCCGCCGGCATCGCGGTCACCAACGTGGGCAACTCCGCCCCGAAGGTGGTAGAGGCGGTGAAGGCACAGGTCGAGCGCTTCACCCACACCTGCTTCATGGTCGCCCCCTACGAGTCGTACGTGGCGGTCTGCGAGCAGCTCAACGCGCTGACCCCGGGGAGCTTCGAGAAGCGCTCGGCGCTCTTCAACTCCGGCGCCGAGGCGGTGGAGAACGCCGTCAAGATCGCCCGGCACGCGACCGGGCGGCCGGCGGTGGTGGTCTTCGACCACGCGTACCACGGCCGGACCAACCTGACCATGGCGCTGACCGCGAAGAACATGCCGTACAAGCACCGGTTCGGGCCGTTCGCCGGCGAGATCTACCGGGTGCCGATGTCGTACCCGCTGCGCGACGGCGGCCTGGACGGCGCCACGGCGGCCGCACGGGCGATCGAGATGGTGGAGAAGCAGGTCGGCGCGGAGAACGTCGCCACGCTGCTGATCGAGCCGATCCAGGGCGAGGGCGGCTTCGTCGTACCGGCGGAGGGGTTCCTGCCGGCGCTGCGCGAGTGGGCGACATCCACCGGGGTGGTCTTCATCGCCGATGAGATCCAGACCGGGTTCTGCCGGACCGGCGAATGGTTCGCCTGCCAGCACGAGGGCGTCGAGCCGGACCTGGTCACCCTGGCCAAGGGCATCGCCGGCGGCCTGCCCCTCGCCGCGGTGACCGGGCGGGCGGAGCTGATGGACGCGGTGCACGTCGGCGGCCTCGGCGGCACGTACGGCGGAAACCCGATCGCCTGCGCCGCCGCGCTCGCCGCCATCGAGACCATGCACGAGCTGGACCTGGCCGCGGCGGCCCGGCGGATCGAGTCGGTGATGGGCGACCGGCTGCGCGCCATCGCCGCGCGCGACCCACGGGTCGCCGAGGTACGTGGCCGAGGCGCGATGCTCGCCGTGGAGCTGGTGCAGCCCGGCACCCTGACCCCGGACCCGGCCGCCACGGCGGCGGTCTCGGCGGCCTGCCACGCCGCCGGCCTGCTCACCCTCACCTGCGGCACGTACGGCAACGTGCTCCGCTTCCTGCCCCCGCTGGTCATCTCCGACGACGAGCTGGCCCGGGGGCTGGACATCCTGGACGCCGCCTTCGACTGACCGGCCCACCCAGCCGTCAGCCCTCGGCCCGTGGGACACCGTGGGTGTCACCTCCAGGAGGTGCCCACGGTGTCCCGCTCACCGCCGTCGCGGTCTGCGTCCGGCGGGTGGGTGCGCTCGCACCCACCCGCCAGTCAGACGCAGATCCAGCAGTACGCCGCCGCGTCGACGATCGCCTGACGGGGCCACCCGCCGCAGCTCTCCGACGAGCTGGGCGACAATTTCCAGCTCCGGCTCACCCATCCACTCCTCGGCAGTGGCCCAGCCCGCGGCGACCGCATCGATCCGGTCGTCCGGCAGCGCCGCCAGTTCGGTGACGAACTCCGACACGAGCCGGATCAGGTAGGGCCCCTCGTCGTCGTTGCCGTCGACCCGCTCTCCGCCGGCATGGAGGCCCGTGCGTGGTGAGCCGAGATGGCCGTGACGCATCACTTCCCAGAGCGCGCCGACCAGCACGAACGGTTCGAGGAACTTGGGCCGGAGCGGCCTCAGCTCGTCGCCCGGCCCGGCGTCCACGGTGGTGAGTGCCTGCCCGGGGGTGGCCGCGAAGTAGTCGGCGAGGATGCCCACGACCGGACGGTACGTCCTCCCCCTGACACGGCAGGTCGTTGACAGAACTCTCCTCTTCCGCCGATGCTGTCTTACAGTCTTACTGTCGTAGGACAATAGAAGGGTTGCCACGGTTGATCGAGTTCGTGCTGGACGGCCGGTCCAAGGTGAACACCTACGTGCAGCTGATCCAGCAGGTCAAACAAGCCCTGCGGGTCGGCCTGCTGTCGCCGGGCGACCAGCTGCCGAAGGTCCGGGACGTCGCGCAGTCGCTGGCGATCAACCCGAACACGGTGCTGAAGGCGTACCGGGAGCTGGAGATCGAGGGTCTGGTCGGTGGCCGGCCGGGGGTGGGCACGTTCGTCCGGCGCACCCTGGCCGGCGCGTCCCTGCCCAACCAGGCCGAGCTGCGCGAAGACCTGGTCGCGTGGCTGCACCGGGCGCAGGCCGCCGGCCTCACGGCCGAGGACGTCGTCGCCCTGGTAGAGACCACGCTACGAGCCACCCTCGCCGACGACGCCCCGCAGAAGGAGCCCGCGTGAGCGGAACGAGAGGACAGAGGATGGACATGGTCTTGGAGGCCGACCGGCTGGGCAAGCGGTACGGCAGCGCCTGGGCGTTGCGGGACTGTTCGCTGCACCTGCCGGCCGGCCGGATCGCCGCGCTGGTCGGGCCGAACGGTGCGGGCAAGAGCACGCTGCTGCACCTGGCCGTCGGCCTGCTCAAACCCGACGCGGGCGCGGTGCGGGTGTTCGGCAGGTCGCCGTACGGTGACACGGAGGGCCTGGCCGACATCGGGTTCGTCGCCCAGGACACCCCGCTGTACCGGGACTTCACCGCCGCCGAACTGGTCACCGCCGGCGGCAAGCTCAACCGGCGGTGGGACGCGGGGCTGGCCCGTACCCGGCTGGCTCAGCTCGGCATACCGCCGGACCGGCCGGTCGGCAAACTCTCCGGCGGGCAACGAGCCCAGGTGGCACTCGCCCTGGCGCTGGCCAAACGGCCCCGGCTGCTGCTGCTCGACGAACCGGTCGCCAGCCTGGACCCGCTGGCCCGCCGCGAGTTCCTCCAGTCACTGATGGGCAGCGTCGCCGAGTCCGAGACCACGGTCCTGCTCTCCTCGCACCTGCTGGCCGACCTGGAACGGGTCTGCGACTACCTGATCGTGCTCAACGCCGCCCAGGTGCAGCTCGCCGGCGCGGTCGACGACCTGGTCGCCTCGCATCGGCAGCTGGTCGGCCCGCGGCACGACGGTGGCCCGATCGGCGGCGTCGCCGCAGTGGTCCGCGCCAGCCACACCGACCGGCAATCCACGCTGCTGGTCCGCACCGACGGCCCGGTCACCGATCCCGCCTGGACGGTGCGCGACGTCGGCCTGGAGGACGTCGTCCTGGCCTACCTGGCCGACGGCGCCACGCAGACCAGTCACAGCGAGTGGGGGGTGCCGGCATGATCTGGCTGACCTGGCGGCAACACCGCAAGCAGGCGTTCTTCACTCTGCTGGGGTTCGCGGCACTCGCCGCCCTGATGGTGCCGATCGGCCTGTCGATGCGGCACACCTTCGCCGACCTCGGGCTGGCGGAGTGCGTACGCCAACTGAGCGACCCGGACGTGGCCGCGGCGACCCGGGACAGCTGCGACGCGGGCTTCCGCCGCTTCACCAACCAGTACGGCAGCCTCAACCTGGTGGCCGTACTGCTGATCACCCTGCCGGTGCTGGTCGGCCTGTTCTGGGGCGCCCCGCTGGTCGCCCGGGAGGTGGAGCACGGCACGCACCGCTTCGTCTGGACCCAGGGCGTCGGCCGGACCCGCTGGACGCTGGTGAAGTTCGGGCTGGTCGGCGCTGCCGTGGTGGCCCTCGCGGTCTGCTACGGGCTGGGCATGTCCTGGTGGGTCGACCCGCTGACCCACGCCGCCCGGGAGGGCCGGCTCGGCGTGATCGTCTTCGACCTGCAAGGCGTAGTCCCGATCGGCTATACCCTCTTCGCCGTGGCGCTCGGCATCTTCACCGGCACGGTGTGGAAGCGGATGTTGCCCGCCATGGGCATCACCCTGGCCGGGTTCATCGGCGTACGGGCGGCGGTGGCGATCCTGGCCCGACCGCACTACCAGCCCGCCCGGACCCTCACCTTCCCGATCGAGGGGACCGCGGAGCCGTTGACGGAGCGCGGCGACTGGATCCTCTCCATGGGCATCCGCAACGCCGACGGGACGATGGTGGCGGCAGACACCCGGATCATGTGCCCGCCGGGTGGGAAGGGACCGGACGGCCGGGCCTGCGGTGCCGAGCTGGGCCTCGGCCCGGGTGCGTACAACTGGCAGCTGTACCAGCCAGCGGGCCGGTTCTGGCTGTTCCAGGGCATCGAGACCGGCATCTTCGTTGCCCTCGCCGCGCTCCTGCTCTACCTGGCCGTCCGTCGCATCCGCCGCATCGCCTGACAACCGCCAACGCTCCTCGGTGGAACACCATGGGCGCCCCGGCACCCCGGAGACACCCATGGTGTTCCACCGACCGCCCGGGCCGACGCGCCGTCACGTCGGCGGGCGCCTCGACACCGAGCGGCAATCGTGCGACGGCGTGGTCAGCGGAGCAGCTCCACCACGTTGCGACGGACCAGGTTCTTGCCCGGCTCGCGGATCAGCTCCATCGCGGCGGCGTTGAGCAGCACGCAACTGCCCGACGGGCCGGTCACCGCCACGGTCACCACCTTGCCGTTGTCCAGGTTGGTCACCCGCAGCCGGGTGCCGACCGGGAACCGTCCGCTGGTCGCGGCGGGCGCGCCGCCCTCGGCGAAGAACGTGATCGCCCCGGTGCAGACGCTCTGCCCGGCCGGTGCGCTCACCCCGCCGCCGGGCCCGGGGGCGCCGGGCTGCGCATTGCCCGGCCGGGTGTGGCCGCCGGCCTGCGCGCCGCCGCCCGGCCGCGCCGGCCCGCCGGCAGGGGCCCCGCCACCACCGTCCAGGCGCTCCACCAGGTTGCGCCGGATGACGTTCTTGCCCGGCTCGCGGACCAGCTCCATCGCGGCGGCGTTGAGCAGCACACAACTGCCCGACGGGCCGGTCACCGTCACCGTCGCCGCCTTGCCGTTGTCCAGGTTGGTCACCCGCAGCCGGGTCCCCACCGGGAACCGGTCGCTGGTCGCCGCCGGCGCCCCGCCCTCGGCCGAGAACGTCACCGACCCCTGGCAGGCGCTCGGCCGGGCGGGCGTGGTGTCGGCGAAGCCGAACCCGGTCCCGACCGCCACCACCGCCGAGGCGACCACCGCCACCCCCGCCGCCAGAACGTGCTTCCGCTGCACCTTCACCGTGTCTCCCGTCGTCCGGTGATCTCCGTACGCCGCCTGGTACGGCGTGGGAGCGCTACCCGGTTCAGCGGTTCTGGCAGGAAGGCTTTCCGAAGGGGCGATCGGCGACTGAGAGCGACATCCAGCGGTACGTGTCGTCACCGGCCCCTCATTGGGCCCGCCCGATCCCCAGGGTGCTCTGCCTCGGCAGCATCCCGGAGGCGACCACCGCCTGGGTGACCGGGGCGACCAACTGGGCGAGCCGGCCCGCCGCCGGGCCGAGGGCCCGCCATGGCGCGGTGGCCAGCTCGTCGGTACGCCGCTCCACCTCGTCGCGGAGCTGGCGCCCGGCATCGGTGGCCAGGCCGGCGGCGTCCACCAGGCCCCGGCCGGCGAGCCGGTCCCGGGCGGCGGCCCACTCCTCGTCGGTCCAGCGCCGGCTGGCGAAGACCTCGACCGGCGCGGCGCCGACGGCGGCGAAGGAGACCAGCGCCTCGGTCGGGTCGAGGCCGGCGGTGCGCAGCGCCGCCACGTGTCCGTCGCCGCGGTGCTCGCGGAGGATGGTGGCGGCCTGCCAGAGCGCCAGGTGCGGGGCGTCGGGCCAGGGCAGGTCGGCGTTGGCGGCGGCCAGCGGGCGCCCGGCCAGGTCGGCGGCCTCGGCGGCGCGGCGGGCCAGCGCGGCGGCCTCGGCCAGCTCCGGCGAGTCGACCCGGTCGCCGAGCAGGGCGCGCAGTGCCCGGTCCACCCCGGACAGTCGCGCGTCGAGCACCTTCGCCGGGTCGGCGACGGACCAGATCGCCGGGACGTACTCGGCGACCATGCGGGGGCTGAAGCTGTAGTAGGTGGCCGTGACCAGCTGGGGCCCGGCCGCGCCGAGCGGGGCGGAGCGCAGGGCGAAGTAGCCCGGCCAGCGCTCGCCGGTCGCCAGGCCGAGGTTCGCGGCCTCCTCGGTGAGCTCCGGCGCGTAGTAGACCAGCGCGTGCACCGGCTCGATCAGCTGCCACATCCTGCGGACCATCGTCGCGTCCATGTCACCCTCCCCGGGTCGGTCATCTTGTCAGCGTCAAGTTTGCCGGAGGGGTGGGAACTTGTCAATGTAAAGTTCCGGGGAGAGGCGTGGGCCCGGCACGGACCGGGCCCACGCGGAAGAGTCAGATGTCGTTGTGCCAGCCGCGGTTGATTTCACCGGCGGGTCGCGGCTCCCCCTTGGCCACCACCCGCCAGAAGCGGTCCGGCTCGGCGTGGTCGCGCAGCGAGACCTCGGCGCCGACCCGCACCCGGCGGTCGTCGCGCACCCAGGCCACCAGGTGGCGGTCGTCGCTGACCAGCTGGAGCTGCACCATCATCCGTTCCCGCGTCCCGACCATCACGACCGCCCTTCCCGTGCCACCACGCCACCGCGCCCCGCGGGGCGGGACCCAGCATGAAGGGGTGTCGATCGATCGGGCAACCGGTATTGGCGATCAGGGGTGAGGTGGGTCACCATGGGCGCGAGGAGGTCGCCCATGGCTGACCCGTGGCTCGCCCTGGAATTCGGCGCCGATCCGGCTGAGCGGATCGCGCAGGTCGGCGCCGCCCACGAAGCCTTCCTCACCGGCGGCGCCGAACCGCAACTGGTGCGGGAGGTGGTCCGGCACTCGTGGCGCCGCTCGGCCCAGGCGCTCCTCGACCCGGAGGCCACCGCCCCGGTCGACCTCACCGACGACGCGTTGGAGAGCTACCGCGCCGCCCACCCCCTCGCCCGGGTGCTGCCGCTCTTCCGGGATCTGCTCGGCGGCATCGCCCAGGACGGCGCCCACCTGATGGCGGTCTGCGACGCGTACGGGCGACTGCTCTGGGTGGAGGGGCATCCGGGGGTGCTCCGGCACGCCGAGCGGATGAACTTCGTCCCCGGCGCCCGGTGGGACGAGGCGCACGCCGGCACCAACGCGCCCGGCACCGCCCTCGCCGTCGACCACAGTGTGCAGATCTTCGCCACCGAGCACTTCGTCCGGCCGGTGCAGCGCTGGACCTGCGCCGCCGCCCCCATCCACGACCCGGCCACCGGACGGCTGCTCGGCGCCGTCGACATCACCGGCGGCGACCACCTGGCCAACCCGCAGAGCCTCGCCCTGGTCCGGGCCACCGCCCGGGCCGCCGAGGCGGTCCTCGCCCAACCCCTCGATCCGGACGTGGTCACCGTCAGCGCGCTCGGCCGGGACGAGGCGGAGCTGCGCGTCGGCGGTCGTCGGATCCGGCTCGGCCGCCGGCACAGCGAGCTGCTGGTGCTGCTCATCGACCACCCCGAGGGGCGCACCGGCGAACAGCTCGGCCTGGACCTCTACGGCGACGACCGGCTGCACCCGGTCACCCTGCGCGCCGAACTGTCCCGGCTGCGCCGGGCGCTCGGCCCGGAGCTGCTCGACTCCCGGCCGTACCGGCTGCGCGGGACCGTGCACGCCGACTTCCGTACCGTCACCGAGCTGCTCGACCGGGGCGACCCGGCGGGGGCGCTCCAGGCGTACGGCGGGCCGTTGCTGCCCGGGTCGGACGCGCCGGGAGTGACGCGATTGCGCCGGCTCATCGACGGGCAGCTCCGCGCGGCCGTGCTGGCGACCGCGGACCCGGCGCTGCTCGCGGCCTGGACCGCGACGCCCGCCGGGTCCGACGACCTCACCGCCTGGCAGGCCCTGGCGCGGGCGTTGCCGCCGGGCGCGCCACGCCGGCCCCTCGCGGTGGCGCGCGCCAACCAGCTCTCCCTGGAGTACGACCTGCCGCGCGCAACGTTCCTGCAACGTCCGCGAAACTAACGTCCCCGCCGTCACCCGAGACGGACGGCGGAGGTACCCATGGCGCGCTACGACGCCCCAACCCACTGGCAGTCCCGTTACGACCACTTCATCGGCGGCGAGTACGTCAAGCCGCACGGCGGCCAGTACTTCGAGAACCCGACCCCGGTCACCGGCCAGACCTTCTGCGAGGTGGCCCGCGGCACCGCCGAGGACGTCGAGAAGGCCCTCGACGCCGCGCACGGCGCCGCCGACGCCTGGGGACGCACCTCGGTCGCCGAGCGGGCGCTCATCCTCAACAGGATCGCCGACCGGATGCAGGACAATCTGGAATCCCTCGCCGTCGCCGAGACCTGGGAGAACGGCAAGCCGGTACGCGAGACCCTCGCCGCCGACATCCCCCTGGCGATCGACCACTTCCGCTACTTCGCGGGGGCGATCCGGGCCCAGGAGGGCTCGCTCGGCGAGATCGACGACGACACCGTGGCGTACCACTTCCACGAGCCGCTCGGCGTGGTCGGGCAGATCATCCCGTGGAACTTCCCGATCCTGATGGCCACCTGGAAGCTCGCCCCGGCGCTCGCCGCCGGCAACGCGGTGGTGCTCAAGCCGGCCGAGCAGACCCCGGCGTCCATCCACTACCTGCTGTCGCTGATCGCCGACCTGCTCCCGCCCGGCGTGGTCAACGTGGTCAACGGCTTCGGCGTCGAGGCGGGCAAGCCGCTCGCGTCCTCGCCGCGGGTGGCGAAGGTGGCGTTCACCGGCGAGACCACCACCGGGCGGCTGATCATGCAGTACGCCAGCGAGAACATCAAGCCGGTCACCCTGGAGCTGGGCGGCAAGAGCCCGAACATCTTCTTCGACGACGTCAGCGCCCGCTCCGACGACTTCCTGGACAAGGCCCTCGAGGGCTTCACCATGTTCGCCCTCAACCAGGGCGAGGTCTGCACCTGCCCGTCCCGGGCCCTCATCCAGCAGGGGCACTACTCGGACTTCCTGGCCGCAGCGGTCTCCCGGACCGGCGCGATCAAGCAGGGGCACCCGCTGGACACCGACACGATGATCGGCGCGCAGGCCTCCAACGACCAGCTTGAGAAGATCCTCTCCTACCTGGACATCGGGCGGCAGGAGGGCGCCCGGGTGCTGACCGGTGGTGAGCGGGCCGACCTGGGCGGGGAGCTCTCCGGCGGGTACTACGTGCAGCCGACCGTCTTCGAGGGCGACAACTCGATGCGGATCTTCCAGGAGGAGATCTTCGGCCCGGTCGTCTCGGTGACCTCCTTCGCCGATCTCGACGACGCGGTGAAGATCGCCAACGACACGCTGTACGGCCTCGGGGCGGGCGTCTGGACCCGGGACATGAACACCGCGTACCGGGCCGGACGGTCGATCCAGGCCGGGCGGGTCTGGACGAACTGCTACCACGCGTACCCGGCGCACGCCGCGTTCGGCGGGTACAAGCAGTCCGGCATCGGCCGGGAGAACCACAAGATGATGCTGGAGCACTACCAGCAGACCAAGAACCTGCTGGTCAGCTACTCCACCAAGAAGCTCGGCTTCTTCTGATGGGTGCCGTCTCCGACGGTGCCGCGGCGCCCGGTTCGCCGGGCGCCGCGGCGCCGGCGCCCGTGGCGGTCACGCCCGCCGCGGCCGACCTGATCCGGTCGCTGCGCGGGCGGCACGGGCCGCTGATGTTCCACCAGTCCGGCGGCTGCTGCGACGGCAGCGCCCCGATGTGCTACCCGGCCGGCGAGTTCCGCACCGGCGGCTCGGACGTCCTCCTCGCGGCGCTCGCCGTGGACGGCGTCCCCGAGCCCGTCGAGTTCTGGATGTCGAGATCCCAGTGGGACCTCTGGAAACACACCAGGCTCACCGTCGACGTCGTCCCCGGCCGAGGCAGCGGCTTCTCCCTGGAGGCCCCCGACGGCGTGAGATTCCTGATCCGCTCCCACCTCGCGCCCTGACCGACCCGACGCACCCGCGATCTTGCACTTAGGGCCCGCGATCTGCGCAGTTTGCCGGTAAAGCGGGGCACAAAGTGCAAGATCGCCGGGGGGGGGTTAGCGGGCGTCGAGGAGGGGTTGGCGCGGGTTCCAGGGTGGGCCGCCGGCGGCGTCGCGGCGGCGGCGGGCGATTGCGGACAGGGCCTCGAGGACCACGCGGTTGCCGAGGTAGGCGGTGATGTCGGCGTGGTCGTAGGGCGGGGCCACCTCGACCACGTCGACGCCCACCACCGGCAGCTCGTAGCAGACCCGGCGGACCGCGTCGAGGAGTTGGCGGGAGGTGAGGCCGCCCGGCTCGGGGGTGCCGGTGCCGGGGGCCATGCCGGGGTCGACCACGTCGACGTCGACGGAGAGGAAGACCCCCTCGCACTCGTCGGTGGCGATCGCGAAGGCTTCCGACAGGCACTCGTCGAGCCCGCGGGCGACCACCTCGGTCATCTCGTACGACCGCATCCGCTGCTCCGCCATCCAGGACAGCGTCTCCGGGCCGGGCCAGTAGCCGCGCAGCCCGATCTGGAGGAAGCGGTCGCCGCGTACCGCGCCGGACTCGATGAGCCGGCGCATCGGCTGGCCGTGCCCGTGCAGCGAGCCGAACTCGATGTCCCCGGTGTCGGCGTGCGCGTCGAAGTGCACCAGCGACACCCGGCCGAGCCCGTGCTGCCGGGCCACCCCGGTGGCGTCGGGCAGGGCGATGGAATGGTCGCCGCCGAGCACGATCGGGATCGCCCCCGCGGCGGCGACGGCGTGCACGGCCGTCTCCAGGGACGACAGGGACCGCTCGATGTCGCCGGAGAACATCTCGACGTCACCGGCGTCGTACACCCGCAGGTCGCGCAGGGCGTCGACGCGGAATGCCAGGGACGGACGGGAGCCGTCGTGCGGCAGGTAGCAGGCCTGCCGGATGGCGGACGGGCCGAACCGGGTGCCCGGCCGGTGCGAGGTGCCCCCGTCGAAGGGCGCGCCGACGATGACCACGTCCGCGTCCGCGTACGTCACCGGCTCCTCGAGGGTGCAGGGCGGCACGCCGAGGAACGTGATGTCGGGGCCGAACATCGGGCCGTAGCGGGTCACCGCTCCTCCATCCCCCACGGCGAGCCGTAGTCGGTCAGCAGGTCCAGGAAGGGTACCGGCGGCAGCGCCTCCGGGCCGAGCACGCCGGCTCCGGACCAGGCGCCGGTGGCGAGCAGTTCCAGGGCGACGACCGGGTTGACGGCCGTCTGCCAGACCACCGCCTGGTGGCCGTACTCCTTCATCGACCACCCGTTGTCGACGACGTGGTAGAGGTACACCTTCCGGGGCCGGCCGTCGACCCCGGTGCCGGTGACGTACGTGCCGGCGCAGGTCTTGCCGCGCATCCGGTCGCCGAGGGTCGCGGGGTCGGGCAGGCAGGCGGCCACCACGTCGCGCGGCGACACCGAAGCGCCGCCCACCCGGACCGGAGCGGTCGAGTCCAGGCCCAGCTTGTGCAGGGTCTTCAGCACCTCGATGAACTCGTCGCCGAGGCCGTACTTGAAGGTGACGCGCTTCGCCTTCACCCAGCGCGGGATCAGCAGCACCTCCTCGTGCTCCACGTTGACGCACTCGACGGGGCCGATCCCCTCGGGGAAGTCGAAGACCTCCGGCTCGCTGAACGGCGGCGTGGTGTACCAGCCCCGGTCGGCCTCCCAGATCACCGGCGGGTTGAGGCACTCCTCGATGGTCGTCCAGATGGAGAACGACGGCGCGAAGTCGTACCCGTCGACGGTGAGGTTCGCGCCGTCGCGGACCCCGATCTCGTCGATCTCGCTGAACAGCTCGTCGGCGGCGTAGCGGGCGAAGACGTCCGACAGGCCGGGCTCGATGCCGATGCCGCAGAGCGCCAGCCGTCCCGCCGCCGACCACTCGCCGGAGCGGGCGAACTGGTCGTCGCCGAGCCTCACGCCGGTCTCCGCGTACGGCTGGGACGGGTGCGGGTGGGACAGGGACATCGCCATGTCCAGGTAGTCGGCCCCGGCGGCGAACGCGCCGTCGAAGATGGGCATGACGAAGCGCGGGTCGACTGCGTTGAGCACGTGGGTGATCCGGTGCTCCCGGCAGAGCGCGGCGACCGCGTCCGCCGAGGCGGCGTCGACCTGGGCGGCGACGAAGCGGCCGTCGTGCTCGGCGATCGCCCGGGAGGCACGGCCCAGGTCGTAGTCGGCGACCACGATGGTCTCGAAGAAGGAGCGGCGCGCGGCGATGGCGACGGCGGCGGAGCCGACGCCACCGGCGCCGACGAGCAGGATGCGCATCAGGAATCAAACCCCAAACCAAGATGATCGAGCGTACGGAGCCAGAGGTTGCGCCGGCCCTCGCGCGCGTCGGCGCGGGCGAGCGACCAGCGGGTGAGATTGATGCCGGTGGCGCGGAACGGCTCCGGCGGGAACGGCAGCGGTTTGCTGCGCACCAGGTCGAGCCGGGTCAGCGGGGTCTCCTCGCCGCCGAGCAGGTCGAGCATCACCCGGGCGCCGAACCGGGTCGCCCCGACGCCGAGCCCGGTGAACCCCGCGGTGTACGCCAGTCGGCCCTCGTAGGCGGTGCCGAAGAACGGGCAGAACCGGGTGCAGGTGTCGATGACCCCGCCCCAGCGGTGGCTGAAGCGGAGGCCTTCCAACTGCGGGAAGGTGGTGTGGAAGTGCTCGGCGAGGGCGGTGAAGGTGGCCGTCCGCTGTTCCAGCTCGGGCGCGATCCGGTTGCCGTAGTGGTAGACCGCGTCGTACCCGCCGAAGAGGATCCGGCCGTCGGTGGTGATCCGGTAGTAGTGGAACTGGTTGCCGGTGTCGGCGAGCCCCTGCCGGTTCTCCCAGCCGATGGCCTTCCGCTGCTCGGGCGTCAGTGGCTCGGTCATCAGCGCGTAGTCGTACACCGGGACCAGCCAGGCCCGCAGCCGGCGCAGCAGCGGCGGGAACGCGTTGGTGGCGAGCGCGACCTGCCGGGCGCGAACGCTCCCCGGGGCGGCGTCGGCGGCGCCGGCCGTGGCGAGCCGCAGCGCCGCGCCGTCGCGGCGCAGGCCGGTGACCCGGGTGTGCTCGTGGATCCGCACGCCGAGGTCCAGGCAGGCCCGACGCAGCCCCCAGGCCAGCTTCGCCGGGTCGAGCATGGCCACCCGGTCCCGGTCCCACATCCCGCCGAGGTACGTCGGTGAGTCCACCTCGGCGCGGACCTCGTCCCGTTCGAGCAGGCGGACGTCGTGGCCGTACCTACGCGCCAGTTCGGCGTCCTCGGCGAGCCCGGCGAGCTGGTACGGCTCGACGGCCACCGCCAGCTCGCCGGTGCGTTCGAAGTCGCAGTCGATGCCGTACTTGGCGACCGTGGCGGCGATGCCGTCCAGGTTCTCCCGGCCGAGCCGTTCCAGCTCGTCGATCTCGCCGGGGAAGCGGTCGACGCCGTTGGCCAGCCCGTGGGTGAGCGAGGCGGCGCAGAAGCCGCCGTTGCGCCCGGACGCCGCCCAGCCGCAGGTGCCGGCGTCGACCAGGAGCACGTCGCGGGCCGGGTCGGTCTGCTTGGCGAGCAGGGCGGTCCAGACCCCGGCGTACCCGCCGCCGACGACCAGCAGGTCGGCGGTGTGCGTACCGGTGAGCGGCGGCAGCGGGTCGGGGCGTTCCGGGCGGTCGAGCCAGTACGGCACGGGCGCCGCGTCGGCCAGCGCCCGGCCGGTATGCGGGAGTTTCATGACAAACGCTTCGCCCGCCGGCCACGCAGCGAGCTGACGCCGACCAGCAGCAGCGCGATCACGAACATCGCCGTGCCGATGACATTCACCTGCGGCGGGATGCCACGCTGCGCGGCGCCCCAGACGTACATCGGGAAGGTGACGGTGGTGCCGGCGTTGAAGTTCGTGATGATGAAGTCGTCGAAGCTGAGCGAGAAGGCGAGCAGCGCGGCGGCCACGATGCCGGGCAGCACCAGCGGCAGGGTGATCCGCCGGAAGGTCTGCCACTCGCTGGCGTAGAGGTCCATCGCGGCCTCCTCCAGCCGCCGGTCCATGCCGGCGAGGCGGGCCTTCACGGTGACCACCACGAACGACACGCAGAACATCACGTGCGCGATGACGATGGTCCAGAACCCCTGCGGGATGCCGAAGCCGAAGGTGGCCCGGAGCTGGCCGTCCGACCAGACGAAGAGGGCGAGCAGCGAGGTGCCCATCACCAGTTCCGGGGTGGCCATCGGCAGGAAGATCAGCACGTTGATCCCGGAGCGGCCGGTGAACCGGTGCCGGACCAGGGCGAACGCCATCAGCGTGCCGAGCACCGTGGAGACCACGGTGGCGATGAAGCCGATCTGCACGCTGCGGACCACGGCATCGCACATGTCCGACGTGGCGCAGGGGTGCGTCCAGTTGTCGAGGGTGAACTCGTGGAAGTCGTAGGAGAGCCGGCTGGAGGGGCGGTTGAAGGAGAGGCCGGCCACCACGAGGATCGGCAGCGAGAGGTAGCCGAGGACCAGCAGGGCGACGCCCATCACCCACCGGTCGGCCAACCAACGCGAGATTCTCATCAGAGCACCTCCTCCGTGCCGGCCTTGAGCAGGTAGAGGAAGACCACCGCGAGAATCGCCGCCATCAGCAGGAACGACAGGGCCGCGCCCTGCGGGTAGTCCAGCCGGACCAGGAACGCCGAGTCGATGACGTTGCCGATCATGTATTCGTTCGGGGTGCCGAGCAGTTCGGCGTTGATGTAGTCACCGGTGGCCGGGATGAAGAAGAGCAGCGTGCCGGCGATCAGGCCGGGCATCGACAGCGGCAGGGTGACCTTCTGGAACGCGCGCAGCGGGCTGGCGTAGAGGTCGCTCGCCGCCTCGAGCAGCCGGTAGTCCAGCCGCTCCAGGCTCGCGTACAGCGGCAGCACCAGGAAGGGGAGGAAGTTGTACGTCAGGCCGAGCACCACCGCGGTCGGGGTGGCCAGCAGCCGGCCGTCCGGTCCGAGCAGGTGCACGTCGCGCAGCAGCCCGACCACCCAGCCGTTGTCCGACAGGATGGTCTTCCAGGCCAGCGTACGGACCAGGAAGCTGGTGAACATCGGCGCGACCACGGCGACCAGCAGCAGGTTCTTCCACCGGCCGGCCTTCTGCGCGATCGCGTACGCCAGCGGATAGCCCATCAGCAGGGCCAGCACCAGCGCGATCGCCGAGTAGATGAACGACCGGGCGAACTGCGGCCAGTACGCCTGCAGGGCGTCCCAGTAGTTGCCGATCTCCAGGGCCGGCGCGTACCCGGTGGCGAGCGAGTCGTTCCGGTCGTAGAGGCTGGCGGCGGCGAGTTGGAGCAGCGGCAGGGCGAAGAAGATCAGCAGCCAGGCCGCGCCCGGCAGCAGCAGCAGGTACGGCAGCAGCCGGTACCGCCCGCGCCGGGGCGCCGGCGGTGGCGCCGACTGCCCCGACCCGGCCGGTACGTGCGCGAGGGCGGTCATGGCAGGACACCCACCGGCTCATCGAGCAGCGGGGTGGTGCGGTCGTCCTCGCCCGGCTCCCTGGGGAGCAGGAAGGCGTGCCGCGGATCCCAGTACGCCACCACGGGGGTGCCGACCGGGAGCTGGCCGCCGAGGCCGCTGTTGGCGGAGAACGCCGACAGCTCGCTGCCCCAGGCGGTCTTCACCAGGTACTGGGTGCTCACCCCGACGTAGGAGGCGTCGGTCACCACGCCGCCGACGTGCTGGTGGCCGGCCGGCACCTGGGCGGCGGTTCCGACCAGGTGCAGCTTCTCGGGGCGTACCCCGAGGAAGACCGGCCCCCGGTCGAGGCGGGCCCGCGCGGCGGGCACCGAGAAGCGCCCGCCGTGCGCGGAGACCAGGACGTCGCCGCCGTTCGTCCCGCCGGCCTCGCCGGCGAGCAGGTTGGACTGGCCGAGGAAGTTCGCCACGAACGCGGTGGCCGGGAACTCGTAGATGTCGGCGGGGGCGCCGAGCTGCTCGATCTTCCCGGCGTTCATCACCGCGACGGTGTCGGCCATGGTCATGGCCTCCTCCTGGTCGTGGGTGACGTGGACGAAGGTGATGCCGACCTCGGTCTGGATCCGCTTCAGCTCGATCTGCATCTGCCGGCGCAGCTTGAGGTCGAGCGCGCCGAGCGGCTCGTCCAGCAGCAGCACCTGCGGGTGGTTGATCAGGGCGCGGGCCAGCGCGACCCGCTGCTGCTGCCCGCCGGAGAGCTGGGCGGGCCGCCGATCGCCGTACCCTTCGAGCTGCACCAGCGCGAGCATCCGCCGAACCTGGTCGGAGACCTGACGGATGCCGCGCCGGCGCAGCCCGAAGGCCACGTTGTCGGCGACGTTCAGGTGCGGGAAGAGCGCGTAGCTCTGGAACACGGTGTTCACCGGCCGCTTGTACGGCCGCAGCCGGGCGATGTCCCGGTCACCGAGCAGCACCTGCCCACTGGTCGGCTCCTCCAGCCCGGCGATCATCCGCAGGGTGGTGGTCTTGCCGCAGCCGGAGGCGCCGAGCAGGGCGAAGAACGAGCCCTGCGGGATGGTCAGGCTGAGGTCGTCGACCGCGGTGAAGATGCCGAACCGCTTGGTCAGGTTGGCCAGCCGCAGATCGCCGGCCGGTGTCTCGTGTCCCATCGTTCTCACGCTCCGATGACCTGCTGGAACTTGGCCTCGTAGTCCTTCTCCTGCTTCTCGTCCAGGGCCATGAAGACCTTGGACTTCGACAGCATCGCCTCGTCCGGGAAGATCAGCGGGTTGGCGGCCAGCTCCGGGTCGATCTTCTCCATCTCGGCCTGCGCGCCCTTGACCGGGCAGATGTAGTTCACGTACGCGGCGAGCTTCGCGGCCACCACCGGGTCGTAGTAGTAGTTCATCAGCTCTTCGGCGTTGGCCTTGTGGGTGGCCTTGTTCGGCACGAGCATGTTGTCCGACCAGAGCATCACGCCGGAGTCGGGCACCACGAACTTGATCTTCTCGTCCTCGAAGCCGAGCTGGATCACGTCGCCGGACCAGCCGATGCAGGCGGCGATGTCGCCCTTGGCCAGGTCCGGGGCGTAGTCGTTGCCGGTGAACTTGCGGATCTGCTTGGATTCCACGGCCTTCTTGAGCTTGTTCAGCGCGTCGTCGAACTGCGCGGCGGTGAAGTTCGCCGGGTCGTGGCCGTTGGACTGGAGCAGCAGACCCATGGTGTCCCGCATCTCGGAGAGGGCGGTCACCTTGCCCTTGAGGTCGGGGCGGGTGAGCAGGTCGTCGACCGTCTTGATCTCCTTGGCCACCTTGGCGTTGTAGGCGAGGCCGGCGAGGCCGGACTGCCACGGGATGGCCTGCTGGCTGTCCGGGTCGAAGGAGCGGTTGCGCAGCGAGGGGAGCAGGTTGGCCTCGACGTTGGGCATCTTGGCCTTGTCCAGCTTCTGGATCCAGCCGAGCCGGATCATCCGGGCCGCCATCCAGTCGGTGAGGACCATGATGTCCCGCCCGGTGGTCTGACAGCCGGCGAGCTGGTTCTGCACCTTGCCGAAGAACTCGTTGTTGTCGTTGACGTCCTCGGTGTAGGTCACCTGGATGCCGGACTTGGCGATGAACGCGTCGAGCGACGGGCGCTTCGACTCGTCCTTCTCGTCGACGTCCATGTACTGCGGCCAGTTCGAGAAGGCCAGCTTCTTCTCCGTGGCGGAGAGGTCATCGCTCTTGCAGCCGGTCTCGGTCTGCTGAGCGCCCTTCGTGCCGCAACCGGTCAGCGCACCGGCAGTGGCCAGCAGCGCTGCCGAGCCGAGGGTGCCGGTGAGCAGACCACGCCGGGACAGGGGCCGGAGGGGACTACGCATGTGACGACTCCTAGGGGGTCATCGTCGGCGGCGGGACGGGGGAGGCACGCCGGCGGGAGGGTCAGTGGCGATGGACGACTGATCCTGACATGGAGTGACCTTCCTTACAAGGGATTCCGTTGCGGGAATAGCCGTGGGCGACGAAATACGCCAGACTGCGGCGGGGCACTACGCTCAGCCCCAAGGAATCGGACATGGGGAGCGGCGATGAACAACCGGCACCTGGAGACTGGCAACGGCTCGCGTCGCGTCACCGTGCGCGAGGGAGCCAGTCACGTTCTGCTCGACGACGTGGCGAAGCAGATCATCGAGCAGCTTCAGGAGGACGGCCGCCGCCCGTACGCGAGCATCGGCAAGGCGGTCGGCCTCTCCGAGGCGGCGGTCCGCCAGCGGGTGCAGCGCCTGCTCGATGCCGGAGTCATGCAGATCGTCGCGGTGACCGACCCGCTCCAGCTCGGCTTCCCCCGGCAGGCCATGATCGGGCTGCGCACCGACGGCGACCTGGAGACCGTGGCCGACCGGCTCGCCGGGTTCGAGGAGATCGACTACGTGGTCATCACGGCCGGCTCGTTCGACCTGCTGGTCGAGGTGGTCTGCCGCAACGACGCCCACCTGCTGGAGATCCTGCAGAAGCTGCGCGCCGTCGAGGGCGTGCTGGCGACCGAGGCGTTCGTCTACCTCAAGCTCCGCAAGCAGACCTACACCTGGGGTACGGCCTGATACGGATTCCGTCGCAGTAGGCAACTACTTTCGCTGAATCCGTTGCGCTAGGCCCTTGGCACTTGCGTTATCGGCATCCGCTGTGCGATAACCGTTGGCAGAGCGCCGGTGATCACCCCTGACCGGCCCGAGACCCGATGGGGCTGACATGGCCAACGCCACCGACCACCTCTGGATGCACTTCACCCGGATGGCCAGCTACTCCGACGGCGAGGTGCCGACCATCGTGCGCGGCGAGGGCGCGTACGTCTGGGACTCCCGCGGCCGCCGCTACCTGGACGGACTCGCCGGGCTCTTCGTCGTCAACGCCGGCCACGGCCGCACCGAGCTGGCCGAGGCGGCCGCCAAGCAGGCCGCCGAGCTGGCCTACTTCCCGCTCTGGTCGTACGCCCACCCCAAGGCGGTGGAGCTGGCCGAGAAGATCGCCTCCCTCGCCCCCGGCGACCTGAACCGGGTCTTCTTCACCACCGGAGGCTCGGAGGCTGTCGAGGCGGCGTGGAAGCTGGCCCGGGCCTACTTCAAGCGCACCGGCCAGCCGAACAAGCACAAGGTGGTCAGCCGCTACATCGCGTACCACGGCACCTCGATGGGCGCGCTGTCGATCACCGGCCTGCCCGGCATCAAGAGCGACTTCGAGCCGCTGGTTCCCGGCGGCATCAAGGTGCCGAACACCAACTTCTACCGCGCCCCCGAGCACGGCGACTCCCCCGAGGCGTTCGGCCGCTGGGCCGCCGAGGAGATCGGCCGCGCCATCGAGCGGGAAGGGCCGGACACCGTCGCCGCGGTCTTCCTGGAGCCGGTGCAGAACTCCGGCGGCTGCTTCCCCCCGCCGCCCGGCTACTTCGAGCGGGTCCGGGAGATCTGCGACGCGTACGACGTGCTGCTCGTGAGCGACGAGGTGATCTGCTCCTGGGGCCGGCTGGGTGAGTACTTCGGCGCCACCCGGTACGGCTACCAGCCGGACATCATCACCACCGCCAAGGGCATCACCTCCGGGTACGCCCCGCTCGGCGCGATGATCGCCAGCGAGCGGCTGATGGAGCCGTTCCTCACCGAGACCGGCATGTTCGCGCACGGGGTGACCTTCGGCGGCCACCCGGTCTCCTGCGCGGTGGCCCTGGCCAACCTGGAGGTCTTCGCCCGCGAGGACCTGGTCGGGCACGTCCGGGCCAACGAGGACGCCTTCCGGTCCACCCTGGAGAAGCTCCACGATCTGCCGATCGTCGGCGACGTCCGGGGCGACGGCTACTTCTACGGCATCGAGCTGGTCAAGGACAAGGCGACCAAGGCGACCTTCGACGAGGCCGAGTCCGAGCGGCTGCTGCGCGGCTTCCTCTCCACCGCACTCTTCCAGGCCGGCCTCTACTGCCGCGCCGACGACCGGGGCGACCCGGTGGTGCAGCTCGCCCCGCCGCTGATCGCCGAGCAGCAGCAGTTCGACGAGATCGAGCAGATCCTGCGCGGCGTGCTGACCGAGGCATGGTCGCGCCTCTGACCGGCGGGCCAGGGTCGGACGGGGCCGGTTCCCGGGATACCGGGGACCGGCCCCGCACCGTAGCCCCAGCCGCCGCGCTTTCCGCCGGGGACCGGACCGACGGCGCCGGGACCGCGGCCCCGGCCGCCGCGCATTCCGCCGGGGACCGGACCGACGGCGCCCGGGCCGTCGGTGGCACCTCCCGCACCCGGGTCCGGCGGCTGCCCGAACTCGCGGTCCACGACCGCGCCGCCCTGCACGCCGTCCTCGACGCCGGCCGGGTCGGGCACCTGGCCATCGTCGACGGCGACCAGCCGTACGCGCTGCCGGTGGCGTACGCCCGCGACGGGGACCGGGTGCTGGTGCACGGCTCCACCGGCAGCCGGCTCTTCCGGCACCTCGCCGCTGGCGCGCCGGCCTGCCTGACCGTCACCCTGCTCGACGGCCTGGTGCTGGCCCGCAGCGCCTTCGCGTCCTCGATGAACTACCGCTGCGCGATGGTGCTCGGCACGCCGACCGCGCTGGACAGCGCGGAGAAGCTGGCCGCGCTGGAACGCCTTTCCGAGCACCTGCTGCCCGGCCGGGGGGCGGTGATCCGGCCACCCTCGGCGAAGGAGCTGGCCGCCACGCTGGTGCTCGCGCTGCCGCTCGACGAGTGCTCGGTGAAGGTCAGCGCCGGACCGCCCGACGACTCCGAGGACGACCTCGACCGGCCGGTCTGGGCCGGCGTGGTGCCGGTCGTCGAGGCGTACGGAGATCCGCAGCCCGACCCGCGGCTGCGCCACGACCTGCCCCCACCGGAGTGGTGATGCGCTACCAGGATCTGTCGTACTGGCTGTCCAGCGTGGACGAGCCGCTGTCCCCGCGCCCCGCCCTGCCCGGCGACGCCGACGCGGACGTGGTGATCGTCGGAGCCGGCTACACCGGGCTGTGGACGGCGTACTACCTGGCGGCGGCCGACCCGACGCTGCGGATCACCGTGCTGGAGAAGGAGATCGCCGGGTACGGCGCCTCCGGACGCAACGGCGGCTGGTGCTCCGCGCTCTTCCCGACCTCGCTGCCCGCGCTGGCCCGCCGGCACGGGCGGGACCGGGCCCTGGCCATGCAGCGGGCCATGCAGGAGACCGTCCGCGAGGTCGGCAGGGTGGTCGCCGCCGAGGGCATCGACTGCGACTGGCAGCCGGGCGGGACGGTGGTGCTGGCCCGCTCCGCGGCCCAGCTCGGCCGGGCCCGGGCCGCGGTCGACGAGGCCCGGGAGTACGGCCTCTCCGACGAGGACCTGGTGCTCCTCGACGCCGACCAGGCCACCGCGCGGTGCGCCGCCGACGGGGTGCTCGGTGGGACGTACACCCCGCACTGTGCCGCCGTGCAGCCGGCCCGGCTGGTCCGCGGGCTGGCCCGGGCGGTCGAGCGCCGTGGGGTGACCATCTTCGAGCGGACGCCGGTGACGGCGGTCCGGGCCGGCGCGGCGGTGACGCCCGCCGGGGTGGTCCGGGCGCCGGTGGTGGTCCGGGCGACCGAGGGCTTCACCCCCGCCCTGCCGGGGCAGCGCCGGACCGTCGCGCCGGTCTACTCGCTGATGGTCGCCACCGAGCCGCTGGCGGAGGAGACCTGGGCCCGGATCGGGCTGGCCGAGCGGGAGACCTTCTCCGACTACCGGCACGTCATCATCTACGGCCAGCGGACCGCCGACGGTCGACTGGCCTTCGGCGGGCGGGGTGCCCCGTACCACTTCGGCTCCCGCACCGCCCCCGGCTACGACCGGGAGCCGCGGGTCTTCGCCGCGTTGCGCCGGGTGCTCGGCGAGCTCTTCCCGGTGCTCGGGCCGGAGGTGCCGGTGACGCAGACCTGGGGCGGGCCGCTCGGCGTGGCCCGGGACTGGGCCGCCTCCGTCGGCCTCGACCGGGCGTCCGGGCTGGCCTGGGCCGGCGGGTACGTCGGCGACGGCGTCGGCACCAGCAACCTCGCCGGGCGTACCCTCGCCGACCTGATCCGGGGCGCGGAGAGCGACCTGACCGCGCTCCCCTGGGTCAACCACCGCTCCCCCCGCTGGGAGCCCGAGCCGCTGCGCTGGCTGGCGGTCAACGCCGGCCTCAGGCTGATGTTCTCCGCCGACGAGGCCGAACTCCGCACCAACCGCCCGTCCCGCCGCGCCGCCGCCTTCTCCCGCCTCCTCGGCCACTGACGACCCACCCACCCACCCAACCCCGCCCCCCAACCCCGCCCCCTGCCCCCCGCCCACGCACCGGCGCCTCGCCCCGGTTGACCATGAAGTTATTGCCACGACACGCCGTCGGTCCTGCCAACAACTTCATGATCAACGCGGACACCCGCGGGGGCCGGGGGGGGGTTAGTGGGTGGGGGGGATTACGCGGAGGTGGCCGCGGCGGCCGGTCGGGGGGTTCTGGTGGAGGTCGTGGTCGTCCGCGGGGGGACGGGGCGGCGCCGGGCGGGCGGCCTCGCGGACGGCCTCGGCCAGGGCGACCAGGTCATCGGTGGTGGGCGGCGGCGGCTCGAACTCGCCCTCGTGCCGGACCACGTCCCAGCCGCGCGGGGCGGTCAGGTTGCGGGCGTGCGGCTCACAGAGGTCGTACGTGTGCGGCTCGGCGAAGGCCGCGAGCGGGCCCACCACGGCTGTCGACTCGTTGTAGACATAGGTCAATGTGGCGACCGCTTGCCGGGGGCAGCCGTTACGGGAGCAGCGCCGTGGTGACCTCACGGCGGCAGGGTATCCCCATTACCGGGTCCGGCGCACCGCTTCGCGGTGCGACACGCCCGTCACGGTGATCACAATTCCACCGATCGGCGCATCGGCACGCCGCACCAGCGGCGCAGCGGCGGACCGGCCGGCGGCGGGGGCTACCCTCTTCCTCATGACGAGCCCGGAACACCGCCGCCCCGGCTCCGGCCGGCGCACCCACCGCGACCGGCACGGTCGAGGGCTGCGCGGGCGGCTGGTGCCGGCCACCGTGCCGCTGGCGCGGACCAAGGCGGAGGTCTTCGACGACCTGGTGCTGGACACGGTGGAGACGCTGGAGCGCCGCTTCGCCAAGGAGCTGGCCGGCGTCGAGTTCGCGGTCGAGGACGTCCCGCCGGACCTGAACGTCTACGACTCCGACGTGCTGGAGGACGGCGAGGTGCCGCTCGCCCGGCTGCTGCCGGGCCGCCCCGGGCGGCAGGAAGTGCCGCCGCGGATCGTGCTCTACCGGCGGCCGCTGGAGTTCCGGGCGATGGACCGCGAGGACCTCGCCGACCTGGTCCACGACGTGATCATCGAGCAGGTGGCGAACCTGCTCGGGGTAGACCCCGACGAACTGGCCTAAGGCCCGGCCCCCGCCGCAGCCGGCAGACCGGGCCGCCGACCCGCGGCACCGGCCGCCGCGACCCCCGTCGCGTCGCCGGCACCCGCCGTCGTCGCCCGGACCGACCCCCGCCGGCCGAGCTGTCGTCCCGAGCCGGGCGGCCCCCACCGCCCCGGCCCGGCACGTCTCAGGCGGCGACCCGCCGCTTGAGCTTGCGCCGCTCCCGCTCGGAGAGCCCACCCCAGATCCCGAACCGCTCGTCGTGGCCGAGAGCGTATTCGAGGCACTCCGTCTTGACTTCGCAACGCGAGCAGATGCGCTTCGCCTCGCGGGTCGAGCCGCCCTTCTCGGGAAAGAACGCCTCCGGGTCGGTCTGCGAGCAGAGCGCCCGCTCCTGCCACTCCGGCGCGTTTCCGAGCAGGTCGGCCACCTCGAGCTGGCCGTCCATACAGATGCCTCCTTGTCGCGCACCGGCGTCATCGCCGCTGCAACCCCCCACGCGAAAGGCGTGCTTGTCCGTCCGGTCACATTTTGTTGCGTTCCGCGCGAACAACCCCATTCAAATTACACGCGTGTAATGCGTGCGCCGTCAAGCCGAACTTGATAATGGAGTCGCCCTCCCGACACGTTCCGGACGACTGACCGAGCCGCCCGAGCCTCGCAACCTGCCCTATCGATTCAGACCCCGGACGAGTAACGCCCTCTCCGGCGAGTTGCCCGGCTTTTCTGCCGTGGCGCGCCGGGCGACGACACCGCCGGAGACCCCCGGTGGAGGTTCCGGCGGGCCGTACCCGGGCGGCCGGCGCGGCAGCGTCCAAGATCAGCATTGTGGTGGGGCAAAGGTTAACCCGAGTCCGCCCGGACCGCCCGTCGAGCGGGAATGGCCGACAGCGCCCCGTCCACAGCATGGGACGGGGCGCGGCGGCCGGAGGAGGTCGGAGGATCAGCCCGCCCCCGGTGGAGAGCTGGTTGGCCAGACGAATTCGGCGATCGCCCCACCGGTGACGGAGATCGCTCCGGCCGGTGTCCGATCGTCCCACCAGACGGTATAGAGACCCGCCTCCAGATCCGGGAAGACGGCACCGTGGAACACCCCGTCCCGGACGTGACGTTCCCGCACCGCCGAGTGCGTACGCCGCTCCTCGTCGTCCCGGCTGATCTCGATCTCCCGGCCGTGCAGCTCGCGTCCGGTGTAGATGATCAGCGCGCCGGAGTTCCCGCCGAGGTTCAGCACGACGCTGCCGCTGCCCGTCGGCCCGTAGGCGTGGTGGTGCTCGTGCACGGCCCGCTCCTTCAGGACTTCGCCGCCGGCGGGTTGTTGAACCCGTCGTACGGGGTGCCGAGGAACGGGAAGTCGCCCAGGAACGGGGCGCTCACGTCGGCGGCGCTCAACCCAGGGGTGACCGCCGCCGCGGCGGCGTCCGGCTTGAACGCCTTGTCCACCAGCGGCACGGTGACCCCGGCGACGGCCCGCAGCGCGATGCTCACCACGTCGTCGCCGACCCGGCGGCCGTTCGGGAAGCCGGCCAGGTCGCCGCCGAGCACGCCGAACCGGTCCGGCTTGCGGCTCGGCTTGATCGCCGTGTTCAGTCGCAGCATGTCGGCCTGGACGTCGCCGGTCGAGTTGGTGAAGCCGTCGATCAGGCCGGCGGGAATGCCGGTCAGCAGAATCGCCACCAGGTCCGCTCGCGGCTTCTTCGACTTGTTCAGCGCGTCCAGGTTGGGGAAGACGCCCGGGTAGAGCACGGGCAGCAGCCCGGCCAGCTCCGGCTGCTCGACGAACCGGGCGAACCGCTTGTCCTCCGCGGGCGGCAACGTGTTCCACAGGTCCTTCTCGGACATCGGCACGACGACCTCGTTGAACAGTGGATTGCCGAGCCGGGAGACCTGGGTGAACGGACCGGCGGCGGTGTCCGCGGCGACCCGGTCGCCGAGCACCCGCACCTGCTGGCGCGATGCGGACGTCCACACCCCGATCGTCGAGGCCCGGTCGGCGGCGCCGTACCGGGCGGCCTTACGGCGGACCCGGCTCAGCGGCACCTGCACCGCGATGCTGTGCACGTTCATCCGGTCCAGCGCGTTGACCGGCTCCCCCTCGGCCTTGAAGATCTTCTTCCCGGCCACGTGCAGCTGCTGGAACGGCCGCAGCGTACCGAGGTCGAAGATCGCGCCGAGGTCGACGAAGAAGCCGTCCGCCCGCTGCCCGGCGAAGACCTTCTCCCCGGTGGAGAGGCGGTACGTGGCCTGCCGGACCAGGTCGTGGTACTTCGGGGTGGAGAGCGGGCCGACGTTGCACGGCGGGCAGGGCAGCTTGTGCGCGAGCACGCGCTCCTTGCCGTCGGCCACCCGGGTCAGCCGGTAGAACTGCCGCCGGTTCCAGTTCTTGCTCTCCAGCGACTCGATCGGCCCGGTGTTGTAGAGAAAGCTGTTCGGATTCGTGATCTCGGTGCTGAATTCGAACCGGTACGTCACATCGGGATAGCCGTCGCCATCGTTGTCGATATGAATCTCGTACCGCACGTCGTCACCGAACTCGAAGAAGTTCGGACCGCCCGAGGGGAGCTGCAACGGCACGTAGTTGGCGATCAACGTGACCGTGTCCGGATGATCGGGACTGACGAACGCGTACAGGTCGGAGCTGTCGGCGACCGGATCCTTGGCTATCTCCGGGGCTTCGCGGTGGGAGGACATGGCGGACCACACCTTTGCGTCTGGGAAGCGATGGTCGAACGGGATCACCGGCGCCGAGAGCCTGCGCCGGGAGTGGCCGCGCCGCCGGACGGCGCGGGCGGGTCAGCGTCGGGCGGCGCGCCGCAACCGGTCCGCCAGGGCGCGGTCGCGTACCTCGATCCGGGTCGTGCCGACGAAGACGTCCATGGTCCCGGAGGCCGCGTCGCGGAGGTGGACCACGATCGGGTCGTCCCGGCGGCCCGCGGACGGGGTGTTCTGTGCGGCCGACAGGCCCGGCACGGTGAGGGCGGCGGCGCCGAGGGTGGCGCTCGCCGCGGCGGTCAACGTCTGCCGGCGGGTCAGTCGCGGCCAGGGCCGCTTCCGCTGATCAGTGGTCATGGGCAACCTTTCCGGGCCGGCGCGTCAGCGCCCGCGGTGATCGGGAGCCCCGGGCGCTCCGCCGAGGCGGACGCCGCCGGGCACCCCCGGTGGGGGCTGCCGGCGGCGGTCCTCGCCGCAACCGCCGCCGGCATCCGGTGGTACGGCCGGCGGCGGGGAAAGGTTCGACGCTACGCGCGGGCGTGACCGTACGCGGTCGTCCGCTTGCGGGCCGGCCGCCCCGCCGCCGCCGCGATCGCCCGCAGCTGCTCCTCGGTACGCGCCGAGCCGTTGCCCGAGCCCGCCATCCGGGAGATGGTCTCCTCCATCAGCGTGCCGCCCAGGTCGTTGCAGCCGCCCCGGAGCATCGCCACGGTGCCCTCGTCGCCCAGCTTCACCCAGGAGCACTGGATGTTGTCGATCCGACCGTGCAGCAGCAGCCGGGCCATCGCGTGCACCACCCGGTTCTCCCGCCAGGTCGGGCCGGGCCGGGCGATGCCGGCCAGGTAGATCGGCGCGTTGGTGTGCACGAACGGCAGCGCCACGAACTCGGTGAAGCCGCCGGTGCGATCCTGCACCCCGGCCAGCACCCGGAAGTGGGCGAGCCACTGGCCCGGGTGGTCGACGTGGCCGTACATCATCGTGGAGCTGGACCGGATGCCCAGCTCGTGGGCCGTGCTCACCACCTCGACCCAGGCGGCGGCCGGCAGTTTGCCCTTGGTGAGCACCCAGCGCACCTCGTCGTCGAGGATCTCCGCGGCGGTGCCCGGGATGGTGTCCAGGCCGGCCTCCCGGAGCTGGACCAGCCACTCCTTCACCGGTACGCCGGCCTTCGCGGCGGCCGTGACGATCTCCATCGGGGAGAAGGCGTGCACGTGCATCCCCGGCACGCGCGCCTTGATCGCCCGGACCAGGTCGGCGTAGCCGGTGACCGGGAGCTTCGGATCGATCCCGCCCTGGAGGCAGACCTCGCTGGCGCCGACGGCCCACGCCTCCTCGGCCCGGTCGGCGACCTGCTCCAGCGACAGCCGGAACGCGTCCGCGTCGCTCTCCCGCTGGGCGAAGGCGCAGAACCGGCAGCCGACGTAGCAGACGTTGCTGAAGTTGATGTTGCGGTTGACCACGTAGGTGACCTCGTCGCCGACCACGTCCCGCCGCACCTCGTCGGCGCGCCGGCAGAGCTCGTCCAGCGCCGGGCCGTCGGCGGCGAAGAGCGCCAGCGCCGCGTCCGCGTGCCGCGGCTCCAGCAGCGCCGCCGGGTCGTCGGCGGCCAACCGCAGCCCGGTACGCAGATCGTGGTCGCCCGCGCCGCCGGTCGCCCCGGCGCGGGCGCCGGCCAGGCTGGCGTCGGCCTTGCCGGCCACCTCCGACCAGTCACCGTAGACGCTGTCGAAGTCGCCGCGCCGGTCGTCGGTACGCCCGGCGGTGTCGATGGTCACGTGCAGGTCGGTCCGGCCGCCGAACACCTCCTCCGGCTCCTGCCACGGGCGGCCCACCGGGCGGGCCGACTCGACCGCGAGGCCGGTCGCCGGATCCGCCAGCGCGGTCACGTGCGGCAGCAGGCGCGGATCCAGCCAGGGGTCGCCGGCCCGGACGTACTCGGGGTAGACGGTGAGCCGTTCCCGCAGCGTGAAGCCCGCCGCAGCGGTGTGCCGGGCCAGCTCGTCGAGTTGCGGCCAGGGGCGCTCCGGGTTGACGTGGTCCGGGGTCACCGGGGACACCCCGCCCCAGTCGTCGATGCCGGCGCGCAGGAGGAGGTCGTACTCGCCCTCGATCAGGTTCGGCGGGGCCTGGATCCGGGCCCGCGGCCCGAGCAGCACCCGGGCCACCGCAACCGTGGCGGCCAGGTCGTGCAGCTCGGCGTCGGGCATGCCGCGCATCGCGGTGTCCGGCTTGGCGCGGAAGTTCTGCACGATCACCTCCTGGAGGTGGCCGTACTCCCGCTGCGCGCGGCGGATCGCGAAGAGCGCGTCGACCCGCTCGGCGGGGGTCTCCCCGATGCCGATGAGGATGCCGGTGGTGAACGGCACCCCCACCCGGCCGGCGTCGTCGAGCACCCGGAGCCGGACCGCCGGCTCCTTGTCCGGCGAGCCGAAATGCGGGCCGCCCGGCTCCGACCAGAGCCGGGTCGCCGTGGTCTCCAGCATCATCCCCATGCTCGGCGCGACCGGCTTGAGCCGTTGCAACTCCGACCAGGACAGGACGCCCGGGTTCAGGTGCGGCAGCAGTCCGGTCTCCTCCAGCACCGCCACCGCGCAGGCGCGCAGGTAGTCCAGGGTGGAGTCGTAGCCGCGCTCGTCCAGCCACTGCCGCGCCGCCGGCCAGCGCTCCTCGGGGCGGTCGCCGAGCGTGAAGAGCGCCTCCTTGCAGCCCTGCGCCGCGCCCTCGCGGGCGATCGCCAGCACCTCGTCCCGGTCGAGGAACGCGGCCGGCAGCCGATGCGGCACCGTGGCGAAGGTGCAGTAGTGGCAGCGGTCCCGGCAGAGCCGGGTCAGCGGGACGAAGACCTTCTTGGAGAAGGTGACCACACCGGGACGGCCGGCCTCGCGCAGCCCGGCGTCGCGGATGTCGCCGGCGATCCGGAGCAGCTCGTCCAGCGCGGCGCCCCGGGCGGTCAGCAGCGCGGTCGCCTCGTCGAGGTCCAGCGCCCGCCCGGTCGCGGCCCGCCGCAGCGCCCGCTGCACGCTCGCCGCGGTCGGGGCGGAGTCGGTGCGATCAACCATCCGCTCAGCCTATGCGCTGACCCTCGGCGGCCCCGACCGCACGCCCGGACCCCACCCCGGACGCCGCCAGCCGGCGGCTCGCCTGACGAGCCGCGCGTCAACGGAAAGAGTGGCCTCCCGGCGTGCGGAGGCCACTCCTCCGGTGCGGTGTGCGGTCCTGTCGGGCGGTCGTAGCGCGGGGGCCGGCCGCGCGGCTCCTCCGGGCGTGGGTCAGCGCGGCTGGTTCGGGTCGTCCCGGTGGTAGCGCTGGGTGTGGTCGTCGTACCGGGTCGGCTGGCCGAACTCCGCGGGCTGCCGCGGGATGGCCTGAGTCGGGTCGGCCGACGGCGGCTGGCCGAACGGCGGCGCCGAGTGCGGGGCGTTGCCGTACGGCGGGGCGGTGTTGAACGGCGGCGCCGACGGGTTCGGCTGACCGTACTGGCCGGGCTGCGGGTAGCCGCCGGGCTGGTTCGGCGCCGGGTAGCCGCCGGGCTGGTTCGGCCCCGGGTAGCCGCCGGGCTGGTTCGGCCCCGGGTAGCCGCCGGGCTGGTTCGGCCCCGGGTAGCCGCCGGGCTGGTTCGGCGCCGGGTAGCCGCCGGGCGACGGGTAGCCGCCCTGGCCGGGGGCCGGGTAACCGCCGGCCTGGCCGGGGTCGCCGCCCTGCTGCGGCCAGCCGGGCTGCCCCTGGCCGTGGACGCCGGGCTGCGGCTTGGGCTTGGGCGTGTAGTACAGGGTGCGCCAGACCTTGAAGACGACGTACCCGGCGACGGCGAAGATCGCCAGCCAGGCGGCCCGGGTCAGCAGCCCGAGCAGGGCGTCGAGCACCTCCGCCTCGGCGAGCCGGCCGACGAGCCAGATCAGGAAGGTCAGCGCGCCGAAGAACGCGCCGAACGCGTACTCGCCGAGGGCGACCTGGGTGATCAGCTTGGCCTTGGGCAGCACCGGCCGGACGTGGGTGGCGAGCAGCACGGCCAGCACCGGCAGCACGGTCGACTCGACGCCGACGAAGATGAAGAAGGTAAACCCGGCCCGGCCGCTGAAGGTGCTGTAGTCGTCCGTCGGCACCAGCAGCCGGAAGAGGCCGACGAAGAGGAGCACGGCGTTCGCGCCGAGCAGGACGAGCGCGGCCAGTTCGCGCAGTGGCTTGGTCAGCTGGCTAGCCTGCGACGCGTCGGTGGACGCGGGCTCGGCGGGGCTGGTCACGAACTCCCCCTGGGGACGAAAACGGACAGTTGCCGACCTGAGCCTAGTCTCCCCGGCCACCGGCCGATCGACGGCGGCGCGTGCGTAAGGATGGACGGCATGCGCATCGTGGTTCTGACCGGCGGGATCGGCGGCGCCCGGTTCCTGCTCGGCGTCCGGACGTACGCCCGAGAGGTGGGGGCCGAGGTGACCGCCGTGGTCAACGTCGGCGACGATCTGTTGCTGCACGGCCTGAAGGTCTGCCCCGACCTGGACAGCGTGATGTACACGCTGGGCGGTGGCGCCGACCCGGAGCGGGGCTGGGGCCGGGTGGGCGAGACCTGGACGGTCAAGGCGGAGCTGGCGGCGTACGGCGCGGAGCCGAGCTGGTTCGGCCTCGGCGACAAGGACATCGCGACGCACCTGGTGCGGACGACGATGCTCAACGCCGGGTACCCGCTCTCCGCGGTGACCCAGGCGCTGGCCACCCGGTGGGAGCCGGGCCTGACCATGCTGCCGGCCACCGACGACCGGCTGGAGACCCACGTGGTGGTGAGCGGGAGGAGCGAGCCTGCGAGCCCCGCGGTCGCGAACAGCGCCGGCGCTGTGGATGGCGACCAGGGCCAGCGGGCGATCCACTTCCAGGAGTGGTGGGTGCGGTACCGGGCGGAGATCCCGACGCACCGGTTCGTCTTCGTCGGCGCGGAGACCGCGAAGCCGGCGCCGGGGGTGCTGGCGGCGATCGGCTCCGCCGACGTGGTGCTGATCGCGCCGAGCAACCCGGTGGTGAGCATCGCGCCGATCCTGGCCGTACCGGGGCTGCGCGAAGCGGTCACCGACGGGCCGGCGCCGGTGGTGGGCGTGTCGCCGATCATCGGCGGGGCGCCGGTGCGCGGCATGGCCGACCGCTGCCTGGACGTGCTCGGCGTGGAGTGCAGCGCGGCCGGGGTGGGCGGCCTCTACGGCGGGCGGCCGGCGGGCGGGCTGCTCGACGGCTGGCTGGTCGCGCCGGAGGACGAGGGCACGCTGGTGCCGGGGGTGACCGTCCGGACGGCGCCGCTCCGGATGACCGACGAGACGGCGACGGTGGCGATGGTCCGCGCCGCATTGGAGCTGGTGTGAGGCTGGAGATCCTGCCGGTGCCGGGCATCGGCGACGTGACCGAGGGCGACGACCTGGCGGCGATGATCGCCACCGCGGCGCCGTGGCTGCGCGACGGCGACGTGCTGGTGGTGACCAGCAAGATCGTGTCGAAGGCGGAGGGCCGGCTGGTCGACGTGCCGGCGGACGGCCCCGAGCGGCTCGCCGCCCGGGACGAGGTGCTCGCCGCCGAGACGACCCGGGTGGTCGCCACCCGCGGGGCGACCCGGATCGTGCAGACCCACCACGGCTTCGTGATGGCCTCCGCCGGGATCGACGCCTCGAACGTCGACAAGACCCGGCTGGTGCTGCTCCCGGAGGACCCGGACGCCTCGGCCCGGGCGCTGCGCGCGGCGCTGCGGGACCGCTACGACCTCGACGTCGCGGTGATCATCAGCGACACGATGGGCCGGCCGTGGCGCAACGGGCTCACCGACGTGGCGCTCGGCGTGGCCGGGATGTCGGCCATCCGCGACCACCGGGGCGAGATCGACCCGTACGGCAACGAGCTGCAACTGACCCAGATGGCCGTGGTCGACGAGCTGGCCGGCGCCGGCGAGTTGATCAAGGGTAAGTGCGACCAGGTGCCGGTCGCGGTGGTCCGGGGCTACCTCGGCGCGGCCCGGCCCGATGACGGCGACGGCGCGCGGGCACTGGTCCGGGACGCCGAGATGGACCTCTTCTCGCTGGGCACCGCCGAGGCGCAGGCCGCCGGGCTGCGCGCCGCGGCCACCCTGGCCGACGGGCCCGGGCCGACGCCGGCCGACCCGGCCGCGGTCGACCGGGCCGTCGCCGCGGTCGCCGACGTGGTGGCGCCCGGCACGGTCTTCACCCACGTCACCGACGAGGAGGTACGCGCCGGTCTGGTGGCCACCGTGCCGGGCTGGCCGGCGCAGGCCACCGGCCTGGTTCTCGGGGCCCCGCCGGCCCCGGTCGACCAGCCGGACCTGGTGCGCTTCGGCGCCGACCTGCAACGGCTGCGGACCGCGCTGGCCGCGGAGGGGATCTCCTCCGCGCTCCTGCCGCCGCCCGACGGCAGCACCGCCAGCGGCGCCCTCGCCGTCTGACCACCGACCCGCCACGCCGGCGACCGGGGGCTTGGCTCCCCGGGCCGCCCCGGCGACGTCAGGCGTCGAGCATGGCCCGGCCGAGCGGGGTCAGCGTGTGCAGCACGGTGTTGCGGTCCCGGTGGCTGACCAGCAGCCCGGCGTTGCGCAGCACGGCGGTGTGCTGGCTGGCCGCGGCGGGCGAGATGTTCAGCCGGCGGGCCACCTCGCCGGTGGTGCAGCCGTCGTCGGTCGCCGCCAGCACGGCGGCGCGGGTCCGCCCGAGCAGGGCCGCCAGGGCCTGGCTGTTCCCGTCGCCCGGTGCCGGACCGGCGCCCCGGCCGGGCTCCGGGGCGAGCCCGCCGAGCCGGTCGACCGGGTAGACCAGCACCGGCGGCAGGGTCGGGTCGAGCAGCGCTACCGGGGTCCGGGCGCAGAAGAAGGACGGGACCAGCAGCAGCCCGCGACCGTCCAGGTACAGCTCCCGGGTGTCCGGGTAGTCGAGCACCTCGAGCATTCCCGCCTCCCAGCGCATGCTCGGGCGCAGGCTGGCCAGCAGCCCCTCCACGCCGCCGTCGAGCAGGGCCCGGGCCCGCCGCGCCCGGTCGGCCTCCACCGCCGCCCGGATCCGGGACCAGTACGGCGCGATGGCCAGCTCCTGGTACCGCGCCATCGAGTCGGTGAGGTGGCGCAGCACCTCGGGCTCGCCCCGGGCCAGCGCGGACGCCGAGGAGGGCAGCGGGGTCTCCCCGGACAGCAGGGTGAGGTCCCGGCGCAGCAGGTCGACCGGGGTGCCCCGGACCGCGTCCAACCCCGCCTCGAAGCCCGCCAGGCTCTCGTACGGGGTGAGGAAGTCGGGGAAGTAGCCGCGGGGCGGGTTCAGCGCGAAGAGCAGGCGGAGACGGTCGGCGGCGCTGTCGGTACGCAGGGTCCGGGCCACGCTGCGTCGCCAGTTCGCCATCAGCGGGTCCCGGCTGCGGCCCTGCAACAGGTGCAGGCTGAGGACTAGTTCCCAGACCGGGTCCGCGGCGGGGGCCACCCTGGTCCGCAGAATGTCCTCGCTCGTGAAAAAGATCTTCAGCATGGAGCGCTCCCGGGGGCGGGGCAGAGGGAGTGCCCGCCGACCATCTGCACTGTACCCGCCGGTACTTATCTCCATCTTTAAGCGTGAGCTGAAAAACCTCGACGTGACCGGGCCCGATTGGGCATGCTTCCCCTTGCCCGTGGGGGCCGGAATGTCACCGGCGCCGGGGCGACCGGGGGCCGGGGAAAACGGCGACCGGGCGGCACCACGAGGGTCTGCGGCCCATGCTCCGCAGAGGTGTCACCCGGTCGCCCACCGGCTCGACCCGGGTGTCAGTCTGTCCAGAGCGCGACCCGATGGTCCTCGTCGGTGACGTACCAGCAGCGTCCCGCCAGCTCGGCCAGCCCCTCCACGTGGTGGAACGGCGCCAGCTCGGCGACCACCTTCCCGGCCACCCGCGCGTCCGGCGTGACGTCGAGCCGGAAGCTCACGTGCCGCGAGGTCACCGCGCCGCCCTCCGGATGGTCGTCGAGCAGCAGCGAGCCCTTGCCCAGCGCGTCGAGCGACCCGATCACCGCCGCGTACCCGCCGTCGGCGGTGGGCGCGATCGCCCGGAAGCCGGCCAGCGCGCCCGGCGGGGTCACCCCGGTCAGCGCGTACGCCCCGACGGCCCGCGGCCAGGCCGGGTCAGCGGCGAACATCCCGGCCACCCCGGCCAGCTCCACCAGGATCGGCTCGCCCTCGGCGGTCACCGGGAACCGGAGCCCCAGCAGCACCGTGCCGGCCGGCGTGAAGGCGGCCGCCTCGACGTTGAGCGGCAGGTCGTCCTCGGCGAGCCGGCTCACCCAGCTCTTCGCCCGGGCGGTGCCCCGGGCCAGGGTCTCCACGATGAACCGGTGCCGGACCCGGTCGCCCGGCGGCAGCGGGGTCAGCGGCGCGGCGGCGAGCGCGTCGTTGACCGCCCGGTGCAGCCGGAACCGGTTGCGCACCACGTGCACGGGCAGCGTCCCGGTCGCGGCGTCGTCCTCCCGGAACCGGGCCACGAACGCCCGGCGGGGCCGCAGCGGGCCGGCCTTCGAGCCGAAGTGCGAGCCGAAGACGTACACCCAGCCGTCGTGGTGGGCGAGCGCCTCACCGTCCTCGGTCCGGCCGTTCTCGCCGCCGGCGTCGGCGGCGACGTGGTGCGCCACCCACTCGCCGTCCTCGCGTTCGAGCAGCAGGGCCAGGCAGCGTTCCACCGGGCCCTCGTCCAGAACGGTCCAGAAGCCGCGCCGGGCGTGGTGCGCGCGGAGCAACGCCGGCGAGCGGACCGGCAGCAGGTCACTGGCCTCGTTGCCGGCCACGACGAACTCGACGAGTCGCAGGGTCACCGGGCCAGGGTACGGAGACCGCGCTCGTAGAGTGTCGGGATGCCCGACATCCTCCCCGTCACCGGTCCCACCGTCCCGCCGCCCGCCGCCGAGGCCCACGCCGACCTGCACGCCGACGCCTCCGCCGTGCTGGCCGGCTGGCGACCGACCGGTCCGGCGGCGGGTGCGGCGCGGGACCGCACGCTGGAGCTGCTGACGGCGGGGCCGGTGGCGATGAGCCGGAGCCACCGCCCCGGGCACGTCACCGCCAGCGCGCTGGTGCTCGATCCCACCGGCGGTCGGGTGCTGCTCTGCCTGCACGGCAAGTTCCGCAAGTGGGTGCAGCTCGGCGGGCACTGCGAGCCCGGCGACCGGACCCTGGCGGGCGCCGCGCTCCGCGAGGCGACCGAGGAGTCCGGGATCACCGGCCTGACGGTCGACCCGGTCCCGATCGACGTGGACATCCACCCGGTGAGCTGCCAGGGCGGCTCGCTGCACTACGACGTCCGGTTCGCGGTCTTCGCCCCGGCCGGGGCCACCGAGCGGGTCAGCGCCGAGTCGGAGGCGCTGGGCTGGTTCCCGCCGGACCGGCTGCCCGAGCCGCTGGCCGACGGGACGGTCCAGCTCGTCGCGCCGGCCCTGGCCGCTCTGCGGGGTCGTACCGCCCGCTGAGCCGGCCTCCGCTCACCCGGAGCGGCCGGGCCGCGCGACGCGGTCGACCCGCCGGGGTCAGACGTAGCCCTCCTCGCCGCGCTCCTTCAGCTCGTCGACCAGCTTCTTGACGTCCTGGGCCCGGTCGCGGGGGCAGACCAGCACCGCGTCCGGGGTGTCCACCACGATCAGGTCGTGCAGGCCGAGGACGGCCACCAGCCGGCCCGACTGCGGCACCACCACCAGGTCCCGGCTGTCGTGCAGCAGCACGCCCGGCTTGCCGTCGATGCCGAGCACCACGTTGCCGTCCGGGTCGGCGGGCAGCACCTCGCCGAGGGTGTGGAAGTCGCCGACGTCGTTCCAGCCGAAGTCGCCGGGCACGGTGGCCACCCGGCCGGCCGTCGCCGCGCCCTCCATCACCGCGTAGTCCACGGAGATCTTCGGCAGGGTCGGCCAGACGGTGCCGAGGATGTCGTCCTGCTCCGGGGTGCCCCAGGCGGCCGCGATCGCGGTGATCCCGGCGTGCAGCGCCGGCTGCTGCCGGGCCAGCTCGGCCAGGAAGACGTCCACCCGCCAGACGAACATGCTGGCGTTCCAGAGGTACCGCCCGGAGCGGACGTACCCCTCGGCCACCTCGGCGGCCGGCTTCTCCTTGAACTCGGTGACCGGACGCAGTGGACCGTCACCCGTCGGATCACCGGTCTCCAGGTAGCCGTAGCCGGTCTCCGGCCGGGTCGGGGTGATCCCCACCGTCATCAGCAGCCCCCGCTCGGCGCCGCCGATCGCCTGGCGCACCGTCTCCGCCCAGCGGGCCGGGTCACCGATCAGGTGGTCCGCGGCGAACGAGCCCATCACCGCCTCGGGGTCGCGCAGCGCGATCACCGCGGCGGCCAGGGCGATCGCCGCGCAGGAGTCGCGCGGCGAGGGCTCTACGAGGATGTTCTCCTCGGGCAGGCCGGCCAGTTGTCGAGCCACCGCCGCGACGTGCGCGGCACCGGTGACCACCAACGTCCGCTCGGGTGTGGTCAGCGGCGCGAGCCGGTCCACCGTAGCCTGGAGCAGCGAGGCCGGGGTGCCGGTCAGCGGGTGGAGGAACTTGGGGTGGCCGGCGCGGGACAGCGGCCACAACCTCGTGCCGCTGCCACCCGCCGGGATGACGGCGTAGAACATCAGCACATCATGCCCGAACCGTCATGCTACGGACGCCCGGTCGGCCGTACCGGCAGCCGACGCTTCAGGAACGGGCCCGGCTCCACGCCGCGATGTGCACCTCGGCGCTGGACTCCCAGGTGAACTCCTTGGCCCGGTCGAAACCGGCCTTGGCCAGGGAGAGCCGGCGGTGCTCGTCGTCCAGCAGGGCGGCCAGGTCGGTGGCGATCTGGGCCGGGTCCTCGCTGGTGTAGGCCACCGCGTCGCCGCCCACCTCCGGCAGCGAGAGCCGGGGCGTGGTGAGCACCGGCGCGGCGCAGGCCATCGCCTCCAGGATCGGCAGGCCGAAACCCTCGCCGTACGACGGGTAGGCGGCGACCAGGGCGCCGCCGAGGAAGCCGGGCAGGTCGGCGTAGCGCAGGTAGCCCGGGCGGAGCAGCCGCAGGTGGGACGGGACCTCGGCCACCGCGCGGTCGATGTCGTCGTCGTGCCCCTGGCCGCCGGCGATGACCAGGGCCGGCGGGTCGGCCCGGTCGGCCACCGCGCGGGCCCAGCCGCGGATCAGGTTGGGTACGTTCTTGCGCGGCTCCTTGGCCCCGAGGAACGCGATGTAGCTGCTGCTGCCCAGCCCCAGCCGGGCCCGGACCCGGGCCTTCTCCTCCTCGCTCGGGGCGTGGAAGGCGGCCTGGTCGACACCGTGGTACGCCACGTCGATCCGGGTCGGGTCGGCGTCGAGCAGCCGGATCAGCTCATCCCGGGTGGCCTTGCTCGGCACGATCACCCGGTCGGCCCGGCGCAGCGACGTCTTGATCGCGCTGCGGAAGAACGTCCGGCGGGACTTGTCGTAATGCTCCGGCTCGGTGAAGAAGGTCGCGTCGTGCACGGTGACCGTGACCGGGCAGCCGGCTCGCAGCGGACAGGTGTAGAACGGCGAGTGCAGGACCTCCGCGCCCACCTGCTGGGCGAGCAGCGGCAGGCCGGTCTGCTCCCAGGCGAGCCGGGCGGGACGGTGCGCGACCGCCGCCGGTGCGGGGACGACCTCTGCCCCGGGCAGCATCCGGGTGTAGCGCTCCAGGTCGGTGCGGAGGCTCACCACGGCCAGGTCCACGCCGGAGCCGCAGACCTTGCCGAGGGCGCCGAGCAGGCCATCGACGTATCTACCGACGCCGCCACGGTCGGCGGGGACACTCGTGGCGTCGATGAGCACGCGGGGCGGGCGACCGGCGGTCACGGGGCGACTCCTCAGGCTGGCGGTTCTGTGGTGAACAACACTGTCGGCAAGCCTACGCCGGGGCGGTGCCCCGACGCTGACTGCGACCCGACGGTACGCCGACTTGTCATCGACATCGAATACGGGCGGGGACCGCGTATCGTTCGCGCCGATGGCCGACAACATTGCCCGGGTCTTCGCCGACGCGATCGCGACCGATCCGACCCGTCCCCTGCTGACCTGGTACGACGACGCGACCGGCGAGCGGACCGAACTGTCCGGCGCGACGCTCGCGAACTGGGTGGCCAAGACGGCCAACCTGCTCGTTGACGAGGCGGCCCTCGCCCCCGGCGACACGGCCGGGGTGCTGCTGCCGCCGCACTGGCAGACCGCCGCGGTGCTGCTCGGCTGCTGGTCGGCGAAGTTGACGGTGGTCGACACGCCGGGTGCCGTGGACGTGCTCTTCGCCGCGGCCGACCGGGCCGCCGAGGCGGCGGCCTGGTCGGCCGGCGAGCGGTACGCCCTCGCGCTCGCCCCGTTCGCTGCCCCGCTGCGGCAGGTGCCGCCCGGCTTCGCCGACTACGTCGTCGAGGTACGCGGCCACGGCGACCACTTCACCCCGTACCCGAAGGGCGGCGAGGCGGACGCGGACCTGCTGGCGCGCGCGGAGGCCCGGGCGACGGAGCTGGGGATCACCCCCGGCGACCGCCTGCTGATCGACGCGGCCGTCCACCCCGACCCGGTCGACTGGCTCCTGGCCCCGCTGACCCGACCTGCCAGCATCGTCCTCTGCGGCAACCTCGACCCGTCCCGCCTCGACTCCCGCGCGACCACGGAAAAGGCCACCCGCACCCTGACCTGACCCCCTCCAGCGCGCCGATCTTGCAGTTCGGGCCCTCACGATGGGCGTTGTGCCCCCTTCGCCGGGGCGACAAGTGCAAGATCGACGCGGGTGAGGGTGGGGTGTCAGGCGCGGGTGGGGTTGTCGGTGGAGGTGCGGCGCTGGGCGAAGGCGGCGAAGGCCGTCAGGGACTCCGGGTTGGCCAGGGCGCCCTTGGCGGCGGCGCTGTCGACGGGGGTGCCGGTGAGGATCTTCTTGACCGGGACCTCCAGCTTCTTCGCCGAGAGGGTGCGCGGGACGGCGCGGACCTGGTGGATCTCGTCGGGGATGTGCCGGGGCGACAGGGCGGTCCGCAGCTCGCGGCAGATCTTCTTCCGCAACGCGTCGTCGAGCTCCAGGCCCTCGGCCAGCACCACGAAGAGCAGCAGCTCCCCCGCGCCGCCCTCGTCGTCCTCCAGGTGCACCACCACCGAGTCGACGACCTCGTCCAGCCCCTCGACCACCGAGTAGAACTCGGCGGTGCCGAGGCGGACTCCTCCCCGGTTCAGGGTGGCGTCCGAGCGGCCGGTGATCACGCAGCCGCCGCGCTCGTTGATCGTGATCCAGTCACCGTGCCGCCAGACGCCCGGGTAGACCTCGAAGTACGCCTCCCGGTAGCGGACGCCGTCCGGGTCGTTCCAGAAGCCCACCGGCATGCTCGGCATCGGCGCGGTGATCACCAGCTCGCCCAGCTCCCCGATGACCGGGGTGCCGTCGGCCGAGCGGGCCTCCACCTTCGCGCCCAGCGCCCGGCAGGTGATCTCCCCGGCGTGCACCGGCAGCAGCGGCACGCCGCCGACGAAGCCGGTGCAGACGTCCGTGCCGCCGGAGAGGGACTGCAGCTGGAGGCGGTCGCCGACGTTCTCGTACACCCAGGTGAAGCCCTCGGCGGGCAGCGGCGCGCCGGTCGAGCCGACCCCGCGCAGCGCGGCGAGGTCGGCGATCGCCCTCGGCACCAGGTTGGCCTTGCGGCAGGCCAGCAGGAACGGCGCCGAGGTGCCGAAGTACGTGGTGCCGGTCTCGTCCGCCAGCCGCCACAGCGCGCCCAGGTCGGGGTGGCCCGGGTTGCCGTCGAAGAGCACGATGGTCGCGCCCACCGCCGGCCCGGAGACCAGGAAGTTCCACATCATCCAGCCGGTGGTGGTGAACCAGAAGAACCGGTCCGCCGGGCCCAGGTCGTGGTGCAGGGCGAGCATCTTCAGGTGCTCCAGCAGGATGCCCCCGTGGCCGTGCACGATCGGCTTGGGCAGCCCGGTGGTGCCGGAGGAGTAGAGCACGTAGAGCGGGTGGTCGAACGGCACCGGGGTGAAGGCCAGCGGCTCGTCGGTCTCCGCCGCCAGCTCGGCCCAGGAGAGCGCCCCCTCCGGCGGCGTACCGGCCGGGTCGAGGTACGCGATGCCGACGGTGTGCGCCAGCGACGGCAGGGCGGCCCGGATCGCGGCCACCTCCCCGCGCCGGTCCACCGGCTTGTCGCCGTACCGGTAGCCGTCGACCGCGACCAGCACCTTCGGCTCGATCTGCTGCCAGCGGTCGGTGACGCTGCGGGTGCCGAACTCCGGCGCGCAGGAGGAGAAGATCGCGCCGAGGCTGGCGGTCGCCAGCAGCAGCACGTACGTCTCGGGGATGTTCGGCGCGTACGCCGCGACCCGGTCGCCGGGGCCGACGCCGAGCCGGCGCAGCCCGGCCGCCACCCGGCGGACCTGCTCGCGCAGCTCGGCCGCGGTCAGGGTGACCGCCGGGCGGGTCTGCCCGTGCGCGATCACCACCGGATCGTCGTCGCCCCGGCCGGGCATCCGCAGCACGTTCTCGGCGTAGTTGAGCGTGGCGCCGGGGAACCAACGGGTGCCGGGCATCGCCGGGTCGGTCAGCGTGGCGGTCGGCGCGGTGTGCGCGACCACCTCGAAGTAGTCCCAGATCGACCGCCAGAACGCCTCGAGGTCGGTGACCGACCACTGCCAGAGCGCGTCGTAGTCGGCGAACTCCAGCCCCCGGTGCTCGGCCAGCCACCGTAGGTAGTCACCGATCCGGGACCGCTCGCGCACATCGGCCGGCGGCGTCCACAGCACGTCACCCACTGCTCCACCCTCCCTGCGGCCCACACGACACTGTGACATGGGCCGTGCCGCCATCTTGCCCTACCTCGCAGCGCCATTCTCCGCACCGGGTGCCGCCCAGGGGGCATGGCCGGCCCACACGCCCGACCCGGCGGGTATGTGGACCGGCGTCAGCCGGCGCGGTGGGCCTGGATCGCCCGACGCTTGGCCAGCCGGTGCGCCCGGCGGATCTCCGCCTCCCGGAACCGCCGCTCGTCCTCCGGGGTCTCCGGCAGCACCGGCCGGACCGCCCGCGGCGCGCCGCCCACGTCCACCCCCACGAAGACCAGGTACGCGGTGGCCACCCGGACCGGCTCGTCCTCGGCCGAGTCCCAGCGCTCGGCGACCACGCGCACCCCCACCTCCATCGAGGTGTTGCCGGTCCAGTTCACCTGGGCGTGCGCGTGCACCAGGTCGCCCACCCGGACCGGCTCGGAGAAGACGATCTCGTCGATCGAGGCGGTGACCGCGGTGCCGCCGCTGTGCCGCGCCGCGGCCGCTCCGGCCACGTCGTCGACGAACTTCATCAGTACCCCACCGTGCACGGTCCCGTACAGATTGACATCGACCGCGGTCATGATGCGGCTGAGCGTGACCCGGGAGTACGACGTCGGCTTGCCCGCCGGCACGGTGGAGGGATGATCTGTCATGCCGAAAACGGTACGGTGCGCGGATGCGACATCTCTGGAGCTTCCTCGCCGGGTTGGTGGTGGCGCCCGTCACCTGGGGGCTGGTCACCCTCGGTCAGGACGGGTCTGGACGTACCGTGCACCGCTGGGTGGAGATCGGTACGTACAGCACGCCCAACCTGATCGAGCCGGCCGTCTACCTCGGCGTCGCCGGCATCCTGCTCGGCCTGCTCGGCACGCTGCGCTTCTCGCCGCTCGGTGCGCTCGTCGCCGGGCTGCTGCTGATCGCCCCGTACGTCGGGATGTTCATCGCGCCGTTCACGGTCCGTGACTGGATCCCTGACGGCTGGAAGGTGCTCGGCGACCCGCTGCCGCTGCGCCAGCCGGTGGAGAACGGCACGCTGTTCCTGATCGGCGTGCTGCTGCTGATGGCGGCGCTCAGCGTGCAGCGCTGGCGGCGGTGGCCGGCGGCGACGGCACCGGCCGAGGCGGAGCTGACCTCGGCCGCCAAGCCGGCCGAGAGCACCTTCGGCCTCAGCGACTGGCCGCCGTCCGGCGCCCGGGACACCACCCCGCCCACCCTCGGCTATCCCGACCCGACCCCCACCGAACCGCTGCCCCGCCGGAGCACCGGCGAGTCGCCGTGGTCCGCGCCACCGCGCGCCACCACCCGACCGGAGGGCACGACCGAGATCCGCTGACCGTCGCGGGCGGGCCGGTGACCCCGGCCCGCCCGCCCTAACGGTTCCGCCCGGTCAGCCCTTGAGCAGCTGGCGGGCCATGACGATGCGCTGCACCTGGTTGGTGCCCTCGTAGATCTGGGTGATCTTGGCGTCCCGCATCATCCGCTCGACCGGGTAGTCGCGGGTGTAGCCGTAGCCGCCGAGCAGCTGCACCGCGTCGGTGGTGATCTCCATGGCGGCGTCCGAGGCGAAGCACTTCGCGGCCGCGCCGAAGTAGGTCAGGTCCGCGTCACCGCGCTCGGACTTGCCGGCCGCCGTGTAGGTGAGCTGCCGGGCCGCCTCCAGCTTCATGCCCATGTCGGCGAGCATGAACTGGATGCCCTGGAACTCGGCGATCGCCTTGCCGAACTGCTTGCGCTCGCTCACGTACCCCTTGGCGTAGTCCAGCGCGCCCTGCGCGATGCCGACCGCCTGGGCGGCGATGGTGACCCGGGTGTGGTCCAGGGTCTTCATCGCGGTCGCGAAGCCGGTGCCGTCGGCGCCGATCATCCGGTCCGCCGGGATCCGGACGTTGTCGAGGTAGACCTCGCGGGTCGGGGAACCCTTGATGCCCAGCTTCTTCTCCGGCGCGCCGAAGCTGACCCCGGCGTCGGACTTCTCCACCACGAAGGCGGAGATGCCCCGCGAGCGGGCTGTGGGATCAGTCACAGCGAAGACCGTGTAGTACTCGGAGACCCCGGCGTTGGTGATCCACCGCTTCACGCCGTTGAGCACCCAGTGATCGCCGTCACGCACCGCACGGGTCGTCATCGACGCGGCGTCGCTGCCCGCCTCCGGCTCCGAGAGGCAGTACGAGAACATCGCGTCGCCCGCCGCCACCGGTGTCAGGTACTTCCGCTTGAGCTCCTCCGAACCGGCCAGGATCAGCGGCATCGTGCCCAGCTTGTTGACCGCCGGGATCAGCGAGGACGAGGCGCAGGCCCGGGCCACCTCCTCGATCACGATGGCCGTGGCCAGCGCGTCCGCTCCGGCGCCGCCGTACTCGACGGGGATGTGCGGGGCGTGGAAGTCGGCCGCCCGCAACGCGTCGTACGACGCCTTCGGGAACTCACCGGTCTCATCCGCCTCAGCCGCGTGCGGGGCCACCTTGGCCGCACAGACCTCACGGACCGCCTCCCGGATCGCCTCGTGCTCCTCCGGCAACCGGTAGACGTCGAACGACTGCTCTGCGGCCATGTTGGCCCCTCCCCTTCACCGCTATCATGCCCAGTCTGTAGCGCCTGAGAACCGCCGACCGCGCAAAGTGCAGGATAGCGACCGGGGTTCTGGTGCTCCCTACCGCCGCGTAGGCTCGTGCGTGACAGGCGTCGACGCCGACCGGCGACCACAGAACGTCCCCCCAAACCGGTGCCCGGCCAGGCGCCGCAGCCGAACGCGACGCAAGGAAGCGCCGCCAGTGCGAGCGGAGAAACAGGCGTGACGATCCCCTACCCGAACACCCAGCCGGTGCCGGCCATCGCCGCGGTGACCCCGCCATCCGGCGCGGCCCGGCCCCGGGTGACCTTTCTCGGCACCGGCTACCTCGGTGCGACGTACGCCATCTGCTACGCGGAGCTCGGCTACGAGGTGCTCGGCTTCGACGTCGACGCCGACAAGATCGCCAAGCTGAACGCCGGCGAGGTGCCGATCCACGAGCCCGGCCTGGACGAGCTGCTGCGGCGCAACCTCGCCGCCGGCCGGCTGCGGTTCAGCACCGACATCGCGGAGACCGCCGAGTTCGGCGACGTGCACTTCATCTGCGTGGGCACCCCGCAGCGCGCCGACGGCATGGGCGCCGACCTGTCGTACGTCGAGCAGTCGGTGACCAGCCTGGCCCAGCACCTGACCCGCAAGGCGCTGATCGTCGGCAAGTCCACCGTCCCGGTCGGCACCGCCGAGTGGGTCGAGCAGCTGGTCGGCAAGCACACCCCCGCCGACCTCGGCGTCGAGGTGGCGTGGAGCCCCGAGTTCCTCCAGGAGGGCTTCGCCGTCGACGACGTGCTGCGCCCCAACCGGATCGTGGTCGGCGTCAAGAGCGAGTGGGCCAACGGCATGCTCTACGCCGCCCACAAGGGCGTCTTCGACCTGGCCGCCACCGAGGACCGCGAGGTCCCCCTGGTGGTCACCGACTTCGCCACCGCCGAGCTGGTCAAGGTCGCCGCGAACGCCTTCCTGGCCACCAAGATCTCCTTCATCAACGCGATGGCCGAGGTCTGCGAGGCCGCCGGCGGCGACGTCACCCAGCTGGCCCGCTCGATCGGGTACGACCCCCGGATCGGCAACCGCTTCCTTCAGGCCGGTCTGGGCTTCGGCGGCGCCTGCCTGCCCAAGGACATCCGGGCCTTCCAGGCCCGCGCGCAGGAGCTCGGTGCCGGCGAGGCGCTGCGCTTCCTGCACGAGGTCGACCTGATCAACCTGCGCCGCCGGACCCGGGTGGTCCAGCTCGCCGCCGAGCTGCTCGGCCGCCGCTCCGGCCCGGCCGGGCCGGACCTCTCCGGCACCCGGATCGCCGTGCTCGGCGCCACCTTCAAGCCGAACACCGACGACGTCCGGGACGCCCCGGCGCTCGCGGTCGCCTCGCTGCTCGGCAAGGCCGGGGCCGACGTGCACGTCTTCGACCCGCAGGGCACCGAGAACGCCCGCCGGGCGGTGCCCGAGCTGACGTACGAGGAGGCCATCACCGACGCCGTCAGCGGCGCCGACCTGGTCTGCGTGCTCACCGAGTGGGCCGAGTTCCGCAACGCGGACCCGGTCGCCCTGGGCGAGCTGGTGCAGGGCCGGAAGGTGGTCGACGGGCGCAACTGTCTCGACTCCACACTGTGGACCCAGGCGGGTTGGGAGTACCGCGGCATGGGCCGCCCCTGACCCCGACCCGACGCGTACGGCCGGCCGTGGAGCTGCTCCACGGCCGGCCGCTTCTTTTTGTTGCCCCCGACGCGGCGGCAACTGTCGAAATCCGCGCCCGGTCAGGGCATGCTTCGACAGTGGAGGTCCACACTGCGGGCCGGCCGGACGGAGGGGTGTCGTGCAGACCTTCAGATGCGCCTCGTGCGGGCGGGAGATCAAGCCGGCCATCATCTGCCCGCACTGCGGGGCCGACCAGCCGCAGTGGGCCGAGCACCTGGCGGAGATCGAGCGCTCGATCGCGGAGATGAAGGCGCGGGACGCCGAGATCGCCCGCGAGCAACGGCAGATCGCCGCCAAGATGCAGGCCGCCCTCTTCCAGCGGGACATCCTCGCGCACGCCGGTGAGGAACGCATCAAGCAGGCCACCCGGCCCCGCCGGGTGCTGCGCCGCCGGACGGGCCGCCGCCCGCCGACGGCCGCCACCGGCGCGCCGCCCCGGGTGCCCCGGCAGGGCACCCCGCCACCCGGCCCGGACGACCTCCCACCGCCGCCGCCCCGGTCCACCGCGCACTGGCTCGACGTGGACGACCCGGAGCACCCGCCGGAGGCCTCCTCCCGCGAGGTGCAGAACATCCCCCTGGGGCTCGGCGCGCTGCTGCTCGGCGTGGCCGCGGTGGTCTTCGCCGCGGTCGCCACCAGCTCGATGGACGCGTTGGCCCGGCTGGGCGTGCTGCTGGTCGCGACGGTGCTGATGCTGCTCGCCCCGCCGGTGCTGGCGCGCCGCGGCCTCACCTCGACCGCCGAGACGATCGCCGCGGTCGGCCTGCTGCTGGTGCCGCTGGCCGGGTACGCGCTCTGGGCGGTCGACCGGATCGGCGGCGGCGCCTCGGGCGCGGTCTTCGCCGGGTCGATCTTCCTGGTGACCACCCTGGTGTCCTTCGGGTACGCCCGCGGGACCGGGCTGCGCGCGCCGCGCTTCGCCACCGTGCTCGCCGCCCAGCCGGTGCTGCCGCTGCTGGCGTACGACCGGATCACCGGGCCGACCGGCTGGGCGCTGGCGCTGACCGCGGTCGCCGTGGTCGACCTCGCCCTGGCCCGCTCGGCGGTGGTCGTCGAGCGGCCGGTCCGGCGCAACCTGCCCACCCCGCCACCGGCGACGCCACCCAGGCAGCGCGCCGCCGAGGGCCGCCCGGAGGGGGACCCCGAGGAGCCCGCCGAGGTGCTCGGCGCGGAGGCGCCGGATGCCCCGGCGCCCGGACCGGTCCGGCCGGTGCCCTGGCTGGGCGAGCTGACCTGGGTGCTGCACGGTGCGGCGGTCGCGGTCGCCCTGGCGTACGCGGTCACCGCGCTGCTGCGCGCCGACACGGTGCCGGTCGCCACCGGCACGGGCGCGGTGCTGCTGCTCGCCGCGCTGGTGGGGCTGGCCGGGACGCTGGTGCTGCGTCGAGCGCCGCTGCCGGACGTCGGCGCCGGCATCGTCACCCTCGCGGTGATCGGCGCGCTGGGCCGGATCGCCTCGGTCGCCTTCCCCGGCCGGTCGCTGCTGCTCATCGCGGCGGTGATCACGCTCACCGGGCTGGCCGTGCGGGCCGTACCGGAGGCGGCCCGGCGCGGGCCACAGCTCGCCTCGGCCGTGGCCCTCACGGTCAGCGGCCTGGTGGTGGCCGGCGGCGCGCTGCGGGCCGGGCTGGCGCCGGTCCGGGCGGCGCTGCCCGCCTGGGCGGCGGACCTGGACCGGTGGCACGCCACGCTGGCGGCGGCGGTCGGCCCGACCGGCTGGCAGCTCGCCGCGAGCGCCTTCCTGCTGACCGTCGCCGCGGTGGTCGCCCTGCCACCGGAGATCCGGCGCGAGTTCGCGGTGCTCGGGGCAGCGCTGACCGCGCTCGCCGTACCGGCCTCGCTCGGTCTGGGTTGGACGGCCGCGCCCTGGCCGATGCTGCTGACCGCGGTGGGCGTCGGCGTGCTGGGACTCTCCGCGGACAGCGGACGTTCCGCCGTGGTGCACGCGGTCACCGCGACCGGGTTGGGCCTGTTCGGCGCCGGGGCGGCGCTCTCCCGCCCGGCGCTGACCGCCGCCGCGCTGACCACGCTCTTCCTGACCGGCGCGCTGGTCTCGCTCGCGCCCCGGCTGAGTATCGCCCCGGCCGCGGCGGAGACGGTCTCCGGCTGGGCCGCCGGCGGGGCGGCGTTCGCGCTGCCGGGGGCGGTGGCCGCGTTCGTCGCCGCCACGGTGCCCACCGACCCGACGCCCACCCCGGCGAGCCTGCGCGAGGTCACCGTCCCGGTGCTCGCCGCGAGCTTCCTCGGCGTCTGCGTCACCCTCGGCTACGCCGCGATCCGCCAGGTGGCGCAGCGGCACCTCAGCCTGCCGCACGCCGTGGGGACCGGGCTCGGCGCGCTGGCGGTCGCCGCGGCCGCGTTCGGCGCGCCCGGCACTACCAGCGCCGACGCCTGGGTGGGCGCGCTGCTGCTCGTCGCCGCGGTGCTGCTCTTCCTCGCCCCGTCCATCGACCGGGGTCGCCGCCCCGACCTCTCGTTGGACGGGTCCGACCTGGCCGCCGCCGCGACCACCGTGGCGCTGATCGCCACCCTGGCCCGGATCGCCGCCGTGCTCGCGCCCGGTGGGCAGCTCGTGGTGGCGGCCGCGCTGGTGCTGGTGGTCGCCGTCGCGGCGCGGGCGATGCCCGAGGAGTGGCGGCGCGGACCGATCCTCGGCATCACCGTCGGCGGCACGCTGATCGGCCTGATCGCCGGCTGGACCGCGTTGCGCGGCGGGGTCGGCGTGCTGGCCACCCCGGGGCCGATCTGGGCCGGCGACCTGACCGGCTGGCCGGCCGCGCCGACCGGCGGGGCGACCTGGCAGGCGCCCGTCGCGCTGGCGCTGCTGGCCGTCGCCGCCGGCATCCTGCTGCCGACGCCCTGGAAATACGACGTGGCGGGCGTCGCCGTCGTGCTGGCCACCATCGGCACCCCGGCCGCCTTCGACCTGCCCTGGTGGTCGCCGGTGCTGGTGGGCGCCACGGTCGCCACGATCTTCGGCATGGCGGCGGTCGCGGCGATCGACCCACGGGCGGCGCTGTCCCGGGCCACGGTGGCCGGGGTCGTCGCCCTGCACGCGGCCGGCGCCGGGCTGGTCCGGCCGTGGACCACCGCGCTGGCGCTCGGCAGCATCGCGCTGATCGGCGTGGTGGTGGCCGCCCTGGCCCGGAGCCTCGCGCCGCCGCTGGTGGAGGACATCGAGACCGACGGGATGCCGCCGCACCTGGTGCAGGTGGGCGGCGCGGCGGCGGGCGCCGCCCTGCTCGCGCTCCCCGGCGCGGTGGCGGCCCTGGCCGCCGAGTTCGAGCATTCCCCGCAGGTGGTGGTCACCGCCGCGCTGGCCGCGTCCAGCCTCGGCCTGGCCGCGGTGGCGGTGGTCCGCCGGCAGGTCCCGCAGTACCTGCCGTACGTGAGCGTGGCCGTGGTCGGGGGCGCGACGGTCAGCGCGGTGGCCGCGATCGTCACCGGCCTGCCCTCCGGGGTGTACGCGGCCGCGGCGGCGCTGCTCGGCGTGCTCGCCGAACTGGTCCGGGCGGCCACCACCCCGCCGACCGGCTCGGCCCGGCCGGTACGCCGCTGGTCGGTGCTGCTGGACGGGGCGCTGCGCCGGTTGCCGGACGACGGGGCGGAGCGGCGCTGGCGGGTCAGCCCGGCGGCCGGGGCACTCGCCGCGGCGGTGCTGCCCACCACGCTGGCGCTGGTGACGCTCGCGCCGCCGCTGCTGGTAGCGCTGGTCGAGCCGTTCCGGTCGCTGTCCCGCGTCTGGCAGGGGCCGCCGCCGGAGCTGCTCACCCCGCCGGCGGACGCGATCGACCCGACACACGTGCTGACCGCGCTGCTGCTCACCGTGACCGCCGCGCTCGCCGCCACCGGGTTCAGCGGCGGCCGGCGGTCCCGGGCCGTGCCGGTGGTGCTGCCCGGCGCCGCGGTCACCCTGCTGATCACCCCGGTGGCGCTCGGCCACGGCTGGCCGGAGAGCGCGCTCGCCGGGCTGATGGTCTTCACCATCTCGATGCTCGGGCTGGCCCTGACCCCGCCACCGCCGCTGGTCGAGCCGGCGCGGTCGCTGCGGGTGGCCCGGGTGCTGGTCTTCGCGATCGGGCTGGCCGCCGGTGGCGCCGGGCTGGCCGGCAGCCTCGCCACCCGGGAGCTGACCCTCTTCACGCTGGGCGGGGCGGTCGGCGTCGGCGTGGTCGCCGCGCTCTTCGGCACCACGCAGCGGGCCCGCATCCTCGGCTGGCTCTTCGCCTCGCTGATGGCGCAGCTCTTCGTGCTCACCCTCGGCCTGGTGGTCGGGCTGGCCGCCGTCTGGTCCGCGTTCGGCGTGCTGGCGGTGGGGGCGGCGCTGCAGGTCTTCGCCGCCACGCTGCCCCGGCTGCGCCGCCCGGAGGCGTACCGGGAGGCGGCCACCGTGGAGTGGAGCGGGTACGCCGCCGCCCTCATCGCGCTGGCCCTGGCCTTCGACTCCCCCCGGCACATCGCGGCGCTGCTGGCCGCCTGGGGCGCCGTCCTCGGGGTGGCCGCGGGCCGGCCGGGCCGGCGGCCGGTGGAGCGGCGGATCCTGTTCTGGGCGGTGGTGGCCTGCGAGATCAGCGCCTGGTGGATCATGATGCGGGTGGCCGACGTGGCGCTGCCCGAGGCGTACACGCTGCCGTTCGCCGCGCTCGCCCTGGTGGTGGGGGTGATCGAACTGCGCCACCGGCCGGACCTGTCGAGCTGGATCGCGTACGGACCGGCGTTGGTGGGCGCGTTCGTGCCGACCCTGGCCATCGTGCTGGCCACCGATTCCAGCATGCTGCGGCAGGTGCTGCTCCTGCTCGGCGCGGTGGCGGTGCTGATCTTCGGCTCGACCAGCCGGCAGCAGGCGCCGGTGATCGTGGGCGCCACGGTCACCGCGATCGCGGCGGTGCACGCGTTGTTCAGCCTCGGGCCGTGGCTGGTGCTGATCCCGTTCGGCTTCGTGCTGCTGGTGCTCGGGGCGAGCAACGAACGCCGCCGCCGCGCCCAGGAGCGCCTGCAGACCGCCCTGCGCGGCATGCGATGAGTCGGAGGGCCATGCGGCGTGACTGCCGTGTTGCGCAGAGCGGGCTGGCCGGGACCGTGAGCGCGGCGGGCCGGCCGGGACCGTGAGCGCGGCGCGGCGGGCCGGCCGGGACCGTGAGCGCCGGCAGGGCGGTCCCGGGCACGGCGGTGGACCTGGCTGGGTGGGTCAGCCGAGGGAGGCGCGGAGCGCGGCGTCCTTCTCGGCGACCAGCTCCGCCAGGCCCGCCTGGTAAGCGGCCATCCGCTTCAGCAGCGCCGGGTCCGAGGCGGCCAGGATGCGCACGGCGAGCAGCCCGGCGTTGCGGGCGTTGCCGATCGACACGGTGGCCACGGGCACGCCAGCCGGCATCTGCACAATGGACAGGAGCGAGTCCATCCCGTCGAGATACTTGAGCGGCACCGGCACGCCGATCACCGGCAGCGGGGTGACCGAGGCGACCATGCCGGGCAGGGCGGCGGCGCCGCCCGCACCAGCGATGATCACCTTGAGGCCGCGGTCGGCGGCGTTCCGGCCGTACTCGATCATCTTGACCGGCGTGCGGTGCGCCGAGATCACCGCGACCTCGTACGGCACCTCGAACTCGTCCAGCACCTCGGCGGCGGCCTTCATGGTCGGCCAGTCGGAGTCGCTGCCCATGATCACTCCGACGGTGCTCACGCTGGCCTTCCTCTCGTTCGCGACTGCGGGGCTCGCAAGCTCACTCCTCGCGCTCACTGTGTCCCTCGCGCAGCCAGCGGGCGGCCCGCGCGGCCCGCGCCCGTACGTCGTCCAGGTCGTCCCCGAGCACCGTGACGTGCCCGATCTTGCGGCCGGGGCGCACCTGCTTGCCGTACAGGTGCACCTTGGCGCCCGGCTCGGCGGCGAAGAGGTGGTGCAGCCGCTCGTCGATGGAGATCCCGCCCGGCTCGCCGCCGAGCACGTTCGCCATCACCACCACCGGCGCGGTCAGCGAGGTGTCCCCCATCGGGTAGTCGAGCACCGCCCGCAGGTGCTGTTCGAACTGGGAGGTCCGGGCGCCCTCGATGGTCCAGTGCCCCGAGTTGTGCGGACGCATCGCCAGCTCGTTGACCACCAGCCCGGTGGGGGTCTCGAAGAGCTCCACCGCGAGCAGGCCGACCACGTCGAGCGCGGTGGCCAGGTCGATGGCGAGCTGCTGGGCGGCGACGGCCAGCTCCTCGGGCAGGTCCGGAGCGGGAGCCAGCACCTCCACGCAGATCCCGTCCCGCTGCACGGTCTCCACCACCGGGTACGCGGCCACCTGGCCGAACGGCGAGCGCGCGACCTGCACCGCCAACTCCCGGCGCAGCGCCACCCGCTCCTCGACGATCAGCGAGGTGCCCCCGGCCAGCAGGGTCGAGCCCAGCTCGGCGGCCTGCGCCGCGTCGTCGATCAGCCAGACGCCGCGTCCGTCGTAGCCGCCCCGGGCCGCCTTCAGCACCACCGGCCAGCCGACCTCGTCACCGAAGGCGACCAGGTCGGCCGGCTCGACGACCGGTCGCCAGGCCGGGTTCGGCGCGCCCAGCTCACCGAGGCGCTCACGCATCACCCGCTTGTCCTGCGCGTGCAGCAGCGCGTCGGCCGGGGGGAAGAGCTTCACCCCCTCGGCGGCGAGGGCGCGGATGTGCTCGGTCGGCACGTGTTCGTGGTCGAAGGTGACCACGTCGCAGCCCTTGGCGAAGGTGCGCAGCGCCGCGAGGTCGGTGTGGTCGCCGTACTGGACGTCGGCCGCTACCAGCGCGGCGCCGTCGTCGGGGGCGAGCGCCAGCACGCGCAGCGACTGGCCGAGGGCGATCGCGGCCTGGTGGGTCATCCGGGCCAGCTGACCGCCGCCCACCATGCCGACAACAGGCAGTCCGGTACGGGAATCCATAGCGCCGCCAGCCTATCGGGGCGGGCGCCGGGCCTGGCCCGGAGGGCGGGATCATCCCGCCGCGCGTACCACGACCCGGCGGGGGGCGCGGGCCAGCTCCCGGGCGGTACGCCGGGCGATCAGCACCGAGCCGATCGCTGTGGGCGCGAGCCAGGCGACCAGGTTGCCGTCGGTCATCTGCACGGCGAAGCCGGTCACGAAGGCGATCACGGTGCTGCCCATCAGGTTCAGGTGCCACACCCGCCAGCCCCGGCCGCCGAGGCCCCACGGCCGGCGGCGGGCGAACCAGAGCCCGCCGAGCAGCCACCCCAGGGTCAGCACGCCGAGGATCGCCAGCCCCCAGAGTCGGGCGGGGTCGAGGGCGAAGAGCCCCAGCGCGCTCAGGCTGAGACCGACGGCGGCCACCGCGTAGACGCGGCCGAGCAGGGTGTGCCGGCCGCGACGCTTGGGGGCGAGGAGGATCGGCAGCGCGAGCAGCAGCCCGGTGGTACCGCTGACCGCGTGGATGAGGACGAGAACGGTGTGCATGACCCCTCCCCGCGACCTCCCACTGTGGGAGGTCGATGGCTTCATCGTGCGACCTGACACAATGGGATGTCAAGCGAATACGCGAAGGAGCACACCCCCATGCCGGACCGGCCGTTGAACGCCACCGCCGCCTCCCTGCTGGGCTTCCTGCACGACGGCCCGATGACCGGCTGGGACCTGGTGACGGTCGCCGAACAGCGGATCGGCGCGTTCTGGTCACTCACCCAGAGCCAGGTCTACCGGGAGCTGAGCGCGATGGCCGCCGCCGGACTGGTCCGGGCCGGCGAGCGCGGCCGCCGCGACCGCCAGCCGTACGAGATCACCGAGGCCGGCCGGGCCGCCTTCGCCGAGTGGGCCGCGCGGCCGCCGGCCGAGGAGACCATCCGGTTCCCCCTGCTGCTCACCGTGCTCTTCGGCCGGCACCTGCCGGCGGACCGGATGGCGGCGTTCCTGGCGCAGCACCGGGCGGCGCACGCCGATCGGCTGGGCGGCTACGAGCAGGTCGCCGCCGCGCTCCCCGAGGACGCGGACACGGTCGACCCGTACTCGGTGGCCACCCTGCGCTTCGGGCTGGCGTACGAGCGGGCGGTGCTCGACTGGTTCGACGCGCTGCCGCCCGCGCTGCGCGACCCCGCCACCGAGCCGCGGAACACGCCCGGCACGGAAGGCCGCCCGACCGGCGACGCGGAGGATTGACGGCCACGCCGGGCTGGGATGATCAGCTCATGACGACCCGCGAGACGTTGCGCGCACTGCCCGTGCTGGCCCACCAGATGCCGTCCTTCGACCCGGCCGGCGCGCCGGCGGAGCCGATGACGCTCTTCGCCGACTGGCTCACCGAGGCCGTCGCCGCCGGCGTGGACGAGCCGCACGCGATGACCCTGTCGACCCTCGACGCCGACGGCGCTCCGGACGCCCGGGTGCTGATCCTCAAGGACCTCGACGCGACCGGCTGGCACTTCGCCACCAGCGCGATCAGCGCCAAGGGTCGCCAGCTCGCCGCCGACCCCCGGGTCGCGCTCACCTTCCACTGGCGGGAGCAGGGCCGCCAGGTCCGGGTCCGCGGCACCGCCCGCGCCGCCGACCCGGCCGTCTCCCGGCGGGACTTCCTGGCCCGGCCGGAGGGCTCCCGGATCGCCACCCTGGCCGGCCGGCAGAGCGCCGTCCTCGCCGACCGGGCCGAGCTGGACCGGGAGCTGGCCGACGTCCGCGCCCGGCTGGCCGCCGACCCCGAACTGGTCGCCGAGTCGCACACCGTCTACGCCGTCGTGCCGGCGTCGGCGGAGTTCTGGCAGGCCGACCGGGAACGCCGGCACGTCCGGCTGCGCTACCGCCGCGCCGAGGGCGGGTGGGAGCGCGAGCTGCTCTGGCCGTGACCGGCCGCCGGGTCAGCCCAGCTGGGCGACCAGGTCGTCGACCGAGGTGACCGGCCGGTCGCAGACGAAACCCCGGCAGACGTACGCGGTGGACCTGCCGTTCAGCGCCGGCCGGTCGGCGAGCAGCGGGACGCCCGGCTGGTCGGTGCGGCCGGCCACCGTCACCGCGCCGGGCGGGGCGTACCGGTGCGCCGCGGCGACCAGCGGGTCATCGGCCGGGTCGTCGGTGACCACCGCGATCTCGTACGGCCCGGAGAGCAGCGCCTCGCCGACGGTGGCCGCGTAGCCGGTGAACCGGGCGTGCCGGCCGACGATCGGCGCGACGGTCGACAGGGCCGCCTCGGCGGCCTCCCGGTACCGCACCTCACCGCTCAGCGCCGAGTACGCCACCAGCGCCGCGACGACCGCCGACCGCCCGGACGGGGTGGCGTTGTCGGTCGGGTCGGCCGGCCGGGTGACCAGCCGCTCGGCGTCGTCGGCGGTGTCGAAGAACCCGCCGTCGGGCGCGGCGAACCGGGCCAGCGCGACGTCGAGGAGCTGGCTGGCCAGCTCCAGCCAGCGCCCCTCGCCGGTGAGCTGGTGCATGGCGCAGAACGCCTCGGCCACGCAGCCGTAGTCCTCCAGCACGCCGGCCGGCTCGCCGACCACCCCGTTCCGGGAGACCCGGCGCAGCCGCCCGTCCACAAGGTGCACCTTCGCCAGGTGCTCGGCGGCGTCCCGCATCGCACCGTCGGCGACGATGGCGACCCCGTCCATCAGGTTCGCGTCCTCGTCGTCGGGGGACGCGTAGACGGCGGCGACCTGGAGGAACTCGGCGATCGCGGTGATCGCCAGGCCGTTCCAGGCGGCCACCACCTTGTCGTCGCGGGCCGGCTGCGGGCGGGCGTCCCGGGCGGCCAGCAGCCGCCCGACCACGCCCTGCCAGCGTGCGCGCACCGCCGGGTCGGCGTCGTCGACGTCCCGGGCCAGCCGCAGCACGCTCATGCCGTGCTCAAAGGTGCCCTCGTCGGTGACCGCGAAGAGGTCGGCGGCCCAGCGGCCGTCCTCCTCGCCGAGCGCCTCGACGAGCTGGGCCGCCGTCCAGGCGTAGGTGAGCCCCTCGACGCCCTCGGTGTCGGCGTCCAGGGCGGAGGCGAAGCCCTCCCCCGGCTTGTGCAGCTCGTCGGCGAGGAACCGGGCGGTGTCCCGGGCCACCCGTCGGGCCAGCCGGTCGCCGGTGAGCCGCCAGAGCTGGGTGTAGACCCGCAGCAGCAGCGCGTTGTCGTAGAGCATCTTCTCGAAGTGCGGCACGGTCCAGTGCGCGTCGACCGAGTAGCGGGCGAAGCCGCCGGCGAGCTGGTCGTTGATGCCGCCGCGGGCCATCGCCTCGCAGGTGTGCCGGACGATCTCCAGGCTCTGCGCGGAGCCGGTGCGCTGGTGGTGGCGGAGCAGGAAGAGCAGGTTCATGTGCGGCGGGAACTTCGGCGCCCCGCCGAAGCCGCCGTTGGTCCGGTCGTACTCGGAGGCGAGCTGCGCGGCGGCGGCGTCGAGCAGTTCGGCGGTGAACGGGGCGGTGAGGCCCCCGACGGCCTGGGCCCCGCCGATCGCCTCGACCACCGCCGCGCCCTGCTGGAGCACGGCCTCCCGCTGGTCCCGCCAGGCGGTGGCGACGGAGCCGAGCAGCCGGATGAAGTTCGCCCGGGGGAAGTAGGTGCCGCAGAAGAACGGCGTGCCGTCCGGGGTGGCGAAGACCGTCATCGGCCAGCCGCCCTGGCCGGTCATCGCCTGGGTGGCGGTCATGTAGACGGCGTCGACGTCCGGCCGCTCCTCCCGGTCCACCTTGATCGAGACGAAGTCGTCGTTCATGAGCTGGGCGACGCCCTCGTTCTCGAACGACTCGTGCGCCATCACGTGGCACCAGTGGCAGGCCGCATACCCGACCGAGATGAGCACCGGGACATCCCGCCGCTTCGCCTCGGCGAACGCTTCCTCGCACCACGGCCACCAGTCGACCGGGTTGTCGGCGTGCTGGAGGAGGTACGGCGAGGTGGCGTTGGCGAGTCGGTTCACCCGACGACCATATCCAGCGCGCTTCGGCGACGCTGCCGGAGCGGACCGGTCGAGCCGGGACCGCAGCCCCGGCCCGACCGGCTCCGGTCACTTGGTGAGGGTGACCGCCGAGGTGCCGCGCCGGGTGAACTCGCGGAGAGTCCCGAACGACCACGTCGGTGACCGCCTCGGCCGTGCCGCGCTCGAACCGGACGTCGGAGGGGTAGGAGCCGGCCGACCAGGGCACCTGCTGACCCGGGGCGCACGGGACGGAGGTGGACGACCCCGCCGGGGCGGTGCCGGTGAGTCAGGAGGCGCCGTCGGCGCGGAGCGGGAAGACGTTGCCGGGGGCGGTGTCGAGCAGCGACCCGAGGACGGCGTTGATCTTGTCCGCCGGCATCGGCTTGAAGAAGTGGTAGCCCTGCGCCGCCGTGCAGCCCAGCTCGGCCAGGGCGGTCCGCTGCTCGGCGGTCTCCACCCCCTCGGCGACCACCCGCAGCCCCAGCTCGTGGGCGAGCCCCACAGTGGTCCGGACGATCGCCGCCGCCTCCGGCGAGTCGGCCATCCGGATCACGAAGGAGCGGTCCACCTTCAGCTCGTCGACGGCGATCCGGGTGAGGAAGGTCAGCGACGAGAAGCCGGTGCCGAAGTCGTCGACGGCGAGCTGCACCCCCATCGACCGCAGCGTGGCGAGCACCTCGTCGATGACCTCCAGCTCGCTCATCACCACCGTCTCGGTGATCTCCAGGACCAGCCGGCGCGGCGGCACCTGGTGCCGGCGCAGCGCCTCGCCGATCTCCGCCGGCAGCCGGGGATCGAGCAGGCTGCGCGCCGACAGGTTCACCGAGATCGGCAGGTCCAGCCCCTCGCGGGCCCAGTCGGCGGCGACTGCGAGGGCCTTGTCCAGCACGTACCGGGTGAAGGCGCCGAGCTGCTCGCTGTTCTCCACGGGGCGGATGAAGTCGGACGGGCCGAGCCAGCCGCGGCGCGGGTGCCGCCAGCGGATCAGCGCCTCCACCCCGGTCGGCGCGCCGGTGGCCAGGTCCACCGCCGGCTGCAATGCCAGCACCAGCTGATCGTCGGCCGCAAGCGCCTCCCGCAGCTCCGCGAGGAGCGCCAGGTGGTCGGTGCTCGCGGCGTCCCGGGAGCTGTCGTACGCGGCGACGCTGCCGCCGCCCTCCTTCGCCTGGTACATCGCGATGTCGGCCCGGCGCAGCAGCTCGGTCAGATCGGCGGTGCCCGCGTCGGCGACCACCACGCCCACCGAGACCTCGACGGACATCCGTACGCCCGCCACCTCGGTCGGCGCGGCGAGCCGCTCGGCGATCTCCCGGGCCTGCCGCAGCGCGTACGCCATCGGCGCGGCGCGGTCGCCGACCACCGGGACCGCGGTCAGCAGCAGGGCGAACTCGTCCCCACCGAGCCGGCCGAGCAGGTCACCGGGGCGGGCGAGGGCCGCCAGCCGGTTGGCGGTCAGCCGCAGCAGCTGGTCGCCGGCCGCGTGCCCGAGCGTGTCGTTGACCTCTTTGAACTGGTTGATGTCGAGCAGCAGCAGCGCCACCGGGTGGTCGTGGGCGAGCTGGCGCAACGCCTGGTCGCCCTGGTCGAGCATGGCGGCCCGGTTGACCAGCCCGGTGAGCTGGTCGTGCGCCGCCGCGTACAAGGAACGCTCGGTGACCAGCCGCAGCTCACGGTGCGTCGCGGCGTCGTGCAGGGCGGCGGCCAGGGCGTCGCCGAAGGCGGCGACGGCGTCCCGCTCCCGGGCGCTGGGCGGGGCCGACCGGGCGAAGTGGACCCGCAGCTCCCCCACCCCGACGCTGCCCACGGTCAGCGGTCGGACCAGCTCGTGTTCGGCCGGCTCGGTGCTCCCCGGCGGGTCCACCTCGCGGTCGCGCAGCTGGCCACCGAGGTCCGCCCGGTACCGCCACCACCGGCCGTCGCCCCGGGCGACGTTCACGTCGACCAGTTCCGCACCGAAGAGGGTGAGCGCGCCGGACACCGCGGCGGTCGCCACGCCCCGCTCGTCGAGCTGGTTGAGGGCGGCGGTCGCCTCCGCGAACGCTTGCCAGGTGCGCCGCTCCTGGTCGGCCCGGAGCCGGTGGCGGTACGTCTGCTGGAGCAGCCAGAGCGGCGGCGGGAGCAGCAGCAGCCAGCGGGCGTCGAGCTCCAGCAGGGTGACGACCACCAGGCCGACGGCCACGTTGCCGACGAACATCAGCAGCTTGCCGCGGAGCGCGGCGAGCAGCGGCGGTCCGATCGGGACGCCGTGCCGCAGCGCCAGGGTCGCCCCGCCGAGCCAGCCGCTGGTGAGCAGGTAGGTCACCGAGCTGGCGGTGAGCGCGAGGGCGAGCGCCGGGGTCGGCGCGGCCAGCAGGGGCCGGCCCAGCGCGCTGGCGATCGCGACGGCGAGCGCGGTGGCGGCGGTCAGCGATCCGGTGATCCGGACGAGCTCCAGCGCCGGCCGGCGGTCGGTGAGCAGGGACATGGCCGTCCAGGCCGTCCCGGCGCCGAGCAGGGCCGCCGCCGGCAGCCAGCCGGCAGGTACGAGGTACAGGCAGACGATGAGGGCGGCCTCGCCCCAGGTGATGCTCACCATCCCGGCGGCGGTCCGGAACCGGAGCCGGGCGAGCTGGGCGACGGCGAACGCGGCGACGGCGATGCCGAAGCGGGCCGGGGCCGGTAGCGCGTCGTCCGACGGGAGGGACACCGGGACGGTCAGGCCGACGACGGCGGCGGCCAGTGCGGTGACCCCGACCGCGGCGGTCAGCAGGAGCACCCCGGTCGGCGTGCCGCGCAGGCCCAGCCGATCGGGAGGTTTGCCGTCCCGGCCCGAGGTCACGGACCCACCCCGTCCGCCGGCACACCGGGGGCACGGCGGGTGGCCGCCGCTTCGACGGTCATCGGCGCCCCCCTTCCGCGCACGGCTCGGGGACTTTCGGTCCCCCGGCGGAAGGCTAAGCCAAAGCCGGTGGTCGCAACAGGGGGCGACGACCGGCTTCGACGTGAATCACGCGTTGACTACCCGTTCCGGCGCTGCTGGGAGCCGTTGGGTGCGTCCGTGGGTGATTCCTGCGCCGCGGTCCCGTCTGTCGGATCGACGACTGTCCCGTCGGTCCGGCCGAGGTCCGCCGGACCGGCCTGCTCCGGGAACCGCTCGGGCAGGCGGCGCAGTCGGGCGTTCATGTTGCGGATCAGCAGGATGGTGACGGTGGCCAGCAGCACGATGAGGAAGAGGCCCATCGGCCCGGCCAGGCCACCCGTGCGGGTGTCACCGAAGTTGTTCTCCGCGAGCACCTGGGCAGTGGTCAGCATGGCGTTCCTCCGATGTGCGGCTCCCGTCCAGCGTAGCCCTCCGCCGGATCAGCGGGCATGGCACGTCTCGCGGACCCCGGCGAAGAGGTCCGACTCGGGCAGCGGGCTGTCCACCAGCGAGCGGGCGAGCTGGTAGTCCTCGGTCGGCCAGGCGCGCTGCTGGAGTTCCATCGGGACGTGGAACCAGAAGCCGTCGGGGTCGATCTGGGTGGCGTGGGCGCGCAGGGCGTCGTCGCGGACCGGGAAGTATTCGGCGCACTCGACCCGGGTGGTGATCCGGGGGCCCTTGTCGGGACGGTCCTCCCAGCGCTTGAGCCACTCCTCGTACGGCGACTCGAGGCCCGCGGCGAGCATGCCCTCGTGCAGCGCCATGATCTTGCCCTTGGAGAAGCCGATGTCGTAGTAGAGCTTCAGCGGCTGCCACGGCTCGCCCAGCTCCGGGTGGCGGTCGGGGTCACCGGCGGCCTCGAAGGCGGCCACCGTCACCTTGTGGGTCATGATGTGGTCCGGGTGGGGGTAGCCACCCTCCTCGTCGTACGTGGTGACCACGTGCGGCCGGAACTGCCGCATCAGGCGCACCAGCGGCGCCGCCGCGCCCTCCACGTCCTGGAGGGCGAAGCACCCCTCCGGCAGCGGCGGCAGCGGGTCGCCCTCGGGCAGCCCGGAGTCGACGAACCCGAGCCAGGCCTGCTCGATGCCGAGGATCGCGCGGGCGGCGTCCATCTCGGCGCGGCGGATGTCGGCGATGTTCGCCCAGACGTCCGGTCGGTCCATCTTCGGGTTGAGCACGCTGCCCCGCTCACCGCCCGTACAGGTCACAACCAGGACGTCCACCCCTTCGGCGACGTATTTCGCCGTGGTCGCGGCGCCCTTGCTCGACTCGTCGTCGGGATGGGCGTGCACGGCCATGAGACGCAGCTGCTCTGCCACCTTCGGCACTCCTCGTCTGTGCCCGTCGGGCGACCCGACCCCGGGTCACCCGGCTGACCTGCCGGAATCTCCCCCGCGCCCGGAAAACCCCCGGTGCTGGCCTGTCCGCGTCACCGCCGACCTGCCATCCTTGGGTCAGCGCCGGGCTGGGAAGATGGACTCTGCCATTCTTGCCGATGCCGCCGACAACAACGCCAGGAGATACCCGCCGGTGAGCGAGACGCACGCCACAATCACTCCGGGCTCGCCGGTCTTCCCGGCCGGCCGGTACGGCCGCCGCCGCGAACCGGGACGCCGGCGCCCGCTGCTTCCGGCGCTGCTGGCGGTCGTCCTGCTGGCGACCCTCGGCCTGGCCGCCACCAAGCTCTACCGCCAGTACGGCGATCCCCGGTACGACGCCCAGGTGATCACCTACACGGAGATCACCGACTCCCAGGTGGTGGTCGACTTCCGGGTCACCGTGCCGGCGGGCGGCTCGGCGACCTGTGTGCTCCGGGCCCGCTCCTCCGACGGCGCCGAGGTGGGGCGCGAGGAGGTCACGGTGACCGCGCAGCCGGGTGAACGCCAGGTCGACGCCCGGCACCGGCTGGCCACCAGCGCCCGGCCGTTCATCGGCGAGGTGCTGCGCTGCCGCCCGGCCGCCTGACCGCGTCCGGCCGGCCCGGCCGAACCGCGCCCACGGCCGGTCCGGCGGCCGGCACCCGGGGTGATCGGCGACACCCTGACGTGTCCCGCACTGGTAACTTGGTAGTTCACCTGTCAGCCAGTCCGCACCAACAAGGAGGACCGCCTGTGTCCACGAATGGCAACGAGGCGCCCGCCACCTGGCTGTCCCAGGACGCGTACGACCGCCTCCAGGCCGAGCTCGACGAGCACATCGCGAACCGGCCGGTGATCGCCGCCGAGATCAACGCGCGGCGCGAGGAGGGCGACCTCCGGGAGAACGGCGGCTACCACGCCGCCCGCGAGGAGCAGGGCAAGGCGGAGGGGCGCATCCTCTACCTGAAGGAGCTGCTCCGCACCGCCAAGGTCGGTGGGGCCCCGAGCGCCGACGCGGTGGCGCCCGGCATGGTCGTGACGATCTTCTTCGACGACGACACCGACGACACCGAGACGTTCCTGCTCGGCTCGCGGGAGATCTCGTCCAGCACCGACCTGACCGTCTACAGTCCCGAGTCCGCCCTCGGCAAGGCGATCCTGGGCGGCCGCGAGGGCCAGACCTGCACCTACACGGCCCCGAGCGGCGCCGACATCAAGGTGACCGTGGTCAAGTTCGAGCCCTTCTCCGGCTGACCGCCGCACCCGGACCCGCGCCGGCAGGCCCGGGCCCGACCCCGACCGGGGCTGACAGGCCGGTCGGACCCGACTGCCGCACCGCCCCGGCCGTACCCGGCCGGGGCGTTCGCGTCTGCGGCGCCCGGATCCACCAACCCGGCGGCCGGTGGCGCGGGGCGTCACGCCTCGGCGGCGAAGACCACCTGGTAGCCGCTGGCCCGCAGCGCGCTGATCAGCGTGTCGGAGTGCTCCACGCCCCGGGTCTCCACCGAGAGCGCCACCTCCACCTCGCCGAGGCGCAGGTGCGGGTTGGCCCGCTGGTGCTCCACGTCGACCACATTGGCCCGGTGCTCGGCGATCTCGCTGAGCAGCGAGGCGAGCTGGCCCGGCCGGTCCGAGCAGCGCACGGTGAACCGCAGGTACCGGCCGGCCGCCGCGAGGCCGTGCTCGATCACCCGCAGCATCAGCAGCGGGTCGATGTTGCCGCCGGAGAGCACGGCCACCACCGGCGCCTCCACCTCGACCACGCCGGCCAGCAACGCGGCCACGCCGACCGCGCCGGCCGGCTCCACCACCTGCTTGCCGCGCTCCAGCAGCATCAGCAGCGCCCGGGAGATGTCCTCCTCGGAGACCGTGACGATCTCGTCGACCAGCTTGCGGACGTGGGTGAAGGTCAGCTCGCCGGGCCGGCCGACCGCGATCCCGTCGGCGATCGTCGAGAACGACGGCAGCCGCACCGGCTCGCCGGCCCTCAGCGAGGGCGGGAAGGCGGCGGCCGTCGCGGCCTGCACCCCGATCACCCGTACGTCCGGACGCAGCGCCTTGGCCGCCACCGCGATGCCGGAGATCAGCCCGCCACCGCCGACCCCGGTGACGATGGTCTTCACGTCCGGGCACTGTTCGAGGATCTCCAGCGCCACCGTGCCCTGCCCGGCGATGACGTCCGGGTGGTCGAACGGGTGGATCAGCACCGCCCCGGTCCGCTCGGCGAAGGTCTGCGCCGCGACCAGCGACTCGTCCACCGTGTTGCCGACCAGCTCGATCTTGGCGCCGTACCCCTTCGTGGCGGCCACCTTCGGCAGCGGCGCGTTCACCGGCATGAAGACGGTGGCGTGGGTGCCGACCAGGCCGGCGGCGAGCGCCACCCCCTGCGCGTGGTTGCCGGCGCTGGCGGCGACCACGCCGCGTTCCCGCTCTTCGGCCGAGAGCCGGGAGATCCGCACGTACGCGCCGCGCACCTTGTACGACCCGGCGCGCTGCACGTTCTCGCACTTCAGCCACGCCGGCCCGCCGAGCGCGGCGCTGAGCGGCCGGGAGGGCTCCAGCGGGGTGGTGCGGGTGACGCCGGCGAGCAGTTCCCGCGCGGCCTGTACGTCGGCGAGACCGACCAGTTCCGTCATGCCCCGATCGTGCCACCAGCCGCTCCCGGCGCCGGTGGCGACACCGGGTTCCCGTCGGCGGAGACCGGCTGCGACGGCTCGGTCACCGGCTCGCCGGCCGGTCCGGGCCCGGCCGGGGCGGCGAGCCAGGCCGGGGCGCCCGGCCAGGCGGTGGTGCCGCGGGCGATCCGCGCCTGCTGGGCGGCGGAGATCCGCAGGATCAGCGCGATCAGCGACGCGCCTGCGACCAGGCAGGCCAGTGCCGGGACCAGGTTCCGCAGCGCCGCCTCCTGGTAGTGGTCGGCGTAGCGCTGGAAGTCCTGCGGGGTGCGCGGCTCGGGCAGCAGCAGTTGGCTCTTCGCGGTGTCGAGGCTGGTGAACACATCCGCGACGCTGAAGACCAGCCAGCCCGCCCACCAGAGAGCCACCAGCCCCCGGGTGCGGCCGAGGCTATCCCGGGCGATGTCGGCCATCACCTTGCAGGGGATCACGAGGCTGGCGAAGGGCACCCACCAGCCGGTGATCGCCCAGTGGGCGTTGAGATGCGGCCGGACACCGGGGAAGGCGTCGGTGTTCTTCCGGGCCCGGAACATCCAGATCATGACCAGTACCGCGGTGGTCAGGTAGACCAGCAGGTACGGCACGTTGAGGAGGCCCTCCAGCACCGTGGCGCTCCGGATCGGCTCCGCGTCGTCGGTCGTCCCGGCCCGCCGGGCCAGCACCGCGTCCACGGCCGGGAAGAGCGCCAGCAGCACGTACAGCAGCGTGGTCAGGCCCAGGCCGATCGCCGCGGCCAGCCCGAGCCCGCGTACGCCATAGGTGGCGATCCCCGGTGACAGGGCCGGACCGTCGAGCGGCGTAGCGCAGCGCTGGCAGTCGTCGAAGGCCGGGGACGTCTCGTCCCCGCAGGTCTGGCACCGCATCATGTCCCCCGGGTACGCGTCAAGGTGCGCACACGCTAGTCGATCATGCGGCGGCCGGCGACCCCGTCCCCACCCGCGGGTAGCCCGGGGCGTGCCGCTGCCACGGGGCCTGCATCTCGAACTGGCCGGCGACACCGAGCAGCAGCAGCTCCGAACCGGGCGGGCCGACCAGCTGCACGGCGACGGGCAGCCCGTCCGGTCGCCGGCCGACCGGCACCACGATGGCGGGCAGGCCGGCGATGTTCCACGGGGCGGCGTACGGGGCGTACCGGATGTTGGCCTTCATGTTCGCCATCCAGGAGCGGCCCGACCAGCCGGCGGCCTCCGGCGGCGGGCCGGCCAGCGCCGGGGTGAGCAGCAGGTCGATCGAGTGGTCGCCGAAGAAGCTCACCGAGCGCTCCCGCCAGGCGGCCCGGTCGGCCTCCCGGACGTACCCGCGCCGCTGCGCCCACTCGCCGAGTGCGACGTGCCGGCGGCTGCGCCGCTGGAGGTCCCGCCGCTCCACCCCGGCGGCCTGCACGTCGGCGGCCGCCGCGGCGAACCAGGTGGCGATCCCCTTGAGGCCGAGCGCGGTCGGGTAGACCGGGTCGGCCGGCACGGTGTCGTGCCCGGCGGCGGCGAGCAGCCGGCCTGCGGCGGCGACCGCGTCCCGGTTGGGCGCGTCCGGCGAGACGCCGCGGACCGGCGAGCGCAGCGAGACGCCGACCCGCAGGCGCGACGGCGGGACCAGCTTGTCGGGGCGGCGGCCGGCCAGCACCGAGAAGCCGACCACCGCGTCGGCGACCGTGCCGGTCAGCACGCCGTGCTCGGCGAGGCCGAACCAGTCGTCCGCGCCGAGCTGGTAGGGGATCACGCCGCGGCCGGGCTTGAGCCCGACCAGCCCGCAGCAGGCCGCCGGGATGCGGATCGAGCCGAGGCCGTCGTTGCCGTGCGCCATCGGCACCAGGCCCGCGGCGACCGCGGCGGCCGCGCCGCCGGAGGAGCCGCCGGGGGTACGCCGCGGGTCCCACGGGTTGCGGGTCACCCCGGTCTCGTCGTCGGTGAGCGCCCAGAGGCCGAGTTCCGGCATCCGGGTCACCCCGAGGATCACCGCCCCCGCGCCGCGCAGCCGCCGGACCACCTCGTGGTCGGCCTCCGCCACGCTGGTCCGCACCGCGGCCGACCCGTTCCAGGTGGGCAGGCCGGCGACCGGGGTGTTCTCCTTGACCGCGACCGGCACCCCGGCCAGCGGGAGGTTCGCCAGGTCCTCCTGCTCGTCGACCTTCTCCGCCTCGGTGACCGCCTCCCCGCCGCGTACCGTGCGGAACGCGGCGAGGTCGGCGTCGGCCCGGGCGATGTGGTCCAGGTGGTCGGCGACGACCTGGGTGGCGGAGACGTCGCCCCGGCGTACGCCCCGGGCGATCTGCTTGGCGGTCGCCCCCACCCAGGTCGGCATGATGTCCTGCACGGCCACCCTCCCCAGCGGTCAGCCCAGCGCCTGCTCCAGATCGGCGAGCAGGTCGTCGACCGTCTCGATGCCGACAGACAGTCGCACGAGATCGCCGGGAACTTCAAGCGGCGAGCCGGCAGCACTTGCGTGTGTCATCCGGCCCGGGTGCTCGATCAGGGATTCCACGCCGCCGAGCGACTCGGCGAGCACGAAGAGCTTCGCCCGGTTGCAGATCTCCACCGCGTGCTCCTCGCCGCCCGCGGCGCGGAACGAGATCATGCCGCCGAACCGGCTCATCTGCTTGGCGGCCACCTCGTGGCCCGGGTGCGACGGCAGGCCCGGGTAGATGACCTGGCCGACCTTCGCGTGCCCGTCCAGGTACGCGGCGATCCGCTCGGCGTTGTCGCAGTGCCGGTCCATCCGTACGCCGAGGGTCTTGATGCCGCGCAGGGTGAGCCAGGCGTCGAACGGGCCGTTGATCGCGCCCATCGCGTTCTGGTGGTAGCGCAGCCCGTCGCCGAGCCCGGCGTCGGCGGCGATCAGCGCGCCACCGACCACGTCGGAGTGGCCGCCGATGTACTTCGTGGTGGAGTGGACCACCACGTCCGCGCCGTGCGCGATCGGCTGCTGCAGGTACGGCGAGGCGAAGGTGTTGTCGACCACCAGCAGCGCGTTGGCGTCGTGCGCGACGGCGGCCAGGGTGGCGATGTCGGCGATGCCGAGCAACGGGTTGGTCGGCGTCTCCACCCAGATGATCCGGGTGGTGCCGGGGCGGATCGCGGCCCGCACCGCGTCCGGGTCGGAGACCCGGGCCGGCGTGAAGTCCAGTCCCCAGCGCTCGGCGACCTTGGCGAAGAGCCGGTACGTGCCGCCGTACGCGTCGTCCGGGATCACCACGTGGTCGCCCGGCTTGCAGACGGTGCGCAGCAGGGCGTCCTCGGCGGCCAGGCCGCTGGCGAAGGCGAGCCCGACGGGCCCGCCCTCCAGCGCGGCCAGGCACTCCTGGAGGGCGTCGCGGGTGGGGTTGCCGGAACGGCTGTATTCGTAGCCCTGACGGGGCGCCCCGACGGCGTCCTGGGCGTACGTGCTGGTCTGGTAGATCGGTGGGATCACCGCGCCGGTGCGGGCCTCCGGGTCCTGGCCGGCGTGGATGGCGAGCGTCTCAAAGCCGTGACTCATTCCCGAGACGTTAGTCCGCCCATGCGCCGGCCCGGGCGGAACCCGCCGGGCGCGACGTCGCCGGTCGCCCGCGCGGTCCGTCGCGGTCGCTGCAAACCCGATGACGCAGCTGACTCACCCCGCCACGCAACCGACGCCGGCCAGGGCCCCGGACTGAAGCATCACCCTGATTCATTCTCGTCATCAGCTTCGTAGCGCAGCACGAGCTCACCCCGGCCCACCGCCACGGCCGCGCCCGGAGGGCGGCCGCACGGTGCCGGTAATAGCCTGGCGCGATGAGCGGGTGCGTGTTCTGCGGGATCGTGGCGGGCGAGGTGCCCGCGTTCACCGTCGCGGACGAGCCGGACGGGGTGGCGTTCCTGGACACCCGGCCGGTGTTCAAGGGGCACGTGCTGGTGGTGCCGCGGGTCCACCTGGTCACCCTGACCGACCTGCCGGCGGAGGCGCTGGCCGGCTACTTCGGCCTCGTGCAGCGGTTGGCCCTGGCGGTGGAGACCGGTCTGGGGGCCGGTGGGACGTTCGTGGCGATGAACAACAAGGTTTCCCAGTCGGTGCCGCACCTGCACGCCCACGTGGTGCCCCGGGCCAAGGGGGACGGCCTGCGCGGCTTCTTCTGGCCCCGGACCCGCTACACCGACGACCCGGAGGCCCGGGAGTACGCCGGCCGGATCGCCGCCGCCGTCACCGGACATCGGGTCGGCTAGGGACAGCGTGACGGACTCCTGACGTCCGGTGATCGGCGGCAGGGCGGGTAAGGAAGCGGGGCCCGGTGGTGTTACAGGCTGGCAGAGGTACGAGAGGAGTCCCACCGTGTTCCTTCGCCGCATGAAGGCCGAGCTGCCCACCCCCGACCAGGCCCTGCCGGGCCGCCCGATCGCGATGCCGATCGGTGACCGGCACGAGGTGCTCCCGTCCTCGCTGAAGGGCCCGTTCCCCGAGGGCTCGCAGGTCACCGTCTTCGGAATGGGCTGTTTCTGGGGCGCCGAGCGACTGTTCTGGACCCTGCCCGGTGTGATCACCACGTCGGCCGGTTACGCGGGTGGCGTCACCCCGAACCCGACCTACGAGGAGGTCTGCTCGGGGATGACCGGGCACGTCGAGGCGGTCCAGGTGGTCTACGACCCCACCAAGATCAGCTACGAGGACCTGCTCAAGGTCTTCTGGGAGAACCACGACCCGACGCAGGGCATGCGCCAGGGCAACGACGTCGGTACGCAGTACCGGTCGGCGATCTACACCACCACCGAGGACCAGCTCGCCACCGCGCAGGCGTCCCGGGACGCGTTCGCGCCGATCGTGGCGCGGGCCGGCAAGGGTGAGATCACCACGGAGATCGCCCCGCTCGGCGACTACTACTTCGCCGAGGACTACCACCAGCAGTACCTGGCGCCCACGAAGAACCCGAACGGGTACTGCAACCACGGCCCCAACGGGCTGAGCTGCCCGGTCGGCGTGGCGCGTACCGCCGGCTGACCGACCTGATGTCCGTTTCCGGGCCTGCGGTGTTTGTCACACCGTGGGCCCGGTCCGATTCGGGCATCACGCCGACCCGGGACAGGATTCCCGGCACCCGCAAGCGGCCCGGCGAAGGGCGCGCGCACCTTAGCAAACGTGTAATGCAGGGGCATCAGCTCAACGGGCGAACCCCGGCAGCCTCTGGCAGCATGGCGTGGCATGTGCGGACTGGCTGGGGAGTTCCGTCGTGACGGCTCGCGTGCCGACGTCGCGGCGGTGGAGCGGATGGCGGCCACGATGAGTGACCGGGGACCGGACGACAGCGGGGTCTGGTCCCAGGGCCCGACGGCCCTCGGCCACCGCCGCCTGAAGATCATCGACCTCTCCGCGGCGAGCGGCCAGCCGCTGGTCGACGCCGCCTCGGGCCTGACCGGCGTCTTCAACGGCTGCATCTACAACTACCGCGAGCTGCACCAGGAGTTGCAGGCCAAGGGCCACCGCTTCTTCTCCGCCGGTGACAGCGAGGTCGTGATCAAGGCGTACGCCGAGTGGGGGCTCGACTTCGTCGACCACCTGATCGGCATGTTCGCCGTCGCGATCAGCGAGCGGGACACCGGCCGCCTCGTCCTGGCCCGGGACCGGCTCGGCATCAAGCCGCTCTACCTGGCCGAGACGCCCGGCGTGGTGCGCTTCGCCAGCACCCTGCCGGCGCTGCTGGCCGGGGGCGGGATCGACACCTCGATCGACCCGGTGGCGCTCGCCCACTACCTGAGCCTCCACAGCATCGTGCCGCCGCCGCGGACCATCCTGCGCGGCGTCGCCAAGCTGCCCCCGGCCACCGTCCGCGTCTACGAGCCCGACGGCTCCACCCGCGAGCGGGTCTACTGGGACCCGGCGTTCACCCGCGCCGCCGAGCGCGCCGACTGGTCCGAGCGGGACTGGCAGGACGCGCTGCGGGAGTCGCTGACCACCGCGGTGCGCCGCCGGATGGTCGCCGACGTGCCGGTCGGCGTGCTGCTCTCCGGCGGGCTCGACTCCAGCCTGGTGGTCGCCCTGCTCGCCGGCGAGGGGCAGTCCGGGCTCGCCACCTTCTCCATCGGGTTCGAGTCCGTCGGCGGCCGGGAGGGCGACGAGTTCGCCTACTCCGACCTGGTCGCGAAGACCTTCGGCACCGACCACCACCAGATCAAGGTGCCCACCGGCGACCTGCTGCCGCCGCTGGAGGCCGCCGTCGCGGCCATGAGCGAACCGATGGTCAGCCACGACTGCGTGGCGTTCTGGCTGCTCAGCCAGGAGGTCGCCCAGCACGTCAAGGTGGTCCAGTCCGGCCAGGGCGCGGACGAGATCCTGGGCGGCTACCACTGGTACCCGCCGCTCGCCGGCGTCGACCGGGAGCAGGCGCTGGAGACGTACGCGAAGGCGTTCTTCGACCGGGACGCGGCCGGGCTGGCGCGGGTGCTCAACCCGGCGTGGCTCGCCGACGGCGACCCGGCGCGGGAGTTCGTCGCCGGGCACCTGGGCCGGCCGGGCGCGCAGACCGCGGTCGACGCCGGCCTGCGGATCGACACCCAGGTCATGCTGACCGACGACCCGGTGAAGCGGGTCGACAACATGACGATGGCGCACGGGCTGGAGGCCCGGGTGCCCTTCCTCGACCACGAGTTCGTGGAGCTGGCGGCGAGCTGCCCGCCGGAGCTGAAGCTGGCCCAGGGCGGCAAGGGCGTACTGAAGGAGATCGGCCGCCGGGTCCTCCCGCACGAGGTGATCGACCGGCCCAAGGGCTACTTCCCGGTGCCGGGCCTCACCCACCTCGAGGGCAAGCTCCTCGACCGGGTACGCGACGCGCTCTCCGCGCCCGAGGCCCGCCGCCGCGACCTGTTCCGCGCCGACTACGTCGACGCGCTGCTGGCCGACCCGAACGCCGAACTGACCCCGTTGAACGGAAACAAGCTGTGGCAACTGGGACTCCTGGAAATGTGGCTCCAGAGCCACGGAATCGACTGACCGTGACCGACACCCTCGCCACCGGCACGGCGCGTACCGACCGGGAACGGGTGCTCGGCCGCCGCCGCGAGCGGACCGGTCCGGGCGGCGACCCGGTCGCCCCGGGCGCACCCGAGCCCACGCGGCAGCCCACCGACCCGGCGGGCGTGGTCCTGGACTGCGGCTGGGGCCGGCTGGTCTTCGGCCAGACCTTCGCCGACCAGGTTGATGTCGCCGACGTGCTGCGCTCCGAGGCGGTTGGCGCCCGGGACATCTGCATCTACCTGCGCGACCCGCACGTGCTGGTCTCCCGGCTGCCGGACGAGCTCTTCATCGACCCCTCGCTGACCTACCGGCTGCCGCTGGGCGACCGGCGGCCGGCCGCCACCGACTCCGGCGGGGAGATCCCGGGCCTGGTGATCCGTCCGCTGCGCGACGCCGCGGACGCCGACGCGGTGAACCGGATCTACGCCCGCAACGGCATGGTCACCGCGCCGGTCGAGGTGCTGGTCGAGAACGCCGGCACCGACCGGTTCCTGCACCTGATCGCCGAGGCGCCCACCGGCGAGATCGTCGGCACCATCACCGGCGTCGACCACGTGGCGGTCTTCGCCGACCCGGAGAACGGCGCCAGCCTCTGGTGCCTGACGGTGGACTTCAACCACGCGCCGCCCGGCACCGGCCAGGCGCTGCTGTCGGAGCTGGCCGACCGGCTCGACGAGCGGGGGCGGGCCTTCGTGGACCTCTCGGTGCTCGCCGAGAACTCGGGGGCGATCCGGCTCTACGAGCGGCTCGGCTTCCACCGCACCGGCACGCTCTGCGTGAAGCGGAAGAACCCGATCAACGAGCGGCTCTTCCTGCCCGCCACCCCGGAGGGGTACGACGAGCTCAACCCGTACGCGAAGATCGTCGCGGACGAGGCGATGCGGCGCGGCATCCGGGTGGAGGTCACCGACCCGCGCTGGGGCGAGCTGAAGCTGACCAACGGTGGCCGGGCCATCCACACCCGGGAGTCGCTCTCCGAGCTGACCTCGGCGGTGGCGATGAGCCGCTGCGACGACAAGCGGGTCACCCGGCGGATCCTCACCGAGGCCGGGCTGTCGGTGCCGCGCGGCCGGACCGCCACCGGCGAGCCGGACGACCTGGCCTTCCTGGCGGACGTCGGCCCGGTGGTGGTCAAGCCGGCCCGCGGCGAGCAGGGCAACGGCATCACCGTCGGCGTCCGGACCGCCGAGGCGCTCACCGCCGCGGTGGAGCTGGCCCGGCGGTTCTGCCCGGACGTGCTGATCGAGGAGCTGCGCGACGGTGCGGACCTGCGGGTGATCGTCATCGACCACGAGGTGGTGGCCGCCGCGGTCCGCCGCCCCGCCCAGATCACCGGGGACGGGGTGCACGACGTCACCGAGCTGATCGAGCGGCACAGCCGGCGCCGGGCCGCCGCCACCGGCGGCGAATCCCGCATTCCGATCGACGGCATGACCCGCGAGGTGGTGGCGGCGGCCGGCCACCGGATGCACGACGTGCTCCCCGAGGGCCAGGTGCTCGCGGTACGCCGGACCGCCAACCTGCACACCGGCGGCACCATCCACGACGTCACCGCCGAGCTGCACCCGGCCATCGCCGAGGCGTGCGTGGCGGCCAGCCGGGCGCTGGACATCCCGGTCACCGGGCTGGACCTGCTGGTGCCCACCCCGGACCGGCCGGAGCACGTCTTCATCGAGGCGAACGAGCGGCCCGGCCTGGCCAACCACGAGCCGCAGCCGACCGCCGAGCGCTTCGTGGACCTGCTCTTCCCCGGTACCCGGGCGCCGCAGCGGCTCTGGTCGCCGGCCGGGGCGGGGGGTGCCGCGTGAGTCCGAAACCGCTGGAGCTCGACCTCGACTACCTCCGCCAGGTGCTGGTGGAGCTGCTGGAGATCCCCAGTCCGTCGGGGCGTACCGACCACATCCAGCAGTACGTCGGCGAGCGGCTCTCCGCGTTCGGCGTCTCCTCCACGCTGACCCGGCGCGGCGCGCTGAGCGCCAGCCTGCCCGGCCCGCGGGAGACCGGCGCCGACCGGGCGGTCGTGGTGCACACCGACACGATCGGCGGCATGGTGAAGCGGCTGAAGGAGAACGGCCGGCTGGAGCTGAAGACCATCGGCACGCACAGCTCCCGGTTCGCGGAGGGCGCCCACCTGCGGATCTTCACCGACGACCTGGACCGGGTGATCACCGGCCAGGTGCTCCCGCTGAAGGCGAGCGGGCACCGCTACAACGACGACGTCGACCTGCAGGGCGTCGGCTGGGAGCACGTCGAGGTGCGGGTCGACGAGCCGGTCGAGGACATCGCCGGGCTGCGGGCGCTCGGCATCGACGCCGGCGACTTCGTCGCGTTCCTGCCCAACCCGATGATCACCCCCAGCGGGTACGTGAAGTCCCGACACCTGGACGACAAGGCGGGCGTGGCGGCGGTGCTCACCGCGTTCAAGGCGATGGTCGACGCGGGGATCACCCCGGCGGTCACCGCGCACCTGCTGGTCACGGTCACCGAGGAGATCGGCCACGGGGCCAGCCACGGCCTGGACCCGGACGTCGCGGAGATCGTCTCGGTGGACGCCGCGGTGGTCGCCCCCGGGCAGCAGTCGCGGGAGGACGCGGCGACCCTGGCGATGGGCGACGGGGTGGGCCCGTTCGACTACCACCTGACCCGGAACCTGGCCGCCATCGCCAAGGAGCACGGCGTCGACCTGGTCCGGGACGTCTTCGACTACTACCGCTCGGACGTGGCGGCGGCGGTCGAGGCGGGCGCGCACGCCCGGGTGGCGCTGCTCGGCTTCGGCGTCGACGCCACTCACGGCCACGAGCGCACCCACCTCGACGGGCTGCGCCACCTCACCCAGATGCTCTGCCTCTACCTCCAGAGCGACCTGGTTTTTCCCGAGTGGGACGCCGAGCCGGAGGGCGACCTGGCCGACTTCCCGTCGCTGGCCGTCCAGCCGGCGTCCGAGGAGGGCCCCCGCGAGGGCCCAATCGGCGTCGCCGAACCGGCCTCGCAGGGCCCGGCGTAAGCCCACCCGGGGCTACGAAGCTGATGTCGTGGATGAATCACCCCGGCGGCCCGGGCGCTAATCCATTCACGTCATCAGCTTCGTAGCGACCCGCCGCACCCGCCGTCAGCGGAACTGGGCGAAGAAGGCGCGCAGATCGGCGGCGAAGGCGTACGGCTCGTCCATCGCCACGAAGTGGCTGCCCGGGTTCCCCTCCGGCCAGTGCGTGATCCGGTTGTGCCGCTCCGCGAGCCGGCGGATCCCGGGGGTGCCGGAGTACACGCCGGTCGGAACCAGGTTTTGCCCCTGCGGCCAGGCGAAGGCGGTGTTGTCGTACATGAACCAGGACGACGAGCCGGAGGTGCCGGTGAACCACCAGAGGCTCACGTTTGTCAGCAGCAGATCGCGGTCGATCGCCTTCTCCGGGATGTCCACCGTCCAGGTGAACTCCTTGAACTTGTGGATCATCCAAGCAAGCAGCCCGACCGGGGAGTCCTGCCACGCGTAGCTGAACGTCTGCGGGGCGGCCCGCAGCAGGCCGTGGTGGTCCACCCCGACGCCGGCCCACTCCCGCATCTGGTGGTAGAACGCCCGCTCGGGTTCGGTCAGCTCCGGCAGGTCCGCCTCGGTGGGCATGCCGAGCCCGCCGGTGACGTACGCGCCGACCACCCGCTCCGGCGCGGCCCGGGCCACCTCCGGTGCGACGTACGCCCCGAGATCGCCGCCCTGGACGCCGTACCGGTCGTACCCGAGCCGGCGCATCAGCTCGGCGAACATCCGCCCGACCCGAGCGACGGAGAAACCGGCCTCCGCCGGCGGGGCGGAGAACCCGAAGCCGGGCACCGACGGCACCACCACGTGGAACGCCTGCCCGGGGTCGCCACCGTGGGCGCGCGGATCGGTGAGCGGCCCGATCAGCTCGGCGAACTCGACGAACGAGTTCGGCCAGCCGTGGGTGAGCAGCAGCGGCAGCGCGTCCGGTTCCGTCGAGCGGACGTGCAGGAAGTGCACGTCGAGGCCGTCGATCTCGGTGACGAACTGCGGGAACGCGTTCAACCGCGCCTCCTGTGCCCGCCAGTCGTACCCGGTGCGCCAGTGCCCGGCCAGCTCGCGCAGGTGGTCGACCGGCACGCCGCGCTGCCAGTCCTGGCCGGGGAGCTGGCGCGGCCACCGGGTGGCGTCCAGCCGGCGGTGCAGGTCCGCCAGGTCGAACTCGGGGACGTCGATGCGGAAGTTCCTGATCTCGTCGGTCATGCTGAGGACGGTAACCACGATCTAGGTCAGTTCCCGTCCTCGTTCCCTGGCATGCTGGAAATCGTGACGGACACCCCCGGTCGACTACTCCGACTGCTCTCGCTGCTCCAGACCCCGCGCGAGTGGCCCGGCAGCGAACTGGCCGAGCGCCTGGCGGTCAGCCCTCGCACCATCCGCCGGGACGTCGACCGGCTGCGCGACCTCGGCTACCCGGTGGCGGCCAGCCTCGGCGTGACCGGCGGCTACCGGCTGGTCGCCGGGGCCGCCCTGCCACCGCTGCTGCTCGACGACGAGGAGGCGGTGGCCGTCGCGGTCGGCCTGCGGACCGCCGCCCGGCAGGCAGTGACCGGGATCGAGGAGGCCGCGCTGCGGGCGCTGACCAAGCTCGACCAGGTGCTGCCGTCCCGGCTGCGGTACCGGGTCCGCAACCTCACCGCGGCCACCGTGCCGATGGCGCCGATCGGTGCGCCCGATCCCGTCGACCCCGACCTGCTCACCACGCTCGCCGCCGCGATCACCGGCCGGCAGCGGGTCCGGTTCGGCTACCGGAGCCACGACGGCACCGGGAGCCGCCGGCACGTGGACCCGTACCGGCTGGTCGCCGCCGGGCACCGCTGGTACCTGGTCGGGTACGACAACGACCGCGACGACTGGCGGATCTACCGGGTGGACCGGCTCGCCGACGCCGCCGCCACCGGGGTCCGCGCCGTGCCCAGGGACCTGCCGGCCGCGGACGCGGCCGCGTACGTGCACGAGAAGTTGTACGCGCTCGCGCCCACGTACCGGGCGGTGGCCACCCTGCACGCCCCGGTCGCCGAGGTACGGGGCCGGGTCGGCGACGGCGAGCTGACGCCGGTCGACGAGCGGACCTGCCGGCTCGTCTCGCACGTCGACACCCTGGACTGGCTCGCGTTCCGGCTCACCACGCTCGGCAGTGAGGTCGAGGTGCACGAGCCCCCCGAACTCCGCAACCACCTGCGCGACCTCGCGGGCCGGGCGCTGCGGGCGTCCACCGGACATTCCCGGCCGGGCCTGTGATCGAAATCCGTTGCCGGGGCCGCCGGAGAGTCGATAGCGTGGCGGTACACGGGAAAGGAGGTGGTCCAGACTTGTATAGCAATCGGACTCGTGAGGTGGCTGTCCGCTAGCCGCTGTCCTCGACAGTGAAATCTCGTCCGCCGCGAGGCGGGCAAAAATTGCACCATCGTCGAGACCGTGTGGCAGCGGTGCGGCGAAACCACGACAGCCACCCGACCCCCGGGGTGCCGGCCCAGTCCAGCCGGCCTGCGCGTGAGCGCGGAAGCCCCGGGGGTCGCTTCATGTCCGGCGTTGCCGGACCGGTCACTCAGCCGCCGGAGGTCAGGACCGTGTCGATGCGCGAGCTGGCGGTGCTCGGGACGGCCAGCCAGGCGCCCACCCGGTACCGCAACCACAACGGCTACCTGCTGCGCTGGGACGACGAGGTGCTCCTCTTCGACCCGGGCGAGGGCAGCCAGCGGCAGATGCTGCACACCGGGATCTCCGCCACCGACCTCACCCGGATCTGCGTCACCCACTTCCACGGCGACCACTGCCTGGGGCTGCCCGGCATGATCCAGCGGCTCTCCCTGGACCGGGTGCCGCACCCGGTGACCGTGCACTTCCCGGCCGGCGGCGCCGAGTACTTCGCCCGGCTGCGCCACGCCAGCTCCTTCTACGAGACCGCCGAGCTGCGCGTCGAGCCGATCGACGCCGACGGGCAGCGGATCACGCTGGGCATCGGCACGCTGGAGGCCCGCCGGCTGCGGCACCCGATCGAGACGTACGGCTACCGGCTGGTCGAGCCGGACGGCTGCCGGATGCTGCCGGAAAAGCTGTCCGCGTACGGCATCGCGGGCCCGGCGGTCGGCGAGCTGCAGCGCGTCGGCCACCTCGACCTGGACGGGCGCCGCGTCACCCGGGACGAGGTGAGCGTGACCCGCCCGGGGCAGCGATTCGCCTTTGTGATGGACACCGGGCTCTGCGACGGGGTGTACGCCCTCGCCGAGCTCGCCGATCTGCTGGTCATCGAGTCGACCTTCCTGGATTCGGAGGCCGCGCTCGCCGCCGAGGTCGGCCACCTCACCGCGGCGCAGGCCGCCCGGGTGGCGGCCGAGTCGGGGGTACAAACGCTGCTGCTCACTCACTTCTCCCAGCGGTACGCCGACCCGCGCCGCTTCGCCGACGAGGCCCGCGAGCACTTCGACGGGGACCTGATCGTCGCCGAGGACCTGATGACCGTGCCGGTCCCGCCCCGGCGGGTAGCCTCGGCCGGATGACGGTCACCCTGCGCCCCGCCACCGAGGCCGACCTGATGCCGGTGGGCGCCCTGCACCAGCGGTCGCGGGTCGCGGCGTACTCGTCGTTCCTGCCGGCGGAGGCGCTGGCCGACCCGACGCCGGAGGCGATGGGGCGGTACTGGGTGGAGCGGTGGACCTGGGAGCGCGACGACCACCGGATGACCGTCGCGGAGCGGGACGGCCGGCTGGTCGGCTTCAGCTACCTGGGCCCCGACGACGAGGACGACCCGGCGACCGGCCTGCTCAACGCGATCCACCTGGAACCGGAGGAGCGCGGCCGGGGCAACGGTCGCGTGCTGATGGTCGACGCCCTGGCCGCCATGCGGGCGCGCGGCTGGTCCCGGGCGGTGCTCTGGGTGCTCCGGGAGAACACCCCCGCCCGCGCCTTCTACGAACGCGGCGGCTGGACGCCCACCGGCGCGCGGCGCGACGAGCACATCGGCGCCACCCTCGTCCCCCAACTGCGGTACGAACGCCCGCTCTGACCGCCTCAAGCGTCCCGACCGCCGTTCGCTCTCAGCGGATCGGGGCATGCCGGTCGATGCGACCGCGTTGCCGGATGCATGGACACGGATCACGGCGAGCGGGCGGAGGAGACCGCCCTGGACGCGTACTCCCGGGTGGTGACCGGCGTGGCGGCACGGGTGCTGCCCAGCGTCGCCGCCCTGTCGGTGCGGACCCCGCGCGGGGCCGGCGCCGGCTCGGCCGTCACCATCGACGGCGAGGGCCTGCTGTTGACCAGCGCCCACGTCGTGCAGGGTGCCGGCGGCGGCTCGGCCGCCTTCGGCGACGGCACCGAGACCCGGTTCCGGGTGGTCGGCGCCGACCCGCTGTCGGACCTGGCCGTGCTGCGGGCCGAGGAGCCGGCGGTGCCGCCGGTGGAGCTGGGCGACGCGGACGGCCTGCGGATCGGACAGCTCGTGGTGGCGGTCGGCAACCCGATGGGGTTGGCCGGCTCGGTCACCGCCGGGGTGGTCTCCGGGCTGGGCCGGTCGCTGCCGGCCCGGGACGGGCGGCTGGTCCGGCTGATCGAGGACGTCATCCAGACCGACGCCGCGCTCAACCCGGGCAACTCCGGCGGCGCGCTGGCCGACTCCGCCGGCCGGGTGGTCGGGGTGAACACCGCGGTCGCCGGGTACGGCCTCGGGCTGGCCGTACCGATCAACGCCACCACCCGGCAGATCATCGCCGACCTGACCACCGACGGTCGGGTCCGGCGGGCCTGGCTGGGTGTCGCCGGGGTGCCGGTGCCGCTCCCCCCGGAGCTCACCGAACGCACCGGGCAGCGGCGCGGCCTGCGGGTGGTCGAGGTCGTCCCGGGCAGCCCCGCCGGGGTGGCCGGGCTCTACCTGGGGGACGTCATCGTCTCGGCCGGCGGCCGGTCGGTGCAGGACGGCCAGGGCCTGCAACGGCTGATGCTCGGCCCGGCCATCGGCGCCCGCCTCCCGGTCACCGTGCTGCGCAAGGGCGCCTTCGTCGACGTGGTCGCCGTCCCCACCGAACTGGGCCGCTGACGACGACAGGGCCGCTCCCCAGCGGGAGCGGCCCTGTCGACCTGGGTCAGCGGGCGCCGAGGTGGGCGAGGAGGTCCTGGCGGGTGAGCACGCCCTTGGGCTTGCCGTCGACCAGCACCAGCGCCGCGTCGGACTTCTCCAGCAGGCCGACCGCCTCGCTCACCGGCTGGCCGCCGCCGATCATCGGCAGCGGCTCGGCCATGTGCCGCTCGATCATGTCGTGCAGGTGCGCCTGGCCGGTGAAGAGCGCGTCGAGCAGGTCCTTCTCGGCGATCGAGCCGGCCACCTCGCCGGTCACCACCGGCGGCTCGGCCTTGAGCACCGGAAGCTGGGAGACGCCGTACTCGCGCATGTAGTCGATGGCGTCGCGGACCGTCTCGGTCGGGTGCACGTGCACCAGCTCGGGCAGGCCGCCCGGCTTGCCGGCGAGGGCGTCGGCGACGGTCGGCTCGGTGCCCGAGTTGTCCAGGAAACCGTACCGGGCCATCCACTTGTCGTTGAAGATCTTCGACAGGTAGCCCTTACCGCTGTCCGGCAGCAGTACCACGATCACGTCGTCCGGGCCGGCCTTGCGGGCCACCTCCAGCGCCGCCACCACGGCCATCCCGCAGGAGCCGCCGACCAGCAGCCCCTCCTCGCGGGCCAGCCGCCGGGTCATCTCGAAGGACTCCTTGTCGGAGACCTCCACGATCTCGTCGGCCACACCCCGGTCGTACGTCTCCGGCCAGAAGTCCTCACCGACGCCCTCGACCAGGTACGGCCGGCCGGTGCCGCCGGAGTAGACCGAGCCCTCCGGGTCGGCGCCGATGACCTTCACCCGGCCCTCGGAGGCCTCCTTGAGGTAGCGGCCGATGCCGGAGATGGTGCCGCCGGTGCCGACGCCCGCGACGAAGTGGGTGATCTCCCCCTCCGTCTGCTTCCACAGCTCCGGGCCGGTGGTCTCGTAGTGCGAGCGCGGGTTGGCCGGGTTGCTGTACTGGTCGGGCTTCCAGGCGCCGGGGATCTCCCGGGCCAGCCGGTCGGAGACGTTGTAGTAGGAGCGCGGGTCCTCCGGCGCGACGGCGGTCGGGCAGACCACCACCTCGGCGCCGTACGCGCGCAGCACGTCCTGCTTGTCCTGGCTGACCTTGTCCGGGCAGACGAAGACGCACTTGTAGCCCTTGAGCTGGGCCACCAGGGCCAGCCCGACGCCGGTGTTGCCACTGGTCGGCTCGACGATGGTGCCGCCGGGCCCGAGGATGCCCGCGGCCTCGGCGTCCTCCACCATCCGCAGCGCGATCCGGTCCTTCACCGAACCGCCCGGGTTGAGGTACTCCACCTTCGCCAGCACGGTCGCCTGGATGCCCTCGGTGACGTTGCGTAGCCGTACCAGCGGGGTGTTGCCGATCAGCTCGACGACGTTGTCGTAGTACTGCACCTCGTTGTGCCCTTCGTTGCGGCGCCGGCGACGGCGGCCGGGCAGACGTATTTCTCGACGCCCAGGGTACGTGCCGTCAGGGCGTCACATGTCCGGGGATGACGGAGCTGCGACGTGCCTCCCATTCCAGGAAGCGCTCGGTCTCCGACAGCACGCTGCCGGCCAGCCAGGTGACCATCACCGCGTCGTCCACCAGCCCGAAGACGGTCAGGAACAGCTCCGGGACCACGTCGACCGGGGAGACCACGTACGCCGTCGCCGCCGTCATCATCGCCAGTCGCAGACCGCCGTCGTACTCCCCCCGGGCGGTCGCCCTGATCATCCGGGGCAGCGCGGCCAGCCGCTCGCCCAGCGACGGCCCGCCCCGCGAGCCCGCCATGAGTGCCCGCGCCAGCGCGGTGAACGCCGCGCTCCGCTTCAACGTCTTCCCCATCGTCTGAGCCCCTTTCCGCTCGACCAGCGTGCCTCCCGGGCGCAAGCCCGCTCCGCCCGCCGACCGGACCGTCGGTCGGCGGCCCTGCCGGAACAGGTACCCAGAACGGTCGGCTCCCAGCCGCGAACCAGCCGTCGCGCGGAGAGCGGGGTGTCGGGCCAGCGCGATAATGTCGCCTCATGGGGGACGCTGGTTCCGTCGTACCGACCGGCTGGCAGCGCGCCCGGCGGATCGCCCGGGTGGCGGCGATCGGCACGGGCGCCACGGTGGCGGCCACCGTCGCGACGGGTGGGGTGCTGCTCGGCCAGGCCCGTCAGGCCCGGCGGACCATCCCGATGGCCGAGGCTCCCCCGCCGCGCTGCGACGGGACGTACGGCGCGAAGTTCCCCGGCCCGCCGATGACCATGGTGATCCTCGGCGACTCCTCCGCCGCCGGCTACGGCGTGCACCGCCGCCGGGAGACCCCCGGCGCGCTGCTGGCCACCGGGCTGTCCCGCCGGCTGCACCGGCCGGTGCGGCTGCACCGGTACGCGGTGGTCGGCTCCCTCTCGGCCGGGCTCAAGCCGCAGGTCGAGTCGGCCCTGGAGGTCGAACCGGACATCGCGGTGATCCTGATCGGCGGCAACGACGTCACCAACCGGACCCCGCCGGCGCTGGCCGTGCGCTACCTGGTCGACGCGGTCCGCACGCTGCAGGAGGCCGGCTGCGAGGTGGTCGTCGGCACCTGCCCCGACCTGGGCGCGATCCGGCCCATCCAGCCGCCGCTGCGCTGGCTGGCCCGGCGCTGGAGCCGGCAGCTGGCCGCCGCCCAGACGGTGGCGGTGGTCGAGGCGGGCGGCTGGACGGTCTCCCTGGGCGACATGCTGGGTCCCCGGTTCGCCGCCGAGCCGGCCCGGATGTTCGCCTGGGACCGGTTCCACCCGTCCGCCGAGGGGTACGCGGTGGCCGCGGCGGCGCTCCTGCCCACCGTGCTCTCCGCGCTCGGCGCGGGCCAGGAACGCCGGGCGGCGGTCGCCCGGGGCGAAGGCGTACGGTCGCTGCCGGAGGCGGCCCACGAGGCGGCCCGGCACGCCGGCACCGAGGTCAGCGGCGTCCAGGTCCGGGGCCGCGACCGGGGGCCGGGCGGCCGCTGGGCGCAGCTGCGGCGGCGGGCCTTCTTCGGCGTCGGCGCGGTGCCGCAACCCGGCCCCGCCGCCGACTCACCCACACTGGAGGGACTGGCATGAGCGAGCTGACCGGCACGGGTGCCGTCGACCGCAGGGAGGTGACGGCATGACCGAGCACCACGAGCTCGCGTTCCGGCTGGGTCGGGCCGCGGCGCTCTCGCTCGTCGCCGGCACGGTGGGCGGGGCCGCCGTCCTCGCCGGCCAGGCCATCGCCGCCCGTAACCGCCGGTACGCCCAGCCGGAGCTGGGCCTCGCCCTGCGCGCCACGGTCGGCCGCGCGGGCGCGCCACCGCTGCGCCTGGTGCTGCTCGGCGACTCCTCGGCGCTCGGCGTCGGGGTGGAACGCTTCGAGGAGACCGTCGGCGGGCAGCTGGCCCACCTGCTCGCCGAGGGCCCGACCGGCTGGCAGGTGCACCTCTCCAGCGTCGGCGTCGCCGGCTCCCGCTCGACGGACCTGGCCACCCAGGTGGCCCGGGCGCTGCTGGGCGAGCGCCCCGACGTGGCGTTGATCCTGGTCGGCGCCAACGACGCCACCACGATGACCCGGCCGGCCGACGCGGCGGCCTACCTCGCCGCGGCGGTGCGCCGGCTGCGCGAGGCGCACGTCGAGGTGGTCGTGGGCACCTGCCCCGACCTCGGCGCGGTCCGCGCGGTGGCCTCCCCGCTGCGGCAGGTGCTCGGCTGGTCCGGGCGGCGGGTCGCCCGGACCCAGACGACGGCCGTGCTGGACGCGGGCGGCAGCGTGGTCGACCTGGCCACCGAGACCGGGCCCGTGTTCCGGGCCGACGCGGGAACGCTCTGCCACGACGGCTACCACCCCTCCGCCGACGGCTACCGGGTCTGGGCGCACGCCCTCCTGCCGGCCGTCTCCGCCGCCGCGGCGGTCGCCTCCCGCCACCACTGACCGCCCCGGCGGGGGTGACATTTCCCGCCGGGCGGGCTTCTTCCGCGTCAAGTTACTCGCGGGTTAACGTTGGTTCATGCCGATTGAGTCGTCCCGCGACGCCGTCATCGTCGCCACCGCCCGGTCCCCCATCGGCCGCGCGTTCAAGGGTTCGCTCCGTGACGTCCGCTCGGACGACCTCGCCGCGACCATCGTCCAGGCCGCCCTGGCCAAGGTTCCCGGGCTCGACCCGGCCGAGATCGACGACCTCTACCTGGGCTGCGGCCTACCCGGCGGCGAGCAGGGCTTCAACATGGCCCGGGTGGTCGCCACCCTGATGGGCCTCGACGGCCTGCCGGGCGCCACCCTGACCCGCTACTGCGCCTCCTCGCTGCAGACCACCCGGATGGCGATGCACGCGATCCGAGCCGGCGAGGGCGACGTCTTCATCTCCGCCGGCGTCGAGATGGTCTCCCGGTACGCCCGGGGCAACTCCGACACCCTGCCGCCGGAGGCGCAGGCGCTGGTCGGCGGCGGTTGGGAGAACCCGCGCTTCGCGGCGGCCCACGAGCGGTCGAAGGCCCGCGCGCAGGGTGGCGCCGAGGTGTGGACCGACCCGCGGGAGGACGGCCAGCTCCCCGACATCTACCTGACCATGGGGCAGACCGCGGAGAACCTCGCCCAGGTGTACGACGTCACCCGCGAGGACATGGACGCCTTCGGCGTCCGCAGCCAGAACCTGGCCGAGAAGGCGATCGCCGACGGCTTCTGGGCCCGTGAGATCACCCCGGTCACCACGCCGGACGGCACCGTCGTCAGCGGCGACGACGGGCCGCGCCCCGGGGTGACCCTGGAGGCGGTCTCCGGCCTGAAGCCGGTCTTCCGCCCGGACGGCCGGATCACCGCCGGCAACTGCTGCCCGCTCAACGACGGCGCCGCCGCCGTGGTGATCATGAGCGCCCAGCGGGCGCAGGACCTCGGGCTCACCCCGCTGGCCCGGATCGTGTCGACCGGCGTCACCGCGCTGTCGCCGGAGATCATGGGCCTGGGCCCGGTCGAGGCCTCCAAGCAGGCCCTGAAGCGGGCCGGGATGACCATCGACGACGTCGACCTGGTCGAGATCAACGAGGCGTTCGCCGCCCAGGTGATCCCCTCCTACCGGCAGCTCGGCATCCCCGAGGAGAAGCTGAACGTGATGGGCGGCGCGATCGCCGTCGGGCACCCGTTCGGCATGACCGGCGCCCGGATCACCGGCACCCTGCTCAACGCCCTGGAGTGGCACGACAAGACCATCGGTCTGGAGACCATGTGCGTCGGTGGCGGCCAGGGCATGGCGATGGTGCTCGAACGGCTGTGCTGAGGCCCGATTCGGCGCTCCCGTGTCCGGGTACCGATCCCTCATGGCGACGGTGGTGGAACGGGAGCGCAAGTACTCCGCGGACGAGGGATTCCGGCTGCCGGACCTGACGGGGTGCGGTGGCGTCACGACCACGTCGGACGCCACCGCCTTCGACCTCGACGCGGTCTACCTGGACACCGCCGACCTCCGGCTGGCCCGCGGCGGGTTCGCGCTGCGCCGGCGTACCGGCGGGCACGACGCGGGCTGGCACCTGAAGGTCGGCTCGGCCGGCGGCGACCGGACCGAGTACCAGTTCCCCGCCGGGGCGGACGACGACGCCCCGCCGGCGGAGCTGGTCGCGCTCTTCCGGGCCGCGTCCCGGGGGCAGCCGGTGGCCCCGGCGGCGCGAATCACCACCCGACGGATCGAGCGCCGGCTGCTCGACGGGCGGGGCCGGGTGCTGGCCGAGGTCGCCGAGGACACCGTCGAGGGACGTGACCTGGTCACCGGCGAGCGGCAGGCCTGGCGGGAGATCGAGGTCGAACTGGTCGACGGCGACGACGCGCTGCTCGACGCGGTGGACGACCGGCTGCGCGCGGCCGGCGCCCGCCCGGTGCCGGTCTCCAAGTCGCACCGGGCGCTGGCCACCCGGCTCGCCGTCCCGGCGACCGCCCCCGAACCCGGCGCCGCGCCCGTCCTCGACTACGCCCTCGCCCAACGCGACGTGCTGATCGCCAACCACCCCGGCGCGATCGGCGGCGTCGAGGACGCGGTGCACGACATGCGGGTCGCCGTCCGCCGGCTGCGGTCCACCCTGCGGACCTTCCGCGGGCTGTGGGACCGCCGGGAGAGCGAGTGGGTGCGGGCCGAGCTGCGCTGGCTCGGCGCCCAGCTCGGGCCGGTCCGTGACACCCAGGTGATGGCGGCCCGGCTCACCGACGCGGTCCACGCCGAACCCGCCGACCTGGTGCTCGGCCCGGTCGCGGCGCGGATCTCCGCCCGGTTCGCCGCCGACCTGGCAACCGCCCTGGACGAGCTGCGCGCGGCGCTCGGCTCCGACCGGTACACCGGCCTGCTGGCCCGGCTGGACGCGCTGCTGGAGGGGCCGACCGCGCGGACGGTCGACGCGCGGTGGGTCGCCCGGCGGGTCCGCCGGGCGGTGACCCGGGCGGACGACCGGCTGGACCAAGCCCTCGCCGGCGACCACCCGACCGGCGCGGCCGAGGACGTCGCGCTGCACGAGGCGCGGAAGGCGGACAAGACGGCCCGGTACGCCGTCGAGGTCCGCGAGCCGGCGGTCGGGAAGCCGGCCGGCAGGCTGGTGGACCGGCTCAAGGACCTGCAGGACCTGCTCGGCACGCACCAGGACTCGGTGGTCACCCGCGAGGTGCTGCGGCGGCAGGCGCTGCGCGCGTACGCCGACGGCGAGAACACCTTCACGTACGGCATCCTGCATGCGCGGCAGGCCGCGGCGGCCGGCCGGGACGTGCGGGCCGCCGCCCGGGCCCGCGACCGGGCCCGGCGGCGGAAGGTGCGGCGCTGGCTCAAGCGCTGAGCCGCCGCGCGCGTCGCGCCGCCGTCAGAGCGCCGAGCGGGTCGCGGTGACCGCCTCGGCGGCCCGGGTGAGCACCGCCTCCGGCGGGCCGGCCGCCAGCAGATCGGCCGCGACCACCCGGAGCTGGTCGGGCAGCACCAGGTCGTTGGCCAACCGGGGTACGTCCCGCCGCGGCTCTCCCTCCGCGTCCGCCGCCAGGTTGGCGATCTCCTGCACCAGCTTGTGCACCAGGGCGGCCCGGGACACGTTGCCGCCCTCGGCCGCCGCCGACCACCGGGGCTGCTGCCAGTGACCGACCTGACGGACCAGCAGCTCCACCGCCCGGTCCAACTCCGCTGCGCTCATCGCCGCCGAGTCTACGAGGGGCCGCGGGTCACCGGCGCAGGTAGCTGAGCAGGCGCAGGATCTGCCAGTACAGGAAGATCAACCCGACCAGCAGGCCGAACGCGCAGAACCAGGCGTACCGGCGGGGCAGGCCGGCGCGGACCGATCGCTCGACCAGGTCGAAGTCGAGGATGAAGCTGAACGCCCCGGCGATGATCGCCACCCCGGAGATGACGTACGGCAGCCAGCCGACCTCGGCGGTGAGGCTGTACGCCTCCAGCCCCTGCCGGCCGGTGAGCAGGTAGGCCACCAGGTTGACCAGGCTGAGCGCGACGATGCCGAGCAGCGCCCCGACGACCAGCCGGGCCAGCCGCGGGGTGGCCCGGATCAGCCGGGCCCGGTAGAGCAGTGCCATGCCAAGGAAGACGCCGAACGTGCCGACCACCGCCTGCACCACGATGCCGGGGTAGATCAGTTCGAAGGCCCGGCTGGCCACGCCGAGCAGCAGGCCCTGGAGCACCGCGTACGCCGCGATGGGCAGCGGGTTGGTGATCTGCTTCAGCGAGATGACCAGCACCAGCACCAGCCCGGCGAGCGCGCTCCCGGCCAGCGCCGCCGGGAGCCACACCGCCTGCGGGAACACCACCCAGGCGACCGCCGCGGTGACGCCGGTGAGCAGCAGCAGGCCGGTCGTCCGGGTGACCACGTCGTCCACGGTCATCGCCTCGGCGGCACCGACCCCGAGCACCTGGCGTTCGGTCCGGCCGACGTCGTCCAGTCGGGTCAGCACCGGATTGGCACTCCGCACCGCGACCTCCTCGCCGACGTACCCCCGGGTCCCACTCTGCCCCGGGCGGCCCGGCGGCGGCGGGAAAACGACGGCGCCCGCCGCCGCTGTCGCGGAGGCGGGCGCCGAGCTCGTGCGGCGGGCGCGGTCAGTCGTCGCCCTGGAAGTAGCTGAGCAGCCGCAGGATCTCCAGGTAGAGCCAGACCAGGCTGACCAGGATGCCGAAGGCGGCGGTCCAGGAGTAGCGCTGGGGCAGCCCCATCCGGACGCCCTCCTCGACCTCGTGGAAGCTGAGCACGAAGCTCAGCGAGGCGACCACGATGCAGACCAGGCTGAAGCCGATGGCCAGCGGGCTGCCGTCGCGCAGCCCGGTGTTGACGCCGAAGAGCGCCAGCACCAGGTTGATCAGCATCACCGCGAAGAGGCCGGCCATCACGGCGATCATGCCCTTGACGAACTTCGGGGTGGCCCGGATGACGCGCGCCTTGTAGAGCACGGCCATCAGGAAGAAGACGCCGAAGGTGGCGGTCACCGCCTGGAGCACGATGCCGTCGTAGAGCGACTCGAACGCCTTGCTGACCATGCCGACGAAGACGCCCTCGACGATCGAGTACGCCACGACCAGCGCCGGGTTCGCCATCCGGGAGAACGAGATGATCAGGCCGAGCACCAGGCCGACGACGGCGGCGCCGATCCAGGCGACACCGACCAGGGCGTCGGGCACGAGCACCCACGCCGCCGCGGCGGAGGCGCCGAGGATGCCGAGCAGCATGACCGTCTTGACCACGACGTCGTCGAGGGTCATCGGGGTCACGGTGGGCGGCGCCGCCGGGTAGGCGTTCGGCGCCGGGTACTGCGGCGGCGCGTAGCCGCCGGTGGGGTACTGCTGGGGGTAACCGGGCTGTCCGTACGGCCCGGGCTGGGCGTACCCGGCCGCCCGCTCACGCTCGGCCGCCTGGCCGAGCCGGGCGAGCACCGGGTTCGAGGTCTTCACTTCTCAGGCCTCCCTCAGGGGGTCAGTGCACGTGAACGTGCACCCTCAAGGGTAAACGGGGCTCGCAGCCCGCGCCGGGCGCAAAGCTGTGGGAAAGCTGAGAGTCTGGGTGCCCGGGGCGGGGGTCGAACCCGCACGCCTTGCGGCAGCCGCTTTTAAGGCGGCCGTGTCTGCCGTTCCACCACCCGGGCGGGTGACACCGGCGCGTCGACACGCGGCGGTGCAGTCTCACCGTAGTCGTTGCGCCCCAACCCGGCGTACCCCGTGGTGGTCGCGCCACTATGGTCGAGGCCGTGACCAGCGCAGCCCGTACGGCCCCCGGGCCCGACCCCGGCCAGGCTGTAGGCCTCGAACCGGAGGTCGCCCGCCGGTCCCGGTCCGCCCAGCTGCTGGCCACCGCTATCCGCCACCGCGCGGACCTGCTGGCCGGGCTGCTCTTCGTGCTGCTGGCGGCCTGGCTCACCCACGGCCTGTGGCCCGCGCCCGGGCAGCGGATGCTCGCGCTCAACCCCGAGGACCAGACCCTCTACGAGTGGTTCCTGGCTGTCGACTCGCGGGCCCTGCTCGGCGACTTCAGCCTGCTCACCGACCGGCTCAACGCGCCGGACGGGGTCAACCTGATGACCAACACCACGGTCATCGCGCTCGGGGTGCTGCTCGCCCCGGTCACCCTGCTGCTCGGCGCGCCGGTCACCTTCGCGCTGCTGGCCGCAGGGAACCTGGTCGGCACGGCGGCCGCCTGGTACCTGCTGTTCACCCGGACCCTGCGAGCCCGCCGGCTCGCCGCCGGGCTCGGTGCCGCACTGTGCGGCTTCGGTCCGGGGATGATCTCGCAGAGCAACAGTCACCTGCACATGACCGCGCAGTGGCTGGTCCCGGTGATCGTCTGGCTGGTGGTCCGGCTGCTCCGGGCCGCCGACCCGGCCGGCACCCTGGACGGGCCGGACCACCGCCGGGTGGTCAGCTCGGCGGTCGGGCTGGCCGCGGCGGTCACCGTCCAGGTCTTCATCGGCGAGGAGGTGCTCTTCCTCGCCGCGGTCACCCTGCTGGTGATGACCGTCGTGTACGCGGTGATCGACCGGCCGCTGCTCCGGCGGACCCTGCCCACGTTCGGCGGCGGGTTGCTGCTCGCCGCCGGCCTGGCGCTGCTGGTGCTCGCGTACCCGCTCTGGTACCAGTTCACCGGGCCGCAGGGGGTCGCCGACGGGATGTTCAGCCCGCACTACTTCTCCGCCGACCTGAGCAGCTGGTGGACGATCTCCCCGCTCTCGGTGCTGGGCAGCGACACCTCGTCCCGACTGACCACCGGGCCGGCCGAGTACAACACCTTCCTCGGCTGGCCGCTGCTGCTGGTCACCGCCGCGTGCGCGGTCTGGCTGGGCCGCCGGCCGGTGGTCGTCGCCTGCGTCGCCGGGGCGCTGGTGATGGGCGTACTGTCGCTCGGCCCGGAGCTGGTGATCTCCGGCGCACGGACCGCGCTGCCCGGCCCGTACGCCCTGCTGGCCGGCCTGCCGGTGGTGGACGGCGCGCTGCCGATGCGGTTCGGCCTCGCCCTGCTGCCGCTGACCGGCACCCTGCTGACGCTCGCGGTGGACCGCGCCCTGCGCGAGCGGGGCCCGGCCCGGCGGCTGGTCCCCCTCGCGGTCGGCGCGGCCCTGCTCAGCGTCTTCCCGACGCCGCTGCCGACCACCGACCGGCCGGCGCTGCCCGAGTTCGTCACCGCCGGACACTGGCGGCAGTGCGTACGCCCCGGCGGGGTGCTGGTCCCCGTCCCGCCGGCCACCCCGAAGGACCCCTGGCCGATGCGCTGGGCAACCGCGGCGGACGCGCAGTTCGGCATGCCCGAGGGCTTCTTCATCGGCCCGTACGGCCGGGGTGGCTCGGCCACCATGGGCACCTACAAGCGACCCACCTCGGCGCTGCTGGCCGACGTGGCCAAGCGGGGCGTCCCGGCGGCCGTCGGCGACGAGCAGCGCCAGCAGGCCGCCCGGGACATCAGCTTCTGGGGGGCGTCGTGCGTGGCGCTCACCGACGACGCCCCGCACGCGGAGCCCCTGCGCCGGACGCTGGAGCAGCTCTTCGGCCCCGGCACCCGGATCGCCGACGCCTGGACCTGGCGCTTCTGAGCACCGCTGGCCGCCGGCCGTCTGACCCCTGTCGCTGACCGATCCGGCGGAGTGCGTGACTCACGGTGACCTCGGGCCGAGGCCGGGACGCGCCGGGTGACCGGGCCGGGACGCGAGAAGGGCCCGTCGCCACGACAGACGTGGCGACGGGCCCTTTCAGTACGAAAACTCAGCGGCGCAGCGCGCCGACCGGCTGGGAGGCCTCGGCGAACTCCTCGCGCGGGTCGTGCAGCTGGCCCAGGGCGACCACCTCACGCTTGAGGAAGAAGGCCAGCGACCAGTCGACCACGACCCGGACCTTGCGGTTGAACGACGGGATCCGCGACATGTGGTACGTCCGGTGCATGAACCACGCCGGCCAGCCGGTCATCTTGATCCCGTAGACCTGCGCCACGCCCTTGTGCAGGCCGAGGCTGGCCACGCTGCCCACATGCTTGTGCTTGTAGTTGACCGGCTCGCGACCGCGGATCACGTTCGCGATGTTGTCGGCCATCCGGGCGGCCTGCCGGACCGCGTGCTGCGCGCTCGGCGAGCAGAAGTTGCCCGGCTCCTTGGTCAGGTCCGGCACCGCGGCGCAGTCGCCGGCGCTCCAGGCGCCCTCGACGACCCGGTCGCCGTCCACGATCTGGAGGGTGGGCAGGCAGGTGACCCGCCGGCGCTCGTCACGCGGGAAATCCGTCGCGTCCAGCATCGGCGACGGCTTCACGCCGGCCGTCCAGACGATGGTGTCGGAGCGGAAGCTGTCGCCGTCGGAGAGCTTGACCACCCCGTCGACGCAGGACTCCAGCCGGGTGTCCAGCCGGATGTCCATGTTCCGCTTGAGCAGCTGCTGCACCGTGTAGGCGCCCATGTCCCGATCGACCTCGGGCAGCACCCGCTGGGTGGCCTCGACCAGGACCCAGCGCATCTCCTCCGGCTTGAGCTCCGGGTAGTAGCGCATCGCGTCCCGGGCCATGTCCTCCATCTCGGCCAGCGCCTCGATGCCGGCGTAGCCACCACCGACGAAGGTGAAGGTCAGCGCGGAACGGCGGACGTCCGGGTCGGTCGTGGCGGCCGCCACGTCCAGCCGGTCCAGCACGTGATTGCGCAGGTAGATGGCCTCGCCGATGGTCTTGAACCCGATGCCGTGCTCGTGCAGGCCCGGAATCGGCAGCGTCCGGGACACCGAGCCGGGGGCGACGACCACGTGGTCGTACTGGATCTCCCGGGTCGGGCCGCTGATCGGCTGCACGATCGCCGTCTTCCGGTCGTGGTCGATCCGGGTCACCGTGCCGGCCACGACCTTGCACTTACGCAACTCGCGCCGCAGCGGCACCACGGAGTGCCGGGGCGAGATGTTGCCGGCCGCCGCCTCGGGGAGGAACGGCTGGTAGGTCATGTGCGGCTGCGGGTCGACGACCACGACCTCGGCCTCACGGGAGCTCAGCTTCTTGGACAGGCGCAGAGCAGCGTACAGGCCGACGTGCCCGGCACCCACGACAAGGATCCGCTTCGGATTCACGCCATCTATCTTTCCCCGGGCGGCTCGGCTAATCCCGTCCGAGACCCCCTTCTGTGACGGAGCACAACACCTGTGACCTGCACAACGTCCTGCACCATCCCGCTATCTGCGACGCAACAGCCACCCGAGCAACGCGCTGAGGGCCACCGCGACCAGCAGCCCGACCACCGTGGCCGCCTGGTAACCCCGGTCCGCCCCCATTCCGCCGAGCCCGGCCAGCAGGATGCCGAGCACCGCGCTGGCGAGCACCACCCCGCCGGCCCGGGTCAACCACCGCAGGATCAGGTCCGGGTCGACAATCCCGTCGAAGGGCAGCAGCGCGGCGAGCGCGCAGAGGGTGTGCGCCAGGTAGAGCAGCGTCGCCACCGCGAGCAGCCGCCACAGCGCGATCGGCCGGTCGAAGCCGGCCGCGGCCAGCAGCCACCCGCCGACCGTGACCAGCGCCGCGAAGGTCGGCCAGACCCGGCGCGGCCCGATCGCCGGCAGCACCGCCACCACCGTCAGGGCCAGCAGCGCCCGCGCCGCGAAGATCTGCACGGGGTACGCCAGCAGGAAGCCGACCAGCACGGTCAGGAAGATGCCGACCCGGACCAGCAGCGGGGCGAGGCTGACCCGGGTTGCCGCGTACCGCACGGCGCGGACCCGTTCGTTCAGGGCGTCCAGCATGTCGTTCACCTGTGCCCGCCTTCGTTCGCGACTGCGGGACTCCGCTGCGCTGCGTTCCTCGCGCTCACCTGTGCCCGCCTTCGTTCGCGGCTGCGGGACTCCGCTGCGCTGCGTTCCGCGCGCTCACCGGGTACCCACCCGGGGGGCGGTCGCCAGTCGGGACACGTCCCGGAGCACCTGGTCCAGGCTGCCCGCGCCGGCCCACCGCACCACCGGCACACCGTGCTCACGGAGCTGGCCGATCATGGTGTCCCGGTCCAGCCGCCACAGCCGGTACGCCACCTCGGCCCAGCCCCGGTCCTTCGGCGGCGGCAGGTCGGCCGGCAGGGTGTCCACCGCGACCACGAACCGACCGCCCCGGGCGAGCCGGGCCAGCATCTGCGCCGACCGCTCGTCCAGCAGCGGGGTGAGCACCACCACCAGCGCGTCGGCGGAGAGCACCTGCGGCCCGAAGACCTGGTCGTACGGCTCGTGCGGGGAGGACTCGGCGTGCACGTCGAGCAGCCACTCCAGCACGGTCAGGTACTGCCGGCGACCGGTGGCCGGGCGCAGCCGGCGGGCGGCCGGACCGTACTCCAGCATCGCCACCCGGTCGCCCCGGTGCAGGTAGTGCTCACCGATCGCGGCCGCCGCCCGGACCGTGGTGTCCAGCACCGAGGCGGGACCGTTGACGCCCCCCGAGCGGCCCGCCTCGGCCAGCACGTCGAGCAGCACCACCACCTCGGCGTCCCGGTCGGAGAGGGTGGCCGCGACGTGCAGCTGGCGGGCCCGCAGCGAGACCCGCCAGTCGATCCGGCGCAGCCGGTCACCGGGAGCGAAGACCCGCACCCCGGCCAGCTCGCCGCCCTCCCCCGGCCGCCGGGAGTGGTGCGCGCCGACCAGCCCGGCCGCGCGGGGCATCGCCTCCACCGCCTCGAACGGCTCGGTCCGCGGATAGACCCGCATCCGCACCGGGTCGGTGATCACGGCCCGGGAGACCAGCAGCCCGTCCGCGGTGGCGACCCGGGCGCCGGCCGGACCGATCGGGTGCCGGCCCCAGCGCAGCGCCGTCCCGGACAGCGCCAGGTCGACCGCCCTACCCGTCGGCACCGAGGTGACGAAGGGCCGGTCGGCGCCCCCGGAGCGGGCCACCTCCACGCCCGCCCCGCCGAAGCCGACCCTCTCCACCCGCAGCCACGGCGACATCCGGGTCCGCACCACCGCCACGTCGTACGACACGGTGTCCGGGTTGCCGATGGCGACCGTGGCGGCCATCGGGCCGCCCTCGACCAGGTGCGCGTCCCCGGCGCTGATCTCCAGCTCGGGGCCGGCGGTGGGCCGTCGGCGCAGCGCGTACGCGGTGCCGAGGGCGAACGGCGTGGCCAGCACGACCAGGTCGACCCGGCCGAACAGCACCGCCGCGATCAGCAGCAGCCCGGTGAGCAGCACGGCCCGGCCGAGCGCCCAGGTGGGCGCCCAGCCCGTCGCCGGCTCCGGCTCGTCACGACTGGCCATCAGCGCCCGGGCCGCCCGGCCGCGTAGCTGGGCAGCGCGCCGCTGGCCGGGGCGGGCGTCTGCTCGAGGACCTCGCCGACAACGAAGGAGGGGTCGACCCGGCGCAGCCACATCTCCGGGCGCAGCGTGATCCGGTGGGCCAGCGCGGGCACCGCCACCTCCTTGACGTCCTCCGGCACCACGTAGTCCCGGCCGGCGAAGACGGCCCGGACCCGGGCCAGCAGCAGCAGCGCCAGCGAGCCGCGCGGCGAGGCACCGACCAGCGCGGACGGATGCTCCCGGGTGGCCGCGGTCAGCGCCACGATGTAGCGGCCGATCGAGTCCTCGACGACCACGTCCTCCAGCGCGGCCTGCATGGCGCGCAGGGTGGCCGCGTCGACCACCGGCTTGATCTCGGCCTCCTCGCGGCGGCGGGCCATCCGCCGGCGCAGCACCTCCCACTCCTCCTCATGGTTCGGGTAGCCGAACGACACCCGGAGCAGGAACCGGTCGAGCTGCGCCTCCGGCAGCGGGTACGTCCCCTCGTACTCGATCGGGTTGGCGGTGGCGAGCACGTGGAACGGCTCATCCAGCCGGTAGGTGACGCCCTCGACGGAGACCTGCTTCTCCTGCATCGCCTCCAGCAGCGCCGACTGGGTCTTCGGCGGGGTCCGGTTGATCTCGTCGGCGAGCAGCAGGTTGGTGAAGACCGGGCCGGCCCGGAACGAGAAGTCGCCGCTGCGCTGGTCGTACAGGAACGAGCCGGTCACGTCGGCGGGCAGCAGGTCTGGGGTGAACTGGAGCCGGCGGAAGTCCAGCCCGAGGGCCTGCGCGAAGGAGCGCGCGGTCAGCGTCTTGCCCAGCCCCGGCAGGTCCTCCAGCAGCACGTGCCCACCGGCGAGGATGCCGGCGAGGACGAGTTCCAACGCCTCCCGCTTGCCGACCACGACCGTGCCGACCGCGTCCAGCACCGCCCGGGCCAGCTGGCCCACCTCGGCGGGGGGCATGCTCCGGTCCACGTCGTTCATCAGAACTCCTTCGAGGAGACCTCGCCCTTCAGGGCGGGGAGGAATCGAACTCCTGCGGAGCAGGGCAGGGATAGCCGGTTCGCCGGCAAGGCGGACTGGTGGCCTCTCCCGAGAGCCCGCAGATTGTCACAGGGCGATGCGATAGTTCGGTAGCCATGAAGACCACGCGCGTGAAGCGGGCATTCAAGTACCGCTTCTATCCGACCGAGGCGCAGGCAGCCGAGCTGTCGCGCACGTTCGGATGCGTGCGGAAGGTTTACAACCTCGCGTTGGCGGCCCGTACGGAGGCGTGGACGCTCCGGCAGGAACGCGTCAGCTACAACGCCACGTCGGCGATGCTGACCGCGTGGAAGAAGACCGGGGAACTGGCCTACCTCAACGAGGTCTCCTCGGTTCCGCTTCAGCAGGCCCTGCGGCACCTTCAGACGGCCTTCACAAACTTCTTCGCTAAACGCGCGCAGTACCCGCGTTTCAAGTCGCGGAAGAGATCGCGGAAGTCGGCGGAGTACACCACCAGCGCTTTCCGCTTCCGCGACGGCACGCTGACGCTGGCGAAGATGGGGGAGCCGCTGCACATCGTGTGGTCGCGCCCTCTCCCGGAGGGTGCGAAGCCGTCGACGGTGACCGTGTCCCAGGACAGCGCGGGCCGCTGGTTCGTGTCCCTGCTGTGCGAGGACCAGACCCTGCAGCCGCTGCCCCCGACCACCGCGGCGATCGGGATAGACGCCGGGCTTGACCACCTGCTGACCCTGTCGACCGGGGAAAAGATCACCAATCCTCGGCATGGGCAGCGCGACCGTGTCCGGCTTGCCCGCGCCCAGCGGGAGCTGTCGCGGAAGGCCAAGGGCTCGGCGAACCGGGACAACGCGCGCCGCAAGGTCGCCAAGGTTTACGCTCGCATCGCCGACCGGCGACGCGACCATCTGCACAAGATCACCACTCGGCTCGTTCGTGACAACCAAACGATCGTGATCGAGGACCTTACCGTTCGGAACCTGCTGAAAACCCACACACTCGCCCGCGCCATCAGCGACGCGGCGTGGCGCGCGTTCCGCAGCATGCTGGAATACAAGGCCCAGTGGTACGGCCGTAAGGTGATCGCGGTCGACCGCTGGTTCCCCTCCTCCAAACTGTGCTCGTCCTGCGGAACCGTACGGGTCACGATGCCGCTGCACGTCCGGACCTGGACGTGCGACTGCGGCGCCATCCACGACCGTGACGTGAACGCCGCGCGGAACATTCTGGCCGCCGGGCTGGCGGTGTCTGCCTGTGGAGCTGGTGTAAGACCTCAACGGGAGCCCTCCCGGACAAGGCGGTCGGTGACGAAGCAGGAAACCTCACGGGCGACCGTGGGAATCCCGGTCCTTCAGGGCCGGGAAGATGTCAACACAGCTTCTCCAGTTCGGTGACGATCGCCGCGAGGTCGCGCGGCGACGGGGGGTGGCGGGGGGGCGTGCTGAGGAACGTCCACAGCGGCTCCCCCAGCAGGGTGCGGGCACGGGCCGGGTCGGACTCGCGGGTCAGGCCGTGCTTCTGGCGCAGCCGCTCGTCGGCCAGCTCGCCGATCCGGGGCAGGATCCGCTCGGTGAACCGCTGCCGGTTGCCCCCGCACCAGTCCAGCGGGCGTTCCCACCCGTTGATGGCGGCGCGCAGCGCGTCCCGGGCGGCCCAGTTCCAGATGCCCGGCTCCTCACCGGCGGGCGCCCGGTAACCGGCCCGGGGCGGCGGCGGGGGCGACAGCGCGGCGGTGACCCGCCGGACGGCGAGCAACGCGAGCACCCCGGCGACGATGATCCACAAGGAGACCTGGAGGCCGACCGTCCGCAGGCCCGCCACGACGACCGCCACGATCGCCGCGGTGACCGCGAGGGTCCGCAGCACCAGGCGTACCCGGCCGCCGCGGGAACCTACGGCCGGTCCGGCCGGTTCCTCCTCGAACGACAGCAGGTCGTCGATGCTGGTACTCACGGCGTCAGCCTGGCTCGCGACTGCGGGGCTCGCAAGACCGGCTCACTCCTCGCGCTCACGGCGCCACTCCGGGGGCGGAGGCGGCGAGGTTGGCCAACTCGCCGCGCAGTCGGCGCAGGGCCGCCCGGGCCTGGTCGCGCATCCGCTCGTCGACGGTGTGTGTGGCGTACCGGGCCTCGCGGTAGACGTGCGCGAACCCGTCCAGCACGTCGGCGCTGGCGATCGCCGGGACGCCGGCGGCCGGCTCGCCGCGCAGCAACCGGCTGACCAGGTCGGTCGGGGTGTCCCCGGCGAGCCGGGGCACGCCGGCCTCCTCGGCGGCCTCCTCCAGCCGGACCCAGCAGGCGATCACCGCGGTCCGCGGGTCGGTGTCCCGGTCGTCCAGCTCCACCAGGCCCGCGTCGAGCGCGGCGACCACCTCCCGCGCGGTGCCCTCGGCGGTACGCCGGGCCCGCTGCACCGGGATCGCCCGGGTGGTACGCCGAAGGGCGCCACCGAACAGCGTCCAGCCGACGTACCCGATGGCGAGCAGGACCGCCAGGCCGAGCACGACCATCACGGTGGTGGCGATCCAGGAAGGAATCTGCGCCTGGGTGGCCTCGGCGGCGTCCCGGGGCTCGACGGCGATCGAGGGCGCGGGCGCGGCGGAGGGGTAGTCCGGCACGTAGGGGATGTTGTCCGCGGCGGGCGGGATCCGGCTGGCCCCGATCGAGGAGTGCCCGGCCGCGAACACGGCGACGGCCAGCAGGACCGTCACCGCCGCGACCGGCCACCACCTGCGCAGCACGCCGAGGTCCATCCCACCGCCCCACGCATTCCTCAGTCCACCCCGGCCAACTGCTTCGCCCGGGCGAACACGTCGTCCAGCATCCCTGGTGTCAGCCGCCCGGTGAAGGTGTTCTGCTGGCTGACGTGATAGCAGCCGAGCAGCGCCGGTGCGGAACTGTCGGACCAGTGTGCCCCATGGCCGAAGGCCGGTCGCGGACTGGGCGGCCGAACCCCGTACACGTCCCGGAGCACCGGCCACCACGCGGCCCAGGCGAAGGCACCCAGCGCGACCACGACGCGCAGGGTGGGCCGGATCAGCGCGACCTCCCGGTGCAGCCACGGCGCGCAGGTGTCCCGCTCCGTTGGGGTGGGCTTGTTGTCCGGCGGCGCGCAGCGCACCGCGGCGAAGATGCGGGTGTCCCGCAGGATCAGGCCGTCGTCGGCGGCGACGCTGGTCGGCTGGTTGGCCAGGCCGGCGCGGTGCAGGGCGGCGAACAGCACGTCGCCGGAGCGGTCGCCGGTGAAGATCCGGCCGGTGCGGTTGCCGCCGTGCGCGGCCGGCGCCAGGCCGAGGATGGCGATCCGCGCGTCCGAGGCGCCGAAGCCGGGCACCGGGCGGCCCCAGTACCGCTGGTCGCGGAAGGCCGCCCGCTTCACCCGGGCGACCTCCTCCCGCCAGGCGACCAGGCGCGGGCAGGCGAAGCAGTTGCTCACCGCGCCGTCGAGGTCGGCGAGGTCGGTCGCCCGCGCGGCGCGGGCGACCACCTCGTCGGGGGTACGCGGCTCAGCCAAGCTTGGCCCGGAAGAGTTCCAGGGTGCGGGCCCAGGCGGTGGCGGCGGCCCGCTGGTCGAACTTCTCCGGCCGGTCCTCGTTGAAGAACGCATGCGACGTGCCCGGGTAGTCGTAGGTCTGGCAGGTACCGCCGGCCGCCTCGATGGCCCGCCGGGTGGCCTGCACGCCGTCGGCGGACGAGGTGCCGTCCTCTTCCGAGCAGTGGATGAGTGCGGCCTTGCCGGCGTAGTCGGGCCAGTCGGCGCGCATCCCCTCCCAGGGCAGCCGGGGGTAGAAGCCGGCGGTGGCGACGACCCGCTCGGAGAACGTCGCCGACCAGAGGGCCAGGCTGGCGCCGGCGCAGAAGCCGGCGCAGCCGACCTTGCCGGTGACCTCGGGACGGCCGGCGAGATATTCCGCCGCGGCGGCGATGTCCGTCGCCGCCTCGTCCATCTGCGGCGCGTTCAGCATCTGCCGCAGCTCGGTCGGCTTGCTGGCCGGCTCACCGTGCCGGAAGTCCGGGGCGAGGGCGACGAACCCCGCCTCGGCGAAGCGGTCCACCACCGCCCGGACGTGGGGCACGAGGCCCCACCAGTCCTGGATGACGATGACCGCCGGGCTGGCCACACCGCCGGAGGGTATCGCGAGATACCCCTCGCTCGTCCCTCCGTTACTGGTGAAGCTCACCGTCTCGCCCATGGCCCGTCCTCCTAGCGGTCAGTCATCGTTGGCTGGTCGCCCAGTGGTCCTACGTGCCGGTAGCCTGCCACGCCGCCACCGCGCCGGGGAAGACGCGGGAACAGTGGCATTCACCTCCCGTTCGCCTTGTGGCCGGCCCCCAGGTACGCCGACGGCGGCGCGGGTGACTCCGCGCCGCCGTCCGTGTTCCCGGTCTACCGGGTCAGGCCTTCTTGGTCAGGCAGAGCAGGTAGTACTTCTCGCCGCTCCGCTGTGCGCCGGAGAAGACGTACCCGTCCTCACCCTCCTTGAAGTACTGGCCGCATGCGTCACCGGACTTGGCCTGCTCCTCGTTCTGGTCGTCGACCCGGCCGACAACAGTGAACGCCGCGTCGGTCGAGGTGCACTCCACCACCTTGGCGTCGTCGGCGTGCTCCTGGCCGTCGCCCTTTATCTCGGGCAGCTGGGCGATGCAGTCGCCGACCTTCGCCTGGGCGGTCTCGTCGCGGTTCTGATAGACCTTCCAGGCTCCCTTGAGCCCGCCGACGACGAGGACGGCGAGGATGAGGCCGAGGATGCCGAGCACCTTGCGACGGCGGGACTTCCCGGTCTCGGCCGGCGGCGACGCCTGCACGGCCGGCTCGGGCTGGCCGTTGTACGGCGCGGGAGGCGGTGCGACCTGCTCTGACACTGCTGTTCCTTCCAAGGGGTTGATGAGCAGACGACACCGTAACGATCAACTCCGCCCCAGCCCCTCAGCCTTTCAGCCAGTTCCCAGCTTCCGTCCACACGGGGCATTCACCGAGGGCGTGGCTCCGAGCGCCGCTCAGCCGGTCGGGCTCGGCACCGGAGCCGTGCTGGTCGGGGCCGGGGTCACCGTCGCGGTGGGGACCGGGGTCGGCGTGGCGGCAGCCGTCGGCAACGAACTGTCCGTCGGTTGCGGCGACGCCGGGGTCGCGGCGGGCGCTCGGCCCGCCGGCGGCACCGGGACCGCGGCGGGCGGCCGCGGCCGGAACGGCGCGAGTTGCGGGCAGTACGGATAGCCGGTCCGCAGCGCGGCGTCCGGTTGGGCCGGGTCGACACACGACGGGTAGCCGAGCCGGATCGGCACGCCGTTCTGATCGAACAGCCGGGCATTCTCCACCAGCCGCCCCTCGCTGTCGTAGACGAAGACGTCCTGGACGGAGTCGTACCGGTCGCCGACCGACACCCCCTGGTAGCCGAACTCGTCCGACCTGGCGTTCTGGTCCACGTTGACGAGCATGGCGAAGGAGAAGAGCAGCAACGCGGCGGTGCCGAGGCGCAGCAGACGGCGGGGCCAACCCCGCAGGCCGGGGGAGCGGTGACCCAACCAGACCGAGGCGAGGACGCCGCCGGCGAGCAGGAACAGGCCCGCCACCGCGCTGTCGCCGAGCCGGGGCAGCAGGCCCGACGGCTCGCCGAGCGCGGCGGAGAACAGCAGGGCCGCAAGCCAGCCGCGCAGCACCCACCAGGCCGGCCGGAGCAACCGGAGGAACTCGGACGCCTTGGCGTACCCGAGGAGCGGACCGAGACGGACGTCGAGGCCGGACAGCCGGGCGCGGGCCCGGTGCGCGGCGGCGGCGATCCGCCGGTCCGGGCCGCCGCGACCGCCGAGCGGCTCGCCGGCACCGGCGGCCGCGCGCAGCTCGGCGGCGTACGCCTCGGGCTCGCCGAGCCGGTCGACCAGCGAGCCGTCCGCCTCGGCGGCGACCTCGGCCAGGTGCTCCGGCAGGTCCTCGGTCAACTCGTCGCGGACGGCGGGCGGCAGGTCGGCCAGTGCGGCCCGCACCCGGTCGACGTAGTCCGCGATGTCCTGCCCAGTGACGGTCATGCCGCCATCCCCCGATCGTCGAGCAGTGCGTCCATGGTCGTGGCGAAGGAGCGCCAGGTCTTGCCGGAGCGGGCGAGCTGGTCCCGGCCGGCGGCGTTGAGGGCGTAGTACTTGCGGTGCGGGCCGGATTCGCTCGGCACGACGTAGGTGGTGAGCAGGCCGGCGGCGAAGAGCCGGCGCAGGGTGCCGTAGACCGAGGCGTCGCCGACCTCCTCCAGGCCGGCGTCGCGCAACCGGCGGAGGATGTCGTAACCGTAGCCGTCCTCCTCCCGGAGCACGGCGAGGACGGCGAGGTCGAGCACGCCCTTGAGGAGCTGCGTGGTATCCACGCTTCCGACACTAGTGTGGATTGCGGAGTACCGTCAAGAAAACACTAGTGCGCGTCGGCCCGTCGTAGAGCATCCTGCGTGGAGGTCGCCGACAACCTGCCCGGCATGGTCCTGGTCCGCGACAGCAAGGACCGGACCGGACCGATGCTCACCTTCGCCCCGACCGTCTGGGCGGCGTTCGTCAGCCAGGTCAAGGGCCGCCCGCACCTGGGTAGGCCCAAGCCCGGGGCTGCTACTCGGTGTGCTGGGTCACGTTGATGACCGCGCCGTTCGGGTCACGGACGAAGAACCGGCGTAGCCCCCAGGGCTCGTTGGTGAGCGGGTAGACGATCTCGGCGCCGAAGGCGACGCACCGCGCGTGCACGTCGTCGATGTCGTCCACCTCGATCGACACGTCGGGGTGGACGCCCGCCCGGATGTCGCGCTTCATCACCGAGAGCTGGACCTCGCGGGTCTCCCCGCCGAAGAACAGGATCCAGTCGAGCCCGTCGCCGCCGTCCAGCCCGATCAGGTCAGTGTAGAATCGACGACTCCCGTCGAAGTCCTCGGAGCGGATGTTCGGCTTGATCCGCTTGACCGCCATTTCGGCAGCCTAGGCGGCTCACCCGGTCGGCGCGAGGCTCCAGGCGATGCCGTCGAGGATGTCGTGCTCGGAGGCGACCACCGACGGCATGCCGGCCCGCTCCATGATCACGCGGAGCACCAACGCCCCCGCGCCGATCACGTCGGCCCGGCCCGGGTGCATCACCGGGATGGCCAGCCGCTGCTCGCGGGTCTTTGCCAGCAGGTCGGCGGTGACGTCGGCGACCGCCTCGTACGACACCCGGGCGTGGTGGATGCGCGCCGGGTCGTACTCCGTCAGGCCCTGGGCGATGGCGACCACGGTGGTGACCGACCCGGCGAGCCCGACCAGCGTGGCGGCCTCGCGGCCCGGCACGGCCGTCAGCGCCCGGTCCACCGCGACCGCGATGTCGGCCTGGGCGGCGGCGATCTCGTCCAGGGTCGGCGGGTCGCCGTGCAGATGCCGCTCGGTCATCCGGACGCAGCCGATGTCCATCGAGATGGCGGCCTCGACCCCGCCCTCGCGGGTGCCCACCACGAACTCGGTCGAGCCGCCGCCGATGTCGACCACCAGGTACGGCGGCTCGGCGTCGGCGGGCAGGCCGCGCACCGCGCCGGTGAACGAGAGTCGGGCCTCCTCGTCGCCGGTCACCACCTCGGGCTCGACGCCGAGGGTCTGCTCGACCATGGCCCGGAACTCCGCGGCGTTGGCCGCGTCCCGGGTCGCCGAGGTGGCACACATCCGGACCCGCTCGGCGCCCAGCTTCTCGATCTCGGCGGCGTAGGACGCCAGCGCGACCCGGGTGCGCTCGATGGCCTCGGGGGCGAGCCGGCCCGTCTTGTCGACGCCCTGGCCGAGGCGGACGATCTCCATCCGCCGGGTCACGTCGACCAGCGGCGCCTGCGGGCCCGCGGACGGGTCGGGCAGGTCGGCGACCAGCAGTCGGATCGAGTTGGTCCCGCAGTCGATGGCGGCCACACGCGTCGTCACGGCAGCAACCCTACGGCAGCGCCCCGGCCCGGACGCCACGGTCACGGGCGCAGCCCCGACCCCGACGCCGGGTCCCGTCCCTCCCCGGTGCGCCGCTCGTCGGGCGGGTCGCCTCCGGGGCCGGCGTCCCCGGACCGGCCCAGCAGGTGCCCGCCGAGCGGCGTCAGCCGGTGCAGCACCGCACCGCCGTCGCGCCCGGTCCGGATCAGACCGGCGGCCCGCAGCGCCGTCATGTGCTCCGACGCGGTGGAGATACTGACCCCGACCGCCCCGGCCAGCGCCGTGGTGGTGTGCCGGTCGGGCTCGCCCAGCCGACGCAGCAGGGCCGCCCGGGTGGCCCCGAGGAGGCGGCCGAGCGGATCGACCCCCGGGGCGGCCGCGTCGCGCGGCATCGCGGCGGGGTAGACGAGCAGGACGGGACGGTCCGGCTCGACCAGCACCCGGGGGCACGGGCCGGCCAGGGGCGAGGGCAGCAGCAGGAGACCCTCGCCGGTGCCGGTCACCTCCCCGCTCCACCAGGTTCGCACCTCCAGCACCGGCGGCCGCCAGCGGATCGCCGGGTGCAGCCCGGCGAAGAGGCCCTCCAGGCCGCCCGCGGCCAACCGGTGCGTGGCGGTCGCGACGTGGTGGCGGTGGGCGGACGCCAGATCGGTCCAGTGCGGCGCGAGCACGGCGCCGAACCAGGTCGCCACCGCCTGGTCGAACAGGTCCAGGATCTCCGGGTCCGCCTCGGCGAACCGGCGCCGCAACGGCGTCGCCGACAGCTCGGCGTACGCGGCGGTGAGCTCGGCCCGGACGCGTCGGCGCGGGGTGGCCCGGATGGCCGCGAGACCGGCCGACACCGATTCCAGGCCCTCGAACGGGGTGAGGAAGTCCGGCAGCCGACCGCGGGCGGGCAGCAGGTGCGCCAGCGACGCGGCGGCGGCGCGCACCGACGCCCCGGAGGTGGCGCCCGCCTGTCGCGCGGCGAGGGCCGGCACCAGCCTGGCGGTGGCCGGGTCGCGCAGCGCCTGACGGGCCAGCATCGCCGTGCCGACCGGGTGCAGGCGCCCGGCGAACCGCACCCGGCACAGGTCCTCCGGGGTCAGATGAAGGCGGAGCATACGGGCAGCGTGCCGGTATTCGGCGAGGGCCGAAAGGGTTGACCCCGCCGGACCCGGCTCACCACTGTGGACCTCGGAGTCCACGAAGGGGGCGGGGCGTGCGACGGACGATGGCGGTGCTGACAGGGTCCTGCCTGGTCATCCTCGGCACGGCGTGCGGTGATGAACGGGGGCGTCCCGGGGCGACGGCCTCCCCGCCCCCCTCGGCCGCCGAGCGGCCGGCGGCCGGCGACCACCGGTTGACCCTGCGGCACGACGGGACGGAGCGCCGCTACCTGCTGCACGCCCCGCCCGGCTACGACCCGGCCACGCCGCTCCCGCTGGTGATCGTGCTGCACTTCTACCCCGGCGATGGGGACGCGATGCGCCAGATGGTGGGCCTGGACGCCAAGGCCGACCGGGAGCGTGCGCTCGTCGCCTACCCGGACGGGCTGAATGGCGGCTTCAACGCCCTGATCTGCTGCGGGTCGTCGGACGACGTCGGGTTCCTCAAGGCGCTCACCGCCCATCTGGTCGAGACCTGGCGGGCCGACCCGGACCGGGTCTACCTCACCGGCATCTCCAACGGCGGTGACATGAGTTTCCGGGCCGCGGTCGAGGCCGAGGGGGTGTTCGCGGCGATCGGCGTGGTCAGCGGCGGCTACAGCGGGCCCCGGACGTCGGCGGAGGAGTACGTGCCGAAGCGCCCGGTCTCGGTCATCACCTTCATCGGCGGCCAGGACGTCTACGCCGACATCTTCAGCGAGGGCACGCGCACCTGGCAGCGGCGGCTGGGCTGCCGGCCGGCACCCGGCCCGCGCCGCACGGCGCCCGCCGGGATCTCCCGGACCGACGCGCGCTGCGCCGACGGCAGCGACGTCACCGTCTACACGATCCCGGACATGGGTCACTCGTGGCCCGGGGCGGCCTCCGGCCAGCTCGCCGCGCCGCGGGCGGGTGTGGTGGCCACCGACCTCGTCTGGGCCTTCTTCGCCGCCCACCCCCGGCGGAGCTGACACCACTCGGTCCGGGCCGGGCCGGCCGTCACAGGCGCAGCAGCATCCGGGTGTTGCCGAGCGTGTTCGGCTTGACCCGCTCCAGGTCCAGGAACTCGGCGACACCCTCGTCGTACGAGCGCAGCAGCTGCTCGTAGACCGGCTGCGGCACCGGCGCGCCGTCGATCTCCCGGAAGCCGAACGAGCCGAAGAAGCTGGTCTCGAAGGTGAGCACGAAGATCCGCGCCACGCCCAGCTCCCGGGCCGCGTCGATCAGCTCGCCGACGATCCGGTGGCCGATCTTCCTGCCGCGGCAGGCCGGGTCGACCGCCACCGTCCGGATCTCGGCCAGGTCCTCCCACATCACGTGCAGCGCGCCGCAGCCGACCACCGTGCCGTCGGGCGCCACGGCGACCCGGAACTCCTGCACGTCCTCGTAGAGGGTGACGGTGGCCTTGCTGAGCAGCCGCCGGTCGTCGGTGTAGGTGTCGACCAGCCGCCGGATCCCGCGGACGTCACCCGTCCGGGCCCGGCGGACGACGATCTCGCCCCCGCTCACTCTTGCGCCGGGACGTCCACGCACGGGCCGGCGGCCCACCACTTCTCCACCAGCGCGAGGGTCTCGTCCCCGAACGGGTTGACCCCCGGCCCGGCGCCGAGCGCGTGTCCCAGGTGCACGTGCAGGCACTTCACCCGGCCGGGCATGCCGCCCGCCGAGATGCCGGCGATCTCCGGCACCTCGCCGATCGCCTCCCGCCGGGTCAGGTAGTCCTCGTGCGCCGCCCGGTAGCGGGCGGCCAGCTCCGGGTCGGTGGCCAGCCGGTCGGCCATCTCCTTCATCAGCCCGGCCGACTCCAGCCGGCTGCACGCCGCGGTCGCCCGCGGGCAGGTCAGATAGAACAGCGTCGGGAAGGGCGTGCCGTCGGCCAGCCGGGGCGTCGTCTCCACCACGTCGGGCAGGCCGCAGGGGCAGCGGTGGGCCACCGCCCGGGTGCCCCGGGTCGGGCGTCCGAGCTGCGCGGCCACCGCGGCCAGGTCGGCCTCGGTGGCCGGTTGGCGCTCCGGCGGGGGTACGGAACCCGCCGCCGGGTCCTGCGGTGGTACGACAGTCACGGTGCCCATCTCTCGTTCGGTGCTCAGGTGGTGCTCACTTGTCGGGGCGCTCGGCGTTGGCCGCCTGCACGCTCGACCACAGCGTGTCGTACCAGGGATCGGGCGGCTTGGGCGGCCCCGGCTTCGCGCCCTTGCCGGCGTCCTTGGCGGCGCCCTCCGGGTCGGAGAGCACCACCAGCAGCGTCTCCCCCGGCTTGCCCATGAAGAACCGCTCCCGGGCCTGCGTCTCGATGTACGCCGGGTCCTGCCACTTGGCCGCCTCGGCGGAGAGCTCCTCGATCACCCGGCGCTGATCGGCCTGGGACGCCTCCATCCGCTCGATGTCGGCCTGCTGGTCCAGGTAGACCCGGACCGGATAGGTGTACGCCAGGGCGAGCGCGATCAGCACCGCGAAGAGCACGGTGGCCCGCCCGGTGAAGCGCCGGGGGTGGGGTGCGGAGAGCCGCTTGACGCTGCCGCCGGCAGCCGTCCGCCGGGCGGCGGGCCGGCTCGCGGAGCGTACGCCCTCGGCGCCCCGGGCCGCGCCGGGCGACCGGCCGGCGGCGCCGCGCGGCTCGGCGCGGACGCCACCCTCGCGGGCCGACGACCGGGCTCGAGGCCCGCCCGTCCGGCCGGCCTGACCCGGCCGGCGGACGGGACGCTGACCACCCGGTGTGCGGCGCTGCTGCATCGTCACACCCCTCCCCCGGAGCTACGCGCTCAGGCCGAACGGTAACGCGGGAACGCACCTGCACCGGCGTACCGCGCCGCGTCGGCCAGCTCCTCCTCGATGCGCAGGAGCTGGTTGTACTTGGCGACCCGGTCGGAGCGGGCCGGGGCGCCGGTCTTGATCTGGCCGCAGCCGGTGGCCACCGCCAGGTCGGCGATGGTGGTGTCCTCGGTCTCGCCGGACCGGTGGCTCATCATGCACTTGAAGCCGGCCCGGTGGGCCAGGTCCACCGCGTCCAGGGTCTCGGTCAGCGAACCGATCTGGTTGACCTTCACCAGCACCGCGTTGGCGGCCTTCTCGGTGATGCCGCGGGCGATCCGCTGCGGGTTGGTGACGAAGAGGTCGTCGCCGACGATCTGGATCCGGTCGCCGACCGCCGCGGTCAGGGTGGCCCAGCCGCTCCAGTCGTCCTCGGAGAGCGGGTCCTCGATGGAGACGATCGGGTAGTCGCCGATGAGCTTGGTGTAGTAGTTGCTCATCTCCTCGGCGGTCTTCGCGCTGCCCTCGAAGGTGTAGGTGCCGTTGTCGAAGAACTCGGTGGCGGCGACGTCGAGGGCGAAGACGATGTCGGTGCCGAGCCGGTAGCCGGCCTTCTCCACCGCCTCGGCGATCAGGTCCAGCGCGGCGGCGTTGGTGGGCAGGTTCGGGGCGAAGCCGCCCTCGTCGCCGAGGCCGGTCGAGAGGTTCTTCTTCTTCAGCACCGACTTCAGCGCGTGGTAGACCTCGGTGCCGGAGCGCAGCGCGTCGCGGAAGGTGGGCGCGCCGATCGGCGCGATCATGAACTCCTGGACGTCGACGTTGGAGTCGGCGTGCGCGCCACCGTTGAGGATGTTCATCATCGGCACCGGCAGCAGGTGCGCGTTCGGGCCGCCCAGGTAGCGGAACAGGCTCAGCTCGGCGCTGCCCGCGGCGGCCTTCGCGATCGCCAGCGAGACGCCGAGGATGGCGTTGGCGCCCAGCTCGGCCTTGTTGTCCGTGCCGTCGAGGTCGAGCATCTTCTGGTCGATCAGCCGCTGCTCGCTGGCCTCGTACCCGATGAGCTGGTCGACGATCCGGTCCTCGATGTTCGAGACGGCCTTCTCGACGCCCTTGCCCTGGTAGCGGTCCGCGTCACCGTCGCGCAGCTCGATCGCCTCGAAGGCGCCGGTGGAGGCGCCGGAGGGCACGGCGGCGCGGGCGATCGTGCCGTCGTCGAGCCCGACCTCGACCTCGACCGTCGGGTTGCCCCGCGAGTCCAGGATCTCCCGGGCGACGATTCCCTCGATGGTTGCCACTGAGTCGCTCCTCGTTTGTGTGTTCCGGTCCGGTATGGGCCGCGACGGTGCGGCTGAGGCAGGTGTTGAACGCAGCGTATCGGGCGACGCCCGGTCGCACGCCTCCACCCGGTGTCCCGCTGGCGCACGGAGCCGGACCCGAATCCCGCGCCCGACGGCGGGTGACACGGACATTCCCGGATTCTCGGGCGTCAACCGGCAACGGGTTTGCGAGAGGTTGCCCCGATCGACAAGGCTGGGCGCCATGCCCGCCCCCTCGACCACTCTCCGCGTGCTCGCCACCTCGGTCATCGCGTCGCTGACGGTCACCGGGTGTCAGGCGCTCGACGACGCCGGACAGGCCCTCGGCCGCGCCGACCTGGTCAACGACCTCGCGGCCCGGATGGACCGGGCGCTGGAGCAGACCTGGGCCGCCGACTACCAGCTCCCCGGTGGGAAGGCGGCCTCGATCGCCCAGACGGAGGACCCGCTCCGGTCGGCGTACACCTGGCCCGCCGGCAAGATCACGGTGACCCAGGAGGCGCTCACCCGGTGCGCGACGACCGCCGGCCGGACCTCGTGCACCGTGCTGCCCCCGGTGCTGACCGCCGGCAAGCCGTCGGTCGCCGTCTACACGGAGGCCGGCAAGCTCGGCCTGGTCACCCCACCGGCCGTGATCAGACTGCTCACCGAGGCCGCCCTCGACCCGGAGGCGACCATCGGGCAGAGCGACACCACGCTCTCCGGACACCACGCCACCTGCGTCGACGTCACCCGCTCCGGGGACCGGTTCAACGCCTGCGTCACCACCGAGGGGGTGCTGGGCAGCTTTACCGGCACCCTCGACGGCAAGCCGGCGGAGGTGGCGCTGACCGGCTACACCGAGACGGTCGACCCGGCCACCTTCGACGTGCCGCCCGGCGCCGGCGTGGTGGACCACCGCAGCGCCATCTCCTGACCTCTGCCGCCACCCAGTGGTACAGCAGCAGGTGGACCACGCGGAGCAGGACGTAGGCCAGGGCGAGGAGCAGCGGCCCGTCCCGGCCCGGCCCGGACGACCAGGACCGGGGCGGCGACGAGGAGCGCCGCCATGACCAGGACCCCGAGGCGGACCAGACCGACGTCGGCCGGCGTCTGGTTGCCCAACCAGGCGTACGACGACCAGGCGAACGAGAGCAGCACCAGCAGGAGCAGTCCCCCGCGCCAGGCCCACCGGGCCCGGCGGCTGCCCGATCAACGCCATGATCCGCGTGAGCGCGAAGACGAAGACCAGATCGAAGAAGATCTCGAACGCCGTCACCCGACGGTCCGGGGCTGCCGGTGCCGGGGGCCGCGGCCGGAACCGCACGTCGTCGGCCCGGGATGCGATCAGCTCAGCAGGAACGCGAGCAGATCCTTGTTGACCTGATCCTGGTGGGTCGAAGTGATGCCGTGCGGCGCGCCCGGGTAGTAGATGTCCTGCGCGTTCCGGACGAGCTGGGCGGTCTTCCGCGCCGAGTCCTTCACCGGGACGATCTGGTCGTCTTCGCCGTGCAGCACGAGCGTGGGGACGTCGAACTTGGCGAGGTCGTCCCGGAAGTCCGTCTCCGAGAACGCCTTGATGCTCTCGTACGCGTTCCACAGCCCGGCCTGCATGCTCCACAGCCAGAACTGGTCGAGGATCCCCTTCGAGACCTTCGCGCCGGGCCGGTTGGCGCCGTAGAACATCTGCGCCAGGTCCTGGTAGAACTGCGACCGGTCCTTGACCAGGTTCGCGCGCAGCTCGTCGAACACGCTGATCGGGAGGCCCTCCGGGTTGTCCGGGGTCTGCACCATGATCGGCGGTACGGCCGAGATGAGCACCGCCTTGGCGACCCGGCCGGTGCCGTGCCGGCCGACGTAGCGGGCCACCTCGCCGCCGCCGGTCGAGTGGCCGATCAGCGTCGCGTCCCGCAGGTCGAGCGCCTCGATGACCGCGGCGAGGTCGTCGGCGTACCCGTCCATGTCGTTTCGGGTGCCGGCCTGGCTGGACCGGCCGTGGCCGCGACGGTCGTGGGCGACCACCCGGAAGCCGTTCTGCGCCAGGAAGAGCATCTGCCCGTCCCAGGCGTCCGCGCTGAGCGGCCAGCCGTGGGAGAAGGTGACGACCGGACCCTCACCCCAGTCCTTGTAGTAGATGTCCGTGCCGTCCCTGGTCGTGATGAAGCTCATGCCGCTACCTTCCTGGTCACAGCGGTGGGTGCGGACGACCGAGCCGCGCGCGCCGTGTCGCCGCAGGCCAGCACGGGGAGGGTCGACTTCACCCGATGCTAGGCCGGCCCTCGGCCGGGAACGGCCGGTTCATCGAAACGCGCTCCGCGCGAAGCGGGAGGGCCGCGACCGGTGGACCTGATCGGTCTCCATCGCCACGTCCACCACCGAGAACCGCCACCCGTTAGGGTCGTACGGATGTCGGTCCCCCAGCCCGTACGCGCAGGCTTCCTGCCGGGATCGGACGCCACCGTCCCGCCCGCCCCCGACGATCTGGCCCTGCCGGTGGCCGGCCGCCGGCTGTTGACCGCGCCGGACGGGGGCTTCCCCCGGGTCGCCGACCTGCCGCCGGAGACCCGCTGGGTGCCACTGGGCACGCTCGACGGGTTACCCGCCTGGGGCGCCGAGGTGATCCCGGGCGAGAACGACGGAGGGCGCTGGCGCAGCTGGCGCGCGCTCGCCGCCGAGCTGCCCGAACCGCTCGCCACGCTCGCCGGTCGGGCGCTGGCGGTGCTCACCTGGCGGCGTACCCACCGCTGGTGCGGCGCCTGCCGGGCGGAACTGGCCGACGTGCCCGGCGAGACGGCCCGCCGCTGCCCCGGCTGCGAGCTGTACGTCCCGATGGGGCTCTCCGCCGCCGTGCTCACCGCGATCACCCGCCCCGGCCCGGCCGGCGGCACCGACGAGCTGCTGCTCGTCCGGCACGCGTACGGGCCGACGGAGCTCTGGGCGCTGGTCGCCGGCTTCCTCGAGGCGGGCGAGTCGCTGGAGGCGGCGGTGCACCGGGAGGTGGCCGAGGAGGTCGGGCTGGCCGTCGGCCGGGTCACCTACTTCGGCAGCCAGCCCTGGGCGATGTCCGGGCCGGGGACGCTGCTGGCCGGCTTCACCGCCACCGCCGCCGACCCCACGGCCGAGCCGGTGGTCGACGGGCGGGAGCTGGTGCAGGCGCGCTGGTTCCCGCTGGACGCGCTGCCGGCGGAGCTGCCGCCGGCGTACTCGATCTCCCGCTGGCTGATCGACGCGACGGTGACCGCCGCGCGGCGCTGAGCCGGCGCGGCGCCCGGGGCCTCAGGCCGAGGCCAGGTGAAGGGCAGCGCCTGCAGGTGCTCCGGCGGCTCAGACACCGAGCAGGGTGCGCAGGTGCCGGGGCGGCGGGCAGTCGTGCGCCAGCATCGCGTCGTGCCACTCGCGCACCGGCACCCCGTCCGGCCGGGACCGGGCGATGTCGGCCATCTCGCTGTAGCCGACGAAGTAGGTGGAGAGCTGGGTGGAGGTGAGCAGCGCCCGGCGCCACTTGCCGGCCGCCTCGCCCTCCTCCTGGAAGCCGCGCCCGGTCATCAGCGCCATCGCCTCCGACTCGGGCAGCTCCTCGCAGTGCACGAGCTGGTCGAGCAGGGCGTTGATGGTCATCCGGAGCTGCATCTTGAGCTGCTGCAACCGCACCGGCAGGCCGCCGAAGCCGAGGCCGGCCATCAGCTCCTCGGTGTAGACCGCCCAGCCCTCGACGAACACGCCGGACTCGGTCAGCGCGCGGACCCGGGTGGGGCCGGCGTACCGGCGGGCGTGGGCGAGCTGGAGGAAGTGGCCGGGCATCGCCTCGTGCACGGTCAGGTTGCGGATCATGTGGTCGTTGTACTCGCGGTAGAACGACTCGACCCGGTGCGCCGGCCAGTCCGCCGGGGTGGGCGCGATGCAGTAGAAGGTCGGCAGCTCGGCCGTCTCCAGCGGGCCCGGCGAGTCGCAGTACGCCACCGCGACGCCCCGGGCGAACTCCGGCATCTCCTGGATCACGCACGGGTCCTCGACCAGGGTGATCAGGTCGTGCGCGCGGACGAAGTCGCTCGCCTCGTCCAGGGTGACCGAGGCCAGATCCACGATGGAGTTGTCGTCCGGATGCTCGGCGGCGAGCAGGTCCAGCGCGCGGCGTACCGTCCCGTCGTCGGCCGGGCCACCGACCAGCTCGACGGCCGCCTCGCGGATCTCCGCGGTGACCCGCTCCAGGTTGGCCCAGGCCCGGCGCTGCACCTCGGCGGCGCCCAGCTCGGTGTCGAGGGTGTGCCAGAGCCGCGCCTCCCAGCGCCGCCGGCCCAGCCGCGGGTCGCGCCCCGGCCCGGAGTCGGCGGCCAGGCCCATTCGCAGCCAGGCCACGAACTCTTCCAGCGCGGCGATCGCGTCGATCGCGACCGGCTCGATCCGGCCGTGCAGCCCCGGCGCCTCGGCCAGCAGCCGGGGCACCCCGTCGCGGATCAGCGCCGCCGTGCCGGTGAACTGCCCGACCGCCGTCTCGGCGTGGATCCGCGGCATGTCGCGCAGCGTGGCGCGCGCGGTCGCCAGGGCGTCCGGTACGTCCGACAGCCGCCCGGCCAGGTGGGTCAGCCGCTCCCCGACGGGCGCGTACGGGCGGGCGAGCAGCGCGTGCAGCAGCGGACCCGGGTTGTGCCGCAGCGGGTCCCACTCGTGCGCGCGGATCTCCGTCGACTCGAACAGCGCCCGGTCGACAAGGCTGCTCAGCAGCGCGTGGTCGACGCCCTCCTCGACGTCGAGCGAGTCCGGGTCGATCTCGGAGAGCGCGTCGGCGGCCTCCTTGAGCATCCCCTGGTCCGCCGCGACCGCGTCCGCGGAGAGGTCGGGCAGCCGGTCGTCGTACCGGTGGTCCCCGGCCGACGTGGCCAGCCCCGGCCGGCTCTCCAGCAATGCTTCGACGATCCGCTCAGCGAGCGGCACGAACGACTCCATCCCCCGACCCTACCGACCGACCCCGACGTTGGCCCTCCCTCAGCTGATCATGACGTTGTTGTCACGACACGCCGTGCCGGACGACAACAACTTCATGGTCAACTGGGTGGGTTGGTGCGGGCCTCGCGTTCGGCGGCGCGGACGGCTTCGGCGTAGGCGAGGGTGGTGCGGCGGAGGGCGGCCTCGGGGTCGATGTCCGCCCGCCGCGCCGCCGCGACGGTGGAGAGGAGGCTGGCGCCGAGTCTGGCCTCCGGGTCGACCTGGGAGTCAGCGAGGGGTGGCGGGACGGCGAGGCCGACCCGGGCGGCGCGATCGAGGATCTTGGCGGCCAGGGCGAGGGCGGGCTGGCTCAGCGCGATGCCGTCCAGCACCGACTCGCGGGCCTTCTCGGCACGCTTGATCCGCTCCCAGTTGGCCTCGATCTCCTCCAGCGAGCCCGTCTGCGCGCCAGAGAAGACGTGCGGGTTGCGGCGGACCATCTTGTCGACCAGCCCGCCGGCCACGTCGTCGACGTTCCACCGCTCGCCCTCGGGCAGATCCTCGGCGAGCCGGGCGTGCAGCAACACCTGGAGCAACACGTCGCCCAACTCCTCGCGGAGGGCGTCGGTGTCGTCCGCGCTGATCGCGTCGTACGCCTCGTAACACTCCTCCAGCAGGAAACCGGCGAGGCTGCGGTGGGTCTGCGCGAGCTTCCACGGGTCACCACCCGGCGAGGCCAGCCGGTCCATCACCTCGACCGCGTCCAGCAGCCGCGCGCCCGGCGGATCCCACGAGCCGTACATCAGCTCCAGCTCGGCCAGGCCGGGCGACCGGGCCAGCCGCAGTCCCAGCTCCCGGGCCAGCGCCTCGTCGCCGGCCGGGCCGGCCAGCCAGACCGCCGTGCCGCGGGCGGCCATCGCGTCCAGCAACGCCTGGGTCGCGCCGCCGTCGACCACAGTGACCTCGGCGCCCGCCGAGCGGACCGCCGCCGTCAGCGCGCTCTCCGCGCCCGCCAGCACCGGAGCGGACCGTACGACGTCCCAGGCGGCCGCGGTCAGCAGGCCGGCCGGCAGCCGGGGCGAGGTGACCAGCAGGACGATCCGCGCGGACATGCTCAGGAGGCAGCCTGCTCGGTCGCCTCGGTGGCCACCGGCTCCGGGGTGGAGATGTCGGTCACCTGGCCGTTGCCGTCGACGTAGGGCAGGTCGTACTGCTGGAGGCCGTTCTGGGTCTGCAGCAGCGCCGGGATCTCCAGCGCCGCGAAGCGCGGGTTGACCGTGACGTCGAGCTCCTCGACCTCGTCCTGGAGCGCCTCGCTCACCGCGGAGACCTGGCGGGTGAACGGCGCCTGCTCGAACTGCTGGCGCTGCTCGTCGGCGGACCAACCGGCCGGGGCCACGCCGGCCTTGACCAGCGCGTCGTAGAGGTCGCCGCGCGAGTCGTCGGTCAGCTCGGCCGGCGGCAGCCCCGCCTCCAGGCCCAGGTAGAGGTCGTACCACTCGGCGGCGAGCTTCGCGTACTCCGTGTTCGGCACGCGCAGCTCCCGGCCGATCTGCTCGGCGCTGAGCTGGTCCGCCACCTGGACCTTCCGCTCGGTGGCGATCCGCTTGCCCAGGTCGATGCCGACCAGCAGGTTGAGGATGTCCTGCCGGTCCACGTTCAGCTTCAGCTGCTCCGGCGTGGGGGTCGCCCCCTGCTGCGCGGCGGAGGCCTTCATCGCCTCCGCGTACGCCGCCTGGGCCTCGTCGTGGATGGCGTCCACCCGGTCGACCGGGTAGGTCCGGTCACCCACGTACGCGGCGACGTCCGGCGCCGACCGTCCGCAGGCGGCGAGGGGGAGCACAGCGAGGGCCGCGACGCTGGCGGCGGCGATGAGACGGCGAGCACGCATGCGGGTCACTCTCTCACGCCCGGCACGCGGCTGTGACGCCGCCCACCCGGCCCGCTCACCGGGCCCCTGCCAGGGCCGGCTCCGCCGTCTCACCTTCCGCTCGCCACTGCGGGGCGGGCAGAACCGGCCCGCTCCTCGGGCTCGCCCAGCACGTCCTTGAGGAGCTGGGCGCACCACTCCAGGAGGGCCTGGTCGCGCAGCGGCTCGCCGCCGACTCGGCGGGTGCTCGGGCGCGGGACGCTGACCTGGTCCGCGGCCTGCTTGTAGACCGAGTCCGGGTGGTAGCGCTTGAGCCGGAGCTGTTTCGAGTCCGGCAGCGGCAGCGGGCCGAACCGGAGGTGCTTGCCCTGCATCGAGACGTCGGTGAGGCCGTACCGGCGGGCCAGCAGCCGGAACCGGGCCACCGCGACCAGGTTCTGCACCGGGGCTGGCGGCTCGCCGTACCGGTCGGTCATCTCCGCGACCACCTCGCTCAGCCGCTCCTCGTCACGCGCCTCGGCGAGCTTGCGGTACATCTCCAGGCGCAGCCGCTCCACGCCGACGTAGTCGTGCGGCAGGTGCGCGTCGACCGGGAGGTCGATCTTGACGTCGGCCTCCTCCTCGGGCTGCTCGCCCTTGAACGCCGAGACCGCCTCGCCGACCATCCGGATGTACAGATCGAAGCCGACGCCCTCGATGTGACCGGACTGCTCGCCGCCGAGCAGGTTGCCGGCGCCCCGGATCTCCAGGTCCTTCATCGCCACGTACATGCCGGCGCCCAGCTCGGTGTGCTGGGCGATGGTGGCCAGCCGCTCGTGCGCGTGCTCGGTGAGCGGCTTCTCCGGTGGGTAGAGGAAGTACGCGTACGCCCGCTCCCGGGCCCGGCCGACCCGGCCGCGGATCTGGTGCAGCTGGGCCAGGCCGAGCAGGTCGGCCCGCTCCACGATCAGGGTGTTGGCGTTCGGGATGTCGATGCCCGACTCCACGATCGTGGTGCAGACCAGGACGTCGAACTCCTTCTCCCAGAAGCCGACCATGACCTTCTCCAGCGCGTCCTCGCCCATCTGGCCGTGCGCCACCGCGACCCGCGCCTCGGGCACCAGCTCCCGGATCCGGCGGGCCGCCCGGTCGATCGACTCGACCCGGTTGTGCAGGTAGAAGACCTGCCCGTCGCGGAGCAGCTCCCGGTGGATCGAGGCGGCCACCTGCCGGTCGTCCTGCGCCCCGACGAAGGTCAGCACCGGGTGCCGCTCCTCCGGCGGGGTGGCGATGGTGGACATCTCCCGGATGCCGGTGATCGCCATCTCCAGCGTCCGCGGGATCGGGGTGGCCGACATGCTCAGCACGTCGACCGAGGCCCGCATCGTCTTCAGGTGCTCCTTGTGCTCGACGCCGAAGCGCTGCTCCTCGTCGACGATGACCAGACCCAGCGACTTGAACCGGGTGGCCGACTGGAGCAGCCGGTGGGTGCCGATGACGATGTCGGCGGTGCCCTCGGCCGCCATCGCCAGGGTCTGCTCGGTCTCCTTCGGCGTCTGGAACCGGGAGAGCTGCTTGATGGTCACCGGGAACTGGCCCATCCGCTCGGCGAACGTGTTGTAGTGCTGCTGCACCAGCAGGGTGGTGGGCACCAGCACGGCGACCTGCTTGCCGTCCTGCACCGCCTTGAACGCCGCCCGGACCGCGATCTCGGTCTTGCCGTACCCGACGTCGCCGCAGATCAGGCGGTCCATCGGGACGGTCTGCTCCATGTCCCGCTTGACCTCCTCGATGGCGGCGAGCTGGTCCGGCGTCTCCTGCCAGGGGAAGGCGTCCTCCAGCTCCCGCTGCCACGGGGTGTCCGGGCCGAACGAGTGCCCCTTGGACGCCTTGCGGGCGGCGTAGAGCTGGATCAGCTGCGCGGCGATCTCGCGGACCGCCTTGCGGGCCCGGGCCTTCGACTTCTGCCAGTCCGAGCCGCCCATCTTGTGCAGGGTGGGCTGCTCGCCGCCGACGTACCGGGAGAGCTGGTCGAGCTGGTCGGTGGGGACGAAGAGCCGGTCGCCGGGCTGGCCCCGCTTGCTCGGGGCGTACTCGATGACCAGGTATTCGCGGGAGGCGCCGTTGACGGTGCGCTGCACCAGCTCGACGTACCGGCCGATGCCGTGCTGCTCGTGCACGACGTGGTCGCCGGCCTTCAGCTCCAGCGGGTCGATGGTGTTGCGCCGCCGGCTCGGCATCTTGCGCATGTCCCGGGTGGAGGTGCCCCGGCCGCCGGTGACGTCGTTGCCGGTGAGGAGCACGAACCGGGACGCCTCGTCGACGAAGCCGGCGCTCAGGCAGCCGCAGCTGACCAGCAGCTCGCCGGGGGCGGGCGCGGTCGGCACCTCCTCGGTGAGCCGGGCGCCGAGGCCGGCGTCGCGGAGCACCTCGACGGCGCGCTGGGCGGGGCCGTGCCCCTCGAAGACCAGCGCGATCGACCAGCCCTCGCCGGCCCAGCGCTTCAGGTCGTCGACCACCCGGGCGGTCTCGCCGTGGTAGAGCGGGGCGGGCTGGGCGGCCAGGGTCACCGCGATCGCGTCGTCGGGGGTGACGTCGACCTCGGTCGGCGCGTCCTCCCAGGGCTGCCTGGCCGGGGCGGTGGCGTCCGCCTCGACCAGGCCGAACGGGGCGAGGGTCCACCAGGGCTGGCGCAGGGCGCGGGCCGCCGTGCGTACGTCGGCCAGGGTCTTGAAGGCGGCGGCGCCGAGGTCGACCGGGGCCTGGCCGCCGGCGGCGGCCGCGGCCCAGCTCGCCTGGAGGAACTCCTCGGAGGTACGCACCAGGTCGTGCGCCCGGGTGCGGATCCGCTCCGGGTCGCAGAGCAGCACGTGGGTACCGGCCGGCATGCAGTCCAGCAGCAGTTCCAGGCTCTCGTTGCCGAGCAGCGCCGGGACCAGCGACTCCATCCCCTCGACGGGGATGCCCTCGGCGAGCTTGTCGAGGATCTCGGCCAGCTCCGGGTGTTCCTGGGACAGGGCGGCGGCGCGCTTGCGGACCGCCGGGGTGAGCAGCAGTTCCCGGCAGGGCGGCGCCCAGAGCTGCGGCACGCCCTCGATGGTGCGCTGGTCAGCGACGGCGAAGGTGCGGATCTCCTCCACCTCGTCGCCCCAGAACTCGACCCGGGACGGGTGCTCGTCGGTGGGCGGGAAGACGTCCAGGATGCCGCCGCGGACGGCGAACTCACCCCGCTTGGTGACCAGGTCGACCCGGGCGTACGCCATGTCGGTGAGCCGGCGGGCGACCTCCTCCAGATCCGCCTCGTCGCCCGCGGCGAGCTGCACCGGTTCCAGGTCGCCGAGCCCCTTGAGCTGCGGCTGCAGCAGCGACCGGACCGGCGCCACGACGACCCGCAGCGGCCCGGTGCGGCCGTGCGCGTCGGCCGACCCCGGGTGGGCCAGCCGGCGCAGCACGGCCAGCCGCCGCCCGACGGTGTCGGAGCGGGGCGAGAGCCGCTCGTGCGGCAGCGTCTCCCAGGACGGGAAGACCGCCACCTGCTCCGGCGGGAGCAGGCTGCCCAGCGCCGAGGCGAGGTCGTCGGCTTCCCTGCTGGTGGCGGTCACCGCCAGCACCGGGCGGCCGGCGCCGCCCGCGGGCTCGTCCGCCGCGACCCCGGCGACCGCGAACGGGCGCAGCGCGGCCGGGGCGGTGAGGTCCAGGCCGTCGACCTGCGCGGCACCGGAGCGCGCCAGGTCACGGGCCCGGGCCAACCCCGGGTCGGCCAGGGCGGCGGCGAACAGTCCGGTGAGCATCAGTGATCACTTCCCGCGGATGGCACACGACGATCACCCCGCGCCCGGTCTGGACGGGGGGTTTGCGAATCGACACTATCTCTCCGGGGGGACGATCGGCCGCCACGCCGTCGAGGAACACCTGGGGGGTACCGAATCCCTGCTGAGGGCATCGGCCGTGACCCGCGCCGGAGGACAGCCCCGGCGGTGGCGGGTGTGCTGGGGCAACGGATCTTGACGGGGCGAGCGGCCCATGATCGGCTTGCCGGGTGGCGGAGCAGTATCGGGCGCAGTTCGACGCGGAGGTCACCTTCGCCAACGGTGGCGGGCTGCGGACGGAGGGTTTCCGGCTGGACATCCCGGGCCGGGACATCGGCGACGACGAGTTGGCCGCGCTCTTCGTCCGGCACCTCGGGCTGCTGATGGTCGCTGAGGTGCGGATCGACCGCAGGACGATCATCGAAGAGCCGCACAAGGGCGGCCGGGGCGTCGCCACCGGCGCCCCGTCGGCGCGGCGGCTGGTCGAGCTGAGTCACGTGATCACCGACGGCATGACCACCCTGCCGGGCTGGCCCGGGCCGCGGATCAGCGACTGGCTCACCCGGGAAGCGTCCCGGCCGAACTACGCCCCCGGGGTCGAGTTCCACGTCGCCCGGATCGACATGATCGCGAACACCGGCACCTACCTGGACACCCCCGCGCACCGCTGGGCCGACGGCGCCGACCTCACCGGTACCCCGCTGGACCGCCTCGCCGACCTGCCCGGACTGCTCGTCCGGGTACCGGCGGGGACCCGCGCGGTGGACCGGCTGCTGCTCGCCCCGTACGACGTCGCCGGTCGGGCGGTGCTGCTGCACACCGGCTGGGACGCCCACTTCGGCACCGACCGGTACGCCGCCCCCGAGGCGCCCTACCTGACCGGGGACGCCGCCCGCGCCCTGGTCGAGGCGGGCGCCGCCCTGGTCGGCATCGACTCGATCAACATCGACGACATGAGCCCGGCGGCTGCCGGCGAGCGGCCGGCGCACAGTGCCCTGCTGGCCGCCGGCATCCCCATCGTCGAGCACCTGACCGGCCTCGACGCGCTGCCGCCGACCGGCTTCCGGTTCACCGCCGCCCCGCCGCGGGTGGCCGGCATGGGCACCTTCCCGGTCCGCGCCTTCGCCGTGCTCGGCTGACCGAACCCGAGCCACCGGCGACACCCATGGCGTTCCACCCGTCGGCGGGGTCGGTCACGGCGGAGGGGCGTGCGCAGGATCGGGTACGCCCACGAGTCGCTCGGCTCAGTAGCGCACCGAGATCCGGCGCTCGACCGCGTCGACCCGGATCTCCCCGCCGTACGGGATGATCAGCTGCGGGTCGGTGTGGCCCAGGTCGACGTCGAAGACCACCACGGCGTCGGGGGCGTACTCCGCCAGCGCCCGGGTGACCGCCTCCCGCTGGTCGTCCGCCCACGCCCGCCGCTCCTCGACCGTGTGCGGCCGATCGAAGTCCCACGCCTTGGCCCGGCCGACGACGACCGCCGGGAAGCCGGCGAGCAGCCCGCGCTCCCCCATGTTCCGCAGGATCCGGAACACCTCCTGCGCGCCGGGCAGCTCGTTGGAGGTCTCGAAGACCAGCACCGACCCGGCCAGCTCGGCGGCGGACGGGACCCGGTCGGTCGCCATCAGCCAGTGCAGGATCTCCAGGCAGCCACCCCAGGTCCGCCCCTGGACCACCCGCGACGGCCCCTGCCAGCGCCAGCCGTCGCCGGGGAGCATCTCCGGCTCGAACGCCAACGTCTCCGGCTCGTCCCACGGGTTGGGCTTGTCGCCCCACTCGGGGGCGGGCGCCAGGTCGTACCAGCCGGAGGTGAAGAGGGCGGCGCGCAGCGAGTCGAAGGTCAGCGGGTGCGGTTTCCCCGGCCGGCCGAGGTGCACCAGCACCGACCCGCCGTGGTACGCCACGATGCCCAGCCGGTACAGGTGGTTGAGCACGTTGGTGTTGTCCGAGTAGCCGAAGTACGGCTTCGGGTTGGCCCGCAGCACCTCGTCGTCCAGGTGCGGGGTGACCGTGATCAGGTCGTCCCCGCCGACGGTGGCGAGCACCGCGGTGATCGTCGGGTCGGCGAAGGCGGCGGTGAGGTCCCGGGCCCGGTCGCGCGGGTCGGCGCCCATCACCCGGGTGGTCGGGTACTCCACCGGCTCCAGGCCGAACTCCTCGCGCAGCCGGCGCAGCCCCAGCTCGTGGACGTGCGGGAAGAGGCCCGACAGGCCGCGGGAGGGAGAGACCACGGCGACCCGGTCGCCGGGTCTGGGCTTCGGCGGGTAGGTGGGCGAGCTCATGCTCGAACGCTACCGAGCCGGGCCATCGGGTTTTCAGACGGTCTGGCCGACCTCGATCAGGTGGCCGTCCGGGTCGCGCAGGTAGCAGCGGATCTCCCTGCCCCGGTCCTGCGGCGGGGTCAGGAAGACCGCGCCGCGGGCGCACCACTGGGCGTACACGGCCCGGATGTCGGCCACCCGGATGTTGAGGAAGGCGCTGGTCCGGTGCGGGTCGCTCGGGGTCTCCAGCGTCACGTCGGGCTTGTCCTCGGTCGGCCCGCCGCCGACGGCGATGATCACCCAGCTGTTGGCCAGCTTGACGATCGCCGGCTCAGCCTCCCGGACCACCGTGCCGCCGAGGACGTCCCGGTAGAACGCCGCCGACCGGGCCACGTCGGCGGCCACCACGAAGTGGGCCAGCAGGATGCCCTCGGCCGGGTTCGGCAGGTCGTCGCGCGCCATGCCGCCAGCCTGGCAGCGGCGGGAGCGCGGGGCGGCGAAACCCCACAACCAGGGCGAACCGCCACCCTAGGCTGGCGGCGTGGACGAGGACCGGGAGCTCGCGGTGCGGGACTGGCTGCCGCGTACCGCGGCGCTGCTGGTCGGCACGCTCGCCCTGGCCACCGCGTTCATCGCCGCCTACGTGGGGGCGCTGCACCAGCCCACCCCGCGCGACGTGCCGGTCGGGGTGGTCCTCGACGACCAGCGCGCGCAGCAGGTGATGGCCGCCCTGCGCGCCCGGACCGACAAGATCAAGCCGATCGAGTACGACAACCCGCAGGCCGCCGACGACGGACTGACCGCCCGCGAGGTGTACGGGGTGCTCACCTCCGGCCCGGACAGCGGTCTGCGCCTGAGCACCGCCAGCGCCTCCGCGCCGGCCGCCGCCGAACTGGTCACCCAGGTGCTCACCCAGGCCGCCCGGCAGGCCAACCTGCCGCTCCAGGTCACCGACGAGGTGCCGGTGGAACGGAGCGACCCGCGCGGACTGGTCCCCTTCTATCTGGCGGTCGGGTACGTGCTCGGCGGCTACCTGGCCTCCACCGCGCTCGGGTTGAAGACCGGCACCGCCCCGGTGAGCCTGGCCCGGGCCAGGCTGCGGATCGCCGCCCTCGCGGTCTACTCGGTCGTGCTCGGCATCGTCGGCGCGACCATCGTCGGCCCCGTCCTGGACGTCTGGCACCACGACGTGCCGGCCGTCGCCGCGGTCGGCGCGCTGGCGGTCTTCGCCGCCGCGATGGTGGCCTCCGCCGTGCAGGGCTGGCTCGGACTGCTCGGTACCGGGATCGTCATCCTGCTGCTGGTGGTGCTCGGCAACCCCGGCTCCGGCGGCATCTACGCCCCGGAGTTCCTCCCCGACTGGCTGCGCGGCATGCACCGGTGGAACGTGCCCGGGCTGACCACCGACCTGATCAAGTCGGCGGTCTACTTCGACCGCCGGTCGACGGGCTGGTCACTGACCGGCCTCGTGGTGTGGGCGCTGCTCGGGGTCCTCGGGCTGATCACCGCGACGATGTTCCACACCCACCGGCGGGCCCGCCGCGCCGCCGGCCCCCATCGCACCGGACCGGACGAGCCCGCCACCGATGGCTGAGCCCTCCCGCCCGTCCCAGGGTGCAGATCATCACGCGGGCCCCCTCCTTGCGGCGGGGCCGGCGCGGATACGATCCAGGGAGTCGGACAGCGCTGTCCTTCGTACTCACGTAAGGAGCGCACCGTGACCGACCAGCACGACCACGACGGCCCGGACGCCGCGCTGCGGGCCGACATCCGCCGCCTCGGCACGCTCCTCGGGCAGACCCTCGCCCGCCAGGAGGGCCGCCCCCTGCTCGACCTGGTCGAGGAGATCCGCGCCCAGGTCCGCTCCGACGCCCCGGCCGCCGCCCAGCGCCTCGGCGGTCTCGACGTCACCACCGGCACCAAGCTGGCCCGGGCCTTCTCCACCTACTTCCACCTGGCCAACATCACCGAGCAGGTGCACCGGGCCCGCGACCTGCGCCGCCGCCGGGCGGTCCAGGGCGGTTGGCTGGACCAGGCGGCCAAGATGATCGCCGAGCGCGGGGTGCCGGCCGAGGAGATCGCCGCCGCGGCCCGCCGGCTCGCGGTCCGCCCCGTCTTCACCGCCCACCCGACCGAGGCGGCCCGCCGCTCGATCCTGTCGAAGCTGCGCGCGATCGCCGACGAGCTGGACGCCGAGACCGCCAACGCGATCCTCTACGGGGCCAGCGACGAGGGGCCGGCCAACCGGCGCCTGGCCGAGCTGCTGGACCTGATGTGGCAGACCGACGAGCTGCGGCTGGACCGGCCGGACCCGACCGACGAGGCCCGCAACGCCATCTACTACCTGCGCGACCTGTACGCCGAGGCCGCGCCGCAGGTCCTCGACGACCTCGCCGACACGTTGCGCACCCTGGGCGTGGAGACCTCACCGACGTCCCGCCCGCTGACCTTCGGCACCTGGATCGGCGGCGACCGGGACGGCAACCCGTTCGTCACCCCGGCGGTCACCCGGGAGGTGCTGCGGATCCAGCACGAGCACGGGATCTCGGCCACCGAGGCGGCGATGGAGCACCTGATCAACGAGGTCTCCGTCTCCCGCCGGCTGCGCGCTGTCTCGCTCGACCTCTCCGCCAGCCTCGCCGCCGACCTGGACGCGCTGCCCGAGGTGGCGCCCCGGTTCCGCCGGGTCAACGCCGAGGAGCCGTACCGGCTCAAGGCCCGCTGCGTGAAGGCGAAGCTGGCCAACACCCGGGAGCGGCTGCGCGCCGGCACCGCGCACGTGCCCGGGCGGGACTACCGGGGCTCCGCCGAGCTGATCGCCGACCTGGAGCTGCTGCGCGCCTCGCTGGCCCGCAACTCCGGGCAGCTCACCGCCGTCGGCCGGCTGGCCTCCACGATCCGTACGGTCTCCGCGTTCGGCCTGCACCTGGCGACCATGGACGTCCGGGAGCACGCCGAGGCGCACCACGCGGTCCTCGCCCAGCTCTACGCGGCCGTCGGCGAGGTGTCGGACTACCCGTCGCTGACCCGGCTGGAGCGGACCAAGCTGCTCGCCGACGAGCTGGCCGGCCGCCGGCCGCTCTCCACCCTGGACACCCCGCTGACCGAGGGCGCGCAGAAGACGCTCGACGTGTTCGGGGCGATCCGGGAGGCGCAGGACCGGTTCGGGTCCGAGGTGATCGAGTCGTACATCATCTCGATGACCCTGGGCGTGGACGACGTGCTCGCCGCGGTGGTGCTGGCCCGCGAGGCCGGCCTGGTCGACGTGCACAGCGGTCGGGCCCGGATCGGCATCGTGCCGCTGCTGGAGACCCCGGCCGAGCTGAACGCCGGCGGCGAGCTGCTCGACGAGCTGCTGTCGCTGCCCGCGTACCGGGCCCTGGTCGCGGCCCGCGGCGACGTGCAGGAGGTGATGCTGGGCTACTCCGACTCGAACAAGGAGGCGGGCATCACCACCAGCCAGTGGTCGATCCACCGGGCCCAGCGCGCGCTGCGCGACGTGGCCGCCCGGCACGGCGTGCACCTGCGGCTCTTCCACGGCCGCGGCGGCACCGTGGGTCGCGGCGGCGGGCCGACGCACGACGCGATCCTGGCCCAGCCGTACGGCACGTTGGACGGCGCGATCAAGGTGACCGAGCAGGGCGAGGTCATCTCCGACAAGTACACGCTGCCCGCGCTGGCCCGGGAGAACCTGGAGCTGACCGTGGCCGCGGTGCTCCAGGCGACGCTGCTGCACACCGCGCCCCGGCAGCCGGCCGAGATGCTGGAGCGCTGGGACGCGACGATGGACGTGGTCTCCGAGGCGGCGTTCCGGTCGTACCGGTCGCTGGTCGAGGAGCCGGACCTGCCGGCGTACTTCTGGGCCTCCACCCCGACCGAGCTGCTCGGCGCGCTGAACATCGGCTCCCGGCCGGCGAAGCGGCCCAACACCGGGGCCGGGCTGGCCGGCCTGCGGGCCATCCCGTGGGTCTTCGGCTGGACGCAGACCCGACAGATCGTGCCGGGCTGGTACGGCGTCGGCTCCGGGCTGGCCGCGGCGCGGGCGGCCGGGCTGGAGGACGTGCTCGCCGAGATGAACCGCAACTGGCACTTCTTCCGCACGTTCCTGTCGAACGTGGAGATGATGCTGAGCAAGACCGACCTGACGATCGCCCGGCGGTACGTCGAGACCCTGGTGCCGAGGAAGCTGCACCCGATCTTCGACAAGATCCAGCAGGAGTACGAGCTGACCAAGCAGGAGGTGCTGGCGGTGACCAACTCGCCGGCCCTGCTGGAGAACTCGCCGGTGCTCCAGCGCACCCTGGCGGTGCGGGACACCTACCTGGAGCCGCTGCACCATCTCCAGGTGGCGCTGCTCCAGCAGTACCGCGAGTCCGGCGCCGCCGGCCGGGCGGTGGCCACCGCGCCGGGCGGTCGCCGCGCCCCCAACGACGGTACGGCGCTGGAGCGGGCGCTGCTGACCACGGTCAACGGCATCGCCGCCGGCATGCGCAACACCGGCTGATCCCCACCGCCGCCCCGCCCGGCCGGCCCCGGCCGACAGCTCCTGCTCGAGCGATATACCTGTCAGTCATATCTATCCCTCACAGGTATATCGCTCGACCGGTATCTGCCCCCGCCGTTCAGCCATGCCTCGCCGCCATCCGCCCCGCACGGTCGACCCGGCGGGCCGGCCGGCTCACCCCGGCCGGACCGCCCTCACCAGTCGCCGCCGCCGCCGAAGTCGCCGCCGCCGAAGTCGCCCCCACCGAAGTCGCCGCCGAAATCGCCGCCGGAGAAGTCACCGCCGGCGTAGTCGCCACCGCCCTGGTCACCGGCGAACTGGTCGCCCCCGCCCTGGTCGCCGACGTCCCCGCCCTGGTCCTGACCGTCGCCGAAGCCCTCCTGGTAGCCGGCCTCGTAGCCCGGGTCGGCGAAGGCGGGCGAGAAGAGCGCGTCGGCGATCAGGATGCCGCCGAGCACGCCGGCCCCGGTACCGAGCGCCGTTTTCCACCACGGCGTCGAGTACCAGCCGGCCGGCACCGGCCGGCCCTGCCAGTTGCCGCCCGGGTAGTAGTAGGGCGTCTGGTTGCCCGGCTGCGGGCCGGCCCGGTAGGTCTGCCCCTGCACGTTGACCTCGCGCTCCTTGGTGAGCATGCCGGCGCCCCGGGCGGCGGCCAGCGGCGGCAGCTCCGGTCCCGGGTCGATGCCCATCGCGGTGCGGGCGGCCCGGATGTAGGCCAGCCCCTCCAGCGCGGTCTCCCGGGCCAGCGCGAACTGGTGCGGGGTCCCCGCCTGCTCCAGCTGGGAGCCGGCGGCGTTGTACCGCTCACCCGCGTCGGCCAGCGCCTGCCGCACCGCCGGCGCGTCGCCGTGCAGGTTCATCAGCTGGCCGCCGAGGCGCTCGTACCAGCGCTGCGCCTCCGCGCGGGCGTCGGCCAGCTCGGTGGCCCGCCGGGACCTGCTCCCCCACCGCCAGAACACGAACGCACCTCCGAGTATCAGGACCAGGATCACCCACAGGGCAACTTCCATGCTCCCGAAGGTACCCACCGGGCGCCCGTCGTACCCGTTTGGCAAGCTCTCGGGCATGGACTTCGCGACGCTGGCCGTGGTGGTGCTCTGCCTCGCCGCGGGCGGCGCGGTCGGCTGGCTGGCCGCCCGGTCCCGCGCCGCCACCCAGCTCGCCCGGTTGGAGGCGACCCTGGAGGCCACCCGGGCGGGTGAGGGGCGGCTGGAGCAGTCGATGCGGGCGCTCAGCTACGAGGCCACCGCCCAGTCGCAGGAGGCGGTCGCCCGGGCGGTGGCCCCGCTGCACGACACCCTCCGGCGGTACGAGCAGCGGGTCGCCGAGCTGGAGCACGACCGGGTCGACGCGTACGCCGAGCTGCGTGAGCAGGTCCGGGCGATGAGCACGGTCTCCGGGGAGCTGCGCACCGAGACCAAGCAGCTGGTGGCCGCGCTGCGCACGCCGCAGGTGCGGGGGCGCTGGGGCGAGCACCAGCTCCGCCGGATCGTCGAGGCCGCCGGCCTGCTGGAGCACTGCGACTTCGACGAGCAGGTCACCGCCGCCACCGACCACCAGGGGGTGCGCCCCGACCTGGTGGTCCGGCTGCACGGCGGGCGCAGCGTGGTGGTCGACGCCAAGGCGCCCTTCGACGCGTACCTGACCGCGATGGAGGCGCGCGACGAGCGGGGGCGAGACACCCACCTGGACGCGCACGCGCGGCACCTGCGGGCCCACGTGGACGCGCTCGCCGCCAAGACCTACTGGGCGGCGTTCGACTCGACCCCGGAGTTCGTGGTGCTCTTCGTGCCGGCCGACCCGTTCCTCGACGTGGCGTTGCAGCGCGACCCGACGCTGCTGGAGCACGCCTTCGCCCGCAACGTGGTGCTCGCGACGCCGGCCACCCTGGTGGCGCTGCTGCGCACGGTCGCCTACTCGTGGCGGCAGGAGGCGTTGGCGCGCAACGCGGTGGCCGTGCACTCCCTGGCCCGCGAGCTGTACGGGCGACTGTCCACCCTGGGCGACCACGTCGGCAAGCTCGGCGCGTCGCTCGGCGGGGCGGTGACCGCGTACAACCGGGCGGTCGGGTCGCTGGAGGCGCGGGTGCTGGTCAGCGCGCGCAAGCTCGCCGAGCTGGGCGTCTCCGACCAGGAGCTGGCCACGCCGGCACAGGTGGAGCTGGCACCCCGGCAGCCGCAGGCCCCGGAGCTGGTCGGGACCGCGGACGAGGGCCGGTCCACATCGGCCGAACGGTCAACAGACATCGACGCTTAACACGACCGGTGTGACGATGACGGCCTAATCACGTCACGGAGTGGTCACAACCTACGTCGGAGTAGTGACATCGACGCCGGCCACCGCGAAGGATTTCGCTCACGCGTGCCCTGTTTCTTTCTGAAGGGCCCTGTTCTCTGGAGGAAGAGAACGTGAGTCAACCCCGCAACCGGAGCCGGCGTACCTCCGCCGCGCTCTTCGCCTCGGTCCTGGCGGCCGGTGCCATGACCGTGGGGGGTGGCGCCGCGACCGCGAGCGCGGCCCCCACCACCACCCCCGACGCCTCGCAGCCGACCGCCGTCGAGACGCTGGGTGCGCACGACGCCAAGCTCCTCGACGAGGCGGAGGCGAAGCACGCTCCGACCGTCACCCTGATCATCGCCGCCAAGAAGGGCTCGGCCACGAAGGTAGCCGACGGCCTGAAGGGCCTGGGCGCCTCGATCAGCCAGCGGTACGACCAGGTCGGCTACCTGCTGGCCAAGGTCCCCACCTCGAAGGTGCTCAAGGCCGCCATGCTGCCCGGCGTCTCCGCGGTCGACCTCGACGAGACCATCCAGCTCCCAGACCCGGCCCCCGAGGCCGCCCCGGCCGGCGCGAAGACCGCCGAGCAGGGCGAGACCCTGGCCGGCCCCGGTGGGGACACCGGCGCGGTCAACCCGTACATGCCGACCAACGAGACCGGCGCGGAGGCCTTCAAGGCCGCCCACCCGGAGTGGGACGGCCGCGGCGTCACCATCGGCATCATGGACTCCGGTGTGGACCTGGACCAGCCGGCGCTGCAGAAGACCACCACGGGCGAGCGCAAGATCGTCGACTGGGTCACCGCGACGGACCCGCTCGAGGACGCCTCCTGGCGCGCGATGGCCACCGAGGTCGCCGGCCCGTCGTTCACCAACTCGCTCGGCACCTGGACGGCACCCGCCGGCACCTACAAGTTCAACGTCTTCCGCGAGAACATCACCGCCCTTAGCGACGCGCGCGGTGACGTCAACCGCGACGGTGACGCCACCGACTCCTGGGGCATCCTCTACGACCAGGCCACCGGCAACATCTGGGTGGACGTCAACCAGAACAAGGACTTCACCGACGACGAGCTGATGCGGCCGTACAAGGAGAAGTTCCAGGTCGGCCACTTCGGCACGGACAACCCGGCCACCGCCGTGCGGGAGCAGATCCCGTTCGTGGTCGAGTACCGCCGCGACGTGGACATCGCCCCGGGCGACGGCAAGCCGGGCCCGTACTACGACTTCGTCAACATCGGCATCATCGAGAGCACTCACGGCACGCACGTGGCCGGCATCACCGCCGCCAACGACATGCTGGGCAACAGCGCCTTCGACGGCGCGGCCCCCGGCGCCAAGCTGGTCTCCGCCCGGGCCTGCTCCTGGGGCGGCGGCTGCACCGCCGCGGCGCTCACCACCGGCATGATCGACCTGGTGGTCAACCGCAAGGTCGACGTGGTCAACATGTCGATCGGTGGCCTCCCGGCGCTGAACGACGGCTCGAACGCCCGCGCCAACCTCTACGACGAGCTGATCACCACCTACGGCGTGCAGATGTTCATCTCGGCCGGCAACTCCGGCCCGGGCCTCAACACCGTCGGCGACCCGTCGGTGGCCAGCAACGTGGTCAGCGTGGCGGCGAACGTCAGCAAGGACACCTGGCTGGCCAACTACGGCTCGGTGGTCCGCAAGGACAACGCGCTGTTCAACTTCTCCTCGCGCGGCCCGCGGGAGGACGGCGGCTTCAAGCCGAACATCGCCGCCCCCGGCTCGGCCATCTCCACCGCGCCGACCTGGCAGCCGGGCAACCCGGTCCCCGAGGCCGGCTACCCGCTCCCGCCGGGCTACCAGATGCTCAACGGCACCTCGATGGCCTCCCCGCAGGCCACCGGCGCCGCCGCGCTGCTGCTCTCGGCCGCCAAGGCGAACGGCAAGGGCGTCACCCCGGCCGCGCTGCGCCGGGCCATCTACACCTCCGCCAAGCCGATCGACGGCGTCCCGACGTACGGCCAGGGCTACGGCATGTTCAACGTGCCCGGCGCGTGGGGCCTGCTGGACGCGGGTGTGCAGACCCGGAGCTACACCTCCTCGGCGCCGGTCTGCACTGAGCTGTCGGGGAACCTGACCAGGTACAACAAGGACTCCGGCGAGTTCGAGCCGACCCCGAACGTGGGCGTCGGCGTCTACAACCGCTGCGCCGCCGACCGCGGTGGTCAGAAGGTCAAGGAGAGTCGCTACTACGAGGTCAAGCTGACCCGGACCAGCGGCCCGAACAAGGGCATCGCCCACAACGTCGCGTTCCGCGGCAACGACGGCACGTTCACCGCGCCGCAGGTCGTGTGGCTGCCGCTGAACAAGACCGTCACCGTCAAGATCAAGGCGAAGCCGCTGACCGCGGGGGCGCACGGCGCGATCATGACGATCGACGACCCGGCCACCTCGGTGGTCGACTTCGAGGTCTCCACCGTCGTGGTCGCCTCGAACGCGGTCTACGCCCCGGCGTACTCCTTCTCCACCGAGGGTTCGGTCGAGCGGAACAGCTTCACCTCGTACTTCGTGACGGTGCCACAGGGCGCGGGCGCGCTCCAGGTCAACCTCTCCGGCATTGCGACCGGTTCGCAGACCCGGTTCATCGCCTTCAACCCGTACGGCGTTCCGGTGGAGAGCACCGCGAGCACCGCCTGCTACACCAACTTCTCCGACGCCGCCGTCTGCAAGCCGCAGGAGCGGGACTACCAGAACCCGATCGCCGGGGTCTGGGAGATCGAGGTGGAGGCCCGGCGCACGTCGCCGACCCTGAACAACCCGTTCCAGCTCCAGGCGCGCGTGCAGGGCGTGAAGGTCGAGCCGGCCGTGGTCGAGCTGCCGGCGGTGAGCGCCGGCGCGCCGACCGAGGTGAGCTGGGGCCTGACCAACACCTTCGGCCCGGTCCAGGTGACCGGCGTGGGTGGCCCGCTCTCCAGCGTGCACGCCGAGCGGCCGAGCATCGCCCAGGGCGTGCAGCAGGAGTACCTGGTGGACGTTCCGGCAGGGGCGGCCTCGTTCACCGCCCGGATCGGCAACCCCTCCGACCTCGGCGCCGACCTGGACCTGTCGGTCTTCCTCGGCGCCACCCGGGTGGGCATCTCGGCCGACGGCGACTCGGAGGAGGCCGTGACGCTGACCAACCCGGCCGCCGGCACCTACCGGGTGGTCGTGGACGGCTACGCGGTCGACGACCCGACCACCGCCTACGACTACCGGGACTCCTTCTCGGCCCCGGCGCTGGGCAGCCTGTCCGCCCCGAACACCCCGCTGGCCCTGGCCAACGGCGCCACCGCCACCCTCACCGGTACGGTGACCGCCCTGGCCGCCCCGGCCGCCGGTCGGGAGCTCTACGGCGACCTGGCCGTCACCACCACCGAGGGCGCGGTCGTCGGCCGCGGCTCGGTGGCCATCGGCGCGGTCAACTGATCATCCGCTGAACCAAGGAGCCCCGCCCCCGTCCCGGGGGCGGGGCTCCTCCCGTTCCACCCCCGACCACCCGCCCGACCACCCTGTTGATCATGAAGTTGTTGTCGCGACACGCCGAGGCGAGCGACAACAACTTCATGATCAACCTGCAGGTCCCCGGGGGAGAGCGGGAGGGAGGGAGGGAGGGGGGTCAGGCGGGGCGGGCGGATTCGACGACGAAGGGGGTGCCCTGCTGGCAGGTGGTCATCATGCCGGGCTGGGAGCGGCCGGTGACCGTGACCCGGGCGCCCGGCTTCAGCACGTCGCGGGGGCCGCCGATCAGCAGGTTGCCGTCGAGCAGCAGGCAGTTCGGTTCCACCCCGGCCTGGATGCTGCCGGTGAGCACGGTGTCGCCGGCCGGCGGCGGCTTCGTCGGGCCGCCTCTCGGCGGGGCGGTCGGGCCCTTCGCGGTGGGCGACGGGTCGACCGGGTCCGCCGGGTCGCTCGGGGCGGCGGTCGGGTCGGGGGTGGGCTGGCTGGTCACCGGGGCTGCTCCCGTCGGGGTGGTGGTGCCGTCCGTACCGCCCTGGCCGCCGCAGGCGCTCAACGCCGCGCAGACGAGCAGGGCGGGGACGGCGAGCCGAAGGTTCCTCATACCCGTCTCGGACGTACGGCGGGGGTGGTCCGTTCCCGGCCCGGTCAACCCCGCGCGGCCGTCGCTGCGGCCTTCATGTCCCGCTTGAGCTCCTGCGGCAGCGAGAAGGTCAGCCGCTCGTTGGCGGTGGTGATCTCCTCGACGTCGGTGAAGCCCCGCTCCGCCAGGTGCGCGAGCACCTGCTGGACCAGCTCGTCGGGGACGCTGGCGCCGGAGGTGACGCCGACCGTGGCGGCGCCGGCCAGCCAGGCGTCGTCGATCTCGTCGGCGAAGTCGACCAGGTGACCGGCGCGGGCGCCGGCGTCCAGGGCCACCTCGACCAGGCGCACCGAGTTGGAGGAGTTGCGCGACCCGACGACGATCACCACGTCGCAGTCGGGGGCGATCTCCTTCACCACGTGCTGCCGGTTGGAGGTGGCGTAGCAGATGTCGTCGCTGGGCGGCGACTGGAGCAGCGGCAGCCGCTGCTTGAGCCGGGCCACGGTCTCCAGCGTCTCGTCCACCGAGAGGGTGGTCTGCGAGAGCCAGACGACCTTGTTCGGGTCGCGCACGGTGACCTTGTCGGCGCCGTCCGGGCCGTCGACCAGCTGGATGTGCGCGGGGGCCTCACCGGCGGTGCCGACGACCTCCTCGTGCCCCTCGTGGCCGATCAGCAGGATGTCGTAGTCCTCGGCGGCGAACCGCTTCGCTTCCTGGTGCACCTTGGTGACCAGCGGGCAGGTCGCATCGATCGCCTTGAGCGAGCGCGCCTTCGCCTGCTCGTAGACCTCGGGGGCCACGCCGTGCGCGGAGAAGATCACGGTGGCGCCCTCGGGCACCTCCTCGTTCTCCTCCACGAAGATCGCGCCCTTGGCCTCCAGGGTCTGCACCACGTGCTTGTTGTGCACGATCTGCTTGCGGACGTAGATCGGCGCGCCGTAGAGCTTCAGCGCCTCCTCGACGGTCTGCACCGCCCGGTCCACGCCCGCGCAGTAGCCGCGGGGCTTGGCCAGGAGCACGCGCTTGCCGGTCCGGGGAGTCGTCTCAGCGGGAGTCACCCGCCCATCCTACGTGTCGGGTTTTCCGACGGCAGCGGCTGCGACCCGCGCCACAGGGGGACCGCGCGCGCCCCCGGCTTCACGGTCGCCGACGACGGCTGGACCATCAGCACCCTCGGCGGCGCCCGCGCCGCCCACTGGGAGCACCCGGTGGCGATCACCGCGGCGGGGCCACGGATGCTCACCGCGCGTCCCGGGGAAACCCAACTCCTGCCCCACCCCGCACACACCGCCCTGGCCTGATCCTCACCCCCCGCCGCCGCTGGTGATCAAGAGGTTTGCGTCCGGAAACGCCCGGGCGCGGACGCGAACCTCTTGATCGACACGGGGGTCCGTAGGGTGATGGGGTGAGCGACGCCCCGCGCAGCACCCCCGAGGAGCCCTGGCCGGTCCGGGTGGTCAGCCAGAAGGTCGGCGCCTGGATCGCCAAGCTCGGCTGGGTCTGGGTGGACGGGCAGGTGGCGCAGATCAGCCGGCGCCCCGGCGCCAGCACCGTCTTCCTCACCCTGCGCGACCCGTCGGCGGATCTCAGCCTCACCGTCACCACCAACCGGGACGTCCTCGACTCCGGCGCGCCGGAGCTGCGCGAGGGCGCCCGGGTGGTGCTGCACGCCAAGCCGGAGTTCTACGCCGCCCGGGGCACGCTGAGCCTGCGCGCCGACGAGATCCGGCAGGTCGGGCTCGGTGAGCTGCTGGCCCGGCTGGAGAAGCTCAAGAAGCTGCTCGCCGCCGAGGGGCTCTTCGACCGGAACCGCAAGCGCCGGCCGCCGTTCCTGCCCGGGCGGATCGGGCTGATCACCGGTCGCGCCTCGGCCGCCGAGCGGGACGTGCTGACCAACGCCCGGCGGCGCTGGCCGGCGGTGGAGTTCCGCACGGTCAACGTCGCGGTGCAGGGGCCGGGCGCCGTCCCGCAGATCGTCGACGCGCTCAAGGTGCTCGACGCCGACCCGACCATCGACGTGATCATCCTGGCCCGGGGCGGCGGCAGCATCGAGGACCTCCTCGCCTTCTCCGACGAGGCGCTCTGCCGGGCGGTCTTCGCCTGCCGTACGCCGGTGGTGAGCGCGATCGGCCACGAGACGGACGCCCCGCTGGTCGACTACGTCGCCGACGTCCGCGCGTCGACGCCCACCGACGCGGCGAAGCGGATCGTCCCCGACCTCACCGACGAGGTACGCCTCATCGGCCAGGCCCGGTCCCGCCTGGAGCGGGCCGTCCGCAACCTGGTCGACCGGGAGTCGCACCGCCTGGACCTGCTCCGCTCCCGCCCGGTGCTGGCCCGGCCGCAGGTGATGGTCGACCAGCGGGCCGCCGAGGTGACCGCGCTGCGCGACCGGACCGGCCGCTGCCTGGACCACCGGCTCGGCGCCGCTGGCGACGACCTGCGGCACACGCTGGCCCGGCTGCGCGCGCTCTCCCCCGCCGCCACCCTCGACCGCGGGTACGCGATCGTGCAGCGCGCCGACGGCCACGTGGTCCGCGCGGCCGCCGAGGTGGCCAAGGGCGACCCGCTGCGGGTACGCCTCGCCGACGGCGAGCTGACCGCGACCGTCGACGGTTGACAGGTGCCGAGCGGCGGGCGGCGAGCGCGACGGCGGACGGGCGACGGCGGACGGATGTGGTGGGATGGGTGCGATGACTGACGAGAAGAAGGACGAGCGGCTCAGCTACGAGCAGGCCCGCGCCGAGCTGGCCCAGGTGGTCGAGCGGCTGGAGACCGGCGGCACGTCGCTGGAGGAGTCGCTGGCGCTCTGGGAGCGCGGCGAGCAGCTGGCCGAGATCTGCCAGCGCTGGCTGGACGGCGCCCGGGCGCGGATCGACGCGGCCCGGCAGCGCGCCGAGGACTGACGCCGAGGGCGGGACGGCCGAAGCCGCCCCGCCGACGGGCTCAGTTGAACAGGTTGTAGAACTCCGGCGGGGCCTCCACGACCTGGTCGGCCGGCGGCTTCTGCGCGGCCGCGGCGTTGCCGTAGTCCGAGTACGTGATCTTGATGTCCTGCGCCGCGCTCTGGCCGGCCGCCGGGACCTGGACCACCATCTCGCTGAGCCGGCCCTGCGGGTCCAGCTTCGCGGTGAACGGCACGGACTTCGCCTGCGCGCCGAGCGCGGTGATCACGGTGGGGTCGACCGAACCGGCCTCGGCCGCCCGGGACACGTCGAGCGTGCCGGCGTACATGCCGTCACCGGTCTGCCGGACCTCGGTGATGCCCTGCGTCAGCACCTCGCTGCCGGCCGGGTCGACCTTCTCGAAGTCGAAGCCGAGCGCCCGGTTGCCCTTGATCCGGGTCTGGTCCAGGTGCTGGTACTTGCCGAGGTTGAGCTTCTGCACCCCGGGGACACTGCTGGCCGACCTGCCGCCCAGCTCCACCTTCACCCAGCTGTCCGGCTTGAAGTGGATCAGGTCGAGCTTCATCATCAGGTCGGAGGACGGGTCGCCGATCGTCACCCGCATCTCCGCGCTCTGGCTGGGCTCGTGCACCTGGCCCTCCGCGGTGGAGCCGGCGCCGGACATGGTGAATCGGAAGTTGCCGTTCCGGATCTCGTTCGTGGAGTTCAGTAGTGCCTGCTTGGCGTCACCGGTACCGGGGCTGGCGCCGCTCGGCGCGATGCTGCCGGAGACCGTCGGGGACGCGGAGGCCCCCGCCTCGCCGGTCCCGGTGCTGTTGCAGGCGGCCAGGCCAGGAGTGAGCAGCGCCGCGGCGAAGGCTGCCGCGCTGAAGCGTCGAATCATCACGTGAACCTCTCCAGGTGGGTCGTCCGGCCCACGGAAGGCGCCGGAGGCGTGGCGCCGCAGCCTTGACGCCGGCTCCGGCGCACGAGCCCCGTCCGGCCGGCGGAGCGACCCGGCGAGCTCGCGCCCTCTCTGTTCCCTGAAGCGGCCTTCGGCAATCCCTGTCCGGTCCGCGCGGCCCACGAGGGTTGGGCGACCCGGCCGGGGGCGGAGCTGCCGCCCCCGACCGCGCGGGCTCAGCCCTTGAACATCTCGTAGGTCTGCTCGGACGCCTCGACGACCTGGCTCGCCGGGGGCGCCTGCACGGCGGTGGCCGCGCCGTAGTCGGCGTAGGTCACCTTCATGGTGTGCGCCGCGGTGTCCCCGACCGCCGGCATCTGGACGGCGAACTCGGTCAACCGGCCCTGCGGGTCGACCTTGGCGGTGAACGGCAGCGCGCCGGCCTTGTCGCCCAGGCCCTTGACCGTTTCCGCGTCGAGCACGTCGGAGTCGGTGACCTTGGTGGCGTCGATGGTGCCCGCGTACGCGCCCTCGCCGGTCTTCTTGACGTCGGTGATCGCCTGGATCAGCGTGTCGCTGCCGGCCGGGTCGACGTCGCTGAAGTCGAACTCCAGCTCCTTGGCGTTCTTGATCCGGGTGCGGTCCAGGTGCTGGTACTTGCCCTTGAGCGCCTTGAAGCCGGGGATGGAGTCGGCCATCGCGCCACCGAACTCCAGCTTCACCCAGCTGTCCGTGTCGATGTAGACCAGGTGCATGTTCATCGAGGCGTCGTCGGCGCCACTCTGGCCGCTGCCCATCTTCATCTCGGCGCTCTTGGACGGCAGGTGCACCGTGCCACCGCCGGTGAACTCGCCGCCGTCGATCGCGAAGGTGAAGTTGCCCTTCTGGATCTCCTTGGTGGAGGCGAGCAGCGCCTCCTTCGGGTCGGCGGGGACCGCCGGGGCGGCGGAGGCGCCGTCGGCGGTGGGCGAGTCGGCCTCCGTCTTGCAGGCGGCCAGACCGGGGACGAAGAGGGCGGCGGCGAGGACGCCGACGCTCCACCGTCGAATGTTCACGTGGTTCTCTTTCCGGAGATGTGTCCGGGCACGCCAGGTGTGCCCGGTTTCGAACCCGGGCAGCCTAACGCGGAGCACGGCGGGGCCGTGGGGACCCGGTGGGCCCGACCCGGTCAGCGGAGGGCGCTGGCGAGCTGGCGCAGCTCAGCCTCCCCGGCGTCACCGACCACGATCACCGTTCGCGTCGGTTCGAGCAGCACCAGCGCCTGCTCGTTGCCCCGGGCGGTGTAGCGCTGCCAGCTTCCGCCGGGCAGATCGGCCGTCCCCTGCGGCTGGCCGCCGCTCAGCTCGGCGGGCAGCAGCTTCTCGGCGGGCACGTTGCTCTGCACGAGCTGGGCGCCGCGCCCTTCCGGGGTCAGGTAGCCGATCCGCAGCGTCGCCCCGCCCGGCTCGGGCTGGTAGCGGGCGCTGACCGTGCGCCAGTCGGAGGCCAGGCCGGCCGGCGCGCTGACCGGGAACGCGTTCGCCGCCCGCGCCTCCTGGACGGCGGGCGCCGGGTCGACGGTGGCCGGCTCGTCGCCGCCGAGGAACCCACGGTAGAAGGCGAGCAGCAGCGCGATGGGGACCAGCAGCACGAGCAGCGAGAGCGCCATGTCCCGGGGCGACCGCTCGGAGCGGGCCTTGTCCCGCCGGGCCGGCGGCGCGGGCTGGTCGCCGGAGACCGCCGGATGGGCGCCGACCTCACCCCGGGCCGTGCCGTCGACCGGCTCGACCAGCGCCGGCTCGCCGGCGTCGGGCAGGGGCGCGGGCCCGGTGGCGGGCTCGACGAGGGCCGGCTCCCCGGCCTCCGGGGACGGGCCGGCGGTCGCCCGGACCGGCGGCTGGCCGTCCGGCGGGGTCGTGTCGGTGGGTACGCGGTCGGCTGGCTGTGCGGCTTCCACCCGCCCATTCTCGCAGCCGGCCGATCGGTGCCGACCGGCCGGCGGGGAGCGAGCCGCCGCAGGTCGCCAAGAGCGACCGATCTCACAGCCGACTCCGCTGCGGAGCCGACCCACGACGGACCGGCCAGGTCACGACCGGCCGGCGCCCGGACCGCCCGGTCGGCGGGAAGCTGCTCATCCCCGCCCCGCCCCGACGTCGCGTCGGCGATCGTGTGAGGATCAGCGACAAAGCCGGCAGCGGCGACGGCCGCATCCTGCCGGTCCACCCCGCAACGTCGCGAGGAGGAGCCGTCATGACGAACACCAGGACGCGGATCCCGCAGGATCTCGACCGCAACCTTGCCCTCGACCTGGTCCGGGTCACCGAGGCCGCGGCGATGGCCGCCGGCCGGTGGGTCGGGCGGGGCGACAAGGAGGGCGGCGACGGGGCAGCCGTCGACGCGATGCGCAAACTGATCAACTCGATCCCGATGCGGGGCGTCGTGGTGATCGGCGAGGGCGAGAAGGACAACGCCCCGATGCTCTTCAACGGCGAGGAGGTCGGCGACGGCAGCGGCCCCGAGGTGGACGTCGCGGTGGACCCGGTCGACGGCACCACCCTGATGAGCAAGGGCATGCCGAACGCCCTCGCGGTGCTCGCGGTCTCCGAGCGGGGCGCGATGTTCGACCCGAGCGCGGTCTTCTACATGGAGAAGCTCGCCGTCGGCCCGATGTACGCCGACGTGGTGGACATCAACGCCGGGGTGGCCGACAACCTGCGCCGGATCGCCAAGGTCAAGGGCACCGATGTCTCCGAGGTGACGGTCTGCGTGCTGGACCGGTCCCGCCACGACGACCTGGTCAAGCAGATCCGCCGGACCGGCGCGGGCATCCGGTTCATCTCCGACGGCGACATCGCCGGCTCGATCGCCGCCGCCCGGGGTGAGTCCGACGTCGACGTGCTGATGGGCATCGGTGGCACGCCGGAGGGCATCATCTCCGCCTGCGCGCTCAAGTGCATGGGCGGGGCGATGCAGGCGAAGCTCTGGCCGCGTGACGCCCAGGAGCGGGAGAAGGCGCTCGCCGCCGGGCACGACCTGGACCGGGTGCTGCTCACCGACGACCTGGTCACCGGGGACAACTGCTTCTTCGTGGCGACCGGCGTCACCTCGGGCGACCTGCTGCGCGGGGTGCGCTACCGGGCCGGCGGGGCGTACACCCAGTCGATCGTGATGCGCTCCAAGAGCGGAACCATCCGGGTGATCGACTCGTACCACCGGCTGGAGAAGCTGGCGCTCTACTCGGCCGTCGACTTCGACGGTCGCCCGCTGGCCGAACAGGAGTGATCGCGACCGGGACGGCGGCGCCCCCCACGCTGTCGACCGGGCGGCGGATCGCCGGCGTCGGGCTGGCGACCGCCTCCGGGGTCGCGGTGGCCGTCCAGTCCCGGATCAACGGCGAGTTGGGCGTACGACTGGCCGACGGGATCGCCGCGGCGGTGGTCTCGTTCGGCCTGGGCCTGCTGGTGCTGCTGGTGCTGGTCCCCGCCACCCCGGGCGGCCGGCGGGGGCTGGCCGCGTTGCGGGCGGCGCTGGCCGAGGGGTCGCTGCGGCCGTGGCAGTGCCTCGGCGGGGTGTGCGGCGCGTTCCTGGTCGCCACCCAGGGGCTGACCATCGGCACGCTCGGCGTCGCCGTCTTCACCGTCGCCGTGGTCGCCGGGCAGTCCGCCAGCAGCCTGCTGGTGGACCGGGCCGGCATCGGGCCGACCGGCCGGCAGCCGGTCACCCCGAGTCGCCTGGTCGGCGCGGCGCTCACCGTCCTGGCGGTGCTGCTGGCGGTGGGCGACCGGCTCGGCGACCCGGGCGCCCTGGCGCTGGCCCTGCTGCCGCTGCTCGCCGGGGTGGGCATCGCCTGGCAGCAGGCGGTGAACGGCCGGGTGCGGGGAGCCGCCGGCAGCGCCCTGGCCGCCACTCTGGTCAACTTCACCGTCGGCGCGGTGGCGCTGCTGGCCACGTTCGCGGTCGAGGTGGCGGTCCGGGGCTGGCCGTCCGGCAGCCTCCCGACCGAGCCCTGGCTCTACCTGGGCGGCCCGATCGGCATCGTCTTCATCGCGCTCGCCGCCGCCATCGTCCGCTTCACCGGGGTGCTGCTGCTCGCACTGGCCACCATCGCCGGACAGATCGTCGGCGCCGTACTGCTGGACATGCTTCTGCCGACGGCGGCCTCGCACCCCGGGCCGACCACCCTGCTCGGCGCGGCGCTGACCCTGGTCGCGGTCCTGATCGCGGCGCTCGGGCCGCCGCCGCGCCGCTGACGCCCGCCGGACGGGGGGCGCCGCGGGCGGTGCCGGCCGGTCAGTGGCGCAGCGCCGCGACGGTCTCGGCGAGGGAGACGTCCAGCGGGGTCGGCTCGACGCCGAGGGTGGCGGTCGCCGCGCCGGAGTCGAGCAGATAGGGCCGGTCGAACTGGTAGGCGGTCTCCCGCAGCTCGCGGGCGAACGGGTCGGCCAGGCCACCGAGCCAGAGCACCGGGTAGGGCATCCGGGTCAGCTTGGGCGCGGGGGCGCCGGCCAGGGCCGCCGCCCGGGTGGCCAGCTCCCGCATCGCGACGGCGGGCGCGCTGGGCACGTGCCAGGCGCGGCCCCAGGCCCGCGGGTCGGTGGCGGCGGCGATCAGGGTACGGGCGACGTCGTCGATGTACGTCCAGCTGTGCGGGGCGTTCCAGTCGACGGGGAGGAAGACCCGCTTCCCGGCGAGCACTCGGGGCAGCACCAGCATGGGCAGGGAGGTGCCGCCGGGGCCCAGGTAGTCGGAGCCGCGCACCTCGGTGATCCGGGCCCGCCCGGCCCGGTGCGCGGCGAGCGCGTCGGCCCACATCCGGTTCCGCACCCGCCCCTTGACGCCGGTGGACGCCAGCGGGGTGGCCTCGGTCATCGGCCCGTCGACCGGGCCGTAGCCGTAGAGGTTGCCGACCGTGGCGAGCACCGCGCCGCTGCGCTCGGCGGCGGTGAGCAGCGCCGCGGCGAGCGGCGGCCAGTCCATGGGCCACCGGTGGTACGGCGGGTTGGCGCAGTTGTAGAGGGCGTCCGCGCCGCCGGTCAGCGCGGCGAGCCGGTCCGCGTCGGCGGCGTCGGCGGCGACCCGCTCGACGGCCGGGTGCTCGGGCCCGGTGCCCCGGCGGGTCACCACCCGGACCCGGTCGCCGCGCTCGGCGAGGAGCCGGGCGGTGGCGGTGCCGACTGGGCCGGCGCCGACGATGACGTGCAGGGCCATGGAAGGCCACCTTTCGAAGCAGGGATCCGATCCGCGAGCACTGCTCTCGTTGAGAGCAGGACCAGCATGATCCGCCGCGCGACACTTTGTCAAGAGCACTGCTCTCGGTTTTGATTGGCGCTCTCCCCGTGGCAGAGTGGGGGCATGGTCGCTCCCTCGCTACGCGCCCGGGTCCGCGCCGGAATGATCGACGAGATCAAGGCGGTGGCCCGGCGGCACCTGGCCACCGACGGCGCCAACCTCTCGCTGCGCGCGGTCGCCCGGGACATGGGCATGGTCTCGTCGGCGATCTACCGCTACTTCCCCAGCCGGGACGACCTGCTCACCGCGCTGATCCTGGAGGCGTACGGCGCGCTCGGCGACGCGGTGGAGGCGGCCGACGCGGCCGCCGAACGGCACGATCTGCGCGGGCGCTGGCACGCCACCTGCCGCGCCGCCCGGGACTGGGCGCTGGCCCACCCGGCCGAGTACGCCCTGATCTACGGCAGCCCGGTCCCCGGGTACGCGGCCCCGGACGACACGGTCGGCCCGGCCCAGCGTCCCCCGATCGTGCTGGTCGGCATCCTGCACGACGGTCTGACCACCGGCCGGCTCACCCCGCCGCCCGACGACGAGCTGCCCGCCCCCCTGCGCGAGGACCTCGCCGAGATCGCCGCCGGCCTGCACCCCGGCATGTCCGAGGCGCTGCTGGCCCGCGGCATGGCCGGCTGGACCCAGCTCTTCGGGCTGATCAGCTTCGAGCTCTTCGGCCGGATCAACCGGTCACTCCCGCACCGGGACGAGTACTTCGACCACCAGACCGGCCTGATGGCCGACCTGATCGGCCTCCCCCGACCGTCCTGACCGGACCCCGTCAGCTGCCGTCGGAGGAGTGGCCGGGGAAGAGGTGGGCGGTCGGGTCGATCGCCACCGCCGCGTTGTTCACCGCCGTGGCGGCCTCGCCGAAGCCGGTGGCGATCAACCGGACCTTGCCCGGGTACTCGGTGATGTCACCGGCGGCGAAGACCCGGGGCAGGTTGGTGGCCATCGCGCTGTCCACCACGATGTGCCGGCGGTCCAGCCGCAGGCCCCACTCTGCGAGCGGGCCCAGGTCGGCGGTGAAGCCGAGCGCCGCGACGACCGTGTCGACCGGCAGCGTCTCCGCCGCGCCACCCCGAACGACGAGCTCCGCGCCGGTCACCCGGTCCTCCCCGTACAGCCGGGTCACCTCGGCGTTGACCACCACCCGCACCGGCAGGGCCAGCACCCGGGCCACCGTCGACGCGTGGGCGCGGAACCGTTCCCGGCGGTGCACCAGGGCCACCGACCGGGCCAGCGGCTGGAGGGTCAGGGCCCAGTCGAAGGCCGAGTCGCCGCCGCCGACGATCAGCACGTCCCGGCCGGCCAGCTCGGTCGGCTGGGGGACGAAGTAGACGATCCCGGCGCCGACGAAGCTGTCGGCGGCGGGCAGCGGCCGGGGCGTGAAGCTGCCCAGCCCGCCGGTGACGATCACCGCGCCGCAGCTCAGCTGCTCGCCGCCGGCGAGCCCCAGCACCGGCCGCCCGTCGGTGTAGGAGAGCTTCTCGGCCCGGGTGCCGAGCAGGTACGTCGGCGCGAACGGCGCCGCCTGGGCGACCAGATTGGCCACCAGGTCCCGCCCCTTGACGGCGGGGAAGCCGGCGACGTCGAGGATCAGCTTCTCCGGGTACATCGCGGCGACCTGGCCGCCCGGTTCGGGCAGCGCGTCGATCACCGCCACGGAGAGCCCACGGAATCCGGCGTAGTACGCGGCGAAGAGCCCGGCGGGACCGGCCCCGATCACGGCGACATCGACCTCGCGCATGCGTACCGTCACTTTCGCCTCACGTCAACGTGTGCTGATGCCGACGGTAGGCGGGCGGGTGCCGCCGGGCAAGCACGTCCCATGACCCGTTCGGACGGCCGTGCCGGCCGGTCAGGGCAGGGTGAGCGGCGGCTCCGTGTGCTGCGGCTGGGGCAGCTCGGCGCGGCGACGCCGGAACAGGATCGCCGCGACGACCCCGCCGAGCAGCCCGAACAGGTGGCCCTGCCAGGAGATCCGCTCGTCGGTGGGGAGGATGCCGAGCAGTTGCCAGCCGTAGAGCAGGCCGACCAGCAGCACCACCGCGACGTTCCACCAGCTCCGCTCGACGACCCCCCGGGTGAGCAGCATGCCCAGGTACCCGAAGATGACGCCGCTGGCGCCGACCACCACCGAGTTGGGCGAGCCGGTGAACCACACCCCCAGCCCGCTGACCAGGATGATCAGCAGCGTCGACCAGAGGAACCGGCGGGTGCCGGCGGCGAGCACGAAGGTGCCGAGCAGGATCAGCGGGATGCTGTTGCTGTAGAGGTGGTTGAAGTCGGCGTGCAGGAACGGCGAGAAGAAGACGCCGTCGAGCCCTTGGATCCGGTGCGGGATGATCCCCGCCGCCACGTCGAGGTCGGCGTGCAGCCCGACGTCGAGCGCCTCGATGAGGAAGAGCACCGGCACGACCGCGCACATCGCGACGAAGGCCCGGCCCAGCGAGGCGTAGAACGCCTCGGTGCCGAACCGGTGGGGATCGCCGCCCGTCGGGCCGCCGCGCCAGGTCACGTACCAATGGCTATCAGCAATCGCGGTCGACCGCCACCCGGGCGGCGCGTCCCGGTGCGACACGACGACGGCGGGGTGTGCGGCCACCCGCACACCCCGCCGTCGTCAGCGTCGGATCAGTACCAGCCGGTGCTCTGCGAGTGTGCCCAGGCGCCGCACGGGTCGTCGTAGCGGCCCTCGATGTAGCCGAGCCCCCACTTGATCTGGGTGGCCGGGTTGGTCTTCCAGTCGTCGGCGACCGTGCCCATCTTGCTGCCGGGCAGCGCCTGCGGGATCCCGTACGCGCCGGAGCTGGAGTTGTAGGCCTTGTGGTTCCAGCCGCTCTCCTTGGTCCAGAGCTTGTCGAGGCAGGGGAACTGGTCGATGCCGAAGCCCTCCTCGAGCATGAGCGCGCAGCCGATCGCCCGGTTGCCGCTGTACTCCTCGCAGGAGGCCGGGATCGGGCCGTCGTACGGCTTGGCGGCCTTGGCCTCGGCTTCCGCCGCGTCCCGCTCCTTCTTCCGGGACGCCGCCGCGGCCTCGGCCTCGCGGGCCCGTTCGGCGGCCTCCTTGGCGGCCGCCGCGGCCCGCAGCTTCGCCTGGTACTCGGCGGCCCGCTGCTTGGCCGAATCCAGTCGGTGGTCGGCCTGCCGGTCACGCTGGTACGCGTACTCCGCCTGGTCGACCTCGAGGCCGACCTGCGCGGTCAGGCCCTGTTGCTGGGTTTCCCGGTCTTCGCCCAGATAGAAGCCGCCGGCAACGCCCACGGAGAGCAGCGCGACAGCGGCCGTGCGGGCGCCGAACCGGCTCCACAGCCGACTCACGAAGTGGTCCCTTCGTCGGGGGCAAGGACACGGCGCGACGCCTGGCCGTCCGTGGCCGCGTCGGCGCCGTGAGCGCCCCGACCCCTCGGGTCGCAGCCGACGCACCGGCGTTCACCGATCTCCGTCGCCTGGGGCGAACGATGACCGACGATCTTCATGGTGCGTGGGCGCTCGTTGGACACCATCGCGCACAGTGAGGCGGATGGGAAACCAAGGGCCTCATTTGTGACCTGGGCCACAAAGTGAATACCCTCAGGCCAGGACAAACCCGGCAGGGAACCGCTGTCAGAGCGGAATGTCCTCCAACAGATCCGTCACCATGGCGGCGATCGGCGACCGCTCCGAACGACTGAGCGTGACGTGTGCGAAGAGCTGATGGCCCTTCAGCGCCTCGATCACCGCGGTCACCCCGTCGTGCCGCCCGACCCGCAGGTTGTCCCGCTGCGCGACGTCGTGGGTCAGCACCACCCGCGACCCCTGGCCGATCCGGGACAGGACGGTGAGCAGGACCCCCCGCTCCAGCGACTGCGCCTCGTCGACGATCACGAAGGCGTCATGCAGGCTCCGCCCCCGGATGTGGGTGAGCGGAAGCACCTCGAGGATGCCCCGGGTGGTGACCTCGTCCAGCACGTTCTCGTGCACCACCGCGCCGAGGGTGTCGAAGACCGCCTGGGCCCAGGGCGACATCTTCTCCGACTCCGACCCGGGCAGGTACCCCAGCTCCTGACCGCCGACGGCGTAGAGCGGGCGGAAGACGATCACCTTCTTGTGCCGGCGGCGCTCCATCACCGCCTCCAGCCCGGCGCAGAGCGCCAGGGCCGACTTGCCGGTGCCCGCCCGCCCACCGAGCGAGACGATCCCGATCGACTCGTCCAGCAGCAGGTCCAGCGCCACCCGCTGCTCGGCCGAGCGGCCGCGCACGCCGAACGCCTCCCGGTCACCGCGGACCAGTCGTACGGTCTTGTCGGGCAGCACCCGGCCGAGCGCCGAGCCACGGGCCGAGTGCAGCACCAGACCCGTGTGGCAGGGCAGCCCGGCGGCCGCGTCCAGGTCGAGCGTCTCGCCCGCGTACAGCCGGGCGATCTCCTCCTCGCCCAGCTCCAGCTCGGCCATGCCGGTCCAGGTCGGGTCGCTGGCCTGGCCGTGCCGGTACTCGTCCGCCCGCAGGCCGACCGAGGCCGCCTTCACCCGCAGCGGCATGTCCTTGCTGACCAGGGTGACCTCGCGCCCCTCGGCGGCGAGGTTGAGCGCCACGGAGAGGATCCGGGCGTCGTTCGACTCGTTCCGGAAGCCGGGCGGCAGCACCCCGTCGTCGGTGTGGTTCAGCTCGACCCGGAGCGTGCCGCCCTGGTCGTTGGCGGGGACGGGCCGGTCCAGCCGCCCGTGCTTCACGCGCAGCTCGTCGAGCATGCGCAGCGACTGCCGGGCGAACCAGCCCAGCTCCGGGTGGTGGCGCTTGCCCTCCAGTTCGGAGATGACGACCAGGGGCAGCACCACCTCGTGCTCGGCGAAGCGGTGGAACGCCGCGGGATCGGAGAGGAGGACCGAGGTGTCCAGGACGAAGGCCTGGCCGGCTGGTCGGGGCTCCTCGGTGCCGACCGGCGCGGCCGCCGTGCGGCGGCTGCGGGTGGTCCGGCGGGTCGTGGCAGTCGCGGCCGGGGTCTGGTCGGCACCGGCGGGGGTACGGCGAGTCGTCACAGGCCTGCTCCGCGGATGGGCACCCGGCCACCCGTGTTCCGCCTCGTCCGGTGCCCGGTGGACACGGGGTCGGATGCGGGCCCCGTGCGCGAGGTCGCAGATCCGGGCTGGCCGGCTGGCCCGGGAGAACCCCGTGCCATGACTAGACGCTAGCCGCGTCACGGCCCTTCGGCTAGTGGGCGGCCGCGGATCCCAGCCGACCGGGGCGTGAACGCCGGGCGGCGGATCCGGCCGGGATGCATGCCCCCTGCGCGCATCCCGGCCGGCGGGACCATCGTCACCGGTCTGACGTGGTCCCGACGGTGCGCGTCCGCCGCGGACGACGCACCGTGTCCCTGGCGGGCCTCAGCCCTGCCGGCGGACCAGCGTCCCGCCCGGATGCCGGCCGCCGACGACCGACGCGGTGAACGAGGAGCCGGTGTAGGTCGTGCCCTGCCGGGTGGCGATCCCGCCGAGCTGCGCGGTCGCCGTGACGCGGGCGGACGCCCCCGGCGCGGGCCGGCCGCCGAGGGCGACCGCGGACGCCGTACCGGCGCGCGGGCCTTCGCCGACCGGTGGCACCGCGGCGGAGCCGGGGACGACGACCGGACGGGTCAGGGCCGAGGCGACGGCGGCCTGGGCGTCGCGGCGCCGGCGGTTCCAGGCGCCCCGGTCACCGTCGAAGTAGCCCTGCCGGTAACCGAAGCGGTAGCCGATCCGGTAGCTCAGCTGGCCGTGCAGCCGGCCCGCCGCGTAGCTGGTCGACCCGAGGACGAGGACGAGGAAGACCGCGAGGAACGGGCTCATCCGGCCGCCCCCGCCGGCGTCGGGCCGCCGGGCGTCGCGGTCGCCCGCCGGGTCATCGCTCCTCCGGCTCGACCGCGGGGTCGACGACCAGCAGCCGCTCCAGATCGGCGGTGCTGACCTCCTCCACCAGTTCGACGCTGATCCGGCAGCCGTCCAGGACGACCTCGGCGACCGAGGAGCGCCGGATCTCGCCGCCGGCGTCGTAGACCCGGACGCTCAGTTCCGGACAGCCGAGGTGGGTACGCCAGGCGTTCCACTCGTCCCGGTCCCCGACGCTGAGGGACAGGTAGCGGCAACCCCGGGCGAGGTAGAGGCGCCATGGCGCGCTCAGCCCGGCGGCCACCCCCTCCGCGATCAGGCCGAACGCCTGGGCGCGAGTGGCGAGTTCGGTCACCGGACCCCCCTGGAACCCGCGGAGTGACGCATGTGAGCACTCGTCGTCTCATCCACGTGACACACCGTAAGTTGTCTCATGAGCGTGACAGTATCAGCTTTTCGTCTGTTTACCGCCGTACTGGTGGGCATCTATTCTGCCCGGGTGATACCCCTCAAGAACAGCGCTGGATCGTTTACCGGAAATCCGGGAGAGCCGTCACGTCCGCGTGACAGCAGCGTGCCCGGCGGTCCGGGGACCGATGACTGGTCGTACCGTCACGGGGTGACCGAGACGGCCAACGCACGGAAGATCGCCTTCGCCACCTTCGTACGTCGCGCGCTGGACGACGCCCGGGCCATGCGGGCCTGGAGCGGCACCGAGGTCTCCCGCCGCACCGGCGTCTCCCGCCAGACCATCAACCGGTGGGTACGCGGCGACTGGGCCAGCGACCCGGAGGCGGAGCGGGTGGTCGCCTTCTGCGAGGGGCTGGGCCTCAACCCGGCGACCGCCTTCACGGCGCTCGGCTGGGACCGGACGGCTCCACCCCGCAGCGCCCCCACGCCGCCGCCGATGGACCCCGACGTCGAGGCGCTGCTCCGTCGCCTGGTGGATCCGAATGTGTCGGACGCCGAGAAGTTCCACATCCGGGAAACCATTCGCTACCTCGCCTATCGTCCGACGCTCCCCGTCGATGCCGGAAAACGAGGCAAGCAGGCCGGATAGTAAACAAGCCGGGTGGTTCCTCAGATGGCGAAAGAACGGTAGGGCAGACCCGATCGTTTCCCTCCGGGGCCGGAACGGGCGCGCTAGCGTCCCTATTCGTACTGCTTGGGCTCGTCATCGGCGGGGGGACGGGACAAGGCCGAACCCAGCCCTGCGGGACAGAAGGAGGGGTCTGTCCATGACCCTGAAATGGTTGGCAGTCGTGGTCGCGGTGGTGTCGGTGACATCGTGCGTGACCGGCAACGTGGTGGTCGGCGTGATCAACGGCGGGCAGCTTCCCCTGGTCGTCAACCTCTTCGCGCTCACCACCGCCGGCACCGCGGCGGTCCTCGCCGTCGTCGCCGAGCTGCACGACCGGCTCAACGACCGGGTCAGCGCGCTCACCGAGTTCCTGGTGGCTCGGCTGAACGAGATCGAGGCGCACACCGGCGACCGGAACACCGGCTTCGTGGAGGGCTACCTGCTCAGCCACGGCCAGGAGGCGGCCGTCGTGCCGTTCGGACGCCGGGGACGGGGGGCCGCTGAACGTTGAAACTCCCCAACGGCTGAGCGTCACATCTCGGCCACGAATGAGCCGCACCGCCCGGGGTACGCTGTCGCGCGTGCCGCCGTTGAATCTGGGCAACCAGCAGCCGAAGACCCCGTTGGACGCCGAGCACGCCTGGCGTGCCACCGCCGAGCGGGCCGCCGACACGGTGCTCTTCTTCGACTTCGACGGCACCCTCGCGCCGGTCGACGACGACCCGACCGCGGTCCAGCCCGCCCCGAAGGTGCTCGCCGCGCTGGAGGTGCTCGCCCCGCTCGTACGCCGGATCGCCATCGTGTCCGCGCGGCCGGTGGATTTCCTCCGCGACCACCTCGGCGGCCTCGCCGGGATCGACCTGTACGGGCTCTACGGCCTGGAGCACAGCCACTCCGGCGGCGAGACGGTCACCGAGCCGGCCGCCCTGCCCTGGGTGCCCACCATGTCGGAGCTGGCCGAGCAGGCCCGCGCCGAGCTGCCGCCCGGCGCCCTGGTGGAGTTCAAGCGGCTCTCCGTCGCCCTGCACTGGCGCACCGCCCCGCAGCTCGGCGACCTGGTGCAGGAGTGGGGCCGGGCCCGCGCCGAGCGGCTCGGGCTGCGCTGCCAGGCCGGCCGGATGGTGCTGGAGCTCAAGCCCCCGGTCGACCGGGACAAGGGCATGGTGATCGGCGAGATCGTCCGCGACGCCGGCGGCGCCTGGTACTTCGGCGACGACGTCTCCGACATCAAAGCCTTCGCCGCGCTGCGCGCTCGCGCCGCCGCCGACCCCGACTTCGTGGGCGTCTGCGTGGCCGTCGCGAACCCGGAGACCGGTCACGAGGTGGCCGACGCCGCCGACCTCACCCTCGACTCCCCCGCCGCGCTGGCCACCTTCCTCACCAACGCCCTCCCCCACCTCACCTGACCCCCTTTTGGCCGGGGTCGATCGGCGAAGCGTGGGTCAGGCGCCGAAGCGGCGTTGGCGGGTGGCGTAGGAGCGCAGGGCGCGGAGGAAGTCGACGCGCCGGAAGTCCGGCCAGTTGAGTTCGCAGAAGTAGAACTCCGAGTGGGCCGACTGCCAGAGCATGAAGCCGGAGAGGCGCTGCTCACCGCTGGTCCGGATGATCAGATCCGGGTCGGGCAGGCCCTTGGTGTAGAGGTGCTCGGAGATGTGGTCGACGTCGATCGAGTTGGCCAGCTCCTCGATCGTGCCGCCGTTCGCCGCGTGCTCCAGCAGCAGCGAGCGGACCGCGTCGGCGATTTCCCGCCGGCCGCCGTACCCGACCGCGATGTTGACCTGGGCGCCGCCGCTGCGGTCCCGGGTGCGCTCCTCGGCGGCCTTCAGCGCGGCGGCGTGCGGCGCGGGCAGCACGTCGAGCGCGCCGACCATCCGCAGCCGCCAGGGGTTGCCGTCCTCGGCCAGCTCGGTGGTGAGGTCCTCGATGATCTGGAGCAGCGGGTCCAGCTCCGTAGCCGGCCGGGAGAGGTTGTCGGTGGAGAGCAGCCAGAGCGTGACGTGTCCCACGCCGGCGGCGTCGCACCAGCGCAGCAGCTCCTTGATCCGCTCGGCGCCCATCCGGTGGCCGTCGTTCGGGTCGACGAAGCCCATCTCCCGGGCCCACCTGCGGTTGCCGTCGCACATCACGCCGACGTGCCGGGGCACCGGCTTGCCCGCGAGCCTCGCCGTCAGCCGGCGCTCGTACACGGAGTAGAGGAGTTTCCGCAGAGTCATCACCTTGCAGGGTAGCGACCCCGGTTGAAGATCAGTGCCGCGGAGCCCGATCCCCGGTCGGGAGACCGATGCCGATCATGGCCAGCGTGCGGGCGTCCAGCCGTCCGTCACCCAGCCCCAGCTCCACCACCGTCCGGTAGACCCGGTCGTCGCGGCGGGCCGCCCGGACCGCCGCGTCGACCACCCGCCGGCGCCGCGCCAGCCAGGCCGCGACCGAGCTGTGCCGCAGGTGCGCGCCGAGCCGCCGGCGCAGCGTCTCGGCGTACCGGCGGGCGGCCTGCCCCGGGGAGCCGGCCGCCGCCGCGCCGGCCAGCGCGCCGGACCGCAGCGCGTAGAAGATGCCCTCCCCGGTGAACGGGTTGATCAACGAGAGCGCGTCGCCGGCCAGCACCACCCGGTCCCGCCCCGGCGCCGGCCGGTGGGTGGAGAGCGGCAGGTGGTGGGCCCGCAGCTCGGTGACCGTCGCCAGGTCCGCGCCGGGCAGCAGCGCGGCGAGGCGGTCCACCAGGTGGGCCCGGGTCAGCGGTTCGCCGCGCAGCACCTCCCCGTACCCGACGTTCGCCCGCCCGTCACCGATCGGGAAGGACCAGGCGTACGCCGGCCAGCGCGGCGCCGAGGTGACGATGAGCTGCTCGGGCGGGCCGGGCAGCGCCGGGGCGTACCCCCGGATGGCCAGCGCCAGGTGGCGGTCCGGGTTCACCGGATGGCCGAGCGCCCGGCGGACCACCGAGCCGGCTCCGTCCGCGCCGACCACCGCCCGCCCGGACAGCTCCCCGTCCAGCACCACCCGGCCGTCCCGCAGCTCCACCCGGCGCACCGTGTGGCGGCGCAGCTCCGCACCGGCCGCGACCGCCGCCGCCACCAGCCGGGCGTCGAAGACCTTCCGGGGCACCGTGTACGCGGGCCGGGGCAGCGCCCGGGCCACCGCACCGCCGCCGGGGCCGACCAGCCGCAGTGCGGGCAGCGGGGCGTACCCGTCGACGGCGTCCGTGACGCCCAGCTCGGCCAGGACGTCCAGCGCGTGCGCGGCGATCCCGTCCCCGCAGGCCTTGTCCCGGGGAAAGTCGGCCCGGTCCAGCAGCAGCACCCGGGCCCCGGTCCGGCGGGCGGTCAGCGCGGCGGCCGAGCCGGCCGGCCCCGCCCCGACCACGATCACGTCGAACTCGTCGCCCATGGCCGCCCTCCCTCCCGGTCGCCGCCGGTGGCTCGGCGGACCGGACCGGTCGTCTCACCCCGATCAACCGGACCTCTCGGCCCATCCTGCCCCGCCCGCGCTCACGAACCCCGATGCCTCACCGGCACACCCCCGCCTGCCCTGGCTCCCGTCGCGCGACCGGGACGTCCCGCAGTGACCGGCAACAACAGCGGGCAGCAACTTCCCCGCAGCCGTCTGGATCTTGGAAGGGGGCCGGGGGTCAGGCGGGGCGGGGGGCCTCGCCGGCGCGGGTGGCGCGGCGGAGGCCGTAGAGGGCCAGGAGGGCGGCGGCGACCAGGGGGCCGCCGTCCCGGATCAGGCCGTCGACGCCGAGCAGCCACCAGCAGAGCGGCAGGTCGACGGCGAGCACGCCCAGCGTGATCGCGACCAGGAACCGGCGGGCCCAGGCCCGGCCGCGCATCAGGAAGGCGGTGCAGAGGAGGACCAGGTAGCTGACGGCGATGCCGGCGGCGAACCAGAGGAGCACGGCCGGCACGGCGCTGAGTCGCCCGTCCAGGATGGATCCGCCGGCGACCAGCGCCGGGACCAGCATCAGCGGGCTGTAGGTGAACGCGGCGACCCGGCTGGTGAGTAGCCACCCGGTCACCGGCGGGCGCTTCGGCGCGACCTCCCGCCAGGAGATCGTCCCGCCCTCGACGACCAGGGACTTCCGGTGCCGGACCAGGTGCGCGCCGACCGCGTCGGAGCGGTAGAGCAGCACGACCACGGCCACGCAGAGCGCGGTGAGCAGCCCGAACCCCAGCAGGCCGGGCAGCGCCGGCACCCCTTCCCGGGGTACGACCAGCCGCCCCACCGCGAAGACGGTGGTGACCGCGAGGATCAGCCCGAACGGTCGGGCCACGGTACGACCGCGGTTGACGTGCCCGATGAGCACCAGGAAGCCGAGCGAGCGGAGCATCGCCCAGCCGGTGCGGACGGCCAGGCCGAACTCCTGCTCCGGGGCGTACCAGTAATTGAGCAGCTCGACCACGACGGTCGCCGCCGCCGTGACGGCGAGCAGGGTGGTCAGCGCCCGGACGGCGGACGGCCGCCGGACCTCGGTGGTCTCGGCGGCCGTCCTCATGGGATCCGATGTTGCCCGGTACGGGCAACCGTCACACCTACCTCTGCGGCTGCTCCGCGTCGAGCCGGGCGCGCAGCGCGTCCAGCTCGGCCCAGAGGACGCCGGGCAGCTTGTCCCCGAACTTCTCGAACCACTCGGTGACCAGCGGCAGCTCCTTGCGCCACTCCTCCGGGTCGACCTTGAGGGCGATCCGGACGTCCTCCGGGGTCATGTCCAGACCCTCGACGTCCAGGGCGTCCTGGGCCGGGACCATGCCGATCGGGGTTTCCACCGCGGCAGCGGTGCCCTCGATCCGCTCGACGACCCACTTGAGCACGCGGGAGTTCTCGCCGAAGCCCGGCCAGAGGAAGCTGCCCTCGGGGTCCTTGCGGAACCAGTTCACGTAGTAGATCTTGGGCAGCTTGGCCGCGTCGCCGTCGGCGCCCTTGCCCATCTCGATCCAGTGCCGGAAGTAGTCACCGGCGTGGTACCCGATGAACGGCAGCATGGCCATCGGGTCGCGGCGGACCACGCCGACCGCGCCGGAGGCCGCGGCGGTGGTCTCCGAGGAGAGCGTCGCGCCCATGTAGACGCCGTGCACCCAGTCGCGGGCCTCGGTGACCAGCGGGATGGTGTCCCGGCGGCGACCACCGAAGAGGATCGCGTCGATCGGCACGCCGTTCGGGTCGTAGTAGTCGTCGGCGAGGATCGGGCACTGGGTGATCGGGGTGCAGAACCGGCTGTTCGCGTGGGAGGAGAGGCTGTCGCTCTCCGGCGTCCAGTCGTTGCCCTTCCAGTCGATCAGGTGCGCCGGGGGCTCGCCCAGGCCCTCCCACCAGACATCGCCGTCGTCGGTGAGGGCGACGTTGGTGAAGACGGAGTTGCCCCGCTCCAGCGTCCGCATCGCGTTCGCGTTGGTCTTCCAGTCGGTGCCGGGCGCGACGCCGAAGAGCCCGTACTCCGGGTTGACCGCGTAGAGGCGGCCGTCGGGGCCGAACCGCATCCAGGCGATGTCGTCGCCGATGGTCTCGACCTTCCAGCCCGGGATGGTCGGCTCCACCATGGCGAGGTTGGTCTTGCCGCAGGCCGACGGGAACGCGCCGGCGATGTGGTAGACCTTGCCCTCCGGCGAGGTGATCTTGAGGATCAGCATGTGCTCGGCGAGCCAGCCCTCGTCCCGACCCATCACGCTGGCGATGCGCAGCGAGTAGCACTTCTTGCCGAGCAGCGAGTTGCCGCCGTAGCCGGAGCCGAACGACCAGATCTCCCGGGTCTCCGGGAAGTGCGAGATGTACTTCGTCTCGTTGCACGGCCAGGCCACGTCCTGCTGGCCGGGGGCGAGCGGGGCGCCGATGGAGTGCAGGGCGTGCACGAAGTCGGCGTCGTCGCCCATCGCGTCGAGCACCTTCGCGCCCATCCGGGTCATGATGCGCATCGAGGCGACCACGTACGGGCTGTCGGTGATCTCGACGCCGAACATCGGGCTCTCGGCCTCGACCGGGCCCATGACGAACGGGATGACGTACATGGTGCGTCCACGCATGCTGCCGCGGTACAGCTCCGTCATCGTCCGCTTCATCTCGGCCGGCGCCATCCAGTTGTTGGTGGGGCCGGCGTCCGCCTCGTCGACGGAGCAGATGAAGGTGCGCTCCTCGACCCGGGCGACGTCCGTCGGGTCCGTCCGGGCGTAGAACGAGTTGGGCTTCTTCTCGGGATTCAGCCGGATCAGGGTGCCGTTCTCGACAAGCTCGTCGGTGAGGCGGCGCCACTCCTCATCGGACCCGTCCACCCAGACCACCCGGTCGGGGGTGGTCAGTTCCGCGACCTCTCGGACCCAGGCGAGCAGTTTGGGGTGGGACGTCGGGGCCTGATCGATACCCCGAACAGTAGCCGGAGCAACCATGTCACATCTCCTTGTGGTCGACGCTGACCGATGTATGGGATGCACGAGTTCTGGCGAGCGAGTCGTCGCCTTCGTGGAAACCTGGGATTGGGCTCAGCGTAAACCGGGCTGCCTCGCGAGTCAGTGGGACTGGTTGTGAAGAACTGCACAAGGTACGGCCACGCTGCGGCATCGCGATCTGATACCCGCTTTCGCGCGCAGTTTCACGCAAATCCTGCGCCCAACCTCCGGCGGGGGCCGGTCGCGAGGTCCGGTCGCAGGTGCACGATGAGCGGAAGCGCCCGCCGGTGCCGAGGGCGCCGATTCGGCGATCCGATCCGCAATTCCGCCACGGCCGGTTACGCTCTGCTCACCGGACATCGAACGGTCGCGAGCCGCCCGCCGCCGGTCGGTCGCCCACCGTCACCGGTCGGACGGCGGTCGGTGTCCGTCGGAGGGGCCGGGCGGCGCCCCGCGGGACGCGGGTGCGTCCGGCCCGTGGTTGCTACCCGCCCCGGGTGCCGGCACCCGGTAGGCTCGGCGGGTGGCCGCGACGATGACCGGGGACCAACCGGGCGCTCCGCAGACCCGGCCGGGTCTGATCGCTTCTCTCCTCGACCGTTTCGGTCACCTCGTCCGCGAGTTGAGCAAGTTCGCCACGGTGGGCGGGCTCGCGTTCCTGGTGGACTTCGCGCTCTTCAACTACCTGGCCAGCGTGCGCCACATGCCGCCGGTCGCCGCGAAGACCATCTCCACGGTGATCGCCGCGTCCATGGCGTTCCTGGGCAACCGGTTCTGGACCTGGCGGCACCGCCAGCGCTCCAACCCCGCCCGGGAGTACGCGCTGTTCTTCTTCTTCAACGGAGTCGGCCTGGGCATCGCCGTCGGCTGCCTCGCGATCAGCCGCTACGGGCTGGGCAGCGTCTGGCCTGGGGTGTTCCAGACCCCGCTGGCCGACAACATCGCCAGCTTCATCGTCGGCACCGGCCTCGGGACGCTGTTCCGATTCTGGTCGTACCGGCGGTTCGTTTTCGTCGAAGCGGGAACTCCCCCCGTTCCGGAACCGAGCCACGACCGAGACTCCGGGGCGTGACCTACCGCCCACCCCGTCCGGCCGGGCCGAGCCGGCCCTGGCCACTGCCCTAAGGTGTTCCGCATGCGTCTGGTCCGTCTGCTGCCCGAGCGCTGGCAGAAGTTCATCCACGAGGCGCTCAAATTCGGCATCGTCGGCGGCATCAACACCGTCATCAATTACGCGGTGTTCAATGCGCTGGCACTGACCGTTTTCCGCGACGGGCAGCTCAAGGCGACGGTGATCGCGACCATCGTGGCCACCATCACGTCGTATCTGATGAATCGGCACTGGACGTACCGGGATCGCCCGAAATCGGCGCTACGGCGGGAATATGTCCTGTTCTTCCTGTTCAACGCGACCGGCCTGATCATCGAACTCGGCGTCCTCGCCGCGGCGAAGTACGGCCTCGGCGTGACCAGCCTGCTGGCGTTGAACGTGGCGAAGACCGGTGGCGTGCTGCTGGCCACCACGTTCCGTTTCTGGTCCTACCGGACGTTCGTCTTCCAGCCCGTGCCGAAGCACGCGGAGAAGACCTGGCACAGCATCCCGCGTGACGAGTGGGACACCATGGCGGAGATGGACCCGGTCGCCGAGCTGGCCGAGTCGGTCAGCGAGCTGGAGGAGTCCGAGCCCGCGCCCGGCGAGCGCCGCGACCGGACGGCCGGCCGCCGCGTCACCGCGGAGTACGGCACCCCGGCCCAGGGCCGCCCCGCCCCGGCCGAGGCCGCCCTCGGCCGCGCCCTCGACAGCGACCTGGACGCCGAGCTCGCCGCGGAACTCCACGCCGGCACCCGCCACTCCCGGCGGAGCTGATCAAGAAGTTTGCGTCACCCCGGGTTCCCGATCTGACGCAAACCTCTTGATCAACGAGCGCACGGGCGGGGGTCAGGCGCTGGGGTCGCGGAGGGGCTTGCCGTCGCGCATGTCGGCGAGGATCTCGCGCATCTCGCCGTCGCCCAGGGAGTGCTTGTCGTGGTGCGCCTCGACCAGCTCGTAGAGCTTGGTCTGCACCTTGTCGACGTGGGGCACGTCGTTGAGCACCGACTGGCCGCGTTCGCCGGCCGACTCGATGGTCAGGGTGCCGCAGCCGAGCAGTCGCTCCAGGAAGCGCTGGTGCATCGAGTGGTCGTTGATCCGGGTCAGCGGGAGGTCCCGCCGGTTCCGGGAGAAGACGCCCTCCTGGAGCAGCACCCGCTCGTCGGTGAAGAGATAGTGCGTGGTGCGCCAGACCAGGAACGGCCAGAGACCAAGCCAGCACACCAACGCCAGGCCGAGCGCGGCGATCGCGTAGAGCGCGATCGTGCCGCCGTCGCCGTCGGGCAGCAGGAGCCAACCCGCCACCACCGCCACGACGGCGAGCACCAGCACCAGGATCGGCCGGAGCAACGCCTTCCAGTGCGGGTGCAGGTGGAGCACGACGTGCTCATCCTCGGTGAGCACGTCTTCGGGGAACGCCACGGAAACCTCCTCGCAGAACAGGACGCGCTGACCGTAACGGGTCGACGCTCGCCCAGGGATCAGCCGCGCGGCGGTAAAGCGGGTCAGCGCACGTGCAGCACGTCACCGGCGGCGAGGCGCAACTGTCCCTCAGGTCCGTCGACCAGCAGCTGGCCGTCCGGGTCCACGCCGGTGGCAGTCCCTCTCACCTCGCGACCGTCCGGCAGCAGCACCCGGACCTGGCGGCCGACCGTGGCGCAGCCGGCCAGGTAGGCGTCGCGCAGCCCGCTGGCCACCGCGTCGCCCCCGGCGTCGCGCCAGCGGTCGTACCAGTCGGCGAGCGAGCGGAGCAGGGCGCGCAGCAGCGGATCCCGGTCGGTCGCCGCCGCACCGGCGAGCTGCAGCGAGGTGGCCGGCAGGCCGGTCGGGTTCTCCGGCAGCTCGTCGGCGCGGAGCGTGACGTTCAGGCCGATGCCGACCACGATGGCCGGCGGCTGGCCCGGGGACGCGCCGGGCACCGCCTCGGCGAGCACCCCGGCGCATTTCGCGCCGTCGATCAGCAGGTCGTTGGGCCACTTCAGGCCCGCCTCCAGCTCGGCCAGCCGGGCCACCGCCTCGACCAGCGCCACCCCGGCGAGCAGCGGCAGCCAGCCGTACCCGACGGGTGGGACGGGCGACCAGCCGCGCTCCGGGACGGCCTCGCCGGGCCGGAGCAGGACGCTCGTCGCGATGCCGGCCCGCGGCGGCGACTGCCAGATCCGGCCGCGCCGGCCCCGGCCGGCGGTCTGCCGCTCGGCGACCACGACCAGGCCCTCCGGCTCGCCGGCCCGCGCGGCCGCCACCACGTCGGCGTTGGTGGAGCCGGTCTCCGCGCGCAGCTCCAGCCGGCGCCACGGGCCGTGCGGGGCGAGCAGCGCGCGCCGCAGCCGGGCCGCCGACAGCGGCGGGCGGTCCAGATCGGTGTACGGCGAGCCGGGCATCCCGCCAGCCTACGGCCCCGGCCTCCCGGCGTCGGCCGGATGCCGCCCGGAGCCCGGTGAGGCGCACTGCACAGCGGCGCCCGCCTGAACCATCGTTATATTCCCTGGGTGACTACCGAGACCGGGATCAACATCCACAGCACTGCGGGCAAGCTGGCGGACCTGGACCGTCGGGTCGACGAGGCGGTGCACGCCGGGTCGGCGCGCGCGGTCGAGAAGCAGCACGCGAGGGGCAAGAAGACCGCGCGGGAGCGCATCGAGATGCTGCTCGACGAGGGCTCCTTCGTCGAGCTGGACGAGCTGGCCCGGCACCGGTCGACCAACTTCGGGCTGGAGAAGACCCGCCCGTACGGCGACGGCGTGGTGACCGGCTACGGCACCGTGGACGGCCGGCAGGTCTGCGTCTTCGCGCAGGACTTCACCGTCTTCGGCGGCTCCCTCGGCGAGGTCTTCGGCGAGAAGATCGTCAAGGTGATGGACCTGGCCATGAAGATCGGCTGCCCGGTCGTCGGCATCAACGACTCCGGCGGCGCGCGGATCCAGGAGGGCGTGGCCTCGCTGGGCCTCTACGGCGAGATCTTCTTCCGCAACGTCCGGGCCAGCGGCGTCATCCCGCAGATCTCGCTGATCATGGGCCCGTGCGCGGGCGGCGCGGTCTACTCCCCGGCGGTCACCGACTTCACCGTGATGGTCGACCAGACCTCGCACATGTTCATCACCGGCCCCGACGTGATCAAGACCGTCACCGGCGAGGACGTCGGGATGGAGGAGCTGGGCGGCGCGCGCACGCACAACTCGCGCAGCGGCAACGCGCACTACCTCGGCAGCGACGAGGAGGACGCGATCGAGTACGTCAAGGCGCTGCTGTCGTACCTGCCGTCGAACAACCTGGACGAGCCGGTGGTCTACGAGGCCCCGGCCGACCTCGACATCACCGACTCCGACCGCGAGCTGGACACGCTGATCCCGGACTCGGCCAACCAGCCGTACGACATCCACCAGGTCATCGAGCACGTCCTGGACGACGGCGAGTTCCTGGAGGTCCAGCCGCTCTACGCGCAGAACCTGGTGGTCGGCTTCGGCCGGGTCGAGGGACGCCCGGTCGGCGTGGTCGCCAACCAGCCGATGCACTTCGCCGGCACCCTGGACATCGCCGCGTCGGAGAAGGCGGCCCGCTTCGTGCGCACCTGCGACGCCTTCAACATCCCGGTGCTGACCTTCGTGGACGTCCCCGGCTTCCTCCCCGGCACCGGGCAGGAGTGGGACGGCATCATCCGCCGCGGCGCGAAGCTCATCTACGCGTACGCCGAGGCGACCGTCCCGAAGGTCACCGTCATCACCCGCAAGGCCTACGGCGGCGCGTACGACGTGATGGGCTCGAAGCACCTCGGCGCGGACCTGAACTTCGCCTGGCCGACCGCGCAGATCGCGGTGATGGGCGCGCAGGGCGCGGTGAACATCCTCTACCGCTCGGACCTGGCGAACGCCGACGACCCGGCCGCCGTCCGGGCCGAGAAGATCGCCGAGTACGAGGACACGCTGGCCAACCCGTACATCGCGGCCGAGCGCGGGTACGTCGACTCGGTGATCCCGCCGCACGAGACGCGTACCCAGATCGTCCGGGCGCTGCGGGTGCTGCGTACCAAGCGGGAGACCCTGCCCCCGAAGAAGCACGGCAACATCCCGCTGTAGCGGTCGCCGCCGAGGCCCCCCGCCGTACCCGGCGGGGGGCCTCGGCGCGTCAGCAGCCGGGGTTGGCGGCGGCGCACATCCGGCGGCCCGCGGCTCGTGCGACGTCGAGCAGTTGTGCCTCGATCACCGTGTTCCCCGGCACGCCGAGACGCAGAGGCTCGCCCGGCACCAGGACCGTGACCAGGTCTCCGACCCGGACGACCAGCGTGTACTCGGGCCAGGGCGGGAGACCGACCGGTTTGCCCGTCGTCCCGTCCGGCGGCACGGAGACGGTGTGCCGGAGCAGGATCGCCTGGTCGCCGGCGAAGTCGCTCGCCGCCACCGTCCACCCGTGCACGACCGTGGTGGTGACGGTCCCCTGCTCCGCCTGCACCGGGCTCACCTCCTGCCAGGCCGTGCAGCCCGCCACCAGCCGGTCGAGGTCGGCGAAGACCCGGCCCGCCGCCCCGGCCTCCAACCGGTAGACGTCCTGGCTGACGACCGGCCTCCGGTACGGGGCGAAGCCGTCCACCGTGGCGGTCCCGATCAGGGTCTGCGACCGGGAGTAACGCGACACCGCCTGGTCCTCCAGCAGCCCCCGCTCCTGCCCGCAGGTCCGGAGGACGTCGTCGACCCGGACCCGCTCACCGAGGCCCGTGTCGCCGAGTCGCTCGTCGCTCTTCGCCGGTACGTCGGCCGGTGCCAGCATCGCCTCCACCGGGATCTCGGCGTGTTCCCCGGCGGTGGCGGCCGGCGGTGGCGCGGGCGCCACGGCCCGGCCGACGGCGACGGTGGAGACCGAGGCGAGCACCAGCACCGCCGCGGCTGCCGTCACCGCCGTACGTCGGCTGCGGCCCCGGGCCCGCGCCCGGATCTCGGCCGGCTCGGGCCAGCGGACCTCACGCAGGTCCCGATGCACCAGTTCGACAAACGTCACGTCGTCACGCATCTGCGGCCTCCTCCTCCAGATCCACGACCGCGAGCAGCCCGGCGAGTGCGGCACGCCCCCGGGAGAGTCGGGCCTTGACGGTGCCCACCGGCGCTTCGGTCTCCCGAGCCACCTCGACCACCGGCATGCCGAGCAGGTAGTGCAGCGCGATGGCGGTGCGCTGGGCCTCGGGCAGCTGGCGCAGCGCGGCCACCACCTCCACCGTCTCGGTGCTCGGCGCCGGGACGCTCTCCTCGACCCCGTGCCGCAGGTACGCCCGGGCCCGGCTGCGCAGGCTGCGCCACCGGCTCACCGCGATGCGGCTGGCCACCACCCGCACCCACGCCTCCGGGTCGTCGTACCCGCTCACCGTCGACCAGCGCTGCCAGGCGCGGATGTACGCCTCCTGGACGGCGTCCTGCGCCTCGGCGAGATTCCCGGTGAGCACGTAGACGAAGCCGAGCAGCCGTTGTCGACTGCCGCGATAGAACTCGTCGAACCCGTCGATGTCCGGCAATCTGCCACCTCCCCGTGTCGCAGGAGACACGCCTGGCGTCGCACGGGTGGTTGCCCCGCCGGCCGGTCTTCTTTGCCCGGCCCCTCCGGGAAGCTGTCCCGCCGTGACATGGAACGCTTCCCCGAGGCCGCGCGGTGAGCGCGGCGGAACCTCAGCCGATCAGCCGCTCCAGCTCGGCAAGCGGGAAGCCGCCCGCCGGGATCCGCTCGCGCACCGCCTGCCGCACCGCGAGCTGGACCGCCGCGTTCGCCGGCGTCGGCACGCCGTGCAGCCGGCCGAGGAGCACGATCTCGCCGTTGAGGTGGTCGGCCTCGGCGGAGCCCGCACCCCGGGCCAGGCTCTGCCAGGTCGAGCCGCCGGCCCGTTCCTCGCCGTCGACCGGCCGGTGCCGGACCTGGTCGCCGCGCTCGGCCGCCTCCTCCTCGGGCGAGGTGTGCGCGATCCCGGCCGCGGCGAGCGCCGCGACCCCCTCGGCCCGCACCCGCTCGGCGAGGGCTTCCGGTACGTCCCCGCCGAACAGCGCCTGGAGGCCGTTGCCGAGGTTGCCGAGGAGCTTGCCGTACTTCCAGCGCATCACGTCGTTGCGGACCGGGGCGACGAACCCGGCGGCGGTCAGGTCGGCGGCGATCGCCCGGCTGGAGTCGTCGGATCCGGACGGGTACCGGCCCAGGTGCAGCATCCCGGGGTGCGGGTGGCCGTTGGCGACGACCACACCGGGCTCCAGGTGGGTGGCGGGCAGCCAGACGCAGACCGGGTGCACCCGGGCGAAGAGCCGCAGCGCGGCCCGCTCGTTGGCGACACCGTTCTGGGCGAGGACGAGGGGCAGTCGTTCGCCGGCGGTGCCGCCGCCCTCGACCGGCGCTTCCACCCAGGTCGCCAGCGCCGCGTCGGTGTCCTGCGACTTCACGGTCAGCACCAGCACGGTGTCGGTCGGCAGCGGCTCGGCCGGTGGTCCGTCGATGGCGGACCCGCGCCGGGTCACCGTCCTGTCGGGAGAGCGCAGGGTCAGGCCCCGGTCCCGGATCGCGTCCAGGTGCGCGCCGCGGGCCACCAGCGTCACGTCCCGGCCGGCCTCCCCCAGCCGTACGCCGATGGTGCCGCCGACCGCGCCCGCCCCGATGATCACATACCGCATCTGTCCGATTCTGCCCCTCGCCGCACTGTCCCGTGGCGGCGAGGTGGCCTGGTCGGTCAGCCGGTGAGGCCGGCGTCGGTGAGGATCGGACCGGCGAGCAGCAGCGCGCCGACGCCGAGGGCGGCCAGGCTGACCAGGGCGAATACGGTCACCCAGAAGAGCGCCGGGAACGGCGTCAGCCGGGCGAGCTGGTCGGCGTCGGACTCCGGCATCCGGCCCCGGCTGCGCATCCGTTGCAGCTCCACCACCGGCCGTACACCGCCGAGGAGCAGGAACCAGACGGAGGTCCAGGCGAAGGCGGCCTGCACCTGCGGGGAGGTGTACCAGGAGACGGCGAGCACCACGCCGCCGGTGACCAGCAGCGACAGCACGCCGAAGACGTTGCGGATCATCACCAGCATGGCCAGCAGCAGCGCCACGGCGACCCAGAGCAGCAGGGTGATCCGGTTGCCGGCGAGCAGCCAGGCGCCGGCGAGTCCGACCAGCGACGGGGCGACGTACCCGGCGAGCAGGGTGAGGATCATCCCGGGTCCGGTGGGCCGGCCGGCGGAGAGGGTGAGCCCGGAGGTGTCGGAATGCAGCCGGATGCCGCGCAGCTTCCGGCCGGTCAGCAGCGCCACCAGCGCGTGCCCACCCTCGTGGGCGATGGTGACGGCGTTGCGGGCGATCCGCCAGGGCAGCCGGGTGGCGACGACCACCAGCGCGATCACGGCGGTGATCAGGACGAGCAGTGGCGGCGGGTCGGGCTGGGCGCCGAGGAGCTTGTCCCAGAGGGTGGTCAGACCGTCGATCAGGGGCATGGGCGGGGAGCCTACCGGCATGACCTGATGTCATTTCGCGGCTACCGCCCGTCCTGTCAGAGACTGCCCGGGGAGCGGGAGATCGATGCCGAGCGACGACGATCGTCTATGAAAAATTCTTTAGGGCCCCTTGTGACCTAGGGCAGTTACCTCCAAAGATAGTCGTCAATCGATCGACGTCCCTGGAGGCATCCATGGCTCGTACCAGATTCTCCGTACGCCGGCTCCTCGCCGCCGGCCTCACCGTCGTCGCCACCGCGGCCGCGGCCCTCGTCGTGACCGCCGGACCGGCCGCCGCGGCCACCACCCCCGGCATCGACGTATCCCGCTACCAGGGCACCATCAACTGGACCAGCGTCCGCAACGCCGGCATCCAGTTCGCCTTCATCAAGGCCACCGAGGGCACGAGCTACAAGGACCCGAACTTCAACAGCAACTACACCAACGCCTACTACGCCGGGGTGATCCGGGGGGCGTACCACTTCGCGCGGCCGAACATCTCCTCCGGCGCCACCCAGGCCGGCTACCTGGCCAGCAACGGCGGGGCCTGGTCCGCCGACAGCCGCACCCTCCCGGCGGCCCTTGACCTGGAGGCGAACCCGTACAGCGGCGGCTACTGCTACGGCAAGACCACCTCCGCGATGCGGACCTGGATCCAGGACTTCCTGAACACCTACAAGTCCCGCACCAGCCGGTACGCGGTCATCTACACCACCACGAGCTGGTGGAACCAGTGCACCGGCAGCTGGACGGCCCCGTGGGCCAACCATCCGCTCTGGGTCGCCCGCTGGTCCAGCACCGTCGGCACCCTGCCCGCCGGCGCCCCGTTCTGGAGCTTCTGGCAGTACACCTCCAGCGGCAGCGTCTCCGGGATCAGCGGTAACGTCGACCGCAACTACTGGAACGGCGACCGGACCCGACTGATCGCCCTGGCCAACAACACCTGATCCGGGTAGACAGGTCGGCGGCAGCGGGATCGGCTATCACCTTGGTCGATAGCTGGTCCGGCTGCCGCCACCGTCGTCCCTGGTCGGTCAAGCCCTCCGTCGGGCGGCGACCGGCACGGGGACCGTGCCCTCTCCGGCCAGGGCGTTCCGCCGCGTCAGACGCCAGGCGGCCACCCCGGCGACGGTGACGGCCACGACACCGAGCAGCGCCACCAGCGCGGAGACGCCGGCGCTCACCAGCAGCAGGACGATGTCCCCCAACGCGACCAGCATCCACAGTGCCAGCCGGGGCCGGGTGTCCTTGCGTCGGTAACCCATGTCGCACCTCCTTCCGTCGTTGCGGGATCAGTACCCCGTTCAACGGAAGGCCATGCGAATCACCTTCGTGCTGGCGGAAATTACGCCGGGGTGTCCGCCCGGTCCGGCTTGAAACCCTTGACGATCACGCCGAAGCCGGCGAGGTTGGCGTTCCAGTCCGCCGCCGGGACCTCCCAGCGCAGGGCGTAGCCGCGGTTGCTCGCGGTGGCCACGCCCCGGTTGCGCACGTGGATCCGGGCACCATCCCGGGTCTCCAGCCACTCCCAGTCCGCGCACGTCCGGTACCAGTCGCACCGCTTGATACTGACGTACTGGTAGTTGTCGACGTAGTTCTTCCGGTACGGCTCCTTCGACTTCCAGTCCGCGTACGCGTCCCGCTCCGGGGAGCTGGTCCACTGGACGAACAGCTCGCGCTTCCCGTTGGGCTCGGAGAAGGTGACCGAGTCGGAGCCGGCGGAACTTCTCCAGCCGTTCGGGATCGGGATCGCGAAGCCGGCCGGGTCCCGGTGCAGGTGCCAGCCGGCGGGCAGGGCCGCCGCGTCGGTGGACGGGCTGGCCGACGGGGTCGCGCTGGGCGCGGCCCTGGTCGGGGCCGGTGCGACCGGCTCCGAGGTGGGCGCGCCCGCCGACGGCCCCTCCGAGGCGGCGGTGGTGCTGCCGCCGGCCTGCTGACCGCCGCCGTCGTCCCTCGGATCGTCGGCGCCGTTGAGCAGCGGCACGGCCACCACGAGCGCGACCAGCAGGAGCGCGACCAGCGCGCCGATCAGCAGGTTGCGCCGCTTGTGGTCCGGCTTCGTGCCGGGAACGACGGTGGCCCGGCCGGTCGACGGCGCCGGGCTCACCGGCGCCGGCATGACCGAGGTCGGATTCGCCGGCCTGCGCGGGGGCGCTCCGACCCGCGTGTCGCCGCCGGCCGCGGGAGCCGGCGCGTCCACGCGGGTGTCGTGCGCGGCGGGCGACCGCCCGTCCACGCGGGTCTCGTCGAGGGCGGGCGCCGGTGCGTCGACCTTTGCGGTCGGCTCGGCGTCCGCAGTGGACACCGGTGGGTCGACCTTGGCGGTGGGCGCCTCCGACCCGGTCGGGGTCCTGGTGGCGTCGTCGGCCGCGAGCGCGGCGCCCGCGGCGGCGGCAGCGGCCGTACCCGCGTCGGGCCGGCGCGGGGCCGGCGCGGCGGCCGGCCGGCCTGAGCGCCCGGCGGCCGGACGCGGCGCGGGCACCAGCGGCGGGCGCGGCTCGCGCGGACCGTTCGGCCCCGGCCGGCGTACGCCGTCCAGCAGCGAGATGCCCTTGGCGCGCTTGCCGCCGGCCTTGCGGAGGAGGCGTTCGGCCACCTCGGCGTTGATCCGGTCGGCCGGGTCCTTGCGGAGCAGGCCCTGCAGGAGCGGCTTGAGCGGCCCGGCGTTCTTCGGCGGCGGCAGCGGCTCGGTGGCCAGCGCGGCCAGGGTGGCGATCGCGGACGGCCGGGCGTACGGCGACTTGCCCTCCACGGCCGCGTAGAGGGTCGCGCCCAGCGACCAGAGGTCGGCCTCCGGCCCGGCGGTGCCGTCCTTGGCCCGCTCCGGCGCGATGTACGCGGGCGAGCCGAGGACCATGCCGGTGCGGGTCACGTTCGGGTCGCCGGGGATGGTGGCAAGACCGAAATCGGTCAGCACCACCCGGCCGTCGTCGCCGAGCAGCACGTTGCCCGGCTTGACGTCCCGGTGCATCACGCCGGCCTTGTGCGCGGCCTTCAACGCGCCCAGCACACCGAGGCCGATCTCGATCGCTTTGGCCGGCGACACCGGACCGTCCTCGGCGAGGGTGTCCTGCAACGACTTGGACGGCACGTACTCCATGACGATCCACGGGTCGCCGTCGGTGCGCAGCACGTCGAAGATGCGGACCACGTTGACGTTGTTGAGGCGGGCGATGGCCCGCGCCTCCCGCAGCGAGCGTTCCCGCATCTCGCGGCGCTCGTCCGGGGTGAGGCTGGGCGGTGGGACGAGTTCCTTGATGGCAACGTCCCGGTGCAGCACCTCGTCGCGCGCCTTCCACACCCGACCCATGCCGCCCTGGCCGAGCGGCGATATGAGCCGGTACCGGTCGGCAACGAGTTGGGGAAGAGCGTTCGACATCGGTGAGACGGTACCCGGCACGCGCGACCCTCACACCGCCGGCACGCCACTGTGCGGCGAAGGTCAAGTTCTCGACGCGTACCCTGAGGTCATGTCTGCCGAAGAGCCGCTGTTCCGGATCGTCCGCGGCGTGCCGACCGCCGAGGAACTGGCCGCCCTCGTCGGCGCCATCGCCGTCCGGACCCGCCCGGCCGCCGCCCCCGCGCCGGTCGCCGTGTCGGCCTGGGCGCGCAGCGGCCGGCCGGCCGGCGCGACACCCGCCGCCGGCCCCGGCGCGTGGCGCGCCTCCGGCCTCCCCCGCTGACCTTTCCCGGGTACGGCGGTCCTGAGCTGGGAGAAATTTGTCGGGACTGCCGAGATCGCGTCGCAGCCATTAGCCTCACTCAGGGAAACGGTGCGGTAACTGGCAGGAGGGCCGATGATCCCCGAGGAGGACCGGCCGGCGGGCTGGCTGCGTGACTACGCCGGCATCGAGGCCGACATCCGACAGATGCGCGAGTTCGCCGACCGGCTCCAGGCCGAGGTCGAACGGAACTACGCCCCCCATCTGTCGTATATCGCGGACGACATGAAGGCCCCGATCCCCAACCCCGCCGACGCGTTCGTCGAGCTGGTCCAGTTCCTCCAGGCGCACCACGAAACGCAGCAGGCCACCGCCGAGGTGGTCTGGGGCATGGCCCCCGCCACCGGCCGGCTGGCCCAGGCGGCCGGCACCATCGCCGACGACTACGCCGGCTCGGACGCGTTCTCGTCCGCCCGGGTGGCCGACGTCGAGCGCGCCCTGGCCGGCCCCTCCGCGACCGCGGCACGCCCCCTGCCCGCGCTCCCCGATCCGACCGGGCCGGAGAGCGGGCGGGTGGTGCTGCCGTGATCGAACGAGGCAGCGGCCGGACGTCCGGCCTCACCGACTGGCGACTGATGGACCTGCTCAGCATGTGGGCCTGTCTCCAGGACCACGACACCGCCGGCCACTGGAAGCAGGTCGCCGGCTGGCGCAAGGTCTGCGACCTCGCCCTCGCCCACCTGAGCCGCCTGCGGGAGTACCGGCGCGGGCTCGCCGCGGCGTGGCCGCCGGAGACCAACGCCGCCGCCCGCGCGTACATCGGCGAGCTGGATCAGCTCATCGACAAGGTCCAACACACCCACGACGCGGCCGCCGCGAACTACGACGCACTGGCCGCAGCCACCCGCGCCATCGGCAGCACCCGCGCCGAGCTCGAGCCGCTCTACCAGGAGTACGCGACCAAGCTTCAGCAGAAGCAGGCGTACGAGGCGACGGTCGCCGATCCGAAGGCGGTGGCCGGGAGCCGGCTACCGGAGCAGCCGCCGGTGACGGACGCGGACCTGGAACGGCTGAACGTCAAGGGGCGGGGTCTGATGACGGGGCTCAGCGGCGAACTCCAACAAGCCCAGGTAATGCTCCGTACGCCGCCGCCAGCGCCGAAGCTGCCAAGGCAGACAGAAGACCCAGATGTCTACGGCAACTCCGGTCCGATTATCCCGCCAATCGTGCCTGTTCCGATTTCTACGTCGGGTTCCGTAGCCGCCGTCAGTCGACCTTCGACGGCAGCAAGGCCTGTGCACACCCCGGCTGCATCTAACGTTGGACCGGTGCTAGGTGCCGCTGGCAGCAGGTTGGCGCCGGCACCCACCAATCCAGGGCCGAATGGCTTGACTCCAGCCAATCCTGCGACTCCTTCACCCGGCACTGCGCTATCGCCCACGTTTCCTACAGACTCCGGCGCTCTCAGGCGCCCCGGTGTCCCGCTAGGCGAGCCATCTAGGCCAGTCAGACGGCCATTGAGTGGCGGCACGAATGGTCTTCCACATGCCGCGCCATCTCCGCCGCTACCCCCGGGCGGTTTGATCGGCGGAACACCTGCGATGGGCCTCAGCCAGCCGAGCGGTAACACCTCGCCGCGTCGCGTAAACCCGGTCGGAGGCGTAATTGGCGGCGGCGGCGCGGGGACCGCCCCTACGGGTGGGGCTGGATCCCGTCCCGGGAGTGGACGCGCTGGGCAGTTCGGCGGCGTTCACGGAGCAGCGCCAATCGGCGGCAGCCCAGGCCTGGCGAACAGCCCGGGCATGGGACGTCCCACGGCCAGGAACGAGAAGCGCAAGCGCGGCGAGCCAGAGGCACGCGACTGGGATCCCGATGACCCGTGGGAAACCGACGAGGGGGTGCCTCCCGTCGTCCGCCCTCCAGATGACGACGGCCCGATCAATCCAGGGCCGGCCATCGGCTTCACGCGGTGAATCGGCCACGTTCCAGAGCAGGCATTGCAGCGCTGATTCTAGGACCGCTTCTTCTTTCACCGGCCCCACCTACACGAGCCGTAAATCCTAATGGGGCGGACCGTGTGGGCAGCGAGCAATGGCACCTCACCTACCTACGAGTCGCAGAAGCCCAGAAGGTCAGCCAAGGAGAAGGCATTACCGTCGCAGTCCCGGATACGGGGGTGGACCCTCACCCTGACCTGCGCGACAACCTTCTTTCGGGAACTGATCTATCTGGCGACGGTGACGGTCGGCAGGATCAAAGCAGCCATGGCACCTCGATGGCGGGCTTGATAGCAGCCCACGGCCAAGGCCCGGGAGTGGGAGCACTTGGCATCGCGCCGAAGGCCAAGATTCTGCCAATCCGGTCTCAGTTAGTCGACGGCAAGGGCGATGCCGAGGATCTTGCGAAGAGCGTCGAATGGGCGACGGCTAACGGTGCCGACGTGATCAGCATTTCAGCAGTTGCTGGCGCAAGCGTTCATCTCCAGCAATCGATCAAGGCCGCGCTTCAGGCCAACATCGTTGTGGTAGCGGCGGCGGGTAATCGCCCCGATGACTTTCGCGTTGGCTATCCCGCTTCAGAGCAAGGTGTCGTCGCTGTGGGCGGGGTCGACCGTAGCGGTGAGCATGCCAGTATCTCCGTGACGGGCCCGGAGATCGACATAGTCGCGCCCGCCGTCGACATCTACAGCACCAGCTACGACGGGAAGTACTCCAAGGGCACAGGGACTTCCAGTGCCACCGCGATCGTCGCTGGGGCAGCCGCCCTCATCCGGTCCAAGTACCCCTACCTTCCCGCCCAAGAGGTCGCGCACCGGCTCACCGCCACCGCCATCGACAAGGGCCCACCTGGCCGGGACGACGAGTACGGCTACGGCGTCATCGACCTGGTCGCGGCCCTGACGGCGGACGTACCCCCGCTCGGCTTCGAATCCACGGCGGCGAGCGCGTCGCCCACGACGACCGCCGCGGAGCCGGCGTCGGACGGCGGGGACGGCGGTGCGACGGCGCGGGGCCTGGCCATGCTGGGCGTGCTGGTGGCGGCGAGCGGCGGTTACCTGTTCTGGCGGCGGCGTCGACGTGCCGACGACCCGCCGCCGCGGATCAGCCGGTAGCGTCGGTCGGGTGCTGAACTCCGTACCGCTGCGTCTCGTGCTCGCCTCGCAGAGTCCCGCCCGCCGCAAGCTGCTCCAGGCCGCCGGGATCGAACCCGACGTGCTGGTCAGCGGGGTGGACGAGTCACAGGTGGTCAGCGACCAGGCCGAGGACCTGTGTCTGGAGCTGGCCCGGCTCAAGGCGCAGGCGGTGCTCGGTCGACTGCGGGCGACGCCGGACGAGCGGACGCTGGTACTCGGGTGCGATTCGGTGCTCGCGTTCGACGGTGAGATTCTCGGCAAGCCGGCCGACGCGGCGGACGCGACCCGGCGGTGGGAGCGGATGCGGGGGCGCAGCGGCGTGCTGCACACCGGGCACTGCCTGATCGACGTGACACGCGAGGCGCGGGCGGAGGGGGTCGCCTCCACCACCGTGCACTTCGCCGACATCAGCGACGAGGAGATCGCCGCGTACGTGGCGACGGGCGAGCCGCTGGCCGTGGCCGGTGCGTTCACCATCGACGGGCTGGGCGGTGCGTTCCTGACCGGGATCGAGGGTGACCCGGGAACGGTGGTCGGGCTCAGCCTGCCGCTGCTGCGCAACCTCCTCCGCGAGTTGGACCTGAGCGTCACCGACCTGTGGACGAAGGTCGCGCCAGGAGGCCAGGAGATCGAGCATCTCGGCTAACGTCCGGTCATGAGCACGAAGCCGCTGCCGCTGACCCCGGAACTGCACGCCTACCTCGTCGCGCACGGGTCCGCCCCGGACGAGATCGTCCGTGAGCTGGCCGAGGAGACCCGGGCGGCGCTGCCAGCCCAGGCGGACATGCAGGTCGCGCCGGAGCAGGCCGCGTTCCTGACCTTCCTCACCCGACTCCTCGGGGTTCGGCAGGCGGTGGAGGTGGGCACCTTCACCGGCCTCTCCTCGCTGGCGATCGCGCGAGGGCTGGCCGACGGTGGCCGGCTCACCTGCTTCGACATTTCGGAGGAGTACACCGGCATCGCCCGCCGCTACTGGACCCGGGCGGGGGTGGACGACCGGATCGACCTACGGATCGGGCCGGCCGGGGAGACGCTGCGGGAGCTGCCCCGCGAGCGGTACCTGGACTTCGCGTTCATCGACGCGGACAAGGTCGGCTACCCGATCTACTGGGACGAGCTGGTGCCGCGGATGCGTCCAGGCGCGGTGATCGCGGTGGACAACACGCTGCGCGGCGGCCGGGTGCTCGCCCCGCAGAACGCCGACGACCGGGCGATCGCCGCGTTCAACGACGAGGTCCTCGCCGACGTCCGGGTGGAGCCGGTGATGCTGCCGATCGCGGACGGCGTCACGCTCGCCCGGGTGCGCTGAGGCCCGCCGCGACGCTCAGGCGGGGATCGGGATGGGGGCCTGGTCGTCGGTGGGGTCGGCGGTGCGCAGGGCGCGGCCGAGCCGCACGGCGAGCAGCGCGGCCGCCGCGATGAAGACCGGCAGCAGCAGGAAGGCCAGGTGCGGCCCGACCCCGTCGGCCACCCACCCCAGCCCGACCGGGGCGATGCCGAAACCCACCCCCATCGAGTACGACGACCAGCCCGCCGCCTTGTCGGCGGCCGGCCCGGCGACGGCGAGCGCGATGGAGATCGCGAGCGGGTAGTGCAGGGCGTTGCCCAGGCCGAGCACGACCAGGCCGGCCACGGCGAGCCAGCCCACCGAAGCGGCCCAGAACAGGGCGAAGCCGGCCAGCGATACGCCCAGCGCCGCCAAGAGCAGCGGCACCGGCGGCCAGCGCAGGGCGATCCGGCCACCGACGACCCGGCCGACAAACATCCCGCAGACGATCGCGGCGACCGCCGCCGCGGCGCGACCGGCGCTCAGCCCGGCGTGGCTGCGGAGCACGTCGGCGGTCCACAGGGACAGGCACACCTCGATCGAGCCGGTGACCGCCATCAGCACCCAGGCGATCCAGTACGCCCGGGGCAACCGGTCCGCCGCTGCCGGGTTCGGCCCGTCGCCGGCCGGGTCGCCGGGACGGACGTCGGCGGCGGAGGCCGCGGCGGTCACTCGTTCGTCGGCAGCCGCGGCAGCGGGGGCGGTCCTCGGGAGGCGTACCCGGAAAGTGAGGGCGGCGAGGGCGACCAGCGCGATCAGCGCGACCTCGACGGCCATCACCGGCCGCCAGCCGAGGCCGGCGTCGACGGTGGCGCCGATGACCAGCGGGGCGAGGATGCCCATGCCGGCGCAGGCGGCGTTGGCCTCGGTGAGGGCGGCGGGGGCGGCGTCGCCGTGGCGGGCGGTGAGCACGACACTGACCCCGCTGATCACCATCATGCCGAAGGCGGCGATCACCGCCACCGAGGCGATGGTCGCCGGCAGCGGGTGCAGGGCGCCGAGCGCGGTGACGCCGGCGGCCACCCCGGCGAGGCCGAGCCAGATCACCGGGCCGCGGCCGAGGCGGCGGGCGACCGGCGCGAAGAGCACCCCGCCGAGCAGCGCGCCTACCGCGATGCCGGTGCTGTGCAGGCCGGCGACGGCGGCGCTGGTGCCCTGCTCGTCGCGGAGCAGCGGTACGACCGGGCCGAACCCGTAGAGGAAGAAGCCCCACAGCCCCAGCTGGGCGTAGGCCAGCCAGGTGATCTTGTCATGGGTGAGGCGGGGCACCGGCCTTACGCTACAAGCGTCGGACCGGCGCCCGGCCCCAGATGAGAGGCAGCTCTCTCAGCGGACGCTGCGGGCGAACTGCCGGGCGGCCCAGACCACGCCGGCCACGGCGAGCACCGCGATGATGCTCAGCCCCTGCCAGACCTTGTCGTTGCCGAGGTCGCCGGCGAAGAGCGCGCGGGTGCCGTCGACCGCCCAGGAGAACGGGTTCCACTCGGCGACGCCCTGGAGCCAGCCGGGAGCGAAGGTGAGCGGCAGCAGGATGCCGGAGAGCAGCAGCACCGGCTGGGCGACGGTGTTCATCAGCGGGGCGAGCGCGTCCTCGCTCTTGACCTTGAGCGCGACGCCGTAGGAGACGGCCGAGGTCATCAGCGCGATCAGCGCCAGCATCAGGTACGCCAGCAGCAGGTCCCCGATGAACACCCGCAGGTCGAACAGGAGCGCCAGCAGGGTGATGATGACGGCCTGCACGACCAGCGAGACCACGTCCCGCAGCGAGCGGCCGAGCAGCAGGGCGAGCCGGCTGACCGGGGTGACCCGGGACCGTTCGATGACCCCGGCGCGCAGCTCGGCGATCAGGCCGAAGCCCTGGAACAGGCCACCGAAGATGGCCAGCAGCACCAGCAGGCCGGGTACGAAGATCTTGTAGGCCTCCGCCTGGGTGGGTGCGTTCAGCGCCGGCTTGAGCAGCGGGGCGAAGAGCAGCAGGTACATCACCGGCTGGAAGACGCCGACGAAGACCCAGACCGGGTTGCGCAGCAGCAGTTGGATCTGGCGCTCGAAGATGAGCCAGGTGTCGCGGGCGAGTTTCATGGTCTGTCTCCGGATATCTCAGGACTCGCGCAGCGAGCGGCCGGTCTTGGTGAGGAAGACGTCGTCGAGGCTGGGGCGGTGCAGCTCGATGGAGCGCAGGTCCAGCCCGGCGTGGTCGAGGCGGCGCAGCACCTGCGGGATGGCGGTGGCGCCGTCCTCGACGTAGAGGCGAACGCCCTCGTCGCCGGTCTCCAGCTTGTTGACGTACGGCTCGGCGTCGAGCAGCTTCGCCGCCTGCGGCGTGGCGGCGGCGTCGAGGCCGACGAGCACGACGTCGCCGGAGATCTCGCGCTTGAGCTCGGCCGGGGTGCCCTCGGCGACGACCTCGCCGTGATCCATGATCGCGATCCGGTCGCAGAGCGCGTCCGCCTCGTCCAGGTAGTGCGTGGTGATGAAGACGGTCATCCCGTCGGCCCGCAGCCGGCGGATCTCGTCCCACATGTGCGCGCGGCTCTGCGGGTCGAGGCCGGTGGTCGGCTCGTCCAGGAAGACGATCTTCGGCTCGTGGATGATGCCGAGGGCGATCTCGACGCGCCGCCGCTGGCCGCCGGAGTAGGTCTTGCACTTGCGGTCGGCGTACTCGGTGAGCTGGAAGGCGTCCAGGGCGCGGGCGGCCCGGCGGTGTGCCTCGGCCTTGCCGATCCCGTAGAGCCGGGCGTGCAGGACCAGCTCCTCCCGGGCGGTGGACTCGTCCCAGGTGCTGCCGCCCTGGGCCACGTAACCGATCCGGCGGCGCACCTCGGCCGGGTCCTTGCGCAGGTCGGCCCCGGCGATGGTGGCGTCGCCGCCGTCCGGCTCGATGAGGGTGGCGAGCATCCGCAGGGTGGTGGTCTTGCCGGCGCCGTTGGGGCCGAGGAAGCCGAAGATCTCCCCTTCCGCCACCTTGAGGTCGACGCCCCTGACGGCGTCCACGGTCTTCGTCTCGCGACCCGCCCGGGAGCGGAACGACTTCCGCAGTCCCCTGGTCTCGATCATTTCTGCTCCTGGTCGTCCGGGCCGGCGCGCCGGCCGTGCTTGCCTGGGGACGACGCCGGACGGCGCGCTCCCCCCGTTGTGCGGGCTCAGGCTAACGCGATATAGCGTTTGTAGTCAATGTTGATTATTGCTCGGTGGCCGGGTCCGAAGCCCGGTCGCCGCCCGGCTCTCCGGCCACGCCCAGGTTCTGCTGCTGCCACTCGACCCAGCTCTCCCCACCGGCCAGTCCAGCAGGCAGGTACGACACTCCGGACTCGATCCGCTCGGCGATCCGCTCGCACCAGGCGATCTCCGCCTCCGAACGGGCCGACCAGAGCTCGAAGATCCAGCCGACGTGCACCGGCCGGGTGGTCCGCATCCACTCCGAGTCGATCGCCGCCCGCATCGACTCGGCGCCGGCACGCAGCAGCATCGCCCGGTTCCGCAGGGCCGCCGCCGCCTCCTCCCGGGGCAGGGCCGGCAGGAAGGAGAAGGCAGCGGTGAACGGATCGGTGGGCTCCTGCAGCTGCCACCACAGTCCGCGCAGCAGCGTCTCGAACTCCTCCGCGCCCTTCTCCGTGATCTCGTACGTGGTCCGGGCCGGCCGGCCGCCGACCTGCTCGGTGGCGACGGCGCGGAGCAGCCCCTCCTCGGTCAGCTTCCGCAACGCGTGGTAGATCGAACCGGGCTGGATGTTGGCCCACTTGTCCGCGCTCCAGCTCAGCAACTCGCGGCGCACGTCGTAGCCGTGCACCGGCTGCATCCACTTGACCAGCCCGAGAATCATCATGCGCGTCGCCGACATAGGACAAGCGTAATAAACAAGTTTGACTAGTGCTCGCCATTCGAGTGCGGCATCCCACACTGAGCGATCGTTAGGGTCGCCAGGCCGGCCGATACACTCCCGGCATCGACCTCCCGGGAGGAGCCACCAAGGTGCGCAAGGTACTCATCGCCAACCGCGGCGAGATCGCCGTCCGCGTCATCCGCGCCTGCCGCGACGCCGGTCTGGGCAGCATCGCCGTCTACGCGGACTCCGACCGGGACGCCCTGCACGTCACCCTCGCCGACGAGGCGTACGCGCTCGGCGGCGACACCGCGGCGGAGAGCTACCTGCGGATCGACAAGCTGATCGACATCGCCGGGAAGGCCGGCGCCGACGCCGTGCACCCCGGCTACGGCTTCCTCTCCGAGAACGCCGACTTCGCCCAGGCCGTCATCGACGCCGGGCTGACCTGGGTCGGCCCCACCCCGCAGGCCATCCGCGACCTCGGCGACAAGGTGACCGCCCGGCACATCGCCCAGCGCGCCGGCGCGCCGCTGGTCCCCGGCACCCCGGACCCGGTGGGCAATCCGGACGAGGTGATGGCCTTCGCCGTCGACCACGGCCTGCCGGTGGCCATCAAGGCCGCCTTCGGCGGCGGCGGTCGCGGCCTCAAGGTCGCCCGCACCATGGAGGAGATCCCGCAGCTCTTCGAGTCGGCCACCCGCGAGGCGGTCGCCGCGTTCGGCCGGGGCGAGTGCTTCGTCGAGCGGTACCTCGACAAGCCCCGTCACGTCGAGGCGCAGGTCCTCGCCGACCAGCACGGCAACGTGATCGTGGTCGGCACCCGGGACTGCTCGCTGCAGCGCCGGCACCAGAAGCTGGTCGAGGAGGCCCCCGCGCCGTTCCTCACCGAGGCCCAGCGGGCCCAGATCCACGACAGCGCCAAGGCGATCTGCCGGGAGGCCGGCTACCACGGCGCCGGCACCGTCGAGTACCTGGTCGGCGTGGACGGCACCATCTCCTTCCTGGAGGTCAACACCCGGCTCCAGGTCGAGCACCCGGTGACCGAGGAGACCGCCGGCATCGACCTGGTCCGCGAGCAGTTCCGGATCGCCGACGGCGAGAAGCTGCGCTTCACCGAAGACCCGACGCCGCGCGGGCACTCCATCGAGTTCCGGATCAACGGCGAGGACCCGGGCCGCAACTTCCTGCCCGCCCCGGGCACCGTCACCGCGCTGCGGCTCCCCACCGGCCCGGGCGTCCGGGTGGACACCGGCATCTCGGCCGGCGACGTGATCGGCGGCAACTTCGACTCGCTGCTGGCCAAGGTGATCATCACCGGCGAGACCCGCGCCGAGGCGATCGAGCGGGCCCGCCGGGCGCTCGACGAGATGGTCGTCGAGGGCATGGCCACCGCGCTGCCGTTCCATCGGCTGGTGGTCCGGGACGAGGCGTTCACCGCCGAGCCGTTCACCGTGCACACCCGGTGGATCGAGACCGAGTTCAACAACACCGTGCCGGCGTTCACCGCCGCCGCCGCCGGAGCCGCCGAGGCCCCGGCGGAGCGCGAGACCGTCGTGGTCGAGGTGGGTGGCAAGCGGCTGGAGGTGGTGTTGCCCGCCGGCCTCGGCGCGGGTACGACCGCCAGCGCGCCCGCCGCGAAGAAGCCGGCCCGCCGGGGTGGCGGGGCCAAGGCGGGCGCGGCGGTCAGCGGTGACGCGCTCACCTCCCCGATGCAGGGCACCATCGTGAAGATCGCCGTGGCGGACGGGGACACCGTCGCCGAGGGCGACCTGGTCGTCGTCCTGGAGGCGATGAAGATGGAGCAGCCGCTGCACGCGCACAAGGCCGGTACGGTCAGCGGTCTCTCCGCCGAGGTGGGCGCGGTCATCACCGCCGGCGCCGCCATCTGCACCATCGCCTGACCCGTCGCCCCCACCGGCTCGCCGGCTGGAACCGACACCACCGTGAGCGATACGCCTGTGAGTCATATTTATGCCTCTCAGGTATATCGCTCACCAGGCATATGGCCGGCCGACGCCACACGGCGACACCGGCGAGCGGCCGTAGCTTCGGCTCGTCGGCATGGGCGCACGGCGGCCGGCCGGGTGGTTTGGGACACCACCGGCGGCGGTCCGGGGCGCGAGCAGGAATGATGTCCGGGTGCGGTTCCTTCATGGCGCGGTCCCCGCGCACGACCTGACCTACAACGACGTCTTCATGGCGCCGGCCCGCTCCGAGGTGGGCTCGCGGCTCGACGTCGACCTGGCCACCGGCGACGGTACCGGCACCACCATCCCGCTGGTGGTGTCGAACATGACCGCGGTCGCCGGCCGCCGGATGGCCGAGACGGTCGCCCGGCGCGGCGCCATCGCGGTGATCCCGCAGGACATCCCGATCGAGGTGGTGGCGAACGTCGTCGCCTGGGTCAAGCAGCGGCACCTGGTGCACGACACCGCGATCACCCTCGGCCCCACCGACACCGTCGGCGACGCGATCCACCTGCTGCCGAAGCGCTCGCACGGCGCGGTGATCGTGATCGACGAGGCCGGCCGCCCGGTCGGCGTGGTGACCGAGGCGGACACCGTCGGCGTGGACCGGTTCGCCCAGCTCCGGCACGTGATGTCGACCGAGCTGCACACCGTGCCGGCGGACGCGGACCCGCGTACCGGCTTCGACCGGCTCTCGGCCGGGCGGCGGCGACTCGCCCCGGTGGTGGACGGGGAAGGCCGGCTGGTCGGGGTGCTCACCCGGCAGGGCGCGCTGCGCGCCACGCTCTACAAGCCGGCCGTGGACGACCGGGGCCGGCTGCGGATCGCCGCGGCGGTCGGCATCAACGGCGACGTGACCGGCAAGGCGGCCGCCCTGCTGGAGGCGGGTGTCGACACGCTGGTCGTGGACACCGCGCACGGCCACCAGGAGCGGATGATCTCGGCGCTGCGGGCGGTCCGCAAGCTCGACCCGGCGGTCCCGGTCGCGGCCGGCAACGTGGTCACCGCCGACGGCGTACGCGACCTGGTCGAGGCGGGCGCCGACATCGTCAAGGTCGGCGTCGGCCCGGGTGCGATGTGCACCACCCGGATGATGACCGGGGTGGGTCGGCCGCAGTTCTCGGCGGTCCTCGACTGCGCGGCGGCGGCCCGAGAGCTGGGCCGGCACGTCTGGGCGGACGGCGGCGTACGCCACCCACGCGACGTGGCGCTGGCCCTGGCGGCCGGGGCGTCCAACGTGATGATCGGTTCCTGGTTCGCCGGCACCTACGAGTCCCCCGGCGACCTCTACACCGACGTGGACGGCCGGCGCTACAAGGAGAGCTTCGGCATGGCCTCGGCCCGGGCGGTCAGCGCGCGTACGGCCGAGGACAGCGCGTTCGACCGGGCCCGCAAGGCGATCTTCGAGGAGGGCATCTCCTCGGCCCGGATGCACCTCGACCCGAACCGGCCGGGCGTGGAGGACCTGATCGACGAGATCATCTCCGGGGTGCGCAGCGCCTTCACCTACGCCGGCGCCCGCAACCTGGACGAGTTCCACGAGCAGGCCCTGGTCGGCGTGCAGAGCACCGCCGGCTACACCGAAGGCATGCCCCTCCCCACCAGCTGGTAACACCGCCCGGCATGGCGGTCACTCGAAGAGGCGGCGGATGACCGAGCGGGCGGCGGACTCCGGGTCCGGGCCGGCCGCCGGCGGGAGGGCGCCGGCCAGCCAGAGGGTGGCGAAGCCGTGCACGATCGACCAGGCGGCGAGGGCGTCCCGGTCGGGCTCGGCGGCCGGCCGGGCGGGCAGCGCGGCGATCCCGCCGCGCAGCGCCGCCCCCGCCCGGGCGCGCGCGGCGGCCACCTCGGGGTCGTCGGCCCGGTAGAGCCCCGGCGCGAACATCACCTCGAAGTGGGCGCGGTGGTCGACCGCGAAGCGGACGTACGCCACCCCGGTCTCGAGCAGGTCGCCGCCGGCCCGGCCGAGCGCCCCGGCGAGGAGGTCGAAGCCCTCGACGGCGAGCGCCGTGAGCAGGCCGGCCTTGTCGCCGAAGTGGTGCGCGGGCGCGGCGTGCGAGACCCCCGCCCGGCGGGCCAGGTCACGCAGGCTCAGCGCGGCCGGCCCGGACTCGCCGATCGCCTCGACCGCCGCGGCGAGCAGGGCCCGCCGCAGGTCGCCGTGGTGGTATCCGCGGTTCGCCGTCATGCCCGGGAGCATATCTTGCCAGCGACAAGATAATGTGTCGGAAACTAGTTTGGCCCCTGACGGTCCGGTAGCTAATCTGACGGCTGTGAAGATGGAACCGCTCGTCACCTTCCCCGACATGCTCCGCCACGCGCCGCTCGGTCGGCTGCTCGCGATCGCCGGCCATGTCGTCGAGCAGCACTGGGGGCGGTACCTGGCCGAGCACCACGGCCTCACCTCGGCCGGCATGCGGGTGCTGTTCATCCTGAGCCGCATCGGCGACAGCACCCATCGGGAGGTCGCCGAACGGTGCTTCGTCCGGCCCGCCACCCTCACCGGCATCGTCGACACCCTCGAACGCGACGGCTTCGTCGAGCGTCGCCGGGACGGCGCCGACCGCCGCACCGTGCAGCTGACCCTGACCGACAAGGGCCGCCGGCACGCCGAACAGCTCACCGAGCTGATCCACAGCGACCGCCCGCTCACCTCCGTCGACGCCGATCCGGCGAAGAAGGCGGTTATCCGGGAGTTCCTCACCGAACTCATCACGAGCATGTCCGACGGGGAGGTCGGCAGGTTGAACCAACACCAGGACTCCGCAACCGACCCGACGCCGGGGAGCCGTCCATGCTGATCCGCCTGCTCCGCCACCGTCTGCGCCCGTACCGCCGGCTCCTCGCGGCCGTGGTGGCGCTCCAGTTCGTCGGCACGATGGCCTCGCTCTACCTGCCGAGCCTCAACGCCGACATCATCGACCGGGGTGTCGCCCTCGGCGACACCGACCAGATCATGCGCACGGGCGGATGGATGCTGGTGGTCAGCCTGCTCCAGATCGCCTGCTCGATCGCCGCGGTGTACCTGGGCGCGCGGACCGCGATGGGGTTCGGGCGGGACGTACGCGCGACCATCTTCGGGCACGTCAACACCTTCTCGGCCCGCGAGGTCGCCCGGTTCGGCGCGCCGTCGCTGATCACCCGCAACACCAACGACGTGCAGCAGGTGCAGATGCTCGTGCTGATGAGCTGCACCATGCTGGTCGCCGCGCCGATCATGTGCGTCGGCGGAGTGGTGATGGCGCTCAGCGAGGACGTCGGGCTCTCCTGGCTGATGCTGGTCAGCGTGCCGGTGCTGGCCGTCGCGCTGGGCCTGATCATCCGGCGGATGGTGCCGGGCTTCCGGCTGATGCAGACCCGGATCGACGCCGTCAACCGGGTGCTGCGCGAGCAGATCACCGGCATCCGGGTGGTCCGCGCCTTCGTCCGGGAACCGTACGAGACGGAGCGCTTCGGCGTCGCCAACGCCGACCTCACCGCGACCGCCCTGCGCGTCGGCCGGCTGATGGCCCTGATCTTCCCGGTGGTGATGCTGGTGCTCAACGTCTCCAGCGTCGCGGTGCTCTGGTTCGGCGCGCAGCGGGTCGACGCCGGCCAGATCCAGGTCGGCGCGCTGACCGCGTTCCTGCAGTACCTGATGCAGATCCTGATGGCCGTCATGATGGCCACCTTCATGCTGATGATGGTGCCGCGCGCGGCGGTCTGCGCCGAACGGATCGTCGAGGTGCTGGACACCGAGTCGTCGGTGGTGCCGATGGCCGAGCCGGTGATCGCGGTGACCAGGAACGCCGAGCTGGAGCTCCGCAGGGTCGCCTTCCAATATCCCGGGGCGAGCGCTCCGGTGCTGCACGACATCTCGTTCCGGGCCGGCCCCGGCCGGACCACGGCCATCATCGGCTCCACCGGGGCCGGCAAGACCACCCTGCTCACGCTGATCCCCCGGCTGGTCGACCCGACCGCCGGCGCGGTGCTGGTCGACGGGGTGGACGTGCGGCTGCTGGAACCGGACGAGGTCTGGCGCCGGATCGGGCTGGTGCCGCAGCGGCCGTACCTGTTCAGCGGAACGGTCGCCAGCAACCTGCGGTACGGCAACCCGGACGCGACCGACGCCGAGCTGTGGGCGGCGCTGGAGATCGCCCAGGCCCGGGACTTCGTGGCCGAGATGCCGGGCGGGCTGGACGCCCCGATCGCCCAGGGCGGCACGAACGTCTCCGGTGGTCAGCGGCAGCGGCTGGCGATCGCCCGCGCGCTGGTCCGTCAGCCGGAGATCTACCTCTTCGACGACTCGTTCTCGGCGCTCGACCTCGGCACCGACGCCCGGCTGCGGGCCGCGCTGAAGCCGGTCACCGCGAACGCGGCGGTGGTGATCGTGGCCCAGCGGGTCTCCACGATCGTCGACGCCGACCAGATCATCGTGCTCGAGGACGGGGGCGTCGTCGGCATGGGACGACACGAGGACCTGCTGGAGAACTGCCCGACGTACGCCGAGATCGTGGCGTCCCAGCAGACGGCGGAGGTGCCGGCGTGAGCGAGCCGAACAGACAGCTCGGCCCCCGGGACGGCAAGGTCACCGTACCGGTCCAGAAGCAGGGCCCGGAGGCGGCGATGCCGAAGCGGCTGCCGCCGGCCGGGCGGCGCCCCGGCGGCCCGCCGTGGATGAGCGCCGGGATGCCCGCCGAGAAGTCGATGAACTTCGGGCCGTCGACCCGGCGCCTGCTCGGCCGCCTGCGGCCGCACCGGCTCCAGCTGGGTGCCGTGACCGTGCTGGCCGTGGTGAGCGTCGGGCTCAGCGTCGCCGGGCCGAAGCTCCTCGGCCACGCCACCGACCTGATCTTCAGCGGGGTGATCGGCCGGCAGTTGCCCGCCGGGACCAGCCCGGAGCAGGCCGTGGCGGCGGCCCGGGCGGCCGGCAACGACAACTACGCCGACATGCTCGCCCGGATGGATGTGGTGCCCGGCGCCGGGATCGACTTCACCGCCCTCGGCCGGGTGCTCGCCCTGGCCCTCGCGCTCTACCTGGCGGCCAGCCTGCTGTTGTGGTGGCAGGGCTGGCTGCTCAACGGGGTGGTGCAGCGGACCGTGCTGCGGCTGCGCGCCGAGGTGGAGGAGAAGCTCCACCGGCTGCCGCTGCCCTACTTCGACCGGCAGCCCCGGGGCGAACTGCTCAGCCGGGTCACCAACGACATCGACAACATCTCGCAGACCCTGTCGCAGACGCTCAGCCAGCTGCTCACCTCGCTGCTGACCGTGATCGGCGTGCTGGCCATGATGTTCTGGATCTCGCCGCTGCTGGCGCTGGTCGCCCTGGTCGCGGTGCCGCTGTCGGTGCTCGTCACCCAGCGGATCGCCAAGCGGTCGCAGCGCAGGTTCATCGCCCAGTGGCGGCACACCGGTGAACTGAACGGCCAGATCGAGGAGGCGTACACCGGCCACGAGCTGGTCAAGGTCTTCGGCCGGCAGCGCCAGGTGCAGGCCGCCTTCGCGGCCAAGAACGAGGAGCTTTTCCGGGCCAGCTTCGGGGCCCAGTTCATCTCCGGGATCATCATGCCGGCGATGATGTTCGTCGGGAACCTCAGCTACGTCGCGATCGCCGTGGTCGGCGGGCTGCGGGTGGCCTCCGGGTCGATGACCCTCGGCGACGTGCAGGCGTTCATCCAGTACTCGCGGCAGTTCACCCAGCCGATCACCCAGGTCGCCTCGATGGCGAACCTGCTCCAGTCCGGGGTGGCCTCCGCCGAGCGGGTCTTCGCGGTGCTCGACGCCGAGGAGCAGACCCCGGACACGGTTGCACCGCCCCGGGTCACCGGCCGGGTCGAGTTCGCACACGTCTCCTTCCGGTACGACCCGGACAAGCCGCTGATCGACGACCTGTCGCTGGTCGCCGAGCCGGGTCACACCGTGGCGATCGTCGGCCCGACCGGCGCCGGCAAGACCACCCTGGTCAACCTGATCATGCGGTTCTACGAGCTGGACGCGGGCTGGATCACCCTGGACGGGGTGGACATCACCACCATGCCCCGGGAGGAGCTGCGCGGCCGGATCGGCATGGTGCTCCAGGACACCTGGCTCTTCGGGGGCACCATCCGGGACAACGTCGCCTACGGCCGGCCCGACGCCACCGAGGAGGAGATCCTGGCCGCCGCCCGGGCCACCTTCGTGGACCGGTTCGTCCACAGCCTCCCCGACGGGTACGACACGGTGATCGACGAGGAGGGGAGCAACGTCAGCGCCGGCGAGAAGCAGCTCATCACCATCGCCCGGGCGTTCCTCGCCGAGCCGTCGCTGCTCATCCTGGACGAGGCGACCAGCTCGGTGGACACCCGCACCGAGGTGCTGCTCCAGCGGGCGATGGCCGCCCTGCGGTCGGACCGGACCAGCTTCGTCATCGCGCACCGGCTCTCCACCATCCGCGACGCCGACCTGATCCTGATGATGGAGAACGGCCGGATCGTCGAGCAGGGCAGCCACGACCAGCTCGTCGCCGCCGACGGGGCCTACGCCCGGCTGTACCGGTCCCAGTTCAGCCAGGCGGTGGTGGCCGACGAGGCCGACCAGCTCGCCCAACCGGCGACGGCCGGGAACTGACGATGCCCGAGGGATCCCGCCCGGCACCGGCTCCCGTCCACGACGGACGGGAGCCGGCGGGCGCACGGTTCGCGGGCGCACGGTCGGCCGGTGACGAGCGGCCGGCGCCGCGCTGGCGTGGACCCGGCGCGGCCGGGTCAGTCCGCGGGGAGCAGGCCGGCCGAGCGGCCGGCGACCACCTTCCCGATCAGCCCGAGGGCGTCGGCGACGGGCATCGGGGCCAGCGCGCGACCGTCGCGCAGCCGCAGCGAGACCGCGCCGTCGAGCGCCTCCCGGGGGCCCAGCACCCCGACGTACGGGATGCGGCGGCGGGCGGCGTCGCGGACCCGGGCGCCCAGCGAGCCGGCCACCTCGACCTCGGTCCGCAGCCCGGCCGCCCCGGCCCGGCGGGCCAGGTCGACGGCCGCGCCGGCCTGCCCCTCCTCGACCGGGAGCAGCACCAGCTGCACCGGGGCGTACCAGGCCGGAAAGGCGCCCGCATGCACCTCGATCAGGTACGCGAAGAGCCGCTCCATGCTGCCGACCAGGCTCCGGTGCACCAGCACCGGCCGCCGCCGCGACCCGTCCGCGTCGGTGTACGACAGGTCGAACTTCTCGGGCTTGTCGAAGTCGAGCTGGATGGTGGAGATGGTCGACTCCCGGCCGGCCGCGTCGACGATCTGGATGTCGATCTTCGGCCCGTAGAAGGCGGCCTCGCCGGGCGCCTCGGTGAACTCCACCCCGTCGAGCGCGGCGCCGAGCAGCTCCTCGGCCCGCGCCCACGCGGCGTCGTCCCCGACGTACTTCTCCCCCGGCCCGCGCAGCGACAGCCGGAACCCGGCCGGTCGTACGCCGAGCGCGGCGTGCGCCTCGCGGATCAGCCGCAGGATCTCGCGTACCTCGTCGCCGACCTGGTCGAGGGCGCAGAAGTTGTGCGCGTCGTTCAGCGAGATGGCGCGGACCCGGGACAGCCCGCCCAGCACGCCGGAGCGTTCCGCCCGGTACATCCCGCCCAGCTCGGCGATCCGCAGCGGCAGCTCCCGGTAGGAGCGGCCCCGGGCGCGGAACACCAGCGCGTGGTGCGGGCAGAGCGCCGGCCGGAGCACGAACTCGTCGTCGGCGCTCAGCCGCATCGGCGGGAACATGTCGTCGGCGAAGTAGCCCAGGTGGCCGGAGAGCTCGAAGAGCTCCCGTTTACCCAGCGGCGGCGAGTAGACGTGCCGGTATCCGGCCCGGCGCTCCAGTTCGCGGACGTACTCCTCGACGGCGTGCCGGGCGGCGGCGCCGGCCGGCAGCCAGATGGGCAGGCCGGCGCCCGCGAGCGGGTCGGAGACGAACAGCTCCAGCTCCCGGCCGAGCCTGCGGTGGTCGATCATGTCGCTCTCCTTGATCGGGTACGACCCGGAGGCGAGGCGGCCCGGAACGCCGCGAGGCCCCGGGGCGGTTCGCCCCGGGGCCTCGTCGACGGTTACGTCAGTGCGGCGCGCCGGGGATTCCCGGCGTCGTGGTCACCACCGCGCTGCGCATGCGGCGACGGTACGCGGGCGTCGACGTGCCACGCATCCGGATTTCGCGGTGTCATCGAGGGGGCGGGCGCCCCGGAAAAGGGGGCGGGTCGCCGGCACGGGACCTGCCGGCGACCCGCGGCGGCCCGGTCGTCAGGAACGGGGGACCCGACGTCCGTGTGGCCGCGCGCCGACAACGGTACGCCGACGAGCGCCGAGCCGCCGCCCGTCGCCGCGCCGCGCGCCACGCCGACGTCCCGTCACATCCGGCGTCGCCGTGTCGTTGTCATTCGGTGGCCCTGCCGTGTCAGCGGTCACCACCGGCCAGGGCCCCGACCGGTGACGCCGGACACGCCGTCAGGCTCGGTGCAGGCAATCGGGGGAAATCGGCGAGGTGGCAGTCGTGCCCGAACTCATCACTGACGTCGCGTCGCCGACGTGGGCGTACCTCGCCCTGCTGACGCTGCTGGTCGCCGACGCCTTCGTACCGGTCATCCCGACCCAGGTCGTCATGATCACCAGCGGCGCGCTGACCGTGTACGGCGGGCTGAGCCTGCCGCTCACCATCGCCGTCGGCGCGTTCGGCGTCTTCGCCGGCGACCTGGCCTGCTACCTGATCGGGCGGCGCGCCCCGGACCGCCGGGAGGCCCGGCATGCCATGCCCGGCCGGGCCCGCCGGATGGCCGGCCGGGTCACCCGGGGGCTGCGCGAACCGGGGCCGCTGGTGATCCTGCTCTGCCGGTTCGTGCCGGGTGGCCGGATGGCGGCCTGCTTCTCCGCCGGGCGCAGCCGCTACCCGTACCGGCTCTTCCTGCTCTACGAGACCGCCGCGGCGGCCGGCTGGGCGACGTACGGGACGCTGGTCGGGCACCTGGGCGGGACCGCGCTGACCCAGTCGGCCTGGCGGCTGGCGCTGATCGGCGGCGCGGCGGCGGCCGGGTTCGCGGGCGCGGGCTGGGCGATGACGGCGATCAGCGCCCGCAACGCCCGCCGCGAGGTCCCCGTCGACTGACCCCCCCGCTCGCACCGGGTGCGGTCGCCGGCCGCCTCTAGGGGTGGTCCCGGGGATCGATGTCGGTGGCCGTCCCGGATCCGCTTCGGGTGCCCCCGGCGACAGGCTGAGGCATGCCTGGAACCCGGAGACACGGGCTGCTCGCCCTCGGCGGGATCGCCCTGGCGGCGGTGCTCGCCCTGATCGGTCATCTCGAAGTGAACGACGACCTGAACCCCTGGTCGCTGACCGTCAGCGACTTCGCCGTCTCGGACCGGGGCGGCGTCATCGACGTGGCGATGGCGGTCCTCGCCGCGGCCACCGCCGTGCTGGTCCCGGTCCTCCGCGCCCCCGGCCTGCCGGGCCGCCCACACCGCGCGCCCGGGCCGGCCGGGACGGCGGAACCCTCGGCGCCCGCCGGGCCGGGCGCGAGCTCCGGCCGGCTGGTGGCGGTCCTGCTCTGGGCGTGGACCGCCGGACTGGTGGTCTCCGCGCTGGTGCCGACCAACGAGCCAGGCCTGCCCATGGACACCGCCGCCTACCTGCACCGGTACGCCTCGGTGGTCGCCTTCCTCGCGTTGCCGCCGGCCGGCTGGCTGCTCGCCGGGCGGCTGGGCGGACACGGCGCCTCCTGGCTGCGCGCGCTCGCCCTGACCAGCCTGGCCCTGGCCGGGGCCATGGTCTGGTCCGCCTACCCGGGCGACCGGGTGCTGATCGGCCTGGCCGAACGGCTGCTGATCCTCGCCGAGGTCGGCGTGCTCGCCGTGGTCGCGGTGAGCCTGATCCGCCGGCCCGCCGTCGGCGGGACGCGGCCGACCCGTGCCGTTGACCTCAACGCGACTTCAACTCCTAGCGTGTGACCGCGACGGTCGACGGCGGCCCGGTCCGGCGAGGAGGCGTGATGATCCTGGTGACGGGGGCGACCGGCACGGTCGGCCGGGCCGTCGAGGCGTCCGGCGCGGAGTGGACGTTCCTCCGCCCGGTCGGCTTTGCCGCCAACACGCTGATGTGGGCCGGTCAGATCCGCGCCGGCGACGTGGTGCGCTGGCCGTACGGGTCGGCGGCCCGGTCCCTGATCCACGAGCGGGACCTCGCCGAAGTGGCCGTCGCGGCGCTGACCTCGGACGGCCACGCCGGCGCGCGGCACCTGCTCAGCGGGCCGGCGACCCTGACCCAGGAGGAGCAGGTCCGCACCATCGGTCGGGCCGTCGGCCGGGACCTGCGCTGGTCGGAGATGCCGCGCGGGGAGGCCCGGCAGATGCTCGCCGCCGCCTTCCGCTGACGCCGCCCACGGCACCGACCGAGGAGACGGGGTTACTCCAGTTCGTGGAGCATGAGCTGGCGGGCGGCCTCGGTGATGGAGCCGGAGAGGCTGGGGTAGATGGTGATGGTCTGGGCCAGCTCGTTCACCGTGAGGTTGTTCTCCACCGCCATGGTGATCGGGAGGATCAGCTCGCTGGCCTTCGGGGCCACCACCACGCCGCCGATCACCTGACCGCTGGCCGGGCGGCAGAAGAGCTTGACGAAGCCGTCGGCCAGGTCGTCCATCTTCGCCCGGGCGTTGCCGGAGAGCGGCAGCATCACCTGGCGGGCCGGGATCTTGCCGGCGTCCACCTCGTCCTGCGAGACGCCGACCGTGGCCAGCTCCGGGTCGGTGAAGACGTTCGCCGCGACGGTACGCAGCCGCAGCGGCCGGACCGCCTCGCCGAGCGCGTGCCACATCGCGATCCGGCCCTGCATCGCGGCGACGCTGGCCAGCGGCAGCACCCCGGTGCAGTCGCCGGCGGCGTAGACGCCGGGGACGTTGGTCCGGGACACCCGGTCGACCGTGACGTAACCGCCCCGGGCCAGCTCCACGCCGTACTCGGCGAGGCCGAGGTTGGCGGTGTTGGGGATCGAACCGACGGCGATCAGCGCGTGCGAGCCGTACACCTTGCGGCCGTCGGAGAGCTCGACCTCGACGCCGTCGGAGGTGCGGCGGACCGCGTCCGCCCGGGAGTTGTTGAGGATGCTCATGCCCCGGTTGCGGAACACCCGCTCGATGGCCATCGCCGCGTCGGCGTCCTCGTGCGGCATCACCCGGTCCCGGCTGGAGACCAGGGTGACTTCGACGCCCATCGCCAGGTACGCGCTGGCGAACTCGGCGCCGGTCACGCCGGACCCGACCACGATCAGGTGCTGGGGCAGGTCGGGCAGGTCGTACACCTGGCGCCAGGTCAGGATGCGCTCGCCGTCCGGCACGGCGGTGGGGAGCTGGCGCGGGGTCGCGCCGGTGGCGACCAGCACGGTCGAGGCGGCGATGGAGTACTCCTCGGCGCCGTCGGCCGGGGTGACGATCACCCGGTGGGTGTGACCGAGCGTGTCCTCGCCGAGCCGGGCGGTCCCGGCGACGAACTCCACCCCGGCCTTGATCAGCTTAGCGTGGATGTCGGCGGACTGGGCCAGCGCGAGCCGCTTCACCCGCCCGTGCACCGCCCGGGCGTCGACGGTGACCGCCTCCAGCCCGTCGGAGTGCACCCCGAACTCCTCGGTGTCCCGGTAGCCGGTCACCACCTCTGAGCTGGCGATGAAGGTCTTCGACGGGACGCAGTCGGAGAGCACGCAGGCGCCGCCGGCCCCCTCCGCCTCCACCACGATCACATCAGCGTCGAGCTGGGCGGCGACCAGCGCCGCCTCGTACCCGGCCGGTCCCCCGCCGATGATCACGATCTGGCTCACAGCGCTCGCCCCTCGTCAGTGTTCACAGTGACTTTCTTCTCCCCAACGTGCTCGACACGCACCGTCGTATTCTCCCCCACCCGCCGGCCGGGCTATCGTCATCGCCGTGCGTCATTACGCCGCTTACGGCTCAAACCTGGACCCCGCCCGGATGCGCGCCTACTGCCCGCATTCGCCGATGGTGGGCACCGGCTGGCTGGAGGGGTGGCGGCTCACCTTCGCGGGCGAGGGCGTCATCGGCTGGGAGGGCTCGGTCAGCACCGTGGTCGAGTCCCCGGGTGACCGGGTCTTCGTGGCGCTCTACGACATCCACCCGTACGACGCCGCGCAGCTCGACGAGATCGAGGGCGTGACCGCCGGGACGTACCGCAAGCTCACCGTCCGGGTCTCCACCCTCGACGGGGACGCGACCGCGTGGGTCTACGTCTTCGACGGGTACGAGGGCGGCCTGCCGACCTCGTGGTACCTGTCGGAGATCGCGAACGCGGCCGAGAAGGCGGGCGCGCCGGACGACTACGTCACCGAGCTGCGGTCCCGCCCCACCGGCACCGCGTCGGCGTAGCGCGTATCGCACGCCTCCAGTCTGCTCCGGCCGCCGCCCCGACCGGCCGCCGACCCCGGCCCGGGTCGTCAATCACACACCCGTGGTACTCACCGGGGCGGACGGGTCAGGCGGTGGCCGGAACGGTGAGCTGGTACATGTCGACGATCCGCGCGTCGCGCAGCCCCACCGACCGGTAGAGCGAGACCGGCGCGGTCGGGTTGGTCAGGTCGACCCCGAGGCCCGCGGAGGCGCGGCCCTTGGCCGCGTACCGGGCGAAGGCGTGCTGGAGCAGGGCGGCGCCCACCCCCCGGCGCCGCTGCCCGGGCAGCACCGCGAGGTTCTTCACGAAGCCCTCGTTCTGGTCGAGCCCCTGGTCGGAGGACTGAAGTACGCCAGCCGGCTCGCCGTCGACCTCGGCGACGAACCACTCGTCCCAGGCGTTGCCGGCACCGATCCGGGCCCGCCAACGGTCGTAGTCCTGCGGCTCGTAGTCCAGCGTGTCGCGGAACGCGGCGTCGTAGATCCGGTGGAAGGTGCGCAGCTCGGCGTCGTCGTCGGGACGGACCGGGCGGACCGTGACGCCGTGCGGCGGGGCGGGCGGTGCGCTGGGCAGGCCGGCCAGCGGGCGGCTCATCCGGACATACCGCTTGGCCAGGATGAACCCGGCGTCGAAAAGCGTCTGCTCCCACTCCTTCTCCGGCTCGTACACCGCGCAGCGGACGGTGAGCGCCGGCAGGCCACGCGCGGCGGCCCGCTCGGCGACCCGGGCCAGTTGTCGGGCCAGCAGCGGGGCGCGCAGCGGCCGGCCCCGGTCCGGGTCGACGTACACCTCGACGAACTCGCGCCCCACCCCGGTCGGGTTGTCCACGATCGCCCAGGCGACGACCTCGCCCTCCGGGTCCAGACCTAGCCACGAGTCCGCGGCCGGGTCGACGTACGGCGCGGTCAGGCACTCCGCCACGTCCTCCGCGGAGAAGTCCGGATACCCGATGGCGAAGGTGTCGGCGGCGTGCACCACCTTCAGGATCGCCGGTACGTCGTCGAGGGTGGGTCGGCGGGCGGTCCAGCCGACGGGAAGCGTCACGCCGCCGATCCTGGCAGGCCACCTACCGGCCGCGCCGCCCATTTTCCGCCGCCGCCGCCGTGCCGGTGCTGGTGGCGCCCCGGCCCGCCGAACGGGCGGCACCGGTCAGCCGGCCCGCACGGGTGCCGCCGGTCAGCCGGCCGGGACGGGCCGGCGCAGGTGCAGCCGGACGGCGGTGAGCAGGTCGAGCAGCTCCGCCCCCTCCCCGGGGCCGAGCGCCCGGAACGCCGTCGAGGCCAACCGGTCGGTCACCGCCTCGGCCCAGAGCCGCCGCCGGACCAGCGGCCCCACCGGCGGGTACGGCGGCGGCCAGCCGCAGGCGGCGGCGCCCGCCTCGCCCTCCGGCCCGGCCAGGACCGCCTCCAGCGGGGTCATCCCGGCCGCCCGGACGGCGAGCAGGTACGCCCCGGCGAAGTGTTCGCGGAGCAGGAGCAGCCCGACGGCTGTCCGGGCCCCGGGCGACCGGTCCGGCACCGGCATGGCCCGCCAGGCGGCGAAGAGCGGCATCCCGCTGGCCTCCGCCGCGTCGACGATCCGCTCCAGCAGCCCGACCAGCCGGGCCACCCGCGGTGCGTCGCCGAGGTGCTGGCCGCCCCAGCGGCAGCACTCGACCAGGTTCGCCGCGGCCACCTCCACCGGTGGGACCGTGCGGGCCGCCGCGTCCCAGCCGTCGGCGACCGCGTCGGGGGCGATGAAGCCGAGGGCGGCGGCGACCGTCTCGGCGCGTACGTCGCCGAGGGCGCCGGCCCGGCCGGTGATGTAGAACGCCCAGCCGGAGATGCCGAGCAGGCGGGCCCGGCGCAGTGTCCCCGGGCAGCGGCTGAACGCCTCCCCGAGCTCCAGCACCAGCGGCTTGCTGGCGGCGGCGACCTGCTCGGGGGTCATGCGCCGGACACCGCAGCGGGGGGCGCGGACACCGTCCGTCCACCGTGGTCATCCATCCCGGTCAGTCTGCCTGCTGACCGCCGCCGGCGGCATCCCCCTCTTCGGCGTCCAGCGCCTCCACCGCGGCCTCGACCTCGCCGGTGTGCCGGCGGGCGGCGGTGACCGCCCGCTCGGCGGCGCGGCGGGCCAGCTTGGCGCGGCTCAGCTCCTGCTCGGCGACGGCCCGCCGGCGCTCCAGCTCGGCGAGTTCGGTCTCGATCCGGTCCAGCTCCGCCGCGCCGTCCTGGGCGGACCGCACCGCGCCGGCCAGCTCCGCCTCGGCGCGTTCCTGGTCGGTCCGGGCGCGGGCCAGCTCACGGTCCAGCGCCCGGCGGCGTTTCGCCCGCTCGGCCCGGGCGGCCCGTTCCGCCGCCCGTTCGTCGCGCGCCCGCCGGGTCTCGGCCCGCTCGGCCGCCCGATCCGGTACGGCGGGCTCCTCCGCGCCGCCGGTGACCAGCCGCAGCTGGGGGCGGGGCACCTCGCCGAAGCCGGCGTAACTGGTGGCCCGGAGCAGGCGGCCGGAGCGGATCTGCTCGGCCACCTCGGCGTCGGAGAGCGCCGCGTTGAGGGTCGCCTCGACCTCGGCCAGCGGCAGCTTCCCGGCCGGCGGGGCGTCGCCGGTCTCGGCGGCGAGCCGGCGTACCTCGGCGACCAGGGCGCCGACCACGGCCCGGCGCTGCGCGGAGAGCTCGCGGAGCTTGGCGCCGCGCAGGTCGCGCTGGGCGGCGCGGAGCGCGTCGGCGAGCTGCGCCAGGTCGGCCACCAGCTCGGGCCGCTGGATGGCCAGCAGGTTGACCAGCCAGGCGGCCACGGTGGGCCGGCGCAGCCGGGCGAGCTCCCGGGCGGCGGCCTGGTCGCCGGCCCGGCGCGCCTCGGCGACGGCGGCGTCCCGGGCGGCGACGAACCGGTCCGGTGGCGTCGCGTAGAGCCGCTGGACCAGCTCGCGGGAGGGGCCGGGCACCGGCTCAGGCGTCGAACCGGGTGCCCGGCTCGAGCCGCTGGTACTCGGTGTTCGACAGCGCGGTGTACTGCCGGTTGAGCACCGCGAACCCGTTGTCGTTGAGCAGTCCGTCGTGCAGGGCGTACGCGCGGCGCGGGGCGACCGCCCGGATGAAGTCGACCACCTCGGAGAACTTCGACCAGGGCGCGTGGATCGGCGCGAAGAGGGTGTCCACCGGGACCTCCTCGGGGACGTCCAGGGAGTCCCCCGGGTGGTAGACCACGTCGTTGATCAGGTAGCCCAGGTTCTCGATCACGGGGATGTCGGGGTGGATGAGGGCGTGTCGGCCGCCGTACGCGCGGACCGCCACCCCGGCGGCGGTGAACGACTCGCCCGGCGCGACCACGGTCAGCGCCTCGGCCGCGTCACCGAGGACGCCGGCGAGCGAGGCCGGACCGTTGACGGTGAACGGACGACGCTCCAGCGCCCTGGCCAGCAGCTCCGGGTTCACATGGTCCGGGTGCTCGTGGGTGATCAGCACCGCGTCCGCCCCGTCCAACGCCTCGGGCTCGCTGAGCACCCCGGGGTCGACGACGAGCACTCCCCCGTCGTGCTCCACCCGGACACAGGAGTGGGCGTACTTGGTGACCTGCATCGTGACTCCTCGATTATCGAATCGTGACGTCCTCAGCGCAGTCTGCCGGAACCGGCGCGGTGTCGCGTCGCGTCCGACGTATCGCCCCGGGACGGGGCCACGAGGATCGGAGCGGGGATGAGCGTAAGAACAGGACGCCGTCGGGGCGTACCCCTGGCGGCGGTGGGATTGGTCGCGGTGCTGCTCGCCGGCGGTTGCGGCGCGGGAGAGCCGACGAGGAGCAGCGGCCCGGCGGCGCAGGCGCCGGCCGGCGGCGCGGCCGACCAGGGCCAGGCGGAGCCCGGCAAGGCCGGCGCGGGCGCGCCGGACCTGCGGGTCGACCAGCGGTCGATCATCTACACCGGAACGATGCAGGTGCAGGTCGACGACGTGGAGCGGGCCGCCCGGGAGGCGATCGCCGCGGTGACCGCGGCGGGCGGGTTCGTCGGCGGCGACCAGCGGCGCAGCGAGTCGGCGGACGCGCGGGCGGAGTTGGAGTTGCGGGTGCCGGCGGCGAAGTTCACCGCGGTCGTGGACGAGCTGGCGAAGCTTGGCCGGCAGCAGCGGCGCGAGGTGCACACCCAGGACGTCACCGAGGAGACGGTCGACCTGGACGCCCGGATCACCAGCCAGCGGGCGCGGGTGGAGAGCGCCCGCAAGCTGCTGGACCGGGCCACCTCGACGGGCGAGCTGGTGAACCTGGAGAACGAGCTGGGCCGGCGGGAGGCCGACCTCGCCTCGTTGGAGGCGAAGAAGCGCCGGCTGGCCGACCTGACCGCGCTCTCCACCATCACGGTGACGTTCGTGGGGAGGGACGCCTCCACCGAGGAGGAGCAGACCGAGATCGGGTTCCTGGTCGGGCTGCGGGGTGGCTGGGAGGTCTTCCTCGCCTCGGTGACCGTGCTGCTCACCGTGCTCGGTGCGCTGCTGCCGTGGCTGGTGGCCTTCGGCGTACCGGTGGCGCTGCTGGTCCGGGTGCTGCGCCGTAGCCGGCGTCGGCGGACGCCGCCGGCCGGTCCGACGCCGCTCGGGCCGCCGGCCGGACCTACCGCGCCGCCGCCAGTGCCCGCAACGCGGTCTGCACCATGAGGCGTACGCCGGCCGGGATGGCGCGCTCGTCCACGTCGAACGAGGCCCGGTGCAGGTCCACGTTCGGACCGGCCCGGCCGACGCCGAGGCGGGCGAGCGCCCCGGGCACGTGCTCCAGGTACCAGGAGAAGTCCTCGCCGCCCATGCTCTGCGGGGTCTCCGCGATCCCCTCGGGGCCGAGCGCGGCGGCGGTGGCGGCGGTCAGCACCCCGATGGCCCGGGCGTCGTTGCTGACCGGCGGGCGGCCGCGCAGGTATTCCAGGTCGACCGTCGCGCCGGTGGGAGCGATGACGTCCCGGACCACCTGAGCGACGATCTTCGGGGCCAGCTCCCAGGTGTCGCGGTCCATCACCCGCAGGGTGCCGGCGGCGCAGGCCTCGGACGGGATGACGTTGTAGCGGGTGCCGGCCGAGGCGTGGCCGAAGACCAGCAGCAGCCCGCTGTTGGCCGGCACCCGGCGGCTGACCAGGGCAGGCACCTCGGTGACCAGCCGGCCGAGCGCGTCGACCAGGTCGACGGTCAGGTGCGGGCGGGCGGTGTGCCCGCCCGGCCCGGTGAGCCGGACGGTGACGTTGTCGGCGGCGGCGGTGATCGGGCCGACCCGCAGGCCGACCCTGCCCACCGGCAGGTTCGGGTCGCAGTGCACGGCGAAGATCTGCACCACGTCGTCGAGACCGCCGGCCTCGATGACCTCCAGGGAGCCGCAGGGCAGGATCTCCTCGGCCGGCTGGAAGATGAGCCGGACCCGGCCGTCGAGCCGGCCGAGGTCGGCGAGCTGGGCCAGCAGCATGCCGACGCCGAGCATCACGGAGGTGTGCACGTCGTGCCCGCAGGCGTGGCAGACGCCGTCCACCGTGGACCGGTACGGCACGTCCTTCGGGTCGGTCAGCGGCAGCGCGTCGATGTCGGCGCGGAGCGCGATCACCGGTCCGTCCGGCCGCCCGTCGATGTCGCAGATGACGCCGTTGCCCTTGGGCAGCAGGCGCGGGTTCAGCCCGGCCAGGGAGAGCTCGCGGGCGATCAGCGCCGCCGTCTCGAACTCCTCGCCGGAGAGCTCCGGGTGGGAGTGAATGTGACGGCGGGTGGCGATGAGGCCGGGTACCCGGAGGGCGAGCAGATGGTCGAGCTCGAAGGGCAGGGGCTGGGACCCGGACGGCGCCTCCGGCCAGGACGACGCCAGCTGGCCGCCGGTGGGCAGCGTCAACGCACTCGTCACGTCGAATTCTCGATCACTAGAGATGGATGGATCATCGGGGAGAACAGCAGACAGCCTAGACCTCCGGCGGTGACGCTGGGCAACATCTTTCCCGTAGCGATCGGACCGCACAGCGTCACGAATGCCCTGGTGAGAGGGCTCGAATATCTGCGGGACAGCAGGTAGATCGCGGTCGAACGCCGTCATCTGCCCCCCACCTCCTACAACGCGTAACCGTTTCGGCGGTCACGAAAACCCGGGCCGTCGTTCCGAATTGTCGCATTAGTCGCGACAATTAACTGCCGCTCCGACAATTAGCCGGCGACGCTGGGCGGCCGGGTGACTCCCGACGGTGACATGACCGATCCGAACGCGACCGCACAGGCTGTCCGTCCCGATCACCCGGTCGGGTTTACCCGCATTCCCGATCCGCACACTCGGGCGGGCGGCGGGCCCCGCTGCCCCGGGCCGGCCGGACGGGCCGGGCGACGTCGCCCGGGAGGCCCGCGCCGCGCCCTCCGCTCCGCCGACGTACGGGGAGAAGACCGACTGTAGCGCCGCCCGACGACCTGCGGCGACGCCCGTTTTCGCAGCTCGGAAGAGCGGACGGCGGCCCGCGTCGGCGCCGGGGCGCCGGCGGGGGCCGCCGTCGACGAAGGTCAGAACCGGTCGCTCGGCCGGTACGTCCCCCACACCGCGCGCAGCGTGCCGCAGACCTCGCCCACCGTGGCCCGGGCCCGCAGCGCCTCCTTCATCGGGTAGAGCACGTTCGCGGAGCCCTCGGCGGCGTCGCGCAGCTCCGCGAGCGCCCGCTCGACCGCCCCGTTGTCCCGCTCGGCGCGGAGCTTCGCGAGCCGCTCCGCCTGGGCCGCCTCGATGGTCGGGTCCACCCGCAGCGGCTCGTACGGCTCCTCCTCGTCGAGGGTGAAGCGGTTGAGGCCCACCACCACCCGCTCGCCGGAGTCGATCTCCTGCGCGATCCGGTAGGCCGACTGCTCGATCTCCCGCTTCTGGAAGCCGGCCTCGATCGCGTCCACCGCCGAGCCGTGGTCGGCCACCCGCTCCATCAGCTCGGTCGCCGCCGCCTCGATCTCGGCGGTCATCGCCTCCACCACGTACGACCCGGCGAACGGGTCCACGGTGGCGGTCAGGTCCGTCTCGTACGCCAGCACCTGCTGGGTCCGCAGCGCCAGCCGGGCCGCCTTCTCGGTGGGCAGCGCGATCGCCTCGTCGAAGCTGTTGGTGTGCAGCGACTGGGTGCCGCCGAGCACCGCGCCGAGCCCCTGGACCGCCACCCGGACCAGGTTGACCTCCGGCTGCTGGGCGGTGAGCTGCACGCCCGCGGTCTGGGTGTGGAACCGCAGCATCATCGACTTCGGATCCTTCGCGCCGAACTCGTCACGCATCAGCCGGGCCCAGATCCGCCGGGCCGCGCGGAACTTGGCGACCTCCTCCAGCAGGGTGGTCCGGGCGACGAAGAAGAACGACAGCCGGGGCGCGAAGTCGTCCACGGCCAGCCCGGCCGCCAGCGCGGCGCGGACGTACTCCACGCCGTTGGCCAGCGTGAACGCGATCTCCTGCGCGGGCGTCGCACCGGCCTCCGCCATGTGGTAGCCGGAGATGGAGATGGTGTTCCACTTCGGCACCTCCTTGCGGCAGTACGCGAAGGTGTCGGCGACCAGCCGCAGCGAGGGCTTCGGCGGGAAGATGTACGTCCCCCGGGCGATGTACTCCTTGAGGATGTCGTTCTGGATGGTGCCGTTCAGCGCGCCCCCGGCGACCCCGTTCTCCTCGGCGACGAGCTGGTAGAGCAGGAGCAGCACCGAGCCGGGCGCGTTGATGGTCATCGAGGTGGAGACCTTGTCCAGCGGGATGCCGTCGAAGAGCAGCCGCATGTCCTCGATGGAGTCGATGGCCACGCCGACCTTGCCCACCTCGCCGTGCGCGATCGGGTCGTCGGAGTCGTACCCCATCTGGGTGGGCAGGTCGAAGGCGACCGAGAGGCCCATCGTGCCGGCCCGCAACAACTGGTGGTACCGCGCGTTGGACTCGGTGGCGGTGCCGAAGCCGGCGTACTGCCGCATCGTCCACGGGCGGGAGGTGTACATGGTGGGGTAGACCCCGCGGGTGTACGGGAACTCGCCCGGCGCGCCCAGCCGGTCCGCCAGCTCCCCGGGGAGGTCGGCCGCCGTGTAGACGCCCTTGATCGGGAAACCGGATTCGCTTGACCGCCGTTCGCTCATTACCGGATGGTAGGACGCCAGCGGACGTCGGTGGGTGAGGGATACCGCACACCGACGTCGACGGAGATCGACGAGAGGTGAACACCTGGCCACATACCGTCGAGTAAGTAAACGTCCGCCGCGTCGGGTTTCGCATCGGCCGTCGGAACCAGCAAGATAGGGGGGTTGTGTCCCAGCCCCCCTCGATCCCCCGGTGGCTTTTCTGTGACTCAGATCCCGACGTGGAGCGGTGGACCAGTCAGTCCCCCGAACGGACGCGCGGCACCCGGCACCACCATCGGTGGTCGCTACTCGCTGCGGTCCCCGGTGGGCAACGGCGGCATGGGCACGGTCTGGCGCGCCTCAGACACGCTGCTGCGCCGTGACGTGGCGGTCAAGGAGGTCGTCCTCCCGCCCGGGCTGGCCCCGAGCGACCGCGACGCGATGTACGAGCGCACCCTGCGCGAGGCCCGCGCCGCCGCCGCCATCCAGCACCCCGCGGTGGTCCAGGTGTACGACGTGGTCACCGAGGGTGGCCGGCCGTGGATCGTGATGGAGCTGCTGGACGCCCGCAGCCTCGCCGACATGGTCATCGAGGACGGGCCGGTGGCGCCCCGCGCGGTCGCCAAGATCGGCATCGCCCTGCTCGGCGCCCTGGAGGTCGCGCACGCGATCGGCGTGCTGCACCGGGACGTGAAGCCGGCCAATGTGCTGATCTGCAACGACGGTCGCTGCGTGCTGACCGACTTCGGGGTGGCCCGGATGCCCACCGACGTGCAGCTCACCACGCCCGGCATGGTGCTCGGGTCGCCGCACTTCATCTCGCCGGAACGGGCGATGGGCCAGGAGTTCGGGCCGCCCAGCGACCTCTTCTCGCTGGGCGTCACGCTCTACACCGCGGTGGAGGGGCGCCCGCCCTTCGACAAGGGCGACCCCATCGAGACGATGCACGCCGTGGTCGAGGACCCGCCGGCCACCCCGCAGCGCAGCGGTCCGCTGACCCGGGTGCTGATGGGGCTGCTGGAGAAGGACCCGGCCCGGCGGCTGGACGTGCACACCGCCCGGGCGATGCTGCGCGAGCTGCTCGCCGGCCCGCTGACCAGCACCGCGACCGCGGTCAACTCGGTCACCGACCCGTACGCCGTGGTGCCGGTGCAGCGGCCGGCCGCGCCGCCGCCCCCGGCCGCGCCGGAGCCGAAGCCGACCGGCCAGATCGGCGGCCGCGCGATGATCGGGCCCGGTGAGTCGCTCACCGACCGGCTCGCCGCGCTGCGCCGGGGCGAGCGCCCCGAGTCGGCGGCCGAGGGCGGCGCCGCCCTCGACGAGACCAGCGCGGACGCGCTGGCCGGTCCGCTGCACACCCCGACCGGGGCGATGCCCACACCGGGACGCGCCGGTACCGCGTACGGCACGCCCGAGGCCACCCAGCGGATCTTCACCGGCCATCCGGACGCCACTCAGCCGGTGTACGGCCGCGCCCCCGAGGCCACCCAGCCCGTGTACGGCGGCGGCCAGTGGTCGGTGCCGGGCACCGGGCAGCCGTGGGCCTCGCCGGCCACCGCCCCCGGCGGATCCGGCTCCGGCGGCGCGCTGGGCACGCTGAAGGGCACCGGCGGCAAGCTGGTCGGCACCGTCAAGGGCTGGCCGCGCAAGGCGCAGCTCGCCGCGGCCGGCGGCCTGGCGGTGCTGCTGCTGATCGGCGCGGTCGTGCTGTTCAGCGGCGACCCAGAGCCGAACCGGCAGATCGTCACGTCGCTGCCGACCGCGACGGCGCCCGCCGGGCCGGGCGTGGAGATGCAGGAGCACTCGGCCAAGGGCATCAGCGTCCAGGTGCCGAAGGGTTGGGACCGGAAGAGCGGCGTCCTGTTCGTGGACTACGTCGACCCGCAGGACAGCGGGCGCAAGGTGCGGATCCTCGCCGAGAAGTGGAACGGCACCTCGGTCAGCTGGGCGGAGTTCGCCTCGCGGAACCTGCGGGACAAGAGCAAGTCCTGCGCCAAGCCGTACCAGGAGCTCGCGATGTCGCAGCCGAAGCTCGCCGGCGAGCCGGCGGCCGAGTTCGAGTACACCTGCGGCGACGGTGCGACCAAGCGGCACGGGGTGTGGCGCGGGGTGGTGAAGGACGGCAAGGTCTACTCGTTCTACCTGACCGCCAACGACGCCGAGTTCGACGCGAGCCGGCCGATCTTCGAGGCGATGGCGAGCTCCTTTCAGCTCAGCGGGGCCAACTGAGTCGAGGCCGCGGGCCAGTGGTGATCCGCCGCCGTGCTATCAAGGGGCAATGGCGGCGGAAACCACTGACCTTGACGAACTTCGCGAGCAGGCCCGGCGGTGGCTCGACGACGACCCCGACCCGACCAGCCGGGACGAGCTGCGGGCGGTGCTCGACGGGCTGCCGGCCAGCGCGCCGGAGCTGGCCGACCGGTTCGCCGGGCCACTGACCTTCGGCACCGCCGGCCTGCGCGGCCCGCTGCGCGCCGGCCCGAACGGGATGAACCTCGCGGTGGTCACCCAGGCCGCCGCCGGGCTGGTCGGCTGGCTCGCCGCCCAGGGCGGGACCGGCCCGCTGGTGATCGGGTACGACGCCCGGCACGGTTCCCGGGCCTTCGCCGAGCGCACCGCCCAGGTCGCCACCGGGGCGGGGCGCCCCGCGCTGCTGCTGCCCCGGCCGCTGCCCACGCCGGTGCTCGCGTACGCGGTGCTGCACCTCGGCGCGGTGGCCGGGGTGATGGTCACCGCCAGCCACAACCCGCCGCAGGACAACGGCTACAAGGTCTACCTGGGCGCGCAGCTCGGCGGGGAGCTCGGTGGGGGCGCGCAGATCGTGCCGCCGGCCGACGCCGGCATCGAGTCCGCGATCCGGGCGGTGGGCCCGCTGGCGCAGGTGCCGCTCGGCCCGGCCGGCGAGGTGCTCGGCGACGACCTGGTCGCCTCCTACGTGGCCCGGGCCGCCACGCTGATCGACCCGGACGGCCCCCGGGAGCTGAAGGTGGCGTACACGCCGCTGCACGGGGTGGGCGCCGCGGTGCTGACCGCCGCCTTCGCCGCGGCCGGCTTCGCGGTGCCGGGCGTGGTGCCCGACCAGGCCGAGCCGGACCCGGCCTTCCCGACGGTGAGCTTCCCCAACCCGGAGGAGCCGGGCGCGGTCGACCGGCTGGTGGCGCTGGCCGACTCGACCGGCGCCGACATCGCCATCGCCAACGACCCGGACGCCGACCGCTGCGCGGTGGTCGTCCGGGACGGTCTGACGGGCTGGCGGATGCTGCGCGGGGACGAGGTGGGCGCGCTGCTCGCCGACCACCTGATGCGCCGGGGCGTGACCGGCCTGTACGCCACCACCATCGTGTCGTCGTCCCTGCTCCGGGCGATGTGCGCGGCCCGCGGCCTGCCGTACGACGAGACGCTGACCGGCTTCAAGTGGATCGTCCGGGCGGGTGGCGGGGCCGAGCCGTTGGTCTTCGGGTACGAGGAGGCGCTCGGCTACTGCGTGGCGCCGGGACACGTCCGGGACAAGGACGGCATCACCGCCGCGCTGACCGTCGCCGAGCTGGCCGCCGTCCTGAAGGCGCAGGGCCTCACGCTCACCGACCGGCTCGACGAGCTGGCCGCCGAGTTCGGCGTGCACCACACCGACCAGCTCTCGGTGCGGGTCGAGGACCTGCGGCTGATCGCCGACATGATGACGCGGATCCGAGCGACCACCCCGACGAGCCTGCTGGGGCACCCGGTCACGGAGTCGACCGACCTGCTGCCGGAGGCCGACGTGGTGATCCTGCGGACCGACGCGGCCCGGGTGGTGATCCGGCCCTCCGGCACCGAGCCGAAGCTCAAGGCGTACCTGGAGGTGGTGGAGCCGGTCGCGGACGGCGACGTGCCCGCGGCCCGGCAGCGCGCGGCCGCCGCGATCTCCGCCCTCCGCACCGAGATCGCCGCCGCCCTGGGCAGCTGACCCGCCCGGCAGGGAGTTGATCAAGAGGTTTGCGTCCCGGAGCGGGTCTCCGGAGACGCAAGCCTCTTGGTCAACAGGGTCGGGGTGAGGGAGCGAGGGGTCAGTCGCGCTTGCCGAGGGCGGCGTCGACGGCTTGGCCCAGGGCGGCGACCACCAGGCCGACCGAGGGGCGGACCACCGAGTCGTCCAGGCTGACGTTGCCGGAGAAGCCGGCGCCGCCGGAGATCTCCTCCAGCCGGCGGCGGGCGTCCCGGGCGTCGTCGCCGGTCAACCCCAGCGCCGGCTCCATCCGCAGCACCGCGACCAGGGTGGCCAGCGCGGCAGTCCGCTCGTCGGGGAGTTCGCCGCTGGTGAGCGCCGCGGCCAGGCGGCGGCGGATGTCCGCCTCCACCGAGGCGTCGGCGACCGGGTAGCGGTGCACGTGGATGAAGCCCAGCTCGGTCTCGTCGACGTCCCGGACCACCCCCTGGCCGCACAGGTCGCCGAGGATGCGGTCGCGCAGGCCGTGCCGCAGCCGCTGCACCCAGGACGACGGCGTGTGCGGGGTGTCTGCGGCGATCCGGGCGAGCACCTCGTCGGCGACCGGCTCGCCGGTGGGCGCCGGATCGGTCACCGCCAGGCTTCCCTCGGCGTACGCGATCCGGCCGGCCAGGGCCAGCTCGATCAGCACCGCGGCGGCCATCCCGAGGTCCAGGCTGATCCGCGGCATGGTCGCCTTGCCGGTTTCGTCGTCATAGGCGAGGAGCAGCAGCTCTTCGGCGAGCGCAACACCAGTCATGGCCCGAGACGCTAGCGCTTGTCCGCATCCCCCCGCGCGGCAACTCGCCCGGTCGACCCGTCCGGCCCGCCGGGGTCACCGACGGGCCGAGCGGTCGCGTCAGAAGCGGGGCATGCCACCGAACTGGCGGTCGCCGGCGTCGCCGAGGCCCGGGACGATGAACATCCGGTCGTTCAGGCCCTCGTCGATCGAGGCGGTGACCAGGCGCAGCGGCAGGCCCGACTGCTCCAGCCGCTCGATGGCCACTGGCGCGACGAGGACGCAGAGCACGGTGATGTCGGTGCAGCCGCGATCGGCGAGCAGCCGGCAGCAGTGCTCCAGCGAGCCGCCGGTGGCCACCATCGGTTCGAGGACCAGCACCGGCAGGCCGGTCAGGTCGCGGGGCAGCGACTCCATGTAAGCGCGCGGCTCGAACGTCACCTCATCCCGGGCCAGGCCGACGAAGCCCATCGACGACTCGGGCAGCAGGCCGAGCGCGGCGTCGGCCATGCCGAGACCGGCCCGCAGCACCGGCACCAGCAGCGGCGGGTTGGCCAGTCGGGTGCCCTCGGTGGCGGTGACCGGGGTCTGGATCGGGTACTTCTCGACGGGGAAGGAGCGCGCGGCCTCGTACACCAGCATGGTGGTGAGTTCGTGCAGCGCGGCCCGGAACGACGACGAGTCGGTCCGGGCGTCCCGCATGGCGGTCAGCCGCGACTGGGCGAGCGGGTGGTCAATGACGTGTACGTCCACGATCGCTCAACCTACCGGTCCGCGGGGGCCGGCAGTGCGGGTGCGGGGTGACCAGCGACGCCGCTCACGTGTGGCGCTCCCGACCAGGTGACCGTGACCAAGATCACCCGGCGCACGGATGCGTAGTATTCGAGGCATGACGGCGACAGCGACGTCGGCCCGGTCGGACCTCTCCGAGCTGGGACGATCCGAGACCGCTCTGCGGACCTTCCTGCACGGCCTGCCCGGCGTGGACCAGGTCGGCGCGGAGCAGCGGGCGGCACAGCTCGGCACCCGCTCCATCAAGACCACCGCCAAGGCCCAGGCCATCGACCTGGCGATCCGGATGGTCGACCTGACCACCCTTGAGGGGGCCGACACCCCGGGCAAGGTGCGGGCGCTCGCCGCGAAGGCGCTGCGCCCCGACCCGGCCGACCCGACCTGCCCGCACGTCGGCGCGGTCTGCGTCTACCCGGCGATGGTCCCGTACGTGGCCGAGGTGCTGCGCGGCTCCGGCGTGCACCTGGCCAGCGTGGCGACCGCCTTCCCGTCCGGCCAGGCCCCGCTTGAGGTCAAGCTCGCGGACACCCGGGCGGCCGTCGAGGCCGGCGCCGACGAGATCGACATGGTGATCAACCGGGGCGCGTTCCTGGCCGGGCGCTACAAGGAGGTCTACGACGAGATCGTGGCCACCAAGTCCGCCTGCGGGGACGCCCACCTCAAGGTGATCCTGGAGACCGGCGAGCTGGCCACGTACGACAACGTGCGGCGGGCCTCCTGGCTGGCCATGCTGGCCGGCGGCGACTTCATCAAGACCTCCACCGGCAAGGTCCCGGTCGCCGCGACGCTGCCGGTGACCCTGGTGATGCTGGAGGCGGTCCGCGACTTCCGCGCCGCCACCGGGCGGCAGGTCGGCGTGAAGCCGGCCGGCGGCATCAAGACCACCAAGGACGCGATCAAGTACCTGGTCATGGTCAACGAGACCGTCGGCGCGGACTGGCTCGACCCGGACTGGTTCCGGTTCGGCGCGTCCAGCCTGCTGAACGACCTGCTCATGCAGCGCACCAAGCTGACGACCGGCGTCTACTCCGGTCCCGACTACTTCACCCTGGACTGAGAGTGATGTTCGAATACGCGCCCGCCCCCGAGTCCCGCTCGGTGGTGGATCTGAAAGCCTCCTACGGGCTCTTCATCGACGGCCAGTTCGTCGATCCGACCGACGGCGGCAGCTTCAAGTCGATCAACCCGGCCTCTGAGGAGGTCCTCGCCGAGGTCGCCGAGGGTGGCAGCCAGGACGTGGACCGCGCGGTCCGCGCCGCCCGGCAGGCGTACGAGAAGGTCTGGGGTCCGATGCCGGGCCGGGACCGGGCCAAGTACCTGTACCGGATCGCCCGGATCATCCAGGAGCGCTCCCGCGAGCTGGCGGTGCTGGAGTCGCTGGACAACGGCAAGCCGATCAAGGAGTCCCGCGACGTCGACGTGCCCCTGGTCGCCGCGCATTTCTTCTACTACGCCGGCTGGGCCGACAAGCTGGAGCACGCGGGCTTCGGGCCGGGCCCGAAGCCACTCGGCGTGGCCGCGCAGGTCATCCCGTGGAACTTCCCGCTGCTGATGCTGGCCTGGAAGATCGCCCCGGCGCTCGCCGCCGGCAACACGGTGGTGCTGAAGCCGGCCGAGACCACCCCGCTGACCGCGCTGCTCTTCGCCGAGATCTGCCAGCAGGCCGACCTGCCGGCCGGCGTGGTCAACATCGTCACCGGCGCCGGTGACACCGGCCGGGCCCTGGTCGAGCACCCGGGCGTCGACAAGGTGGCCTTCACCGGCTCCACCGAGGTCGGCCGGGCCATCGCCCGGTCCGTCGCCGGCACTCGCAAGAAGGTCACGCTGGAGCTGGGTGGCAAGGCGGCCAACATCGTCTTCGACGACGCCCCGGTCGACCAGGCGGTCGAGGGAATCGTCAACGGCATCTTCTTCAACCAGGGGCACGTCTGCTGCGCCGGCTCCCGGCTGCTGGTTCAGGAGTCGGTCGCCGACCGGGTGCTGGAATCGCTGAAGCGGCGGATGGCCCAGCTCCGGGTCGGTGACCCGCTGGACAAGAACACCGACATCGGGGCGATCAACTCGGCCGCTCAGCTCGCCCGGATCCGCGAGCTGTCCGAGGCCGGCGCCGCCGAGGGCGCCGAGCGCTGGTCACCGCCGTGCGAGCTGCCCGAGCGCGGCTTCTGGTTCGCGCCGACGATCTTCACCGGGGTCACCCAGGCACACCGGATCGCCCGCGAGGAGATCTTCGGCCCGGTGCTGTCGGTGCTGACCTTCCGCACCCCGGCCGAGGCCGTCGAGAAGGCCAACAACACGCCGTACGGGCTGTCGGCCGGGATCTGGACCGACAAGGGCTCCCGGATCCTCTGGATGGCCGACCGGCTCCGCGCCGGCGTCGTCTGGGCCAACACGTTCAACAAGTTCGACCCCACCTCGCCGTTCGGCGGCTACAAGGAGTCGGGCTACGGTCGCGAGGGCGGCCGGCACGGGCTGGAGGGCTACCTCAATGTCTGAGCGGGTCGCGGTACGCAAGACGTACAAGCTCTTCATCGGCGGGAAGTTCCCACGCAGCGAGTCGGGACGGTCGTATCTCGTGCAATCCGGCAGGGATGAAACAGCCAACGTCGCGCTGGCTTCGCGGAAGGACGCGCGGGACGCGGTGGTCGCCGCCCGCGCCGCCGTGCAGGGCTGGGCCGGGGCGACCGCGTACAACCGGGGTCAGATCCTCTACCGGGTCGCGGAGATGCTGGAGGGCCGCCGCGAGCAGTTCGTCGCGCTGGGCGTGCCGGCCGACGAGGTGGACGCGGCGATCGACCGCTGGGTCTGGTACGCCGGCTGGTCCGACAAGCTCGCCCAGGTGTACGGCGGCGCGAACCCGGTCGCCGGGCCGTACTTCAACCTGTCGGCGCCCGAACCGACCGGCGTGGTGGCCGTGGTGGCCCCCGAGACGCCGGCGCTGCTCGGCCTGGTCAGCGTGATCGCCCCGGCGATCGTCACCGGCAACACCGTGGTGGTGGCGGCCTCGCCGGCGCAGCCCCTGGCCGCGGTGACCCTGGCCGAGGTGCTGGCCACCTCCGACCTGCCGGGTGGCGTGGTCAACATCCTGACCGGCCGGCTGACCGAGACGGTGCCGACGCTCGCCGCGCACATGGACGTCAACGCGATCGACCTGACCGGGGTGGCCGACGCCGAGCTGGCGGCCGATCTGGAGGTCAAGGCGGCGCAGAACCTCAAGCGGGTGCTCCGGCCGGCCCCGGTCGACCACGACTGGTTCGCCGACCCGGGCGTCACGCGGATGACCACGCTGCTGGAGACGAAGACGGTCTGGCACCCGAAGGGGGTGTGAGTCTCGTTCCCGGCCTTGGGGTTTTCCGGGGAGCCCTGCCCGCTCCGGGCGGTCAGGCTTGATCCCTGCGCAGGCGGGGCTCCCCGGAAAACCTGTCGTGGGCCCGGTCCGCGTGAGGGGTGTCATCTCACGTGTCCCGCCGCGGGAGGGCTCTACTACGCGAGGTAGGATTGCGGCGTGACGCGCCTTGGGGATCTTGAACGTGCGGTGATGGACGTGCTGTGGGACGTGGTCCCGGGCACGTCGGACGGGGTCACCGTGCGCGAGGTCGCCGATGCCCTGGACGGGCGCGAACTGGCTTACACGACGGTGATGACCGTGCTCGACCGGCTCGCCGGCAAGGGCATGGTGCAGCGCGAGCGGGAGGGTCGGGCCTGGCGTTACCGGGCCGCCGCCAGCCGCGAGGCGCACATCGCCCAGCTCATGCTCGACGCGCTGGACCTCGGCGGCAGCCGGGACGCCGCGCTGGTGCGCTTCGCCCGCTCGGTCACCGGCACCGAGGCCGAGGTGCTGCGCGCGGCGCTGGGCGCCGAGGCCGGGCTCTCCGGGCCGGGCGACGGCGGGCCGCGGCTGACCGACCGGGTCGAGGACCCGCGGGCCGACCGGCCGAGGGTCACCGACGAGGCGACGGACCGGTAGGGCGACCGCCGTGGCGTACGCCGTGCACTTCGCCGCGACCACCCTGGCCTGCTGGCTGACCGCGCAGGTCCTCGCCGCGGCGACCTGGACCTGGCGCGCCCCCCGGGTGGCGATCGTCTGCTGGCAGGCGGTCGGGCTGGCGCTCGGCCTCTCCGCGATGGGCCTGCCGATGGCGGTCGGCCTGGCCGCGTACGACCGGCCGACCGGCAGCGCGCTGCTCGCCCTCGCCACCGACCTCTTCCACGGCACCCTCCCGGCCGGGCTGGGCGCGGTCCACCTGGGCCTGGTCGGCGTCGGCTTCGGCATCGGCGCGGTGCTGCTCACCACGACCGTCCGCAGCGTCCACGGCGCGGTTCGCGCGCAGCGTCGGCACCGGGACCTGCTCACCCTGGTCGCCCGGCGGGACCCGACGGTGCCGGGCGCGCTGGTGCTCGACCACCCGAGCGCGGCGGCGTACTGCCTCCCGGGGGTGAAGCCGCGGGTGGTGGTCAGCGCCGGGACGCTGAGCCTGCTGGACCGGGCCGAGCTCGAGGCGGTGCTGACCCACGAGCGGGCGCACGCGCAGGAGCGGCACGACCTGGTGCTGCTGCCGTTCACCGCGCTCTGCCGGGCGCTGCCCTGGTTCCGCTGGGTGCGCGACGCGCACGAGCGGGTGGCCCTGCTGGTCGAGATGCGGGCCGACGACAAGGCCCGCGAACTGCACGCCGAGGAGCCGCTCGCCGGGGCGTTGCGCCGGTTCGCCGCCGCCGGTCACCGGGTCACCCCGGCCGGCGCGCTCGGCATGGGCGACCGCGACCTCGACGTACGGGTGCGGCGGCTGCTGGTCGCGGACCGCCCGCCCCGGCTGCTCGGCGCGACCGCGCTGACCGTGGCCAGCACCCTGGTCGCCCTGCCGATCTCCCTCTTCCTGAGCTGACCTCGGCTCGCGGCGACGCCGCCGGCCTGTTCGGCACCCCCACCCCGCGTACTACTACGGCTCGTCGTACATTTTCTTACTACATGACGTAGTAGATATGCGTAGACAATCTACGTGTAGGGTCACTACGACAAGCGAGCCAACCGTGGGAGACCGACCATGGACACCCTGCTCCTCGCCCGCCTGCAGTTCGCCACCACCACCTCGATCCACTTCCTCTTCGTGGTGGTCACGCTGGGCCTGGTCACCCTGCTGGTCGGGCTCCAGACCGCCGGCTACCTCACCGGCAAGCCGGTCTACGAGCGGCTGACCCGCTTCTGGGGCCAGCTCTACGTGATCAACTACGTGCTCGGCATCGCCACCGGCATCGTGATGGAGTTCCAGTTCGGGCTGAACTGGAGCGGGCTGTCCCGCTACGTCGGCAACGTCTTCGGCGCGCCGCTGGCCATCGAGACGCTGGTGGCGTTCTTCCTGGAGTCCACGTTCCTCGGCATGTGGATCTTCGGCTGGCACCGGCTGCGCCGGGGCGCACACCTCGCGCTGCTCTGGGGGGTGGCGCTGACCGCGTACGCCTCGGCCTTCTGGATCATGGTGGCGAACGCCTGGCTCCAGCACCCGGTCGGCTACGAGCTGCGCGACGGCGTCGCCCACCTGACCGACTTCGGCGCGCTGCTCACCAACCCCACCCTCGGTTTCGCCTTCGGCCACGTGGTCGCCGCCGCGCTGCTCACCGGCGGGGTCCTGATGGCCGCCGTCAGCGCGTGGCACCTGATCCGGCGCACCCCCGACTTCGCGCTGTTCCGCACATCGCTGCGGATCGGGCTCGTCACCGCTGCGCTCGCGGTCGTTCTGGTGCAGGGATTCGGGTTCGCCCAGTTCGGCCCGGTCGGGGAGGTGCAGCCCACCAAGTTCGGCGGCGGCGCCGACCGCGACGCGCTGGTCGCCGAGTGGACGGCGAAGTTCGGCCCGGGCGACTACCTCCCGCCGGCGCTCTCCAACGTCGGCCTGGGCTTCATGATCCTCATCGGCTTCACCCTCGGCTGCGTCTGGCTCCTGCTGCCGCTGCTCTGGCGGGACTGGATCATCCGGCTGCGGTTCCCGCTCTGGCTGACCCTGCTCGCCCTGCCGCTCCCCTTCGTCGCGGTGATCCTCGGCTGGATCGCCCGGGAGGTGGGCCGCCAGCCCTGGGTCGCGTACGGGCTGCTGCCGACCGACCAGGCGGTCTCCCCGGTCGGCGGCGGCGTGATGCTCACCTCCCTGATCGGCTTCAGCCTGCTGCTCGGCACCCTCGCCGTGACGAACTGGGTGCTGCTCGCCCGGCACGCCGCCCGCGGCGCGGCCGATCCCGCCCTCGGCCGCCCACCCGCGTCCGACCCCGACATCCGCCCCGAACCCGCGTTCGCCTGAGGGAGCCCGCCGTGGAACTCGCCTGGTACGCCCTGCTCGGCCTCTTCTTCGCCACCTACCTCGTCCTCGGCGGCTACGACTACGGCGTCGGGCTGCTGCTGGCCCGGCGGGCCACCCCGGCCGCCCGGCGGGCGACGCTCACCGCCGTCGGGCCGTTCTTCCTCGGCAACGAGGTCTGGCTGGTCGCCGCCGTCGGCATCCTCTTCGGCGCCTTCCCCACGCTGGAGGGCGAGCTGCTCTCCGGGCTCTACCCGGCCGTGGTCGGCGCGCTGGCCGGCGTGGTCCTAGTGACCGCCGGGGTGCAGCTGCGCAGCAGGCCGGCCGGCGCGCGGGCCCGGGCCGGTTGGGACCGGGTGGTCGTCGTCGGCAGCGCGCTCGCCGCGCTGGGCTGGGGCGCGTTGCTCGCCGGGCTGCTGCAGGGTGTACCGCTGCGGGCCGACCGCCACGTCGCCGGGGTGACGCACGTCTTCACCCCGTTCGTGGCCGCCGCCGCGCTGGCCATGTTGTCACTGGTCGCGGCGCAGGGTGCGACGTTCCTCACGCTCCGGCTGCCGGCCACCGAGGTCGCGCCGGTCGCCCGGCTGGCCCGCCGGCTGGTCCCGGTGGCGCTCGCCGCGGTCGGCGCGGCCACCGTCCTCGGCCTGCTCTCCGACCGGGTACGCGCCGCGGTGGCGCAGCCGGCGGCGGCCGTACTGCTGCCGTTGGTGCTGGTGGCGGCGCTGCTGGCGGCCCGGACGGCGCTCGTCCGGCGGCGGCCCGGGCTGGCTTTCGCCGCCACCAGCGCGGCGCTGGCGCTGCCGGTGCTGCTGGTCGGGGCGGCGCTCTGGCCCTGGGCGCTGGTCTCCACGGTCGAGCCCGGGGCCGGGTTGACCGTGGCCGACGCCGCGGCGAGCGGGCCCACCCTGCGGCTGCTGGGCTGGCTCGCGCTGCCGCTCCTGCCGGCCCTACTAGGCTTTCAGGCAATGTGCTGGTGGGTGTTCCGGGGACGGACCGACGGCAGGGCACCGGTGTACTGGTGAACCGCCGCCCGTTCGACCCGCGTCTGCTGCGCCGGGTCCCTGCGGCCCGGCGCGACCTCGCCGTGCTCGCGGTCCTCGGCGGGCTCACCGCACTGCTGGTGGTCGCGCAGGCCACCGCGCTGGCCACGCTGCTGGCGACCGCGGTCGACGGGCGGCTGCACCGGCCGGCGCTGGCCGGCTTCGTGGCGGCGGTCGCCGCCCGGGCGCTGGTCAGCTGGGCCCAGGGCACGGCGGCGGCCCGGGCGGCGGCGACGGTGAAGGCGGCGCTGCGCGCGGACCTGCTCCGCGCCGTCGGCCGGCACGGGCCGGGCTGGGTCGCCGGGCAACGAGCCGGGCAGCTGGCCACCCTCGCCGGGCGCGGCCTCGACGCGCTGGACGCCTACTTCACCGGCTACCTCCCCCAGCTCGTGCTCAGCGTCACCGTGCCGCTCGCCGTGCTGGCCCGGATCGTCCTCGCCGACTGGAGCTCGGCGCTGATCATCGCGCTGACCCTCCCGCTCATCCCGGTCTTCGGGGCGCTGCTCGGCTGGCAGGCGCAGGCCGCCACCGAACGGCAGTGGCGGCGGCTCTCCCGCCTCGGCGGGCACTTCCTGGACATGGTCGCCGGGCTGCCGACGCTGCGCGCGTTCGGCCGGGCGCGGGCGCAGGTCGACGTGGTCCGCCGGATGGCCGACGGGCACCGCCAGGCGACCCTGCGGACGCTGCGGATCGCCTTCCTCTCCGCGCTGGTGCTGGAGCTGGTCGCCACCCTCTCGGTGGCGCTGGTCGCCGTGCCGGTGGGCATCCGGCTGCTCGGCGGCGGGATCACCCTCTCCACCGCGCTGCTGGTGCTGCTGCTCACCCCGGAGGCGTACCTGCCGCTGCGGGCGGCGGGCAGCCGGTTCCACGCCAGCATGGAGGGGCTCACCGCCCTGGACGAGGCGCTCACCGTCTCGGCCGCCCCGGCTGTGGCCACGCCGACCGCCGCGCCGGCCCCGACGCCGCCCGGTGACGGCGAGATCCGCTTCGAGGGCGTGACCGTCGAGTACGAGCGGACCACCGCCCTGCGGGACGTCACGCTGACGATCCACCCCGGCGAGCGGATCGCGGTCATCGGCCCGAGCGGCGCCGGCAAGAGCACCCTGCTCGGCCTGCTGCTCGGCTTCGTCACCCCGACCGCCGGCCGGGTCACCGTGGCCGGGGTCGACCTCGCCCACGTCGACCCCGACGCCTGGCGCCGCCAGGTGGCCTGGGTGCCGCAGCGGGCGCACCTCTTCGCCGCCTCGCTGGCCGACAACATCCGCCTCGGCGCGCCCGAGACCACCGACGCCGCGCTCGGCAGGGCGGTCGCCGACGCCGCGCTGGACGACGTGGTCGCCGCCCTTCCCGACGGGCTGGCGACCGAGCTCGGCGAGCGCGGGCACGGCCTCTCCAGCGGCCAGCGGCAGCGGGTCGCGCTGGCCCGGGCGTTCCTCCGCGACGCCCCAGTGGTGCTCCTCGACGAGCCGACCGCGCGGCTGGACTCCGCCAGCGAGGCGGTGGTGCTGGCCGCCACCCGCCGGCTGGTCGCCGGGCGCACGGCGTTGCTGGTCGCGCACCGACCCGCGCTGCTGGAGGACGCCGACCGGATCCTCCGCGTCGAGGACGGCCGGGTCACCGAGCTGACCCCGACACCGGTCGGGAAGGCGATCTGATGAGCCCCGGACCGAGCGTCCCCGACCGCCCGGACCACCCCGGGCGGGCCGTGCCGGGTGGTGTCTCGGCCGACGGGAGCACGCCGGCCGCGCGCGACCCCGGAACGCCCACCCCGGCCGAGGTGATCCCGCCGGAGCTGGCGTCCGGCGCCCTGCCCACCGAGCCGACCCCGGACGAGGCCGTACCCACCGGGCCGGCCCCGGACGAGGCCGGAGTCACCGGGGCGATGACCGCCGAAGTCCCGCCCGCCGGCGGGCGGGCCGGGCCGGCCGGCGCCGGCGGCGTCCGCGCCGAGCGGACGGTGCTGCGGCTGGCCCGGCCGTACCTGGGCCGGCTCGTCGGAGCCGGGCTGCTCGCCGCCGCCACCGAGTTCGCCGGGCTGGCCCTGATGGCCACCGCCACCTGGCTGCTGATGAGCGCCGCCGGCCGGCCCCCGCTGGACCGGCTGACCGTGGCCATCGTCGCGGTCCGGGCGCTCGCCATCAGCCGGGGCGTGTTCCGCTACACCGAACGGCTCGCCGGGCACGACGCCGTGCTCCGCATGATCACCGACGTCCGGGCCCGGGTCTTCGCCACCCTCGCCGCCCGTCGGGACAGCGCGTCGCAGCGCTCCGGTGACGCGCTGAGCCGGCTCGTGTCCGACGTGGAGGCCGTGCAGGACCTGCTGCTGCGGGTGCTGGTGCCGGGATCGGCCGCCGCGCTGGTGAGCGTGCTCGCGGTCGGTGGGGCCGCGCTGATCTCGCTCCCCGCGGCCGGAGTGCTGGCCGCCGGGCTGCTGGTCGCCGGGGTGGCGCTGCCCGCGCTGGCCACCGTGCTCACCCGGCGGGCCGCCGACGAGGTGGCCCCGCTGCGCGGCGCGCTCGCCGTGGACGCGGTCGACCTGACCCACGGCGCCGCCGACCTGGCCGCCTTCGGCGCCACCGGCGCGGCGCTCGCGGCGGCCGACCGGCGCACCCGGCGGCTCGCCCGGCTGGAGCGCCGGCTCGCCGCCGCCGGCTTCGCGGTCGACGCGGCCGGGGTGCTGGTCGGTGGGCTCACCGCCGCCGCCGTGGTGGTCGTCGCGCTCCGCGCCGACGTCGGCGGGGTGCTGGTCGGGGTGCTGGCCGTCGGCGCCCTCGCCGCCGTGGAGATCGCGCTGGCGCTGGTCGGCGCGGCCCGGCAGTTCACCCAGCTCCGAGCCGGCCTGGGCCGGGTCGCCGCGCTGCTCACCGGGCCCGTCCCGGCGGGCGGCGCGGCCCCGACGCCGGAGCCGGGCACCGGGGCCGCCGGGAGCCCGGCGACCGGCCCGGCGGGAACGACGGGCCGGACCCCGGCGGGCACGACGGCCGGGGTGGGGACCGGCGCGGCTCCGGCCGGCCACGACGTGCGATTCGACGAGGTGACCGTCCGGTACCGGGCGGGGGCGGCACCCGCCCTGGACCGGGTCAGCCTCGACCTGCCGGCCGGCCGCCGGGTCGCCGTGGTCGGGCCGAGCGGCGCCGGCAAGAGCACCCTCGCCGCGGTGCTCACCGGCGCGGTCCGCCCCGACGGCGGCCGGGTCACCCTGGCCGGGGTCGACGTCTCCGCGTACCCGGCCGAGGAGCTGCCCCGGGCGATCGGCGGGCTGCTCGCCGAGGCGTACGTCTTCCACGCCTCCGTACGGGAGAACCTGCTGCTCGGTCGCCCAGGGGCGGGCGAGGCGGAGCTGACCGCCGCGACCCGGGCGGCCGGCCTGCTCGACTGGGTACGCGCCCAGCCGGCGGGCTGGGACACCGTGGTCGGCGAGGAGGGCGGGCAGCTCTCCGGCGGGCAGCGGCAGCGGCTCGCGCTGGCCCGGGCGCTGCTGGCCGCGCCGGCCGTGCTGGTGCTGGACGAGCCCACCGAGGGGCTCGACCCGGCCGCGGCCGACGCGGTGCTCGCCTCGGCGCTGGCCGCCACCCCGGCCGGGCACTCGGTACTGGTGATCAGCCACCGGCTCAGCGGCCTGGCGGAGCTGGACGAGATCGTGGTGCTCGACGCCGGCCGGGTGGTGCAGCGCGGCCGGCACGCCGAGCTGGTGGCCCGGCCCGGCTGGTACCGGGAGCAGTGGCTGCTCCAGGAGGCGGCGGAGCGCGGCTACCTGGCCCTGACCCCCTGAGCGGTCTCCGGGAATTCCCCGGACGCGCCGGGCCGCGCCGGGTGGCAGGGTGAGGCCATGCGGGGGTACGACGGCGCGCTCGTGGAGGAGCACCTGCGGGAGCTGGCCGGGCGCCTGCACGGGCCGGGCCGGTTGAAGAGCGACCTGATCACCGAGGCGCGGCACGCGCTGCTGGACGCCGCCGAGGCGTACCGGGAGGACGGCCTGCCGGCGGCGGAGGCCGAGCGGCGCGCGGTGGCCGAGTTCGGCAGCCCGACCCAGCTCGTCCCGGGCTACCAGGCCGAGCTGACGGCCGGGGCGCTGCGCCGGTTGGCGGTGCGGGCGCTGGCGGTGGCGGTGGCGCTGATGGCCGGCGGTGATCTGACCTGGCGGGGCGCGCACTGGGACGGGGGTCCGCCGCCCGTGGGCTACCACGTGCTCTCCGCCTCGCTGAACGGGATCTGGGGCCTGGTCGCCGGGCTGGCGCTGGCCGGGCTGCTGCTGGGCTTCCTCGCCGCGCGGTACGGGTCGACCCGGCTGCCCCGCCTGGGGCGCGCGGTGGGCTTCGGCCTCACCGGCGCGCTGGGCCTGGGCGCGCTCGCCGGCAGCGCCCTGCTCGCCTGGTCGATCGGGCTCTGGCAGGCGGCCCTGACCTGGCCGCCGATGATCCTCGGGGCGGTGCTGACGGGCGTGGCCTGGTTCGCGTTGGCCCGGGCCGCCCGCTGCTGGCTGCTGGCCACCCGGTGACGCCGCCGGTGGACCGGGCCCGCCCGCGGCCGGCGCACCGCCGGGAAACCGAGCCGGGCCGACGCGCCGGGCCAGGCCGGGTTGGCGCGCCATCGCCCCGAGGGTCAGGCGGGTGCGGTCGGCGGTTCGTCGGCCCCGAGGAACCGGCCCACGGTCGCGCTGAACTCGCGCCAGCCGGCGCGCTCGCCGGCCAGTGCCCGCCCGCCGGCCTCGGTGAGCTGGTACGTCCGTCGTTCCCGGCCGTTGACGGTGCTCCACGAGCTGGCGACGTAGCCCGCCCGCTCCAGTCGGCGCAGCGCCGGGTAGATGGTGCCGGTGGGCAGGTCCAGCGTGCCGCCACTGCGCGCCCGGAGCGCCTCGATGATCGCGTACCCGTGGAGTTCGCCCTGCTCCAGGACCGCCAGCAGCAGCGCGTCGAGATGTCCGTGCAGCGCCTGGGCCTTCATACGTAGCAACGCTACTTGTCCGTCCGCCGGGACGCCACCGGGGTGCGGTCCCGGCCTCGGCGGGTCGCCCACTAGGGTATGTGCGCAGAGTCACTCGGCGACCGAAGGTGTCGCCGGGTGCGCAAACCCGACAGCACACGGAGGTCAGCGTGGCCCGCCAGTCGCCCCAACGGCCCGACGCCGACGAGCCCGAGCTCGACGAGAGCACCGCGTCGGCCGCAGCAGACGAGGTCGACGACGACCGCCCGGCGGCCGACCGCGCGCTCTGGGACGAGCTGCGGATCGACCCGGTGGAGATCGCCCTGCCCGCCGGCACCGGCTTCACCCTGCGCGCGTACCGGCCGGCGCGGGAGCTGACCCCGACCGACGTCGCCGAGCGCGACGAGGACGACCCCTTCCTGGCCCGCCGCCAGGTCGTCGAGGCCGAGGCCGAGGACGAGGAGGTGGTGATCCTCGACGAGGAGTTCGCCGCCCTGTCCGCGGAGAAGGAAGAGGACGACGAGCGGCCCGGGGGCCGCCGGCGCGCCGCCGCCCGGGCGGCCGAGGAGAAGGCGGAGGCCGAGGACGAGGCCGACGAGGACGAGGACGAGGACGCCGCGGGCGACGAGGAGGTGCCGGTCTTCCTCAGCCACCGCGGCCGGCTGCTGCTGTTCAAGACGCCGGAGTCGCTGGTCAGCTTCGTCCGATCCGGCGCGCCCAACGACCTGTCCCAACTGGACAGCTGGAATGAACTGTCCGAACGGGTCGAACCGGCCGACATCGCCCCGCTGGACGAGGACACCTACGAGCTCGACCTGGTCGTGGAGAACCTCCGCGGCGGGCACGACACGTGGGACCCCACGCTCCTGATCGAGGCTGGCGAGGTCGCCCGTGACCTTGCGTACGCGCTGCGGCTACCGGCGGTGCTGGACATGCTCTCCGCGAGCTCCAGCCTGGACGACCTGGACGAGGCGCTGCGGGCTTCTGTCAACGGCGGAATAGGTGCTTTCCTGGGCCGGCGGCGCCTGAAGAAAATCGGGGCACAAACCGCAAGTTTGGGTTGGCGCACCATTGTCGGCAAGATCTCTGCTGTCGTGGACTGGCGCGACTGACCCGTAACGGGGAGCATCAGTCTCTGGCAGAAGTAACGACCTGTGTCCCGGGAGGAGGACGACGCCGTGGCGCTCGTGCGCGTGTACTGCGGTCTGGCCTCGGCGGATCCGGCCGACCGACCGGCTTCGGCCGGTTCGGCGCTGACGTCCGCTGTGGTCGACGACGCAGGCCGTCTGCTGCATGTCTGCGAGATCAGCGACGACCCGGCGGGCTACGCCCAGCTGGTCGCGCTGCTCGTGGAGCGGTCGGGCGGGCCGAGCGGTGCGGCCATCGCCGCCGACAGCGACGACCACACGGTCACCTCGCTGCTCAGCGCCGCGGGTCGTCCACTGGCGATCGCCGACGACGACTCGGTGGACGACTTCGCCGAGCGCTTCGCCGACGACGCCTCCCTGGAGGAGATGCAGTCCCCGGCGGCCGAGCGCCGCGCCGTCGGGCTGGCCCGGGCGCTGCAGGCCGGCGCGCTCTCCGCGGTCACCCTGCCCGCACCCCGTGACCTGGCCAACTACAAGCAGGTCCTGGCCGCGCACGCCGCCCTGGCCAACGGTCGGCACTCCGCCGCGGCGGCGCTGCGCGAGGTGCTGCGGGAGCTCTACCCGGCCGCCCTGCGGGCCTACCCGGACCCGGCCGAGCCGGTCTCGCTGGCGGTCCTCGACGCGCTGCCGGAGCCGGGCATGCTCGGCGGCACGGTCACCCGGGGCCGGGAGGTCTCGGTCGCCGCGGACGCCGTCGCCGCACACCTCGCCGCCGAGGGCGTCGCGGGTGCCGACCGGATCAACGACGCGATCACCGCCCTGCGGGTCGCCATCTCCGAGACGCCCCGCCGGGCCACGGTCAACCGGGTGCTCACCTCGGCCGTCGCGGAGACCGTGCGGCAGGCGGTCGCCTCCGTCCGGGCCTGCGACGCCGGCTGCGAGGCCTTGGTCGGCGCCCTCAGCGCCCGGGTCACCACGCCCGCTCCGGTTCCCGGCCGGCGGGCCGCCGCCCGTCGGGGCGAGCAGGTCGGCGAGCTCGCCGGTCTGACGGGCACCACCGCGACCGGCCTGCGGACGATCCGGCCCGCGGAGCCCGAGCCGGTGGGCCGCCGCAGCCGTCCCGAGCCGCTCACCGGCGGCACCACGCCGCTGCCGCCCCGGCCGCTCGGTCCGCCGCCGGTCGCCCCCGCCCCGGTCGCGCCGCCGCCGATCGCACCGGCCCCGGTCACCCCGGCCGCCGCCAGCGGTAGGCCGATCTCCGCGCCGCCCGCACGCCCCGAACCGGTCCCGCCGATGCCGCGCCGGGTGGACGCGCCGGCCAACCGTCCGGTCTCCGCGCCGCCCCCGCCGCCCCCCGGCATCACCCCGATCGCCCCGGCACAGCGCGGCAGCATTCCCCCGGCCGAGGCCGGCGAGCCGTTCCGGCCCACGCTGACCACCGCCGCGATCAACAACGCGCGCGCCGAACGCCAGCGCACGATCATCCCGCCGCGCCCCAAGACCACTCCGGTGCCGGCGCCGCCCACCGGCGGCTTCAGCGCGACCGACCTGAGCGTTCCGGTGCCGACGCCCCGGCCCGGCCAGGAGTCCGCTCCCCCGGGAAGCCGGGCCAACTGGCCACTGGTCAACAACGGCGACGACCTCCCCGAGGGCCCCGCAAGCGCCCCGGCCGCCTACTCGTACGGCGACCGGGAGGTGCGGAAGGTCGACGCGCCGACCGACCCGGGCAAGGGTCGGGTCACCCCGCCCTGGCTCGCCGACGACCTGCCCCAGGAGCCCCCGATGCTGCGGCTGGTCGAGCCGCCGCCGCTGGCCGACCGGGCGCTGCGGGACGGCCTGAACCCGCCGACCGACCCCGGGCTGGACGCCCCGCCGTTGCGGCTGGTCGAGCGGGCCGAGGCGGAGCGCGCCGGCCGGTCCGGTCCCCGCACCGACCTGCCCCCGCCGCTGGAGCGGCGGCCCGCGCCGAAGGAGCACCGGCCCCCGCCGGTCTCCGACGAGGGCGACGGCGACCTGCTGATCTTCGCCCAGGCGAAGTCCGCCTGGTTCGTCGGCCACACCGAAGAGTCCGAGTTGGACTGGTCGACCACCGCGGACACCGGCTGGCAGGCCGCCGAGCAGGCGGCCCGCCCGGCGGTGGGCGACGAGACCACGGCGGGCCTGCCGAAGCGGGTCCCCCAGGCCAACCTGGTCCCCGGTTCGCCGCTGCGCGAGGAGCGTCCACTGCGGATCGTCCGGAACGCGGCGAGCCTCGCCGAGAACACCACCGGCTACTTCCGCGGCTGGCGTCGCGGTCAGGAGATCGGCGGGTTCGCGGTCGGCGGTCGCCCCGGCCGGGAGTCGGCCGGCGGCTGGGACTTCAGCCGCGACACCGGCGACCGGGACGACGACCGGGAGTACGAGTACCGCTCCGCCGGCTACCGGTCCTGACCGGACGCCGACCGCCCGCCACCTGCGTGTTCCTGCCCACACCCGGATAATTTCACGCCGGGTCCGGGCGGCCGGGAGCATACCGGCGGAATTGCCGGCGGCGAATGCCGCCGGGGTGGGAAGGCGACTCCAATGGCGACACCGGCAATCGACTCCGCTGTGCTCACCCGTCGGGGCCTCCTCGCCGCGGCGGCGGGCACCCTGCCGCTCAGCGCCTGCGGGCCGGGCGGGCCGCAGGACCAGGCCGGCGCCGGCAGCAGCGCGGCACCGGGCGACCAGGAACTGGTGATCGGCGCCAGTCTGGAGCTGAGCGGCCCGGGCGCCGCCCTGGGCGCGTCCTCCAGCAGCGGGCGATGGAGATCACCCTCGAGTCGCTGAACGTCACCGGGATCCCGGTCGGCAACCTGCGGCGGGACCCTACGGCTCGAGGTGCGGGACAACGGCAGTGACCCACGGCTCGCCGCCCGGCAGGTAACCGAGCTGGCCAGGCGGGAAAAGGTGCACGCCCTGGTCGGCGGCACGCTGGCCGACACTCCATGGCCACCATCGGGGTGGCCCAGAAGCTCCAGGTGCCGTTCCTGTCGTTCGCGGCCGGCGACGACATCGTGCTGCCCCTCGCCCAGCGCACCTACATCTACAAGCTCACCCCCGACGCCGGTGACGTCGCCCGGCGGCTCGCCCGGCTGATCGACTCCCAGCGGCTGCGGCGGATCGCCCTGCTGGCCGCAGACGGGCTGCACGGCGACTCCGGCGTGCGGGCCATGAGGGGCGCGCTGCGGACCGCCGACGTGGAGCTGACGGCGAGCGAACGGCTGCCGGCGCGCGTACCTGCAGACCGAGGTGACCGAGGGCATCGCCGGCGGGTACGCCTTCGCGCCGATCCGGCACGGGGGCCTGGAGCGGGACTCCCTCGGCATCTACGTGGTCACCCAGGGCACCTGGACGCCGTACGCCTGATCACCGGCCCGCCCCCGGCGGACGGCGGGTCGCCCCCGGCCGGCCGGCGGGTGGCCGGCGGGCCACCGAATCAGGACAGCGCGAAGCGCCCGGTGACGGCCGAGGCTGTCACCGGGCGCGACCTGACGCCGGTCAGGCGGGCGCGACCGCCCGCGAGCGCCGCATGGTGAGCACGTACTCGACCAGCGAGATCAGCACGTGCTTGGTCGACTCGCGGTTCCGGGCGTCGCAGGCCACCACGGGCACGTCGCTGGAGATGGCCAGCGCGTCCCGGACGTCCTGCGGGTCGTGGTACTGCATCCCGTCGAAGCAGTTGATGGCCACCAGGTACGGCAGCCGCCGGTGCTCGAAGAAGTCGATCGCGGCGAAGCAGTCGGCCAGCCTGCGGGTGTCCACCAGCACCACGGCGCCGATGGCACCGCGGACCAGCTCGTCCCACATGAACCAGAACCGCGTCTGACCCGGCGTACCGAACAGGTACAGGATCAGGTCCCGGTCGATCGAGATACGACCGAAGTCCATCGCCACCGTGGTCGTCGTCTTGCCCGGCACCTGCCGGGTGTCGTCGACGCCCACGCCGGCGGAAGTCATGATCGCCTCGGTGGTCAGCGGCGTGATCTCCGAGACCGAGCCGACCAACGTCGTCTTACCGACGCCGAATCCACCGGCGATAACGATCTTCGCCGACGTCACGCGCCCGCTCGGGGTCGACGGCCGGTGCGACATGTCAGAGCCTGCGAAGTCCACTCAGCACCCTCTCCAGCAGTTCAGTGCCCACCGCGTCGTCGGAGTCGTCCAAAATGGTCGGCTCGTGGACCGCGACCAGGCCGTCCGTCGCCATGTCGGCGATGAGCACCCGGGCCACGCCGAGCGGAAGCTGCAACCGCGCCGCGATCTCGGCGAGCGACTGCACGCGTCCGTCACACAGCGCGGCGATGTACTGGTGCTCACGACCCTGGCCGCCATTACCACTGGCAGCGGCCCGGCCGCGCACCGTCGTCTCGACGAGCGCCTCCAGGGCGATGTCGAGTCGGGGACGGGTACGACCGCGGGTCACGGCGTATGGACGGACCAACGCGCCGGTCGGCTCGTCACGATCGACCATGTCGCCGCTCACCTCCTTCGCACCCGGCACCGGCTCTCGCCCGGTGGTTCCCGTCGTTGTTCTCGTGTCGTTCCTGCCGTGCCGACCCGCCGGTCAGCTCAGTCAGCCCATCATTCCGACAGCCGTACGCGGCTGCGGGGTCAGCGCGTCGCCCACCCGGTCGACGAGCAGGGCCATCTCGTAACCGACCTGCCCGACGTCGCAGCTGCGCGCGGCCAGGACCGCGAACGACGATCCGTCCGAGATGGACATCAGGAACAGGAAGCCGTTGTCCATCTCCACGACGGTCTGCAGGACCGCCCCGCCCTCGAAGCAGCGGGCGGCGCCCTGGGTCAGGCTGACCAGGCCGGACGAGATCGCGGCCAGCTGGTCCGCCCGGTCCCGCGGGAGGTCACGAGACGACGCGAGAAGCAGGCCGTCGGCGGAGACGGCGACCGCGTGCGCGACACCGGGCACCCGGTCGGCGAAGTTGGCCAACAGCCATCCGAGATCCTGCGTAGTTGTCATCCTTGTTGCTCCTTCTGCCCGCTCCCGGCCACCGGGCCAGAGCCAGACTGCGAGGACTGCTGCCCGCCCGGGGTCGCCTCCGGGCCGGTCGAGTTGCTGTCGGTCGGGTGGTTACGCCCCCGCTGCACGCCCCGATGGTAGGCCGAGAGCAGGCCCCGTACGCCCTCCGGCGTCCGGCGCTGCACCGAGGCCGACGGCTTCTCCACGCCACCCGGGACCAGCTGCGCCATCGGCGTCCGCTTGGGCAGCCCCTTCTGAGTGGTCTCCTCCACCGGCACCTCGGTGGCCGCCGAGGCGGCCCGCCAGCCATCGTCGGCCGCGGTCTGCCAGCCACCGGGCGGGGGCTGCGGCCGCCGGGTCGGCAGCGCCTCGGCGGGAGCGGGGCGGACGCCGCCGTTCGTGGCCGTCCCGTTGTCGCGCGGCGCTCCACCGGCCGTCGGAGTGTGTGCCATCGGTGCGTTACCTGTCGTCCCGGGTGGTGTCTGCTGAACGGCCCGACCGGTGGCGTCGACCCTGGCGAACTGCTGGGTCGCGGCACCGTTCGCCGGGGTAGCCGGGGTGGCCGGGGCGGCCGGCGCGGCGCCCGCCTCCTCCGGCCCGGGCCGGCGGGTGCGGAACCACGCCGACTCCAGCTCCCGGAAGATCGGCAGCTCCATCGTCTCGTCCGCGTACCGCTGGCGGTTCCCGGCCTGCTGCGGCGTCGTCGGGCGGTTCGCAGCCGGCGGTCGGTTGGCGGCCGGCGGCATGGCGGCCTCCGGGCGGTGCACCCGGGGCAGCTCGGTGGTCATGTCCAGGGCGGCGGCGAGCCGCTCCGGCACCGGCGGGGTGGCCGCGTCCCGGTCGGGCGCGGCGACCGGCGGCCAGACCGGCGGCGCTGCGGCGCTCGGCGCAGCCTGCGGCGGCATCTGACCCGCCGACGGCGCGGAGTACTGCTGACCCGCCGACGGCGCAGAGTACTGCTGACCCGCCGACGGCGCGGAGTACTGCTGACCCGCCGACGGCGCGGAGTACTGCTGACCGGCGGGCGGCGCCGAGTACGGCTGAACCGCCGGCGGCGCCGAGTACGGCTGGCCGTGGGCCGGCGCGGCCGACACGGGCTGGCCCGAGACCGGCTGGCTGGACACGGGCTGGGCGGAGACCGGGTGTCCGGAGACTGGCGACGACGACACCGGGACGCCGGAGACCGGCGGCGGGTTGTACGGATGCGCCTCCGGGCTGCTGGGCAGCTGCCGCGGGATCGCCGGCTGCTGGCCGGTGCCGGACGGGTCACCGTCGCCGCCGTTGCGGCGCTGCGGCAGCGGGTCGATCGGCTGGCCGTTGGAGTTCCGCGGCGTGAACGAGTCACTGCCGCTGATCCCGCTGGCACCGGTGAGGTCCGACCAGGCGGGCATCGAGCGCATCCCGCCGGTCGTGGCCGGGGTGCCGGAGCCGTTGCGCGAGGCCGGGTCGAACGGGCGACCGCCGAGGGTCACCTGGTTGCCCGACTCGCCCGGACGCGGGGCCGGCGGGGTGGCCGGGCCGTTGCCCAGGGCCGCCAGCGCGCCGAAGGCGGGGGCCGGGCCGACCGCCTGGGGGCCACCGAAGGCCGGCGCCGGGCCGGCCGCCGCGGGGAGCGCCGGGGGCTGGTGGCCCCGCCCGGAGAGGGCGCGGGGCACCAGCACGGAGGTGGGCAGCGTGACGTCGGCGACGGTGCCCCGGTCGGCGCCGGGCCGCAGCTCGACCCTCACGCCGTGCCGGGAGGCCAGTCGGGCGACCACGACCAGACCCATCATCCGGGAGACGGCCACGTCCACCTGCGGCGGCGTGGCGAGCCGCTCGTTGAGGTCACGCAACAGGTCGGCGCTGATGCCGATGCCCCGGTCCTCCACGTACAGGGAGGCGCGGTCGCCCACCCGCCGGGCCTCCACCATGACGTGCGAGTCCGGCGGGGAGAAGGCGGTGGCGTTGTCGAACAGCTCGGCGACCAGGTGCACCAGGTCGTTGACCGCGTGGGCGGCGACCTCGATGTCCCGGTCGATCACGCCGAACTCGATCCGGGTGTAGTGCTCCACCTCGGACTGCGCGGCGCGGAGCACGTCGATCAGGGCGGCCGGCTCGCGCTGCACGCGGGTCGAGTCGGCGCCGGCGAGGACCAGCAGGTTCTCGTCGTTGCGGCGCATCCGGGTGGCGAGGTGGTCGAGCTGGAACAGCTCGGCCAGCCGGTCCGGGTCCTCCTCGCCGCGCTCCAGCCGGTCCAGGTGACCGATCAGCCGGTCGACCAGGATCTGCGACCGGCGGGCCAGGTTGACGAACATCGTCGCGACGGAGGCGCGCAGCGCGGCCTGCTCGGCGGCGGTCCGGACGGCCTCCAGGTGGACGGCGTTGAACGCCTCGGTCACCTGGCCGAACTCATCCTTGCTCCGGACGGGCAGCGGCTCGGCGATCTGGTTGGCCAACTGCACCGGGGAGAGCTGCCCGATGACCTGCGGGTCACGCAGCCGGGCCACCGCCTGCGGCAGTCCGTACTGGGCCACGGAGAGGGCACCCTGCCGCAGGTCGCGCAGCGACCGGGCCATCGAGCGGGCGACCAGGTACGCGAAGAGGATCGCCAGCAGCAGCATGCTCAGCAGCAGGCCGGTCTCCAGGAAGACCTGGCGCTGCACGTCCGAGCGGAGGTTGTCGGCCTGCCGCACCACGTTGCCGTCAAGCCTCGCCTCGACCGTGCGGATCAGCTTGGCGTTGGCCACCATGGCCGCGTCCCACTGGTCCGGCCCGAACTTCGCACCAGCCATGTCGCCGGTGCTGTTGTTTTCCATGAAGGAGTTGTAAGTGACCGCCTCACGCAGGTCCGAGCCGGAGACCGTCTGGTCGTAGAACTCGCGGTCGGCCTGGTTGGTGACCGCCTTGAAGGTCTCCAGCGCCTGCGCCTGGGCGGTGCCGCTGGCGATGTAGTCGTTCCGCAGGATCGGGGTGAGCGACTTCTGCTGCAGGGCCTGGTGGACCACCACGCGGCGCTGGGAGAGGTACTCCTTCTGTCGGGCGACGGCGGCGGACGCCCGCATCCGGTCGCTCAGGTCGTTGTCCCCGGCGAGCTGGGTGGCCGAGTCCCGGACCGCGAGCAGGTCCGTGATCAGGACCGAGTACGACTTCACCGCGTCGGTGAGCGTGAGCTTGCCGTTGAAGACCTTGCTGCGGGTGCCGGGCAGGCCGGTGAGGCCGTCGTCGATCTTGCCGAGCAGCGCGTTGTAATTCGCCGGCAGGCCGTCGATCTCCAGGCGCTGCTGGGAGTACGGCGTCTTGGCCTGGTCGACCCGGGAGTTGGCCCGGTTGTAGGCCTCCTGGTACTGGGCCTTGGCCTGGGGGTTGTTGTCCCTCGCGCCGAGGAAGAGCACCGCGGAGGTCCGCTCGTCCTGCAGGGTGTCGACCAGGTCACCCGAGTAGCCGACCAAATTGGCGAGGTCGCCGGCCCGGTTGGCATTGTTGAGCGTCTGCAGGTGGTCGACCAGACCACTGGTGCCAACCACGACCGTGGCGATGGTCGGCACGATCATGATCAGACCGAGCTTGGACCAGATCGGCATGTCGCGGAGCCGGCTGGCCGGCCGGCGCAGACGCGACAGGAAGGAGCCCGCCGTCTTTGGCCGTTTGCTCACGTCACCGCCCTCGCATCACAGCGTCCGGACGTTGCCCCTGGGCAACGCCGAGCGACCGACCCGGCGGGTCGGACCTCCGAGATTCCATCACGCCGCCTCGCAAAGAGAAAGCCCAGGATGTCACTCGCCGGAGGTGTGATGAGATGTTGATGCAATTTGATAGCAATCTGTCTGTCCGGAGTCACTCAAGGTTATGGAACATCGTCACCGCGTCGTCCTGCTCGCCGGCCCTTCCGGCTCCGGAAAGTCGTACATTGCGCACCGAACCGGACTTCCTGTCCTTTGCCTGGACGACTTCTACAAGGACGGCGATGACCCTACGTTGCCGCGTCGGAACGGACAGGTGGATTGGGAGTCTCCCGGGTCCTGGGATGCCGAGACAGCGGTGGAAACAATTGCCCGACTGGGCCGGTACGGCAAGGCCGAAGTGCCGGTTTATGCGATCGGCGCGGACCGGCGGGTGGCCACCCGGCCATTCGATGTCGCCGGATCGCCACTTTTCGTCGCCGAAGGGATCTTCGCCGCCGAGATCGTCGAGGAGTGCCGCCGCCGCGGCCTCCTCGCCGGGGCGTACGCGCTGCGCCGGCCGCGCGGGGCGACGTTCCTCCGCCGGCTCGCCCGCGACCTCGCCGAGCAGCGCAAGGCGCCCCGGGTCCTGCTGAGCCGCGGGGTGGCCCTGCTCCGTGCCGAGCCGGCGGTGCTGCGCCGGCAGACCGGGTTGGGCGCCGAGGCGGCCCGGGCCCGGGAGGTGCTGCGCCGGGTGGCCGCCCTGCTCGCCGGCCACCCGCACCAGCATCCGTGATCAGCCGATCAGCTTCCCGTACGCCGGCTTGATCACCTCGTCGATGATCTTCAGTCGCTCGTCGAACGGGATGAAGGCGCTCTTCATCGCGTTGATGGTGAACCACTGGAGCTCCTTCCAGCCGTAGCCGAAGGCCTCCACCAGCAGCGCCATCTCCCGCGACATCGAGGTGCCGCTCATCAGCCGGTTGTCGGTGTTGACCGTCGCCCGGAAGCGCAGGTCCCGGAGCAGCCCGATCGGGTGCTCCACGATCGAAGGGGCGGCGCCGGTCTGCACGTTCGACGACGGGCACAGCTCCAGCGGGATCCGCTTGTCCCGCACGTACGCGGCCAGCCTGCCGAGCACCGGCTCCGGACCCGGGGTGATGTCGTCGACGATCCGTACCCCGTGGCCGAGCCGGTCGGCGCCGCACCACTGGATCGCCTGCCAGATCGACGGCAGCCCGAACGCCTCGCCGGCGTGGATGGTGAAGTGGAAGTTCTCCCGCTGGAGGTACTCGAAGGCGTCCAGGTGCCGGGTGGGCGGGAAGCCCGCCTCCGCGCCGGCGATGTCGAAGCCGACCACCCCGGCGTCGCGGTGCCGGACGGCCAGCTCGGCGATCTCCTGCGAGCGGGCGGCGTGCCGCATCGCGGTGAGCAGGGTGCCGACCCGGATCGGGGTGCCCGCCTCGGCGGCCTGCGCGCTTCCCTCCACGAAGCCGGCGACGACCGCCTCGACCACCTCGTCCAGGCTCAGGTTCTGTTCCAGGTGCTGCTCCGGCGCAAACCGGACCTCGGCGTAGACCACCCCGTCGGCGGCCAGGTCGAGCGCGCACTCCCGAGCGACCCGGCGCAGCGCGGGCGCGGTCTGCATCACCGCCACGGTGTGCGCGAACGTCTCCAGGTAGCGCTCCAGCGAGCCCGAGCTGGCCGCCTCGACGAACCAGCGGCCCAGCGCCTCCGGGTCGGTGGTGGGCAGCTCGTGGCCGACCTCGGCGGCCAGCTCGACGATCGTCGCCGGCCGCAGACCGCCGTCCAGGTGATCGTGCAGCAGCGCCTTCGGGACCTTGACGATGTCCTCGTACCGGATTGCGACCATGCTCAGACATTAGTCACCGGCGACCGCGGGACGGGATGGGACCGGGCCGGGCGGGTCAGGGGCGCCAGCCGTACACCCGCTCGACCGCGAGGCGCACCACCAGGCGACCGTCGGCCACCATGGCGGCCCGGTACTCCGCCCAGTCGGGGTGCTCGCCGCGGATCCGCCGGTAGACCTCCACCAGCTCCTCGACGGTGGCGTCGTCGGCCGCCGCGGCCGGTGGGGTGAGCGTCACGGTCCCCTCGGCCACCACGTACGCCCCGCCGTCGGCGGTGGTCACGTGGAAGCTGGCCCGGGGGTCGCGGCGCAGGTTGCGGACCTTGGCCCGGTCGCCGGTGGTGGAGCAGCGGATCAGCCCGGGCTCGGCGAGATAGTCGACGTTCGACAGCTGCGGTCGGCCGTCCCGGCGCAGGGTGACCACCACCCCGCGCCCCCGCTCGCCGAAGAGCTCCCACAGCCGGGCGCTCACGCCGCCACCCGCAGCGGCGCGAGCGCGGCGGCCAGCCGGACCAGCTGGTCGAGCATCAGGTCGGCGGCCTCGTCGCGCCCGGGGTCGGGCCGCAGCTCACCGCGGTCGTCGAGCGCCTGCCGCAGGAAGACGGCCACCGCCTCGTTGACCGGCACCATGTTCAGCGTGGTCACCACCTGCTTGATCATCTGCACCGCGCGCAGGCCGCCCGAGGTCATGCCGTAGCTGACGAAGCCGACCGGCTTGTGCCGCCACTCGTGGTAGAGGTAGTCGATCGCGTTCTTGAGCGGGGCGCTGAAGCCGTAGTTGTACTCCGGCATGACGAGGACGAAGGCGTCCGCCGCGGCGGTCGTCGCGCTCCACTCCCGAGTGTGCGGGTGCAGGTAGTTCCCCTCCGAGGGGTGGTGCGGCTCGTCGTGGAAGGGCAGCCCGACCTCGGCGAGGTCGACCAGGCGTACCTCGTCGAAGCCGCCGTGCCGGACGGCGACTTCGGTGAACCAGTCTCCGAGCCGCCGGCCCACCCGGCCGGGGCGGGTGCTGGCGACGATCACGTTCAGGCGGGGCATGGTGGGGTCACTCCTGTCGGGGCGGGCCGGGCGGGGATCGGCACGGCGAGTCGGGGGATGAGGAACTGGGCGAGCGGTCCGATGCTCAGCGCGTAGAGCACGGTGCCGACGCCGACGGTGCCGCCGAGCAGCCAGCCGGCGGCGAGCACGCCCAGCTCGATCAGGGTGCGGACGCGGCCGATCGGCAGGCCGCGCGCGGCCAGGCCGGTCATCAGCCCGTCGCGCGGGCCGGGGCCGAGCCGGGCGCCGAGGTAGAGGGCGGTAGCGACCCCGTTGAGCAGGACGCCGAGGAGCAGCAGGCCGACCCGGGCGGGGAGCGCGTGCACCGGCGGGAGCACCGCCAGCACCGCGTCGAGCGCCACCCCGACCAGCGCGACGTTGGCCACGGTGCCGAAGCCGGGGCGCTGGCGCAGCGGGAGCCAGAGCAGCAGGACCACCAGCGCCACGCCGTTGACCACCCAGCCCAGCGGCAGGCCGGTCCGGGCGGCGAGGCCCTGGTGCAGCACGTCCCAGGACGACAGCCCGAGGTCCGCGCGGACCATCAGCGCCACGCTGGCGCCGAAGAGGACCAGCCCGACCAGGAGCCGACCCAGCCGTAAGGGCAATCTGGATGACATGTCATCGACCCTAGGGTGCTCTCGGTGACATGTCAACAACTGAGTTAGGATGGTCGGCATGGACGCACCCCGGTGGCTGGACGAGCGGGAGGAGCGGGCCTGGCGCGGCTACCGCCGGATGCGCCGCCTGCTCGACCTGGAGCTGGCCCGCGAGCTGGCGCAGGACGCCGGGCTCTCCGAGCCGGACTACGACGTCCTCTCCGACCTCTCCGAGACGCCCGACCAACGGCTGCGCCTCAGCGAGCTGGCCGACCGGATGCTCTGGTCCCGCAGCCGGCTCTCCCACCACCTGACCCGGATGCAGCAGCGCGGCCTGGTTACCCGCGAGGAGTGCGCATCCGACGGCCGCGGCTCGGTGATCGCGCTGACCCCCGCCGGCCGGCGGGCCATCGAGGCGGCCGCACCGGGGCACGTGGCCGCCGTCCGCCGGCACCTGATCGACCTGCTCACGCCCGACGAGATCGAGGCGCTCGGCGCGCTGACCCACCGGGTGGTCGACCACCTCACCGCGCCGGCCCGGCCCGGTGACGACCGGCCCCGCCGGGCCGCTCCGACGCCCGCCGGCCCGGAGCTCTGACGTGGACGCCCGCATCCTCGACCGGCTGCGCTGCCCGGTCTGCGGCGATCCCCTGGCCGAGGTCACCGCGGGCACCGCCCGCGCGCTGCGCTGCCCGCGCCGGCACAGCTTCGACGTCGCCCGCCAGGGGTACGTCAACCTGCTCGCCGGCCGCGCCCCGCACGCCGGGGACAGCGCCGAGATGGTCGCCGCCCGCGCCGACTTCCTCGCCGCCGGCCACTACGACACCGTCGCCGAGGCCCTCGCCACCACCGCGCTCCCGTACGCCGAGCGCCCCGACCAGCCGTACCCGCTGGTGGTGGATGCCGGCGCCGGGACCGGCCGGTACCTCGCCGCGGTGCTGGCGGCGCTGCCGGACGCCGCCGGTCTGGCCCTGGACGTCTCCAAGCCGGCGCTGCGCCGCGCGGCCCGGGCCCACCCGCGCGCGGCGGCGGCGCTCGCCGACACCTGGCAGCGCCTCCCGCTGGCCGACGCCTCCACCGCCGTGCTGCTCAACGTCTTCGCCCCGCGCAACGGCGCGGAGTTCCACCGGGTGCTCGACCCGGCCGGCGCGCTGCTGGTGGTCACCCCGGCCGAGGACCACCTGGTCGAGCTGGTCGACCCGCTCGACCTCCTGAAGGTGGACCCGGCCAAGGCGGACCGGGTCGCCGGCAGCCTGGCCGGGCACTTCACCGAGGAGTCGACCGAGGTGCGTCGGGCCCGGCTCGCGCTCACCCGAACCGAGGTGGCCACCCTGGTCGGGATGGGCCCGAGCGCCTGGCACACCGACCCGACCCGGCTCGCCGACCGGATCGCCGCCCTGCCCGAGCCGGTCCCGGTGACGCTCGCCGTCCGGCTGGGCGTGCACCGGCCGCGCTGACCGGGTCAGGTGGAGAGGTCGACCTCTTCCCAGCCGGGCGGCTCGTCGTGGTACGGGCCGCGGAGGACCACCGCCCACTCCAGCGCCCACCGGCGCTGCCCGATCGCGTTCGCGTCCACCAGCCCGGGCGGCCGCCGGCCGGCCCGCTCCGTCGCCAGGTACGCCCAGTCCAGGCAGTAGTGCAGGTCGAGCAGGGCCGCCGCGTCGGCGGGGTGCTGCGGGGCGGCCAGGATCCGCGACCGCCACTGGGCGAAGGTCTCCCCGCTGGCGACGTGCGGCATCCGCTCCACCAGCCGCTCGTCCACCGGCACCGTCGGGTCGAGCTCCTTGGTCAACCCGAGCACCCAGGCCAGCGAGAAGAGCGCGTCGTGGTGCAGCACGAACGACCGGTGGTCGCCCTTGCCGCCCATCACGAACTGCCACTCCGGCGGCGTTACCATGTCCACCAGGCGCGAGGCGAGCAGCCAGCTCATCGCCGCCTGCGGGGGCATCCCGAAGCACCGGGCCAGGATCAGGTGCAGCACCGAGATCCGAGCCTCGATCTCGACGGTGGGTCGCAGCTCGATCTCGTCGCCCGGCTCCCACACCAGCGGGAACTGGGACGGCGGAAGTGGCAGGCCCAGCCGGGACAGCTCGTCGAGGCTCGCCTCACGGACGGCCCGGGGATCGGGGGCGGGTATGCGCACGGCTCAGGTCCCTGTCTGCTCGCAACGGCTCATCGCCGGTCTGTCCCCCCTGGGCAGGGAGAATAGCGGCTTCGGGTGGCCAGCACCACGGCACCGCCGACCGGAATTGATCAGCCGATGCGCTCGATGACCAGCGGCGTCGCCGCCGGCGCGTCCGGCGCGATCCGGACCGCGCGCTCCGCCTCGGCGAGCGCCGCCGGGATCCGCTCCCCGTGCTCGGCACGCAGCTCGTAGAGGGGGTCGCCCGCGCGTACCGGGTCACCGGGGCGCTTGTGCAGCACCACCCCGGCCGGGATGCTCACCGGGTCCTCCTTGCGGGCCCGCCCGGCGCCGAGCCGCCACGCGGCCACCCCGATGGCGTACGCGTCGACGGAGGCGACGAAGCCGTCCTCGGCAGCGCGGATCACCTCGACCTCGTTGGCGGTGGGCATCGGCGCGTCCGGGTCGCCGCCCTGCGCCCGGATCATCGTCCGCCAGACGTCCATCGCCCGGCCGTCGCGCAGCGCCGCCTCCGGGTCGGCGTCCGGCAGGCCGGCCGCGGCCAGCATCTCCCGGGCCAGGGCCAGGGTCAGCTCCACCACGTCCGCCGGGCCACCGCCGGCCAGCACCTCGACCGACTCGGTGACCTCGACCGCGTTGCCGACGGTCAGGCCGAGCGGGGTGGACATGTCGGTGAGCAGGGCGACCGTCCGCACGCCGTGCGCACCGCCCAGCTCGACCATGGTCCGGGCCAGCTCGCGGGCGTCGTCCACGGACTTCATGAAGGCGCCCGAGCCGACCTTCACGTCGAGCACCAGCGCGCCGGTGCCCTCGGCGATCTTCTTACTCATGATCGAGCTGGCGATCAGCGGGATCGCCTCGACGGTGCCGGTGACGTCGCGCAGCGCGTACAGCTTGCGGTCCGCCGGGGCCAGCCCCGCGCCGGCCGCGCAGATCACCGCGCCGACGTCGCGGAGCTGGGCGATGAACTCGTCGTTGGTGAGCGCGGCCCGCCAGCCGGGGATCGACTCCAGCTTGTCCAGGGTGCCGCCGGTGTGGCCCAGCCCGCGCCCGGAGAGCTGCGGCACCGCGCCGCCGCAGGCGGCGACGAGCGGAGTGAGCGGCAGGGTGATCTTGTCGCCGACGCCGCCCGTGGAGTGCTTGTCCGCGGTCGGCCGGGACACCGACGACAGGTCCAGCCGCTCCCCGCTGGCGATCATCGCGGCGGTCCACCGGGCGATCTCCGGCGCGGTCATGCCGCGCAGCAGGATCGCCATGGCCAGCGCCGACATCTGCTCGTCGGCCACCAGCCCCTTGGTGTACGCGTCGACCACCCAGTCGATCTGGCCGTCGCTCAGCACACCCCCGTCCCGCTTGGCCCGGATGACGTCGACCGCCGTAAAAGCACTCATCAGATGATCTTTCCTCGTCGTTGCGGATGCCGACCAGCGGCCCTGCGCCCGGCGGAGCTCAACCAGCCCAGCGGATCGGTATCTCCATCGGCGGCTCGCTCTCACCGGCCCAGAAGATGGCGCCGGCCGCGTCGACCACCACCACCCGAGGCGTACGGGCCAGCCCCCAGGTGACCGCCTCCGCCGGGTCGTCCCAGGTCGGACCCTCCTCCAGCACGCCGGTCTCGGCGCCCTCGGTGTCCCCGGCGGACCGCTCCCAGTACGCCGTCCAGACCTGCTGCCCGGCGGAGAGGTCCGGGTGCACGAAGACCGTGCCCCGCCCCCGCCAGGCGGCCAACCGCTCCGGCACCACCGGCACCGGGGTCTCGCTGACGACGGCCTCCAGGTCCTCCACGCCGAAGGCGTGCGGCAGCAGCTCGGCCATCCGCAGCGGCCGGCCCTTCGTCTCGACCAGGCACTCCGGGCCACCGTGCTCCCAGAGCAGCTGCCGGCACCGGCCGCAGGGCATCAGCGGCTCGCCGTTGGCGTCGACGCAGGACATCGCGACCAGCCGGCCGCCGCCGGTGGCGTGCAGCGAGGAGACCACCCCGCACTCGGCGCAGAGCGTGACGCCGTACGCGGCGTTCTCCACGTTGCAGCCGACCACCACCCGGCCGTCGTCGACCAGGGCGGCCGCCCCGACGGGGAACTTCGAGTACGGCGCGTACGCGTGCCGCATCGCCTCCGTGGCCGCGGCGCGCAGCCGCTCCCAGTCGATCTCGGTCATCCCACCATTCTGCCCAACTGACCCTGGTCGAACGCGGGAAGGGGTACCCCTGTGCCGGTCGACACCCGGAACGACCGTGCCCGGCGGGAAATCCCCCGCCGGGCACCGATCAGCTCAGGGCTCAGCCCTTGATGTACGGCTTGCCGTCCGCGGCCGGCGCCCGGACCCGGCCGACCAGCCCGGCCACCGCCAGGATCGTCGCCAGGTACGGCAGCATCGCCAGGAACTGGCTGGGGATGCTGCTGCCGATCGCGCCGAGGTAGGTGGCGAGCTGGTCGGCGAAGCCGAAGAAGAGCGCCGCGAGCAGCGCGCCCGTCGGGCTCCACCGGCCGAAGATCAGCGCGGCCAGGGCGATGAAGCCCTTACCGCCGATCATGTTCTTGGTGAAGGAGTAGAGCGCCAGCGTGTACGAGGCGCCGCCGATGCCGGCCACCATTCCGGCCATGATCACGTTGCGGTAGCGCAGCCGCAGCACCTTCACGCCGAGGGTGTCGGCCGCGGTCGGGTGCTCACCCACCGACCGGGTCCGCAGGCCCCATCGGGTGCGGAACAGCGCGATGTGGATGACCAGCACGAGCAGCAGGCCGAGGTAGAGGAAGATGTTGCCCCGGAACAGCGCCGGACCGATCAGCGGGATGTCCTTGAGCAGCGGGATCTCCCAGTTGCTGAACCGGGGCGCGCTGTTGTACTTCGTCGCGTCGGTCTGCATCAGCCGCTCGTAGAGGAAGCCGGTGACCCCCACCGCCAGCAGGTTGAGCACGATGCCCATGACCACCTGGTCGACCAGGTAGCGGATGGCGAAGACGGCGAGCAGCAGGGAGATCAGCGCGCCGCCGATCGCGGCGGCGACCAGGCCGACCCAGACGTTGCCGGAGATGCTGCCGAAGAGCGCGCCGGAGAAGGCGCCCATCAGCAGCTGGCCCTCGATCGCCACGTTCACCACGCCGGTCCGCTCGCAGAGCACGCCGGCCAGCGCGCCGAAGATCAGCGGCAGGGCCAGGATGAACGTGCCGCGGACGACGTTCACCAGCGGCATGAAGTTGCGGCCCTCGGGGGCGGCGGAGACCTGCCAGCACAGGAAGCTCAGCACGAAGGCGACCAGCCCGACGCCGAGCAGCGTGGTGAACCAGCGCTTCGGCACCCCGGCCAGCAGCGCGCCGCCGGCCGCGGCGGCGATGATCCCGAAGAAGATCGCGCCGGTCGTGCCGTTGACCGCCAGCGCCGCCCCGCCCTCGGTTTCGCTGAGCGTGAAGCGGGCCTGCCGGCCGGTGGCGAGCGCTCCGAAGAGCACCGCCGCGAGCACGCCCAGCGCCAGCAGGGCGGCACCCGTCTTGCGGGTCCGCGTCCAGAAGCCCTCGTCGACCGTGGCGACGGCGACGTCGGGGACAGCCGTGGTGGACATGCCTTACCAGCCCTTCGCCAGGCTCGTCTGCAACCGGGCGGCGCGGGCGGCCCGGAGCTGGAAGATCGCCTTCACCAGGGCCGGTGCGGCGATGAAGATGACGATCAGCGCCTGGAGCACGGTGACCAACTCCAGGGAGATCCCCGAGTACGACTGCATCCGGTTGCCGCCGGCCTGGAGCGCGCCGAAGAGCAGGGCGGCGAGCAGCACGCCCCACGGCTTCACCCGCCCGAGTAACGCCACCAGGATGCCGTCGAAGCCGATCTGCGCGACCACCTCCGGGGTGAGCGCGTCCGCGGTCGAGCCGAGCACCATGTTCGAGCCGCCCAGGCCGGCCAGCAGGCCGGAGATCACCATGATCAGCACGTACGTCCGGGTGACGCTGATGCCCGCGGTCCGCGCGGCGTCCGGATTGTCCCCGACCGCGCGCAGCTCGAAGCCGACCGTGGAGCGGTTGAGCAGCCAGGCGACGAACCAGGTGGCCAGCACCGCGACCAGGATGCCGGCGTGCACCCGCAGGTTGTCGCCGAGCAGGCGGGGCAGCTGGGCGGAGGACTCCACCGGCTTGCTGATCGCGTCGGCGCGGTTCGGGTTGTGCACCCCGCTCTGGATGATGATCCAGGAGAGGAAGTAGACCGCCACGTAGTTGAGCATGATCGTGTTGATCACCTCGTGGGCCCCGGTGCGCGCCTTGAGGATGCCCGGGACGAAGCCCCAGATCGCGCCGCCGGCCGCGCCGGCGATCAGCGCGACGAGCAGGTGCAGCACCGGCGGCAGCGGCAGCGCGAAGCCGGCGACCGCGGCGAGGATGACGCCGATGGTCGCCTGGCCCTGGGCGCCGATGTTGAACAGGCCGCCGCGGAAGGCGAGGGCGACCGAGAGGCCGGTGAAGGCCAGCGGCGCGGTGTAGGTGAGCGTCTCCGAGATCGGGCTCAGCACGGCGGTGAAGCCGGACGCCTCCGGGTCGAAGATCGCGCCCTTGAACAGGTTCGCGTACGCCTCGCTGACCACCGCCCAGCTGGAGTTGAGCGCGTCGGCCGGCCGGGCGGTGATGTAGCTGTAGGTGGCCAGCACCTCCGGGTCGGAGACGATGATCAGCACGGCGCCGACGAGCATCGCCAGGACCACGGCGAGCACGGTGACGGTGACCGTGTTGGCGGCCCAGAGGTTGTCCAGGAACAGCCGACCCAGCGAGGGGCGGGGCTGTTCCTCGGGCCGCTTCGGGGCGGTGGCGGTCGTCGCCGCGCGGTCGGTGTTGCCGACCGCGTTCTGCGCCGCCTGGGACTCGGTCGCCGGCTCCTTGTCCGGGGAGCCCGACGCCGGGTTCGGGTTGCTCATGCCTCGTCCTCGTTACCAGGGCCCTCGGGGGCCGGGGCCGCCGTGCCGCCGGGCTCGCCGGCCGTCTCCGGGGTGATGCCGGCCATCAGGAGGCCGATCTCCTCGCGCGGGGTGTCCGGGCCGACGATGCCGATGATCCGGCCCCGGTACATCACCGCGATCCGGTCGGCGAGGCCGATCACCTCGTCCAGCTCGCTGGAGACCACCATGACCGCGGTGCCGATGTCCCGCTCGCGGATCACCCGGCTGTGGATGAACTCGATCGAGCCGACGTCCACGCCCCGGGTCGGCTGGGCGGCGATGAAGAGCTTCAGCGGCCGGGACAGCTCCCGGGCCACGATCACCTTCTGCTGGTTGCCGCCGGAGAGGGTGCCCACCGCGGCGTCGGCCGAGGAGGTACGGATGTCGAACTGCTCGATCCGCTCCTTCGCCGACTTCGCGATGGCGTCCGGCTTGAGCGACAGACCCTTGCCGAAGGGCGGCCGGTCGTAGATGTCCAGCACCAGGTTCTCCGCGACGGAGAACTCCTTGACCAGGCCGTCGACGCTGCGGTCCTCCGGCACGTAGCCGACCCCGGCGCGGAGCACCTTCTTGGTCTGCCAGCCGTGCACGTCCTCGCCGTCGAGGGTCACCGTGCCGGCGAGCGCCGGCCGCAGGCCCATGATCGCCTCGATCAGCTCGGTCTGGCCGTTGCCCTGGACGCCCGCGACGCCGAGCACCTCGCCCGCGTGCACGGTCAGGTCGACGCCGTCGACCGCGCGGATCTGCCGGTCGTCGTCGACGACCAGGCCGGAGACCTCCAGGATCGGCCGGCCCGGGGTGGCGGGCTGCTTCTCCACGGTCAGTCGGACGCTGCGGCCGACCATCAGCGCGGCCAGTTCGTCCCGGCTGGCGGTCGGCGCGGCGGTGCCGACGGTCTTCCCGCGCCGGATGACGGTGATCCGGTCGGCGATCGCCTTCACCTCGCCCAGCTTGTGGGTGATGAAGACGATCGACTTGCCGGCGGCCTTGAGCGACCGCATGACCGTGAGCAGCTCCTCGGTCTCCTGCGGGGTGAGCACCGCGGTCGGCTCGTCCAGGATCAGCAGGTCGACGTCGCGGGTGAGCGCCTTGACGATCTCCACCCGCTGCTGGATGCCGACCGGGAGGTCCTCGATCACCGCGTCCGGGTCGACCCGGAGGTTGTACCGCTCGGAGACCTCGGCGACCTCGCGCCGGGCGCGCCGCCGGTCCAGGAAGCCGGCGATGCCGCCCTTGACCTGCTCGGCGCCGAGCATGACGTTCTCGGCCACCGTGAAGACCGGCACCAGCATGAAGTGCTGATGCACCATGCCGATCCCGGCCGCGATGGCGTCCGACGGGCCCTTCAGCTTCAGCGGCTTGCCGTCGACCAGGATCTCGCCCTCGTCGGGCTGGTAGAGCCCGTAGAGGACGTTCATCAGGGTCGACTTGCCGGCGCCGTTCTCGCCGAGCAGGGCGTGGATCTCTCCAGGCTCCACCGTCAGGTCGATGTGGTCGTTGGCGACCAGATCACCGAACCGCTTGGTGATGCCGCGCAGTTCGAGTCTCAGCGCAACCTCCTGGAGTGCGAGCGATGGTGCAGCGTAGCCGCTGCCGCCGGGCGCCGAGCCGGCCCGGTCCCGGTGTGGTGCGGATCGGCCGCCCCGGCGGCGCGGGTGTCCCCGCGTACGCCGAGGCGGCCGGATCGTCAAACCTGGTGCCCGCCGGCCTCCGCTGCCGATGATCTCACCGCGGCGGCCGGCGGACGGGTCACTTGGTCGGCTGGGCCTTCGAGGTGACCGTGATGGTGCCGGCGGCGATGTCCGCCTTGATCTTGTCGACCTCGGCCTTCAGGTCCGCCGGGACCTTGCTGTCGAAGTCGTGGTACGGGGCGATGGAGACGCCGTTGTTGGCCAGGGTGCCGACGAAGCCCGGCTTGGGCTGGAGCTTCTCGCCACCGGCGGCCTTGAGCACGGCCTCCTTGACGGCGTCCGGGATGTTCTTGACCACGGTGGTCAGCAGCGCCGCGCAGTTCGGGGTGCTGTCGCAGCCGTCGACGTCGACCCAGACGACCGAGTACTTGCCGCCCGAGGCCTGGGCCGCGGCGGTGGTGCCGAGGCCGGCGCCACCGGCGACCGGCATGATGATGTCCGCGCCCTGGGCGACCAGCGCGTCGGAGACCTTCTTGCCCTCGTCCTGCTTGGTGAACGACTGGGTGAAGGAACCCTTCTGGGTCGCCTTGTCCCAGCCCAGGACCTGGACGTTCTTGCCCTTGGCCTTGTTGTAGTACGCCACGCCGTCGGCGAAGCCGTCCATGAAGATGGTCACCGGCGGGATCGGCAGACCGCCGTAGGCGCCGACCTTGCCGCTCTTGCTCATCCCGGCGGCCAGGTAGCCGGCCTGGAACGCGGCCTGCGCGGTGTCGAACTGCATCGGGTAGACGTTGTCCACGCCCGGGTTGGAGTCGACGATGCCGAACTGCTGGTTCGGGTTCGCGGTCGCGGCCTTCTTGGTCGCGTCCGACATCAGGCCGCCGACGGCCAGGATGAAGTCACACTTCTGGTTGACGTACCCGGTCAGGTTGACCTCGTAGTCCGCCTCGGCCTTCGACGCGACGTACTTGATGTCGATGTTGTCGTTGGCCTTCTTGGCCTCCTGCAGGCCCTTCCAGGCCGAGGTGTTGAACGACTTGTCGTCGATGCCGCCGATGTCGGTCACCATGCAGGCGCTGTACTTCTTGGCGCCGTTGCCACCGGCGTTGTCGCCGTCCTTGGGGGCCTCACCACACGCGGCGGCGCCCAGCACGAGCCCACCCGCCACGAAGGCGGAGGCAATCCGCATCCCACGCACAGAGCGCAAGACGTCTCCTTCCCATTGCACACCGCGTTCCCAGCGGTGGCAGCCCTTGAGCCGGCCTGCGCTTGCCGCCGGCGTCCCACGTTACGGACGGGAGCGTACGCCCGCGCCCACCCACCGGCCGACAATCGTGCACGAACGTTGAGTGCCTGTTATCCGTACGTAACCGTTGCGTGGGCCAGATCACCATTCGTGCCGCTATCGTCCCCGGAGCGGTGTCGCGAACGTCCGTTTCCCGTGGCCTTTCCCCTGCTCCCGACGCTACCGCCAGAAGACCGCCACCGCCGCGTTGACCAGGGTCAACCCGATGATCGCGAGGAAATGGCCACGGTTGACCGACTCCCGCTTACGGGAGAAGAAGACCATGACAAAGATCAGCAGCGCGAGCACCAACTTGGTAACAAGTTTGGCGGGCGCCGGCTCGTCGCCGTCGCGCAGCGGGGCGGCGAGGCCCAGGCCGGTCAGCAGACCGATCACCGAGCCCCACAGCATGGCGGCGTTGATCCGCAGCCGGCCGCTGACGAACTGGGCGATCGAGCCGCCGAGCAGCAGCGCGAACCCGATCAGATGGACGTAGAGAAGTACCAGCCGAAGAGCTTCCACGGCGGCCATCCTCCCCCATCAACGACGGTTTGTAGTAGCCGGCCCGCCGAGCCGAGCTCATACCGTGACCTCGGCCGCCCGGCCGGCCGCCCGCCCGGCGCCGACGCGCTGACCCCGTCCACCGACTGTGCCCGCCCGAGCACCCGCCGCGTCGCAGCCGCCCACGATCCTGCACGATCAGGGACATGGTGGCCGCCGCAGCGCGGGGCCACGTCGCGGTTGGCGCGTGACCTTCGGGCCGCCGAGCGGTCAGGCCAGGCGCCAGACCTGGAAGGTGGGGCCGTCGGCGGGCAGGACCACCGCGCCGTCGGCGTCGGGCCGCAGGGCCGGCGCGCCGCCGTGGACGTTCTCCCCGGCCGGCAGGCCAGCCAGCCGGACCGGGGCGCCCACCGCGCGGCGGGCCAGCACCAGCACCGAGCCGGTGGGCGCCTCCCGCAGGAAGACCAGGGTGTCCGCGTCGGCGTGGACCCAGCGCAGGCCGCCGTGGCGCAGCGCCGGCTCGCCGCGGCGCAGCGCCAGCAGCGACCGGTACGCGGCGAAGGTCGCCTGGTCCCAGCTCTCCGGCCGGTGCCACGGCATCGGGGTACGCGACCCCTCCCCGTTGGTGCCGGTCAGCCCCAGCTCGTCACCGGCGAAGACGACCGGGGTGCCCGGCATGGTAGCGAGCAGACCGGCGGCGACCTCCTGCCGGGCGGCGTCGCCGACCACGGTCCGGATCCGGGCCGAGTCGTGCGACCCGAGCAGCTGCCACGAGTGCACGTACGACCGCCAGGAGATCAGCGACCGGTAGTTGTCCATGGTGGCCAGCACCGCGCCCGCGTCCCGCCGGCGCACGCCGCCGGGAGTGCCGAGGAAGTTCGGGACCGGGGCGTCACCAAGCCGCAGCCAGGACCAGACCGGGTCGGTGAAGCCGACGTAGTTCATCGTGCCGTGCCAGCCGTCCCGGTCCAGGTCGCCGGTGTGGTCGTGGCCGTGCTCGGCGAGCAGCAGCCCGTCCGGCCGGGTCTCCGCCACCACCTCGCGCAGCAGCCGCGCCACCTCGTGGGTGTACGCGTCCGCGCCCCGGCGGCCGGTCATGTTGGCCACGTCGACCCGCCAGCCGTCCAGCCCGTACGGCGGGCGCAGCCAGCGACGCAGCAGCGAGTCCGCGGCGGTGGCGAAGCGCCGGCGCAGCTCGGCACTGCCCCAGTTCATCTTCGGCAGCGACTTGACCCCGTTCCAGGACTCGTAGTCGCCGGTGGCCTCGTCGAAGTAGTACAGCTCCCGCTCGGGCGCGCGCACGTCGGCCGCGGCGCTGGTGAACCACTCGTGCGCGTCGCCGGTGTGGTTGCTGGTGATGTCGCCGAGCAGCCGCCAGCCCCGGGCGCGCACCGCGTCCGCCAGCCGGGCCAGCGCGGCGTCGCCGCCGAGCAGCGGGTCGACGGTGTCGAAGCTCGCCGCGTCGTACCGGTGGTTGGAGCGGGCCGGGAAGATCGGGGTGAGGTAGAGGGTGTTCACGCCGAGCCGGTCCAGGTGGTCCAGCCGCTCGGTGACGCCGTCCAGGTCGCCGCCGTAGAACTGGTACGGCGTCTCCGGCCCGCGCCCGACGACCGGGGTGTCCCAGTCGCAGGGGATGGCCCAGTCCGGCGCGGTCCGGCCGTCGGCGGCGGCGGAGCGGGCGAACCGGTCCGGGAAGATCTGGTAGATCACCGCGTCCCGCGCCCACGCCGGCGGCGGGGCGTAGCTGACCAGCTTGAAGTCGCCGTTGTCGGGCACGTCGTGGTCGACCAGGCCGGCGGCGTTCAGCCAGCGGTAGCCCGTGGCGCCGGAGAGCATGAACCGGTAGTTGCTGACCGGGTTGCGGACCTCGACGTCGGCCCGCCACCACACGTCGCCGCGCTCGGTGCGGTCGACGGTGGCCTCGGCGAAGCGCGGCTCGCCGTCGCCGGTGGTCCGGACGTGCACCTGGCGCACGTCGGCGCCCTCCGGGACCCGGACGAAGACCGGCACGGTCTGCCCGAGCGCGGGCTCCTGCTCCGGGACGTAGGTCGCGGATCCGTCGTGGTGCGGCTGCAGGGACATGGTGGGACCTTTCGCGTCGGTCGGACGGGAGAGAGGAGCCGCCCGCCGCGGCCGGTCTCCCGGCCGCGGCGGTCAGCCCGTGACTGCTCCGGTGTACGTCGGACGCCGACGCCCTTGCCGCGGCGTGCTTCACCAGTTCCAGGTGGCCTGAGCGGGGTCGCGAAGCCGGACCGCTCGCCTCGCCCTCAGCGAAGGGTGGCCACCCCTCCGACCAGTCCTATCCGATTTATCCCTTTACCGCTCCGGAGGTGAGGCCGGAGACGATGTAGCGCTGGAGGAGTTGGAACACCAGCACCGTCGGGACGGCGGTGAGCAGCGTGCCCGCCGCGAACATCCCGAAGTTGTTGTTGCGCTCACCGGCCACCAGGCCGAACATGCCGACCGCGAGGGTCTTCGACCCGGTGTTGGTGAGGAACACGTTGGCGATCATGAACTCGTTGATCGTGCCGATGAACGACAGCAGCGCGGTCACCGCCAGGATCGGCGCCACCAGCGGCAGCATGATCCGGAAGAAGACCTGGGCGTGCGTGGCGCCGTCCATGGTCGCCGACTCGTCGAGCTCCCGGGGCAGGGTGTCGAAGAAGCCCTTCATCAGCCAGGTGTTCATGCCCAGCGCGCCACCCATGTAGAGCAGGAACAGGCCCCACGGGGTGTTGAAGCCGATCACCGGCCACAGGTCGGTGACCGTGGTGAAGATCAGGAAGATCGCCACGATCGCCAGGAACTGCGGGAACATCTGGATCAGCAGCAGCGTGAGCAGGCCGAACCGGCGCCCGGCGAAGCGCATCCGGGAGAACGCGTACGCCGCGAGCGAGGACAGGAAGATCGACACGAAGCTCGCGCAGCCCGCGATGACCAGCGAGTTGAGGAACCAGTGGCCGAACGCGGTCCGGTCGAACAGGTTGGTGAAGTTCTCCAGCGACGCCCCGGTCGGCACCAGCTCGGTGGAGGAGAGGGTGCCCAGCGGGTTGAGCGCCGCCGAGAGCACGAAGAGGATCGGGAAGAGGCTGAACGCCACCGCCAGCACCCCGACGACGTGCCGCCAGCCCACCTGGGCGAACCAGCGACTCCTCGGCTTCCCCTTCGCGTTGCGGTTGGCGACGGGGGCCTCCGCGTAGGTCGTCACGAGTACACCTCCTCCTGCTGCCGGGTACGCCGGAAGCTGATCGCCGACACCGTCGCCACGATCGCGAAGATGAAGATCGAGACCGCGGCCGCCATGCCGAACTCCGCGCCCTGGGCGCCGAAGGCCAGCCGGTAGGTGTAGGTGATGAGCAGGTCGGTCGCGCCGTTGGTCGGGTTGTCCGCCGGGAACGGCCCACCCTCGGTGGTGAACCAGATCGCGTTGATGTTGTTGAAGTTGTACGCGAACGACGCGATCAGCAGCGGCGAGAGCGCCACCAGCAGCAGCGGCAGGGTGACCGCCCGGAACGACTGCCACGGGGAGGCGCCGTCGACCGAGGTGGCCTCGGTCAGCTCGCGCGGGATCGCCTGGAGCGCGCCGGTGGCCACCAGGAACATGTACGGGTAACCCAGCCAGAGCTGCACCAGCAGCACCGCGGCACGGGCGGACCAGGTTTCGCCGAACCAGTCGACCCCGATCCCGAACAGGTTGTTGACCAGGCCGAAGTCGGTGTTGAACATGTCCCGCCAGACCAGCAGCATCGCGAACGACGGCATGGCGTACGGCAGGATCAGCAGTACCCGGTACAGGTTGGTGCCGCGCATCCGGGGCGAGTACAGCGCGAGCGCGATGGCAATGCCGAGCAGGAAGGTGAGCCCGGTGGAGCCGATCGCGAAGGCGAAGTTCCAGATCAGGGTGCCGAAGAACGGGCCGGAGATGTTCGGGTCGGTCAGCACCCGGTGGAAGTTCTCCAGCCCGACGCTGACCTTCCAGCCCTGGGTCAGCCGCTCACCGTCGGCGGCGACGAAGGAGCCGGTCGCAGCGTCGGCGGTCCAGGTCTTGCCGGTCTCGCTGTCCTCGATGCAGTCGCACCCGGCGTCGTACGCCCGGATGGCCTTGCCCTCGTAGGCGCGGGACAGGCCGTTGGAGCGCAGGGCGCCGCCGGGGGTCGGCACCACGAGGTTGGTGATCTCCGGGCTGCGGGCGCTGGCCTGGCCGAAGTTGAGGATGGTGTAGCCCTCGGCGGCGGTGACCTTGCCGCCGGGGCTGACCGTGACCGAACCGGCGTCGACCGGGCGCAGCCCCTCGCCGTCGCCGGCGGAGACGGCGCCGGTCTTCGGGTCGGTGACCAGGAAGACCAGCGGGCCCGCGGTCGGGTCGCCCTTGGTGGCGATGGAGAGGGCGTACTCGGTGGAGCCGGCGACCTGCTTCACCGAGGAGCTCTGGATGGCGACGATCGCGTCGTCCTTGCTGCCGCGGTGGCCGTCGCCGAAGTTCGTGAAGGCGGTGCTCGCGGTGTAGAGCACCGGGAAGACCTGGAAGGCGATCAGGAAGAGCGTGCCGGGAACCAGGTACTTCGCCGGGATGTGCCGGCGGGTGAGATAGAGGTAGCACAGGCCGGCGGTGGTGGCCCCCAGGATGGCCAGACCGACCCACATCCTGGCCTCGATGAGCGGGAAGGCCGCCCAGATCGCGATCCCGGCCACCAGGCCGAGCAGGACCACCTTGACGACGAGGCCGGTCGCGGTGATCGGCGCGTGGTTCCGCGCGTCACGGGACTTGCGCGGGAGCCCGGAGCGGATGGGCTCCCGGCCCGGGGCCTGCGTGGCAGACCCCGGGCCGGACAGCGACGTGCTCATTACTTGATCTGACCCGCGATGGTCTTGCCAGCGGCGGTGATCGTCTTGGCCGGGTCGGCGCCACCGATGACGGCGGCCTCGGCCTTGCCGAACGGGTCCCAGATCGCGGCCATGGCCGGGATCGCCGGGAGCACCTGGCCGTTCTTGCCGGCCTCCTGGAACTTGGCCAGGTCCGGGTCGGTGCCCTTGACCTGCTCGAAGGCGGCGGTCAGCGCCGGCGGGCGCGGCTCGGCCTGGTACAGGGCGACGGCCAGCTCCGGCTTGGTCACGTAGTTGGTGACGAACTCCTGGGCCAGGGCCTTGTTCTTGCCCTTGGCGGCGACGTAGAACGCCTGGACGCCCACGAACGGCTGGGCCTCCTTGCCACCGGCGAAGCCGGGGACCGGGGAGATGTCGTAGGCGATGTTGGCCTTCTTGGCGTCGGCGATCGCCCACGGGCCGGAGACCAGGAAGGCGCACTTCTTGCCGGTGAAGGTGGCGATGGAGTTCTCGCCGGTGATGGAGCGCTTCAGCGCACCATCGCCCTTCTCGCCCAGCTTCGCGATCTTCTGGAAGGCCGCGATCGACTCCGGCTTGCCCACGCCCAGGTCCTTCGGGTCGTAGTCGCCGTTGGCCGTGGTGCCGAAGAGGTAGCCACCGCCCGAGGTGTACAGCGGGTAGACGTGGTACGCGTCGCCGTTCTGGCCGGACTGGAGGCAGAGGATCTCGCTGGCCTTCTTCTCGGCCTTGAGCTTCTTGCCGGTGGCGACCAGGTCCTCGATCGTCTTCGGCGCCTCGGGGGCCAGCGCCGTGTTGCGGATGAGCGCGACGTTCTCGGTGGCGTAGGGGACGCCGTAGAGCTGGCCGTTGAAGGTCACGGCCTTGATCGCGGTCTCGTTGAAGCTGCTCTTCTGCTCGGCGGCGAGCTGCACCGGGTCGATGGCGCCGTTCTGCACCAGGTTGCCGATCCAGTCGTGCGCGCCGACCACGACGTCCGGGCCGCTGCCCTGCTGCGAGGCGGTGACGAAGTTGGTCTGCAGGTCCTTGGAGACGGCCTGCACCTCGACGGTGACACCGTTGTCCTTGCCGAACTGCTCGGCGAACGGCTTGAGGGCGGCGGTCCGCTTGTCGTCGGCCCAGATGACGAGCTTGCCGCTGGCGGCCTTGGGGGATTCCTTGGCGGCCGGCTCGTCCTTGCTGTTGTCGCCGCAGCCGGACGCGGCGAGCGCCAGACCGAGAACGGCGACCACACCCGCGGTACGGATGCGCATCGGTACTCCTGTCGTTGTGGCGGCCCGCCGGGGGAAGGGCGGCCCGCCAGTGGAAACCCTGAAAGTTCTTGCTGTCCGGCGCTAGGGTGCCGCGCCGCGGCTGTCGCGTGTTGCCGGGACGTTAGCAAGAGGTTGCAGGGAATGGAAGAGATTGCAGGACTGTACGCAAGAACTTGCCCTTGAGCTAAAGTGCCGCCATGCGCGCTCGACTGTCCGACATCGCCCAACAGGCCGAAGTCAGCGAGGCCACGGTGTCGCGGGTGCTCAACGACCGCCCCGGTGTGGCCCCCGAGACCCGGCAGGCCGTCCTGACCGCCCTCGATGTGCTCGGCTACGAGCGCCCGGCCCGGCTGCGCAAGCGCAGCGCGGGGCTGGTCGGGCTGGTCGTCCCGGAGCTGGAGAACCCCATCTTCCCCGCGTTCGCCCAGGTCATCGAGTCGACCCTGGCGCAGAGCGGGTTCACCCCGGTGCTCTGCACCCAGACCCCGGGCGGGGTCACCGAGGACGAGTACGTCGAGATGCTGCTGGACCGGCAGGTGTCCGGGATCGTCTTCGTCTCCGGCCTGCACGCCGACACCGCCGCCAACCACGACCGGTACCGCGCGCTGATCGCCCGGCCGCTGCCCGTCGTCATGATCAACGGGTACGCGCCCGGCATCGCCGCCCCCTTCGTCTCCTGCGACGACCGGGAGGCCACCGAGCTGGCCGTCGCCCACCTGGTGGCGCTCGGCCACCGCCGGATCGGCCTGATCACCGGCCCGGACCGGTTCGTGCCGGTGCGGCGCCGGGTGGCCGGCTTCCGGGCGGCGATGCCCCGGCTGGCCAACGTGCCCGAGAGCGAGCTGGACGAGCTGGCTGAGCTCTCTCTCTTCGGGGTCGAGGGCGGCGAGGCCGCCGCCGGCCGGCTGATCGAGCGGGGCGTCACCGGCATCGTCTGCGGCTCCGACCTGATGGCGCTCGGCGCCATCCGGGCCGCCCGGCAGCGCGGGCTGACCGTGCCCGGCGACGTCTCCGTGGTCGGGTACGACGACTCCCCGCTGATGGCCTTCACCGACCCGCCGCTGACCACCATGCGCCAGCCGGTCGCGGCCATGGCGGTGGCCGCGGTCCGGGCCCTGGTCGACGAGATCAACGGGCACGGCGCGCCGCACTCGGAATACCTCTTCCGCCCCGAGCTGGTGGTGCGCGGCTCGACCGCGGTGGTCCGCCGGCCGGGCTCCGCACCGGCCGGGCCGACGCGGGAGCGCCCGGTGACCTCCACCCTCGCCATCCCGGCCTGACCCGCTCCCGGCATGGCTTGACGGCCCGCGGCCCGTCGCCAGTGGGCGACTTGCCCAGACCCGCGGGGTGACGGGCATCATTTCTTGCGCAAGGAATGCTTGACTCTTGCAGCGGCGGGCCGGCATTCTGCTCAGGCACCCGCGCCCACCACCCACGCCCGCGCGGCCTGCCGCCGTCCCGCGCCAGAGAACGGGGATCGTCACCGATGACCGCCGCCACCAACCCCACGCCGCTGACCTCCGACGACGACTGGTGGCGCTCCGCGGTTGTCTACCAGGTCTACGTCCGCAGCTTCGCCGACGCCAACGGGGACGGCGTCGGTGACCTCCAGGGCATCCGGGAGCGCCTGCCCTACCTGCGCGACCTCGGGGTGGACGCGCTCTGGCTGACCCCCTTCTACACCTCGCCGCAGATCGACGCCGGCTACGACGTCGCCGACTACCGCGACGTCGACCCGCTCTTCGGCTCGCTCGCCGACTTCGACGCGATGATCACCGACGCGCACGCCCTGGGCCTGCGGATCATCGTCGACCTGGTGCCCAACCACACGTCCAGCGCGCACCCGTGGTTCACCGCGGCCCTGGCCGCCGGCCCCGGCTCGGCCGAGCGCGAGCGCTACCTCTTCGCCGACGGCAGGGGCGAGCAGGGCGAGCTGCCCCCGAACGACTGGGAGAGCATCTTCGGCGGCCCGGCCTGGACCCGGGTGGCGGACGGCCAGTGGTACCTGCACCTGTTCGACCCGGCCCAGCCGGACCTGAACTGGCGCCACCCGGAGGTGCGCGCCGAGTTCGAGGATGTGCTGCGCTTCTGGCTCGACCGGGGCGTGGACGGGTTCCGGATCGACGTGGCGCACGGCATGATCAAGGCCGAGGGCCTGCCGGACGTCGGGTTCAACTCGATGACCACCGGCCAGCGCCAGTCGGAGCTGCTCGGCAAGGGCCGGCTCCCCTACTTCGACCAGGACGAGGTGCACGACATCTACCGCGCCTGGCGGCCGATCCTGGACAGCTACCCGGGCGGCCGGATGGCGGTGGCCGAGGCCTGGGCGGAGACCCCGCAGCGGCTGGCCCGCTACATCGGCCCGGACGAGCTGCACCAGGCGTTCAGCTTCGACTTCCTCGACGCCACCTGGTCGGCCGACTCGTTCCGCAAGGTGATCGACACCGCGCTGGCCGAGTCGACCATCGTCGGCGCCCCGACCACCTGGGTGCTCTCCAACCACGACCGGCAGCGGCACGTCACCCGGTACGGCGACGGCGAGGTCGGGCTGCGCCGCGCCCGGGCCGCCGCCCTGCTGATGCTGGCCCTGCCCGGCTGCGCCTACGTCTACCAGGGCGAGGAGCTGGGCCTGCCGGAGGTGCTGGACCTCCCCGACGAGCTGCGCCAGGACCCGGCGTTCCTGCGGACCGGGGAGAGCCGGGACGGCTGCCGGGTGCCCATCCCGTGGAGCGGCGAGCTGGCCCCGTACGGCTTCGGCCCGGCGAGCAGCGAGCTGAGCTGGCTGCCGGCCCCGGCGACCTGGCGTGCCCTCTCGGTGGCCGCCCAGACCGGCGCGCCCGGCTCGACGCTCGAGCTCTACCGCGCGGCGCTGCGGATCCGGCACGAGCACCCGGCGCTGGCCGGCACCACCGGCGGCGTCACCTGGCTGGAGACCGAGCCCGGCGTGCTGGCGTTCCACCGGACCGCCGGGGACACCGTGCTGACCTGCGTGGTCAACATCAGCGGCGCCGAGGTCACGATCGACGGGTACGGCCGGCCGATCGTCGCCAGCGCCGACCTCACCGAGCAGGGCGCCGGACACGTCCTGCCGGTTGACGCAGCTGCGTGGTTCGAACGGCGCTGAGCCGGGTAACCCGCCATGGACCTGGTCGTCCGTTGTGCCCCGCGCCGACGGGCGGCTGGGCTACCGACCCCTTGTGGTGGGGGGTGAGGTGGCGCTGGCGCCTCGGGGAGTCCGCTTCCCGAGGCGCCGGTGTCCATCTGGGACGGCTCAGGCCCCCTTGCTGGTCAGCAGCTTGGCGATCCGGGCGAACCCGGCCCGCAGCTCGGCCTCGCTGGGCGCGGTGAGCGGCCCCGCCACCGGCTCCTGCTCGGCGGCCAGCTCCAGCTCCTCGTCGATGACGTCTTCGAAGTCGCCGTAGAGGTCGGCCTGGTCGATCTGGGCGGCCTCGTCCTCGGCGGCGATCTGCGCGGCGGCGATCTCGCCCCGGATCTCCTCCGCCGAGAGCGCCGGCAGCAGCGGTTCGACCACCGCCATCAGCTGCTCCTCGGCGACCACCGCCTCGGCCAGGGCGAGGGCGTGCGGTCGCTCGTACGGCCCGCAGACCACCGGCTCCCACTCGTCGACGTCGCTGAGCGGGCCGAAGGTGATGATCCACGGCAGGCCGAGCATCGGCGAGTCGTCCGGCAGGTCGAGTGTCACGAGAGCGCCCACGCGCTCATCATGGTCGTTCGCGGCGCGGACGTGGGCGGCATTCGCCTCAAATGCCGCTTCTCCCCCTGTCACCCTCATGACACCCTCCTCACGATCACGCCGCCTTCACCACCCACCCGCCCGCGCCCGCCGAAGCCGGGCCGGGGCGGGTCAGCCGGGGTGGGCGGCGTCCAGGGCGGCGCGGACCAGGGCCAGCGCCCGGTCCGGCGGGACGCCGAGCCGCACCGCCTCGGCGGCGTACCCGGTGGCGGCGCGCTGCAGCCGGTCCGTCGCGTCGTCGCGCCCCGGCGCCACCACGGTGCCGTGCCGGCCCCGGGTCTCCACCAGCCCGGCGGTCTCCAGCTCCCGGTACGCCCGGGCCACCGTGTTCACCGCCAGGCCGAGGTCGGCGGCGAGCTGCCGGACGGCGGGCAGCCGGGTGCCGACCGGCAGCCGGCCGTCCCCGATCATCCGGGCGAGCTGCCCGCGCACCTGCTCGTACGGCGGTACCGCCGAGGTCTGGTCGATCCGGATCCGCATGTCAGCCCGCCCCTCCCGGGGTACCCGGTTCGGTCTCCTCGTCGACCTCCACGTCCACCTCCGCGGCCGAGCCGCCCTCCGCCAGGTCGACCACCCGGCCGTACGGGCTGGTGGCGGCCAGGGCCGCGCCGAACAGCACCAACTGGTTGAGCAGGTAGAGGTAGAGCAGCAGCCCCACCGCGGTCGCCACCACGGTGTACGCCGGGTTCCGCTCGGTCCGTACCACGTAGTAGCGCCCGACGGTGTTCAGCAGGGTGATCCCGACGGCGACCACCAGGACGACCGGCCGCAGCCGGCGGCGGCTCATCCGCAGCCGGGGCACCGCCACCAGCAGCGCGGTGGCCAGCACCGCGTTGATCAGGACGCTGAGCACCGCGCTGACCGTGGTCAGGCCGACCGAACCGGTGCTGCGCAACAGGAACCGCAGCAGCGACTCCAGCGCGTCGACGGCGGCCACCGAGACGCCGAGCAGCACGAAGACCGCCACCATCACGCCCAGGTCGACCACACGGCGGACCACCAGGTTGCCGGGCTGCTGGTTGAAGCCGTACATCAGTCGCTGCGAGGAGCGGATCGCCTCCACCCACCCGATTCCGGTGATGACCAGGATGATCAGGCCGATCACCCCGACGGTGTTGCTGCTCTGCGCGATCTGCTGCGGGTTCAGGAAGGGCAGGTTCTCGTCGAGGAAATCCGCCGCCGCCTTGCTGACCTCGTCGTTGTCCTGCAGGATCGCGCCGAAGATCCAGTACGCGACCAGCGCCAGCGCGAAGACCGCGAAGAAGCCGTAGTAGGCGATCGCCGCCGCGAGCCGGCCGCCCAGCACGTCGCTGTAGAGCGTCCCGGCCCGCCAGAGGTGGTCGAAGGCCGCCGAGCGCCGCCGGACCGCGTCCACCCGGCGGCCGAGACTGGCCTCGATCCGGCCGATCACGTTCACCACGTCATCCTCGCCGATCCATGGGCGGCACGCGGGCAGCCGGGCCGCGCGGTCAGCTCAGCCGCCGAGCCGGAAGTCCCGGCGGGGCTGCCACCGGGTCTGCCCGCTGTGCGAGAAGAGGGTGAACGCCTCCACCTCGAAGAGCGCAGAGAAGTCGGCCAGGTCCTCGTACGCCCGGTCCAGCGCCTCCGGGGCGACGTCCTGTGCCACCGTGACGTGCGGGTGGTACGGGAAGCGGGCCTCGCGGTGCAGCTCGGGCGCCGAGCGGATCGCCGAGGCGAGCAGCTCGCACTCGCTGATCCCGGCCGCGACCGCCACGAAGACCACCTGGGTCACCGGCCGGAAGGTGCCGGTGCCCCGCAGGTGCAGGGTGAACGGCAGGTGGGCGCTGGCCACCTCGGCGAGGTGCTTCTCGACCGCCGGCAGGGCCGCCACCGGGATCTCGGTCGGCCCGAGCAGCGTCACGTGGGCCGGGACGGCCTGCGGGTCACCGGCCTCGACCCGGCGGCGGGTCAGCATCCCGCCCCACGGCTCGGGGATGTCCACCGCGATCCCGATCTGGATGGTGTCGCCGGCGTCCGGCACCCCGTCCCTGCGATCCACGCTCCGCGCCACCCCTCCGGCCACCGACTGCGTCCCCACCCGTTCCCGTCGCGTCCGGGCCGCTACTCGAAGCGGACCGGCGGGAAGAACCCGACCCGCTCGTACGCCGTCCGCAGCGTCGCCGCGGCGACCACGCGGGCCTTCTCCGCGCCCTGGGCGAGCAGCTTGTCCAGCTGGGCCGGGTCGTCCAGGTAGGCGCGGGTGCGCTCCTGGATCGGGGTGACGAACTCCCGCACCACCTCGGCGAGGTCCTTCTTCAGGTCGCCGTACCCCTTGCCCGCGTACGCGGCCACCAGGTCGTCGATGCCCCGGCCGGAGAGCGCCGAGTAGATGGTGAGCAGGTTGGCGATGCCCGGCTTGGTCTCGACGTCGAAGACGATCTCGCGGCCGGTGTCGGTGACCGCGGAGCGGATCTTCTTGGCCGAGCGGGCCGGATCCTCCAGCAGGTCGATGATGCCGGCCGGCGAGGAGGACGACTTCGACATCTTGGCCGTCGGGTCCTGCAGGTCGGTGATCTTCGCGGTGTCCTTGACGATGTGCGGCGCGGGCACCGTGAAGGTGGGCCCGAACAGCGAGTTGAACCGCTGGGCCAGGTCCCGGGAGAGCTCCAGGTGCTGGCGCTGGTCCTCGCCGACGGGGACCGCGTTGGCCTGGTAGAGCAGGATGTCCGCGGCCTGCAGGATCGGGTACGTGAAGAGGCCGACGCTGGCCCGCTCGCTGCCCTGCTTCTGCGACTTGTCCTTGAACTGGGTCATCCGGCTGGCCTCGCCGAAGCCGGTGATGCAGCCGAGCACCCAGGCCAGCTGCGGGTGCTCGGGCACCTGAGACTGGACGAACAGGGTGCTGCGCTCCGGGTCGAGCCCGACCGCGAAGAGCTGGGCGGCGGCGAGCCGGGACCGCTGCTTGAGCACCTTCGGGTCGTGCCCGGCGGTGATCGCGTGCAGGTCGACCACGCAGTAGAACGCGTCGTGGGTCTCCTGCAGGGCCACCCAGTGCCGTACCGCGCCCAGGTAGTTGCCGAGGTGGAACGAGTCGGCCGTCGGCTGGATGCCGGAGAAGACGCGCGGGCGGGCGGGTACGTCGGACATGCCGGCAATTCTGTCAGCAACGCGCGGCGTACGTCATGACGGGCCGGCGGGTCGGCTCTCCGCCGGCACCGCCGGCGCGGTGAGCTCGCGCCGTTGCTCGGGCAGACGCGCCGTGGAGACCGCGAGCCGGGAGACCCGCCGCCCGTCGAGGGCGAGCACCCGCAGCAGCCAGCCGTCGGTCGGGTCGTCCGGGTCGGGTCCACCGACCTCGTCCGGCCCGGGGGTCACCGGCACCTCGTCCCCGGCGACCGGGAGCCGGCCCAGGGCGGCCATCACGAAGCCGCCGACCGTCTCGTACGGCCCGGCCGGCAGCGGGACACCGGTGCGCTCGGCGAAGTCGGCGAGGTTGAGTCGCCCGTCGACGACGGCGGGCAGCCCGGCGTGGCCCGGGTCGGGCGGGGTGTCGTACTCGTCGTGGATCTCCCCGACCAGCTCCTCGATGAGGTCCTCGCAGGTGACGATGCCGGCGGTGCCGCCGTACTCGTCGACGACGACGGCGAGGTGGTGGCCCTCCCGGCGCATCTCGGTGAGCGCGGCGAGCACCCGCTTGCTGCCGGGTAGCTGCTTGACCTCGCGGATCAGCTCGCCGACGGTGGTGCACGGGTCGCGGTCGGGGCGGAGCAGCACGTCCCGCAGGTGGACGAAGCCGACCACGTCGTCGTGGGTGCCGTCGACCACCGGGTACCGGGTGTGCGTCTCGGCCCGGACCAGCCGCTCCGCCTCGGCGATGGTGAGCCGGGCGGAGAGGAAGACGACCTCGGTGCGGGGCATCATCACCTCGCGGACCAGGCTCGCCCCGGCCACCAGCACCTCGTCGATGATCCGGCGTTCGTCGGGATCGAGCACCGTGTTCGCGGCGACCAGGTCGCGCAGCTCCGCCTCGCTGATCCGTTCCCGGCCGGCGGTGGGGCTGGTCCCGAGCAGGTCGGTGACGAGACGGGTGGCGCCGTCGGCGGCGCGGACCACGAGCCGGGCGACGGTCCGGGCGACCGGCCCCGGTTCGCGCCGGGGCCGCCCCGGCGGTCGTCGCCGGAGCCCGGGACCACCTGCTTCCCGCATGACAAGGATGGTAGACAGCACCGGCTCGGCACCTGCCCCAATGTTCGGATCTGTTCAATCGTGGCGGATCGTGGTGGAATAGCGGCTGGGCACGCGGAGCGCGGGCACAGCCGACGGCCGTAGGGTGATCACGAACGGCCGCGGCGGGAGCGGCCAGGCAGGAGGAACCCCGACGTGAAACTGCTCGTCACCGGCGGCGCCGGCTACATCGGCAGCGTGGTGACCCGGATGCTGCTGGACAACGGCCACGACGTGACGGTCCTGGACGATCTGCGGACCGGCCACCAGGAGGCCCTCGCCCCCGAGGCGACCCACGTCGACCTGCCGATCCACGAGGCCGCCCGGGTGCTCACCCCGGACGCCGGCTTCGAGGGCGTACTGCACTTCGCCGCCCTGATCGCCGCCGGCGAGTCGATGGTCAAGCCCGAGCTGTACTGGCACACCAACACCGTCGGCTCGCTCGCCCTGCTCGACGCGGTCCGGGCCGCCCGGGTGCCCCGGCTGGTCTTCTCCTCCACCGCCGCCGTCTACGGCAACCCCACCGAGGTGCCCATCCCGGAGACCGCGGTCAAGGCGCCCACCAACACGTACGGGGCGACCAAGCTGGCCGTCGACATGGCGCTCACCTCCGAGGCGATCGCGCACGACCTGGCCGCCGTCTCGCTGCGCTACTTCAACGTCGCCGGGGCCTACCTGCACGGCGGCCGGGCCATCGGGGAGCGGCACGACCCGGAGACGCACTTGATCCCGCTCGCGCTCCAGGTCGCCGCCGGCAAGCGGGAGAAGCTCCAGCTCTTCGGCGACGACTACCCCACCGTCGACGGCACCTGCGTGCGCGACTACATCCACGTCGAGGATCTGGCCCGCGCCCACCTGCTGGCGCTGACCGACGCGACGCCCGGCCGGCACCGGATCTACAACCTGGGCAACGGCAAGGGCTTCACCAACCGGCAGGTGGTCGACGTGGTCCGCGAGGTCACCGGGCATCCGCTGCCGGTCGAGGTGGCGCCGCGCCGCGAGGGCGACCCCGCCGAGCTGGTCGCCTCCTCCGCGCTGGCCCGCGAGGAGCTGGGCTGGGTGCCGGCGAAGCCCACCCTGCACGACATGGTCGGCGACGCCTGGGCCTTCTACCGCGCGCACGTCCTGGAGCAGCGGTGACCGAGCCGGGCACGCCGGTCGGTGCCGTCGCGGAGCGCGCCACCGCCGGCTTCCGCCAGCGGTACGGCACCGAGCCCGCGGGCCGCTGGGCAGCTCCCGGGCGGGTGAACCTGATCGGCGAGCACACCGACTACAACGACGGCTTCGTGCTGCCGTTCGCGCTGCCGCTGCGGACCGTCGTCGCCGCCGCGCCGCAGGACGGCGAGCGCTGGACGGTCTGGTCGGAGCTCGCCGACTCCCCGGTCGAGTTCGGCGCCGCCGAGGCCGACCAGCGCGGCCGGGTCACCGGCTGGGCCGCGTACGTCGCCGGGGTGGTCTGGGCGCTGCGGGCCGCCGGCCACCGCGTGCCCGGCGCCCGGCTGGCCATCGCCTCCGACGTACCGGTCGGCTCCGGGCTCTCCTCCTCGGCGGCGATCGAGGCGGCGACGCTCGCCGCCCTGGTCGACCTGGGCGGGCTGGACCTGACCGACGACCGGCGGCCCCGGCTCGCCCAGCGCGCCGAGAACGAGTACGTCGGCGCGCCCACCGGGATCATGGACCAGTCCGCGGTGATCCGCTGCCGGGCCGGGCACGCGCTCTTCCTGGACTGCCGCACCGAGTCCGTCGAGCAGATCCCGTTCGACCTGGACGCCGCCGGGCTGGCCGTGCTGGTGATCGACAGCCGCGCCCCGCACCGGCACGCCGACGGCGAGTACGCCTCCCGCCGGAAGTCCTGCGAGCGGGCCGCCGAGCTGCTCGGGGTGGCCGCGCTGCGGGACGTCTCCCCCAACGACCTGGACGCCGCGCTGGACCGGCTCGACGACGAGGAGATGCGCCGCCGGGTGCGGCACGTGGTCACCGAGGACCAGCGGGTGCTCGACACCGTGGCGCTGCTGCGCGCCGGCCGGATCCGCGACATCGGGCCGCTGCTGACCGCCTCGCACGCCTCGATGCGGGACGACTTCGAGATCACCGTGCCGGAGATCGACACCGCGGTCGAGGCGGCCCTGGCCGCCGGGGCGTACGGGGCCCGGATGACCGGCGGCGGCTTCGGCGGCTGCGTCCTCGCCCTGGTCGACGCCGACGCGGCCGAGTCGGTGGCCGCCGCGGTGACGGCCGCCTACGCCGAGCGGGGCTTCCCCGCCCCCACCCACGTCACCGTCCTCCCGACGGGCGGCGCCCACCGCCTCACCTGAGCGACCCGCGCCCGTCCGGGCCACCTCGCGGAAAGGCCCGCGTCAGGAGCCTGACGCGGGCCTTCCGATCGGGACTGTGGCGCGCGCGGGTCAGCCGGCCTCGACGATCATGCCGGCACCGACCGTGCGGTTGGTGGCCTCGTCGATGATGACGAAGCCGCCGGTGGTGCGGTTACGGCGGTACTCGTCCGCCAGCAGCGGCACCGTCGTCCGCAGCCGGACCCGGCCGATCTCGTTCAGCTTCAGCTCGGCGGCCGACTCGTCCCGGTGCAGCGAGTTGACGTCCAGCCGGTAGTGCAGCCCCCGGACGATCGCCCGCGCCGAACGGGTGGTGTGCTTGATCGCGTACTTGCCGCCGACCTGCAGCGGGCGGCTCTCGTCCATCCAGCAGACCATCGCCTCGATGTCCTGCGCGACGGTCGGGGCGTTGTGCGGCCGGCAGATCATGTCGCCGCGCGAGATGTCGATCTCGTCGGTCAGCCGGACGGTCACCGACATCGGCGGGAACGCCTCGTCGACCGGGCCGTCGGCCGTCTCCACCGAGGCGATCCGGCTGGTGAAGCCGGACGGCAGCACCATCACCTCGTCGCCCGGCTTCAGCACACCGGAGGCCACCTGACCGGCGTAGCCCCGGTAGTCGGTGACGGTGGTGGACTGCGGCCGGATCACGTACTGCACCGGGAACCGCACGTCGACCAGGTTGCGGTCGCTGGCGATGTGCACCCGCTCCAGGTGGTGCAGCAGCGACGGCCCGTCGTACCAGGGCATGTTCTCCGACCGGCTGACGATGTTGTCGCCGCGCAGCGCGGAGATCGGCACCACGGTCAGGTCCGGCACGTCGAGCTTCGCGGCGAACGCGGTGAACTCGTCGGCGATCCGCTCGAACACCTCCTGCGACCAGTCGACCAGGTCCATCTTGTTGACGCAGAGGACCAGGTGCGGCACCCGCAGCAGCGAGCAGAGGAACGCGTGTCGGCGGGACTGCTCCACCAGGCCCTTGCGGGCGTCCACCAGGATCAGCGCCAGGTCGGCGGTGGAGGCGCCGGTGACCATGTTCCGGGTGTACTGGATGTGCCCCGGGGTGTCGGCGATGATGAACTTCCGCCGCGGGGTGGCGAAGTAGCGGTACGCCACGTCGATGGTGATGCCCTGCTCCCGCTCGGCCCGCAGGCCGTCGGTGAGCAGCGCCAGGTTGGTGTACTCGTCGCCCCGCGCCGCGCTGACCGCCTCGACCGCGGCGAGCTGGTCGGTGAAGAGCGACTTCGTGTCGTACAGCAGCCGCCCGATCAGGGTCGACTTGCCGTCGTCGACGCTGCCCGCGGTGGCGAACCGCAGCAGGTCCATCGGCCGCCCCTCGGGCAGCCCGGTGTCGGCGGCCGGAGCCGCGGTGTCGACGCTCATCAGAAGTAGCCCTCCCGCTTGCGGTCCTCCATGGCGGCCTCGCTGACCCGGTCGTCACCGCGGGTCGCGCCGCGCTCGGTGATCCGGGTCGCGGCGACCTCCTCGATAACCCGCTCCACCGTGTCGGCGTCCGAGCGGACGGCGGCGGTGCAGGAGGCGTCACCCACCGTGCGGTAGCGCACCTGCGCCTTGAACCGCTCCTCGCCCGCCCGGGGGCGGAAGAACTCGTTGACCGCGTACAGCATGCCGTCCCGCTCGATCACCTCGCGCTCGTGCGCGTAGTAGATCGACGGCAGCGGGATCCGCTCGCGGGCGATGTAGTGCCAGACGTCCAGCTCGGTCCAGTTGGAGAGCGGGAAGACCCGGATCGACTCGCCCGGGTGGTGCCGGCCGTTGTAGAGCGACCACAGCTCGGGACGCTGGTTCTTCGGGTCCCACTGGCCGAACTCGTCGCGGAAGCTGAACACCCGCTCCTTGGCCCGGGCCTTCTCCTCGTCCCGGCGGGCGCCGCCGAAGAGCGCGTCGAAGCGGTGCTTCTCCACCGCCTCGAGGAGCACGGGGGTCTGGATGCGGTTGCGCGTCCCGTCCGCCGCCTCGCGGACCATCCCCTTGGCCAGGGCCTCGGGCACGCTTGCCACGATCAGCTGCAGGCCCAGCTCCGCGACCCGCTGGTCGCGGTACTCCAGGACCTCGGGGAAGTTGTGCCCGGTGTCGACGTGCATCACCGAAAACGGGATGTTGGCCGGGGCGAACGCCTTCTGGGCCAACCGGAGCATCACGATCGAGTCCTTGCCACCGGAGAAGAGCAGCACCGGGCGCTCCATCTCCGCGACCACCTCGCGCATCACGAAGATGCTCTCGGCCTCGAGCGCGTCGAGGTGCGAGACCTGGTACGCGGCGGGGGCGGTCATGACACGGCCTCGATTTGCTCGGATCCGCTCATGGGGATTCCAGACCTTTCCGGTCGGACACGTGAGGAAGAACGACAGGTTACCCGGAATGTCGCTGCAGCGCTGCAAGCAACCGACTGGCGAGATCCTTGCGACAGACCAGCAGGTCGGGCAGACGCGGGTCGGCCTCGTTGTATTTCAGCGCAGAACCGTCGATCCGGGAAGCATGCAGTCCGGTGGCCGTCGCCACAGCGACCGGAGCGGCCGAATCCCACTCGTACTGACCGCCGGCGTGGATGTACGCGTCGACCTCACCGGTGACCACAGCGGCGATCTTCGCGCCCGCCGAGCCCATCGGCACCAGATGCGCGCCGACGTCCGCTGCCAGATCGGTCAGGAAAACCGGCGGACGGCTACGACTGGCCGCCAACCGGATGGTCCGTTCGCCACCCGCCGTGGCCGCCTCCAACGTCATCGGCGGGTACGCCGGCGGGTAGTCCGTGCCCAGCACCCGGTGCTGCGCCGGCAGCCCCACCGCGCCCGCGACCAGGCCGTGCGGGGTCGGCGCGTGCCGCGCCCAGAGCGCCACGTGCACCCCCCAGTCCGAGCGCCCCTCCTCGGCGAACTCCCGGGTGCCGTCCAGCGGGTCGATGATCCAGACCCGGTCGGCGTTCAGCCGGGACACCGCGTCGCTGCTCACCTCGGCCGTCCAGGCCAGCCGGGAACCCTCGTCCTCCTCGGAGAGCACCGCGTCGGCCGGGCGCCACTTCGCCAGCTCGGTGCGGATCAGGTCGTGCGAGTCCTTGTCCCCGGCCGCCTTCAACGCCCCCGCGTCCGCGAAACCCATCTCCGCGCGCAGGTTGACCAGCGCCTGACCGGCCCGCGCCGCCAACCACCGGGCGAACGCGCCGTCGATCATCGGAGGACTGCCCATCCAACCGCTCCCGTCGCCCCGCCGCGACCCGCGTCGTCGGCTCCCGCCACGCCAGAAGGCGCAGACTACCGGCCCGGACCGCCCGGACCACCGACGCCCCGCCCGGGTCAGCCGCCGTGATAGAGGTTCTGCGTCGGCTCCACGCCGCGGGTGATCACCGACTCCACCACGTCCGCCGCGCGGTCGACCAGGAACTCCAGCTCCTTGCGCTCCGCCGCGGAGAAGTCCGACAGCACGTAGTCGGCCGGGTCCTGCCGCCCCGGCGGCCGGCCGACGCCGAACCGCACCCGGACGTACTCCTTCGTGCCGAGCGACTTCGACATCGACCGCAGCCCGTTGTGCCCGCCCTCGCCGCCGCCGCACTTCACCCGTACCTGCCCGTACGGGATGTCCAGTTCGTCGTGCACCGCGATCACCCGGCCCGGCGGGATCTTGTGGAACTGGGCCAGCGCGACGACCGGGCCACCGGAGAGGTTCATGTACGTCAGTGGCTTCACCAACACCAGCTTCGGCCCGCCGAAGCCGAGCCGCCCCTCGGCGACCTCCGCCACCGCGCGCTTGTGCCGGCCGAACTTCCCGCCCACCCGGCCGGCGAGCAGCTCGGCCACCATGAAGCCGACGTTGTGCCGGTTACCCGCGTACTCCCGACCGGGGTTGCCCAGGCCGACCACCAGCCACGGCCCCGCCTCGTCCGTCACGCCACACCTCTCCCGCATCCACCGCGCCCGGCGGCCGTCCCGATACGCCGACAGGCGCCCCCGGACACCGGGAGCGCCTGTCGCACAGCCTGCGGACCGATCAGGCCTCGGTACGCGCCTCGGCCGGGGCACCCTCGCCGGCCGGCGTCTCGGCACCCTCGGCGGCGGTGGTCTCCTCGCCGACCTCGGCCTCGGCCTCCTCGGCGGCCACCTCGACCTCGGGGAGGGTGGCCTCGAGCTGCTCGGCGGTCGGGGCGGCGGTCACCGTGGCGACCGGCAGCTCCGGGTCGGCGGCCAGCTCGACGCCGGCCGGCAGCTCGACGTCGCCGGCGGTGACCTGGACGCCCGGCACCGCGCCGTCGATCGAGGCCTCCAGGTGGTCCGGCACCTTGGTGGCGTCGGCGGTCACCGAGAGGGTGTCGTGGTCGTGCACGATCAGCGTGTCCCTCGCGGCCTCACCGGTCAGCTGGACCGGGACCTCGACGGTGACCTTCTCGCCGCGGCGGACCAGCAGCAGGTCGACGTGCTCGAAGGTGTCCTTGATCGGGTCACGCTGGATCGCCTTCGGCAGCGCCAGCACCTGGGTGCCGTCGCTCACCTCGATCGCGAAGAGCTGGTTGGCGCCACCCTTGCGGATCGCGGCCGCGAACTCACGCACCGGGAGCGCGATGTGCTTGGGCTTCTCGCCGTGGCCGTACAGCACGGCGGGCACCTTGCCGGCCCGGCGGGTACGACGGGCACCACCCTTGCCGAACTCGGTACGGGGCTCGGCGCTGATCTTTACCTCGGACACGGGGAAACTCCTGATGCTTTCGCTGCGGCGGCTTGTCGTCTGGCGGTGCTGGGGCGAGGGGCTCGCTGGGGCTCATGCGTCATGAACGACTGCCCGGAGCACCGCGTCGATGACGGCGCCTCCGTGCGGTGCTTTTCAGCGACCCGCCGGGCACCCTCGCCGTGGCAACCGCACCAGTCTACCCGAGGGAATTCCGAGCTTTCCGGCAGTCCCCACATCACCGTTCCCGTCGGCCTGTGGGACGACGGGAACGGCGCCGGCGCGCGGCGCTCGCCGCCACGCGGAAGATCAGCTCAGGCCACCGAAGAGGGTGGTCACCGAACCGTCGTCGAAGACCTCCCGGATCGCCCGGGCCAGCAGCGGTGCGATCGACAGCACGGTGAGCTTGTCGAGCTGCTTCTCCGGCGTGATCGGCAGGGTGTTCGTCACCACGACCTCGCTGATCGGGCTGTTCTTCAGCCGCTCGGTCGCCGGGTCGGAGAGCAGGGCGTGGGTGGCGGCGACGACGATCTCGGCCGCACCGGACTCCCGCAGGATGTCGGCGGCCCTGGTGATCGTGCCACCGGTGTCGATCATGTCGTCGACGATCAGGCAGACCCGACCCTCGACCTCACCGACCACCCGGTTCGCCACCACCTGGTTGGGCTTCAGCGGGTCACGGGTCTTGTGGATGAACGCCAGCGGGCATCCGCCCAGCCGATCCGTCCACCGCTCCGCCACCCGCACTCGGCCCGAGTCCGGCGCCACGACGGTCATCGGCCGGCCCGCGTACTTGCGCTCGACGTACTCGGCGAGCACGTCCATCGCGAAGAGGTGGTCCACCGGGCCGTCGAAGAAGCCCTGGATCTGCGCGGTGTGCAGGTCGACCGTGAGGATCCGGTTCGCGCCGGCGGTCTTGAGCAGGTCGGCCACCAGCCGGGCCGAGATCGGCTCCCGGCCACGGTGCTTCTTGTCCTGCCGCGAGTACGGGTAGAACGGCAGCACCACGGTGATCCGCTTGGCCGAACCGCGCTTCAGCGCGTCGATCATGATCAGGGTCTCCATGACCCAGGTGTTGACCCCGTGCGTCACGGACTGCACCACGAAGGCGTCCGAACCGCGCACCGAGTCCTTGAACCGGACGAAGATCTCACCGTTGGCGAAGTCGTACGAGTCGGAGGGGGTCGGCGCAACGCCGAGCACCTCACCGATCTCCTTGGCCAACTCCGGAAAGCCACGTCCGGAGAAGAGCATCAGGCTCTTGCGGTTTTCGGCGACGATGCTGCCCATGGGCCCGTCTGCTCCCGTTGGTCGGTGGTTCCCGGCGCGGTGGAGCCGGGGACTATTCGGTTGCAGTATCCCCCGCGCCGGCCGGTCCTCCCACGGTCTCCGCATCCTCGTGGATTGGCTCACCTTCGCTTGCGGCGGCGGCCCCGCCCGACGCACCCTCGCGGGCCCGCTGCGCCGCCTCGGCGGCCGGCGTACCGGCCCGCTTGCGCAGCACCCAGCCCTCGACGTTGCGCTGCTGACCCCGGGCGACCGCCATCGCGCCGGGCGGCACGTCCGCGATGATCACCGAGCCGGCCGCGGTGTACGCACCGTCGCCCACCTCGACCGGCGCGACGAACATGTTGTCCGCTCCGGTACGGGCGTGGCTGCCGATGGTGGTGTGGTGCTTCTTCACCCCGTCGTAGTTGACGAACACCGTCGCCGCGCCGATGTTGCTGTGCTCGCCGATGGTCGCGTCGCCGACGTACGACAGGTGCGGCACCTTGGAGCCCTCGCCGATCGTTGCCTTCTTGGTCTCCACGAACGTGCCCACCTTGGCCTTGCGGGCCAGCCGCGACTCCGGCCGCAGGTACGCGTACGGTCCGACGGTGGCCTGGGGGCCGACCTCGGCGCCCACCGCGTGGCTGCGCAGCACGGTCGCGCCCTCGCCCACGGTGGTGTCGACCAGCGTCACGTCCGGCCCGACCACCGCGCCGGCGCCGACCGCGGTGGCGCCCTGGAGCTGCGTGTTCTGGTCGATCACCGCGTCCCGCTCGACGGTCACCGTCACGTCGATCCAGGTGGTGTGCGGGTCGAGGATGCTCACCCCGGTGCGCATCCAGCCCTCGTTGACCCGGTCGCGCAGCAGCCGGCGCAGCGCGGCCAGCTCGACCCGGTCGTTGCAGCCCAGCGTCTCCACGTGGTCCGCGGCGACATGCACGGCAACCGGCTCACCGGCGTCGCGGAGCAGGCCGAAGACGTCGGTCAGGTACTCCTCGCCCTGTTCGTTGTCGGTCGAGAGCTTGCCCAGCGCGTCGCGCAGCCGCGCCACGTCGAAGGCGTAGATGCCGGCGTTGATCTCCCGCAGCGCCCGCTGCTCGGGGGTCGCGTCGCGCTCCTCGACGATCTGCTCCAGCCGGCCGGCGGCGTCCCGCACGATCCGGCCCAGGCCGGTCGGGTCGGGCACCTCGGCGGCGAGCACGGTCGCCGCCGCGCCCGCGCCCTCGTGCGCCTCGACGAGCGCGGCGACGGTCTCCGGCCGCAGCAGCGGCACGTCGCCGTTGATCACCACGACGGTGCCGGTGGCGTCCGGCACCGCCTCCAGCGCGATCCGCACGGCGTGCCCGGTGCCGAGCTGCTGGGCCTGGAGGACCGGGGTGGCCTCCGGGGCGATCTCGGCCAGGTGAGCGCGGACCTGGTCGGCGCCGTGCCCGACCACCACCACGGTGCGGTCCGCGCGCAGCGGCGCGGCCGCGGCCAGCACGTGGCCCAGGAGGGTACGACCGAGTAGCGGGTGCAACACCTTGGGCAGGGACGACTTCATCCGCTTGCCCTCACCGGCGGCGAGCACGACAACGGTGCGGAGGTGGGGCTCGGGCACGACGTGGCTCCCGTCGGGACGGCGACAGTCTCGCGGCCATGCTAACCACGCGACTCGGAACGCTCGCCCGTTACCCCAGTCAGACAGCATCCGGACGCAGTAGGAAAGCTCGGCCGCCAGGGTTCGAACCTGAAACACGGGTACCAAAGACCCGGGTGTTGCCAATTACACCACGGCCGAACGGTCATCCACAGCTTAGCGCCTCGGCCTCAGCCCCTGGACGCTCGCATCGTGGCGCCCGGCCGTCACCAGGCCATCCACCACGCCTTCTTCCAGCCGAGGCGGGCCTGGATGTCACGGACGGCGAGCTGCTCGACGACGCGCAGCCGGCGCGCCTCGGCGGCGAGAGGATCGGTCACGACGCGTAGGTTAGAACGGGCGTACGACAGTCACTCCATCCACGATCGACACTCTCCGGTGTGATCTAGAAACCCCGCGGTTACGGTGACGTAGGCGTGACCCGTACCGCTGGGAGGTGCCATGTCGACCGCCCTCACCGACCCGAACGCCGCCGGTCCGAAGCCGCTGACCCAGGGCCACCAGTCCCGGGGCATCCTGGTCGCCCTCTGGGCCTTCGTGGTCATCCCGTTCCTCGCCCTGCTCGCCGCCGTACCGGTCGCCTGGGGCGGCTGGCTGAGCTGGACCGACATCGCCGTGGCCGGCTTCTGGTACGTGCTGTCCGGGCTCGGCATCACCGTCGGCTACCACCGCTACTTCACCCACGGCTCGTTCAGGGCCAAGCCGTGGCTGCGGGTGGCGTTGGCCGTCGCCGGCTCGTTCGCGGTCCAGGGCGAGATCATCCAGTGGGTGGCGGACCACCGCCGCCACCACGCCTTCTCGGACCTGGAGGGTGACCCGCACTCGCCGTGGCGGTTCGGGGAGAGCGTCGGCGGGCTGGCCAAGGGGCTGTTCCACGCCCACGTCGGCTGGCTGTTCAACCGGGAACTGTCCAACCGGAAGCGGTTCGCCCCGGACCTGCTCGCCGACCAGGCGACCCGGCGGGTCGACCGGCTCTTCCCGCTGCTGGTGGTGGTCTCGCTGCTCGGTCCGGCGGCGATGGGCGGGCTGCTGACCTGGTCCTGGCCGGGCGCGCTCACCGCGCTCTTCTGGGGCGGGCTGGTCCGGATCGCGCTGCTGCACCACGTCACCTGGTCGATCAACTCGGTCTGCCACGTCTACGGCGAGCGCCCGTTCGCGGCCCGCCAGGGCGACCGGGCGTCGAACTTCTGGCCGCTGGCCGTCCTGTCGTTCGGGGAGAGCTGGCACAACCTGCACCACGCCGAGCCGACCAGCGCCCGGCACGGGGTGCTGCGCGGCCAGATCGACATGTCCGCGCGGGTGATCTGGCTGCTGGAGAAGGCCGGCGCGGCCTGGGCGGTGCGCTGGCCGAAGCCGGAACGCATCACGGCGAAGCTGGTCCGCCCCGAGCGGGTCACGGCCGGGTCGGCGCGGCCGGAGGGGTGAAACCGGTCGGTGGGTCGGGCAGCCACCTGACAGGATGGCCCGGTGATCGAGCTTCCACCCCGCCGGCCGGTCGGATGCCGCCACGGCGCGGGCCGTCGAATCGGCGAGGTCACGACGTGAGCAGGCAGATCCCACGGCAGGGCGTCACCGAGCGCCAGCGAGGTGACGAGATGACCGAGGTTCCCGGTAACGATGCCAGCGCCGCGCGACGGCGGGCCGTCCCGGCGGCGAAGTCCTCCTCCCGGGTACGGATGTCCGCGGCGCAGCGGCGGGAGCAGCTGATCGCGATCGCCCGGCAGATCTTCGCGGAGCGCGGCTTCGACGCCACCTCGATCGAGGAGGTGGCGGCCCGGGCCCGGGTCTCCAAGCCGGTGGTCTACGAGCACTTCGGCGGCAAGGAGGGGCTCTACGCGGTGGTGGTGGACCGGGAGGTCCGCTCGCTGCTGGAGCGGATCACCAGCGCGTTGACCGCGGGGCACCCCCGGGAGCTGCTGGAGCAGGCGGCGCTGACCCTGCTGACGTACATCGAGGAGGAGACCAGCGGGTTCCGGGTGCTGGTCCGGGAGTCGCCGCTGATGTCGGCGACGGGCAACTTCAGCAGCGTGATGAACGACGTCGCGCACCAGGTGGAGCACATCCTGGGCGCGGAGTTCTCCAGCCGGGGGTACGACCCGAAGCTGGCCGAGCTCTACTCGCAGGCGCTGGTCGGCATGGTGGCGTTGACCGGCCGCTGGTGGCTGGAGGTGCGCAAGCCGCGCAAGGAGGCGGTCGCCGCGCACCTGGTCAACCTGGCCTGGAACGGGCTGTCGCACCTGGAGGCCAAGCCGGGCCTGATCACGGTCCGCAAGCCGGGCTGACGACCGGGCGGGGTCAGCGGGCGCCGGCCTCGGAGATGGGGTGGTTGCGGCGGCGGCGCTCGGCCTCCGCGTGCTCCTCGCTGCCGACCTTGTCGTAGAGGCCGGTGGCCAGCAGGACCAGCCCGAACAGCATTGACACGAGGACGGTCGACATCGAGAAGTTGAGGAAGTTCGCCGGGGTCTGCAGCACGGCCATCATCAGGATGCTGGTGACCAGGAAGACCACCCCGGCGGTGAGGTTCATGTAGTGGCCGAGGTTGCCCCGGCGGGACGCCCCGATCATCAGGAAGATGCCGAACACCACGGAGACCAGCGAGAAGGCCAGGTTGGTACGGAGTCCGAGCGCGTAGTTCGAGCTGCGGTCGAAGAGGCCGTCGCCCCAGGTCTCGAAGACCCCGTACACGCCGAAGACCAGGATGTAGAGCCCGACGAGCCCGGAGAGGACCCGGTAGAGCGGCCGCGCGGGGTGGTTCATCGGAAAGTGCGGCATGAGCTCCTCCAGCCAAGTGACCGATTTAGCCACATTGTCACTTGACCGGGAGGGGCATGTCCCCGAAAACGCCGAAGGCCCGGCAACGGCCGGGCCTCGCGAGCGCAGGAGGGTCAGAGGACGAGGCGGGCCTTCTCGAAGGCGTCCTGCTCCTCGTCGGTGCCGACCTTGCCGTACATGCCGACCATCAGCAGGACCATGGAGAGGAAGAGGGTCACGATCACCGTGACGATGGAGAAGTTGAAGATGTTCGCGTCGGTCCGGATGAAGGCCAGCTCGGCCAGGCCGAGGACCATCAGCGCGTACGCCAGCCACTGGTTGATCGCCACGTCGAGGTTGCGGCCGATGACGGTGCCGGCGAGGATCACCAGCCCGAGCAGGGCGGCGAGCAGCGAGTAGCCGGTGTTGGTGCCCTGGCCGAGGACCGTGGTGTCGTTCTGGGCGAGGACGTCGTTGCCGGCGCTCGCGATGATGCCGAGCACACCGAAGACCACGAAGTACAGACCAACGAGCCCGCCGATCGCCCGGTAGATCGGCCGCGCGGGGTGGTTGACGGGGGTGTGGGCCATGTCTGCGTCTCCAAGACCGTTCGGGTGAGGGGTCGCCGACGATTGTCCCGCACGCCGGGCTGTGACGCCGCACACCCCCCACCCGTGGCCGGCTCAGCCGGCCGGCAGCTCCTCGGCGAGGGCGAGCCAGGCCTCCTCGGTCCGTTCCCGCTCGGCCCGCAGCTCCTTGAGCTGGGTGTCCAGCTCGGCGACCTTGGCGTAGTCGGTGGCGTTCGCGGCGAGCTGGTCGAGCAGGGTGGCCTCCTTCTGCTCCAGCTTGCCGACCTGCCGTTCCAGCCGGCTCAGCTCCTTCTTCGCCACCCGCACCTCGGCGGCGGACCTCCCGCTCGGGGCGGTGGCCGGCGTCGCCGGGGCCGACGCGATCTCGCCGCGCGTCGGGCCGGGCTGGACGCCCGCGGCCCGGGTCAGGTACTCGTCGACCCCGCCGGGCAGGTGCACCAGTCGCCCGTCACCGAACATCCCGTACACGCTGTCGGTGACCCGCTCGATCAGGTAGCGGTCGTGGCTGGCCACGATGATCGTGCCGGGCCAGGAGTCGAGGAGGTCCTCCAGCGCGGCGAGGGTGTCGGTGTCCAGGTCGTTGGTGGGCTCGTCGAAGAGGAGCACGTTCGGCTCGCCGGCGAGCAGCCGGAGCATCTGCAGCCGGCGGCGCTCGCCGCCGGAGAGGTCGCTGACCGGGGTCCAGAGCCGCCGGTCGTCGAAGCCGAAGATCTCGGCGAGCTGGGCGGCGGAGATCTCCCGGTCGCCGAGCTGGACCCGGCGGGCGACCTCCTCGACGGCTTCGAGGACCCGCAGGTTTCCGGGGAGTTCGGCCAGCTCCTGGGAGAGGAAGGCGGGCTTGACGGTGGAGCCGGTGGCGAACCGGCCGCCGTCGGGGCGGCTCAACCCGGCCAGCATCCGCAGCAGGGTGGTCTTGCCGGCGCCGTTGCGACCGAGGACGGCGATCCGGTCGCCGGGACCGACCTGCCAGGTGACGTCGTGCAGGATCTCCTTCGGGCCGGCGTGCAGGGTGACCTGTTCCAGGTCGTAGACCTGCTTGCCGAGCCGGGCGGTGGCGAGCCGTTGCAGCGACATGGTGTCGCGCGGCGGCGGCACGTCGGCGATCAGCGCGTTGGCCGCGTCGATCCGGAACCGCGGCTTGGAGGTGCGGGCGGGCGGGCCGCGGCGCAGCCAGGCGATCTCCTTGCGGAGGAGGTTCTGCCGGCGGGCTTCGGTGGCGGCGGCGACCCGCTCCCGCTCGACGCGGGCGAGGGTCCAGGCGGCGAAGCCGCCCTCGTACGCCCGGACGGTCTGGTCGGCGACCTCCCAGGTGTTGGTGCAGACCGCGTCCAGGAACCACCGGTCGTGGGTGACCACGACGAGGGCGCCCTTGCGGCCGACCAGGTGCTTCGCCAGCCAGTCGACGCCGCCGACGTCGAGGTGGTTGGTGGGCTCGTCGAGGATCAGCAGGTCGGACTCGCGGACGAGCAGCGCGGCGAGGGCGACCCGGCGGCGCTCGCCGCCGGACATCGGGCCGACCGGCTGGTCGAGGCCGAGGTAGGGCATGCCGAGGCCGTCGAGGATGGCCCGGACGCCGGCGTCGCCGGCCCACTCGTGCTCCGCGCCCATGCTCTGGCCGAGCCAGGCGGTGCCGAGCACCACGTCGCGGACGGTGGCCTCGGGGGCCAGGGTGAGGCTCTGCGGCAGCCAGAGCACGCGCAGGTCGCGGCGGTGGGTGACCCGGCCGTCGTCGGGCTCCTCCTGCTTGGTGAGCATCCGCAGCAGGGTGGACTTGCCGGCGCCGTTGAGGCCGACCACGCCGATCCGGTCGGCGTCGTCGAGGCCGAGCGAGACGTCGGTGAGCAGCGGCCCGGCGGCGCCGTACCCCTTGGACACCCGGTCCAGGTTGACGATGTTGGCCACGACCTCACCTACCTCCCATGATCAAGGCGTCCCGGTGCCGGGGGCACGTGGGACGCCTGCGACGTTTCAGGGTACGCGGGCACCTGGTCGGGTGCCGGGCCCGTGGGGGTCAACCGCCCCCGGCGCCCGCTTGTTCCGTCCCGGTCGCGGCGTGACGTCCCCGCCGCGCCCGCGCCGCGGGCGGCGGCCGCCCCGGGCCGGCCCGATGACGTGGGGCCAGGGTGGCCCGGCCGGCTCAGACGATGCGCGCTCCGGCCACCGGGCCGTGCGCGACCCGGGCCTCCCGGCACACCTCGGCGGCCTCCAGCTCGGCGGCGATCCGGCCGGCGTGCGCCTCGTCGCTGGCGAGGAAGACGCAGGTCGGGCCGGAGCCGGAGACGATGCCGGCGAGCGCCCCGGCCGCCTCCCCCGCCTTCAGGGTGTCGGCCAGCGCCGGGCGCATGCTCAGCGCGGCGTCCTGCAGGTCGTTGCCGAGGGCGGCGGCGAGCACCCGCGGGTCGCGCTGGCGCAGCGCGCCGAGCAGCGCGTCGGTGCTGCCGAGCGCCTCGCCCGCGGTGCCGGCGTCGCGGAGCCGGTCCAGCTCCCGGTAGGCGGCCGGGGTGGAGAGGCCGCCGTCGGCGACCGCCACCACCCAGTGCCAGGAGGTGGGGCGGGCCAGCACCGGGCTGACCGCCTCGCCCCGGCCGGTGCCGAGCGCGGTGCCGCCGTGGATCAGGAAGGGCACGTCGGAGCCGAGGTCGGCGGCGATACCGGCCAGCTCGTCCCGGGAGAGCCCGGTGCCCCAGAGGGCGTCGCAGGCGACCAGGGCGGCGGCCGCGTCGGCGCTGCCGCCGGCCAGCCCGCCGGCGAGCGGGATCTGCTTGCGCAGGTGCAGCCGGGCGTGCGGCAGGACGCCGGCGTACCCGGCGAGGGCGTGGGCGGCCCGGATCACCAGGTTGGTGTCGTCCAGGGCCAGCTCGCCGGCCCCCTCCCCCTCCATGGTCAGGGTGAGGGTGTCGCCCCGCCGCGCGGTCAGCTCGTCGTAGATCGAGATCGCATGGTAGACGGTGTTCAGCTCGTGGTACCCGTCGCGGCGCAGCGGGCCCACCCCGAGGTGCAGGTTGACCTTGGCGGGCACCCGGACCTTGACCGGTCCGCTGGCCCCGCGCCGCTGCTCGTCCTCGTCGTCCGGTCGCCAGGCCTCGGTCACGGGGCGATGTCCCACGGGCGCAGGCGGACGTCGAACGGCTTCTCCACGGTCAGCTCCTCCGAGGGGTCGGACAACGGCGCCAGCCTACTGCGCGGCCGGCGCGGCGGTCGGGGCCGACGCGGCGATGGCGGCGAACTGCTCCACGGTGAGTGACTCCCCGCGGGCGCCCGGGTCCACCCCGGCGGCGGTGAGCGCGGCGGCGGCCCGGTCCGCGCCGCCGGCCCAGCCGGCGAGGGCGGCGCGCAGGGTCTTGCGGCGCTGCGCGAACGCCGCGTCCACCACCGCGAAGACCCGCTCCCGGGGTACGTCGGGGCGGGGCGGCTCGCGGCGGGTGAAGGCGACCAGGCCGGAGTCGACGTTCGGCACCGGCCAGAAGACGTTCGGCGGGACCTTCCCGGCGGCCCGGGCCCGGGCGTACCAGGCGAGCTTGACCGACGGGATGCCGTACACCTTGGAGCCGGGACCGGCGACGAGCCGGTCGGCGACCTCCTTCTGCACCATCACCAGGCCGTGCCGGAGGGTGGGCAGCTCGGCGAGGAGGTGCAGCACCACCGGCACCGCGACGTTGTAGGGCAGGTTGGCGACCAGCGCGGTGGGCGCCGGCTCGGCCAGCTCGGCCGCGCGGACGCGCAGCGCGTCGGCCCGGTGCACGGTGAGCCGGGCGGCGTCCGGGCCGGCGAACCGGGCGGCGGTCTCCGGCAGCGCGCCGGCCAGCGTCGGGTCGATCTCCACGGCGTGCACGTGCGCGGCGACCGGGAGCAGCGCCAGGGTGAGCGAGCCGAGGCCGGGGCCGACCTCCAGCGCCACGTCGTCCGGGGCGAGCCCGGCGGTGGTGACGATCCGGCGGACCGTGTTCGGGTCGTGCACGAAGTTCTGGCCGAGCTTCTTGGTGGGGGCGACGCCGAGGCGCGCGGCGAGTTCCCGGATCTCCGCCGGGCCGAGGAGGCCGGTCACGCCCCGTAGCGTAGCGGCGGGTTCCGCTCCGCTCACCATGGGCCGAAGACGCGGTCGCCGGTCGCCGAGATCGCCGCGCAGAGCTCGTCCAGGTCCGCGCCGGTGGTCGCGGCGAGCGACCGGACCGTCAGCGGGATCAGGTACGACGCGTTCGGCCGTCCCCGGTGCGGCATCGGGGTCAGGTACGGCGCGTCGGTCTCCACCAGGATCTGGTCGAGCGGGGTGAGCGCGGCGGCCTCGCGCAGCGCCGCGGCGCTGCCGAAGGTGACCGTGCCGGCGAAGCTGAGCAGGTAGCCCCGGCGGACGCACTCGGCGGCGAACTCGGCGTCGCCGGAGAAGCAGTGCAGCACCACGGTGTCCGGGGCGTCCTCGTCGTCGAGGATGCGCAGCACGTCGGCGTGCGCGTCCCGGTCGTGGATGACCAGCGCCTTGCCGTACCGCTTGGCGATGGCGATGTGCGCGCGGAAGCTCTCCTCCTGCGCGGCCCGCCCCTCGTCGCCGGTACGGAAGAAGTCCATTCCGGTCTCGCCGACGCCGCGCACCCGGTCCCGGGCCGCGAGGGCCTCGATCTGGCGCAGCGCCTCGTCCAGGTCGGCCAGCCGGGGCGCCTCGTTCGGGTGCAGCGCCACGGTGGCCAGCACCGCCGGGTACCGCTCGGCGACGTCGGCGCCCCAGCGGGAGGAGTCCACGTCGACGCCGACCTGGACCAGCCGGTCCACGCCGACCCCGGCGGCCACCTCGATCGCCGCGGCGACCGGGTCGGCGGCCGGACCGCCGGGCACGCCGGCCTCGCTGACGGTGATGTCCAGGTGGGTGTGGCTGTCCAGCACGGGCCGGGGCAGCGCCTCCGGGGCGGGCGGGAACTCACCGGCCCGGCGGGCGGCTCGCTGCTTGCGGGATTCGGTCTGCTCGGTCATCGCGGCCAGCATCACACACCGCCGACCGGCTGCGTTCCCGGACCGCCACCGACTGTTCACGTGCACCACATCTGTCACGCTTAGCGTGCCGGTGGTGACCGTCACCCCCCAGGCCAGCGGTACCGCGTCGGAGCGGGCCGGGCTGCACGTGACGTACGACGGCCGCGTCCACCCGGCGGAGGAGATCGCCCGGGGCGCGGCGTACGAGCTGTTCAGCGCGGACGAGGTGCCCGGTTTCGAGTGGGCGCCCCGGCCGGGCGCCACCCACCCGTGGCGGAGGTTCGTGCACGTCACCGAGGTCACCGCGGTCCACGGGGGGACCGAGCCGACCGAGGAGGCGGAGTCGCCGCTGCTGATGCCGCTGCACCGGGAGCGGGGCTGGGAGCAGGTGCATCAGCTCAGCCAGCAGCCCGCCGCGGCCGGCGACCCGGTGCTCGCCGCGGTCCGCGCCTCGGCGGTGATCCGGCCGGGCACCCGGATGGTCAAGGTGCTCTCCGCCCGCCAGCTCGGCGGGTACGTGCGGGGCTGGCTGCCGCACGGCTTCTGCTACCGGGAGCACGACGTCGCCCACCTGCGGACGCCGGCGGCGATGGCGGTGCTGCGGGGCGACGGCGAGGGCGGCCGGTACGGCACCGACGTGGCGTACGCGCTGCGCTGGCGGGCCGCCGGCCCGGCCGACTACGACGTGCCGGTCGGCGCGGCGCACCCGGGGCTGACCGCGCTGCCGCCCCGGGACCGGCTCGGACCGCCGGTGCTGGGCACCGGGTTCGTGCCGAGCAACGCCCAGCTGATCCCGGAGTTCATCACCCGGGACTTCGCGGACCTGCCGATGCCGGCCAACGCCACCCTGCTCGCCTACCCGGCGGAGGGGGTGGAGGTGGTGCTCTACACCTACCAGGCGGAGCAGCGCGGCTGGCTGCGCATGGTCGGACCGCAGTGGCGGCACCTGCTCGCCGCGGTGCCCGGCCTCTCCCCCGACCAGGAGTACGTACCGACCGGTGACGCGCCCCGCTCCACCCAGCTCGTCGGCGGCTACGCGGGCGGCGAGTACGAGGCGGTGGCCGATCAGCCCGGCGGGTTCCGGGTGCTGGCGATGACCCGGGCGGCCCGCTACCCGGTGGACGCGGCGGCCCGCCGGCTGCGGCACGCCACCTGGCGGGACGTGCCCTGCCTGGTGCTCCGGGAGGAGGCGGGCTGGCTGCGGCTGCGGCTGTGCCGCCCGGACGCGGACGCGGTGGCGACGACCGGGGCGCAGTGCCACGAACGGGGCGTCTACGAGACCTGGGCGCCGGGCGCCGAGCTGGCCGACGACCGGGTGGTCGACCTGCCGTATCCGCTTGCATAACAGCGGGCTCGTCGGGAAAGCGCGAGCGTCCGAGACGCACGCACCAGGAGACGAGATGCCCTTCATCACCGTCGGGACGGAGAACTCCGCGCCCATCGACCTGTACTACGAGGATCACGGCTCGGGCCAGCCGGTGGTGCTCATCCACGGCTTCCCGTTCAACGGCGCCACCTGGGAGAAACAGGTCCCGGCGCTGCTCAGCTCGGGCTACCGGACCATCACCTACGACCGGCGCGGCTTCGGCAACTCGGCGCAGCCCGCCCTGGGGTACGACTACGACACCTTCGCCGCCGACCTCGACGTGCTGATGACCGAGCTGGACCTGCGCGACGCGATCCTGGTCGGCCACTCGATGGGCACCGGCGAGGTGACCCGTTACCTCGGCTCGTACGGCTCCGGTCGGGTGCAGCGCGCGGTCCTGCTCGCCCCGCTCGCGCCGTTCCTGCTCAAGACCGGGAACAACCCGGAGGGGGTCGAACAGAGCCTCTTCGACGGGTTCAAGCAGGCCATCCAGGCGGACCGGTTCGCCTTCCTCACCCAGTTCTGCAACAACTTCTTCAACTGGGAGCAGAACAAGGGGAAGTTGGTCACCGAGGAGGCGTACCGGGCGCACTGGCAGATCGGCGCGCGGGCCTCCGCGCTCGCGACGTTGCAGTCCGTGGACGCCTGGCTGACCGACTTCCGGGGCGACGTGTCCCGGATCGACGTGCCGGTGCTGATCGTGCAGGGCGACCAGGACGCGGTGCTGCCGTATCCGAACACCGGGCAGCGGTTGCAGCCGATGTTGGCCGGCAGCCAGTTGATCACGTTGAACGGCGCACCGCACGGCATCCCGTGGACGAACGCCGCCGACGTCAACAAGGCGATCCTGGCGTTCACCGGCGCCCCGGCGATGGCCCGCACCTGACCGGACAACCGCGGCACGGCCCCGGGGATCCCCCCGGGGCCGCGCCGGCGTGCGTGGGTCAGCCGGCGAGCCGGGCCAGCTCCTCGTCGACGATGGACGGGTCGAGCTTGCGGAAGACGGGCTTCGGGGCGGCCAGCGGTCGGCCCGCCTCCAGCGGCACGGACTCCCAGCGCGCGCCGACCGTGTAGTCGCCGGTCAGCACCGGGTACCCCGGACCGCCGTCGAGGTCCTCCACCTCCACGATCGAGGGCATCGGCGCGTGCACCCCGGTGCCGCCGAGCAGCTCGTGGACCTGCTGCGCCGAGTGCGGTAGGAACGGGGTGAGCAGCGTGTTGGCGTCGCTGACCACCTGGAGGGCGACGTGCAGGATGGTGCCCATCCGCGGCTTGTCCGCCTCGTCCTTGAGCTTCCACGGGGCCTGCTCGGAGAGGTACCGGTTCGCCTCGGCGACCACCTTCATCGCCTCGCCGATGGCCTGCTTCTGCCGGTGCTTGGCGATCAGGTCGCCGACGACGGCGAAGCCGGCCCGGGCGGTGGCGAGCAGCGCCTCGTCGGCCTCGGTGAGCCCGGCCGGGTCGATCGGCGGGATCGCGCCGAAGTTCTTCGCCGCCATCGAGACGGACCGGTTGACCAGGTTGCCCCAGCCGGCGACCAGCTCGTCGTTGTTGCGGCGGAGGAACTCGGCCCAGGTGAAGTCGGTGTCGTTGCTCTCCGGGCCGGCGACGGCGATGAAGTAACGCAGCGCATCGGCGTCGTACCGCTCCAGGAAGTCCCGGACGTAGATGACGACCTTGCGGGAGGAGGAGAACTTGCGCCCCTCCATGGTGAGGAACTCGCTGGAGACCACCTCGGTGGGGAGGTTGAGCCGGCCCAGTTCGCCCGACTCGCCGTCCCGGCTGCCCTCGCCGGAGTAGCCGCTGAGCAGCGCCGGCCAGATCACCGAGTGGAAGACGATGTTGTCCTTGCCCATGAAGTAGTAGCCCCGGGCGTCCTTCCCCTCGCCGTCGGCGGACCACCACTTCCGCCAGGCCTCGGGGTCGCCGGCGCGGCGGGCCCACTCGATGGAGGCGGAGAGGTAGCCGATCACCGCGTCGAACCAGACGTAGATCCGCTTGTCGGTGCGGTCCCGCCAGCCGTCCAGGGGGATCGGCACGCCCCACTCCAGGTCACGGGTGATGGCCCGGGGCTGGAGGTCGTCGAGCAGGTTCCGCGAGAAGCGCAGCACGTTGGGGCGCCAGCCCTCCCGGGTGTCCAGCCACTGCCGCAGCACGTCGGCGAGGGCGGGCAGGTCCAGGAAGAAGTGCTCGGTCTCGACGAACTTCGGGGTCTCCCCGTTGATCTTCGACTTCGGGTTGATCAAGTCGATCGGGTCGAGCTGGTTGCCGCAGTTGTCGCACTGGTCGCCGCGGGCGCTGTCGTAGCCGCAGATCGGGCAGGTGCCCTCGATGTACCGGTCGGGCAGGGTCCGGCCGGTGGACGGGGAGATCGCCCCCATGGTGGTCTTCGGGACGATGTAGCCGTTGCGGTACATCCCCTCGAAGAGCTCCTGCACCACGGCGTAGTGGTTGCGGGTGGTGGTCCGGGTGAAGAGGTCGTAGGAGAGACCGAGGCCGTGCAGGTCCTCGACGATCACCCGGTTGTACCGGTCGGCCAGCTCGCGCGGGGTGACGCCTTCGGCGTCGGCCTGCACCTGGATCGGCGTGCCGTGCTCGTCGGTGCCGGAGACCATGAGCACGTCGTGACCGGCCATCCGCATGTACCGGGCGAAGACGTCGGAGGGAACGCCGAATCCGGATACGTGGCCGATGTGGCGCGGGCCGTTGGCGTAGGGCCAGGCGACCGCGGCGAGAACGTGACTCATGACCAGCAAGCCTAGTGACCGTCTCGGGGTGGCGGCGAATCAATAGGCACCACGGGTTGGCGGCGGGTGGCCGGAGGCGGGCACCGACACCGGCACGGTGCTGCGGGCGCGGATGGTCCGGGCCGACGCCGGCACCGCGTACGCGGACACCGGGTTCGGCCGGCACCTGGCGGTCAGCTGTGCACGACGCCGTAGACCTCGCGGCGGCGCAGCCCGTACTCGGTCGCGACCTCGGTGATGGCGTCGCGCCGGGACAGCCCGGCGGACTCCCGCTCGGCCACCGCCGCGCGGAGCGTGTCGTCGTCGGGCCGGGCCGCGGCGGCGGGCGGCGCGCCGGCCACCACCAGGGTGATCTCGCCGCGGGGCTCACCCTCGGCGGCCCACTCGGCCAGCTCGCCCAGCGGCCGGCGGACCACCTCCTCGTACGTCTTGGTCAGCTCCCGGCAGAGCGCGGCGGGCCGGTCGTGGCCGAAGGTGGCGGCCAGGTCGGCCAGCGCGGCGGCGATCCGGTGCGGGGCCTCGAAGAGCACCAGGGTGCGTTCCTCGGCGGCCAGGGCCCGCAGCCGGGACCGGCGGGCGCCCGGTGAGCGGGGCAGGAAGCCCTCGAAGCAGAACCGGTCGCTGGGCAGCCCGGACAGCGCCAGGGCGGTGGTCACCGCGCTGGGCCCGGGGGCAGCGGTGACCGGGACGCCGGCGTCGAGCGCGGCCCGGACCAGCCGGTACCCGGGGTCGGAGACGCTGGGCATGCCGCCGTCGGTGACCAGGGCGACCACGTACCCGGCGGTGAGCACCTCGGCCAGCTCCGGGGTGCGGCGCTCCTCGTTCCCCTCGAAGTAGGAGACGATCCGGCCGGGGACCGTGACGGCCAGGTCCCGGGCCAGCCGGGTGAGCCGCCGGGTGTCCTCGGCGGCGACCACGTCGGCGGTGGCGAGCACCTCCCGGAACCGGGCCGAGGCGTCGGCCGGGTTGCCCAGCGGCGCGCCGAGCAGAATCAGCCGCCCTAGCTCGGACATTTCACCCACGAATGGCGCTCCTTCATCGGCGGCGGTGCCAATCTCGGAGACGACAGGCACCACCGGTCACCTTCGCAGCCTACGATCGCCCGGTGACGAGTGCGTCGACAGCACAGAGCGCCATCGCGGGCCGGTCCGGGTCGGACCCGACGACGACCGGCCACCCCGCCGCCGACCCGGCCGACGAGTCCGCGGCGACGGGCGGGGGCGGCCTCCCGGCGGTCGTCCGGCGGCGGCTCGCCACCGTCGACGCCCGGCTCGACGGGCACGCCTGGCTGGCCACCGGGGTGGTCGTGCTGATCGCGGCGATCCTGCGGTTCGTCGGGCTGAGCGGCCCCAACGGCAAGATCTTCGACGAGATCTACTACGCCCGCGACGCGTACGGCCTGGTCGACCGGGGCGTCGAGTGGAACTACAAGGACAACGGCCCGTCGTACGTGGTGCACCCGCCGCTCGGGAAGTGGCTGATCGGGTTCGGCGAGTGGGCCTTCGGCTACCAGGACGCCGAGACGAAGATCTCCGTCCCGGGGCACCTGATGACCGCCGCCCCCGAGTTCGGCTGGCGCTTCGCGGCGGCCGTCGCCGGGACGCTCTCGGTGCTGCTGCTGGTCCGGATCGGCCGGCGGCTGTTCCGCTCCACCACGCTGGGCTGCGCGGCCGGGCTGCTGCTCGCCCTGGACGGCTTCCACCTGGTGCTCTCCCGCACCGCCCTGCTCGACATCTTCCTGCTGCTCTTCGTGCTGGCCGCGTTCGGCGCCCTGGTGCTCGACCGGGACGCCCGACGGCGCCGCTGGGCCCGCGCGCTGGACGCGGGGCTGGACCCGTCCCGTCCGGGGCGGGCCGGCCGGCCGTCGTCCGGCTGGCGGGACTGGCCGTGGTGGCGGCTGCTCGCCGGGGTCCTGCTCGGCTGCGCCTGCGCGGTCAAGTGGAGCGGCCTCTACTTCCTGCCGGCCTTCGCGCTGCTGGTGATCCTCTGGGAGGTCGGCGTCCGCCGCTCCGCCGGGGTACGCCGTCCGTGGCGGGACGCCCTCCTCGACGAGCTGCCCTGGCTGCTGCTGGCCGGGGTGCTGATGGTCGGCACGTACCTGGTCACCTGGTCCGGCTGGCTGCTCACCGACGACGGCTACTACCGGCTGGCCAGCCGCTACCCGAACACCCCCGGGCTGAGCGACGCCCCGGTGATCGGCCCGCTGATCAACCTGTGGGAGTACCACAAGGCCGCGTACGGCTTCCACACCACGCTGGACGCCCCGCACAAGTACCAGTCCTGGCCGTGGCAGTGGCTGCTGCTCGGCCGGCCGGTGGCCTTCTACTGGTCGGGCGACGGCGCCTGCGGCGCGCCGAGCTGCGCCTCGGAGATCCTGCTGCTCGGCACCCCGCTGCTCTGGTGGTCGTTCCTGCCGGCGCTGGTGGCGACCGGCTGGCTCGGGGCGGCTCGGCGGGACTGGCGGGCCGGGGCGATCCTGCTCTGCGCGGCCGCCGGCCTGCTGCCCTGGTTCTGGTTCGCCCTGGACGGGCGGACGATGTTCTCCTTCTACGCCGCGCCGGCGCTGCCGTTCCTGGTGCTGGCGGTGGTCTACGTGCTCGGCGCGATCATCTCGCCGGCCGGGGCGCCCGTCGGGTCGAGGGTCGCGGTCGCGCCCGCGGCGGAGGAGGTCTCCGACCGGCGGCTGGTCGGCGGGATCATCGCCGGCGCGTACGTGCTGCTGGTGGCGCTCTGCTTCGCCTACTTCTACCCGATCTTCGTCGGCCGGCTGCTGCCGTACGCGGACTGGTCGGCCCGGATGTGGCTGGACGGCCGCTGGATCTGAGCCCGGAGCGGTGTGGCCCGTACGGCCGCCGGAGCGGGTCGGGCAAAGAGAAGCGCGCCCCGATCGCCTGCCACGGGGGAAGCGGGCGATTGGGGCGCGCATGAAGAGCTTAACCACACTCCAGCACGTTCACAACGGGTGGAGTTGGGTCAGATTTCCGACGGATGCACCACCGGCCGAATGGTTCACATCCGGCAGTTGACAATCGGTTATCTGACGGAAACCTTACGAATTCATGACGGCCGGCGGACGCCTTGTTCACCCCCGCACGTCGACGGGGACCAGGACCCGACCCGGATGATCATCTAAAGTGGATCTCACTACACTTCGGCCGGTGATCAACAAGAGACGATCGACGGCCGTCCTGTTGGGACTGCTGGCCGCGACCGCGCTGATCGGTCCGACGCCCGCCGTGGCCGACGACGAGACCACCGAGCCCCCCGCCGAACCGCCCAAGGTCGAGCTGGTCCTCGACGTCAGCGGCTCGATGCGGGCCCGGGACATCGACGGGCGCAGCCGGATCTCGGTCGCCCAGCAGGCGTTCAACGAGGTGGTCGACGCGCTGCCGGACGAGACCCAGCTCGGCATCCGGGTGCTCGGCGCGACCTACCGGGGCAAGGACAAGAAGAAGGGCTGCCAGGACACCCAGCAGATCGTGCCGGTCGGCCCGGTCGACCGGGCCCAGGCGAAGGCGGCCGTGGCCACGCTGCGACCGACCGGCTTCACCCCGGTGGGGCTGGCGCTCCGCTCGGCCGCTGAGGACCTCGGCACCGGCGCCACCGCCCGCCGGATCGTGCTGATCACCGACGGCGAGGACACCTGCGCCCCGCCCGACCCCTGCGAGGTGGCCCGGGAACTGGCCGCGCAGGGCACCCGGCTGGTGGTCGACACCCTCGGCCTGGCCCCCGACGAGAAGGTACGCCGGCAGCTGCTCTGCATCGCCGGGGCGACCGGCGGGACGTACACGGCGGCGCAGAGCGCCGACGAGCTGACCGGCCGGATCAAGCAGCTGGTGGACCGGGCCCGGGACACGTACACGGCCACCCCGACGGTGGTCGGCGGCGCGGCCGGGTGCGGGACCGCCCCGCTGCTCGCCCCCGGCGTCTACACCGACCGGGAGGCGTTCTCCGAGCACCGCTGGTACCGGGTGCCGGTGCGGGCCGGACAGGAACTGCGCGCCTCGGTCAGCGTGGCGCTCGACCGGCCGGTCAACCCGGACTACGGGGTGCTGCTGCGGGCCACCGCCCCGGACGGCCGGGAATTCGTCCGGGGCGTGGACGCCGGCAGCGGACGCACCGACGTGATCTCGGCCGGCCTGCGCTGGTCGGCGGCGGAGGACGCCACGATGCCGACGCCCGAGCCGAGCGGCACGCGGCCCGCGCAGACGGTCTGCCTGGTGGTCAGCAACGCCTTCGCGCCCCGCCCCGGCACCGAGGCCACGCCCGGCATGCCGGTGGAGCTGACCGTCGACGTGGTCGCCTCCTCCCCCGCCCCGGACGGCCCGGACCTGGGCCGCGGCTGGACCCTGCTGCTCCTGCTCACCCTGGCCGGGCTGCTCACCGGGCTGGTCGCCGGGCTGCTCACCCGCTGGCGGGTCGCCACCTGGAGGGAGAACTGAGGATGCGTACCCTGCTCAGGTCCGCGGCGGCGCTGGTCGCCGCCGGACTGGCCCTTCCCCCGGCCGCCGCCTCGGCCGCCCCCACGCCCACCCCCTCGCCGGGCGCGGCCACGGTCACCAAGGCCGGCACGTCCTTCCTCACCGCCACCGCGATCACCGCCGGCCAGCCGGTCCGGGTCGGCGCCTCGACCGGTGACCACCTCTACTGGGCGTTCCCCGCGCAGGCCGGGCAGGTCCACCAGGTCACCGCCACGGTCACCTTCCCGAAGGGCCGCAGCGGCGCCTCCACCTGGACCGTGGACGTCTTCGACGGGCTGCGTCGCCGGCAGGCCTGCACGGCCGGGGCGCAGACGCCGACCGTGGACGCGGCGGCGACCAGCGTGACCCTCGGCTGCACGCTGCGTCGGGTCCGGCCGTGGGCCGAGGCGTGGTCCGCCGACCCGCTGCCCGGCACCTACTACGTCCGGCTCTCCGTGGTCGACCTGCCGGAGCCGGACCTGGGCCAGCCGATCGACGTGGACCTCCTGGTCGGCGCGGACGGCGAGGGCGGCGCGTCGGGCGACGACGGGGAGCTGAAGGCGCCGCTGGTGCCGGCCAACCGCGCCGGGACGGTGCTGACCACCGAGCCGACGGCCGAGCCCGTGGCGGAGGAGGAGAGCAGCCTCACCGGCTGGCTCCCCGAGCCCGGCTCGCGCTGGGTCTGGACCACGGCCGGCGGCGTCCTCGCCGCGGTGGCCGGGGTGGTCGGCTTCGCCCTGACCCGGCGGCCCCGCCGCCGGTGAACCGCCCGTGGTGGCCGTTCCGCCGCTCGGGGCGGCCACCACACGGCGGAGGTCAGGCGGTGCGCGGGCTGCGCGGCACCCAGCCGATGAACCGGTCCTGCAGGGACGAGACCGGCGCGGTGCGCAGGTCCTGACTGGCGGCGGCGAGGCAGGATCCGAGGTAGACGCTCAGCGAGGCCCGGTCCACCTGGTACTCGTCGAGCAGTCGGTTCCGCTTCGTGCTGCACGGCCAGTCGTCGCCACAGGTGCCGCAGCTCCAGTCAGGAGTCACCGGAGAGTGCTCGCCCGGCCGCGTGCCGGATTCGTCCCCACCTGTCATCCCATATCCCCTCGCCGTGTCCGGACAGTCGGCCGCCGTCGAGCGCCGCGCTGCCGTCGAGTGTGGATTTCAGTCCCCCCAATGACGCCCGTAGAGCGCCACGAAACTCTCCGGCGTTACATCGTTGCGGTACGTTCACCGGTCATGGCCGTCCGACAGTTGACCGTCGACCGGGTCCTCGGCTGGCGGGCGGGGCGACACCTGCTCGGCCGGCCCGCCGGCGTGGACGTCATCGCCGTGGGGGGGCCGCCTCGCCGGGGTCGCCGCGCACCTCGGCTCGGGCTGGCCGGCTGGATCTCGCCGGTGGTGGTGCACCGGAGTCGGGTGGTCGGCACCTGGGATGCTCGGGACGGCGAGCCGGTGGTCCGGCTCTGGCCGGAGGCGCCGCCGGTGCCGACCGACCGGCTCGACGCCGAGGTGACGCGCTGCGGTCGTACCTGAAGGAGGTGGGTGATGCGTGACCTGCTGCCGCCGGTGGTCGCGGTGGCCGTGGCCGGTCCCGACGACTGGGCCGGCGATCTACTCCCCGCCGAGCTGGCCTGCCTGAGCGACCGCGCGGTGCCGAGCCGCCGGCGCGACTTCACCGCGGGCCGGGTCTGCGCCCGGCGGGCGCTGGCCGCCCTCGGGCTGCCGGCCGCGCCGGTGCCCGCGGCGACCGACCGGTCCCCGGTCTGGCCGGCCGGCGTGGTCGGCGCCATCACCCACACCCACGGCTACTGCGCGGCGGCCGCGGCCCGGTCCGGCGAGATCCGGTCGGTCGGCCTGGACGCCGAGCGGCACAGGGAGCTCAGCGCGGGAGTACGCCGGATGATCTGCCTGCCCGAGGAGGAGGCGGACCTCGCCGGGCTGCCGGCCGGGGTCTCCTGGCCGGCGGTGGTGTTCAGCGCCAAGGAGACCGTCTACAAGCTCTGGCACCCGGTCGTCGGCACCTGGCTCGACTTCCACGACGCCCGGGTGACCCTCGACCCGGACGCCGGGACGTTCACCGCCCGGATCGCGCCGGCCCGGCTGCACGCCGCCCCGGTCGCCGACCCGCCGGCGCTGATCACCGGACGGTTCAGCGTGGACGCCGACCTGGTCCGCACCGCCGCCGTGCTGCCCTCGTCCTGAGGCCGTGGCGGGCAGGTTGTTCATCACCGGTACCGTCGGTGCGACTGAAGATCTTCGAAGGCGCCCCTAGGAGTACGGTGAGCCACCCTCAGCCTCCGTTCGGATCGCAGGACCCGAACCAGCAGCCCCCGGAACCACCGACGCAGGCGTTTCCCACCGCGCCGATGCCGCCGGTGTCGGGTGCCCCGTACCCACCGACTACGCCCCAGCCGCCCGTCTCCGGCACGCCCTACCCGCCGCCGTCGATGTCGGGCGGCGGCTATCCGCCGCCGGTTTCGGGTGGTGGCTACTCGCCGAGCGGGCCGTACCCGCCGGCCCCAGGCCAGCCGTTCGGCGCGCCGCCGCCGGCCGCGCCCCGGTCGAGGAAGAAGGTCTGGCTGACCATCGGCATCGCGGCCGCTGTGCTCCTCCTGCTCTGCTGCGGCGGCGGCATCTTCGCGATCTACGCCGGCGCCAAGAAGGTGGAGAAGGCCACCGAGAGCCTGCCCACCCCGGCGGTGACCAACGCGCCGGTCGACGAGCCGTCCAGCGGCGCCGCGGACCCGACACCGGACGCCGACCGGACCACCGGCGAGACGTTCAACATGGAGCCGGGCGACACGCTGGTCATCGACGACGAGGACGGCACGATCCAGCTCACCGTCGACAACTTCCGCACCTCGGCCAAGGCCTGCAAGACCTACATGCCCGGGCCGGAGGAGGGCATGTACGTGATCGCGGACGTCACCGCGGAGGTCACCAAGGGCACGGGCTCGTTCAACCCGTTCTTCTTCCGCTGGGTCGGCGCCGACGGGACGGAGGCCAGCGGGATGGGCGGCGCGCTCTCCGGCTGCGGCAAGCTGCTCCCCTCGGGCAACGACCTCCCGGCCGGCAGCAAGCGGACGGGTCAGCTGATCTTCGACGTGAAGGACAAGAACGGCACGGTGGAGTACGAGCACCGGCTGAAGACGGCGGGCTCCTGGAAGCCATAGCTCTTTCCGGCACGGACGGGGGCCGGTCGGACCGGCCCCCGTTGTCGTCGGTTCGGACGGTCAGTCCATCCGGCCGAAGGCGCCGATCCGGGCGTGGAACAGGGCGATCGCCAACACGCCGAGCGACCCGGCGATCCATGCCTGGCGCGGGAAGCGGTCGAGGTCGGCCCAGACCGGGTGCAGCCCGGCCAGGTTGACCATCGCCCAGCCCGCGACCACGTTGACCACCGGCGAGCCCCCGAACGGCGTCGGGAAGCGCTCCCTGGTCAGTCCCTTCACTAGGTGCGGGACGGCGTTCCCGGCGAGGAGACCGGCGAGGAGCGTGAGCAGGAGCGTGGGGACCACTGATTGCCCATTTCGATCTAGCAGCTGTTCGCCGCGGCCGTGCCACTGCCCGCCGAGGAGACCGCCGCGGACGACCCCAGCGACCTGACCGAGCAGCTGCTCTCCTCGCTCGGGGCCAAGATGGCGTCCGAGCCGACCGAGCTGATCGCCATGCTGCGCTCCATGCTCACCCGCCCGAACGCCGCCCGCGAGGTCCGCGCCGGCCTGGTCGGCGCCGTCACGATCGGCGCGGTGATCGGCCGCTACCTGCTGCAACTCGACGGCGTACGCGACGCGCCGCCCGAGCGGATCGTGGACCTGCTCCGGCCGTGCCTCCGGTCCCTCATGGACGAAGCGGACCGCGCCTAACGCCCCTGCTCACCTGCCGGGACCCGACCGCGTGACCGAGCGCCACGCCTCGAAAGCCCAGGCCGGGTCGTCGGTGTCCGCGCCGGCCAGGATCGTCTCCAGGCAGTCGCCGTCGGTGAAGGTGTACCCGCACAGCGTGTGCCGGGCCTCAGCGGTGTCGCGGTACAGCCAGGCGGCGCGGACCCCGATGCCGTCGCTGCCGCCCTCCCCCACCTTGCCGGCCGGGTTCGGTGGCAGCTCGCTGTCCAGGGAGGCGATGATGTCGGCGGCGTCCGCGCAGCGCCAGACACACCGAGCGGCGAGCATGGTCCGTCCCGGGGCGCGCCAGGTGCTCACGCCATCCCCCGGACGCGCCGGCGTCCACGCCCCGACCAGCTCGATGGACCAGCCGGCGTCCAGTGCGACCCGCATCCCCGGAGTCTGACCCGTACGCGACGGAACGTCGAGAGGACTTTCCGCGATCGGGCCGAGCGGTCAGCGGGTGACGTCGTGGACGTGGTGCTCGATGTCGTGCAGGAAGTAGACCGCGAAGGTGTCGACCGTGAAGACCGAGCCGTTGCTGCGTCGGCCCGGCCGCTCCCACTGGTCCGCCCGGACCGCGTCGAACGCCGCCGCCGTCGCCTCCGCCTCCGCGGCCAACTGGTCGGCCACCTCGGCCGGGGCCTGGTGGAAGTAGTCCTCCTCGACGGCCGTCGCGTCCTGGTCCCAGTTGGCGAAGACCGGATCGTCCTCCCGCAGCATCAGCTCCAGCCGCTCGCGGAAGATCCGGCAGGTGTCGCGGACGTGGCAGGCGTACTCCACCGGGGACCAGACCGTCGGCACCGGCCGTGCGGAGGCGTCGTCCCGCGCCAGGGCGGCCCGCCAGGTCGGGATCGTGGCGCGCAGCCGCTCCCCCGTGGACGTGACCTCCTGCGGGGAGAAGCCGCACTCCGCGCAGCCTTCGGTGATGACGAAGGTCCAGTCGGCGGTCTCCGGGGTGATGGCGGGTGGCTGCTGCATGGGCGCAGTCTGCCATCCCGCGCCATCGGATCGCCGACCCGATGGCGGACCTCCTCCTCACCAGGGCCGCCCGCACCACCGCGAACCGTTAAGGTGCACTCTCGGCCGACCGGCGGAGGACAGAGGTGGACCACCGAACGGATCCGATCGAGATCATCGCCCGGGTCTCAGAGCAGGACGGCAAGCAGCGCGCCTTCGAGGTGTGGCTCCACAAGGCCAGCAAGGAAGGCTGGTCCGTGACGGTCGAGTCGACCTCGGTGGATGCGCCGGGCGACGAGTGCGGGGTCGTGGACATCGAGGGTCTGACGTACCGGATCCGCCACGCGAGGCGAGTCCGGCAGCAGGTCGCCATCGTGCCCGCCGGGCAGCACCTGATCGCTGCCGCCGTGAAGCTGTCGCTGGGCGAATCGGACGGCTTCGCCTGGACGTCGGAGTTCGTGCACGCGGCCTGGGCCGAGCCGGTCATCGAGGATGACTAGGGCAGACGCCCGCCGCTCACCAACGACTAGCCGCACGGCTCGCCGTGGCTGATCGGGGCGGGTTCAGACGGGGACTTCAGCGCTGAGGACGATGGTGCGTTCCTCGGGCAGGTGAAGGAACTCGGCTTGACTGGCGGCGTTGTGGGCGAGGGCGATGAACAGGCGTTTACGCCAGATGGCCATCCCGGGCTGACGGGTGCAACGCAGGGTGATCCTCGAGACGAAGTAGGAGACCTCGTCGTGGGCGATACCTTCGGCGAGGGGGTGGGTGGCGGCGCGGCGCAGGACCTCGGGGAAGTCGGTGGGGTCCTGGAAGCCGAAGACGGCGGTGATGTGGATGATGCCGTCGTTCGGGTCGCCGAGATCGTCGATGGTCAGGCGTTGCTCCCATGGAATGTGTGGGACGTTCGCGGTGCGACCGGTGATGATCACAATTCTGTCGTGCCGGACGTGGTTGTGCGCCACGTTCGCGCGCAGCGCCAGCGGGGTGGTCTCCTTGTTCGGGTGGGGGAACACCGCGGTGCCCGGCACCCAGGGGATGTTCGTGGCGTGCAGGGTGTCGATGAAGTCGCGGAGCGGGCCTTCGCGTTCGGTCCGCCGGGCGGTGACCAGTTCGGCTCCGCGCCGCCACGTCAGCAGGGTGGTGAACAGGATGATCGCGATGAGCAGCGTCAGCCAGCCACCGTGGGTGACCTTGGCCAGGTTCGCGGTGAAGAAGGTCAGCTCGATGCTGCCGAAGACGACCCCGAACAGCACCAGCTGCCAGGTGGTCCAGTGCCACCGCGCCCGCGCGACGACGAGGAACAGGGTTGTGGTGATCAGGAATGTGCCGGTGACCGCTACCCCGTAGGCGGCGGCAAGGTTCGTGGATGAGCCGAACGCGAACGTCACTAGCAAGACTGCCGCGAACAGGCTCCAGTTCACCCCGGGCGCGTAGATCTGCCCGTACTCGCGGCGGGAGGTCTGTCGGATGCGCAGGTGCGGCAGGAAGCCCAGCCGCATGGCCTCCCGGGACACCGAGAACGCTCCGGAGATCACCGACTGGGACGCGATCACCGTGGCGACGGTGGCCAGGACGACCATCGGCAGCCGCGCCCAGTCTGGCAGGAGCAGGAAGAACGGATCAGACCGGCTGTCCGGTGTTCGTAGGATCAACGCGCCTTGCCCGAGATAGTTGAGGGTCAACGCGGGAAACACGATCGCGAACCAGGCCCGGCGGATCGGGGCGCGGCCGAAGTGCCCCATGTCGGCGTAGAGCGCTTCGGCGCCGGTGATCGCCAGCACGACGGCGCCCATCGCGATGAACGCGATGACCGGGTGGTCCACGACGAACAGGGCCGCATACGTCGGTGACAACCCGGCCAGAACGCCCGGGTGCCGCACCACCTCGGCCGCGCCGGCAACGCCCAGACAGGCGAACCAGAGCAACATGATCGGCCCGAACACGGCCCCAACGCGTCCGGTGCCCCATCGCTGGATGGCGAACAGCAGGGTGAGGATCACCGCCGACGCCGGCAGCACCACCACCGCCCACCCCGGGGAGATCACCTCCAGACCTTCCACCGCCGACAACACCGAGATCGCCGGGGTGATCACACTGTCGCCGTAAAACAGGGCTGCGCCGAGCGCCCCGAGCGCCAGAAGGGTGGCGGCGCGCCTTTCGCTGGCCTTCAGCAGCGCCCTTCGGGCGAGGGCGGCCAGGGCCATCACCCCGCCCTCGCCCTCGTTGTCGGCCCGCAGGATGAAGATGACGTACTTGACCGACACGATCAGGATGATCGACCAGAAAACCCACGAGATCACCCCGAACACGTCGGGAGCGTCCGGTGTCAGGCTGCGGTCGAGGGTGAAGACTGTCTTCAGCGCGTACAGCGGGCTCGTGCCGATATCGCCGTACACGACACCCAACGCGCCCAGCAGCAGCCCCAGCCCCGCCGTCGGGCGACCCGCCAGCGATGTCTGGGACGCCGTCCCACCATCCTCCGCCGGCTCCTCGCCGCCTACCGCAGACTGCTCCTTGTTCGCACGCTCGGCCACCCCACAGGCATACCAACCCGCACGCCGCCCCCTACACCGGACCGGGAAACTGCCCGATCTGATTCGGTTTTCGGCTCGATCAGGTTCACCTCCTGTCATCTCGTTCGCCGTCGACCCGCCGCTTGGGGGAGCCGTCCGCCGCTCGGCCCGTCCATAGACGGTGTGTCTGGCGCCAGCCACGCACGCATCGATCACAGGCGGGGTGTGACCATCTTGATCAGGTTGCTTGCCGCTCGGGCCTGCTTGGGATATCTCGCTGACAAGTTCTGGGCGCTTCGTCCGGTGGGAGCCGTCCGCATAAATGCGCTGCCGTACAAGATCGAAAAATCGTCCCCGGCCGCGGCGACGGGCGCCAGTCGATCAGTTACAACCCCTTTCCAGGAATTGTCCGGTGTGGAAATAATTGCGGGGCAGCAACCATTTGGGGGCCGACATGCGCAGCGTCACCCGTCTCTCCGCCGTAGCAGTCCTCCTGTCGGGACTTGCCGTTCTTCCCGCGTCTCCCGCCGCCGCCGGCGCCACCGCCAGCGTCCCGCTGCCGATCGACCGGGCCGTCGCCGTCGCGCTCGACGAGGCGCACGGCCGTCTCTTCGTGTCCGCCGGGCCGGACCGGAACGAAGTCCTGGTCACCGATCTCGCGGGCACCGAGGTCCGCCGGCTGACCGGCCTGCCCGGGGCCTCCGGCCTGCTGCTCGACGGCGACACGCTCTATGTCGCATTGCACGGCGCCGGGGCCATCGCGGCGTTCGACACCAGCACGCTCGCCGAGACCCGGCGGTGGAGCCTGCCCGTTGATGCCTGTCCGGACGACCTCGCGCTGACCGCCGACCGGTTGGTCTTCACGGCACACCACTGCAACCCCGCGATCGGCGGCAGCTGGCTGGGGACGCTCGACCGGGCGTCCGGGAAAGTCACCCAGCGGCTCAGCATCGATGAGGACCTGGTGATCGCGGCCAATCCCGCCAGCAACGGCCTGGTCGCGGTCGCGGACACCTACGCATCCCCGTCCAACCTGCTCGTCTACGACGTCCGGGGCGACGAGCCGACGGCACTGCGGGGTTCGCAGGACCGCGTCAATGTCGACGACCTCGCCATGGCGCCGGACGGGCGCTCGGTCCTCGTCTCCGGCAACGACGGAGGCTTCCGGGTCCCGCTCGACACGCTGACCTTCGGCCGGTCGGTGGCCACCTCCGCCGTCGCCGCCTGGTCGGGCGACGGTCAGCGCCTGGTGATCGGCAGCGGCGGGACCCTTTCGGTGTGGCCGGAGGGTGGGACGGCCACCAGCAGCGGGGTGGCCGCGCCGTACGGTACGAGCGCCAAGCACGGCCGGCTGGCCCTCGATCGCACCGCGTCCCGGGCCTGGGTGGTGAGCACCGACTACTACGACGACTCGCCGGTGTTGGTCCGCTACGACCTCGCCCCGAACGGGACGGCGTGGAGCCTGTCCGCATCGCGCATCGTGCTGCCGGCGTACACCTCGGGCACGCTCCGCGCCGACCTGCGCGTCGCTGGCCAGCCCGTCGCAGATGGGACGCGGATGGTGGTCATCGTGGAGCACGCGGACGACTCCAAAACCAACGAGGTGCACTACACCAGGGACGGCGGCATCACGCTCTCGCTCTTCCCGGCGCAGGGCGTGACCCGCTACCGCTTCACGTACTCCGACAACGCATCCGACGTCGCCTATGCGTACGCCGACGTGGTCGGCGCCTACGACACCCGGCTTTCCCTCTACTGGGGACCGGAGCCCCCGCTCTACCCCGACACGCACCTCGGCTGGTCCGCCCAACTCACCGACGCCGACGGCCGGGGGTTGGCCGGCAGGCGGGTCACGCTGACCCGTACCAGCGGTACCAGCAGCGAGCAGGTCGCCGCGGCGTACACGGACCGGGACGGGAACGTCCTGTTCCAGATCCCGGGCAACGGCAGCGCGGGAACCTTCACCTTCACCCTCCGGTACGCCGGTGACGAGTCCGCCTCGCCGGCTGAGCACAGCACGGTGGTGACCATCGACAAGAAGGACCCGTACGTCTGGGTCGAGGCGAGCCGCGGCACCGGCCGGCTGGGACGGACCGCCACGGTCGTCGGCCACCTCGGCAACTTCCACACCAACCGGACGCTCACCATCACCGCCACCCCCGACGGCGGGAGCCCGCAGGTGATCGCCCAGGGCGAGGTCGACGAAAACCTGACCCTGACGGTGCAGTACCCGATGAAGCGGAACACCACCTTCACGGTGACCTATGCGGGTGACGACTGGTACATGGCGGCGGAGTCCTCAACCCGGCTGACCCTGCGCTGATCGGCGCCAACCGGCCACTGCGCAGCGGTCAAGCACCTGCTGCGACCGCGACACCGAGACACAGCAGCGTCACTCCCGTGAATGCCTGCATGACGCGCCGGAAGGTCGGTCTGGTGACTCTCGAGCGCCCCTTGTCGATGGCCCACACGAAACAGCAGAACCAGGCGCCTGACACGGATGCCCAGACAACGCCTAGGGCGATGCAGGATGCGAGGACCGGGCCATGGGTAGTGACGAACTGCGGCAGCAACGACACGGCGAAGACACCAGCTCTGGGATTACCCAGGCTGGTGGCCACGCCGACGATGAAGGCGCGCCTGCCCTCTCCGGATTTCCGTTCCTCGACCGCTTTATGGAGAGCAGCCGGCTGACGCAGCGACCACAGGGTCTGCGCGCCCAGGGCACAGAGCACGGCGGCACCGCCGATTCGGATGGCCAGGTGCGCGCCAGGGCTGGCCAGCAGCACCGCCGTACAACGTCGCCCAATCCCTCGTCGGCACCGGCATCGGCGTCGCCATGCTCTCCCGACTGACCATCGCTTCCACGCCCGGAGCCGTCCACCGCGAACTCACGCGGCCCCGCCTGCACCGCCAGATCTACGCCGTCACCGCAGTCGACACCACCCTGACTCCACTCGCGCCGACCTTCACCACCCTCCTGAGCCAGGTCAGCACGGAGCTCGCCAACGCTTGGGCAGCACAGCCAGTAGGGGTCTGATCCGCCGCTGAGCGGCGAGGAAGCCAAGCTGCTGTTGAAGACACCAACAAGCACGGCTCCCGCAGTCCGGCCCGTCACCGCTGCTGCCAACGTTGACCGGATCCCAGGCAGTTCAGGGGGCAGCCCCCAGAAAGGGGGGTGCGGGAGCGCCGCGTCGACCCGTTGCTGCTGCTCGGAGCCCGCGATCCCTCCGCTATGCGCCGCGCGGCCTGACCTCGACCCGCGCGCCGGCCTGGATGATCTCCCAGAACTCCTTCGGGAGCTGCGAAACCAGGTCCTCCAACTCATCCTTGCTCACGGCCTCACCGATGGTGCTGAGCACGGCCCGCATACCGGCGTCCGCCATCGCCACGTCGACCCCGGCGCGGGCCGCCACCCGCTCGACAAACTCGTCCAGCCCGAACGGCTCGGCGTTCTGCGACCCGATAGCGGTGGTGGTCTTGTGCAGATGCTGTCGTAGCTCTCTCGGAAGCTGCCCGGCGATGTTGCTCGCCTGACCGGCGGTGACCCGGTCGGTCAACGTTTCCAATGTCGCGCGGCTGACTGCTTCGGCCTTCTCCGACGGCACCCCGGCGCGCCTTGCCACGGCCTCTATGAATTCGGCGTAGTTCACCTCGAAGCCTCCTCTCCGACGAGGCCACCGTCTACCCGCGCCCCTCACGGTGAAACGGCCTCCTCGACGGGACGACCCTTCGGCCGTACGGGACGTGCGGCCAGACGCGGCTCCGCACACCGGCACGTGCACACCACCCGGCGGACCTGCGCGTCCCTGCCGGTGGCGCTCGACGTCCACCACCGCGTCACCATGCAGATCCTGCGGCACAGCCAGATCGCCGTGACCATGAACATCTACAGCGAGGCCCCGTCGGAGGCGACCAGACGGCACCTCGGTGACCAGTTCGGTAGCTGACCAGGGTTTTCACCCACGGACGGGCGGGGACGCGGGTCAGGAGGGCGCGGACAGCTCCGCGGTCCGCCAAACGACACGGAGGCGACATGAGCTTCGAGAGGGCGAACGAAAAGGTCGAGCGGGTGGCCGGCGCTGCCAGGGCGCGGATGGGCGACATGACCCAGGACGACCGGTCGGAGGCGGAGCGGGTGATGCGGCGGGATGAGGCCCAGGGCAGGCAGCCCGGCGGTCGCGTCCAGGAGGACGCTCGGGACGCGAGGGACAACTTCACGAGCTGACCGGCACAACGTGGCGCCCCCGGTCTGCGTGCCCGGGGGCGGTGCTGTATCCCGCTGCTGTACAGGATCGAAAAAGGCCGTCTCCGACTAGCGGAAACGGCCTTTGACCTGGGGTGGAGCTGAGGGGATTTGAACCCCATACACCTTCTGCGGGAAGAGATCATCATGAGTCAGACACCTTTGCGCCGCGACCTGCACAGCCGCCGCCAAGTCCTTCCGACGTTTGACACGGCTTGCCGGTCGCAGTTGTGCCGGATCTGTGCCCGATGATCTTCCGCTGCCCCTCCCCCGGCTGTGGCCTCTAGCCATCCCGTCGGCCTTCGTCCGCACACTGTGGAGCGGGTGGGGCCTGCCCGGTCAAGGTGGAGCACCCAGCGGCTGAACGACCTTGACCGGGCAGGCCCTGCCCGCTCGGCTCTGCCCGGACGAAGGTTGTCGGGATGGCGCCCACCATCCCGGAGTGCCCGAGGCCCCGCCGGAGGCGTACCTCTTGCCGAGCCTCCCGTCTGGCCAGGGCCTCGCTGCCTCGGCCCTCGGATCGAGTAGAGGTTCCTCTGCTGTGGGTGTATTCTGTTCGGCTGCCTACTTGCTGTGGAGGCGTCCGATGCAGGAAGAAGAATCGATCTTGCTGCGGTTCATCAATGCCCGAATCGATGAAACCGGGGGACCGGAGGACGTCGACATCAATGAACTCGTGGAACACGCAATTTCCCTCGCCGACGAGCTCGCGCCCACCCACATAAGGGCTGTCAGGGAGAGCGCGGCGTCCCGCGTGAAATGGCGACGCAGAACTGGCTATACGGTCCGCCGCAAGATTAACCGTGATTGGAAGGATACTTACGAGGGGCCCCGGGGCCGCTGCCACGAACTCGAGAGGAGCGAGCACCGAATGTCTGACCAGACCTTCACCTCCGTCCCCCATCAGGTCGTCCGCTGGTCGATCGACACCGGAGCGTTCTTCGCGGACTTCCGTGCTCGATACGAGGCCGCCGTGCCCGTGCTGGACACGAAGCGAATGGAGCGGCTGCGCGCCGACCGGGCCGACTGGGACACTGTTCTCCGCGCGGCAGCGGAGAACGCCCCGCACGGCTTCATGCGGTTCTGGAGCACCGACGTCGGCGGGACCATGCAGCTCGCCGGGGACGCAGGTGACTGCTCCTCCTACCTGATGGGCAACCACGCCATCGCCGAGCGGATGTACCGGCACGATCCGGCAGTGATGCTCTACGCCCCGTTGCGGGCAGCGATCCATCGCGACGAGCTGGGCATCACTCGGTTCTCAATCGATCAGCCCAGCACTCGGTTCTCCAGCTTCGACACCCCGGAAATCACGGCTGTCGGGGAAGAACTGGACCGCAAAGTCATCCACTTGCTCCAGGTCCTCGATGTGCCCGTACCCGACACGCTCTTCGCTGGTCCGGTGAACCAGTGACCGCGACGAATCGGCCCCACAACGATCCAGAGGAAGAAATCATGCTCGATGACACAGCACGAGCCGGCGACACCCAGCTCGTAGAGCTCGGCGTCGCGGCTGCCGCCGCCGCGATCCGCCGCGGCGACACCACCGCCGAGTCCTACGCCGCCGCACTCCTTCGCCAAGCACGCAGGAACTCGGATATCCACTCGTTCATCACGATCGACGAATCGGCTGTGCGCGAGGCGGCCAACGTTGCTGACAAGGCACGCGCCGCGGGCTCCACGGCACCCCTGCTCGGTGTCCCGGTGGGTATCAAGGACAGCTACCAGACGCGGGATTTTCCCACCACGCTCGGCCTGAAGGCCCTCAAGGAGTTCGTTCCCGAGGCGGACGCCGAGGCCGTCACCGCCGTCAAAGCCGCCGGGGCGATCGTGTTCGGCAAAAACAACCTCGTCGAGATGTCGTACGGGGTCACCGGCCACAACGACGAGTACGGACAGGTGCTGAACCCGTACAAGCGGGACCACCTGTCAGGCGGATCCTCAAGCGGTTCGGCCGCCTCGGTCGCCGCTCGTATCGTGCCGGCGTCGTTCGGCGGGGACACTGTTGGCTCGATCAGGATCCCCGCGGCCTTGACCGGCGTCGTCGGCTACAAGCCGACCACCGGGCGGTGGCCGCGCGGCGGAGTAGCCCCGGTCTCACATGTGCTCGATACCACAGGGCTCCTGGCTCGCAACGTCGAGGACTGCATCCTGGTCGACCAGATCGTCGGGCGCAGCGCGATCGTTTCCCCGTCTGAGGCTTCTGGCCTCACTGGTGCACGATTCGCCTACGCCCCCAAGTACTATCTCAAGCTCGTCGATCCCGACGTCGAGCAGCAGTTCTGGGAGACCGTGCGCCGCCTGCGCGACGCCGGCGCCGAAGTGGTCGAGATCGACCTCGGAGACGACTTCTCCGACCTTGCGGACCGGACGGCGTGGAACCTGTTCCTCCGTGAGACGCAGCAGGCCGTGACCCAGTTCCTCCGCGAGAACGACTACCCGGTTTCGTTCGACGACGTCTACAACGGACTCAAGCCGCAACTCCACGCAGTGTGGAGCGCCACCGTCGTGCCGTGCGCCCCCGCTTACCTCTCGGATGAGGAGTACGCCGCCACTCTCGCCGTCGACCGTCCGAAGCTGCAGCAGCGGCTCGGTGATGTGTTCGCACGAGACGGCTTCGACGCCCTGATCTTCCCCACCACCCCTGCGCCCGCGCCGGCCATCGCTGACCAGTGGGAGTTCAGCGTCGCAGGTGAAGCCGTGACGCATCTCTTCCTGTCCAAGAACACGGTTCCTGCCAGCGGCGCCGGCATCCCGGGGATCAGTCTTCCGGCAGGGCTGACCAGCAGCGGACTGCCGATCGGGATCGAACTGAACGGCGCACACGGCCACGACCAAGAGCTTCTTGCCCTGGCACTCCGCGTCGAAAGCGTTCTCGGCACGCTGCCCGCACCCGCCTGACCCTGACTGGTGCTGCTCGACACGAGGTGCACCGGCCTAATACCACAAATCGACTACCTGAAACGAAAGAGCTTCACGACATGCAACTCCAGGGAAAAACAACCATCGTCGCCGGCGCGAATCGCGGATTCGGCCGCTGCTCCCGCGTCAAACCCACACACCAGTGCCAACCAGCATGAAGTAACACCAAACCATGTAAACGATCTCAATTACGAAACACTAGCCCCGTGCTGCTGATCTAGGCGGCTCGGGGCTTCGTCGTATGTCGCGCCGCCGGCGGGCTATCACCGACGCGCTGGCGGCCGAAGGCCAGAGGCGCGGCGGCGGGCCATCGGCCCGGCCCAGGTTCGGCGGCGCGAGCGGCCTGCGAAGCGGGCCGCCTTGATCCCGTACAGAAAGTTCTCACACCGACGTGCAGAACGCGCTACGGCACTCCAGCCTGCGCATCACCCTGGAGACCTACGTCCACTGGTGGCCCAAAAAAGACCGCCGTCGCAACATCATCAGCAGCGCGCTCCGCGACGCGAGCGCCAAGCGTCACCGCTCCGGGAAATCCCCGGATCTCCCGTGATTTGTGCCGGATCTGTGCCAAACGATCATGGGGCAACGTTTCCGCTGCCCCATGGTGTTACTGGTGGAGCTGAGGGGATTTGAACCCCTGACCCCCTCGATGCGAACGAGGTGCGCTACCGGTCTGCGCCACAGCCCCTCCGCCGGCGAACCGGCATCGGTCCCACCCGGCTTTCACCGGGCGGGCCGGCGACAAGGCTAACAGGTCTGCGGCCCTCGCCGCGAATCGCCCCTCCGACAGCCTCTACCTTGATCGACTCGGTGGGCGGGACATTGCGGTGTCCCAGGCACCGGGATACCGCAATGTCCCCGCACGGAGTGGATCAACCGGAACGCGGCCGGGGGTCAGGCGGAGTGTGGGTTGCGGCCGGACTGGTAGGGGCGGCCTCGGAGGCCGCCCGTGCGGCGGTAGGAGACCGAGCCACCCGCGGCTGCGGCCGGGGGGAGGTCGGCGGGGCGGTCGAGGCCCATCGCCGTCCGGCGGACTGCCTCCCGCTGGGCGGCCAGGCGGCGCTGGGCCTCCCGGCGGGCGGCGGCGCGGCGGGCCTGCTCGCGGCGCACCTCGGCCTGCCGGGCGGCCAGCCAGGCCGCCTCCCGGGCCTCCGCGCGCCGCCGCCGGCGCTCGGCGAGGGCGCGCTGCCGCAGGTGTACGACGTACGCCACGAGCAGCGCGCCGGTGACCGAGACGCTGATCCAGAACCCGGGGCTGACCAGGACCACGCCGATCAGCTCGACGAAGTTGAGCAGCAGCAGCGCGGCGAGCACCCGGCGGCGGCGGTAGATCGCCGGGGTGTGGCGGCGCCGCTTCGGCGGGTGCCGTCGGCGGGACCGGTTCGGGGCGGGCGGCACCGCGCGCAGCCGGTTCGGGCGGCGCGGGGCGGGTGGGGCGGAGACCGGGGCTGCCAGACTCCCCGTGCTCGCATCCTCACTCAGTGTGACGACGAGGGAGCGGGACGGGTTGACCGGGCGCCGTCCCGGCACAGTGCGGCGCCGCCGGCGGCGCTGGAGCACCCGCGCCGTCGACTGCGCCCGCTCCGCCACCAACCGCTCGGTGGCGTCGTACCGGCGGACCAGCGCCGGCGCGAGGGCGAGCAGGCCGGCGGCGGCGAGGACGGCGAGGAGCACCGAGGTCGGCACCCTCACCCCTCCCGTCACCGAGTTCGAGGCAATCGCCGGTCGGCCGCAGGATCTTCTCCGGATGGTCGTCCACGGCGCAGATCCTGCGGGCGGGCGGCGCTTGCCACAGCTTGCAGTTACTTGAGGTTACGGGCCCCCGACCGGGTTGACCGTGCGCCGCGCCGGGCGTCGCGGGTGGGACGCTTCACCCCGCGCTGTCACGTACGCGGTGCCACCGGGCCAGCAGCCCGCCCTCGGCGGCCACTTCCTCGTTGGTCATCGCGTATCCGATGTGGTCCCGCCAGGCGCCGTCGATGTGCATGTAGCGCACGTGGTACGCCTCCTCGCGGAAGCCGAGTTTCTCCACGACCCGCCGGGACGGCCGGTTCTCCGGCCGGATGTTCACCTCGACCCGGTGCAGCCCACCCGGACCGAAAGCGTGGTCGACGGCGAGCGCCACCGCGGTGGGGATCACCCCGCGACCGGCCACCCTGGAGTCCACCCAGTACCCGACGTACCCGGAGCAGAACGCCCGCCGGACGATGCTGCCGATGTTGAGGTGGCCGACCAGCCGCTCCCGCCCCTGCTCACGCAGGCAGACGGCGAACGGCATGCCGTCACCGGTGCGCGCCGAGCGGCGCTGGTCGGCGTGGACGTAGCGGAACGCGGCCGGCGAGTTCGACTCGTTCCAGCTCCCGGGCAGGTGGGACTCCCAAGGGGACAGCCAGGCCCGGTTGGCGCGCCGCACCTCCGCCCAGGCGGCCGCGTCGGAGCGCCGGTAGGGCCGCAGCACCACCGGACCGTCCACCAGCACCGCCGGCCACCCGGGCGGCCGCTGGAACCAGCTCACCGAGCTGGCCTTCCGTTCGCGACCGTGGGGCTCGCAAGCTCGCTCCTCGCGCTCACCGGCGCCGGTCCAACAGCAGCACGTCCACAGTCGAGCCGGCGGCCGCGGTGGTGACCCGCTCGCCGAGCACCAGCAGCCCGTTCGCCTCGGCGAGGCCGGAGAGGGTGAACGGCCCCCCGCTGAGCGGCTGCACCGTGTACCCGCCGCCGCGCCGCTCGGCCACGTGCGCCGGGCGGAACTCGCGCAGCCGCACCGGGGAGGAGACGGTCTCCAGCAGGTGCGCGCGGACGCTGGGCCGGAACACCGGCTCCGCGCCGGCCAGCAGCTGGATGGCCGGCCGGGCCAGCACCTCGAAGCCGATCAGCGCCGCGCCGGGCTCACCGGGAAGACACACCACCGGCACCTCCTCGGCGCCGACCGTACCGAATCCGAGGGCCGTACCGGGATAGAGGGCGACATCGGTGAAGGTCGCCGGCCCGGCCCGGCCGCCCTCCCGGCGGGACAGGATCCGGCGGACCATGTCGCCCGGGCCGGTGCCGGTGCCGCCGGTGGTGATGATCAGATCGGCCCGCAGCGTCTGGTCCTCCAGCAGGCCGCGCAGCCCCTCCGGGTCGTCGTCGCAGATTCCCACCCGGTACGCCAGCGCGCCCGCCTCGGCCGCGGCGGCGGTCAGCGCGTGCGAGTTCGCGTCCACCACCTGGCCGGGCTGGCTGCCCCGGCCCACGTCGACCAGCTCGTCGCCGGTGGCCACGATGACCACCCGCGGGCTGGGCCGGACCACCACGTGCCCGATGCCGGTGGCGGCGAAGACGGCGACCAGCGCCGGCGAGACGTACGTGCCGGCGCGGGCGAGCAGGGTGCCGGCGGGCAGCTCCTCACCGGCGCGGCGGACGCCGTACCCCCGCTTGGGGGCGCGGAAGATCTCCACCGCGGCCATGCCCTGGTCGGTCCACTCCACCGGGACCACCACGTCCGCTGCGACGGGCAGCGGCGCCCCGGCGGCGACCGAGAAGCACGAGCCCGGGGTGAGCCGGACCGGCCGCCAGCTCGCCGCGCCGAGGTCGCCGACCACGTTCAGCCGGATGCTGTGACCGCCGGGCGTGCCGGAGGGGGCCGGGACGTATCCCGGCCCCCGGCTCCCTCCGGAGATGTCCTCCCAGCGCGCGGCGTACCCGTCCACCGCCGCCTGGTCGAAGGCGGGGAACGAGTGCGGCGCGACGACGTCCTCGGCGAGGACGTTGCCGTACGCCTGGGTCAGGTCGAGGTCGAGCGGAGGCAGCGCGCGTAACCTGCGCAGCACGCTGCCCAGGTAGTCGGCGAGCGGCGTCAACTCGTTCGCGGCCGCCTCGGCGTCGGCCGTCGCGGTCATGTACTGGGACCGCCCGACGCCTCGGTGTTGACGAATTCGGCCAGCCACTTGCGGAACTCGGCGCCCAGGTCCTCCCGCTCGGCGGCGATCTGGACGACGGTCTGGAGGTAGCCCAGCGGCATGCCGGTGTCGTAGCGGGTGCCCCGGTAGACGATGGCGTGCACCGGGGTGCCCTCGGTGCGCAGCAGCTCCATCGCGTCGGTCAGCTGGATCTCGCCGCCGCTGCCCGGCTCGGTCCGCCGGATCGCGTCGAAGATCTTCCCAGGCAGCACGTACCGGCCGAGGACGGCCAGGTTGCTCGGCGCGTCCTCCGGCTTCGGCTTCTCCACCATGCCGGTGACCTTGACGACCTCGCCGACGTCGGCCAGCTCGCCCTCGGCCGGCTCGACGGAGGCGATGCCGTAGCGCTTGGTTTCGGCCGGGTCGACCTCGAAGAAGGCCAGCACGACGCCGCCGGTGCGGGCCTGCAGCTCCAGCATCGCCGGCAGCAGCGGCTCGGACGGCTTGACGAACTCGTCGCCGAGCAGCACCGCGAAGGGCGCGTCCCCGACGTGCGACTCGGCGTACCCGACGGCGTGGCCGAGGCCGAGCTGCTCCGGCTGGCGGCAGGTGTAGATCTCGGCCAGCTCACTGGGCCGCCGGACGGCGGCGAGCGTCTTCTCGTCGCCCTTCTCCTCCAGCTTGGCCTCCAGGTCGGGCCGGCGGTCGAAGTGGTCCACCATCGACGTCTTGCCGCGACCGGTGATCAGCAGGACGTCGCCGATGCCGGCCTGGGTGGCCTCCTCGACGATGTACTGCAGCACCGGCCGGTCGACCACCGGCAGCAGCTCCTTCGGCACCGCCTTGGTGGCCGGCAGGAACCGGGTGGCCAGGCCGGCGGCCGGAATGACCGCCTTGACCGCGCGCGGACGACCGGTCGCGGCGGTCGTTGAGGGATTCGCTGAGTGCTCCGACATGTCGCGAGACTATCGGCCACGGCTCTGCCGCGGCGGGTGAGGACCGGAAGACGCGCCGCCCGGGGGCCCGGCCGCGGCATCCACGGCACCGGCCCGGGGCAGTCCGTCCGGCGGACTGACCGCTCCGGCCGCCACCGAAATTTCCTGCGTGGGCGCCGGGTCCGGCGGCTGCGCCGACCGGTAGCCGTCCCGGCCGGCGGCCTTGGCCGCGTACAGGGCGTCGTCCGCCGCGTCCAGCACCTGCTGGCCGGTGGCGGCGTGGTCGGGGTAGACGGCGATGCCGATGGAGACGGTCACCGGCACCAGCACCGGCTCGCCCGAGTGCCCGTCCACCGGCACCGGGCTGCCCCGGACTACCGCGCCGAGCCGCTCGGCGACGATCGCCGCGCCCCGGGCGTCGGTCTCCGGGAGCAGCACCACGAACTCCTCGCCGCCGTGCCGGAAGGCCAGGTCCACCTCGCGGATCTCCCCGCGTACCCGGCGGGCGAACTCGACCAGTACGGCGTCCCCGGCGGCGTGGCCCCAGGTGTCGTTAACGTCCTTGAACCGGTCCAGGTCCAGCGCCAGGACGCTGAGCATCCGGCCGAACCGGTTGGCCCGCTCCACCTCCCGGCGGATCGACTCGCGCAGGTAGCGGTAGTTCCACAGCCCGGTGAGCGGGTCGGTCAGCGACAGCCGCTGCGCCTCCTCGTGCACCCGCACGTTGTCCACCGCGACCGCGGCGTGCCCGGCGAAGGTGCGCAGCGTCTCCAGGTCGTCGTCGTCGAACTCGTCGGCGCCGACCCGGTCGTAGAGGGCCAGCACCCCGAGCGTCCCGCCGCCGGCCGCACCGCCGTCGCCGTCGGTGCCGGCCGGCGGGTGCCCCGGCCGGTCGGGGCCGCCGCGCCAGCCCAGCTCCGTCGCCCCGGGCGCCGCGAAGGGCACCGCGATGTACGTCTCGCACAGCGGCTCCCCGGTCGGCGCGGTCGCCGGCTCCCACCGGCCGCGAAGCGGCTCCCCGGTGGCGACCACCGCGCCGACGACCCCCGCGCCGACCGGCACCCGCAGCGTCGCCGCGTCGGCCGGGTCGTCGACGGGCCAGCGCCCCTCCAGCCCCTCGGCGCACTGGCCGACCAGCACACCGCCGCCGTCGAGCAGCAGCACCGCCCCGGCCCGGGCGCCGGTCGCCGCGATGGCGCTGTGCAGGATCACCCGCAGGATGCGTTGCAGGTCGTGGGTGCTGGCCAGGGTGTCGCCGAGCACCGCCAGGTGCCCGCGCAGCTGGTCCCGGCTGCTGGTCAGCGCGGTCACGTAGGTGCTGGTCTCCCGGGTCATCCGGTTGAAGGCGAGGGCCAGCCGGCCGATCTCGTCCCGGCTGCGCACCGGCACCCGGGTGTTCAAATCGCCGTGCGCCACCCGGTCCACCGCGCCGGCCAGCTCCACGAGCGGCCGGGTGGTCACCCGGGCCAGCCGCCAGGCGGTCAGCACCGCCAGCAGCGCGGCCAGCACCACCGCGCCGACCAGCGCGGCGTCGAGGCCGGGTGGGCGTTCCCCGGGGACCGAGAGCACCAGCGGCAGCGGCTGCCCCGGGGCCGGGCCGACCCGGCGGACGTACCGGCCGTCGCCGGTCTCGGTGACCCGGTCCCCGTCGATCCGGTCGGCGGCCGCGAGCACCGCCGCGCGTACCTCCCGGTTCTCGGTGGTGTGGCTGACCCGGACGGGGCCGGCGGCGTCGTCGAGGAGGGTGACCGCGACGCCGGTCACCGCGGCGAGGCGCGCGACGAACGCCGGGTCGACGGGCTGCGCGGCGGCGACCGTGCCCAGGTCGGCGCCGACGGGGTCGCGGAGCTGGACCCGGGCGGCGAGGACACGGACCGGTCCAGCGGCCGGCGGGGCGCCGGAGCAGTCCTGCCAGGGCTCGGCCGGCCCGCCGGGGGTGGCGTAGGTGGTCCGGCCGGCGGTGTCGACGATCCGGACGGCGGCGGCCAGGCCGCGGCCGACCACCTGGACCGCCGCGCCGGGCCGCGCGGTGGGGTCGGCGACCAGGGCGACCGCGTCGGCCGCCGCGCGCAGCTGCTGGCAGAGGGCGTCCACGGAGGTACGCACCCCGGCGGCGGCCAGCCCGAGCCGCTCGGTGGAGCGGCCCCGGTCCACGGCCGACATAGTCGAGCCGACGAAGAACGCGCCGAGCAGGACGGGGCCGAGCACCACCGCGAGGAAGGCTGCCGTCAACCGCCCGCGTAGCGTCAAGCTTCCCCCCGGAAGTTCCGCGCCCGTTGCTGCGATGCTGACACAGAGCGACGGAGAGGCAAGCGTTGCGTCAGGAGTGTTGCGTGCCGGAATTTTCTGATGGAGCGGATGTGACGCATGAGGCGAAGCGGGACATGCGGATCGCACTTCTCGCCCACCGCCGGTCGTTGACCACTGCCGAGCGGGTGGAAGCCGCGGCGCGCGTCCAGGCCGAGCTGGTCTCCCTGGTACGCCGGCTCCGCCCGACCCGGATGACCGCGTACGTCCCGGTCGGCTCGGAACCCGGCGGCCCGGACCTGCCGGCGGTGCTGCGGGCGGCGCTGGAGCCGGCGGCCGAGCTGCTGCTGCCGGTGCTTCGCGACGACCTGGACCTGGACTGGGCGGCGTACACGGACCCGGAGTCGCTGGTGGCGGCCGGACGTGGGCTGCGGGAGCCCACGGGCCCCCCGCTGGGGCGGTCGGCGGTGGCCGACGCCGGGCTGGTGGTCGTCCCGGCCCTCGCGGTGGACCACCGGGGGCGGCGCCTGGGCCGCGGCGGCGGCTCGTACGACCGGGCGCTGGCCCGGGTGCCCGTGACGACCGTCACGGTGGCGTTGCTGCACGACGGGGAGCTGGTGGCGAGCGTCCCCGCCCAGCCGCACGACCGCCCGGTCCGCGCCGCGATAACGCCCGCCGGCGGGCTGCGTACCCTTGCGGAGGCACCCGGTGTGGGACCGCCCGCTTCCGCTGGACGAACCCGGGCCCGATGACGCACCATTGGCACTCGAATACGTCGAGTGCCAACCGGCCGTGCCAGATCCGGAGGAGAACGTGCCCACGTACCAGTACGCCTGCACCGCGTGCGGCCAGCAGCTCGAGGCGGTGCAGTCCTTCTCTGACGAGCCGCTGACCGAGTGCCCGGCGTGTGAGGGGCGGCTGCGCAAGGTCTTCAACTCGGTCGGCATCGTCTTCAAGGGCTCGGGCTTCTACCGCACCGACTCGCGCTCCTCGGGCGCGGAGACCGCGGCGAGCACCCCGAGCAAGCCGGCCAAGTCGGAGTCCTCCTCCGGCGGCGACTCCGGCTCGTCGAGCGGCTCGTCGACGGGCTCGTCGACCGGCTCCTCCAGCTCGACCAGCGGCGGGTCCGCCAAGACCCCGGCCGCCAGCACCTCCAGCTCCTCGTCCTGACCCCGGCCGCGCGAGCCGGCGCCCGCCGGCTCGCGTTCGGCTGCCCGCCAGCTCGCCTTCGGCCATGATCCACTCGAGGACGGCGACATGGGGGCAGTCAGGTCCCGTGGACACCCCCATGTCGGCGATCCGGTGTCGATCATCCGCCCGGACCCGCCCGATCGGCTCCCGCCGCCACCGGCGCTGAGCCCGCCGGCCCGGCCAGCCCACGGATCCGCTCGGGCGTAGCACATGCCCTGCCGACGCGGGGGTTGTCCACAGGCGGGCCGGTTGTCCACAGGCGGCCGGCTCCGGCCCTGCCTCCCGGGTCTCCCGCACCTAACCTGCTGATCGGGCGCTGTCCGGATGGCGGCGCCGGGCGGCCGAGGCGGGGAGGCGCTGGCGTGACGGCGAGCGAGGGATCACTGCGTCCGGTGCGCTGGCGCGGGCTGCCCCGGGGCGGGACCCTGCTCCGGGTGACGCTCGTCGCGATGCTGCTCGGCCTGGCCGCCGCCGTCCTGCGGACGCCGTCCGGCTGCCCACCCGGGGCGGCTCCGGCCGCACTCGGCCCGACCGCGTCGGCCAGCCCGGCCGCCACGCCGCCCGGGTCGCGTGGCGGCGCCCTGCCGCTGCCCGACGGCGCGGTGGGCGTACCGGTCCGGCTGGCCGAGCCGGCCGCCCTCGCGGTGCTCCGGCCGGGTGCCCGGGTGGACCTGCTGGTCGTACCGGCCGGCGGGGCGGCCGGAGCGGCCGTCCTCGTCGCCGCCCGGGCACTGGTGCTCGACGTGGTGGGTGCGGACGCCGTCGACGGTTCGTCGGCGCTCTACCTGGCGCTCAGGCCCGAGCAGGCCCAGCGCGCCGTCGGCCTGCCCGAGGGGAGCCGGTTCGCCGTGGTCGTCCGAGGCTGAACCGGTCGTCGGGCCCGGGACGGGCCGGTCGCGCCAGGTTTCGGGACGGGTTGATCAGTCCCAGTGCGGCGGGCGCTCGGCGAGCAGCCAGTCGTCGTTGCCGCCGGCCCGCTCGCCCCAGCCACGGTCGGTGTCGTCCGCCGTCTGCTCGGGCAACACCACGAAGTCGTCGCTGAGGTCGACCGTACGGTCGTCGTCGCCGCGCGTGCCCTGCACGCCGGGGTCCTCGGTGCTCACGAGCGGCAAGGATACCGCCGTCCAGGGACGACGTCGCGCGTCACGCAGCGGCGACGGAGGACCCACCCGGACAACCCTGCCGCGTCGGGCGGCCGGCCGGCCGAGCCGTTGGTAGCGTCGGACGGCGTGACGACGCCGAGCGGAGCCAGCCCCGGGGACGAGTTCTGGCGGCGACCGCCGGACCAGCCGCCGACCGACGAGACCAGCGAGCCGACCGCGGGTGCGGGTGCCGGTGGGCCCACGGCCGGCCCGGGCGCCGGCGTGGCGGCCGCGGGCGCCACGCCGGGTGGGTACGCCGGTCCCCCGCCGACCGTGCCGCCGCCGCCCGGCTGGCGACCGCCGGTGCACGTGCAGGTGCCGCCGCCGCGACAGCTCCCGCCGCAGGACATGGCCGGCATGGACGGCGCCGAGCAGCAGGCCGAGCGGCTCACCTACGGCGTCGGTGCGGTGGCCGCCGTAGTGCTGGTCCTCCTGGTCTGCCTGCTCTGCTCCCGGGTGATCTTCTGAGCCGGGCCGGCGTCAGACGATGTCGCTCCAGACCATCCTGGCTCCGCTGTCCCCGGTGAGATAGACGTACACCAGCGCGAAGACCGCGAGGACGACGACCCCCCCGGTGAGCACCCAGGCCAGCCAGGAGGGCAGCACCCGCACCCGTTCGAGCCCGCTGGTCACGAGAAGCAGCACGAGGGCCGCCACGGCCAGGCCGATGGTGAGCCAGAGCAGGGTCTCGCCGTACTCGGAATGTTCCTGGATCTTCTGCAGGCTCTCCGGCGGGTAGCCCCGGCTCCGGAGCACCTCCTCCAGCGCCTCGCCGGACTCGGTGGCCACGAAGGTGACGATCGGGGTCAGCACGGCGAGGACGGCCACCGCCCAACCGAAGCGGGATCGCCAGCTGGGCAGCACCCCGTACCCGACGGAGAGGAGTGCCAGCAGCGGTACCAGCACCACGACGGCGTGGATGACCAGGACATGACCCGGCAGACCATTGACTTCCCTGAACACCGACACCTCCGGCGAGTGGACGGATACCGCTGGTGATCAGCGTACGACGCTGTGACGGCCGTCGCTGTTCGTCACTCCGATACACGCCGGGCCGGGGGTCGCGGTTCACCGGGAGTCGGGGCCTCCTGGCGGCTGTGGCCCGGGCCACCCCTGTCCCGGCTCCCTTGTCGCCCCGGTGAGCCCGTGCTGTCATTACGTCATGTCCATTGGTGAGGAGCTGCTCCGGTCGAGGGGCCTGCGGGTGACCCGACCGCGCCTCGCCGTGCTGGACGTGCTCGCCGCGGGGGGCCACCTGGAGGTCGAGGAGATCACCCGCCGGGTCCGCGAACGGCTGGACTCGGTCTCCACCCAGGCGGTCTACGACGTGCTCGGCGCGCTCTCCCGGGCCGGGCTGTCCCGCCGGATCGAGCCGGCCGGCAGTCCCGCCCGCTACGAGGCCCGGGCCGGGGACAACCACCACCACGTGGTGTGCCGGGGCTGCGGCGAGATCGCCGACGTCGACTGCGCGACCGGCAGCGCCCCCTGCCTCGACCCGAACACCGCCCATGGCTTCGAGGTGGACGAGGCGGAGGTGACCTTCTGGGGTCTCTGCCCCACCTGCCAGGCCCGCCGCTCCGCCGACGACTGACGTCGTCCGCCCGGCCGAGCACGGACCGGGCTCGCGGCGTGCGGTGCCGCCGCGTGGCACTCTTGGGCGGTGGACTCCGATGACCTCGGCCTCTTCGGACCGGGATCGGTCACGTGGAAGGTGCACGAGGAGCCGATCCTGATCGTCGCCGGCCTGCGTTCGCTCTACCTGCAGGCGCTGCATCCCCGGACGATGGCGGGGGTGGCGCAGAACAGCCGCTACCAGACCGACGCGTGGGGTCGCCTGGTCCGCACCGCCACCTACGTGGCGACCACGATCTACGGCACCACCACCGAGGCGGAGGCGGCCGGCCGCCGGCTGCGTACGCTGCACGCCCGGCTGCGGGCCCGCGACCCGTTCACCGGCGAGGAGTTCCGGATCGACGACCCGGAGCTGCTGCGCTGGGTGCACGTCACCGAGGTCGAGTCCTTCGTCAGCACGGCTCGGCGAGCCGGGCTGGCCCTGACCGACGACGAGGTCGACGGCTACTACACCGAGCAGCGGCGGGCGGCGGCCCTGGTCGGGCTGGACCCGGCGGGGGTGCCCGGGACCGCCGCCGAGGTGGACGACTACTACCGGCGGATCCGGGGCGACCTGCGGATGACCAGGGAGGCGGCCGAGATCGCCCTCTTCCTGACCGCCCCGCCGATTCCGTGGAAGCTCAGCCTGCCGGTCAAGCTCGGCCTGCACCTCGGTCCGGCCCGGTGGGCGTACCTCGGGATCGCCGGCACCGCGCTGGGGCTGCTCCCGGCCTGGGCCCGCCGGATGTACGGCGGTCTGGGGCTGCCGACCACCGCGCTCTCGGCGGACCTGAGCGTCCGCGCGCTCCGGCTCGCCCTCGCCGCGCTGCCCCGCCGCTATCGGGAGGGGCCGCTGCAGCAGGCCGCCAAGGAGCGGGCGGCCCGCCTGACCGCCACCACCGAGGCCGCCTGAGCCGGGTCAGTCCTGGTCGGCGCGCTCCACGGCCGCCCACGGGTCCTTGCCCGGCGTCTGCGCGCCGGTCGGGCAGGCGCGCCGGTAGTCGCACCAGCCGCAGCGCGGCCCGGGGGTGGTGGGGAAGGCCTCGTCCGGGTCGGCGCCCTCGGCGACCGCCCGCTCGGCGGCCATGATGTCCCGGGCCGTCTCCTCGGCCCGGCTGAGCTGGCGGGCCAGCGACTCGGGGGTGTGGTCGTGCGCGGCGACCGTGCCGGTGGGCAGGTGGTGCAGCTCGACCCGGCGGCAGGGCCGGCGGAACACCCGCTCGGCCGCGTACGCGTAGAGGGCGAGGGCCTGCGAGCCGCGGGCGTCGTCGGCGTCCAGGCCGGTGCGGCCGGTCTTGTAGTCGACGATGACCAGCTCCGGGCCGTCCTCGCCGGGTCGGGAGTCGATCCGGTCGGCGCGGCCGTTGAAGGCCAGCACCCCGGTCTTCACCGCCACCACCCGCTCCACGCCGACCGGCTCGTCGCCGGGGTCCAGGCCGGCGACGTACGACTCCAGCCAGGCCAGCGCCCGGCGGTAGGCGTCCCGCTCCTGCTCGTCGTCGCGGTAGCCCTCGCGCACCCAGGTGCCGCGGAGCAGGGTGGCCAGGGCCTCCGGCCGGCGGCCCTCCGGGGCGAGCGCGTACCAGTTCTTCAGGGCGGTGTGCACGCTGGCGCCGAGCGAGTTGTGCGCCCACGGCGGGCCCTTCGGCGGCGCCGGACGGTCGACGTAGGAGTAGCGGTAGCGGCGCGGGCAGTCGGCGTACGCGCCGAGCTTGCTGGGGGTGCAGACGAAGAGCCGCTCCGGCATGCCCTCGAAGCCGAGCTGCTCGGACTGCTCGGCGCGCGGCCGGGGGGCGCGGCCGCCGGTGCCCGGTCGTCCGGTCGGGGAGGGTCGTCGCACGCCTGAGATCCTGCCACCCCGGTACGACATCCGGGCGGGCGGCGGGCCGGACCGGTCAGCGCATGGTGAGGTACTGGGTCACGAAGGCGGCGATGGCGTCGGCGATGAGCTGCACCGCGATGGCGGCCAGCAGCAGGCCGGCGATCCGGGTCAGCACCTCGATCCCGCCCGGCCGGAGGATCTTGACGATCACGCCGGAGAAGCGCAGCACCACCCAGACGGCCACCATGACCGCGACGATCGCGGCGGCGATCGCGGTGTAGTCGGCCAGGCCGCCAGCCCGCTGGACGAAGAGCATGGTGGCGACGATGGCGCCCGGCCCGGCCAGCAGCGGGGTGCCCAGCGGCACCAGGGCGATGTTGGAGGTCACCTGCTGGCTGGGGTCGTCGGCCTTGCCGGTCAGCAGCTCCAGGGCGACCAGGATCAGCAGCAGCCCGCCGGCGGCCTGCAATGCCGGCAGTTCGACGTGCAGGTAGGCGAGGAGCGTCTGCCCGGCCACCGCGAAGATCACGATCACCCCGAGCGCCAGCGCCACGGCCTGCCAGGCCGCCCGATTCCGCTCCCGGGCGGGCAGCGGCCCGGTCAGCGCGAGGAAGATCGGCATCATGCCCGGCGGGTCGACGATCACCAGCAGGGTCACGAAGACCTCTCCGAAGAGCTTGAGATCCACCCGGACACGGTAGCGGCGGCGTCCAGACGGTTCAGCCTGAAGCGACCGGGGTCACCCCGCTAGCCGCGGCGACGATCCGCTCGTACGCCCCGGGGTCGGTGGTGTGCGCGCCGAGCCGGACCGTCTTGTGCGTGCCGTGGAAGTCCGACGACCCGGTGACCAGCAGGCCCAGCTCGGCGGCGAGCCCGCGGACGTGGGCCCGCTCGGCCGGCGAGTGGTCCTCGTGGTCGGCCTCCAGGCCGGCGAGCCCGGCCGCCGCCAGCTCCACGATCAGCTCGTCCGGCACGATCCGCCCCCGGCGGGTGGCCCGGGGGTGGGCGAAGACCGGCACCCCGCCGGCCGCCCGGACCAGCGCCACCGCCCGGAAGACGTCGATGTCCTCCTTGGGCAGCCGGTACCGCTCCCCCAGCCAGTCCGGCCCGAACGCCTCGGTGGTGGTCGCCACCAGCCCGGCCCGGATCAGCGCCTGGGCGATGTGCGGGCGGCCGACCGTCCCGCCGGCCGCACCGGCCAGGATCTCCGGCCAGCTCACCTCGATGCCGTCGGCCTGCAGCAGCCGTACGATCCGCTCACCGCGCACCTCCCGGGCCAGCCGCACCCGGGCCAGCTCGGCGACGAGCTCCGGCTCGGTCGGGTCGAAGAGGTACGCGAGCAGGTGCAGCGGGATCGCCGGCTCGACGCCGAACCAGCGGCAGGAGAGTTCCGCGCCGCGGATCAGGGTGAGCCCGGGCGGCAGCGCGCGTACCGCGGCCTCCCAGCCGGCGGTGGTGTCGTGGTCGGTGACGGCCACGACGTCGAGCCCGGCGTCGGCGGCGGCCCGGACCAGCTCGGCGGGGCTGAGCGTGCCGTCGCTGGCGGTGGAATGGGTGTGCAGGTCGATCCGGGGCGCCGCGGTCATCCGCCGACGCTACCGGTCCCGGCCGGGCGCCGCCGGTCCGCCGGGAGGGTCAGGAGACGGTGTCGCTGACCAGGACCGGCCGGTCGCCGGGCGGAACGCCGTCGACCGGTGCCGCGCCGGGCCGCTCACCGGCGAGCACCCGCTCGACCCGCACCCGGACGAGCCCGCCGGCGCCGTCGACGTGCAGCGCGGTCCCGGTCGACGTCCAGGCCACGACGTCGGTCACCGCCGGCCCGGCGGCCCGGGCCGACACCGTCGAGCCGAGCGTGCCCAGGTCGACCAGGAGCGCACCCTTGCCGGCCCCGTTCACCAGCAGCCACCGCCCGTCGGCGGAGACCCCGCCCCGGCCGTCGGTGCCGAGCTCCGGACCGCAGCCGGTGCGTACCGGGGCGAGGCCGCGGGCCGGGTCGAGCAGGGCGAGGCAGGGCCGCCGGGGCGTACCGGCGGAGACCTGGCCGACCACCCGGCCGTCGGGCAGCACGCCGTAGACGTTCAGCACCCTCCGCTCGGCGGTGGACGGCAGTGCGCCGGCCAACCGGGGCCAGACGGTGAAGCCGCCCTGCCCGGGCTGGCGGACCAGGACCGCGTCACCGGCGAAGCCGACCGGCACCGCGCCGTCCGGGGCCGGCGTGCGGGTGGTCGCGAGGAGTTGACCACCGATCAGGCCGGCGGCGAACACGTCCCGGCCGTCGCGCCAGGCGACCTGCCGTCCGTCGGGGGCCAGCGCGACCGCGTCCGCGCCGGCCAGCAGCACCTGCGGCGCGCTGCCGTTGGGCGGCACCCACCAGAGGGTACGACCGGCGGCGGTGGCCACCGACGTGACCAGCAAGCCGCCGTAGTCGGCGACCCGCTGCGCCCGTTCGACCGGGCCCACCCCGGTCAGCTCCCGCCGCTCGCCGCCGTTGCCCTCCAGCCAGGAGCCGATGATGAGATCCAGCTCGGTCCGGACGGGGCCCTTCGGCGGCGGCGTGCGCAGCGACGCGGTCGGCAGCGGCGACGCCGGCACGGTGCGGGGATCGCCGAGCACCACGGCCGGGACGCCCTGGCGGCCGGGCCGGTCGCCGAGCTGTGCCATGCCCGTGGTGACCAGCACCGTGGCCGCCCCCGCCAGGGCGAGACCGGTCAGGGCGCGCCGCCGTACCATCCGGTTGGCCCGGCCGATGGCGAGGGCGGCCGGGTCGGCGGCGAGCGGCCCCGGCGCGGCGACCCGGCGGGCGAAGGTCTCCCGCAGCGCCCGCTCCAGCTCGTCCTGCGTCACGGCGAATGGACGCTCCGGACCCTCGGTCTGGTTGTCGCAGGGATTCGGCGTCCGGCTCATCGGGTCTCCGCCGGGACGGTGGCGGACCGGACGGCGGCCGCGCGGCCGGAGCGGGCGGCCGGCCGGACCGCGGGCGCGGCCGGAGCGGTCGCGGGGGTCGGGGCCGCCGCGGGGGTCCGGGTCGCGGCGGGGGTCCGGGCCGCCGCGGGTCGGGGGTGCTCCGGGGTACGCGGTGCCGGCCGGGCGGGCGGCGTCGCGTCCTCGGCCGGCAGGCCGAGGGCGGCCTGGGAGCCGAGCCGGCGACGCAGGGTGGAGAGCGCCCGCGAGGTCTGGCTCTTGACGGTGCCCGGCGAGATCTCCAGCAGGGCGGCGGTCTGCGCCTCGGACATGTCCTCGTAGAAGCGGAGCACCAGCACGGCCCGCTGCCGGGCGGGCAGCGCGCTCAGGTGCCGCCAGAGCGCGTCGCGGTCGAGCTGCTGCTCGATCTCGTCGACCCCGGCCCGCTCGGGCAGCACGTCGGTGGGGCGTTCACCGTGCCAGCGCCGCCGCCACCAGCTCGTGGAGGTGTTGACCAGGACCCGGCGGGCGTACGGCTCGATGGCGTCGATCCCGCCGAGCCGCTTCCAGGCCAGGTAGGTCTTGGTCAGCGCGGTCTGGAGCAGGTCCTCGGCGGTCGCCCAGTCCCCGGCGAGCAGGTAGGCGGTGCGCAGCAGGGCGCCGGAGCGGGCCGCGACGAACTCGCGGAACTCCTCCTCCAGCGGATCCCTGCTCGCCACCGCTCACCTCCGCGCCCCGTCCTTCATGGCAGGCTGCCACGACCGGGGTGGTCGGGTCGACGGCAAATGGTGCGCTGTTCATCCGATGTTCGGACGAAAAGTTTCACGCCCCGTCGTCGGCCTTGGCCTCGTCCGCCTCCTTGCCCAACCGCGCCTCGACCGCCTGCGGCTCGTACATCTCTTCAACCACACGCAGGTAGAGCTCGTTCGGGTTGGGCAGGTTCTTGATCTCGCGGAGGGCCTGCTCCTGGCCGGCGGACTCCAGCACGAAGGTGCCGTAGTTGAGCGCCCGGCCGCTCGGCGTCTGCTCGTACTTCATGTCGGTGACCCGGACCAGCGGCATCATCGCGACCCGCCGCGTGATGATCCCGTTGACCACCATCACCCGCTTGTTGGTGAGGATGAAGCGGTCGTACCACCAGTCGGCGACCCGCCAGGCGACCCAGCCCATCACCGCGAACCAGAGCAGCACCGCGACGGTGGTCAGCGCGCCCACGTCCCGCCCGGCGAGGAAGCCGGAGAGGTAGCCGAGCACGAAGGTCGCCGCGATGCCGACGATGATCGGTGTGGAGAGGTGGATCCAGTGCCGCTTCCACTCGCCCCGGTACCGCTCGGTGGGGAAGAGGTAGCGGGCGACCAGCGAGCTGGGCTCGTCCTCGAGCGGCAGCACCCGGCGGGGGGCCATGCCGGCCGCGTCGGCGCGCAGCCCGGCCAGCTCGTCCTCGGAGATCTGCGGCGGCTGGTAGCCGGCCTCCGGATCCCGGATCCAGGCCCGGCCGGAGCGGCCCTCACCGGCGTAGCCCGGCCCGGCGCCGTAGCCGACGTCGTCCGAAAGGGAGGGACCGTCGCCGAGACTCGGGCCGGCGCCGTAGCCGGGACCGTCGTCGGGCCCGATCCGGGGGATCGGCTCAGTGTCGCGCTCCCGGCGCTCCCGGTCGGGATCGTCGGGATCGAAGGGTGGGCCGGAGGGGCTTCCCATCGGCGGCTAGGCGACCAGGCTGGTGAAGAAGTCGCCGAAGCCCTGAGCGATGTCCATGATGCCGCCGCCGAGGGACTTGAAGACGTCGGCGGCGGAGCTCGGCCGGTAGGCAACGAAGAAGATCAGGAATGCGATACCGGCCCAGGTGAGCACCTTCTTCATAGCGGGCCATCCTCTCGCGCGGAGCCGGGTCCGTTTACCGCACTGGCACCCAGAGTATCAGCATGGTGTCGTACAGTGAATATCTGCGTATGCGCTCCGACTCGCCCGGAACGGCCGGTCAGGCCGCTCCGTGCAGGTACGGAGATGGTGCGCCGTACACGAGTTCAGGCGGAGTCCACTCGGCGAGGTCGTGCAGCACGACTTCTTCCGCGAGGAGGTGACCCGCACTCGCCGGCCAGGCTATCGCATGCAGCCACATTCCCCGAGCCTCGCCGGCGTACGCGCTTCGATCTGTCGGGGAATTCACCAGCCACAGTGGAGTGGGATGACCGCCCACCCGGATCTTGGCGTGCGGCACGCGTTCGGCGTGACCAGGGCCGGGGTCGGTCAACGCCGCCGCCAGCTCGGGCCCCGGGTCCGGCCCGGGCATGCCGGCGAACCGGGTGCCCAGGCCGACGCCCGGCTCCTCCGCCACGAAGAGCAGGTCGGCCGGTCCACCGTCCAGGGGGGCCGGACCGGCGCAGGCCACCGCCGTGGCCCGGACGCCGCTCCGCTCGTCCCCGGCCCACGCCACCCCGGTCAGCGTCCAGCCGGGCGGGAGCGGCCAGGGGCACCAGAGTGGTACGCCCGGCCGGTCGGGCGGGTCGGCGGCCGCCACCACCTGCTCGACCACGCTCGCCACGATCTCGGCGCCGATGTGCTCGGGCACGTGCAGCGGGGACACCGGCCCGCACCGCAGGCAGCGTGACTCACCGTGCATCAGGTCCGGCTCCCGCACCGGCCCCGCACATCTCGGACAACTCACCGCGACACTCACACCCCCACCGTCGCCCCGCACGGCCGGCCCGTCAAGCGGAGCGGCCGGGTGGCGGGGGGATTCAGCCCGACGGCGGAGCCGGCGGGCCGGCCGGGGGATTCAGCCCGACGGGCGGCCGGAGACCCGCGGGTCAGTCCGGCGGCGGGCCGGCGTACGAGCGGATCCAGGCGTGCATGGCGATACCGCTGGCCACCCCGGCGTTGATCGAGCGGGTCGAGCCGTACTGGGCGATGGAGAAGAGCTGGTCGCAGGCGGACCGGGCGGGGTCGGAGAGGCCGGGGCCCTCCTGGCCGAAGAGGAGGACGCAGCGGCGTGGCAGGGTGGTGCTCTCCAGCGGCTTCGAGCCCGGCAGGTTGTCGATGCCGACGATCGGCAGCCGCTCGGCCGCCGCCCAGTCGACGAACTCCTCGATCGTGGGGTGGTGCCGGACGTGCTGGTAGCGGTCGGTCACCATGGCGCCCCGCCGGTTCCACCGCCGCCGGCCGACGATGTGCACCTCGGCGGCGAGGAAGGCGTTGGCGTTGCGGACCACCGTGCCGATGTTGAAGTCGTGCTGCCAGTTCTCGATGGCCACGTGGAAGTCGTGCCGACGCCGGTCCAGGTCGGCCACCACGGCCTCCCGCCGCCAGTACCGGTAGCGGTCGACGACGTTGCGCCGGTCGCCCTCGGCGAGCAGCTCGGGGTCGTACCGCGGGTCGTCCGGCAGGTCGCCGGGCCACGGCCCCACACCCACGTCGAGCTGGTCACCGGTCACGGTTTCCAGAGGGTACGGCCCCTGCCGGCCACGGCCGCGACGAGGGTTCCCGACCAGCCGGGACGCCGACGAGCTGCGGTTCTCCGAGGTCCGCGAGCGGCCCGCCCCGGACGGTCGGCTGGCCGCGACCCGGGAGCAGCCGCGGGCGGCGCGAGCTCAGCGCAGCCCCAGCGCGCCGCCGAGCCGGTCGAGGAACCGCAGGTCGGCCGGGCTCGACTCGCCGGCGGCGGCCCGGCAGACCCGCGCCGCGACCGACTCCACCCACTGCCGGTACGCCGCCGAGTCCGCCGGGTCGGCGCGGCGATCCAGCACGCGTACCGCCGCCCGGCAGGCGGCCAGCAGGTCGACCACGTCGGTGAGCCGCTCGGCCGCGGTGGAGGTTCCGTCGTGGCGGGCGTAGATCGCGGCCACCACGGCCCGGACCAGGTCGCTGTCGAAGGCCCGCCCGGCGGCCACGGCGTCCAGACCGGCGAGCCCGGCGGTGACCCCCCGGGGCGGACGCCCGGGGCCCGGCGAGGCGGCGGCGACGAGGACCCGGCCCGGCAGGCCGGTCAACAGGTCCCACTCCACTGCGGAGTAGACGGCGGTGGTCAGCGGTGCGGCACGGCGTCCGGCAGAGGGCGGCTCTCCGGCGACGGAGTGGCTCATGGGGACCTCCGGCGTCAGCATATGCCCCGGACCGCGGAAAGGGCCCCTTCCCCACCGGAACGCGGCGGGCAAGGGGCCCCTGGGTCGTCCGGGGGGTCAGCGCGGCTCGGGGAAGCTCGGCCGCTCCGGGTCGACGCCCTCGGGCACGGCGGCGGCCGCGTACTCCTTCTTGGGGACCATGACCTTGCGGCGGAAGACGCAGACCAGCGTGCCGTCCTGGTTGTAGCCGCGGGTCTCCACCGCGACCACGCCCCGGTCCGGCTTGGAGGACGACTCGCGCTTGTCCAGCACGGTCGTCTCGCCGTAGATGGTGTCCCCGTGGAAGGTCGGGGCCACGTGCCGCAGCGACTCGATCTCCAGGTTGGCGATCGCCTTGCCGCTCACGTCCGGCACGGACATGCCGAGGAGCAGCGAGTAGATGTAGTTGCCGACCACCACGTTGCGCTTGAACTGGCTCGCCGTCTCGGCGTAGTGGGCGTCCATGTGCAGCGGGTGGTGGTTCATGGTGAGCAGGCAGAAGAGGTGGTCGTCGTACTCGGTGACCGTCTTGCCCGGCCAGTGCCGGTAGACCGCGCCGACCTCGAACTCCTCGTAGTAGCGGCCGAACTGCATCCTTGTCCCCTTCGACGGGCGGCGATGGAGTTCGGCACAGCATGCCTTACCGCTTGTTAAGGCGACGCCCGGGGCGCTGGTGGCGAGGAAATGTCACATCGACCACAACCGGGGGGAGACGCAATGAGCGGCGGGGCCCTCCCCGGCACCCGCCGCCCACGCTCTGATGCGACAGATTCTGCCGTACGCCGATACCGGCCGGACAGAGACGGGCGTCACATTTATCCTTTTGTAACACTACTCAGAGTTACCGGTGCCGCCCGTGGGAGCGATCTCTGCGGACCTGATCGCTCCATGTCAAGGCCCAAGTTACCGATTCGTAGCGTTCTATCGGGTGGATCTCCTTGGGAACGCTCCCATCACGGCTCGTCACGCAAGTGTCTGGTGCACTTGCGCTCCGCAGATCGGGAGACACGGATATCGTTCGATACCGCTGCCGGTCACCGTTCCGTCACCCGGCGTTTCGGCACGCCAGCGCCGGGAATTCGACGACACCCACCCTGGTTCCAGTGGACGTAGGTAATCCGCGCTGATCGGAGAGTGCAATGGCAACGGTTGAGCTGACCACGGCCAACTTCGACGAGGTGACCGAGAGCGACGGCATCGTCCTGCTCGACTTCTGGGCCGACTGGTGCGGCCCGTGCAAGCGGTTCGCCCCCGTCTACGAGCGCTCGTCGGAGAAGCACCCCGGCATCGTCTTCGGCAAGGTCGACACCGAGGAGCAGCAGGAGCTGGGTGCCAAGTTCAACATCCGCTCGATCCCGACGGTGATGGCGATCAAGGACGGCGTGATCGTGTACAACCAGCCGGGCGCCCTGCCGGAGTCCGCGCTGGAGAACCTGATCGAGCAGGTCGAGCAGCTCGACATGGACGAGGTCCGCAAGCAGATGGCGGAGCACAAGCACTGATCCACCACCGCTCCGGCACCGGCCGGGTCCCCGATCGGGGGCCCGGCCGGTGCCGTTTCCGCAGGTTCACTGCCGCCTCCCGGACGCCCGGGCCGCCGACACGGTCAGCGAGGAGTAGACGACGGAAGGACGCCTTTCGGGTGCCCCGATCCCGTATCGTCCCCAACCGATGGAGACCTTGACCACCCGCGGGCGCGCGGTCCGGCTGGGCGTGACCGCGCTCGGACTGGCACTGCTCCTCGTCGGCACCGTCCGGGGCACCGACGACGACTTCCCGTTCGGGCCGTTCCGGATGTACTCCACCTCGGACCCGCCGGACGCCCCCGCCCCGGACACCCGTGTGGAGGGCGTCGACCGCACCGGCGCGGTGGTCGAGCTGGGCCAGGACGCCACCGGCATCCGGCGCGCCGAAATCGAGGGCCAGCAGGGCCGCTACGCCGCCGACCCCGCGCTGCTGCGCCAGGTCGCCGACGCGTACGCCGAACGGCACCCCGCCGCGCCCGCGCTGGTCGAGGTGCGGATCGTGATCCGCTGGTACGGCATCTGGGACGGCCGCCCGACCGGCCGGTGGACCGACGAGACCGCCGTGCGCTGGCAGGCCGACCGGTGAGTGGCTGGCTGACCGAGGCGGTGCCCCGCGGCCGGGTGGCCGCCTTCCGCACCCTGGTCTACCTCTTCGTCGCCGCGGACCTGGTCGTCTTCACCCCCTGGGTGCGCACCCGGGTCGACGTGCCCGGCGAGCTGTACCACCCGCTGCTGATCGGCCGGCTGCTCCCGCTGCCCACCCCCACCCCGGCGCTGGTCGGCGCGATCTTCTGGGCGCTGCTGGTGCTGGCCCTGCTCGCCGCGACCGGACGGGCGCCCCGGCTGCTCGGCTGGACGGTCTTCGCGCTCTACTTCGAGTGGATGATCGTCGCGATGAGCTACGGCAAGGTCGACCACGACCGGGTCGGGCTGCTCGTGGCGCTGGCCGCGCTCCCCACCGCCGGCCGGGCCCGCCACGGCGACCCCACCCGCACCGAGGCCGGCGGCTGGGCGCTGCGGGTCACCCAGATCGCGGTGATCTGCACGTACTTCCTGGCGGCCTGGGCCAAGTTCCGTTTCGGCGGGCTGGACTGGGCGACCGGGTCGGTGCTGGCGCGCGCGATCATCCGACGCGGCACCGACCTGGCGGACCTGATCGCCCAGGTGCCGCACCTGCTGATCGTCGCCCAGTTCGGCATCCTCGCCTTCGAGCTGCTCAGCCCGGCGGTCTTCGTGCTGCCGGCACGGTGGCGGCTGGCGACGGTGGGCTTCTTCTACTCGTTCCACCTGGTCACCGTCGCGACGATCACCATCTCGTTCGCCCCGCACCTGGTGGCGATGACCAGCTTCCTGCCGTTGGAGAAGGTCCGCCCGGTGGTGTGGGCGCGTCAACTCCTCGCCCGCCGAGGCCGGCCCGCCGCCCCGGACGACGCCTCACCGTCGACCGCCCTGACCGGCCCGGAGCCGGCGGTCGGCCCGGCCACGCCGTAGCCTGCTCGATCGACTCCACCGCGCCGAGGTGGCCGGTTTCCGGAATCCCGGATGCCGCCACCTGACCGAGCTGGTCTACGGCCGCCCCGGTCAGGAGCCGGCGCTGGGCCGGCCGGTCGGGCCGTAGAGGCGTTCCCGGGCCTCCTGCGGCAGCGAGCACGCCGCGGTGCCGCCGGGCAGCCGGTGCCGGTTGCGGGCCACCCAGCGGTACGCCGGCCAGGCGGCCGCCCGCACCGGCGGGAAGCGCAGGCCGGCCCCGGCGGCCCGCCAGAGCGCCGCGCTGTCGCCCAGCAGCCTGGCGATGGCGTCGGGGCCCGATGCGCGGGAGCCGTCGGCGCCGACCCACTGCACCGCCTCCTCGCACTCGGCCTCCGTCAGGCCGAGCGCGGCGAGGTCCGCGAACTGCCAGGGCAGCACGCGGGCGCCGGTCGGGATGCGGCGCTCGATGAACTCGGCGCAGCGGCTGCAGAAGGCGCAGTCGCCGTCGTAGACGAAGGTCGACGTCTCCATGCCCCCATCCTCCACCCGCCCGGGGCGCGCCGGGCACCGGTGTCCGGTGAGTCACTTGCACATGGTTCGTACACGTGTTCGAATGAGGGTCATGCGCTGGGAGAACCTCTCCGCTCCCCCGGACGAGGGGATTCCCGACGGGGCAGCGCCAGCGGCTCCACCCCTGCCGCTGGCGCTCCCCGGCGCGATCGCCCGCACGTTCGACACCCCGGGCTTCGCCGGGATGACCTTCTACGAGGTGCGGGCAAAGTCGATCATCAACCGGGTGCCCGGCGAGTCCCGCGTCCCGTTCGAGTGGACGATCAACCCGTACCGGGGCTGCTCCCATGCCTGTGTGTACTGCGTGGCTGGCGACACGCCGATCCTGATGGCGGACGGGCGCACGAAACCGATCAGCGAGCTGAAGCCGGGCGACCGGATCTACGGGACCGAGCGGCGAGGCACCTACCGCCGCTACGTCGTCACCACCGTCCTCGACAAGTGGTCGACGGTGAAGCCGGCCTACCGGGTCACCCTGCAGGACGGCACGACCCTGGTAGCGAGCGGCGACCACCGCTTCCTCTCCGACCGGGGCTGGAAGTACGTGACCGGCACCATGGCCGGCGCCGGACAGCGCCCCTACCTGACGACCAGCAACCGGCTGGTCGGCACCGGCCGCTTCGCCGCCGGTCCCAAGGACTCGGCCGACTACCGGCGGGGCTACCTCTGCGGCATGGTCCGGGGCGACGCTCACCTCGGCAGCTATTCATATCCGTCCGGGAAGGTGCACCGGTTCCGGTTGGCCCTGGCCGACGACGAGGCGCTGCGCCGTACGGAGCGTTTCCTCTCCGATGCGGGGGTCGAAACGCGGCGCTTCTCCTTCAGTGCGGTCAGCGCCACTAGACGGGCGATCACCGCCATCCGCACCTCGAAGCAACGCGACGTCGAGGCGATCTCCGAGCTGATCCGCTGGCCGGAGGAGCCGACCGACGACTGGCGACTGGGCTTCCTGGCCGGCATCTTCGACGCCGAGGGCAGTTGCAGCAGGGGCATCTTCCGGATCAGCAACGGCGACGACGACATCCTCGACTACACCGCGGATGCCCTTAGCCACTTCGGGTTCACCTCGGTGCTCGAGGATCCGGACCGACCGAACCGGGTGCGCCAGATCCGGCTGACCGGTGGTCTGCCGGAAAGGCTGCGCTTCTTCCATCTGACCGATCCGGCGATCACCCGCAAACGGTCGATCGAGGGCGCGGCGCTCAGGTGCCAGGCAGCCCTGCGGGTGGTGAGCATCGAGTCGCTCGGGCTTGAGCTCCCGCTCTGGGACATCACCACGGGCACCGGTGACTTCATCGCCAACGGGGTGGTCAGCCACAACTGCTTCGCCCGCAACACCCACACCTTCCTCGACCTGGATGCCGGGGCGGACTTCGACCGGAAGGTGATCGTCAAGGTCAACGCGGGTGAGCTGGTCCGCCGCGAGCTGGCCGCCCCGCGCTGGCGCGGCGCGCACGTCGCGATGGGCACGAACGTGGACTGCTACCAGCGGGCCGAGGGGCGCTACCGCCTGATGCCGCCGATCATCGAGGCGCTGCGCGACTTCGCGAACCCGTTCTCGATCCTCACCAAGGGCACGCTGATCCTGCGGGACCTGCCGCTGCTGCGCCAGGCCGCCGAAGTCACCCGGGTCGGCCTCTCCTTCTCGGTGGGCTTCGTCGACGAGGAGCTGTGGCGCAAGGTGGAGCCCGGCACCCCGAGCCCGCAACGACGGCTGGACGCCGTCCGCCAGCTCACCGAGGCCGGGTTCGAGGTGGGGGTGCTGATGGCGCCGATCCTGCCCGGGCTCAGCGACGACGACGAGTCGGTCGAGGCGACGGTGACGGCGGTCGCCGCCGCCGGGGCGACCAGCGTGACGCCGCTTGCCCTGCACCTGCGCCCCGGCGCCCGCGAGTGGTACGCGCACTGGCTGGCCCGGGAGTTCCCGCACCTGATCCCCCGCTACCGCCAGCTCTACCGGGCGGGCGCGTACGCGCCGCAGGCGTACCAGCGGGAACTGACCGCGCGGGTGCGGATCGCGGCCCGCCGGCACGGGCTGCACCGGGCCGAGGTCGGCGACAATCGGCGGCTGCCCGAGCCGGCGCCCGCGACCCCGTCCGAGCAGCTCACCCTGCTCTGAGGGCGGCCCGGCGCTACAGTCGCGGGGTGCGTACCGCTCAGCAGATCCTCGCCGACTCCGCCGTGATCGCCGTCGTGGGCGCGTCCCGCGACCCCGGCAAGGCCGCGCACAGCGTGCCGTTGCAGATGCAGCGGTACGGCTGGCGGATCATCCCGGTGAACCCGACGGTGGACGAACTCTTCGGCGAGAAGGCGTACCCGTCGCTGGCCGACATCCCGCACCCGGTCGACCTGGTCGACGTGTTCCGCCCCGCCCGGGACGCGGTCGACGTGGCGCGGCAGGCGGTGGCGATCGGCGCCCCCGCGGTGTGGTTGCAGCTCGGCATCGTGTCGGCCGAGGCGCGGCGGATCGCTGAGGAGGCCGGTATCGACTACGTCGAGGACCGGTGCCTCATCGTGGAACGGGCGGCCGGCGGGTTGACCCGGCTCGGCTGAGCGGCCGGCCCGCGCCGGTCACTTCCCCGGTTCGTCCGGGCCGAGGACCAGGTCCAGCTGGGCGTCGAGGGCGGCGAGCGCGGTCTCCGGTGAGTAGTGTCCGCCGAGCAGGTAGACCCCCAGCCCTTCCAGGATCGCCAGCAGCCCGACCGCGGCACGGTCCGGGTCGACGTGCCGGTCGGCCGTCCCGGCCGCCTGCGCGATGCGGATCTGCCCGGCGATGAAGGCCAGCAGCCCGGCGGTCTCCTGGTGCAGCGCGGCGGCGACGGTCGGACGGACCGCCGTGTAGGCCAGGAACGCCAGCGCCACCCGCCCGTCCGCCCGGCGCGACTCGTCGAGCGGCAGCAGTTCGACCAGCATGGTCCGGAGCAGCGCACGCGGGGAGGGGGCGTCGCCGAGCCCGGCGACAGCTCGGATCACCCGCGCCTCGGAGCGCTCGTGGACCACCGACAGCGCGAAGGTCATCATCTCGTCCTTGGTGCGGAAGTAGTGCTGCACCATCCCGGAGGAGACGCCGGCCTCCGTCGCCACGTGCCGCAGGCTGACCGCTTCCAGCCCGTGTTCCGCGGCCACCCGCATCAGCGCGTCGGCGATCAGCTTGCGGCGCTCCCGGTGGTCGACCCGTTTCGGCATGCTCCCATGCTTTCACAATACGACTGCATTGACATGCCGTCGGGCGGACGTTACGTTGCAACTGCAATGGAAAAGTTCTGAAGGGCAGGTGACCGTGCGGAAGCAGAGTCGTCCCGTCGAGCTGCTGCGTCGCGCGGTCGCGTACGAGCTGGGCATGTGGCGCAGTCTCTACCGCTGGCTGCTGCGCCGGCCCCTCGCGCTCGCGCCGGAAGCCGAGGCGTTCAGCTACGTCGGGGTGGTGAAGCCGATCCTGGGCGCCTTCATCGCGCTCTCCGCGATCGAGATCCCGATCTTCGACCTGATCCTCCGGCACACCGTGCCGTGGCAGTCGGTGCGGCACACCGCGCTGGCGCTCGGCATCTGGGGTCTGCTCTGGATGATCGGCCTCTTCGCCAGCCTGCGGATCCACCCGCACGTCGCCGACGCCGCCGGTCTGCGCGTCCGCAACGGCTTCACGGTCGACTTCCTGGTGCCCTGGACGGCCGTCGCCCGGGTCGACGCCCGATACCGCTCGCTGCCCTCCAGCCGGACGATCCGAGTCGAATCGGACGAGGCGGGGACGGTCCTGAACGTCGTGACCGGCAGCCAGACCAGCGTCGACGTCGTCCTACGCGAGCCGCTCTCCGTCCCGCTGCCCAAGGGGCCGAGCGAGCCGGTCACCGAGATCCGGCTCTACGCCGACGACCCGGCGGCACTGGTCGCCCGCGCCCGCCAACACCTGGCGCTCTCATACCGCGGCTCGGACAGCTAGGCACGGCATCGACCACGCCGATGCCGTGGTGAAGTGGCCATCGCGGCCCCACTGACCATTGCACGATCGCGCGGATCAGGGCCGGACCGTGACGATCTGGTCAGCCGCGGCCCTTCGGGCCACGACCACCCGGCCGTCCGGGTTCGCCGCCAGGAGGAAGGCGTCACCCGACGACGGGCCCGGGACGTTGCTGGACCATTCCTGCGCCTCGATCAGGGGGACCTCCCGAGGCGACCAGCATCGGTAGTCCGCGCAGCTCCAGAGCACAGCGCGACGCGGCAGCAGCGTTCGTTCGCCGATTCGAACGCGCACGTCGGGGCGGCCGTAGGTGATCGCGACGGCGTAGATGCCACCACCGGGACGGTCGACGGTCGCGCTCACCGCGCTGGTACACCGGTCGCACGGGGGCACCAGACGGTCGAAGTGGAGCGACGCCAGTTCCTCCTCGGTCGGCAAGCCGGGCTGTTCCGGGCTCCCCAGCAGTGCGAGCTGTGCGCTGGCGCAACCCGGTGTGTCGCACCGCCCCACCCAGACCATCGAGCCACCCGTCGGGCGGTAGGCGACGACCGGCCGGCCCCTCCGGTCCACGCCGACCAGCAAGCGGCGGTAGTAGGCGGAGGACATGTCGGCGAACCCGTTCTGCGCCACTCCGAGTCGGGTGATGTCCGGTGCCGTGCAGTGGACATCACGGCAGCGGATGAGACCCACCTCCGAGTCCTCCCGCCGTAGCTGACCGTCCCCCCGGTCCAGAGCGGGTGCGGCGATGCCGATGAGGATCTGCCCGTCGGGGGCGAGGGCGATGGCCGCCGCCTCCCAATCCCCGGCGAGGGCGTCGAGTGGACTCGGGGCGCTGCGGCAGGTTCGTCGCGGGTCGCAGTAGGTCAGCCGGTTGCCGGTCAGCGCGTAGACCGACCCGTCCGCGGCGATCACCGCGCCCTCCGGGCTCGCCAGGCTGATCGGCAGTTTCGTCCGCCTCGTCGCGCGGCACTCGTCGTCGAGGCAGTCGTAGATGGCGGGGTAGGTGAGGATGACGGGATGGCGCCCGGCCGGCCAGCCGAGCGCGACCAGATTGCGGGGGAGCGGGCCGGGCCGGACGGAGAGCTCGGTCAGGAACCCCGTCGTCACCACACCACCTGTCACGAGCGTGGGCAGCAGCATGGCGACGAGGGCGAACCCCAGCCCCGCCCAGCGCGGAACGCGCCCCTCGGCTCCCGACGCCGGCGACAGCGCAGCCAGCCGTGGCTGGGGAAGATTGCGGTACGCCACGACGAAGGTCCCCGCCTGGAGCGCCGCCAGCAGGACCAGGACCACGTCCCGCGCCAGCCACAGCCCGAGGCCGGGTAGCCGTCCGTCCACCAGCGGTCCGGCCCGCTCCCACGCCCAGCCGGTCAGCACCGCGGGGCCGAGCACGCCGAGCAGGAGCAGGATGGCGATGCTCACCCCGTAGCCCCTGACTCCGGCGGATGCCGCCCGGACGGCCGCCATCCCCCGCAGGTCCTCGAAGACCGTGAGCGGCAGCACGAGCCCCAGCCGCACGAGGAGCGCGCCGACCGGCACGGCGAGCAGCGCGACGACCACCCAGATCATCTCCTCGGCGGCCGGCAGGACGAGCCCGACCAGGAGGAAGGCGACGAGCACCGCCGCCAGGGCGGCGAAGAGCACACCGCAGACGGTGGGGAGCAGCCGCAGGGCTCGCCGCAGCGGCCGGTCGGCACCGGCCAGGGCAGCGACGCCGGCGGTCACCGCCCAGGTCCACGCGACGGCGACGACCACGACCTCCAGCCAGCCGGCGGGTGGCAGGACGAGCACTCCGTTGATCACCCTGGGTGCATCGGCGTCGGGGAGCGGGAGCAGCCGCCAGAGCGTCTGGAGCAGCGACAGCGGGACGAGTACCAGCAGGATCGGCGGCAGCGGGGACCGGCGGAGCGGGGTGGGCACGGGCGTACGGTACGGACCGACGGCCCCCGCCGCTGCCCCCTCCTGAGCGGGACGGCGGCGACTGGCGGTCCGGCTTTACCCTGCGACCGTGTCCCTACCCGGCCCGGCGGTGTACGTCCGGCACGACGACCTCTGGCCCCGCCGGTTGCTCTCCCTCGCGGTCGCCGCGGCGGTGGCGGCGGTGGCCGCCGCCGGCCTGCTGCGGGCGCGGCAGTCCGACCTGGACGACGTCCAGTTCGTGGTGTGGCTGGTGACCGGGGCGCACCTGCTGGAGAAGCGGTGGCGACCGCAGCGGACGGGCCGGCTGGTCTGGCGGGCGCGGGCGGCCGGCCGGGACGCGACGGAGCCGGGGCTGGTGGCCGGCCGGTCATTCGCGGGGTGGGTGGACCTCGCCGCGGACGCGACCATGGCGACCACGCTGGCGGTCGGCCTGATCTCGCTGCTCCCGGACGACCCGGGGTGGGCCCGGATCGCGCGGCCCGGCCTGCTGGTCGCGGTCGCGGTCGGACTGGGACGGCTCGCCTACCGCGAGGTCCGGGTCACCGGCCGGCTGGCGCTCACCGCCAGCGGGATCCGGCACGGCCGGCGCTGGTACGCCTGGTCGGACGTCGACGGGGCCCGGCTGCACACGCAGGACGGCCGGGCGGACGGCGTGTGGCTGCGCGTCCGGCAGCCGCCGGCGCTGCCGCCGGTGGTGGGCGGGCGGAGCGTGGCGGTGGCCGACGAGCTGCTGCTCGCCGCGATCGACCACTTCCGGACGCGCCCGGAGGTGCTGGCGGTCGGGCTGCCGGTCACCGCGCCGGAGCCGGCCGTCGAGCCGGCCGGCGGGTGACCGGCGCGCCGGTCAGAGCTTGTACTCCTTGAGCAGGCCGCGGGAGATGATCGTCTTCTGGATCTCCGAGGTGCCCTCGCCGATGAGCAGGAAGGGGGCCTCCCGCATCAGCCGCTCGATCTCGTACTCCTTGGAGTAGCCGTAGCCGCCGTGGATGCGGAAGGCCTCCTGGACGACCTCGGCGCAGTACTCGGAGGCGAGCAGCTTGGCCATGCCGGCCTCGACGTCGTTGCGCTGGCCGGCGTCCTTGAGCCGGGCCGCGTTGACCATGAGCGAGTGGGCGGCCTCGATCTTGGTGCCCATCTCGGCGAGCTTGAACGCGATGGCCTGGTGCTTGGCGAGCGGCTGGCCGAAGGTCCGGCGCTGCTGGGCGTACGCGACGGCCAACTCGAAGGCGCGGATCGAGATGCCGCAGGCGCGGGCGGCGACGTTGACCCGGCCGACCTCGATGCCGTCCATCATCTGGTAGAAGCCGCGGCCGACCTTCTCCTCGCCGCCGAGGACGGCGGAGGCCGGGACGCTGACCCCGTCGAGCACCATCTCGGTGGTCTCGACGCCCTTGTAGCCCATCTTGTCGATCTTTCCGGGGATGGTCAGGCCGGGGGCGGTCTCGCCGAAGCCGGGCTCCTTCTCCAACAGGAAGGTGCTCATGTTGCCGTAGACCGAGTCCGCGCCGGTGTCGGTCTTGACCAGGGTCGCCACCACCGACGAGTACGCCCCGTTGGTCAGCCACATCTTCTGGCCGTTGAGCACATAGTTGTCTCCGTCGCGGACCGCCTTCGACTTGATCGCCGAGACGTCGGAGCCGCACTCCGGTTCTGACATCGAGAAGGCGCCGCGCACCTCGCCGGTGGCCATCCTCGGCAGCAGCCGGGCCTTCTGCTCGGCCGAGCCGTGCTGGGAGATCAGGTACGCCACGATGAAATGGGTGTTGACGATGCCGGAGATCGACATCCAGCCGCGGGAGAGTTCCTCGACCACCAGGGCGTACGTGAGCAGGGACTCGCCGAGCCCGCCGTACTCCTCGTCGATGGTGAGGCCGAAGAGCCCCATCTCGCGCATCCCGTCCAGGATGTCGGTCGGGTACTCGTCGGCGTGCTCCAGCCGCTGGGCGTGCGGAATGATCTCCTTGTCCGCGAACTCCCGGACGGTTTCCAGGATCGACCGCTGCACATCGGTCAGGCCGGGCGTCTGGGCGAGTCGGGCCATCTCAGCCTCCGGGGGATCGGCGCATTACTCGTGGGTAACTGAACGCTGGGTAAGTATCGGTCCCGCGACCGGCGAGGCCAAGGTGACCAGTCCACACAACCGCTGTGAAAAGGTTCACCGCTGCGGGTAGCGTCCGCAAGAGAGAAGGCCGTTGAGCTGGGACGAAGGGGGGCGAGCGAGGGTGAGCCATCCACCACCCGGGGAGCCGGACCAGCCCCCGTCGCCGTACGAGCCGCCGTCCTACGGCCAGCCGCCCCACCATGACCCGTACGGGCAGCAGCCGCAGTGGGGACAACAGCCGCCGTACGCCCCGCAGCCGCCGTACGGGCAGTACGGACCGCCCGGCGAGGGACCGCGACCGCGCGGCGGACCGAACGTCCTCGCCATCCTGTCGCTGGTCTTCGCCTTCGTCTTCGCCCCAGCCGGCATCGTCCTCGGCCACCTGGCCAAGCGGCAGATCCGGCAGACCGGCGAGGAGGGCGACCAGCTCGCCACCTGGGGCCTGATCCTCAGCTACGTCTTCACCGCCATCGGGCTGCTCGCCTGCTGCGGCTGGATCGCCGTGGCGTTCTGGGCGAATTCCGACGGCGGCGGCTCCTACAACTGAGCCGGCCTCAGCGGAACTCCGCCTCGCGGACGCTGTTGCCGCCGTCGACGACGAGCATCTGACCGGTGATGTACGACGCGGCCGGCGAGCAGAGGAAGGCGATCGCCGCGGCCACCTCGTCCGGGGTGCCCGGGCGGCCGACCGGAGTGCCGAGCCCCTGCTTGATCTCGGCCATCGTGGACGCCGCCGTGTAGATGGTGCCGGGGGCGACCGCGTTGACGGTCACCCCGTCGGCGATCATCTCCATCGCCAGGGCCCGGGTCAGCCCGACCACGCCCGCCTTCGCCGCCGCGTACGCGGCCTCGGTGGGGAGCGCGTTGACCGCGCCGGCGGTGGCCGCCAGGTTGACGATCCGACCCCAGCCGCGCTCGGCCATCCCGCTGATGAACGCCCGGCTGCACAGGAACGCGGTGGTCAGGTTCCGGTCGATCTCGCCGCGCCACTCGTCGTAGCTGAGCTGGACCACCGGCCGCAGCACCTCGGGGCTGGCCCGGCTGGCCAGGCCGGCGTTGTTGACCAGCACCTCGACGTCGCCGAGCTGCTCGGCCACCGCGTCGGCGAGCGCGCCCACCTCCGACTCGTCGGTCAGGTCGGCCACGAAGCCGGTCACGCCCAGCTCGCCGGCCCGCTCGTGGATCCGCCGGGTGGTGGAGACGATCGCGACCCGGGCCCCCAGGTCGGCCAGCCGGCGGGCGGTGGCGTAGCCGATGCCGTCCGGGCTGCCCGCCCCGGTGACCAGGGCGACCCGGCCGTCGAGGCGCATGGTGACCGGTTCGGCGAGCGGCGCCGGCTGGTCCTGGTCGGCGGAGCCCGCCGGGGCGGTGCCTCGGCTGCGCCGGACCAGGCCCGGACGGCTCACATTCCGTCTCGGTCGACCACCACGCGCGTCAAGTGCCATGCCGCGATCCTGCCCGCTGTGGACCTTCCGGGCAACGCGGCACCCGGAAAGGGGGTGCTCGGTTTTGGGAAGGGCTGGCTACCCTGACGGCGCACCCGCAGCCAACGGAGATGAAACCTGATGAGCTATCCCCCGCCGCCCGGTGGTTGGCACGACCCGTCCACACCCGGCCAGCAGTCCACGCCGCCCGCCGACCCGACCCTCGCGATGGGCGGCAGCCCGATCCCCACCCAGCCGACCTCGGCCGACCCGTACGCCCCGACCAACCCGTACGCCGGGATGCCGGGCGGGCAACCCACGGCCGACCCGTACGCGGCGGCCGGCTACCCGCCGCCGGCCTACCCGGGGTACGGCTACCCGGTTGCGGCGAGGACCAACACCATGGCCATCGTGGCGCTGGTGCTCTCGCTGGTCGGCATCGCCTCCTGCATCACCGCGCCGATCGGCGCGATCCTCGGCCACGTGGCCCGCAAGCAGATCCGCGAGACCGGCGAGCAGGGCGAGGGGATGGCCAAGGCCGCCATCATCGTCGGCTGGATCCTCACCGGCCTGCTGGCGCTGCTGATCGCCTTCTACGTCGTGGTGATCGTGATCGCGGTCACCAACGGCGACACGAGCAGCCGCAGCTACTGACAGGGAAGGGCCGTCCCGGTCGGCCGGGACGGCCCCCTGCGCCGCCCCGACGGGGGCGGGCCGCGCTCACTCCGACGGCGGGGTGAAGGTCGACGTACGGGTCATCCCGGCCGCGCGCCCCTTGGCGGCGATCACCAGGGCCATCTTGCGGGACGCCTCGTCGATCATCTCGTCGCCGAGCATCACCGCGCCGAGCTTGCCGCCCGCCTCCGAGGTGTAGTGCTCGTACGCGTCGAGGATCAACTCCGCGTGGTCGTAGTCGGCCTGGGCCGGGGAGTAGACCTCGTTGGCCGCGTCGATCTGGCCCGGGTGCAGCACCCACTTTCCGTCGAAGCCCAACGCGGCCGAGCGCTTGGCCACCTCACGGAACGCGTCGACATCCCGGATCTGCAGGAACGGGCCGTCGATGGCCTGCTTGTCGTGCATCCGGGCGGCCATCAGGATCCGCATCAGGATGTAGTGGTACGGGTCGCCCGGGTAGTCCGGGATCAGCGCGCCGACCACCAGCGACTTCATGTTGATCGAGGCCATGAAGTCGGCCGGGCCGAAGATGATGGTCTCCACCCGGGGCGAGGCGGCGGCGATGGCGTCGACGTTGACCAGGCCGGCGGCGTTCTCGATCTGCGCCTCGATGCCGATCCGGCCGACCTCGAGGCCGAGGGTCTTCTCGATCTGGGTGAGCGTCAGGTCCAGCCACTGCACCTGGGCGGCGTTCTGCACCTTCGGCAGCATGATGCAGTCCAGGTTCGCGCCGGCGCCCTCGACCACCTCGATGACGTCCCGGTACGTCCACGGCGTGGTCAGGTCGTTCACCCGGACCACCCGGGTCTTGCCGGCCCAGTCGCCCTCGTTCAGGGCGGCGACGATGTTCTTCCGGGCGTCCGGCTTGGCCAGCGGGGCGACCGCGTCCTCCAGGTCCAGGAAGACCTGGTCGGCCGGCAGGCCCTGGGCCTTGCCGAGCATCTTGACGCTGGAACCGGGTACCGCGAGGCAGGACCGGCGGGGGCGACCGACAGCGGCCATGGATGCGCTCCTTCCAGCGTCCGGCGGGCACGCCGACGCCGATGAATGAAAAGCCGAAAACTTAACGATCCCAAAGGGCGTGGTGACGTCACGGTAACCTCGTGCCGTGACCGGGGTGAATGGACCTGTGGAAGATCTCACTGGGCGTCGGACCGTGGTGGTGACGGGCGCCAGCTCCGGCATCGGACTGGCCGCCGCCGTCGACCTGTCCCGCCGGGGCGACCGGGTGGTGCTGGTCGGCCGGGATCCGGCCCGGCTGCAGTCGGCCGGGGACCGCGTCCGCGAGACCTGCGGCGACCGCCCGGAGCTGTTCCGCGCCGACTTCGCCGTCCTCGACGACGTCCGCCGGCTCGCCGGGCGGCTGCGGGAGTCGTACGACCGGATCGACGTGCTGGCCAACAACGCCGGCGCCATCGTGCTCCAGCCGGCGACCACGGTCGACGGTTTCGAACTGAGCATGCAGGCCAACCATCTGGCCCCGTTCCTGCTCAGCAACCTGCTCGCCGACCGGATCGGGCGGATGGTGGTGACCGCCTCGGGCGCGCACCGCAGCGGGGCGCTGGACCCCGACGACCTCAACGCCGCGCTGCGCCGCTACCGACCGATGCAGGCGTACGGGACCAGCAAGCAGGCGAACATCCTCTTCACCGCCGAGGCGGCCCGGCGCTGGCCGGACGTGCCGGCGTACTCGTTCCACCCGGGCGTGGTGCGGACCCGGTTCGGCAACGAAAGCCGGCTGGTCGCGCTGGGCATGCGACTGCTGCCGTTCCGCAGCCCGGAGAAGGGCGCGGAGACGCTGGTCTGGCTGGCCAACCAGGACCCGTCCCGGCTGGTCGACGGCGGCTACTACCACGACCGGCGACCGCGCCGGCCGCTCGCCAAGGCGGCCGACCCGCGGCTCGCCGCCCGGCTCTGGACGGCCAGCGCCAAGGCCGTCGGCATCGCCGGCTGACGGTTTTCCGGTGGCGTCCGGCCGCGGACCGCTGCCACACTCCGCGCCATGACCACGGAGAACGCCACTGGGACCGGCAGCGCCGACACGGGTCGCGCCGACGGCGCGACAATGCGGGTGGGCGGCGCGGACGCGGAGCTGGAGGCCCGGATCGGGCGGGAGCTGACCGCGTTCAACAACGCCGCTACCGACACCGACGACGAGGCAGAACTCTCGGTGCGGGTCACCGACGCCGACGGTGAGCTGGTCGGCGGGTTGACCGGCTGGACCTGGGGCGGCCGCGCCGGGCTCAACACGATGTGGGTCCGCGCGGACCGCCGACACCAGGGCTGGGGCGGCCGGATGCTGCGGGCCGCCGAGGAGGAGGCCCGGCGCCGGGGCTGCACCGAAATCTCGGTGTCGTCCTTCTCGTTCCAGGCGCCCGGCTTCTACCGGCGGCACGGTTACTCCGACACCGGCATCCGCGACGGCATCCCGGGCGGGCACGTCGACCACCATTTCTGGAAGTCGCTGGTCGACGACCCGGCCGCCGCGCTGCGACTAGTCGCGCTGGTCGAGCTGGCCGCCGACGCGGTCGAGGCCGGTCAGCGATACGAGGACCAGGTGCTCACCCTGCTCGGCCGGCACGGCGGACGGCTGGAGCGGCGGCTGCGTACCGGCGACGGGCGGACCGAGGTGCACGTGATCCGGTTCGCCTCGCGGGCGGGTCACGACGGGTACCTGGCCGACCCGGAGCGGGCCGCGCTCCGGGCCCGGCTGGGCGACGCGGCCCCCACCGCCCGGCTGCTGGAGGTCCACGACGTCTGACCGGCCCCTCCCCCTCACTTCATCACGGGTCGGTGGGAAGAACAAGACTTGATCTTGGCATGTCGGGCTCTTGCTGAACTGTCCACGCTTCAGTCTGGTTTGGTCACGGCCCCGGCGATTCCGCGTGGCCGACCTGCCCGTACCCATAGCTGGTAGAACACTGCGGCGACGAGCAGTGCGGCGGCCAGGGAGGCGATCGGGTAGCCGCGGGCAAGGTTCACCGCCAACGTGAAGGCGACTCCGAGAGCACCTACGAGGCTGACCGCGAGCTGCACAGGCCGCCGGTCGCGACGGAAAAACACCGCCATCGCGGTCAGACCGGCCAGGAAGCTCAGAAACACCGCAACGGCGTAGAAGGCCACCAGCCGCTGCTCACGTCCGTTGGCCGCGACCGTCACAACAGCCGATATGGCGATGAACAGCAGTAGACCCCAGAACGGGGTGTGGTGAACGTTCGTACGTCCCAGCGGAGCCGGCAGGATCCCGGTTGTCTGGCCCTCGGACAGAGTCTGGCGAGCGAGCGCCTTGAGCAGCCCGGGTCCGGCCTGGAAGGAGGAGCAGGCGGCAGCCAGGAGCAGCAGTGCGGTCATGAGCTGGAATGCAGCGAACAGCGGGGCCGGCGCGGCGGCGCGGGCCAGCTCGGCGAGCTGTGTCGTGTTCGCGGGCGGTTCGCCGATTCGCAGCCGGCTGGCCTCGATCGTCAGGCCGAGCGTGATGGTGCCGACGATGCCGAGGGTCAGCCATAGGGTGATTCGCCCGAACCGGCGCCGTCCTGCGCCAACGAGTTGGCCGAGCTGAGCGATTGCCGATGAGGGGGCTTCGACTCCGGTTGCCAGGGCCATGGCGACCGGGAACGCCAGCGCGATCGCCACCGGCGGAGGGTGGGGCGGCGTCGGATTGATGGTGCCGGTGGGATGAGGTTGGGCTAGCGCCCCGTACACCAGCACCAGCAGGGCCGCCGCAATGAATCCCACGGTCATGGTCGCGAACACCGCCCGGCCGAGATGCCCGAACCAGGTCAGGCCCGCGACGGCGACGATGAGCGCAAGAGACAGAGGTACCCGCCACGGCGCCAGGGCCGGCAGGTACGCGATCAGCGCGGCGGCCGCCGCAGCGCAGCTGATGGCGATGGTGAGCACGAAGTCCACGATCAGCGCACCCATCGGCACGAACGCCCAGGCCTCGCCGAACGCGTCCCCCGCGGCGGCCGCCGCGCCGCCGCCCTGCGGATACCGGGCCACCAGCTGGTGGTAGTTGAGGATCACCAGCGCGATCAAGCCCAGGACCAGGCACATCGTGGGCAGGAGCAACGACAGGTCGCCGTTCAGTGCCCGCAGCGCGGCTTCGATGGCATACGCCACCGAGGAAACCGGGTCGGCCATGATCGCGAACGCGAACGCGAACAGCAGGACGGGACGGCTGTGCAGCCACATCAACCGGCGCGGAGGCTGTCCCGGACTGCTGGCACTGCTGGACACCGAACCTCCGCCCGCCGTGAACAGGGACTCGTCGAGACTTCCCAGGACGCCGAGCCGTAGTCGCCTCGAGCGACTGCTCGTCCCTAACCGCCCGCCGCGCTGGTGGTCGAGCACTTCGCGGCGTACCTGTGAGGCTCACTCGGGAGGGTGGACCGGGACGCTGGTGACCACCACGCCGGGCAGGGCTCGCAGGGCACCGCGCAGCCGCTTCTCGGCACGGCTGTGCAGCGGCCGGTGCCAGCGGCGGCGCAGCACCACCTCCGGCACGATCACGGTCAGGGTCAGTTCCGGCCGGGTGGCGTGCAGCGCCTCCAGGTAGTGCGCCAGCGGCCCGATCACCGCCCGGTACGGCGACACGATCGTCTCCAGCCGCAGGTGGTCGCCCCAGGCCCGCCACTGCTCGCGGAACCGGTCCGACTCGGCCTCCTCGGGAGCGATGTGCACGGCCAGCGTCGGCTGGCCCAGCGACGCTGCGTACGCCAGGGCGCGCAGCGACGCCCGGTTCAGCCGGGCCACCGGCACGACCACCAGGTGGCGTACCTCCTGGGGCAACTCCTCCCCCTCGGCGGACCCCGCTGGTCCCGGCGGCGCGCCACCTGGCGCGGACCCGGACGCCGACGGGGGCGGCGCGGGTCCGGCAGACGGCGGTGGGTGCAGCGCCAGGGCGTGGTGCAGCGTGGCGTAGTGGCGCTGGATCCGGCGGGCGAGCAGCACCAGCAGGGGTACCGCGATGACCACCACCCAGGCGCCCTCGGCGAACTTCCCGATCCCGGCGGTCAGCAGGACCACCCCGGACAGGGCGGCGCCGACCGCGTTGATGGCCAGCCGACGCCGCCAGCCCCGGTCGCGATGGCGTCGCCAGTGCACCACCATGCCGGCCTGGGACAGGGTGAACGCCAGGAACACACCCACCGCGAAGAGCGGGATCAGCGCCTCGGTGTTGCCACCGAAGGCGGCGAAGATGACCGCCGCCGCGAGCGCGAGCGCGACCAGGCCGTTGTTGAACGACAGCCGGTCCCCCAAATGCAGGAACCGGCGGGGTGCGTGTCCGTTCCGGGCCATGAAGAAGAGCAGCCGGGGGAAGTCGTTGAAGGCGGTGTTGGCCGACAGCAGCAGGATCAGCGCGGTGGCGGCCTGGAGCAGGGCGTACCAGGGGCCGACGGGGAAGGTGACCCGTCCGAGCTGGGACAGGATCGTCTCGCCCGGCCGGGGCGCCAGGCCGTTCAGGTGGATCAGGCCGACCAGCCCGACGAAGAGCACTACCAGCATGGCGACCATCCAGCTGAGCGTGGTGCGGGCGTTGCGCCACTCGGTGCGCCGGAACGCCGGTATCGCGTTCGACACCGCCTCGATGCCGGTCATCGACACCGCGCCGGAGGCGAACGCCCGCAGCACCACCAGCAGGCCCAGCCCCTCGACCGCCGGCACCGTCGGCGGCGGCACCGCCGTGAAGCCCCGGCCCGCCGCGCGCAGATAGCCGATCACCAGCAACGCGAGGACCGCGACCACGAAGGCGTACGTGGGCAGCACGAAGATGTTGCCGGCGGTCCGCACTCCGCGCAGGTTCCCGGCGAGCAGCACGGCGATCGCCAGCACCCCGAGCGGCACGGTGGCCGGTGCGAGCCCGGGCAGCGCCGAGGTTACCGCGTGCACCCCGGCCGCGATCGACACCGACACGGTGAGCACGTAGTCGAGCATCAGCCCGGCCGCCGCCGCGAGTCCGGTTGTCGTGCCCAGGTTGTCACTGGCCACGATGTACGACCCCGCCCCGTGCGGGTAGGCCGGGATGGTCTGCCGGTACGACAGCCCCACCGCGATCATCAGCACCACCAGCAGCGCGGCCAGCGGCAGGGAGAGCCCGAGCGCGGCGCTGCCGGCCAGCACCAGCACAGCCAGCATCGCCTCCGGCCCGTACGCGATCGAGCTGAGCAGGTCGGAGGAGAGGATCGGCAGGGCGACGACCTTCCGCATCCGCTCGTAGAGCACGGCGGAGCTGGACAGCGGCGGGCCGACCAGCACCCGGCGCAGCCGGGTGAGCATCCGCCCGGCCCGGGAGCCGGGCAGGTTGGCCGGCTCGGCGGCGACCAGCTCGTCCGGCTCCTCGACGGTGAACATGTCGATCGGCGTCAGCCGCCCGAACCGGCTCGGCGTCGGGCCCGGCCGGTTGCGGCCCAGGGTCGGGTCGACGGGCAGCTCGTCGGGGCCGCGCGGGGCACGCCAGCGCTCCCCGATCCGGCTCAGCGCCGCCCGTTCCTCGGGGCCCAGCGGCGGGAACTCGGCCGAGGGCGTGACGAGCGTGCCCCGATCGGCCTCGTCGTCGCCCCGCCGCACCTCTCGCGCCCCCACCCTCCGCACTCTCACCGAAAGCGGTGGCTCGGGTGGCCGAATGGGCACACTCTCCGGGAAAGTGTGGCCGCCACGTCCCACGGTGGTCGCGGGCGCCGGTCGCGTCAGTCGGCGAGCGGGGCGGCGTCGGCGGGGACGGGGACCGGCTCGGTGCGGCGGCCGGCGCGGGAGCCGCCGAGCACGACGACGGCGACGCCGGCCAGCAGCAGGGCCAGCCCCGGCAAGGCCAGCGGCCGGGGCAGCTGGCCGAGCCACACCCAGGCGATCAGGGCCGCCCCCGGGGCCTCCAGCAGGATCAGCACGCTGACCGTGGTGGCGGAGATCCGGTGCAGGGCGTAGTTGAACATCGAGTGGCCGAGCAGCTGGGCGCCCGCCACCAGGCCGAGAACGGCCAGCCAGGTGGCGCCGTCGTAGCCGTGCAGGCGTACGCCGCCGAGCAGGCAGACCACCAGCAGGATCGCCGCGCAGACGCCGTAGCAGATGGTGGTGTACGTGGTGGTGCTGATGGTGGCCCGGGCCCGCTCGCCGAAGGCGGTGTAGACGGCGGCGAACATCCCGCCCGTCACGGCGAGCAGGTCACCGGCGAAGGCCCGGCCGGAGGCGCCGAAGTCGGCGCCGGTGGCCAGCGCCGCGCCGACCACCGCCACCGCGATGCCCGCCCAGACCGCCACCGGCAGGCGCCGACCCTGCCAGCGGGCGATCAGCCCCTGCCACACCGGCTGCGTCGCGCCCAGCGCGGTGGCCGCGGCGACCGAGGTGAGCTGCGCGCTCGGCATCCAGGTGGCGAAGTGCGCGGCCAGCGCCACCCCGGACAGCACGCAGTACAGGCCCTCCCGCCGGCCGGCGCCGACGGTCAGCGCGCGGAACTCCGCCCGCCGCTTGACCAGCGAGAACGGGCCGAGCACGGCCACCGAGAGCAGGTTGCGCCAGAACGCGATGGCGAGGGCCGGGGCGGCCGCGAAGGCGACCAGCGGGGCGGAGGACGAGACGGCCGCGACGGCAACCACGACCACGCCGACGGTCAGCGGGTCCAGGGGCGGGCGGTGCGGATCGGAGGACACGGAGAGCAATCCTCACACGACGCCGGACAGCACGGACCGTCAGCATTCCGTTACGATCACGCACGTCCGCGCCGGCGACCCCCTCGACGCCCGGAGGCGCTCCCCATGCCCAGGTTCCAGGCGGTGCTGTTCGATTTCTTCGGCACGCTCACCCGGTCCGTCCAGCGCGGCGCGGCCCACCGCTCCACCGCCGAGCTGCTCGGCTGCCCGAGCGACACCCTGGTGGAGGTACTCGACCGCACCTACTACCAGCGGGCCAGCGGGCTGCTCGGCAACGCCGAGGCGACCCTGCGCTGGGTCTGCGACCAGGCCGGCGTGCATCCGTCGGACGGGGCCGTCCGGGCCGCCGTCGCGTCCCGTCACCGGGCCGTACGCGCCGACACCCGGCTGCGGGACGAGGCGGTGCCGGTGCTCGCCGGGCTGCGCCAGCGGGGCGTACGCACCGGCCTGATCAGCGACTGCACGCACGAGCTGCCGGCGTTCCTGCCCCAGCTGGCGATCGCCCCGCTGCTGGACGTCCGGGTCTTCTCGGTGCAGGTGGGGCGCTGTAAGCCGGACGCGGCGCTCTACCTGGCCGCGTGCCGGCGGCTCGAACTGGCCCCGGCCGACTGCCTCTACGTGGGCGACGGCGGCAGTCAGGAACTCACCGGCGCCGAGCGGGCCGGGATGACGGCGGCCCGGCTGGCCGCGCCGGACCTGGCCGAACACATGGTCTTCAACGCCGAGCGGGGCTGGGCGGGACGGGCGCTGACCTCGCTGACCGAGGTCCTCGAACTGGTCGACCCGGCCGTGGAGCCGATCGCCTGCGCCGTCCCCTGGCCCCGCCGCCGGCGACGGGTCGGGGGCGGTGCGTAGGGCGCCGGGGTCAGCGGCGGCGGACCTTGTGCAGCCGGAACGGCTTGCGGGTGGCCCGCACCACCGGAGCCGGCCGGGGCTCCTCCGCCAGCGACTCCGCCGGCAGGTCGGCGCCCGCGACGGGCGTACCCGCCGGCGCCAGCCGGTTCAGCGCGCAGCCCTCGGCCGCCCAGCGGTCGACCAGGGCGGCCGAGGGGCCGGACGCGTTCAGCCGCTTCGCCGCGACCAGCGGCGCGGCCGTGGTCCACTCCTCGGTGCCGGGCCGCAGCCGGGTCACCCGGGCCGGCCAGGTGACGATCCGTCCGCCGTGGTCGCCGCGGAGGCTGACCCGGGCCTCGGTGGCGTCGGCCAGGCCGGGCGCGGACTGCTCGCCGGGCCCGGTGACGACGAGCAGCGCGCCCTCGAGCGGCAGGCACCACAGCGCGTACGCCGGCCCGTCCCCGACGCTCACCCAGCAGACGGCCGCCTTCTTCATCGCCTCGTCGACCAGCGGCGTCGTCTCCCGGCCGTCCAGCTCGTCCGTCACCCGGACATCCTCTCGTACGCCGCCGGCCGGGCCGGCGGGGACCGTCAGCCGCACGGTATCGCCCGGCACGGCGTCGTGGGCGGTACCGCGGCGCGCCGGCCGGGGGTCGGTCAGCCCACGAAGGGTGGGACGGCGATCTCGCCCCGCGCCACCGGCATCACCTGGCCGGCGACGGTCGCCCCCACGGCCACCCCGCCCGCCGCGGTGACGGTGCAGGCCAGCGCGGACGGCCGGTGGATCTCGACGCCCTGGCGGACGGCGTACTCCGAGCGCCCCTCGCCGGGGAGCAGCCCGCTGGCGACCAGCCAGACGCCCAGCCCGAGGGCCGCCGAGCCGGTCGCCGGGTCCTCCGGCACGCCGAGGCCCGGCACGAAGACCCGGGCGTGCGCGGTTTGCGTGTCGGCGTCCCAGGAGAAGACGCTGACATGCTCCACGCCGTACCGCTCCGCCGCCGCCGCGTTCACCCGGGCGCGGGCCACCGCGTCCGGGCGTACCGGAAGGTAGGGGAACTCCAGGCCGCAGCCGGCCACCCGCGGCGCGGGGCCGGCGTGGTCGGCGGCGGTGAGGCCGGCCATCTCCAGCAGCGGCTCCGGGTCCAGCTCGGGGCCCAGGGTGGGCGTGCCGCCGGTGAGCGTCGCGCCCGTCACGGTCACCTCGATCGGCAGCACGCCGGCGCCGCACTCCTGGGTGACCCGGCCCACGTCGAACATCCCGCGGCGGCTGGCGGTGACCGCGGCGCCGACGCTCGGATGCCCGGCGAACGGCAGCTCCTCGGCCGGGGTGAAGATCCGCACGCGGTAGGTCGCCCCGACCTGTGTGGGCGGCAGCACGAACACCGTCTCGGACAGGTTGAACTCCAGCGCGAGCGCCTGCATCTGCTCGGTGGCCAGCCCTTCGGCGCCGAACACCACGGCCAGCGGGTTGCCGGCGAAGGGCCGGTCGGTGAAGACGTCCACGATCTCGTAGGCCAAGGTCGACATGTTGATAAACACTAGGCCTTTAGGCTGGTGCCCGTGAGCACGCCGAACCGGGTCTACATCGCCCGACTCGCCGGAGTCGCCGTCTTCGACCCGAACGGTGACCAGGTGGGTCGGGTGCGTGACGCGGTGGCCCGGCTCCGGGCGACCCAACGTCCGCCGGAGGTGGTGGGGCTGGTCGCCGAGATGCCCATGCGGCGGCGGATCTTCCTCTCCATCAACCGGATCACCTCCATCGACGCGGACGCCGTCGTGCTCGGCAGCGGCACCCTCAACCTGCGTCGCTTCGAGAAGCGCCCGAACGAGCTGCTGGTGCTCCAGGAACTGCTGGACCGGCGGGTGCAGCTGGAGCCGGGCGGCCAGGCGGGCACGGTGGTCGACGTGGCGATGGAGTGCAGCCGGGGCGGCGAGTGGTCGCTGACCCGGGTCGCGGTCCGCGAGCAGACCGGCCGGCTCACCCGCCGCGGCCACCTGCACCAGGTCGAGTGGGACCGGGTCCGCGGCCTGAGCGACATCGCCGCCAACCGGGGTACGGCCAACCTGCTCGCCGTGCTGGAGGACATGCGCCCGGCCGACCTGGCCAACGCCCTGCAGGACCTGCCCGACGCCCGGCGCAACGAGGTCGCCGCCGCGCTGGACGACGAGCGGCTGGCCGACGTGCTCAGCGAGCTGCCCGAGCACGACCAGGTGGAGATCCTGGCCGCGCTGGACCGGGAGCGCGCGGCCGACGTGCTGGAGGAGATGGACCCGGACGACGCCGCCGACCTGCTCAACGAGCTGCCCCCGCCGGAGCAGGACGTGCTGCTCGACCTGATGGAGCCGGACGAGGCCGACCCGGTCCGCCAACTGCTGCGCTACGCCTCGGGCACGGCCGGCAGCGTGATGACGTCGGAACCGGTGATCCTGCCGCCGGACGCCACCGTCGCGGAGGCGCTCGCCCGGATCCGGGAGGAGCAGCTCTCCCCCGCCGTGGCCGCGCAGGTCTTCGTGACCCGCGCGCCGATGACCACCCCCACCGGCCGGTACCTGGGCATGGTCCACTTCCAGCGGCTGCTCCGCGAGCCCCCGGCGGACCTGCTCGGCGGGGTGGTGGTCAACGACATCGACCCGCTCCGGCCGACCACGCCGCTGCCCGAGATCACCCGCCGGATGGCCACCTACGACCTGGTCGCCATGCCGGTGGTGGACCGCAGCATGCGGCTGGTTGGGGCGGTCACCGTGGACGACGTGCTGGACCACTCGCTGCCCCGCGACTGGCGGGACCGGGACGCCGTACCGGGCCCGTCCGCCGCCGAGGCGGAGCCGGACGGCACCGATGGCTGACCAGCGACGGGCCGAGCGGCTGGACCAGCCGCGCGAGCCCCGCGGCGTCAAGCTGCCCCGGTTCGACCCGGAGGCGTTCGGCCGGTGGTCCGAGGGCATCGCCCGCGGCATGGGCACGGCGAACTTCATCGTCTACATGACGGTCGTGATCGCCGCCTGGTTCGCCTGGAACACCATCGCCCCGGCCGACCTGCGCTTCGACCCGTACACCTTCACGTTCCTGACCCTGGTGCTCTCGTTGCAGGCCTCGTACGCGGCGCCGCTGATCCTGCTCGCGCAGAACCGGCAGGCGGACCGGGACCGGGTGGCACTGGAGGAGGACCGGCGGCGGGCCACCGCGCAGAAAGCGGACACCGAGTACCTGGCCCGGGAGATCGCCGCGCTGCGGATCGCGATGGGCGAGGTGGCCACCCGGGACTTCCTCCGCTCCGAGCTGGCCCGGCTCGCCGAGGAGCTGGACGAGGCGGCGCAGCGCCGGCAGAAGCTGGAACGCCGGCAGCAGGAACGCGCCGCACGCGGCGGCGGCGGCGAGCCGCTCGACGAGCCCCGCGACGACCTGGACGGCGACTTCGCGACCCGGGAAGGCCGCCCGGAGGGCTGAGCCCGACGGGGCCCGGTCCACCGGCCCGGGCCTTGGACGGTGCCATCGATTCGCTCACACCGCCCCCCGCCAGCGGCGACCGCCGATGACCACCGACGTAACATTGCCGGCATGTCAGCACCCGTCAGCACCGTCTCCGACGCGATCCAGGCCGCCCTGGCCACCGTCAACGACCCGGAGATCCGTCGGCCGATCACCGAGCTGGGCATGGTCCGTTCCGCGGTGGTGGGCGACGACGGCGTCGTCCGGGTCGAGCTGCTGCTCACCGTGGCCGGCTGCCCGCTGAAGGACAAGCTGCGCAGCGACATCACCGCGGCCGTGGCCGCGGTGGCGGGTGTGACGGGTGTCGAGATCGAGTTCGGCGTGATGAGCCCCGAGCAGCGCCAGGAGCTCCAGTCGAAGCTGCGCGGCGGCGGCGCCAGCCAGGAGCCGGTGATCCCGTTCGCCCAGCCCGGCTCGCGCACCCGGGTGTACGCCGTGGCCAGCGGCAAGGGCGGCGTCGGCAAGTCCAGCGTCACGGTCAACCTGGCCGCCGCGCTGGCCTCCCGCGGCCTCGCCGTCGGTGTGGTCGACGCCGACATCTACGGCCACTCGGTGCCCCGGATGCTCGGCGCCGAGGGCAGCCCGACCCGGGTCGAGGACATGATCATGCCGCCGCAGGCGCACGGCGTGAAGGTCATCTCGATCGGCATGTTCACCCCGGGCAACGCGGCGGTGGTCTGGCGCGGCCCGATGCTGCACCGGGCGTTACAGCAGTTCCTCGCCGACGTGTACTGGGGCGACCTGGACGTCCTGCTGCTGGACCTGCCCCCGGGCACGGGCGACATCGCCATCTCGGTGGCCCAACTGCTCCCCAACGCCGAGATCCTGGTGGTCACCACCCCGCAGACCGCGGCCGCCGAGGTCGCCGAGCGGGCCGGCGCGATCGCGCTGCAGACCCACCAGCGGGTGGTCGGGGTCATCGAGAACATGTCCTGGATGGAGCTGCCGGACGGCTCGCGGGTGGAGGTCTTCGGCGCCGGCGGCGGCGAGGCGGTCTCCGAGTCGCTGAGCCGGACCATCGGCGCGCAGGTGCCGCTGCTGGGTCAGATCCCGCTCGACACCCGGGTCCGCGAGGGCGGCGACGCCGGCAACCCGATCGTGCTGGCCGAGCCGGACGCCCCGGCCGCCAGGGCGCTCAACCAGATCGCCGACCGGCTGGCGGTCCGGCGCGAGTCCCTCCTCGGCAAGCCGCTCGGCCTCAAGCCCGCCGGCCGCTGACCACTGCCTGACGACGACGAAAGGGGCACCCCGTGGCGGGGTGCCCCTTTCGCGTGTCCGGATCCCGCTTCCGCGCCCGTCCCACGCCGGGCGGCCGACCGAGGACCTGCCCCGCGCGCCCCTTTGCTCTGCTTCAGCGGGAGGCAACACCTCGCGCTGCCCGTGGTCCGATCCCCGTCAGGCCCCGTCAGGGCCCAGCGTGTTGCCGGGAGTGAAGCAGAGCAAAGGAGGCGGGCGAGTACCTCCCGCCCGGCGAGCGAGCTGGCGAGAGCCGGCTGGAGAGCCGAGGGACGCCGCAGAGAGCCGAGGGAACAGGACCGGCCCGACGGTCAGGTGGCGTCGTCGTAGCTGGGGCGGGGAGCCGGGGCGGGGACGGCGCCGCCGGTGGCCGTGGTCGGGCGGGTGCCGTTGCCGCGCAGGTCCGCCGCGTTGGCGACGTCCTTCAGCTCGTTGTGCACGCCGGTGACGTCCGAGCGCAGGTTGTCGTACATGCTCTGCAGGGGCTTCCGGATCGCCTGCTCGTCGTCCTCGCTGAGCAGGTGCTTCCGGATGAACGCCTTCGGGTGCAGATCCTCCAGCTGGATGTCGGTGCCCAGCTCGCGGCTCAGGTCGCCGGTGGCGTTGCGGGCCATGTTGCGCAGGTTGCGGACCATCCGGAGGCCGTCGTTGATCACGGCGGGCAGCCGGTCCCCGAAGATCAGCAGCGCCAGGAGCAGCAGCGCGCCGATCTCCCACCAGTTCAGGTTGTCGAGCACTCCGGCCTCCTCGTCCGTGTCAGGGCAAGACTACGCACGTCGGGGGGCGCTCCGGGAGGGGGTGACCGGTGCTCACTTCGCATCTGCGGCGAGCGTCACCGAGGCGTTCTGCCGGGTGGATCCCCGCCGGTACTCGACCGTCACCACCGACCCGGGCGCGTACTTGCGGACCAGCGCGACCAGGTCCGTCGGCTCGGTCATCGGCCGGCCGTTCAGCCGCAGGATCACGTCGCCGGCCTTCAGCCCGGCCGCCGCCGCCGGGCCGGACGGCTCCACCGCGTTGAGGCGTACGCCGTTGCCGGCCGCGGCGCCCGTGCCGCCCACCTGGGCGCCGATCACCGTACGCCGGGCCCTGCCGGTGCCGATGATCTCCTGGGTGACCCGTTTGGCCTGGTTGATCGGGATGGCGAAGGCGAGCCCGATGTTCCCGGCCTCCTGCCCGTCGGCGACCAGCGACTTGATCGTCGAGTTCACCCCGACCACCCGGCCGCCCCCGTCGACCAGCGGGCCGCCGGAGTTGCCGTGGTTGACCGCCGCGTCGGTCTGGATCGCCGCGTAGTAGCGCACCGGGCCGCCCGGCTCACCGGCCTGCATGGTCCGGTCCAGGGCGCTGACGATTCCCGCGGTGACCGTGTTGGCCAGCGAGAGCGGCGAGCCGATGGCGAGCACCGGGTCGCCGACGGCCAGCGCGTCGGAGTCGCCGAACTCCACCGGCTTGAGCCCGCTCCGGGACACCTTGATCACCGCGATGTCCGACTCCGGGTCCTGCCCGACCACGGTGGCCGCGGTCGTACTGCCGTCGTTGAAGACCACCGTGGCCTTGCCGGTGGCGCCCGCGACCACGTGGTCGTTGGTGATCACGTGCCCGTCGGCGCTGACGATGAAGCCGGAACCCTCGCTGATCCCGCCGAGGCTGGCCACCCGGACGGTGACCACGCTGGGCAGGACCTTCTCGGCGACGCCGGCCAGTGACTCCGGCTTGCGCTGGGCCAGGGCCGGGCCCTCGGCGGGACGGGCGCCGAGCACGGTGGCGGGGCCACCCCCGCGCAGGAAGGCGTAGGTCAGGGCGCTGCCGAGCGAGCCGGCCAGCAACGCGGTGATCAGCGAGATCAGCACGACCTGGCGCAGCCTCGGGCGATTGGGGGCGTCCGGGTCGGTGACCGGCTCCGGCTCGCCGCCGTCGGCGGGAGCGGCCGGCACCACCACCGCGGCCGGCGCGTACGGGTCGCGCCACGGGTCGTTGAGCGCGTCGGACCACCAGGGCGACGTCTGGCCACCCCCGTACGGCCCCGGTGGGGACCCGGACGCCGGCCGTCCCGCCGGTCCCGGAGTTCCGCCGGGCTGGCGCCAGTCCCAGCCGTCGGTCACGTCGGTGCCTCCCAGTCCGTCCCGCATCCCGCGCCGCGATCCGGCGGAGCCGTCCGGCAACGCCACGCCGGATACCGTCCAGGATTGCACGGATGCCCCGGGTGGAGTCAGCGGTTGCCGCCCGTGATCGTCAACCGACCGACTCGCGGCTGCGCCCGTCGGGTCCCGCCTCTAGGCTCATACCGCCCACCCGCCCCCCGCACCACTCCCGCCGCCCGGAGGTGTCCCATCGCCACGGTCGCCAGTTCCGGCAACTCGACGGCACAGGCCCTGCAGTTCGCCGAGTCCTACGTCACCGAGGATCTGGTGCTGCGGACCGCCCGCAGCCTCGCCCGCGAGGTGGGTGTCGACGCGGTGACGCCGGGCGCCGGCGCCGCGCTGCGACTGCTCGCCGCCGCCGGCAACGCCCGGGCGGTGGTGGAGATCGGCACCGGCATCGGGGTCAGCGGCGTCTGGCTGCTGCGCGGCATGCGGGCCGACGGGGTGCTCACCACCATCGACGTGGAGGTGGAGCACCAGCGGATCGCCCGACGGATCTTCGTCGAGGCGGGGTTCCCGTCGGGGCGTACCCGGATCATCACCGGCCGCGCCCTCGACGTGCTGCCGCGGCTCGCGGACGGCGCCTACGACCTGGTCTTCGTCGACGCCGAGGCGACCGGCTTCACCGCCTGCGTGGACGCCGCGCTGCGCCTGCTGCGGCCCGGCGGGGTGCTCGCCCTCAACGGCACGCTGGCCGGCGGGCGGATCGGCGACCCGGCCGCCCGCGACCTGGAGACGGTCACCGTCCGGGAGACGATCAAGGCGATCCGGGAGTCGGAGCACTGGATCCCCGCGCTGCTGCCGGTCGGGCACGGCCTGCTCGCCGCCGTGAAGTGCTGAGCCGACCCCGCGTCCGGCGCACCGCCGGGTCCGCCGGGCGCGGGGGCGGACCGGGCCGTCAGCCCAGCGTGGGCAGCCAGCGCAGCAGCCCGCGTACGCCCCAGCCGGTGGCGCCCCGGGTCAGCTCGGCGTCGTCCTCCTCCGACCAGGAGGGGGCGGACATGTCGACGTGCACCCAGCGGTCCCGCAGGTCACCGGTGAACTCGCGGAGGAAGAGCGCGGCGGTCACCGAGCCGGCGCCGCTGGCCGGGGAGCTGTGCAGGTCGGCCAGCTCGCTGCCCAGGTACTCGACGTAGTCGGCGGGCAGCGGCATCCGCCAGGCCGCCTCACCGGCGGCGTCGATCGCGGCCAGCAGGTCGGCGGCGAGCTGGTCGTTCTCGCTGTAGAGGGCGCCGTGCCGCTTGCCGAGGGCCACCGCGTTCGCGCCGGTCAGGGTGGCCAGGTCGACCAGCAGGTCGGGGGCGAGCTCCTGGACCGCGTACGCCATCGCGTCGGCGAGCACCAGCCGCCCCTCGGCGTCGGAGTTGGTGGTCTCGCTGGTCAGGCCGCCGTAGTGGCGGACGATGTCGCCCGGGCGGAACGCGGACCCGCTGACCATGTTCTCCGCCAGCGGCGCCAGCGTGGTGATCCGCACCGGCAGCCGGAGCGCGGCGGCGCCCAGGGTCGCGGCGAGCACGGCGGCGGCGCCGGCCATGTCCTTGCGCATCAGCTTCATCGCCGGCACCGGCTTGATCGAGATGCCGCCGGTGTCGAAGGTGATCCCCTTGCCCACCAGCACGACGTGGGTACGCGCGTCCGCCGGGTGCCAGTCCAGCTCGACCAGGCGGGGACCGCTGGCCGAGCCCTGGCCGACGGCGAGGATCCCGCCGAAGCCCTCGGCCGTGAGCTCGTCCGGCTCCCGTACCCGCAGGCGCAGGTCGGGCTGGCCGGCAACGGCCGTCGCGATCTGCTCGACGAACCACTGCGGGTTCTTCAGCGAGGAGGGGGTGTTGGTCAGGTCCCGGGCCAGCCGGGTCATCTCGGCGGTGGTCCGGGCCGCCGTCAGGGTCGGGGCGAGCGCGTCCGGGTCAGCCACCACGACGTCCACGTCGGCGAGCGCGGGTGCACCACCGGCCTCGGTCATCCGGAACCGGTACGACCCCAGCAGCAGCCCCTCGGTCAGGCCGCGCAGCGCCGTCGAGGCGTCGCCCGGAAGCATCACCGTGATGTGCGTCTCATCCCGGGCGGCCCGGGCGAGCGCCGCGCCGGCGGCCCGCCAGCCCCGCTCGTCGCCCTCGCCGACGCCGAGCAGCACCAGCCGCTGCGGCGTCGCGCCGGGTCGCAGGTGCTCCCGCAGCTCGCCAGCGCGCCCGGTCAGCCGCGCGGCGGGCAGCAGGGCCTCCGCCTCGGCCAGCACCTCGCCGGAAGGCGGGGACGCGGTCGTGACCAGCGCGGCCGGGGCGTCCGGGCCCTCGCCCGGCCCGACGGGACGAATGGGCAGGACGAGGGTGTCGAGCCGCGTGGGCCCGCTCACCAGACGAATGGCCAGCACGCTGGACCGTACCTCCAGAAAAGTTCACGAAGCGGGACAGACCGCCGCTCCCCAGCCTGCGAAGACCCTGAGCCACCGGCGGGGCCGGTGGCTCAGGGCAGGATGAACCGTCCGCACGGCGTGCGCCGCGCGGACCGCTCCTCGATCAGCCGGCGGCTGCCTTCAGTGCGTCACCGAGCGCGTTGGCCTCGTCGGGAGTCATCTCGACGACGAGCCGGCCACCACCCTCCAGCGGGACCCGCATGACGATGCCCCGGCCCTCCTTGGTGACTTCCAGCGGACCGTCGCCCGTCCGCGGCTTCATCGCCGCCATGTTGTCTCCCCTCAGACCTACACCAGGGTCGGTGGGTTGCCCCACAGCCACTTCGTCATCACCGCCGCAGCCTTCGCGGGGTGTCGACCAATGATTTTCCCTGATGAACACCGCCGGACCCAAACCGAAGCAGCATTGATGTAACAGCATCTAGCTTATCTTGGATAGGCCTGTCACAATGTGCGGTCATGCAGGCACGGTCGGCACTCTTCGACCTGTACGGCGACCACCTCCGGGCGAGGGGTGGGCGCGCACCCGTCGCCGCCCTGGTCAAGCTGCTGGCGCCGCTCGGGATCGCCCCTCCGGCCGTGCGCACCGCAGTCTCCCGGATGGTCCGTCAGGGCTGGCTCGACCCCCTCCGGCTGGCCTCCGGCCCGGGATATTCGATCACACCCAAGGCGGCCCGCCGACTCGACGAGGCGGCCGTCCGGATCTACCGGACCGGGCGGATCAGCTGGGACGGTCGGTTCGACCTGCTGGTCCTGGAGGCCCCCGCGTCCCGCCGGGAACGCCAGCGGCTCGCCGCCAACCTGACCTTCCTCGGCTACGGCACGCTCGACGACTGCACCTGGGTGGCCACCCGCCCCGGAGAGGACGTGGACCTCCTGCTCGCCGAGGCGGGCGTGCGCTACGAGCGGTTCACCGCCGCGCACGCCGCCGGCACCCCGGGGGCGATGGGCGTGGTCCGCCGCGCCTGGGACCTCATCGAGATCGGCCGGGCGTACGAGCGGTTCGTCGCGGAGCAGAAGCCGCTGCTGGCGGGCGTGACCGTGCGCAGCAGCGACGAGGAGGCGTACGCGGCCCGGTTCCGGCTGGTGCACGCGTGGCGTACCTTCCTCTTCCGGGACCCGCAGCTCCCTCCGGCGCTGCTCCCCGAGCGCTGGCCGGGCACCAGCGCGGCCAGTTTCTTCGACCGGCACGCGGCCCGGCTCCGGCCGGCCGCCGACCGGTACGTCGAGCACTGCCTCGACGGCAACAACCGCCTCGCCCGACAGAAGGGTCGTTGAGAACGTGACCGAGCCACTGCTCGTCGACCGCACCGACGCCGTCGTCACCCTGACGCTGAACCGACCGACGGCGATGAACTCGCTCGACGTGGCGCTCAAGGAGGCGCTCCGGGACACCCTCGCCGAGCTGGAGACCGACCGCTCGTGCCGGGCGGTCGTGCTGGCCGGGGCGGGCGGGTCGTTCAGCGCCGGGCAGGACCTCCGCGAGCACGTGCAGACCCTGGAAGCGGCCGACGCCGACCCGCTGGCCACCGTGCGGGCCCACTACAACCCGATCGCCGCCCGGCTGGCCAACCTGCCCAAGCCGGTGGTCGCCGCGGTCCGCGGGATGGCGGCCGGGGCCGGCGCCTCGCTGACCTTCCTCGCCGACTTCCGGATCGGCGGCCCGAAGACGCGCTTCCTGATGGCCTTCGCCGGAGTGGGGCTCGCCGCCGACACCGGCGCCTCCTGGACGCTGCCCCGGCTCGTCGGCCACGCCAAGGCCGTCGAGCTGCTGATGCTCGCCGAGCCGGTGGGCGCCGAGGAGGCCTGCCGGCTGGGCCTGCTGAACAAGCTGGTGGACGACGACGAGCAGGTGCTGCCCACCGCTCAGGAGCTGGCCGCCCGGCTCGCCGCCGGCCCGACCGTGGCCTACGGGGCGATCAAGCGGCAGCTCTCCATCGCCGACGCCGGCACGCTCGCCGACGCCCTCGCCGCCGAGGCGCAGGCCCAGTCGATCTGCGGCGCCACCAGCGACCACAAGGCGGCCACGATGGCCTTCGTGAACAAGCAGAAGCCGGTCTTCGAGGGACACTGACCGCTCCAGGTCGCGGGCCTCGCTCGCGGCCGGGCGGCCGTCAGCGGGCGACGTAGCCGCCGTCGACCGGGACGGTGTGGCCGGTGATCCAGGCGGCCTCGTCCGAGGCGAGGAAGGCGACCACCCCGGCCACGTCGTCCGGGGTGGGGATGCCGGGCTTCGGGTTGAAAGACTCCATCTGCCGGCGCATCTGCCCCGGGTCCGGCGCGCTGTCGATGAAGTGCTCCACCAGCGGGGTCATCACCACCGTCGGGGCGACCGCGTTGACCCGGATGCCGCGGGCCGCGTACTCGATCGCCGCCGAACGGGTCAGGCCGACGATGCCGGCCTTGGTGAAGGTGTACGGGGAGATGTTCTCCTGGGCGGCCAGCGCGGTGGTGGAGGAGGTGTTCACGATCGCGCCACCGCCGCCGCGCAGCATCGCCTCGATGCCGTACCTCAGGACGAAGAAGACGCCGTCGCCGTTGACCCGGCGCACCCGCTCCCAGTTCGTCACGTCCATCTCGTGCAGCGGCTGCTGCTGCCCGTCGATGCCGGCGTTGTTGAAGATGACGTCGATCCGCCCGTACCGCTGCATGGCGTCGGCGATGCCCTGCTCGACCGAGGCGGCCTCGCCGGTGTCCATGGTCACCGGGTAGCCGTCCGGCAGACCGCCGGCGACCCGCTCGGCGCCCTCGGCGTCGATGTCGGCGATCACCACCTTCGCGCCCTCGGCGGCGAACCGGCGGGCGGCCGCCTCGCCGAGCCCGGACGCCCCGCCGGTGACCAGCGCGACTCTGTCCTGGAAGCGCATTGGACCCCCTCGCGCGACCGGCCGGCGCCGGCCCTCCCCGGCACCGTAACCGGGCGCCGGTGGATCAGTCGTCCTCTTCGGGATCCTGGTTGGCCTCCACGCCGAGCACGAACGCCTGCATGGCCAGCTCGTCGCCGGCCGGCGAGACGAAGGCGGGCAGCTCGCGCGGCCCCAGCTCCTGCACGTACGCCCAGAAGAGCCGCACCGCCTCGGCGGGCGAGGCCGCCTCGATCGGCAGGTCCAGGCTGACCAGCCAGGAGCGGCGCGCCGGCGGCGGGCCGAGCCGGTCGGCCAGCGCCCGCCAGGTGGCCTCGTCCAGCCCGGTCACCGGCCCGTCGAGGGCCAGGCCGCCCGCCGGCACCGGCTCGTCGAAGACCCGCCGGGTGTACGTCACCACGAGCGCGCCCGGAACGGCCTCGGACTGCGGGTCGTCCGGATCCTCGCGGGTCTCGGCGGTGGCCGCGGCGACCCGACCGAGGGCCACCAGCCGGAGCGGCGCGTCGACCAGCACCGCGACCGGGTCGCCGGGCCGGGGCCGGGCCGGCCCGTCCAGCCCGGTCAGCTCCAGGGTGTCGTGGTGCACGAGCCGCTCGGCCTCGTACCGCTCGGCGGGCAGCAGCACCGCCCAGGCGCCGGGCCCGCTGCCGCCGTCGATCGTTCCGCTCGCGCGGACCTCGGTGTCGGTCATGGTCCAATCCCATCACGCCGGATCGGCACCGGCGCCGTCACGTCGCCCGGACGCCGGCGCCGTCACGCCCGGCCGGCGGCCCCGACCCCATCGACGGGCACGTGACAGCCGGCGAGGTGGTCGTCGACCATCCCGGTGGCCTGCATCAGCGCGTACGCGGTGGTCGGGCCGACGAAGCGGAAGCCGCGCTTCTTGAGCGCCTTGGCCAGCGCGGTGGACTCGGGGGTGAGCGCCGGCACCTTGGCGAAGGACCGCGGCCGGCCGGCCCGGGCCGGCGGCGCGAACGACCAGAGCAGCGCGGAGAGCCCGTCGGGCAGCTCCAGCGCGGCCCGGGCGTTGGCGATCGCCGCCTCGACCTTGGCCCGGTTGCGCACGATGCCGGTGTCGGCGAGCAGGCGGGCGACGTCCGCCGCGCCGTAGCCGGCGACCTTGTCGATGCGGAACTCGTCGAAGGCGAGCCGGAACGCGGGTCGCTTGCGCAGGATGGTCAGCCAGGACAGGCCGGACTGGAACGCCTCCAGGGTCAGCCGCTCGTAGAGCGGGTCATCGCCGCGCAGCGGCCGGCCCCACTCGGTGTCGTGGTAGAAGGCGTAGTCCGGGGTGCTCGCGCCCCAGGCGCAGCGGGGCAGCCCGTCCGCGCCGGTCACCAGGTCAGTCACGGCCTACACGCTAGGCCAGCCCCCCGACAACGGGCGGCGGTCAGGGCAGCCGGCCCTGCTCCACCAGCCGGGCGAACTTCTTCAGCGCCTGGGTCAGGCCGAACTTCGAGCCGGGCCAGAGCACCGGCCGGGCGACCCGGCCGGCGGCGCCGCCGGGCAGGTGGAACCACTCGTGCCAGACCACCTGGGTCCGGTCCCGCTCCACCGGGGTGCAGCGCAGCACGCCCGGCCCGCGCAGCAGCCGCCCACAGTGCACCACCCCGACCTCGTACGGCGCGTCGACCCGGACCACCCGCATCTCGTCGCGGAGCACCGCCGGGCCGAGCGCGGTGACCGCCTCGACCAGGCTGCCCTCGCCACCGTCCCCCTCGACCACTCGGACGGTGGTGAAGGGGACCCAGTCGGACTGCCGTTCCCAGGCGGTCAGCGCCGCGAAGACCCGCTCGACGGGGGCGTCGACGATCACCGTGGCGGTCACCTCACCGGCACCGGGCTGGGCGGCCTCGGCCAGCCCGTCGGCGCCTTCGGGCCCGGTCACGCCCGCTCCGACCGGACCACCGCGCCACGCTCCCGCGCACCGTCGCTGTCGCTGTCGTCGGCGGCGGCGGCCGGGCCCTGCGCCGTCCGGCCGACCTTCCCGGTGGGGTCGGTGGCCGGGGCGCTGGCGGCAGGGGAGGAGGTGGGGTCGGCCGGCGGCCGGACCGGGACCTCGCGGTCGGTCGGCTCCTGGTCGACGGGCGCCGCGACCGGGACAACCCCACCAGCGGGCGTCGCCGGGGCGGGCGTGGGGAGCACCGCCTCGTCCTCGACGGCAGCCGCGGCGGGCGCGGCCGCCACCCCGGCCTCAGCGTCCGACGCGTCAGCCAGGGTGTCGCCGGCCGAGCTCACCGCGTCGGTCGGGGCGGCGGCGGGGCTCGCGCCGGCGGAGGCCTCGCGGGCGTCGCGCAGCGCGTCGGCGTCCGCCGTGCGGCCCTCGCGCAGCGCGGCGACCTCCGCCTCCAGCACGCCGATCAGCTCGGATTTGTAGCCGATGTCGTAGGCCGCCCGGCGCATCGCCTGGTCGACCTGGGCCATCCGGTAGCCGCGCAGGGCGGTGTCGAAGCGGGCCTCGGCGACGTCCGACTCGTGCAGCGGGCGGCTCCCCGGCAGGGGCACGGCCCGCCCGTCCGGCTCGGCCGGCGCCAGGCCCGGGTCGCGCCCGGAGACCAGCACCGTCACCCCGAACACCACCGCCGCGACGGTCAGCGCGACGACCAAGAGGAGCAGAACCTGACCCATGGGGAGATCGTGGCACGCGGGCCGGCCCCGGGCGAGCCCTCCACCCGCTCCGATCATGATTCGCAGCCCCGGGACGTACCGGACGGGGCGGTCGGCGGCGGACCGGATAGCGTCGGGGGCGGCCGGCGGTACGGCCGACGGCGGGCGGAGACCAGGAGGCGGGATGGCCGGGACGCTGCGGCTCGGTGGGCGGGTGTTCGCCCCCGGGGAACTGGTGGTGATGGCGATCGTCAACCGCACGCCGGACTCGTTCTTCGACCGGGGCGCCACCTTCGCGGCCGACAGCGCGCTGCGCGCGGTGGAGCGCGCGGTCACCGACGGCGCGGAGATCATCGACATCGGCGGGGTGAAGGCCGGGCCGGGCGAGGAGGTCGACGTCGCCGAGGAGATCCGCCGGACGGTGGACACCATCGCCGCGGTCCGGACCGCCTTCCCCGAGGTGGTCATCTCGATCGACACCTGGCGGGCCGAGGTGGCGGTGGAGGCGGTGGCGGCCGGCGCCGACCTGCTGAACGACACGTGGTCGGGGGCGGACCCGGCGCTGGCCCGGGTCGCCGCGGCCACCGGCGCCGGGCTGGTCTGCTCGCACGCGGGCGGGCTCAGTCCGCGTACCCGGCCGCACCGGGCCGCCTTCGACGACGTGGTGGCCGACGTGGTCGCGACGGTGACCCGGCTCGCCGAACGGGCGGTCACCCTCGGCGTACGCCCCGACGGCATCCTGATCGACCCGGCGCACGACTTCGGCAAGAACACCCGGCACTCGCTGGAGATCACCCGGCGGCTCGCGGAACTCTCCGGCACCGGCTGGCCGCTGCTGGTGGCCCTGTCGAACAAGGACTTCATCGGCGAGACGCTGGACCTGCCGGTGCCGGACCGGCTGGAGGGCACGCTGGCCGCGACCGCGGTCTCGGCGTGGCTGGGGGCCCGGGTGTTCCGCGCCCACCAGGTGCTCCAGACCCGTCGGGTGTTGGACATGATCGCCTCGATCCGGGGCGACCGGCCGCCCACCCTGACCCGGCGCGGCCTGGCCTGACCGATGGTCGGCCGGGCCGGCGGGGGTCAGGTCCAGCGCAGGATGTTCTTCCGCCAGGCGTAGAGGATGCCGAGCGCGACCACGGCGACGAAGATCCCCATCTCGACCACGGTCGTCACGCCGAACCCGGGCCGGTCGAAGACCAGCGCCCAGGGGAAGAGGAAGACCGCCTCGACCGCGAAGAGCACGTAGAGATACGCGTAGACGTAGTAGCGGATCTGCATCTGCGCCCAGTCGCCGCCGACCGGGTCGAGTCCGCACTCATAGCTGGTTCGCTTGCCCCACGGATCGGCCGGACGGCTAGGACGTAACACCCGATTGGCCGAAAACGCCGTAACGAAGAAGAGAACGCTGGCGAGCAGCAGGAGACCGAGCGTGGCGTACGAGCCGAGGTAACCGGTCACGGAGGACGACCCTACCGTGCCCGCCGCCCGCGCGGACCGAACACGTTACGGATTTGTTTCCTCGGGGAACTAGTGTCCCTCGGCAACTATTACCGAATAATGAAACCTCACTGAGTGTCGCGGAGGACAGATGGCCGACCTGCCCGTACGCCCCGACCGGCGGGTTGCCCAGCGACGGACCTCCGCACTGCTGGCGGCCTCGCTCGCGGTCGGGCTGGCGACGGCGGTCGCGGTCGGTCCCGCGTGGGCGACCGCGTCACCGACGCCGACGGCTGTGGTCACCGCGGCCACCGATCCGGGGGGCGAGCCCGCCGCCGACCCGACGGACAGCACTCCCCCGGCCGAGCCGACCGCGACGGACCCCACGTCGACCGAGGCGCCGCCGACCGAGAGCGCGCCACCGGAGACCACCCCGCCGGCCCCGACCACGACTGAGCCCGTGCCGGCGACCACCGCCCCGGACGACCCGGCGCCGACCACCACGGCGCCCACCACCGCCCCGGCCCCGCCGCCCCCGCCCGTCGTGCCTCCGGCGCAGCCCCCGGCCCCGCCCGGCCCCGGCCGGCCGGCCCCCGCCCAGCTCGGGGTCCGGGTGACCACCGAGGACGTCGCGCTCACCCCGGCCTACTGGAACGCCGACAGCACGGTGACCACGCTGCGGGTGACCGTCACGAACACCGGCGGCGTGCCGGAGCTGATCCGGCTCGCCTACCGGCTGCCGGCCGGGCTCACCGATGCGGGGACCGCCGGGTGCGCGCCCGCCGGCGGCGGCAGCTACCGCTGCGGCGGGTGGACCACCGCGCCCGGCGCCCGGTTCAGCAGTTCGATCCGGGTCCGGATCGACGGTGCGGCCTGGCGCTCGATGCCGCTCAGCGGCTCGGTCGGGGTGACCGCCACCGCCCCGGGCTTGACCGGCGCGGCCGTGGACGACGAGGGCTTCGCGGTGCTCTTCCCGCCCGGCCCGCCGGTACCCGGCATCTCGCTCCGCGCCGACGAGGTGCTCTTCGACATCAGCGGCGCCCCGAGCGTCCTGACCGTCCGGCTCGGCAACACCGGCCGGGTCGACGCCGCCGGCCGGGTCGAGGTGATCCTGCCCGACGGGGTGACCGCGTCCGGCCCGCCGGCCGGCTGCGTTCCGCTGGCGCCGATCCGGACGCGGTGCGACCTGGGCATGGTGCCCGCCGGGCGCACGGCCACCCTCCGGCTGCCGGTGACCGCCACGCCGGCGGCGCAGGCCCGGGCTCCGCTGGCCGGCGCGGTCGTCGGCCGGCTCGACCCGCGCAGCGGCCGGAGCCGGCAGGTGCAGATGAGCTTCCGGATCAACGCCGCGGCCGCCGTGTCCACGCCGGTCGCCACCCCCGCGCCGACCGGCTCCCACGGCGTACTCGCCGCCGCCGAGCCGGCCGCCGACGGGGGCGGCTTCAGCTCGGTCCGGCGGACGGCGATCACCCTGATCGCGGTCTCCGGGCTGCTGGTGGTGCTCGCCCTGGTCCTGGCCACCACCTCGCTGCGCCGGCGGATGACCGCACCGCCGGCCGACCCGACCGTCGCCCCCGCCGCATCCGAGTGAGCGCCGCCGGCCGGAATGCCCCCGGCCGGATCGACCGGGATGCGGTGATCTCGATTACGGATGCCGGTACTAAACACCGCAAAGCCGGGCATACAGCGGGCCGGTCAGGTCCCATACGTCGGACCTCCACCAAGGTGGCCCTAAGGAACCGACGTAGGCTCTGACGTGAGGAACGGAGCGGGCCGGACAGCTTCGGACGGCCGGCGACAGCAGCGCGTCAAGGAGGTCACGTGGCGGGGCAAGGCGGGGTCACCAACATGTTCAGCCGCCCGTGCGACGGCGCTGAGCGAAGCGAGGTGCGGGCGTGACCAAGCAGATCCGTCAACTCGACCGGGTGGTCATCCGGTTCGCCGGCGACTCCGGCGACGGCATGCAGCTCACCGGCGACCGGTTCACCTCCGAGACGGCGCAGCTCGGCAACGACATTTCGACGTTGCCGAACTTCCCGGCCGAGATCCGGGCGCCCGCCGGCACCCTCCCGGGCGTGTCGAGCTTCCAGGTGCACTTCGCCGACTACGACATCCTGACGCCGGGCGACGCCCCGAACGTCCTGGTCGCGATGAACCCGGCGGCGCTCAAGGCCAACCTGGCCGACCTGCCGCGCGGCGCGGACATCATCGTCAACACCGACGAGTTCACCAAGCGCAACCTCGCCAAGGTGGGGTATCAGGTCAGCCCGCTGGACGACGACTCGCTCGCCGGCTACGTGGTGCACCCGGTGGCGCTGACCTCGATGACGGTCGGCGCGCTGGCCGCGCACGAGGTGTCCAAGAAGGACGCCGAGCGGGCCAAGAACATGTTCGCCCTGGGCCTGCTGAGCTGGATGTACTCCCGGCCGTACGAGTCGACGCTGCGGTTCCTGGAGCGCAAGTTCGCCGCCCGGCCCGAGCTGGTCGCGGCGAACGTGGCCGCCTTCCGGGCCGGCTGGAACTTCGGCGAGACCACCGAGGACTTCTCGGTCCGGTACGAGGTGAAGCCGGCGAAGATGCTGCCGGGCACCTACCGGAACATCACCGGCAACGCGGCGCTCTCGCTCGGCCTGGTGGCCGCCGGGGTCCGCTCCGGGCTGCCGGTCTTCCTCGGGGCGTACCCGATCACCCCGGCCTCGGACATCCTGCACGAGCTGAGCAAGCACAAGCGGTTCGGCGTGATCACCATGCAGGCCGAGGACGAGATCGCCGCGGTGGGGGCGGCGCTCGGCGCGTCGTACGGCGGTTCGCTCGGCGTCACCACCACCAGCGGCCCCGGCGTGGCCCTGAAGAGCGAGACGATCTCCCTCGCGGTGGCGCTGGAGCTGCCGCTAGTCGTCGTCGACGTGCAGCGGGCCGGGCCGTCCACCGGCATGCCCACCAAGACCGAGCAGGCCGACCTCAACATGGCGCTGTACGGCCGGCACGGCGAGGCCCCGGTCGCGGTGATCGCCCCGAAGTCGCCGTCGGACTGCTTCCACGCCGCCCTGGAGGCGGCCCGGATCGCGCTCACCTACCGCACGCCGGTGCTGCTGCTGTCGGACAACTACGTCGCGAACGGCTCCGAGCCGTGGCTGCTGCCCGACGTGGAGTCCCTGCCCGACCTGCGGGTGGAGTTCGCCACCGCGCCCAACGGCGAGGACGGCACCACCTTCCTGCCGTACCTGCGTGACCCGGAGACCCTGGCCCGACCGTGGGCCATCCCGGGCACGCCGGGCCTGGAGCACCGGATCGGCGGCCTGGAGAAGGCCGACAAGACCGGCGACATCTCGTACGACCCGGCGAACCACGACTTCATGGTGCGGACCCGGGCGGCCCGGATCGAGACGATCCCGGTGCCGGACATCGAGGTGGAGGACCCGGACGGCGACGCCCGGGTGCTGGTGCTCGGCTGGGGCTCGACGTACGGGCCGATCGGGGCGGCCTGCCGGGGCCTGCGCCAGCGCGGGCTCTCCATCGCCCAGGCGCACCTGCGCCACCTGGCCCCGATGCCGGCCAACCTCGGCGAGGTGCTGCGCGCCTACGACCGGGTCGTCATCCCCGAGATGAACCTCGGCCAGCTCGCCCACGTGATCCGGGCGAAGTACCTGGTCGACGCGATCGGCTACAACCAGGTCCGCGGCCTGCCGTTCACGGCCGCCGAGCTGGAGACGATGCTGGAAGAGGTCCTGAAGAATGTCTGAGCCCCTCGCCCTCAAGCTCACCGCCAAGGACTTCAAGTCCGACCAGGAGGTGCGCTGGTGCCCCGGCTGCGGCGACTACGCGATCCTGGCCGCCGTCCAGCAGTTCATGCCGGAGCTGAACATCCCCCGCGAGAACATCGTCTTCGTCTCCGGGATCGGCTGCTCGTCGCGCTTCCCGTACTACATGAACACGTACGGGATGCACTCGATCCACGGCCGTGCCCCGGCGATCGCCACCGGCCTGTCGGTGTCCCGCCCGGACCTGTCCGTCTGGGTGGTCACCGGTGACGGCGACGCGCTCTCCATCGGCGGCAACCACCTGATCCACGCGCTGCGCCGCAACGTCAACCTGAAGATCCTGCTCTTCAACAACCGGATCTACGGCCTGACCAAGGGGCAGTACTCGCCGACCTCCGAGGTCGGCAAGATCACCAAGTCGACCCCGGTCGGCTCGGCGGACGCCCCGTTCAACCCGCTGTCGCTGGCGCTCGGCGCGGAGGCCACCTTCGTCGGCCGCACCATCGACTCGGACCGCAAGCACCTCCAGTCGGTGCTGCGGGCCGCGGCGGAGCACGAGGGCTCGGCCTTCGTGGAGATCTACCAGAACTGCAACATCTTCAACGACGGCGCGTTCGACCAGCTCAAGGAGCCGGGCACCCGGGACGACTACCTGATCCGGCTGGAGCACGGGCAGCCGATCATCTTCGGCGCAGCTGGCAAGCCGAACAGCCAGGTCGGTGGCAAGGACGGGCAGTTCTGCGTCGTCCACCCGCCGGGCGGCTTCGGCCTGGAGGTGCGGGAGACCGCCTCGGTACGCCCCGAGGAGATCGTCGTGCACGACGCGACGGTCAGCGACCCGGCGTACGCCTTCGCGCTGTCCCGGCTGCCCGGGCTGGACCTGCGGAACACCCCGATCGGCGTGTTCCGCTCGGTCAGCCGCCCGTCCTACGACAGCGCCGTGCAGGAGCAGGTCGCCGCGGCGAAGGCGAAGGTCACCGAGACCCCGGAGCAGCAGCTCGCCGGCCTGCTCGGCAGCGGCGACACCTGGACGATCCTCTGACCCGCTGACGGCACGACGTCGAAGGAGGCCGCTCCCCGCCCGGGGAACGGCCTCCTTCTTTCGTTGGTCAGGGGGCGGAGGCGGCGGCCTGGGGGCGGTCGTCGCGGACGTGGACCAGCATGTCGCCGGTCTCGATCACCGCGCCGGCCCGGTCGCTCAGGGTGACCACCTTGCCGCGGCGGACCAGGGCGATGACCAGGGAATCCAACTCGCGCGGCGACCGGCCCACCTCGTCGCGCTCGGCCGAGCGCATGGCCAGCGCCATGCCCTGCCCTGGGGTGAGCAGGTCCTCCACCACGTCGATCAGCGGCGGGGCGGAGGTGGAGAGGCCGAGCAGCCGGCCGGCGGTGGCCGAGGAGACGATCACGTGGTGCGCGCCGCTCTGCTTGAGCAGCGGCGCGTTCTCCGCCTCGCGGACCGCCGCGATGATCCGGACCTGGCCGGCCGTGAGCTGCCGTACGGTCAGCGCCACCAGCACCGAGGCGTCGTCGCTGTCGGTCGCGATGATCACCGATTTGGCGGTCCGGACGTGCGCCTCCTCCAGCACCGACGAGCGGGTGGCCGAGCCCTCGATGGCCACCAGCCCGGCCGAGGTGGCCTGGCGCAGGGCCGGGCCGCTGCGTTCCACCACCACGATGCGGGAGCGGTCCAGCCCGTTCTCCAGCAGGGCGGAGACGGCGCTGCGGCCCTTGGTGCCGTAGCCGCAGATGATGACGTGGTCCTTCACGATCCTCCTCCACCGCGACAGGCGACGGCCGGTCCGGTACTGCTCGGTCAGGACTTCCAGGGTGGTGCCGACCAGGATGATCAGGAAGAGCACCCGGGCCGGCGTGACGAACAGGACGTTGACCAGGCGCGCCGAGGGGGTCGCCGGGGTGATGTCGCCGTACCCGGTGGTGGAGAGCGAGACCACCGCGTAGTAGAAGCAGTCGAGGAGGGTGAGCCCGTCCTCGTTGACGTCGCGGTAGCCGTCCCGGTCGAGGTAGACCGCGGCGACCACGGCGACGACCAGGCCCACGGCGGCGAGCAGGCGCAGGCTGAGCGCGCTCAGTGGCCCCCGCCGTTGCGCGGGAAAATGGATCACCGTCGGTCCTGCCCCGCCACCGTCGCTCGCACGCCCACAACATAGCGGGTACCGCGTCCGTCGGCCTCCCGGGTGGCCGGTATCGATGTCCGGCCGGCCCGGGCGGGCACCCGGCCCGCCCGGGCCACCGGTGACGCCGACCAACGGGCATGATGGGGTTGTCCCGGGATGACGACCGCGAGGAGGCCCACATGTCGTTGCTGCGACGGGTGATCGGCGGGGTGCTGCGCCGGGTGCGCCTGCAGCAGGGCCGCACGCTGCGCGAGGTCGCCCTGGCGGCCGGGGTGTCGCTGCCCTACCTCTCCGAGGTGGAGCGCGGGCGCAAGGAGGCCTCCTCGGAGGTGCTGGCGGCGATCTGCCGGGCGCTCGGGATCAACCTCTCCGACCTGCTGGAGGAGGCCCGGGACGAACTGCGCCGGGTCGAACGGCGGGTTCCCGCCACGTCCGGGACGGCCCTGGCCCACCTCGACCGGGTGCCGGCCGCCCGCCGGGACGCCGCCGGCCCCCGCCTGCGCATCGGCTTCCACCCCGAGGTGCCGCACCCGGACGGGCCGACGTCGTCCGTCGGCGCGGCCCGGGGCAGCCGGCACCTGGGCATCACCGGCTCGTACGAACCCTCGCTCGGCGGCGCCGGACTCTTCGCGGGCGGGTCGACCGGGCACGTCGGGTCGACGGTCGGCGGCGCGGGCCTGCGGGTCCGGCTGATCGCCTCCGCGCCGGCCGGGCGCCCCCGTCCGCGTACCTCCGGCGCGCTGGCCCGCAGGCGGGCCCGGGCGGGCCGGCGGCGGCTGACCGCCGGCTAGGCCGGCCCGGTTCTGCCCACGGCCGATCTGCCCGGGGCAGAATCGTTGGGCCCCGGCGGCCGGGCCGCCGGAGGCTGGAGACCGCCGGTTCCCCGGGCGGTCCGTCGCCCGCCGGCGGCGCGGAGGGCGGTCAGGTCATGGGGTACGGCGTGTGGATGCTGGACGGCGGCAAGCCGTCCTTCGGCGACCAGGTCTTCGAGCGGCTGCTCCGGGAACGGATCATCTTCCTCGGCACCGAGGTCACCGACGAGTCGGCGAACCAGATCTGCGCGCAGATCCTGCTGCTGGCCGCCGAGGACCCGGACCGCGACATCTACCTCTACATCAACTCGCCGGGCGGCTCGGTCAGCGCCGGAATGGCCGTCTACGACACCATGCGCTACGTGCAGAACGACGTGGCCACCCTGGCCCTCGGCATGGCCGGCTCGATGGGGCAGTTCCTGCTCTGCGCGGGGGCGGCCGGGAAGCGGTTCGCGCTCCCCCACTCGCGGATCATGATGCACCAGCCCTCGGGCGGGATGGGCGGCACGGCCGCGGACATCACCATCCAGGCGGAGAACATGCTGCACGTGAAGCGGACCATGCAGCAGCTGATCGCCGAGCACAGCGGGCGGACGCTGGACGAGATCCAGCGGGACTGGGACCGGGACCGCTGGTTCACCGCCGAGCAGGCCCGCGAGTACGGCCTGGTCGACCGGGTGCTCAGCCGCGCGGAGCAGCTGCCGGCCTGACAGCCCGCGACCCGCTGGCCGGCACGGGGGCGGCCGGCGGGATGGTCCCGCCGGCCGCCGGTGGCGCGGATGGTCAGGGCAGGTCGACGAACTCGTCGAGGAAGCCCCGGGCGCTCGGGGTGTCGAGCCGGTACGACACGTTCGTCGCGTAGCAGGGGCCGTCCCCGGTGATGGTGGTGGCGGCGAGCACCAGCTCCCCGTCGACGGTGACGAAGTTCGGGCCGCCGGAGTCGCCGTAGCAGGCGCCGCCGTAACCCCGGCTCTCGTTCATCGCCAGCCGGACCCAGGTCTTGTTGAGCGCGTCGAAGCCGACCTCGGCCTTCATCCGGACGCCGCCACCCGGGTGGGCCTGGCCGCCGGGGCCGTTCAGGGCCTCCTGTGTGCCGTATCCCATGACCTGCCAGGTGGCCGCGTCCAGCTGCCGCGTGCCCATCGCGTCGAACTGGCCGGCGGTCGGCAGAGTGGCCGGGGTGAACGACCAACGCACGGCGAGCGCGGCGGCCTGGGCGTCGGTGAACTCGACCACCGCGATGTCGTGCGCGTCGGCCGAGTTGCCCGGGTAGTCGGGGCTGGTGTGCGCGGTCCCCTCGACCCCGACCTTGGCCGCGATCTGCTCCGGGGTGAGCCCGTCGGCCTTGGCCTTGTCGAGCTCGCCCTGCACGTCCTGCTCGAGCGAGACGAAGAACCGGACGCCGGGCGCCCAGTCCGTGGTGCAGTGCGCGGCGGTGAGGAAGGTGTTCTCGTCGATCATGGTGCCGGAGCAGTACCAGTCGATGACGTCCGGCGTGGCGGGATTGAGGTCCCGGTCCCACACGACCAGCAGGGCGCCCACCTCGTGGCGCTCCGGGGCGGGCTGGGCGTTGTAGGTGTTGATGGCGGATGCTGGCGTGGCACCGGCCATGACGGCGGCGACGGCCGTGCTGGTCAGTGCGGCGAGCAGTGCGGAACGAAACGGGCGCAGCGCGTTCCGGCGAATTCCTGTTACATCGCCGGTGCGCCGCGCCCGCCCTCACGTCACGGGTAACTGACCACCGGGCTGGTGCCGTACGAGCCGACGACCGGGGTGCCGGCCTCGTTGATCGTGCGCTCGATGCCGCCGTCGCCGTCGAGGAAGACGGTCACCGCGTCGTGGAAGCGCACGCCCGCCCGGCGCGGGGCCTCGATCGCCCGGTCGCAGCGGATGTCCACTTCCTGGTTGAAGTAGGAGTAGACGCCGAGCCCCCACGCCTCGTGCTCGCGCACGTGGTCGGCGACCTTGTACGACGCCCAGCCCCGCCCGGTCGGGCTGCGCCAGGCGGCCTGGCTCGGCGGGTCGTAGGGCAGCTCGCTCTGGTAGAAGACGGTGCGGCCACGCTCGCCGTTCCAGATCGTCTGGTAGCGCTGGTAGTGCTCGACGAAGAGCCCGTACGCGGTCACGTCGTCGCCGTTGACCACCACGCCGGTGTCGGCGGTGTTGGTGGTCCAGCCGACGGTGCCGTCCTTGCCGTGGTCGCCGCGCCAGGCCCAGATGTTGTCGACGATGGTGTGCCGGCTGTTGACCACCAGGCTGGTCACCGCCCGGCCGACGCCGGGACCGCCGATCCGGAAGAACACGTCCTGGAGCGAGATCGGGTTGGTCGCGTGGCCGCGGTGGCTGTGCCGCTTGCCGACCTCGACCAGCACCTCCGACTCCTCCGGCCCGGCGTCGACCAGCACGCCGGCGATCCGTACACCGTCCACGTCCTCGATCCGCAGGGCGGCGTCGCCGGTGGACGGGGCGAGGCTCGGCATGCCGACGCCGAGCACGACGGTGTCCGGGTGCTTGACCCGCAGCGCCCGGTCCAGGTGGTAGACGCCCGGGGTGAGCAGCAGGTGTCGGCCCCGGGACAGCTCCTGGTTGATCCGCTGTGCGGAGTCGGTGGGCTTGGCGATGAAGAAGTCGCACAGCGGCAGGGAGGGGATCGGCCGGGCGCCCGCGCCCCAGGTGGTGCCGGCGGTGTCGTGCCGCAGCCCGGGTACGGCCACCCGCCAGCCGCCGTCGGCGTCGACGAAGAGGTACGGCTTCTCCCGGGTCACCGGGCTGGTCGGCAGCGTGGTGTACGGCGGGTTCGGGAAGCCCTGCGCGGGCGCGCCGAGCACCCCGGAGAAGACCTGGTTCCAGACCCCGTTGGTCCAGTCGCCGCCGAGCTCGCTGTCCCGGGTCAGCCACTGCTGCTGGGAGCCGTTGATGGTGATGCCGTCCACCTTGGAGTCGGCGATGTAGCCGCCGCTGGAGTAGCCGCCGCCGCCGGGCTCCAGCCAGAGGATGCCCTTGATGTGGACGCGGCGCATCGGGGAGGCCTGGGAGACCGCCCACTGGTTCGACCAGTCGGTGGGCGAGACGGAGAGGTTCTCCGCCGATCGCCAGAAGTTGGTCAGGGCGGAGATGCCGGCCGGCGAGTTCGGGTCGGGCTGACCGACGACCCGTACCGCGCCGTGGATCTCGACGTCGTCTGGGTGACCGCCGAGGCCGGCAACGGTGGTGTAGTAGCCCAGCTTGGCGTTGACCTCGTACCGGCCGGGCTTGAAGAGCACCGCGTACCGGTCGGCGCCCATCTCGTTGTGCTCCTGAGCGGCGAAGAGCCGGTCCAGGGTGGCCTGGATCTCCGCGGTCGGGGTCGACGGGTCGTACACGAAGACGTTCGGGCCGAAGTCGGGCTCCGCGTCGTCGGTGCCGGCGGCCGCGGCCGCGGCCGGCAGCGCCGGGAGCCCGAGGGCGGTGAGGGATGCCGTCGAGGCGGCGGTGAGGGTGAGGAAACGGCGGCGGGAGGGGTCGAGTGGTCTCATCGGCCTGCCTGTCGGTGGGGTACGGGATCGGCCGCGGCGCGGAGAGCGCTCTCACGGCCGGGACGTCCTGTTTCTACCCCGTTGACGTCGGCTGCGCCAGACCGCGCCGGTTCCGGAACTTCAGCGGGCGTCGTAGCGGGCCTGGGCGGCCTCCACCTCGGCGAGGTGGGTGGTGGCCCAGGCCTCCAGCCCGGCGACCAGGTCGAGCACGCTGCGACCCAGGCCGGTCAGCGCGTAGTCCACCCGGGGCGGGACGCTGGCGTGCACCGTGCGGGTGACCAGGCCGTCCCGCTCCAGGCCGCGCAGGGTCTGGGTGAGCATCTTCTGGCTGATCCCGTCGATCCGCTCGGCCAGCTCGCCGTAGCGCTTGTCGCCGTCGGCGAGGGCGAGGACGACGAGCACGCTCCAGCGGTCGCCGATCCGGTCGATGACCTTTCGGCTGCCGCAGTTCCGGTTGAAGAGATCCGGGTTCACGCCAATACTCTCTTTCGGTGCGTACCGAACTTCAAGGTGCCTACTCTCCAACGGGAAGTGAGCCTGCGCTGTTCCCGTTCCTGTGGGATGAAGTCCTTATCGCAACCCAGGGAGTTTCCATGTCCATCGTCGTCACCGGCGCCACGGGCCAGCTCGGCCGCCTGATCATCGAGTCGCTGCTCAGTCGGGGCGTACCGGCCGACCAGATCGTGGCGGTCGGCCGCGACATCGACCGCCTGGCCGACCTGGCCGGGCGCGGGGTGGTCACCCAGTTGGCCGACTACGACGACCCCGAGTCGCTGCAGGCCGCCTTCGCGGGCGCCGAGAAGCTGATGTTCGTCTCCGGCAGTGAGGTCGGCCGACGCGTGGTGCAGCACGGCAACGTCGTCACCGCAGCCAAGGAGGCCGGCGTCGGGCAGGTGGTCTACACCAGCATCGCGAAGGCGGACACTTCCAGCCTCGTGCTCGCCGCCGAGCACAAGGCGACCGAGCAGCTGATCCGGGACTCCGGCCTGCCGTACGTCTTCCTGCGCAACAGCTGGTACCTGGAGAACTACACCGCCCAGCTCCCGACGTACCTCCAGCACGGCGTCGCGGGCGCGGCGGATGACGGCCGGGTCAGCGCGGCCACCCGCGCCGACTACGCCGAGGCGGCCGCGGCGGTGCTCACCACCGAGGGCCACACCAACAAGGTGTACGAGCTGGGCGGCGCCCCCTTCACCCTGACCAACCTGGCCACCGAGATCTCCCGGCAGACCGGCACCGCGGTCTCGTACCTCGACCTGCCGGTCGACAAGTACACCGAGCTGCTGGTCGCGGCCGGCGTGCCCGAGGGGTACGCGGCCGTGCTCGCCGACGGCGACCGGGGCCTCGCCCAGGGCGACCTGGAGGTCGGGGACGACCTGGCGAAGCTGCTCGGCCGTACGCCGACGACGCTCGCCGAGGCGGTCCGCGCCGCGCTCTGACGTCGCCGACACCGCCGCCCCGGGTCTTTGATCCGGGGCGGCGGTCTGCGCTCAGCGGCTACGCGCGGTCCACGCGCAGCTTGACCAGGTCGTCGACGAGGGCCTCGACGTAGTCGGCCGTCTCCTCCCAGCGGGTGACGGCGACCGTCCGAATGCCCATGGCCTTGATTGGGTAGTCGTTGCCGCCGTGGTCCAGCCGGTCCCCGACGAAGAGCACGTTGTCGATCTTCAGGTCCAGGCACTCCAGCAGCTTCCGCATGCCGTACGCCTTGTCCACGCCCTTGCGGGTCACGTCGATCGACGTGGAGCCGCCGCCGCGTACCTCCAGGTCGGGCAGCTTGGCGGCCACCGCGTCGCGGAGCCGCTTCTTCTTGTCGCCGTCCGGGTCCCAGCCGTACTTCTCGGCCGGCGGGGCGGACTGGCCCAGCGCGGAGAAGGTGATCTGGCTGCCCCGGTCCTCGATCACGTCACCCCAGGTCTTCGTCTCCCAGAGGTCCAGCGCCTTCGCCGACTCGGTGAGCACCTCGATCACCTGGGCCTTGTCCTCGGCGCTCAGGTCCTCCGCGTAGACCTGCCACCACTCCCCGTTCTGCCAGCGGTAGTAGCGGGTGCCGCAGGTGGGCATCAGGTGCAACCGCCCGCGCTGCTCCTCGGTGAGGTCCAGGTGCGCGAGCACCTGCGACTCGAACTGCTCGAACCGCCCGCCGGAGATGATGAGCACGTCGACCTCGGTGAGCAGGTGGCCGAGCAGTTCCGCCATGCGACGATCGATCTGGGACTTGGAGACAGCCAGGGTGTCGTCCAGGTCGAACGCCACCACTCGAAGATCGTTCATCAAGTACCACCATGTCGTCGCGGGCAGGCCAGGACTAGCAGGGTACCGACCATGACGTTCCGGGGCCCGCGAGGCCCGTTCGTCACGCTCCGCGCTCCCCGGAGGGTAACAGCCGCTCGTCGGCCGGCACCCCGCGTTCTGCCAGGCCCGAACGGGGATGCCGCCGCGACCGGTCCGTCGTGGTCCGCCGCCGGGGACGACGCAGCCGCTTGACCGTTCCGTACCTTGCCGCACGGTGGCCCACCTGGTCGGCGTCGTGGCGAATATGTGACCAGCGCGGCGGTCGACGTGGACGGCGGTTTCACCGGCTGACCGGCGTCGGGCGCGGCGGTGCGATGCTACCGCCGTACCCGGCCTCAACCATTGCGGCGACGGGAGGCGTCTTACCTGGCGAGGGGGTGGGCATGACCGAGACGTTCCACGAGTTCGTGGTGCACCGCTCACCGGCATTGTCCCGAAGGGCCTACCTGCTCACCGGCGACCACCAGCTCGCCGAGGACCTGTTGCAGAGCGCGCTGGCCAGGACGTACCGGCACTGGCGGCGGATCCGTGGCGGCGACCCGGAGGCGTACGTGCGGCGGGTGATGTACCACCAGCAGGTCTCCTGGTGGCGGCGGCGCCGGCTCGCCGAACGGCTGGAGTCGGAGCCCACCGACCGGCCCGGCGCCGACCACTCCGACGCGACCGCCCTGCGGCTGGCCCTGGCGGCTGCGCTGCGTCAGCTCACCCCGCGCCAGCGCGCCGTGGTCGTGCTGCGGTTCTACGAGGACCTGACCGAGGCGCAGGTCGCCGAGGTGCTGGGCTGCTCGGTCGGCACGGTGAAGCGGCACGGCCACGACGCGGTACGCCGGCTGCGCGCCATCGCCCCCGACCTGGTCGACCGGACGGCGGAGAGGAGCCCGCGATGACCGCCCGACTGCGCGAGTCGCTGCACACCGCGGCGGCCGACGTCCCCGCGTACCCGGTCTACGAGCGGGCGCTCGCCACCGCCCGCCGCTCCCGCCGCCGTACCGCGCTCGCGGCCGTGGCGGCGCTGGTGCTGGTCGCGCTGGCCGGGGCGATGCTGCCGCTGGCGGGTACCCCCGCCGTCGACCCGGCGGCCGGCGCGGACGCCGCGCTGCCTGACCGGGTCGGCGTGCCGCCCTTCGGCAGCTTGCGCGCCACCGATCGGCCGCGACTCGGTCCCGCCTCGGTGATCTTCACAGGTCAGGCCCCGGGTCTGGTGCATGGCGAGGAGGGCAGCATCATCGCGGTCGTCGGTGCGGACGCCGACCGCTACCGGATCATCAAAGGCGAGATCGAGGCGCAAGCCGGCGAGGACACGGTGCTCTCCCCCGACGGTCGCCGGGTCGCCTTCACAGCGATCGGCTCCACGTATCCCCGAGTGGAGATCGTCGACCTGGTGACCGGGCGCAGCCGTACCGTGGGCAGCGGGGTCTCCGGCACGGTCGTGGTCGAACCGGCGGGCTGGTCGCCGGATGGCCGGGCGCTGGTCGTCCGGGACACCGTGCCGGCCAACCCGGAGGGCAGCGCCTACCGGCAGGTGCTGAGCATCGTCTGGCTGGACGGCGACCGCCGGACCCGGCTGGCCGACGATCATGAAGGGCTCGCATCGCCGGTCGCATTCGCCCCGGACGGTGCACGGCTCGCCATGCAGACCGGACGGACGGTCTCCGTCGCCGACCTGGACGGCCGGCGGCTCTCCTCGTTCACCCTCGCGCCGGAGACGGAGCTGGCCGGCAAGGGTGCCTGGAGCACCGATGGCCGGGCGTTGACGGTCACCCGGCGGGACGGCGGCAGCTGGAGCCTGCGGCGGGTCGACCCGGCCACGGGCCGCGACCTCGGCGCGATGGACACGCCGGCCGTCTCCGGTGTGACCGCCATTCGGCTACTGGGGTGGGCGGCGGACGGGTCCGCCAGGGTCGTCGCCTACCAGCCTGAACCCCGCACGCCGACCGTGTTCGACGCGCCCCTCGAGATGGATCAGCGACTGGCGTACGGCAACGTCGGCACCGTCCGGGTGCTGGCCCTCGGCCGGGGCGCGGACACTCCCACCACCCTGCTCACCGCCCCAAAAGACGTCGTCGCGATCGACGTTTCCGACGACGTGATCCGCAGCGGTCGCACCCGCGACGCAAGCCCACCCCACGGGGTGGGCCCCCGATTCTGGTTCTGGACGTTCCTCATCACCGTCCTGGTGGCCGGCATCGCGGCGTACCGCACTCGCGAAGGGCTGGCGCGCTGGCTCGACGACCGGCGGGTCAGGCGCGCGCGTGGGCTGGGTGGCTGATTCTCAACAGGTGCAAATCGAGGCTCGATACCGCGACTTCACCGTTCCCGACGTCGGTGATGACGCTACCGACTCCGACATCATCAAGGTCCAACGGGACATCTACGGCGGCATCGACGCCGGCAACAGTGCGATGATCGACGTAACCGCCGGCAGCGACACCACGATCGACGCCGGCCTGGTCGAGGTGCTCATCTCGTAACAGCAGACCCACCCGCGGCCCCGGCAGCTACCCGCCGCGGCCGCGTTGTCGGTTAGTGGCGCTGAACTGCTCGGCCGATCGAACCCTCCGACCTGCTCACAAGTCGGCTCCCGGCCGCTGGTCCACCGCCTGGTCCTCCCGCCCCACGCGCTGTCCCGCTCCGCGATCGTCCGCCGGTGATCGGTGGGCCGGTGGCCGCCTACGTGCGCACGGTGAAGACAGCGTCGGGTGCGACGGCGGTGCAGATCGTGCACTCGTCGCGGCGTAGTGCGCGGGATATCGAGCATCTCGGGTCGGCGCATGACGACGCCGAGTTGGAGGTATTGAAAGCCGCCGCTCGGCATCGTCTGACGGCCGGCCAGGCCGAGCTCGATCTGGGTCTGGACTTCGCGGCCGCCATGCCTGCTGGCGGGCGGGGTGGTCCGCTGCCGATCACGCGGCGCGGATGGGGTATCTGGTGGATGTCCTGATCCATGCCCACCGGGTGCTCGGGTTTGAGCAGGCCGTGAGCGGGGACGCGGTGTTCGGTCAGTTGGTGCTGGCCCTGCCGAGGTTCGCGAAGGAATCGTGGCGGCAGCACCTCGCCGTGGCCTGCGCCGCGCACGCCTTGAGACGCTCGTGCCGCCTGGTTCCCGACCAGCACGGCGTGTCCTCACCGACCACGACCGCGTTCCAGGTGCGGGTCGGGCCGTTCATGGCATCGCACCCCCTCGTGAACCGCGGTCAGAATGTGGCGATCGGGTTGACCGGGCTGCCGGACGTACCGGCGAAGCGGACCGGCGCGACTGCGAGGTGGAAGTCCCACTGGCCGAGCTCGGCAGCCGTTGTCGCGCACACCTCCAGGTCGCAGTTGTCGAGCAGCCACAGACCCATCGCGACGAGACTCACGGCGTGAACCGGCATCAACACGTCTTCGTACCCCGACGGCTGAACGTCCTGGGGGGTGTCAGCGCCGATCAGCGCGACGTCGCGTTCATGTAGCCACGGCAGGCAGGACGCGTGCCAGCCGGCCTGCGTGAAACCGCTGGCCTCACCGGCCTCGTGCCGGACGCGGCCATAGCCGGTCCGCAGGAGTACCGCATCGCCGGATCGCACCCGTACACCCTGGCGACGCTCGGCCTCCTCGAGATCGTCGGGAAACACACCCTGCCCCGGTTCCAACCACGGCACATCGCGGGCCCTCGCAATGTCCAGCAGGACACCACGCGTGATGATCCCGTTCGCCGCCGCCGTGACGGCCGCCCACGCCGATCCCGTTGCGGCGTCGACCAACGAGTGCGACCGCCCGTTGTACATCGTGCCGTCCCAGAAGATGTGGCACGGCGAGTCGACGTGGGTGAGGGTGTTGCCGTGGAACGTGATGCCGAGCCGCTCGGACGAAAAGCCCCAGCGCCGGTCGGCGTGAAAGCCGGGCACCGGCATGTTCTCGGCACCCGGCATGTCGGCGGCGCACGGGCACGTCGTCGTCGACCGCTCCATGTCTTCCGATACGGCAACCTCCCATGCGCAGGACACGCTCCTGCCGTGGCGCACGGCCCGCGCCGCCGCCAGCCGGACGTCGTCGGTGATGTGGTTCAGAGTTCCGAGCTCGTCTTCGTCGCCCCACCGTCCCCAGTTCGACAGCGTGTTGAAGTACCCGAGCACGTCGTCCTGTGTGGGCATCGGTCGCCCTGCCGTCATCCCAGCATCGACTCCTCCGGTCACGCGGTTCGAGGCACCGCAGGCAGGGTATCCCGCCGCTGGATCGAAGACCGCAATGACTGGTCGATCAGACGACTCGTCCGCACCGCCGGCCGCTACCGCGTCATCGAAATTCAGGCCGGCAGCCACACCATCACCGCCACCGACCTACTACCCGACGACCTCCGCACCGCCGGCGCCGGGATCACCCAAGGTGCGCACTAATTTGAGCCAAGTCGGGAGCTACCCGCCGCGGCCGCGTTGTCGGCTAGTGGCGCTGAACTGCTCGGCCGATCGAACCCTCCGACCTTCTCACAAGTCGGCTCCCGGCCGCTGGTCCACCGCCTGGTCCTCCCGCCCCACGCGCTGTCCCGCTCCGCGATCGTCCGCCGGTGATCGCTGGTTTGGCTGCTTCTTTGGCTGCTCGGCGGCCGGTTAGGCGCCACAGCATGGCCCACCTGGGGACAAGCGTCCTACGTAGCAGCTCAGGGATCGATGGCGGCCATCGCTCGTGCTACTTTCACGCGATGATGTCATTACGGGGCAAACCTCGCATGAGATGGATTCTTGCTGCAATAGGGCTGGCCACCATGCTGGCTGTACCGGGCGTGGCAAATGCCATCGCCAACGGAACGCCCGTCTCCGACGGCCAGTACCAGTTCTCGGCGAAGCTCACCATGACCAACATCCCACGTGCCGACGGAACCCTCTACGACAGTGCGTGCTCCGGTGCCCTCGTCGCTCCCCAGTGGATCATCACCGCTGGTCACTGCTTCCACGACGTGTCGGGCAACCGGGTCGGCGGCCCGGTGCCGTACGCGACGACCGCGACCGTCGGCCGCACCGACCTGACCGCCACCAACGGCTACGTCGTCGACGTGGTCGAGGTGCGGCAGGCGTCCCGCCACGACGTGGCGCTGGCGAAGCTGGCGACGCCGATCACCGACATCGCGCCGATTCCGGTCAGTTCCACGTCGCCGCGGACCGGCACGATCGTCCGGATGACCGGCTGGGGCGCCACGAGCTCCGTCAACCCGACGCCGACCACTCACCTGCAGACCGGCCAGTTCAAGATCACGCGAGTCTCCGGCTCGTCCGTCATGGTGGTCGGCTACGCGCCGGAGGCGAACACGAGCGCATGCCAGTGGGACTCCGGTGCCCCGTACTTCATCGAGAACCCGGACGGCACCCAAACGCTGGTCTCCGTCGAATCCGACGGTCCCTCGTGCCCGCATGACAAGCAGGAAACGACGGCGCGGGTCGACCGGCTCGCCGACTGGATCCAGCAGACCACCGCATAAGACAGCGTTGTAAGACGCGGCGCCCACTGTCCAACCCTTCGGGTCCCAGGCAGTGGGCGTCCCGCTTCTGTAGGAGGCCGCGCTTGTGTACCGGACCGATCGGATGACCGCGGCCGACACCGCCGCCACTCTCTTGCTCGACGCCCACGCTCGCCAGCTCGTGGCCACCGTCCCCAAGGGGCTGGAGGAAGAGGTCACCAGTCAGCGCTCGCCAGGCCCCGCCAGCGGATCAACCCTCGCCGTCCGGACGACCACGCACTGCTCCCGCGCCTCTGATCACGGCGTATATGGCGAGACCGAGACTGAGAAGGGCGACGACGGCCACCCATTGCAGGCGCAGACCAAGCATCAGCGGTACGAGCCCAAGCATCGACGGGATCGCCAGCAGGCACGCGACCCCCATCAGTGGACTCAACACCATCAGTCCCACCTTTTCGCCGCGGACTGACCACCAACCGTTTGCAGTACGGAGCTTGAGCCGCGCAGCCTGGAACAGCATGGGCAGGCCGGAGACGGCAAACATCCCGAGGAACAGGGTCTGCAACCAGCCGCGGTGGCCCCAGGCCTCGGTTTCGACCCGATCGCCGGCCGGCAGTTCGATCGCGACGGGGGTGCCCTCCCACAGCAACGCCTCTGCCTCTGCGTCATCGCTGAGTCTGCGGCTGCCCGAGGTGGGGACGTCGGTCTCGGCAAAGAACACGAACTCACCGTCCTGCTCCACCATCAGGTGCCAGTCGCTGCCGGGGCCACGGCTGTGCCACGGGCCGGACACGGTGACCGGGATCCGCTCGAGACAGCCCTTCGGCGGATCGACATCCGGCTCCACACGCGCGGTCCACGCGGGGCACTCCACGGCTCGCCGCATCGCGACCGCGTCGCGGATGCCGTCTGGGACGTCGGCCAGCGCCAACAGTCCGAGCGCGCCCGCCAGCATGCCGTAAAGCACGAGGAGCGCCGGCCGTGTCCAGAACGCTCGGCGCCAGAACTGCCAGCCGCGAGGAGGTGCCTTCGTTCGCCTGGACACAGCAGCCACCTCCCTCCCGATTGTGGCGTGCCGTTGCCCGGAGTGGAGGGCGTCGCCCTAATCTGCGCATTACGAGTCGGTTCCCGGCTGCTGCTCCCTGGGTGCTCGCCCTGCGGCAGCTGCCGTCCGGGTCCGCGACCGTCCGCTCCTGCTTGCTGGTCTGGCTGCTCGGTTGGCTGCTCGTCGGCCAACTCGTCCAGGAGCTACCGGCAGTCGTAGCCCACCGCATCATCTGGGTACCGCCGACATGGATCCGCCACTGTAGCGGGACCCGATCGGTCGTAGGGCTGGTTTCGGCTGGAACCGGCTGAGCCCTTAGGGGCCTAGAACGAACCGACGGCGCGCACCAGCAGCAGGTACTCGTCCATACCTGAACGCCTTCGGGTTGAGAACACCTCACCGAGGACTCATGCTGGTCGATGAGATGGGCGCCGTGGGAAGGGGCGGATCATGGGGGCCCGGACGAGCACACTCACCCGCATCGCGACATCCGTCACGCTCATCCTGGCGGCCACGCTCGCCGGCGCGTCACCGGCACGCGGCACGGAATCCGCCGGTTCGGCGATACCCCTGGACGTGGCGACGATCTGGACGATGGCGCACACACCCGACAACTCCCGGGTCTTCCTCGCGGCCGGCGACGACGGACTGTTCGTCGTGGACGCCGGCGCCACGGCCCTGCGGCACGTCGACGGCATCGGGCGGGCGATGGGTGTGGAGATGGGAGCCGACGGCCGCACGGTTTGGGTGGGGCTGCCACGGGACCGCCAGATCGCGGCGGTGGACACGACCACCCTGACCGTCCGCGCCCGGTACGACGTGGGATCCGACCTGTGCCCGGGTGACGTCGCCCAGACCGGGCCGTACGTTGCGTTCTCGTTCTCGTTCTCCTGCATTCTCTACAACGACGAGTCGACGCCGCCGCCCAGCGGCGTCGGTGTGCTGGATACGCGAACCGGCGTGGTGCTGCGGGCGCCGGGCGACCCTTGGAAAGCCATCGTCGCTGCCTCCTCCGCGGTACCGGGGCGGGTCTTCGTTACCCAGTACCTCATGCACGAGGTGACCCTGGACCTGCTCGACCTGCGTAGCGGCAGCCACGAGTTGACGCACTACCGAAAGTTGGGCATGGCGGATCCGACGGACCTGGCTGTGTCGCCGGACGGCAGTCTCGTAGCGGTTTCCGGAGCCGAGCACGCGACCGTCGCGACGTTCGCCACCTCCGATCTCAGCCCGAGCACCAGCTACCAGGCCCCCTGCCCTACCCGGGCGGTCGCCTGGTCCGCTGACAGCAGCAAGCTCGCCGCCAGCTGCAACCTCCCCGACACCAAGCTGCTGCTGTACGACCGCGGCAATTCCGATCCGGTGGCCACCGCGAGACTGGAACTCGGACCGCGGCGGGCCCCGGACTACCGCGACCTCGTCCTCGATAGCGACGCCGGACGCGCCATCGTCGCGAGCCGGGCCGAGGAGGAGGGGCCGATGCACTACGTGGACCGAGTCGGCCTGCGCCCGGCCGCGGCCACGGTGACCGGCCCCGCGACCGCCACCTGCACCCGCACCGCCTCGTTCACGGCCAAACTGCTGCTGGGCGGGGCGCCCGCGCCGGCCGGCACACCCCTGTCCATCTACCGCGAGCAGCCTTACAACAGCACGCTCCTGGGCACCTACCCCACCGACAGCACCGGCACGGTGACCTTCACCGACGCGCCGCCCAGCAGCGGCACCTGGTCGTACCGGGCGCACTTCGCCGGTAATGAGAACTACACGTGGACCGACGGCGCGTACAGCCTGCAGGTCGACAAGTTGCCCACGTCGCTGTCGGTCACATACCAGACCGGCAAGACCCGGCATCACACCAATTACGGGTCAGTGGTCGTCACGCTAGGGCCGACCGTCGGGCACCGGTCGGTGACCGTCACCGCCACCACAGCCGCAGGCACCGTGCCGGTGACCAGCGCGTCCGTACCGACGGACGGGCCGCTGGTCGTGTCGTACCCGATCACCGGGCCGACCACCTTCACCGCCACGTACGAAGGGAGCATCTGGCAGCAGGCGGCCAACGCCATTACCACCGCCTCCCCCTGACCAAGGGCATCGCGAGCAGGGCAATCAGGTACGTCCCAGCCGCGAGCCGGCTTCGATCGCCTTGATCTCCACCCGGATGACCTTGATGCCCCAAGACGGGGTCTTCTCGTCGAGCACCTCGGTCAGATGCACGGTGATCTCGTCACGGCTGGCGCGCGCCCGCTCCAGATTCATGGAGCCCATGAGGTTACGCAGGGCGGTAATGGTCGACATCTCCATCGCCTGCACGGAGTCGGCTATCTCGTACGTGGCCCGGACGGGGTCCACCACCTGGTAGTACAGGACGGTGCCGATACACGCGACCAGGTTGTCGGAGGTGATCGCGGGCTGTGGCGGGAAGCTGGCGACCTGCTCTTGCATGTTCACCTTCGCGCGCACGGATTCGATGAACGGGATCAGCAGGTGGATCCCGGGCTCAAGCGTGCGCCGGTACCGGCCGAGCAGCTCCACGACGTATGTCTGTTGCGGTTGCACGGCCCGAACGGACGCCAGCAAGCTAGAGAAACGACGATGGTGGTAGCAACGCCTGCAGACATGCATCGATGTTTCCATGGCGCTGCATGTGCCGCAGCGATTAGTGGTGACCGTTGGTTCACCTCAGACAGCCTGCAAACGGCCTGATCTTGATGGCCCGTGTGGCCTGCCGCAACAGGTACCGCGAGATCGGTCGCGCCGTCCCATATCTCGGGCCGGCCAGCGCCCCTACGATCCATGCAGATGCGTCGCAGGGCATACCGCGTCGATCGGAGGCGCGTCATGGCACGCAACAGGAACCCTCGCCGCGTTCGTGGGGGCCACGCTGGCCCAACTCGGGCTGGGAGTCGCGCCATCGCCCGCCCGGGCGTTGCCCGCCCCGCCGCGGTACCGATATCGACTGGGTAGCTACTCCTGGTCCTGGACCTAGCTTCTCGGGCTTCCCGGCGAGAAGTTCGAGGCACGTTGATCAACGCGGTGGCCTGGTGCCCCGGGCAGGACTCGAACCTGCGACACACGGTTTAGGAAAGGGCTGGCGCGACGCTGCACCTCGGTTCCTCCAGCTGCGAAAAGGGCGCCAGTCGGGCAGCACGCCTCCTTGATCAATCCGCACATATTCCGGATTTTGCTCTTATCTGCTTTGGCCGCTGCCCCAGCGCAGGGAGTGGCTCAGCTGGACTCGGGATTGCTGCGCCCAGGTGCCGCTGTCACAGCTCTGCGTTGGTTCCCGTTCCCAAGGCTCGGCTTGACACCTTGCGCCCCCTGATATTAGGTAAGGCTATGCTAAGTAGCGACGTCCTGGGGCGCGGCTTGCGCCTTGCGCCCGTGCTCGGCCTTGCCCTCACCGTCGGCATCGGTGCACTGGCTGGCTGCTCCGCTGGCACCTCGGCCACCCCAGCGCACAGCGCACCTACGTCGGGGGGTGGGTCCGCGAACACCGGAGTGCCCGAGGGTGTGGCAATGGAGCAGGCGACCCTCGCGAAGGAGATCAAGGCCGAGGGCGGGGAGAACACGGCCGGCCCGTGGCGTATCGCCTACATCGTCGAGGGCGCCGAACCGTGGTACCGCGCCGACGGCGGCAAGCAGGTGCTGCGCGAGCCGGCCGCCGGGGAGACCCACCACATCGAGATCATCCCCATCGAGGCGGCAACCGGCCGGGTCATCCCCGAGGTGCCGATCCGACTGGAGGTTATTGACGCCTCCGGCAAGGTCGTCGACGCCAAAGACCTGAACTTCTACTACGCCGAGTTCTTCCACTACGCCAACAACTTCGCCATCCCCCAGGCCGGCACCTACACCCTACGTGCCACCCTGGGGGTACCGACGTTCCTGCGCCACGGGGAAAAAGGCCACGAGCCTGCCCTGGCCGAAGGGGCTACGGCGACCTTCACCGGCGTCAAGCTCGAACCGACCACGTAGTCTGCGATGAACCTCGTCTCGGATATCGGTATCGCAGCGCCCGGCGGCGACCCCACCCTCCAGCCGGCAGCGACGCCCGGTCCGTCACCACTGCCGCGCCGGACGGCACGCCTGGCGTCGAGCGCCGTTGTCGGAGTGTTGGCCGCAGCCATCTGGGTCTCGGCCCACATCCACGTCCACGTCAACCCAGTCCTGCACCGCGCCGCGCTCTTCGTTCACCTGATCTCGCTGGTCATCGGATTCGGCGCAGTGCTCACCGTCGACTGGTTCGGGCTGATGTGGCTGCTGCGCCGACGTCCGCTGCAGCAGGTGCTCGCCGTCGCAGACGGCGCTCACCTGCTCATCTGGCTCGGCCTCGCGGGGCTGGTCGCCAGTGGGGCCCTGCTGCACCCGGACCTCACCTCACCCCTGACCCTGGCCAAGCTGGCGCTCGTGCTGCTGGTCGCCCTCAACGGAGTCCACGCCTGGGCCGTCAACCGGCGCGCGGCGGCGTACCCCGCCAACCTGCCCCGGCGCCTGCTCGCCCGCACCGTCCTGGTCGTACTGATCTCCCAGGTCGGCTGGTGGGGCGCGACCGTGATCGGATTCCTCAACAGCCGACCATGACCCACCCCGCGGCACCGACCGACGGCCGCGAACATTCACAGGCCCGGATCGGGCGGTCCCCGTGCCGCCTCCTGGCGCCTGCCCCGGCCGGTGGTGACGCCTCGCTTACAAGTTCTGGGCGCTTCGTCCGGTGGGGTCCGTCCGCATCCGCGACCTCGGGCGACTCTCCGCACGCGCCGGTCGGCCGCTGTCGTGGTCTGGGCCCGTTGCTGTCGGCAGCCATCCACGCGTGCGTTCCCGCGTAGGCGGCGCCAAGGATGAGGAGCGCCAACACGGCCATCTGCAGCAGACGAGTCAGGGGGAGGTCGGGTCCTGCCCGGCGGCGAGTCTGTCTGCCCGGCGGTAGAGGCCCTCGGCGATGGTGTTCCAGTCCGAGCCGAAGGCGTGGAGGTCCGTGGCGCCACACGTAGCAGCTCAACATCCTCCGGCCGTTGAAGGCACGCCAGGGTCACCTTGGCCATTGCTAGGCAAACGTGGGTCAGCCAGCAGTACGACACGGTCAGCTTCGACATCGAAGCCCAGCACCGGATGCTGGTAGTCGCCCTCGGGAGCCATCAAGACCCACTTGCCGAGCCGGCGCCCGATCGCGGCAAAGAACCCGCACAGTATGTTCAGCCGCTCCTGACCTTGCAGCTCCCGCAGGTCGATGTCAAAGTCGATCTCGGCCGCCGCGTATGGCCAGAAGTTCACAAGGACGCCAGGGACCGGCCATACTCGCAAGATCGGCAGCTCAGCGCCAGCAGGTCTCGCCAGCACGTCGGCTGCTGAAGGAAGCGGTGAGACGGCGTCGCCCTCTGAATACTCCCACCTCCAGCCCTGCGCCTGGACCAGGTCGAACACCGCCTGCCAGTCCTCCACGGAAGCATCTTCGACACGGACGTCTGGCAATGCACCCATCAGGTTCGGGTCGAAGAAGTTCTTCACGTCGTTCCATGCAAGGTCAGGCACCCCGTCATGCTGGCTGACCACTGGTGAGGATGCAGCCCTTATTCGGCGCGGCATACTGCCTCTTGCAGCCGCACTGCAACGACCCCTCGCTTGTAAGTTCTGGGCGCTCTGTCTGGCGTGGTCCGCCCTCGTCCGCGACCTCGGGCGACCGTCCGGGGCCGGCCGGCAACAGTCGCCCCAGTCCGAGTCAGTTGCTGTCAGCGTTGCTGTCGACAGCTCCGCCCCGATCTCCTCAGACCGTCACCAGCCCATGTCTTGACTGACCTCTGCCTTCGCCGCATCGGTCTCCTCGTGCGTCGCCACCGCCGCGTCGGTCTCCTCCAGACGGGTCAGCAGGTCCATCAACGCCTGCTTCTGAGCCGGATGGCTGATCGGCACCGCGTTCAGGTCGATTTCCTGGAGCCAATCGAACAGAACGAGCGCATCCGCCCGCCAGAGCTCGAGAGCGACCTTTGGAAGATCCTTGTTCACCCCAGCAGTATCCGGCGTACTGGCCGACTCGTCCGTCGCCCACGGGGCCAGCCGCCCTCACACGGCTCTGTTGCATCGGCGATCGCCGCCACGGCATGTCTGGCCGTGTCGGCAGGGGTGGGCAGTCGTCAAGACGGCCGAGGCAGGCAAGGGTGAAGCGACCCGGTAGCCGCCGCAAACGCCTACCTGCTGGCGGTGTTCGCTTGGGGCGGGGATGGTCTAGGCGTGGACCGGTGCGTGTGCGACAGCCGACGCGGCGCGCTGCTTGAGGAGGCAGAGCAGATGCGCGGCCAGGTCGCGGCCGCGTCAAGAGGTTCCCGAAGAAGATGTTGCAAGGATGTCGAGAACGGCCCGGCGGCTCTGTCTCAGGGGCGGATGCGGCCACCGTGGCCGTACCACACCAAGGAGACCCAGCATGACGATCCAGCGGATGGACAACGTCCTCATCGTTGTCGACGACCTTGACGCTGCTATTTCGTTCTTCGTCGAACTTGGCATGGAGCTGGAGGGCAAGGCGCCAATCGAGGGACGTTGGGTGGAGCGGGTCATCGGGATCGACGACGTCCGACAGGACATCGCAATGCTGCGGACCCCGGACGGCCACGGCCGAATCGAGCTGGCGATGTTCCACACGCCGAAGGCGATCAGCGCCGAGCCGAAGGATGCACCGGCGAACACGCTGGGCATTCATCGCGTCATGTTCGCCGTCGACGACATCGAGGACGTCGTTGCCCGCCTGCGCACCCACGGAGCTGAACTCGTCGGCGAGCTGGCGCAGTACGAGGACGTCTATCGGCTCTGCTACGTCCGCGGCCCCGAGGGCATCATCGTCGGACTGGCCGAACAGCTCAGCTGAAGGCCGTCGAAGGGACCGTCCACCCAAAGAACCTTCCGCTCGAGTCCGATCAGGCTGCCCCGGCTGAGCGGGCGGCTACGTACTCCGCTTGATGCGTTACGTCGTGGCTTCACTTGATGCGTGCCACGATGCGCTGGCTCGTTGGCTCCCCGCTGTGAACGCGGGGCGGCCGGAGAGGACTGGCCTATCCGCTTCTGCCGATGAGCGGACATCCGATCTTCCAGGGCAGGAGCGTCTACCAGGGCGAGGCTGGCTGCGTCGCGTGTTGTCAATCTGCGGGTGCCGGCTCGGTGGGCCGCGGCGTGAAGAAGCGGATGATGTCGTCGGCTGCGGTGGGGGACAGCATCATTGCCTGGACTCGTGCGGACATTTCGGCGATCGGGTGGGTTCTGATGAACATCGCCTCCTCGTACGTCCGGATCGCCGAGTCGGGGTCGGCGGGGTTGGTGGCAAGTTCGGCGGCGAGTTCGGCGGCGTCGAGCATGGCTTGGTTGGCGCCCTCGCCGACCGGCGGCATGAGGTGCGCGGCGTCACCGATGAGGGTGATGCCCGGCTGGTGGGCCCAGCGTGTACCGGTGGGCATCGCCTCGATCCTGCGTGGGGTCGGCGGCCTGTCGCCGGCTTCGATGAGTGCGGTGAGGCTGGGGTTCCAGCCATCGAACATGTCCAGCAGAGCGCGCTTGCTGCGGTAGGTGTCTATGTGGCGATCGTCCGCGCGTAGGGAGATCCCGACTCGGATGCTGCCGTCGCCGGAGCGTTGTGCTGCCAGGATCTGGTTCACGCCGATGCACCAGAGGTTTCCGGGGCCGACCAGATCGGCGAGATCCGGGTGGCGCCGGTCGGCGTCGCTGATGCTCAGCTCTACCAAGGTGGCCACGTAGGACAGTCTCGCGTCGGTCAGCAGCGACCGGACGATCGAGCGCGCGCCGTCCGCGCCGATGAGGACGTCGCAGTCGCCGCTGCGGCCGCCATCGAACGTCAGCCCGAAGCCTCCGTCGGGTCGTGGCGTCGCCGCGACGAGCCGGTGCTGCCACGCGACCGCGTCGCGAGGGAGCGAATCGAGCAGAAGATCACGCAGTGCGCTGCGGTCGATCTCGGGGCGTCCGGAGAATGAGCCGGGTCGTGGCTTGTGGTGCACGAGGGTGCGTCCGGCCGGGTCGAGGATGCGATGTTCCTCGCCCTCCGGCCGTGCCTCGCACCGGAATCGGCCGGCGAGACCCGCCGCGGCCAGGGCCTGTTGCCCGGACTCCGGGTGCAGGTCGAGCGAGCCGCCCTGCGATCGCGCGGATCGGCTTGCCTCGCGTTCGTACACCACCGCGCCGATGCCGTGCCGGTGCAGGATTCGGGCCAGCGTCAGGCCGCCGAGGCCACCGCCGGCGATCGCAATTCGCATCAACATCTCCGTTACCGTACGCTGTATCTTATGGATACGCCGTACGGTAGCGCACTGCTGCCCGTCTGGGAACGGCCCGAGCCTCAGCCGCGGGCGACGCCGGTGCCGCTGAGCCGCGCGAAGATCGCCGCCACGGCGATCCGGCTCGCCGACGCACACGGCCTCGACGGGCTATCGGTGCGCAAGATCGCCAAAGAGCTCGGTGTCGGTCCGATGCGGCTCTACGACTACGTGATCAACAGATCCGAACTGCTCGATCTGATGGTCGACACCGTGTATGCCCAGATCGCCGAGGCCGGCCAGCACCCCGAGTGGCGCGCCACGGTGCTAGCCCTCGCCCAGGCGACCCGCGAAGCCGCCCTTGACCATGAGTGGTTCGCCGACCTGCTCGGCGGAAGGCCACACTTAGGACCTCACGCGCTCGCCGTGGGCGAATCGACCGCGGCGGCGCTCAGCCAGGCCCCCGGCGTGCGCGGTATCGACGATCTTCAGCGGGCCTTAGGCGCCCTCAACGCGTTCATCGTCGGAGCGCTCCGCAGGGAGATCACCGAGCGACGCACCGCCCGTTTAACCGGCACCGACGTGTCCGCTTGGCAGGCCGCCCTCGGACCCTACCTGACACGCATGCTCGAAACAGGCCGCTACCCCACCGTCGCCCGGCTCGTCATCGACGGCGCCCACCTCAACGCCGAGGAAACCTTCCACCACAACCTGATCACCATCCTGGACGGCATCACCAGCCATCCCCACACGTGACCTACTGCTCGCAGGCCAGTACCGGCTGAACACCGATACACATCGATCAGACATCCGGATCTGCTGCGATCAGGGCGCGGGCTCACCGGTCGCTGCAGGACCGGATCTGCCGATGTGAGGGCGTTCGCCGCGCGGTACTGAGGGAGGCGCGATGGGCCGAGACTGCGGTCACCGCTCGTCCGCTATGCCGCCTCTGGCCAATCGGACACAATGACCAGAGGGACAGACTCCGGCGACCGGTATTCGTCATCCGAAAGGTACTCGATGTGCTGATGCCGGTGAACTCCGCGATCCTCAGCGCTTTCGGCTTGCTCAGCCACACCGTCGAGGGCGTCCCAAAGGATGTCGAGATACCGATGAGCGCCGGAAAGATGCAGCGTTGCTTCGCCTCGAAGGCTGACGGTCAGCGGTCCTGCTGTCCGCTCCTGAACGACAACTCCGCCCGAAACCTGAGCTTCCACCCGCTCCCAAGGCTCGCGGAGCAGCCGGGCAAGGGCACGAAGAGCAGCCGGCGGTCCGGCAAGCTCTAGTTCGCCGTCAGACGTCGAAAGACGGCACAGCCGGTAATCGTTCACTGGCGCAGTCTTCCTCATGGCCGGGACACGCCCTCGCCTGCAACCGATAACGAACGGAAGCATCCTCACATGCCGCGTTCAGGTTGTACGGAGCTTCGATGGCGGCTTAGCGGGGTTCATGGCTCAGTCGAGCAACCAGCCATGTAGTTGGGTGCCGTACGGAGTCAGGGCGAGCGTCGCCAGCGCGAACCACACTCCCGTGCTGATGACGAGCCAGCCGAATGCTTTCCGGTCGCCGGTCCGCCAGGTACGGATAAGGGATGCCACGCCGAGGATCAAGGTCAGGAACGCGAGCGGGTAGACGAACATCGCCACCACGCGGCTGATCCCGAACACCCAGACCAGCGGGTTCCACACCGAGTCCGGACCGGCCGGCGGAAGCGAGTCCTTCGGATCGCCCAACCGTTCCAACCGCGGGTCTAGTACAGCCGAAAAGTCACCGGTGTGCAGTGCGGCCACGAGCAGCACACCGAAGCTGCCGACCAGGTACACGGTCAGGAACAGCAACTGTGCCGACACCACTACGCGGCCGCCGAGTGAGGCCGCCGGGACCTGGTCCTCTCGACTCATCGGCGCAACGTACACCCTCGCTGCCGGCCTCGACAGGCCCGCGTCGGCACGCCAGCCTTCGCTGGCGTCGAACTCGGATTTCGGTGCCTCCGCGGACGCACGGGCAGCGTCGGATGTTCATCCGCTCACTGGGCCGGGCGGTCGCTACGACGACCGGATCTGCCGATCAGCGGATGCCCGGCGGTTTGTCCGCCGTGCGACCGCAGGCGAGGTCTTCCCGGCAGGGCAGCCGTGTCCGTCTGCGTAGGATCGCTTGGTGACAGAGGAGGACCGAACACTGCCGGCCGTCGTCGAAGAAGCACACGCATCGGGGTTCTTCGAGGACCACGACGGCCACGACTTCCAGCCGGACGTCATGTTCATGTGGTCCGGCGAGACCACCGAGTGGTGGCGTCACTGGACCGGCGACTCTGCCGCCGGCGCCCCACCGTTTCGGGTCTTCGGGCGCGACGGGTCCGGCGGGTTGGCTGCCTTCTGGATCCGTGCGCCGGGAGCCGCAATCGAAACACAACCCATCGTGTTCCTCGGTTCGGAGGGCGAACTGCAGGTCATCGCCCGAGACCTGGGTGACTACCTCTGGCTGCTGGCGAGCGGCGTTGGACCCTTGGAGACTGTCGACGGCCTTCACCGCGTACCCGAGCCCGTCCCGGAGCTCGTCGCTATTGCGCAGCGATACACCGGCACTGCGCCGCGGACCGTAGAGGCACTGATCGCCGCCGCCGATGCCGAGCTACCCGCGTTGACAGCGCTCGTCAATTCCGCAACCAAGTAGGCACGGGGGACCCGTACGGCTGGCGCACCCTCACCGATCCGCCTCCGCCCGACGTCCGAATCTGCCGCTTGCAGGCGTTGCCGGTGGCCGCGACGGTGACACACCGTCTATGTTCGCTGGCATGACTGGCCAGATCACGGCAGGGCAGTTCCACGAAGCCGACGGCGTCGAGGACTGGCGCTCCCTATACCATCTGGTCTCGGCCTACTTCAAGACCGGCTCGTTTGCTAAAGGCATCGCGCTCGTCGATGAAATCGGCCGGCTCGCCGACGAAACTGAACAGCGCCATCTTAACGTCGACCTGCGCAACGCTGGCGTCACCGTATCCCTCGGGCTGCGCAACATAGCTTTGGCCCGACGTATCTCGGCCGCCGCCAGGGATCTGGACATCTCGGCTGACCCGGCTGCCGTGCAGCTCATCAACGTCACCCTCGACGCACTCGTCGGAACGGAGGTGCTGCCGTTCTGGCGCGCGGTGCTGGGCTACCGCCAGATCGGCGAGGATTACCTGTTCGACCCGTCGCGCCGTGGCCCGGGCTTTGGGTTGCAGCGAATGGATACCGCGCGTCCACAACGCAACCGCATGCATCTCGATGTCGCCGTCCCGCACGATCAGGCGCAGGCCCGCATAGCCGCCGCCCTGGCCGCGGGCGGCCGACTGGTCTCCGATGCACACGCGCCGATGTGGTGGGTCCTGGCCGACGCCGAGGGCAACGAGGCGTGCGTCGCCACCTGGCTTGGACGCGGATAACAGGCCGCCCCGCACACTCTCAGCCGCTGACCGCGCGCCCCTGACGGACCGTCGAGTCTGCTGCCGCTGCCCGACCTTCGGGAACCGAGGACCGTGCGGGGTGCGCTCGACGTCCTGGCGGTGAAGCTCGACGGCAAGCCGGCCGCCGCCACGACCATGCGTCGCAAGCGGTCGGTGTTCTACAACGCGCTTCAGTACGCGGTCGAGCTCGAAGAGTTGGAGTTCAACCCGATTGACAAGCTTCGCGTGCGGTCGCAGCGCAAGAAGGTCGCCGAGGTCATCGACCGCCGGGTGGTCGTCAACCAGCGACAGGCGCTCGAACTGCTGATCGCCCTTACCTACGTCGGCCAGCGGGGGAAGGCGAAACGTGGTGAGCGCTTGGTCGCGTTCTTCGCCTGCCTGTACTTCGCCACGCTCCGCCCCGGCGAGGGGCTGGGGCTCCGGGAGCAGGACTGCGACCTTCCCGAGACGGGATGGGGACGCCTGACGTTGGCGAAGAGTCGCCCCCAGGCGGGCAAGCGGTGGACCGACAGCGGCCAAAGTCCACGACGATCGCGGGCTGAAGCACCGGGCCGAAGACGAGCCGCGCGGCGTGCCGATCCCGCCCGCGCTCGTGAAGATCCTGCGGGAACACATCAAGCGATTCGGTGTCGCCAAGGACGGCCGCCTGTTCCGCAGCGAGCGGGGCAACATCGTAGCCGCCCCGACATACTCCCGCGTCTGGGAACGGGCGCGCCTTCTGGCGCTGACGCCGCGTCAGGTTGACTCTCCGCTCGCCGGACGGCCGTACGACCTGCGGCACGCTGCGGTCTCGTTGTGGCTCAACATCGGGGTTCCGGCGACCGAGGTCGCCGAGCGGGCCGGGCACTCCGTCGACGTCCTACTCAAGGTCTACGCGAAGTGCATCGATGGGAAGAGGCCACCGTCAACGGCCGCATTGACGAGGCGTTGACCGGCGTAGCCTGGCCGGAATGATGGTAAGCCATTCCGGATCTTGCTCCGAACATCCTGCTTGACCTGGGCAGACACCCTCAAGATCATTCCGTGTATGTTCCGCGACCTACGACAAACGGCCGCTCTCAGTGGCCTACGGCTGCCTATGCTAACCAATCGAGCGCTGTGCGTATTGCCAGCTCAGGTAGTGTTTTCCCTGATCTTCGAGGTGCCCCCGGCAGGATTCGAACCTGCGACACACGGTTTAGGAAACCGATGCTCTATCCCCTGAGCTACGAGGGCGCGAGTGCCCAGCCTACCTGCCAGCGGATACCCACGAGTGCCCAGGAGTCATGTACGAGATCTCATGGGCCGGCAACGCCGGCCCACGAGGGGAGCGCCACGACCGTCCTCGCCCACATCACCGGCTGAGCCGGCCGCTGGGTGTCCGGACCGCCGCCCGCCCGAGTTGTCTGGGGCGGGCGGCGACCGGCTCAGCTCTGGGTGACCAGGCCGGCGTCGACCACGTACTCGCCTCCGTGCACGGCGGAGAACTCGGCGCTGGCGACGAGCAGGGTCGGCTCGAACTGGTACGAGGTCACCATGTCCGAGTCGGTGGCGTCGTCACCCATGTCCGCGACGGTACGAGCGTACGCGCTGGACGCCTCCACCCGGACCTCGTACAGCAGCTCGGTGCGGGCGGTGATCGACCAGGTTCCGTCCGGGTTGACGGTGGTCGAGCCGCCGCCGATGGCCTGCCCCTGCCGAGCCCACAGACGCACGTTCAACACGCCGTCCGGGCCGTCGGCGATGGCCGGCTCACCCTCCTCGCGCTGCCCGTCGCGGTCGAGGTCGTGCCAGACGGTGCCGCGGATGACGCAGGTACCGGAGATCGCCACCGTGACGGAGCCGGTGTTGTTGTCGGTGTTCGATTCGCGCCGGGCCGGGGCGATGGTCGTGGTGATGGGCACCGTGCTGCCCGGCGTCGCACCGGCCACGACGAACGGCACGTGCAGCCGGCTCGCCCGACCGCCAGCCGTCAGTTCCGGGTACGAGCACGTGTAGCTCGTCGTGCTCGCCACCGTGCAGGCCCAGCCGGCGTCGGTAGCGTACGGGGTCGTCGTCTCCAACCCCGAGGGCACCGAGACGGTGACGCTGATCGGGCTCGACTCGCCGGTGCCGTTGTTCCGGATGTCGATCTCGGCGTTGAAGGTCTCGCCCTCCGCCGGGTTCAGCACGTCGGTCACCATCAGGTCGACGACCAGATCGGGCTGGAGTCGCCCGGCCGCCACCGCGTCGGCCGGGGCAAGCGCCGCGCCCCCTACCAGGGCGAGGGTGGCGAGAGAGGCGGAGAAGAAGGTACGTCGGATGGAGCGGGACAGGGAACGAGATCGCATGAGTTCCTCACGTCGCAGGTGACGGCCCTCCCGGACGGCGAGGGCCGGCTGGAGATCAACTGTCTCCACTCATCCGGCGTCGTCGATCCATCTGGCGTTACACAAGGGGGCGGCTCGGCCGGATGGACAGTGGTCCCGCAGGTTCTTCGTCCCGTCCGCATCCCGGTAGAGGTACGCCAGCATGCTGTTGGCGTCCGTAGGCAGGTCGGCTTGGTGTGCCAGATCTGCCGCAGCGCCGGAACGACCGTTCCCCGTCCCGAGTCATCCTCCTCCACGCTCAACGTCGCGGTGCGCGACTCGACGTAGACGAACTGGTCAGCCCGGACCGGCAGGGCGGACTGCCGCCTCGCCTGGTCGGCCGCGCCAGCGAGGACCTGCTCGGCGGCCGACGCCGTCGACACCGGCGCCCGGTCCCCGAAGGAGACCACCTGAGTGGCCAGGACGCCGACGGTCAGCGCCGCGGCCAGGCCGCTGACCGCCGCCAACTGCCAGCCGAGCCGCGGCATCGCGCTCCGGGGCGTACGGCGGGCCGGCCGGGTGGCTTCGGTGAGCACCTTGTGTCGGAGCCGCCCGGCCGGGGGTGGCGGTGGGCGGGTCGACCGTACGGCCCAGCTCGTCCAACGCCTTCAGGTCGTTCATTGGTCCACTTCGGTGGCTTCCCGTACGACGCCACAGCTACGTCGACGTCGCGCCGGCCGACTACCCGGATGCGCAGGCGGCACTCCCGGATACCGGCGACAGGACGTGCGGTGGGGCCGGTCGCCGACGCGTCGCGTCCCGGCTCATCGCGCCGTCGTGGAGTGCAGCGCGGCGAGCAGGGCGGCGAGTGCCGGCTGGGTGGTCGAGGTCTCCCGGACGCCGGCATGGATCGCCCGCACGGGCTCCGGATTGCGGAGTCGACGCACGACGACATCGGGATGGCGGTTGTCGAGTCCCATGCCGGGAACGAGGCTGATCCCCAGACCGGCGGCGACGAACGCCTGGGCCGTCCCGTAGTCCTCGCTCTGCACCACGACCTTCGGGCGGAAGCCGGCCGTGGCGCAGGCATCGAGGATGACGTCGAGGCAGGGTCCGGGCCACTCGCTGCCCACCCACGGCTCGTCGGCCAGGTCGGCCAGGTCGACGACCCGCGCCGAGGCGAGCCGGTGGTTCCGGGGCAGGACGACGCGGTACGGGTCGTCCAGCAGATGCACGAGACGGATGCCGCCGTAGGGCCGGTCATGGGGTCGAACCACGATGGCCAGGTCGGCCTGGCCCTGGGCCACCTCGGGCAGCGGATCTCCGGCGTCGGCCAGGTTGAGGTCGACGTACACTCCGGGATGCTGGTCGCGCAGCCGGGCGAGGGCGGGTGCCATCAGGGCGGCGCCCGCGGTGGCGAAGTAGCGGACCACCAGCCGGCCGGTGCGTCCGGCGCGCAGGTCCGACAGCGCCGTCTCCGCCTCCGCCACCTGCCGTTCGATGACGGCGGCGTGCTCGGTGAGCAGCCGGCCGGCGGCGGTCGGTCGCACCCCCCGGCCGACCCGTTCGAGCAGCACGATCCCGGCCTGCTTCTCCAGGGCCGCGACCTGCTGGCTAACGGCCGACGGGGTGTAACCCAGCACCGTCGCCGCGGCGGTCACGGAACCACTGGTCACCACCGCACGGAGCACCTGCATCCGTCGCACGTCGAGCATGTAGCTCAGCTTAAGGGTAGGGCAAGAACTCTACGCTTGTCCTTACCGGTGGTTTCGGGCAACGTGCAAGCCGGACCGACCGGGGAGGGCTGGGATGACGAGTTACGGACGTGGCGCGGTGGTGCGGATGGCCGTCCTGGCCCTGTTGTGGGGGTCCGGCTTCTTCTGGATCAAGCTGGCGCTCAACAACGGCCTGACCCCGCTCCAGATCACCGTCACCCGCTCCGCCCTCGGGGCCGCCGTCCTGCTCGCGCTCGCCGGCGCGGCCCGCCAGCGCCTGCCGCGGGGTCGCCGGGTCTGGGGCCGCCTGACGGTGGCGGCCTTCTTCTGCAACGCCCTGCCGTTCTACCTCTTCAGCTTCGGGGAGCAGGGCGTCGAATCCGGGGTGGCCGGCGTGCTGAACGCCACCACCCCGCTGTGGTCCCTGCTGATCGGCCTCGCCATCGGCACGGAGCGGGGACTCCGCCCCGTCCGGCTGGGCGGGCTGCTGCTCGGATTCGCCGGCACCCTGCTGATCTTCGCCCCCTGGCACGAGACCGGACTCCTCAGCACCGGCGCCCTCGCCCTGCTGGGGGCCGCGGCGAGCTACGCCGTCGCCTTCGCCTACATGGGCCGGGCACTCGCCGGGCAGGGCACCGCCCCCATCGCCCTGTCCGCGGCCCAGCTCGTCGCCGCCACCGGGCTGAGCGCGCTCGCCCTGCCGGCCGGCGGCACCGCGTCCGTCGATCTCCGCCTGACAGCGGTCTTCGCGGTCGTCGTCCTCGGCATCTTCAGCACGGGATTCACCTTCTACCTCAGCTACCGGCTCATCGCGGAGGAAGGAGCGACCAGCGCGGCCACCGTCGGATACCTCCTGCCGGTCGTCTCGGTGGCGCTGGGAGCCCTCGTACTCCACGAGGAGATCGGGCCACGCGTCATCGCGGGGATGATCATCGTGCTCGCCGGCGTCGCGATGACCCGCCTCGGGCAACGACCACCGTCCCCGCCGGTCACCGGACCCGCGGCGACGCTCGCGCCATCGGGCCGCTGAGCCGGCACCAGCCAGCGCGGACCGGGCAGACCATCCGATGGGAGCCTGTCCTGCGGAGCAAGGTCGGGCGGGATCCGACGACTTAGAACCGCCGTCGCTGGTGTAGTCGGAGGTGTCCCACTCGATGGCGAAGAGGGGCATCCCCTTCGAGATGAGCCCGGCCACGTTCCCGCGCTGACCGTCACCGTTCTGGCCCCAGTAGAAGTGCAGGCCGTACATCACGTTGGGCACGGTCAGCGGATTGGTCCGGGCGTCCTGGGGCGACGAGTCGTAGTTCGGGGTGCCGACCACGATCACGCTGTTCGGCGCGGCCGACGTGCCGCCACCCTGCCCTCCTCGACTCACCCCGACACCTGAGGCGGATCCGGCTCCTCCGGCCGCAGGGTGGGACAGGCCGGCGAGGTGGGACCGCACGCCGGCGTGAGCTAGTGCCGTGTCCACAAACGTTGGTCGGGTTGGTCGGGGTTGGGAAATTGTCGTAGGGGTGGTGTTGGCTTCGGTTCGTGCCTCGTCGTCGGGATCCCGCCGCTCCGCGGGTCGTGCACCGCACCGCGCGCGTCGCGTTGCGGGTGACGCCCGGCCAGCGGCGCCGTTGTTTCGGGCTGCTGCGCTCCGCCGGTGACGTGTGGGCGTGTGTGCTGGAGGTCAACGCGTGGCGGCGCCGCCGTCACGACGCGCCGCTGGTCGGCTATCAGCAGTTGTGCCGCGAGTTGGCGGCGTCGGGGCCGGGCACCTTCGCCGAACTCGATTGCGCCGGGGCGCGGTCGGTGTTGCGGCGGTTTTCGGATGCGTGGTTCGCGGCGGCGAAGCGCCGCAGCGCCGGTGACGTGTCGGCGCGGTTTCCGCGTCGTCGGCGGGGGCTGGTGCCGGTGCGCTGGTATCACGGCACGTTCGCCCTCGACGGACTTCGGGTGCGGATCCCCACCGCCAAGGGCAGTGCGCCGTTGTGGGTGCGCCTGGCGCGGGAGGTGCCGTATCCGGTCGAGCAGGTCCGGTCGGTCACCCTGCTGTGTGAGGGCGGCCGCCTGTTCCTCGACGTGACCGCCGAGGTGCCGGTGGCGGTCTACCCGCCCGGTGAGCAACCGGATCCGGCCCGGGTGGCCGGGGTGGACCTGGGGATCGTCCACCCCTACGCAGTGGCCGGCCCGGACGGGGAGGGGTTGCTGGTGTCGGGGCGGGCGATCCGCGCCGAGCACCGCATGCACCTGGCCGACACGAAAGCCCGCCGCCGTGCGGTGGCCCGTCGGGCGCCGAAACCGGGTGAGAAGGGGTCCCGGCGGTGGCGAAAGTACCGGCGTCGGGCCCGCCTGGTGGAGGGCCGGCATCGCCGGCGGGTCCGCCAGGCCCAGCACGAGGCCGCCCGCGGCGTCGTCTCGTGGGCGGTGCGGGAGCGGGTCGGTGTGCTGCACGTGGGCGATCCCCGCGGGGTACTCGACATCGCCGCCGGGCGGCGGCACAACCTGCGGCTGCGGCAGTGGCAGATCGGCCGGCTCCTGCAGGTCCTCACCGACAAGGCCACCCTGGCCGGCATCACCGTCCGGCTGGTCGACGAACGCGGCACCTCCTCCACCTGCCCGGCCTGCAGAAGGCGGGTGCCGAAACCCCGTGGGCGGACCCTGTCCTGCCCGCACTGCGCATTCTCCGGGCACCGTGACCTCGTCGCGGCTGCCATCATCGCCACCCGTATCCCGGGCGGCGGATCCACCACCCCGGCAGCGGTCGTGCTGCCGGAGGTGGTCACGCACCGTCGAGCCGGCCGGCACCTTCCCGGTGCCGGTCGGTCCCGACGTGACCCCCGCCGTCCAGCGCACGACCGGGCGGCGCGAGGATCAGTTGGCCCGCGGAGGCCCGCCCCACCACCCGGTGGGGAGTCGCTCGCCCCCAAGGCGAGGATCCACAACACCCACCGCAAACCCGGTGAACGTTAGTGGACACCGCACTAGCCGAAGGTGTGCCGGATCATCCGGTTCGCATCGTCCTGACTGGTCCCGGTGGCCACGAGCAGGTCACTGGCCGCGGTACGGACCTGGGCGACGACCACCTCACCGGAGAATCCCACCCCCGCCCGGTACGCCCGGCCTGCCTCGCACACCGACCGCAACGCCTGTTCGCGGGCCCTGTCGGGATCGTCGCCGGCGGTGAACTCGCGCCGCAGCACCCGCACGGCCTGAGCCAGCGCGGCCACCGCCGCCGGCATGGCCTCGGGGATCGGTTCGCCGTCCTCGATCATCGTCACGGCGCGGCGGATCAGGGTTCCGCTGTTGCGCATGGCCCGGTCTACCGGCTCCACCGACTGCACGTACCGTTCGATGGGGCCGCGCCGGTGGCCCCAGTGCACCGGGGACAGGGTGCTCGCCTCCCGGGCCCCCTGTGCCGCCTCGCTGAACGCGCCCAACTGCTTCTTGTTGTCGCGCAGCCGGTCCAGGGCGGCCTGGGCGCGGTCGGCGTCCCGACTTCTCATCGCCTCGGCGGTAGCCTCCAACTGGTCAATGAGCAGGTCCAACGCGGGTTTAGCCGCCCGGTTGACCACCCGGAGCGGGTTCAGCGGCAGCAACACCGCGGTCACCACCAATGTCACCGCGCCGCCGACGAGAGCGGCGACGAACCGGGGGATCTCCAGGTTCGGTACCGACGGGGTGAGGGTGCCGATGAGCACGGCCGTGGCGGCGGACTGGACTACCAGCGCCGGGCTGCCGCCGATGAACACCGCGACGACGACGGCCAGCACCACGATCAGGCCAAGCTGCCACGGCCCGGCCCCGATGAGGTAGATCAGCAGGTCGCCGACCAGCACGCCGATCGACACCCCGATGATCAGCTCGACGATCCGGCGCAGCCGCTGGCCGACGGACGCGGCCAGCGCCACGACGGCGGAGATCGGCGCGAACAACGGAAGCGGAATGTGCAGCAGGTCGCCGGCCACCCACCAGGCCAGTCCCGCCGCCAGCCCCGCCTGCACCGCCAGGCCGGTGCCGGCCCGGACCCGACTCAGCCGCTCACGCACCGACTGCGCGGACCGACGCCGCAGCTGCGCCACCCGTACCGCCCCGCGGCCGTCGGCGGCCCGGTCGGCCGGTGCCCGCCAGCTGCCTCCCCTCGGCGGACCGTCACCGACCATGGCGGCTCGTACCCGGTCGACGGCCGACCATTCCTCCGCCAGGCGACCGTCCCGTCGCGGGGCGCGGAGTCGCGGAGTCGCGGAGTCAGAAGATCGCCGGCTGGCTCCACGGTGACGCGCCGGGACCACGGAGGTTGACCTGCTCGATACGTACCGGCGGTGCGGCACCGCGCTGGCCCGCCTCGGCGGCATCCGCCACCCGGCTGGTTCGGCCGGCCCCCGTCGGGCGTCAAGGAGACGTGAAAATGTCGGCCCGGGCCGTCAATTCGGCGTAGCGGCCGCCTGCGACATCGCTGGGAAGCGTGAGCATGGATGGCATGACGTCGGGATTGGTCAGACGGCGTGACCGGTGGAACCTGCCGGTTACCGGCCGGGCACCGGCCGCGGCCGAACCGGAGCAGGTCCTCGGTGCCGCGGCGGCGTCCGAGCCAGCCGCGCGGACGCACGCGGTGCTGGTGTGCGTCCGGCTGACCGCGGTTACCCCGGGCAGCAGGTTGCTGGACTTCCTGCACGCCGAGCCGTGCGCGGTCCAGGCCTGGTGGATCGCGGCCGACATCGACGCGGTGGTCCTGCTGTCGTCGCCGAGCCGGACCGCGCTGCATCGGGCCGTGGGGGATCTGCGGCTGCGTGGCGGAGCGGAGGTGGTGGCCGTGCACGGCATCCTGCGGCCCCTCGACCTGGCAGGGGCCAGCACGACGGCAGCGGGAGGGTGAGCGCGATGTCCACCCGCGCCGGGCCTTCGGCGCCGGCTCACAGCCATCCGCGGCGTTTGAAGATCAGATAGAGAGTGCCGCAGACCAGGGCCATCAGGGCGAGGGCGAACACGTACCCGTAGCGCCAGTTGAGTTCCGGCATGTGGGTGAAGTTCATGCCGTAGACGGTGCCGATCAGGGTCGGCGCGAACAGGATCGCCGCCCAGGAGGAAGTCTTCTTGATCTCTTCGTTCTGGGCGTAGCTGGCGGCCGTGAGGCTGCGCATCTCCTCGTTCTGCGCCTGGGTCACGAGGGTGGTGTTCACGGTGAGGATGTTCTGCAGCAGGTGCCGGAACCCGTCGACACGTTCGACGACCTGGGTGAGGTGGTCGGCCACGTCGCGCAGTCGGCGGCGCAGCTCCTCGTCCGTACCGTAGGTGTCGAACCCGGCGGTGAGCGCGTCGAGCACCTTGACCAGCGGGCGGGCGGCTCGCTGGAACTGGATGACCTCGCGGCTGAGTGCGTAGATGCGACGGCTGGCGTTGGGGTCGCCACCGAAGACCTGGGTCTCGATCTCGTCGATGTCGTTCTCCAGTCCGGCGACGACGGGGGCGTAGCCGTCGACGACCTGGTCGAGGACCGCGTACAGGACAGCTTCGGGCCCGAGCGCCAGGACCTGCGGGTCGGCCTCCAGCCGGCGGCGGACGGCGGGGAGGTCGGGCGCCTCGCCGTGGCGGACGGTGATGACGAAGCCGGGTCCGATGAACAGGTGCAGCTCGCTGAACTCGACCTCCTCGCGGTCGTCGAGGTAACGCGCGGCGCGCAGGACCACGAACAGGGTGTCGCCGTAGCGTTCCAGCTTGGGCCGCTGGTGGGCGTTGATGGCGTCCTCGACAGCCAGGTCGTGCAGCTGGAACTCCCGGGCCAGGGATCGGAGCTGTCCGGTGCCGGGCCGGTAGAGGCCGATCCAGGCCATCGCCCGATCGAGTTCCTGGAGGCAGCGGTAGGTGTCGGCGAGAGTGCCCGGGGAGGCGTGGCGCCGGCCCCGGGCGTAGACGGCGCTGTCGACCACTTGGCTCCGGGTCGGCTCCGGCCGCGCGTCAACCGGCGCATGCTCGTCCAGGCGGCGTCCGAAGCCTCCCGTTCGGGGAGGCCACTCCTTGTCGCCCATCCCCCCTCCCGGAAGTGGTCCACCGAGCACAACGCCGTCACGCGGCGCTGATCCTGCCGCCGGTTCCCCCACCCGTTCGGGGTGAAACCCGGCCCCGGCGGCGCCGGCCAGGCCCGCAGCGGCGTCGGGAGACGCGTGTCGGGTACTGGCTGCTGGCCCGACGTTCGCGCAGCGCATACTCGCGACGACCATGGCGAGTTGGGGAGGCACGATGAGCGTCGGCACGCGTGATCGGGCGCGGACCCGGGAGAAACGTCCGCTGCGCGACTGGCTGCTGTCCGACATGTCCGCGCGGCCCGCCCAGACCGAAGGCCCGTACGCCCGCCCGCCCGAGCAGCGCCACCACACCTGGTGGAAGGTCATGTGCCTCACTGGCGTGGACTACTTCTCCACCCTGGGCTACCAGCCCGGCATCGCCGCGCTGGCCGCCGGGGTGCTCTCCCCGATCGCCACCCTGGTGCTGGTGCTGGTCACCCTGCTGGGCGCGCTGCCGGTCTACCGGCGGGTCGCGCACGACAGCCCGCACGGCGAGGGCTCCATCGCCATGCTGGTGAAGCTCCTGACGTACTGGCAGGGCAAGCTGTTCGTCCTCGTCCTGCTCGGCTTCGCCGCCACCGACTTCATCATCACCATCACCCTGTCCGCGGCGGACGCCACCGCGCACATCGACGAGAACCCGTTCTGGCCCGACAGCCTCAAAGGCCACGACGTGATCATCACGCTGCTGCTGGTGGCGCTGCTGGGAGCGGTGTTCCTCAAGGGCTTCGGCGAGGCGATCGGCATCGCCGTCGGGCTCGTCGGGGTCTACCTGGCGCTGAACTTGGTGGTGGTGGCCGACGCGCTGTGGCGGGTGCTCACCCACCCGAGCGCGGTCAGCGACTGGACGACGGCGTTGACCACCCAGCACGGCGACCCGTTGCTCATGATCGCGATCGCGCTGCTGGTCTTTCCCAAGCTCGCGCTCGGCCTGTCCGGCTTCGAGACCGGTGTCGCGGTGATGCCACATGTGAAGGGCGACCCGGACGACACCGAGGAGAAGCCGACCGGACGGATCCGCGGCGCGCGGCGCCTGCTCACCACCGCCGCGGTCATCATGAGCATCTTCCTGGTCACCAGCAGCATCGCCACCACCGTGCTGATCCCTGCCGAGGCGTTCGAGCCGGGCGGGCCCGCCAACGGACGGGCGCTGGCCTTCCTGGCCCACCAGAACCTCGGCGAGGCGTTCGGCACCGTCTACGACCTGTCGACCATCGCCATCCTCTGGTTCGCCGGCGCGTCCGCCATGGCCGGCCTGCTGAACCTCGTCCCCCGCTACCTGCCCCGCTACGGCATGGCACCCACCTGGGCGCGGGCGGTGCGGCCGCTGGTGCTGGTGTTCACCGCCGTGGCGTTCCTCATCACCGTCATCTTCAAGGCCAGCGTCGACGCCCAGGGCGGCGCTTACGCCACCGGCGTGCTGGTGCTGATCACCTCGGCCGCCACCGCGGTGACCCTCTCCGCGCGGCACCGCCGCCAGCACGGTCTCACGGTCGCCTTCGGCATCATCACCGTGATCTTCGTCTACACCACCATCGCCAACGTGGTGGAACGCCCGGACGGCGCGAAGATCGCCGCCTGCTTCATCGCCGGGATCATCGGGGTGTCGCTGTTGTCCCGCCTGTTCCGGGCGTTCGAGCTGCGGGTCGACACCGTCGAACTGGACCCGACCGCGCGGCAGTTCATCACCGACTGCGCACGGCGACGCATCCGGCTCATCGCCCACGAGTCGGCCAGCCGGGACGCCGCCGAGTACCGCGCCAAGCTGGCCCAGATCGTGGCCGACAACGACTTCCCCGCCGACAGCGACGTCATCTTCGTCGAGGTGACCGTCACCGACCCCTCGGACTTCGAGACGGAGCTGCGGGTCACCGGGGCGGTCCTGCACGGCAAGTACCGGGTGCTGCGCCTGTCCAGCTCGTCGGTGCCCAACGCGCTCGCCGCGCTGCTGCTGCACATCCGCGATCTCACCCACCGCCGCCCGCACATCTACTTCGAGTGGACCGAGGGCAACCCGGCCGGCAACTTCCTGCGCTACCTGATCTTCGGGCAGGGCGAGATCGCCCCGGTCACCCGGGAGATCCTGCGCCAGCAGGAGCCGGACCGGTCGCGCCGACCGCACGTGCACGCCGGCTGACCCTGCCCGGCCGGACGGGCCGGATGGCCCTGCGCCGGCACGGGCGACCGCGCGAGGATGAGGGTGTGCGCGGAGATGTGCCGCCACGTGGGTGCGAGCGACGAGGAGGCGGGGAGCGGTGGACCCGAACCGGGGTACGGGCCGACGTCACCGTCATGCCCACCGGCCGCCGGCGCTGGTCAACCGGGCGACGTTGGCGATCCTGCGCTCCCCACGCTGGCACCGGCTGTTGGACGCTCAGCTCTGCGAGTTGCGCTACCGGGCCAATGACGGTCGGGACATCAGCCTGCCGGTGCTGTACGCCGCTACTGACGACCGGTACGTGGTGCTGGTCGGCGACGCCTCCGACAAGCGCTGGTGGCGCCACTTCCGGCGACCCGGTCCGGTCGAGGTGCGTCGAGGCGGTCGGTGCCGCACCGGGCTCGGCCGAATCCTCACGCCCCCGGATTCGGCGTTCGGCGCGGCGGCGGATGTCTACGTCCGGCGGCACGCGGTGCGGGTCGGGCCGAACGACCAACTCCTGGCGGTCGACCTGTCGCCGCCGGCTACCGACTGACCGGGAGGGGTGGCGGACCGGCCGCAACACCCGTCGTGGGGCTCGTTGCCGGTGGTATCTCCGCCTTCCGGGCGATCAGGGCCGGTACCGGTAGCCCATGCCCGGTTCGGTGATGAGGTGGCGGGGGCGGGCGGGGTCGTCCTCGAGCTTGCGCCGCAGTTGGGCCATGTACTGGCGCAGGTAGTTGGTCTCCTGCTGGTACTCCGGGCCCCACACGTCGTGCAGCAGCTGGCGCTGGCTGATGAGCTTGCCCGGGTGGCGCAGCAGCTTTTCCAGCATCGCCCACTGGGTGGGGGTGAGCTTGACCTCGGCGCCGTCGTCGCGCGTGACGGTCCGGTCGACGAGGTTGATCGTGTGGCGACCGACCCGTGGAGCGACCACGGAGGCGGCGTCGGCCGGCGTGGCGGAGAGGCGACGGGTCACCGCCCGGATACGGGCGAGGAGCTCGTCGACGCCGAAGGGCTTGGTGACGTAGTCGTCGGCCCCGGCGTCCAGCGCAGCGACCTTGTCCTCGCTGCCGGCCCGGCCGGAGAGCACGATGATCGGCACGGTGGTCCAGCCGCGCAGGCCGCGGATGACCTCGACGCCGTCGAGGTCGGGCAGCCCCAGGTCGAGCACCACCAGGTCCGGGGGGTGGGCGGCGGCGGCCTTGAGCGCTGCGGTGCCGGTGTCGGCGACCTGGACGTCGTAGCCGCGGGCGCGCAGGTTGATCCGCAGGGCGCGCAGGATCTGCGGTTCGTCGTCGACGACCAGGATGCGGGTCATTCCTGCGGTCCTTCCGTCGTGGTGTCGGTGGCCGCCGGCAGCCGCAGGACCATGGTGAGGCCGCCACCGGGCGTGGTCTCCGGGGTGATGCTGCCACCCATCGCCTCCGCGAGGCCGCGGGACAGGGCGAGGCCGAGCCCGACGCCGGTCTGGTTGTCCCGGTCGCCGAGGCGCTGGAACGGCAGGAAGACGTGCTCCCACTGGTCCTCGGGGATGCCGGGGCCGGTGTCGATGACCCGCAGCTCGACCTGCCCGGCGTGGGCGCTGGCGGTGACGGTGGGCGGCTGCCCGGGCGGGCTGTGCCGCAGCGCGTTCGCGACGAGGTTGACCAGCACCCGCTCCAGCAGGCCCGGATCGGCGGTGGCGGCGGGCAGGTCGGCGGGGATGTCGGTGCTGACGTCGGCCGCCGCCGGGCCGAGTTCGTCCAGGGCACGGGGTACGGCGTCCTCCAGGCCGATCGCGGCGTGGGTCACGCCCAGCGCACCGGCCTGCAGGCGACTCATGTCGAGCAGGTTCGCCACGAGCCGGCTGAGCCGGTCGAGGGACTCGTCGGCGGTGGCCAGCAGTTCATCTCGGTCATCGGCATCGAACTCGATGTCGGGGCTGCGCAGGCTGCTCACCGCGGCCTTCGCCGATGCCAGGGGCGTACGCAGGTCGTGGCTGACCGCGGCGAGCAGCGCGGTGCGCATCCGGTCGGCCTCGGCGAGCGGGCGGGCGGTGGCGGCCTCCTCGGCGAGGCGCTCCTGCTTGAGGGCGACGGCGGCCTGGGCGGCGAAGGCCTCGACGATGCGCCGGTCGGCGGCCTCGAGCCGCCGGCCGCTGAGCACCACGGTGAGCCGGTCGTCGACCGGCACCGTGGTCTCCCCCGCACTCGGGCTGCACGCGGGCCGGTCACCGACGCTGGCGACCACCCGCCAGGCGCCCTCGTCGCGGGCGCGGTCGGGTCGCCCCTCGGCGTCCGCGGCGAGTTCCAGCACACTGACCGCGCGCAGCCCGAACGTCTCCCGGAGCCGGTCGAGCAGGGCCGGCAGCGGCCGTTCGCCGCGCAGCACGCCGCCGGCGACGGTGGCCAGGGTCTGCGCGTCGGCGGACGCGCGCGCGGCCTCCCGGGTCCGCCGCGCGGCGACGTCGACGACCCAGCTGACCGCGACGGCGACGCCGACGAAGACGCCGAGGGCGAGCAGGTTGTCCGCCTCGGCGATGGTCAGCGTGTGGAGGGGCGGGGTGAAGAACCAGTTCAGCAACAGCGATCCACCGAGCGCGGCGACCAGGGCGGGCCACATCCCGCCGACCAGCGCCACGCCGATGACGCCGGCGAGGAAGAGCAGGATGTCGTTGGTGAGGCTCAGGTCGGGCAGGGCCAGCAGCAGCAGGGTGAGCAGCGGCATGCCGAGCCCGGCGAGCGCGAAGCCGAGCAGCCGGCGTCGCCGTGACAGCGCCGCCGGCACCGCGGCGGCGCGCCGGCCCCGCCCGGCCTGCGGGTGGGTGACCAGGTGGACGTCGATCGGCCCGGACAGCGCGGTGGTGGTCACCCCGACGCCGCGCGAGAGCAGTTGCGCGAAGCGGCCGCGCCGGCTGGCGCCGAGAACGAGCTGGGTGGCGTTGACGCCGCGGGCGAAGTCGAGCAGCGCGGCGGGTACGTCGGCGCCGAGGACCTGGTGGTAGGTGCCGCCGAGGCTTTCCACCAGCACCCGCTGCCGGGCGAGTTGGGCGGGGTCGGCGTCGGCCAGGCCGTCGCTGCGGGCGACGTGCACGGCGAGCAGGTCGGCGCCCTTGCTCCGGGCGGCGATCCGGGCCGCACGCCTTATCAGCGTCTCGCCCTCCGGCCCGCCGGTGAGCGCGACCACCACCCGCTCACGCGCCTCCCACGTGGCGGAGATGCCCTGCTGGGCGCGGTAGCGGTCGAGCTGGTCGTCGACCTTGTCGGCGAGCCAGAGCAGCGCCAGCTCGCGCAGCGCAGTGAGGTTGCCGACCCGGAAGTAGTTGCCCAGCGCCGCGTCGATCTTGTCGGGCCGGTAGATGTTGCCGTGGGCCATCCGGCGGCGCAGCGCCTCCGGCGTCATGTCGACCAGTTCCACCTGTTCGGCGGCGCGGACGATCTCGTCGGGGACGGTCTCCCGCTGGGTGGTGCCGGTGATCTGGGCGACGACGTCGTTGACCGATTCCAGGTGTTGGACGTTGACGGTGGAGAGGACGGTGATGCCGGCGTCGAGGAGCTCCTGGATGTCCTGCCAGCGCTTCTCGTGCCGGGAGCCGGGGACGTTGGTGTGGGCCAGTTCGTCGACGACGGCGACCTCGGGCCGGCGGGCCAGCAGGGCGTCCAGGTCCATCTCGGTGAATCCGGTGCCGCGGTAGGTGATCTCACGCCGCGGCACGACCTCCAGGTCGCCGATCATCGCGTCGGTGTGCGCGCGGCCGTGCGTCTCGACCAGGCCGACCACCACGTCGGTGCCGCGGTCGGCGCGACGCTGGGCCTCCTCCAGCATCGCGTAGGTCTTGCCGACGCCGGGGGCGGCCCCCAGGTAGATCCGGAGTTCTCCTCGTGGCACGCAGAACATCCTTCCTGCTCGGGAGCCGCCACGACACCGACCGAGGTCGGTGTCGTGGCGTAGGGGGCCGGCGGCACGGGCGAGACCGGTCGGGTCCGGCCTCGCCCCGTGATGGTGGATCAGCGAGCCGGGAACTGCCGGTCGAGGGCGACGTTGAGCTCCAGGACGTTCACCCCCGGTTCGCCCATGAAGCCCAGCGACCGTCCGGTGGTGTGTTGGTCGACCAGGCGGCGGACCGCCGCCGGGTCCGCGCCCCGTTCGCGAGCGACCCGGTTGACCTGCAACTTCGCGTACGCCGGGGAGATCTGCGGGTCGAGGCCGCTGCCGCTGGCGGTCACCGCGTCGCACGGCACCGCCGAGTCGGTGGGGGCGTCACCGCGCATCGGGGTGATCAGGCCGCCGGCCGCCACGTAGTCCTCGCCCGGCTTGGCCAGCTCGACCGGCACGCCCTGGTACGAGGCGACGAACGGCGTGGCCGGGGCGGTCTGGTTGACGCTGACCACCCGGGTGATCCGGCCGGTGAGACCGTCGGCGCGGAACACCGCGAGCACGGCGCCGACCCCGTCGGACGTGCAGTACGGTCGCCGCCCGTCGACGCCCTCGAGTTCCCCGACGGCCTTGCTCCGGGCGCAGACCTGGCTGAGCAGGCTCGGGGTCGACTCGGCCGGGTCGGTGGCGATGGTGTCGACGACGCTCTCCGGGCCGAGGTTGCTGGCCGCGGTCGACGTCGGGTCGTAGCCGTCGCCGGCGGCGGACGGCCGGGACTGGAAGTAACGCGGGACGGGGTTGCCGTCGGCGTCGGTGAAGGACTGCCCGATCAGCGCGCCGCCGACGGTCTTGCCGTTGGCGGTGAGCAGGGAGCCGTCCGCCTTGTCGTGCAGGCCGGGCAGCCGGCCGACGGCGACCAGGGCGAGCGGATAGGCCAGCCCGAGCAGCACGGTGAAGACGAGCAGGGCGCGCAGGGCGGCGAGGTGTTGGGCGAGCCAGGTGGGTAGGCGCATCACGAGATCCCTGGGATGAACTGGATGAGCAGGTCGATGAGCTTGATGCCGACGAACGGCACGACGATGCCGCCGAGGCCGTAGACCAGCAGGTTGCGGCTGAGCAGCTTCGACGCGGCGGCGGGCCGGTAGCGGACGCCCCGCAGGGCGAGCGGGATGAGCGCGATGATCACCAGGGCGTTGAAGATCACCGCGGAGAGGATCGCCGACTCGGGGCTGGCCAGCCGCATCACGTTGAGCGTGTCCAGGCTCGGGTACAGGCCGGCGAACATGGCCGGGATGATCGCGAAGTACTTGGCGATGTCGTTGGCGATGGAGAAGGTCGTCAAGGCTCCCCGGGTGATCAGCAACTGCTTGCCGATCTCCACGATCTCGATCAGCTTGGTCGGGTCGGAGTCGAGGTCGACCATGTTGCCGGCCTCCTTGGCGGCCGACGTGCCGGTGTTCATGGCGACGCCGACGTCGGCCTGGGCCAGGGCGGGGGCGTCGTTGGTGCCGTCGCCGGTCATCGCGACCAGCCGGCCGCCCTCCTGCTCCTTGCGGATCAGGGCGAGCTTGTCCTCCGGGGTGGCCTCGGCGAGGAAGTCGTCCACGCCGGCCTCGTCGGCGATCGCCTTCGCCGTACGCGGGTTGTCGCCGGTGATCATCACGGTCCGGATGCCCATCCGGCGCATCTCGTCGAACCGCTCCCGCATGCCGGTCTTGACCACGTCCTTGAGGTGGATGACGCCCAGGGTGCGGGCCGCCTCCCCGTCGAGGTGCTCGGCGACCACCAGCGGGGTGCCGCCGATGCCGCTGATCTCGTCGACGAGTTGGCCGACCTGCTCGGTCGGGTGACCGCCGTTCTCGCGTACCCACTTCATCACCGCGGCGGCGGCGCCCTTGCGGATCCGGCGGACCCCGCCGGCGACGCTCTCCGCGCCGAGGTCCACGCCGCTCATCCGGGTCTGCGCGGTGAACGGCACGAAGGTGGCGTGCGGGATGACGCCCGGCTCGCGCTCCCGCAGCCCGAAGGCGTTCTTGGCGAGCACGACGACCGAGCGCCCCTCGGGGGTCTCGTCGGCGAGGCTGGACAGCTGGGCGGCGTCGGCGACCTGCTCGGCGGTCACGCCCTCGACGGGCAGGAACTCGGCGGCCTGCCGGTTGCCCAGGGTGATGGTGCCGGTCTTGTCGAGCAGCAGGGTGTTGACGTCGCCGGCGGCCTCGACCGCGCGGCCGCTCATGGCGAGGACGTTGCGCTGGACCAGGCGGTCCATGCCGGCGATGCCGATAGCGGAGAGCAGCGCCCCGATGGTGGTCGGGATCAGGCAGACCAGCAGCGACACCAGGACGACGCCGGTGACCCCGCCGTCGGTGATGGCGCCGGTGTCCGGGGCCGCCGCCTGGTAGGCCTTGGAGAAGATCGCCAGGGGCTGGAGGGTGACCACGGCCAGCAGGAAGATGATCGTGAGCGCGGCGAGCAGGATGTTCAGCGCGATCTCGTTCGGCGTCTTCTGCCGGTTGGCGCCCTCCACCAGGGCGATCATCCGGTCGATGAAGCTCTCCCCCGGCTTCTGGGTGATCTTGACGATGATCCGGTCGGAGAGCACCTTGGTGCCGCCGGTGACCGCGCTGCGGTCGCCACCGGACTCCCGGATCACCGGGGCGGACTCGCCGGTGATGGCGGACTCGTCCACGCTGGCGATGCCCTCGACCACGTCGCCGTCGCCCGGGATGATCCCGCCCGCCTCCACCAGGACGACGTCGCCCTGCTTCAGCGCGGGGGCCGGCACGGCCTCGTCGCGGTAGGTGTTCGCCGCGGCGCCGGGCGTCCAGCCGATCAGCCGGGTGGCGATGGTGTCCCTCTTCGCCTGCCGCAGCGCCGCGGCCTGCGCCTTGCCCCGGCCTTCGGCGACCGCCTCGGCCAGGTTGGCGAAGAGCACGGTCAGCCAGAGCCAGACGGTGATCGCCCAGGCGAACACCGACGGTTCGGTCACCGCCAGGACGGTGGTGAACGCGGCGCCGATCTCGACGATCAGCATCACCGGGTTGCGCCACAGGGTGCGCGGGTCGAGCTTGCGCAGCGCGTCCGGCAGCGACCTGATGAGCTGCTTGGGGTCGAGCAGGCCCCCGCCGACCCGGTTGCCGTGGGTGGCCGGAGTGCCGGCGGTCGGCTGTTCTTCGGTCCCGGATGTCACTGGCGTGACGGACATGTCCTTGTTCCTCATGGTGGTCACAGCCCTTCGGCCAGCGGGCCGAGAGCGAGTGCGGGCAGGAAGGTCAGCGCAACGAGGATCACCGTGACGCCGACGACCATTCCGATGAACAGCGGTCGGTGGGTCGGCAGGGTGCCCTCGGAGGCGGGGGTGGGTGCCTGGCGGGCCAGCGAGCCGGCCAGCGCGAGCACGAAGATGATCGGCAGGAACCGGCCGAGCAGCATGCACAGGCCCAGCGCGGTGTCCCACCAGGTGGTGTTGACCGTGATGCCGGCGAAGGCGGAGCCGTTGTTGTTGCTCGCCGAGGTGAACGCGTAGAGCACCTCGGACAGCCCGTGCTGTCCGACGTTGAGCGCCGTCGAGTTGTTGCCGGTCGCGAACGCGGCCGCGGTGCCGATCAGCACCAGCGCCGGGGTGATCAGGAAGTACAGCGAGGCGAACTTGATCTCCCGCGATCCGATCTTCTTGCCCAGGTACTCCGGGGTGCGGCCGACCATCAGGCCGGCGACGAAGACGGTGATCACCGCGAGGATGAGCAGGCCGTAGAGACCGGAACCGGTACCGCCGGGCGCGACCTCGCCGAGCATCATGTTGACCATGGTCATCATGCCGCCGAGCGAGGTGAACGAGTCGTGGAACGAGTTCACCGCGCCGGTCGAGGTCAACGTGGTGGCGGCGGCGAAGGTGGCCGAGTTCGACACGTCGAACCGCACCTCCTTGCCCTCCAGCGCCGCGCCGACCGCCTGCGGCACGGTGCCGTGCCCGGCGAGCTCGAAGACGTTGGTCAGGGCGATGCTGCCGACCGCCAGGATCCCCATCACGGCCGCGATCGCGTAGCCCTGCCGGTTCTGCCCGACCATCCGGCCGAAGACCCGGGGCAGGCTGAACGGGATCAGCAGGATCAGGAAGAGCTGCAACCAGTTGGTCCACGCGGTCGGGTTCTCGAACGGGTGCGCGCTGTTGACGTTGTAGAAGCCGCCGCCGTTGGTGCCGAGTTCCTTGATCACCTCCTGGCTGGCCACCGGCCCGCCGGTGATCGTCTGCGTGCCGCCGGTCAGCGTGGTCACGTCGGTGCCGCCCGAGAGGTTCTGCACCGCGCCACCGATCATCAGGGCGAGCGCGCCCAGCACCGCGATCGGCAGCAGGATCCGCAGCGTGATCCGGGTCAGGTCCACCCAGAAGTTGCCCAGCTCGCCCGTGCGGCTGCGGGCGAAGCCGCGCACCAGCGCCACCGCGACCGCGATGCCGACGGCGGCGGAGACGAAGTTCTGCACCGCCAGCCCGGCCATCTGCACCAGGTGGCCCATCGTCGACTCACCCGAGTAGGACTGCCAGTTCGTGTTGGTCACGAACGACACCGCGGTGTTCCAGGCCCCGTGCGGCACCACCGGGTCGAAGCCGAGCGACAGCCAGAGGTGATTCTGCAGCCGCTGGAACGCGTACAGGAACAGGATCGAGATGGCGGAGAAGGCCAGCACGCTGCGGGCGTACACGCCCCAGGACTGCTCGGCGGCCGGGTTGACCCCGACCAGCCGGTAGATCCCCCGTTCCACCCGGGACTGCCGGGTGCCGGAGACCACCCGGTACATGTAGTCGCCGAAGGGTTTGTAGACCGCGACGAGCGCCGCGATCAGGGACAGGATGAAGATGACGCCGGCTGTGGTCATGGTCATCAGAAGCGCTCCGGGAACAGCAGGGCGACCACCAGGAACACACCCAGGCCGATCGCCAGCACCAGGCCGACGGCGTTGACGGCGCTCACAGCTTCTCCACCGCCCGTACCACCAGGGCGAGCGCCGCGAACAGCGCCACCGTCACCAGCACGAACACCACGTCAGACACAGCTGACTCCTCATCGCGGATTCATTCGTCACGACCGCCTTCCGGTCGCGCCGGGCAATCAAAACGCCACCCCCCCTAGAAGGACAGGGGCTATAACGCGACCGTGACGGGGAACCGTCGATTCTTGACGCGCTTTTGACGCAGGCCCCTGATCGGGTGAAGGTGGTCACGCCGCCCAGCGCTCAGCGGCGCGCGTGCCACGACGGCGGGAGGGGCGGCAGGTCCGCCGTCGGACGCCGCGACGGGCAGGTCAGGGCGTGGTCGTCGGGGAGGTTCCGCCCGTACTGGTCCGGGACCGCTCCCCAACCGCGCAGCGGGTACGGCGTCCCGGCGGCCGGAGGCGACGTCGATCGCCTCCGCGAGGTCGGCGAAGGTGTGCGCCGAGCTGGCCGCGAAGACGCGACCGGGCCGTGGCCACCGGTCCTGGCCACGCCCGGTCACCAGCTCCACGGCGATCGACAGGCCGGCGCCGACCGCACCGGTCGTCCCGTCCTCGGCGGCTTCGGCGGACTCACGCCGCACCGGGACCGCCCGGCGCGTCGTCCGGCGGCGCGACGACGTTGGTACGGGGCCTGGCCACCGACGGGTACCGAGCTGCCTCCTCCCCATCGGCCGAGGCCATCGAACGCAGCTGCCGGTAACCGGCGCCGAGGACCGCGGCGAACGCGATCAACGCCGCGTAGGTCCAGGCGCCACCGCCCCCGGTCAGCTCACCGAACCGGTGCGCGAGGAACCCGACGAACGTGGCCATCGCCAGGGCCGTCACCGCGGCGACCGCCCGCAAATCCGCCACCAGCGCCGCGTACGCCCCGGCGGCGACGGCGACGAGGAGCGCCCGCGCCGGGAGGTCCACCGGCGGGAACAGGGCAGCACTCAGCAGCACGGTCCCGACCATCACCGCCCAGCCGACCGCGACGCTGATCCCCGCAGGCGTCGGCCCCCCGTACGCCCCGATTTCCTGATCTCGATCGACAGACACAGCACGCCTCCGGCGACGGCGCGGACCCGTACCTCAGGCCCTTCTCCGGCCATACCAGTCCCGGGCGGCAGCCGTGTCGATGGCTTTCACACGTTCGCTACGCCCGGCGGAGGATTTTTGACGTCGCTTTGACGACCCGCCGGCAGCCACGTCCGAAGCCGTTCCGGGAGGCCCTTCCCCGTCGCGTGAAGGTGCGTGAAAAGTGCGGCCCGCGGTGCCAACATCGTGTATCGGATCGGGCCGATCCCTTCCGACAGCGCATGTTCGGGCTCAGGTCCGATGACGCGACGCCGAGCGCGTCGGCATCGCCGGTCAGCCCGTCCCAGTAGCCCGGTACCGACGTGACCGCCCAGGTGAAGGCGGCGGCGCAGAGCTGCAAGGAGTACCGGTCGCCGGGCGACGAGGTGACGATCCTCGGCCCGGTGGACCTGCCCGGGTATCCGGGCACGGAGGCCCGCCTGAGTTCGGATGACGGCGCTCCAGGACGGACCGCCGACAGCCGGAAGCGGCCCCTCCGCGGAGAAGGCCGCTCCCGGCTGGCGCCGGCTACCTCTGCCGGCTCTGCTCAGCCGATGGGGAGCGTGGCCAACCAGTTCTGCCAGGCCTGGTCGGTCCGGGCCGGGTCCTGGCCAGCGCCGAAGATGTGGTGGCCGAGGACCAGGGTGTCGCCCCGATCGCTGCCGGAGTGGAGGAACCGGTAGAGCGCGTCGGCGGTGCGGACCCCGAAGTAGGTCGGCAGGCCGGCGAGGTCGACGACACCCTCGATCGGCGGCAGGCCGTCGACGGTGAGCCGGACCGGCTCCCCCTCGCGGACCGGGCCGGAGATGCCGAAGGCGCCGGTCACCGCCGCCCACACCTGGTCCGGGGCGCCGGCCCCGGGGCGGAACGCCGTGACCGGGGTGCCGGTCCGGCCGGCGAAGTGGCTGAGGTAGGCCGCCAGCGTCCCGAGGTACATGTCCCAGCCGACCTTCATCGCCTCGTACTCGGTCTCCCAGTTGTCCCCGAGGACGCCGCTCTGGACGAGCCGCAGCACCGTGGTGCCCTGGTCGCGACCCTCGATGAGGTATTCGATCGCCATGAAGCTGCCGTCCGGCCCGGGCTCGGTGCGGTTCGCGAACCGCTTGCCGGGCTCCCACGCGGTGACCGTCGCCTCGTTGACGTGGCCGGCCATGGTCAGGCTGGTCCGTCCGCCCTCGACCGCCTCCACCTCGCTGCGACCCATGAACCACGAGTCGATGCCCGGGCCGGTGGCGATGGCCTCCCACACCTGCTCGGGAGTGGCGGCCAGCTCGATGTCCTTGTGCAGCTCGAAGTGGTGTCCCATGATCGGTGCCCTTCTGTCGGGTGTGGTCGTGACGTGTCGTTGTCGGGTCGGGATCTGGTCGCCGGCGACGGGCACCGCCGCCGGCGGAATGGCGGCCACCGCGTCAGGGGCCTGCCGGACGGTGCGGGTCAGCGGGCGTCCGCCGGGGCCGGCCGGCGCAGCATCGGCAGCAGTGCCAGGGCCACCACGACGTGCAGGACGCCCAGCATGATCCGGGTGTCCACGGTGGCCCGCTCGATGAAGATCGGGACGAAGGAGGCCAGCAGCACCGTGCCGGCCAGCACCCCCCAGACGATTCGCGCGTGGCGGGTGAACCGCTCGAGCAGCGCGAGGGCGCCCCAGCCGAGCAGCGCGAAGACCAGGCTGAAGACCGCGATCTCCGGCAGGATCAGCGGGTGGGCCTCCGTCGCGCCCGGGTCGGTCAGCACGAAGTCGGCGCCGGCCGCGCGGGCGGCCAGGTAGAGCAGGCTGTTCGCGGCCACCGCGGCACCCACCCCCAGGACGCGCTGCCGGCGGCGCCGGGCTGTGGCGCTCAGCGGAAGGGTCGGCCGGGTCCGCGAGGCGATCGGGCTGGTCATGGCGGTCATGTCAGGACTCCTCGGATTCGTGGTCGGTCGGGGCGTTGACGCTGGGGTGCAGGGCGAGCACCACCCGGTGCTCGCGGCCGCCGGGGGCCTTCTCGTCGTGGTACCTCCCGACGAGGGCGGTGACCGTGGACGCCAGCTCCTCGGCGAACGCGGCCCGGTCGCTCGCCGAGGCGAACCGGACGGTGGCGTCGACGGTGAAGGTCGCCACCGGCTTCCGCGCCCGCTCCGCGCCGGTGATCAGCGTGCCGACGTCCTGCACGAGACGGGCGGCGACCGCCAGCAGCCACCGCGCGGAGAGCCGGTCCGGCGACTGGGCCGGGTTGGGCCGTACGGCGGCGAGGGCCATCGGCGAGATCACGTACGACGCGGCGGTGGCCCGCATGACCCGCTCGGTGACGTTGCCCTTGCGGCGCTCCTCCACCAGCTCGATCAGGCCGTGCTGCTCGAGCGCGCGGAGGTGGTAGTTGACCTTCTGCCGGGGCAGGCCGACCCGGGCGGCGAGCGCCGTCGCCGAGGCGGGCTCGGCGAGTGCGGCCAGCAGCCGGGCCCGCGTCGGGTCCAGCGACGCCTCGGCCGCCGCCGGGTCCTCGATCACTGCGATGTCGAACATGACCTGACTCTCCCACCGACGACTTTTCTTGTCAAGACAAATCTTCTTGTCGGTGGTGGCGTGCGTCGGGGCTGCGGGGTTGCGGAACAGGGCGGGCAGGCGGCGACGATTGAGGGGCACGCCGCCACGTCGAGCGTTCCTCGAGCCGGTCCACCGACCATGGACACCCGGCGCCGGCGGGCGTCGGAGCGATGCGGGCAGAGTCGGTGTGGGTGGTGAGGTCGGTGCCGGCACGGTACGTGCGATGGCTCCGGACGGTGTCGCGGACACTGTGGCTGGGCCTGCAACACTGCGGGGCCAGCTACACCGGCCTGATCCTGCCGCCACCCGCCGCCGCGCCGGACCCGGAAGGCGCGGCCCCGACGGTGACCGCCCCGGCGTCGGGGCATCCCGAGCGGCTCGCGGCCCACGTGCCGATGTCGCCGGTGGAGGAGCGACTCTGGGCGGACCTCGGTCACCACCGCCGGGAGGCGTGACCGGTCGCCGGAGCGGGACCCGCCGCAACGGCCTCGCGTCAGCCGGTCGGCCGGTCGGACTCCCGTTGGTAGATGTCCGGCACGCCGTCGTGGTCGCGGTCGACGGTCTCCGCCTCGTACAGCCGGCGGTAGAGGCGGCCGCGGGCGCGCAGGATGACCGTGGCCACCGTCGCGGCGAGCAGCGACCCGGCGAGCACGGCGACCTTGACGTGCCCGTCGCGTTCACTGCCCAGGCCGAACGCCAGCTCGCCGATCAGCAGCGACACGGTGAACCCGATACCGCCGAGCAGCGCCAGGCCGAGCACGTCGAGCCAGTTGAGGCCCTCGTCCAGATCCGCCCGGGTGAAGCGGGAGACCAGCCAGGTGGCGGTCATGATGCCGACCGGTTTGCCGACCACCAGGCCGACGACGATGCCGAGCGCGACCCGGTCGGTCAGCGCGGTGGCCAGGCCGGCGATGCCGCCGATGGTGACCCCGGCGGAGAGGAACGCGAAGACCGGCACCGCGACGCCGGCGGAGATCGGCCGGAACCGGTGCTCGAAGTGCTCGGCCAGGCCCGGGCCGGCGTCGGGACCGCCCGCGGCCTGACTGCGGATCACCGGGACGGTGAAGGCCAGCAGGATGCCGGCCACGGTGGCGTGCACCCCGGACGCGTGCACCAACGCCCAGGTCACGGCCGCCAGCGGCAGGAGCAGCCACCAGGACCGGACCCGCCGCTGCACCAGCACGGCGAAGATCGCGAGCGGGACCAGCGCGCCGAGCAGCGGGACGACGGACAGGTGTGCGGTGTAGAAGACGGCGATGATCACGATCGCGAGCAGGTCGTCGACGACCGCCAGGGTGAGCAGGAAGGTGCGCAGCGCCGACGGCAGGAAGCGGCCCACCACGGCCAGCACGGCGAGGGCGAAGGCGATGTCGGTCGCGGTCGGGATCGCCCACCCCTTCGCGCCGGCGCCGCCCGCGATCAGGAGGTAGAGCACGGCCGGTACGACCACCCCGCCCGCCGCCGCCGCCACGGGCACCGCGGCCCGGCGCGGGTCCCGCAGGTCACCGGCGACGAACTCGCGCTTGAGTTCCAGCCCGGCGACGAAGAAGAAGATCGCCAGCAGCCCGTCGGCGGCCCAGGTGGCCATGCTGAGGTCCAGGTGCAGCGAAGCCGGACCGAGGCGGAGGTCGCGCAGTGCCCGGTACCCCTCCGACCAGGGCGAGTTCGACCAGACCAGGGCCAGCAGCGCGCCGGCGAGCAGCAGCGCCCCGCCGACCGTCTCCTTGCGGAGGATGGCGGAGATGCGACTGGTCTCGGCCCACGAGCGGCGGGCGAACAGGTTGGCACGGCGCCGGGCGGCGTCGGTCACGGGGTCTCCTCGTCGGCAGGGGTCGCGTCATCCATCGCCGACCAGACTTCCCGGCACACCGGTGACTAACGTATCCGCCGGCCGCCCGACCAAACACCCGAGGGGCCTGGTGCCCGGGGACTTCCGCCACGCCGGTCGGTTCCTGACGGATCTTCGACAGCGCGACGAGCAGGCGGAACCGGTGACCGTGGCGCTCAGCGGGGGTCCGGGGACCGCGCTAGGCTCGTCCCACGGGACCTACCCGTCGGAGATCACCGGACCGGCGCCCACGCCGACGTCGTACCGCCCCGGCTTTCCCTACTTCCGGAAGGCGTGGTGTCACATGGCGGACCGGCCTCCGACCCTCGCCGGCGTCCCCGACGGCACGGGGTGGGTCGGTGCCTCCGCCGGCTCCCGGGGCACGGCGGCGCCGGAGCAGGCGCCGTGACGGGTCACGCCTCGCCCGTCGCGCGGGACTTCGTGCACGCCGCCCTGATCGTCGACTCGGACGACACCCTGCGCTCCCGGCTCGTCCCCGCGCTGCGGCGGTCGGTCGCCGCGCACGAACGGGTCTGCCTGCTGGTCGGCGCGCACGTCGAACGGGTCGTCCGCGATGCCCTGGGTTCGCTGGCCGACCGGCTCGAATGGGGCGAGCGGGCCACCTCCCCGACGCGGCTGGGCTTCGCGTACGAGCGGCTCCGCCGGTATCTCGCCGCCCAGCACGCCGCCGGCAGCAGCGTCCACGTGATCACCGAAGCCGACGTGTCGGCCGAACCCGGGTCGGACGCCCCGGTGGACCGCGCCACCGCCCACCTGTCGTACGAGTCCGCGTGCGGCGACGCGTACGCCGACTACGGCTGCGCGGTCACCTGCCTCTGGGACAGCCGGCGGCACCCCGCGGTCCTGATCGAGAGCGTCCGGACCCTGCACAACCACGAGTTCACCGAGAACGGCCGCGAGCCCAACTCCGGCCACGTCGCGTCGGCCGACTACCTGCGGCGGCGCAGCGAGATCCCGCTCGACGCGATGCCGCCGGTGGTGGACCTCGACGTCCGCCTCGTGGACCTCGATCAGCTCACCCCTCTCCGCGGCGCGCTGCGCGGCTGGGCCGAGGCGAGATCGTTCGACGCGGACGCGACAGGTGACGTGGTCGTCGCGGTCACCGAGGTGGCCACGAACGGCCTGGTCCACGGCGCGCCCCCGGTACGCCTCCGGGGCTGGCACCACCGGGACATGCTCGTCGTCCAGGTCGACGACCCGGGTGGCCACCGGATCCCGCCGGCGGCCGGCTTCCACCGGCCCGGCAGCGCGGACCGGGTCGGCGGGCGGGGTCTCTGGCTGGCCCGACAGCTCGCCGACGTGGTGACCGTGCACTGCGGGGAGAGCAGCACCAGCGTCCGGTTGCACTTCCCGCACGCGGGCACCCACGGTCAGCCGGCCGGCTGACCGGGGCCGCCGACGACGGCGGCCCGGAGCCGACGTCAGGCGCGCCCGACGCGGTCAGCCGGCAGTTCGCGCCAGGCCGGGTCACCCCCGCGCCACGCCCCGGCGAGAATGCTGGCCGAGCCACGGCTGGGGCACTCCTGCACCTTCGAACGGCCCAGGGCGCCGCCGATCTGCGCCTGGACCTCCCACCGATGCCCATCGGTGCGGATGTACACATCGCGACGCCCGCGTGCCGTCGCGTCCCCATTCCACCAGTGCTCCTCGACGATCACCTGGCGACGGTATCTCACCAGGAGGCCGCACCGCATCGCCCGGCAGCCGGATCGGGACCTGGCCGCCACCCGGTCCGGGACGCCGGATCGGACAGAAGCCGCGGTGACGGCCATCACGGACGGTGAGCCCCCGCCGACGAAGGAGCAGATCGGACGGGCCGCAGACGAGTAACTACGGTCGGTAGCGACAGCCGATTCCCGGCTTGGTGATCAGGTGCCGGGGCCGGCCGGGTTGTCCTCCAGCTTGCGCCGGAGCTGGCCCATGTACTGGCGGTGCGCCATTCCCCGGGCCCATACCGGCCGCCCGGGCCGGTGGCGGGAAAGACAGGTGGAAAATGGGGATCCACGGCGTCAACAAGCCGTGGTGAACGGGAACGATGCGGACTTCGGCCGCCGGCGCCGGCCTGCCTACTCTGTCTGGGTGGCCCCCGAACTGATCCTGCTGTCGCGAGTGGCCTGGCGCGGTGCGGAGATCACCGGGCCCCGGCTGCGCGGGCTCCTCGCGCTGCTGGCCGGCCAGCTCCGCGCCGGGTGCGGCACGACGAGACTCATCGACGCGTTGTGGCCGGACGAGCGCCCACAGCATCCGGCGAAGGCTCTGCAGATCCTCGTCTCCCGTGCGCGGGCCGAACTCGGGGCGGGCCTGATCGCGAGAACCGCCACCGGCTACCGCCTCGCCCTGACCGAGGAGCAGGTCGACGCGTCCGCCGTGGTGCTGCGCGCGGCGGCGGCCCAGGGGCACTCCCGGGCCGGAAAGCACCACGCGGCGCTCGCCGAGGCGGAGGCGGGCCTCGCGCTGTGGGCCGATCCACCCACGGACGAGCCGGGGGTCGATGATCCACTGGCGGCGCTGCGCGCGGACCGCGCCGCGGTCCACGATTCGCTGGCCCGCTCCCGGGCGTTGGCGCTGGCTCGGCTCGGACGGCACGCCGAGGCCGTACGCGCCCTCGGCGAGCTGGCCGCACGGTGGCCGCGGGACGAGGAGATCCTGGCGGAGCTCCTGCGCTCCGAGGCCGCAACGGCGAGCCGGTCCGCGGCCCTGGTTCGCTACGAGAAGTACCGCCGGTCGCTGCGCGACGAGCTCGGCACCGACCCCGGCCCCGCGCTCCGGCAGCTCCACCGGGACCTGCTCGACGGCGACGCCCCGGTCCTGCGGCCGGGCGTGCCGCACGAGCCCAACCCGCTGCTCGGCCGGGAGGACGACATCGCGGCGGTGAGCGCGCTGCTGCGCTCGTCCCGGGTGACCTCGATCGTCGGTCCGGGCGGTCTCGGCAAGACCAGGCTGGCGTACGCCGTGGCACGGCGGGCCGAGCAGCGGGTGGTGCACCTCGTACCGCTCGCCGGGGTCACCGACGACGGCGACGTGACGGCCGAGGTCGCGTCGGTCCTCGGTGTCGGCGAGGCCCGGTCGACGCCGGTCGGTCCCGTCGCCGTCGCCCCGGACACGGTCAGCGTGATCGTCAACGCGCTCGGGTCCGGTCCCGTCCTGCTGGTCCTCGACAACTGCGAGCAGGTCGTTCGCGGCGTGGCCGAGCTGGTGGGCGCGTTGGTGGCGACGACACGGCACGTCCGGGTGCTGACCACCAGCCGTACGCCGCTGGGCCTGTCGTCGGAGTCCGTCCACCCGCTGCCCGAGCTGACGCTGCCCACGGCCGTCGAGCTGTTCACCCAGCGGGCGCGGGCCGCCCGACCGGGCGCCGCGCTGCCGGCCGACCTGGTGGCGGAGGTCTGCCGTCACCTGGACGGGCTGCCGCTGGCGATCGAACTGGCGGCGGCCCGGGTCCGGGCCATGACGGTCGCCGAGCTGACTCGCGGCCTGGACGACCGGTTCGCGCTGCTCCGCGGCGGACCGCGTGACGCGCCGCGGCGGCATCACACCCTGCACGCCGTGGTGGACTGGAGCTGGCACCTCCTCCGGCCCTCCGGGCAGGCGGCCATGCGGGCCCTGTCGATCCTCCCCGGCGGCTTCGGCCCGGACGCCGTCCGGCACCTGCTGCGCACCGACGACGTGCTGCCGGTGCTGGAGCACCTGGTCGACCAGTCGCTGCTCAAGGTGGAGGAGACCCCGACCGGCGTACGGTTCCGGATGCTCGAGACGGTCCGCGAGTTCAGCGCCGACCGCCGCGACGAGGCCGGCGAGACCGGGCTGGTGACGGCGGCCCTGCTCGCCTGGGCCCGCGAATTCGGGCTGGCGCACCACGAGTCGCTGCTCGGGCCGGCTCCCTTCGCCACCACCGAGCTGATCCGCGCCGAGCAGGACAACCTGGTGACGGCGCTGCGGTACGCGCTCGCCCACGCCGACGGCGCGACCGTCGCCGCGACCACCGCCGTCCTGGCCGGCCTGTGGACCCTCGACGCCAACTACCCGAGGATGCTCGCGCTCGCCGACGAGACGGAGTGGGTCCTGTCGCACCTCCGTCCGGAACCTCGTTTCGTGCCGGTCACCCGCACGGCCGCGGTGCTGTGCCTGGTGCACACGTTCATGATCCTGGGACCGCGGGCGACGCGGTCGCTGGCCACGCTGCGGCGGCTCCCCCCGCCGCCGTCGGACACCCTGCTCGGCGCCATGGCCACCGTCCTGGCCGCCGCGCGGGAGATCGGCGCGGATCCGGAGGTCCTGGTCTCGCTCTGCTACCACCCCGAGCCCCTGGCCGAGGGCGTCGCGAACGGCCTGGCCAGCTACGTCTTCGAACAGGCCGGGCAGCCCGAGCACGCCCTGGCCGCCGCCCGCCGGATGCTCGCCGCGGTCGTCGACCGCCCGGTCCCCTGGGTCCGCGTCCTCGCGCACTCCCGCGTCGGCGAGCTGTGCATGCAGGCCGAACGCGCGGAGGAGGCGCGCCGCAACCTCACCGCGGCCCTGGACCTGCTGGCCGAGTCCGGACCGTGGTTGGACGTGCTGCACATCCGGTGGGCGCTGGTCCTGGTCAATCTCCACCTCGGCGCGGTGGACGAGGCGGAGCGCTGGCTGCGGCTCGCGGCGTCCGACCGGACCGACGACGGGTACGGGATGCGCGCGTTCGAGTTCGGCATCCGGGCGGAGGTGGCGCTCGCGCGGGGAGACGTCGACGCCGGCCTGCGGCTGTGGGACGACGCCGTCGCCCACCTGGCGACGCCGGTGGATCCGCTGGTGTGGGCGGAGCCGGCCGGCGACGCGCCGTGGATGCTGGAGGTGCAGGCCGCCGCGATCGTCGCCCACGTCCGGCACGGTCGGCTCGACCCGGCCGGGGAGCTGGTCGGCGAGCTGCCGCGGAAGCTGTCGGCGCTGCTCGCCCGACCGATCAGCAATCCGCCGGCGTTCCTGGTGCAGCTGCCCGTCTGCGGGGCACTGGTCCTGGCACTGGCCATGGTGGACCTCGACCGGGGACGCCGGGCCGGCGACCGGGGCGCCCTGGCCTCCGGGGCACGCCTGGTCGCGCTGGCCGAACGCCTCGGCTACCTCCGCAACTTCCAGCCGACCATGTCGTCGGCGGCGGCCCGGCGGGAGGCCGACCAGGCCGACCGGGCGGCGTACGACGAGGCGGTCTCGTCGTACGCCGCCCTCGACCACGCCGGCCTGCGGGCCGCCGCGCTCGCCGCGGTCCGGGCGCGGCCGGAGCCGGTCAGCGGGACGGATCCCGGTCGTACAGCCGGCGTGCCCACAGGTAGCCGGCCAGGCTGATCGCGGCGCACCAGGCGACCGCCTGTCCCGCGCTGGCGCCGATCGGCGCGCCGAGCAGCAGTCCGCGCAGCGTCTCGATGATCGGGGTGAACGGCTGGTACTCGGCGAACCAGCGCAGGCCGACCGGCATCGACGCCGTGGGCACGAACCCACTGCCGAGGAACGGCAGCAGCATCAGCGGCATGGGCAGGTTGCTGGCGGTCTCCACGCTCTTCGTGACCATGCCGAGCGCGACCGACAGCCAGGTGACCGCGAACGCCACCAGCACGAGCAGCCCGCCGGCGGCGAGCCAGTCGAGGGGACCCGCCGTCGGGCGGAAGCCGACGAGGAGCGCGATCCCGACGACCACCGCCAGCCCCAGCATGGTCTGCAGCACGCTGCCGAGGACGTGGCCGGTCAGCACGGAGGCGCGGGCGATGGACATCGTGCGGAACCGCGCGACGATGCCCTCGGTCATGTCCATCGCCACCGAGATGGCGGTGCCCTGCGCCGCCCCGGCGATGGCGAGCAGCAGGATGCCCGGGGTGACGTAGTTGACGTACTCGGCGCGACCACCCCGCACGCCGTCGAGGCCGTCGCCGAGGGTGCCACCGAAGACGTACACGAACAGCAGCAGGAAGATCACCGGTAACGCGATGACCATCAGGGTCAGGGAGGGATAGCGCAGCGCGTGTCGCAGGTTGCGGCGCAGCATGGTCGCCGAGTCGCCGAGGGTGTGGGAGAGGGTCGTCACCGCGTCGTCACCTTCTCGTTCGTGGGGTGGCCGGTGAGGGCCAGGAAGACGTCGTCGAGGTCGGGGGTGTGCAGGGTCAGCGCGTCGACGTCGACGGCCGCGTCGTCGAGGCGGTCGAGCAGTGCCTTCACCGACCGGACGCCGCCGTCGCTCGGGATCTGGAGGGTGAGGCTCTCGTCGTCACGGGCTGCCGTCGGCACCGTCCGGGCCGCCGCGGCGAGCCCGTCCACGTCGGCGAACCGCAACCGGACATGGCCACCCGGGACGCGCCGCTTCAGCTCGTCCGGGGTCCCCTCGGCGACCAGCCGCCCCCCGTCGAGCAGCGCGATCCGGTCGGCGAGCTGGTCAGCCTCCTCCAGGTACTGGGTGGTCAGGAAGATGCTCACCCCGCCGGCCACCAGGTCCCGGATGATCTGCCACATCACCCGGCGACTGCGGGGATCCAGGCCGGTGGTCGGCTCGTCGAGGAAGATCAGGCGCGGCTCGCCGACCAGGGTCATCGCCAGGTCCAGCCGGCGCCGCATCCCGCCCGAGTAGCTCGACGCCGGCTTCCCGGCCGCCTCGGTCAGGTCGAACCGCGCCAGCAGGCCGGCGACGGTCCGCCGGCCCTCGGCGCGACCCAGGTGGCGCAGGTCCGCCATCAGCTGGAGGTTCTCCGCGCCGGTGAGCAGGTTGTCCACCGCGGAGAACTGACCGGTGACACCGATCACCGACCGGACCGCGTCCGGCTCGGCGGCCAGGTCGTGCCCGCAGATCCGGACCGCGCCGGCGTCGGCCCGGATCAGCGTGGAGAGGATCTGCACGGTGGTGGTCTTGCCGGCGCCGTTCGGGCCGAGCAGCGCGAAGACCGAAGCCTCCGGGACCCGCAGGTCGACGCCGTCGAGCACGACGTGACCGCCGTACGACTTGCGCAGGCCGGTCGCGGTGACCGCCAGCGGTGGTGAGGTTGTCGTCATGCCGGCAGCGTGCCCGGGGCGGGGATCACCGCGGTTTCACGACGGTTTCACCGCCCCGGGCACGGGCTGCGGCCGGGCTCAGCCGTCCAGCCGGCGGACCATGTTCATGATCGTCTCGACCTGGGCACCGCCCTTGATCGGGTAGTTCGTCCCGCCGAGGTAGCCCCACCAGTCCCAGCAGCCGTTCGGGTTCACCCCGGACGGGATCGCCTGCGGGTAGAGGACGATCAGCCGGTTGGTGTCGGCGTACTGGTTGAGGTTGGCCCGGTCGACGAAGGCGGTGCCGACCCTGGAGTAGCCCTGCAGGCAGCCGTGCAGGGCGACCAGCAGCCGGCAGGTCTGGCCGCCGGCGCAGGCGCTCGGGACGTACGCGAAGCCGTTGGCGTCCATGCTCAGGCCGTTGGCCCAGCCGTTCACCGCGAAGGCGTCCTGGCCGAACCGGACCAGCGTGCCGCCGAGCGGGCCGGTGTTCGGCGCCGCCACCGAGCCGAGGAGCTTGCCGAGGAACGCGCCCTGCGGGTCCGTCCCGCAGTCGTTGAGGTACGGCGAGGCGGTCGCCGTGCAGCTCACCGTGCCGTAGGGGGTGACCCAGGCGTGCCCGGCGGCGCTGCCGGAGTCGTACCGCACGCTGGCGCCGAAGTCCTGGTAGTAGCGGACCAGGTCGTCGGTGACCGACCTCTTCACGGTGTTGTCGTTGTTGCCGTGGTAGACGTACACCGGCTGGCCGGCGAGGTTGCCCGTGCCGTCGATCCAGCCGTACGACGCCCAGCTGCGGGTGTAGTTCTCCAGTGTGGAGACGTACGTCGGGTAGATGTTGTCGCCGCAGCCGTAGAGCGCCTGCGAGACGTTGTTCTGGGCGCAGTAGTAGGGCCCGGCCGCGAAGACGGCGGCGCCCCGGATCCGCGCCGAGTAGGCGACCTGGAGCTGGGTGGCCAGGTACCCGCCGGAGGAGACCCCGGCGACGTAGACGGCGGAGACGTTGTACGTGCCGAGCGACCCGGAGACGGGCGTCCTGGTGTACGGCGTGCCGGCCGCGTGGACGGCGGTGCCGGTGGACAGGACCAGGAGCAGGGCCGCGGCGAGGGTGGTGGCGGCCTTCCACGGTGTGTTCATGGGGTTCTCCCGTTTCGGAAGCGGCCGGCGGCCCGCCGGCGTGCCCGGACGCTAGCGTGATATAGACCACAGCAGATATCCGCGCGGCCGACACCTCGCGCCCACCGGCCGTGTGGGCGGCCCACCCGTCCCGAATTCGGTTGGCGGTGGACCCGTCGCCACCTAGCCTGGCCGCACGTCACTCCGATGGGTCGAAGAGGGTGTTTTCGTGCCGGTGCCGAGCGTGCTGATCCGAGCCGACCAGCGTCCGCCCCGCCACACACCGACATCGACCCACCGGAGTCACCGACATGGACCTGCCACGTAGTTTCGTCATCCGCGAGGGCGACCTCCGCATCCTCAACCCCTTCGACGCCGGCAAGCTGGCCACCCTCGGGCGGGCCCTCAAGCTGCGGTCGGGCACGTCGATCCTCGACCTGTGCAGCGGCAAGGGCGAGCTGCTCTGCACCTGGGCGCGCGACCACGGCGTCGTCGGCACGGGGGTGGACATCAGCACGGCCTTCACCGCCGCGGCCCGGGACCGGGCCGCGGCGCTGGGCGTCGCCGACCGGGTCCGCTTCGTGCACGGCGACGCCGCGACGTTCGTACCCGAGGAGCCGGTCGACCTGGCCGCCTGCGTCGGCGCCACCTGGATCGGCGGGGGTGTCCCCGGCACGATCGGGATCCTGGCGCGCAGCCTGCGCCCCGGCCGGATGCTGCTCGTCGGGGAACCGTACTGGCGGCTCGACCCACCGGACCGGGAGACCGTGACCGCGTGCCACGCGGAGTCGAGGGAGCAGTTCCGGGACCTGCCCGGCCTGGTCGGGCTCTTCCAGGAGTGCGGCTGGGACCTGGTGGAGATGGTCCTCGCCGACCAGGACAGCTGGGACCGGTACGCCGCCGCGCACTGGCTCAACCTGCGCCGCTGGCTGGACGACAACCCGGACGACGAACTCGCCGGGGAGCTGCGGCGGGAGCTGACCGAGGACCCGCTCCGCCACGTCCGCTGCCAGCGGGAGTACCTGGGCTGGGGCGTCTTCGCACTGCTCCGGCGCTGACCGGCCGGGCTCACGCCGGGACGTAGGTGAGGACGGCGACCCCGCTGGTGGTGATGTGCGAGCGGGTCAGCTTCAGGTCGGCGGTGGTGCCATCGGCCCAGAGCCGGCGCCCGGCGCCGATGACGACCGGGTAGACCATGATCCGGTACTCGTCGACCAGCCGGTGCGCGGTGAGGTGGTTGAGCAGCTCGGCGCTGCCGTTGATGAGCAGCGTGCCGGGCTCGGCCCTGAGCGCGGCGACCGCCTCGGCCACGTCCCCCCGCAGGAAGCTCGCCCCCCCACTCCGGCTCGGTGAGGGTGGTGGTGGCGACGTGCTTGGGGATGCGGTTCATCCGCTCGCCGAAGTAGCCCTCGTCCATCTTCGGCCAGGCCGCCTTGAAGCCCTCGTACGTCTTGCGGCCCAGCAGCAGGGCGTCGGCCTCCTGGAGGTTCTCCCACTGCCACTGCTGCAGCTCTTCGTTGAAGTACGGGAAGCTCCACTGCGGCTCCTCGAAGACGCCGTCGAGCGTCACGTACTCCACCGCGATGACCTTGCCCATCCCGACCACTCCCACTGTTTAACGATGTCGTTAATTAACTGACTCGTAAATTACAGAGCGGGGAGTCGGTCGTCAAGCCCCCCCGGGCGCGACCCGTCCGCGGCCGCCCGCTTACCGGACGGCTACGCAGGGTAAAGCGGGATCATGGGACAGTTGCGCACGTCGCCGCCGCCGCCGCGGGCCACCGAACTCGAGAGGTGGGACCTCGGCACGGCCGCGGAGCTGCGCGAGCTGAGGGCGTCGCTGCGCGCGGCGCTGACCCGCTACGGGCTGGCCCAGGGGGAGGAGCTCGACGAGGTGCCCGGCCTGGTCGTGCTGGTCGCCACCGAGCTGGCGAGCAACGCGCTGCGGCACGGCGTCCCGCCGACCATCGTCACGCTGCTCGCCGCCGACGACTGCTTCATCCTCGACGTGGCCGACCACGACCTGGCCAGCGTGCCCGAGCTGGCCGACACCCACCCGCTCGACTCGGGCGGACGCGGGCTGCTGCTGGCGCAGTCGGTCTCCCTCGCCGTCGGCTGGTACGCGACGGACGACACCAAGAACATCTGGGCCTCCTTCCCCCGCTGAGGGGCGGGCCGGCCCGGGCCGCGCCCGGCTCGACGGCCGGTTAGAAGCCCGCCACCGGGTGCGGGACGTACGGCGCCTCCAGCGCCGCCACCTCCTCGTCGGTCAGCTCCAGCTCCAGCGCGGCCACCGCGTCGGTCAGGTGCTGCGGCTTCGTCGCGCCGACGATCGGCGCGGTCACCGCCGGGTTGCGCGCCACCCAGGCCAGCGCCACCTGCGCCCGCGGTACGCCCCGCGCCTCGGCGATCCGGGCCACCGCCTCGACGACCCGCCGGTCCGGCTCCTCGGTACCCGCGTAGAGCCCCCGGCCGAACTCGTCGGTCTCCGCCCGCGCGGTGCGCTCCCCCCAGTCCCGGGTCAGCCGCCCCCGGGCCAGCGGGCTCCACGGGATCACCGCGATCCCCTGGTCCACGCAGAGCGGCAGCATCTCCCGCTCCTCCTCGCGGTAGAGCAGGTTGTAGTGGTTCTGCATGGAGACGAAGCGGGTCCAGCCGTGCCGCTCCGCGGCCCAGAGCGCCCTGGCGAACTGCCAGGCGTACATCGAGGAGGCGCCGAGGTAGCGGACCTTGCCGGCGCGGACCAGGTCGTGCAGCGCCTCCAGGGTCTCCTCGATCGGCGTGCCCGGGTCCAGCCGGTGGATCTGGTAGAGGTCCACGTAGTCGGTGCCGAGCCGGCGCAGGCTCGCGTCGATCTCGCTCATGATGTGCTTGCGGGACAACCCGCCCCGGTTCGGTCCCGGACCCATCCGGCCGTGCACCTTCGTCGCGATGACCACCTCGTCGCGGCGGGCGAAGTCCTTCAATGCCCGGCCGACGATCTCCTCGCTGGTGCCGTCGGAGTAGACGTTGGCGGTGTCGAAGAAGTTGACCCCCAGCTCCACGGCCTGCCGGATGAACGGCCGGCTCTCCTCCTCCGGCAGCGACCACGGGTGCGGGCCGCGGGCGGGGTCGCCGTAGCTCATGCAGCCCAGGCAGAGCCGGGACACGTCCAGGCCGGTCGCCCCGAACTTCACGTACTCCACGCGGACCTCCTCCTCAGCGCCAGCCGTGCTGCGGCTCGTAGCCGAGCACCCGCCGGGCCTTGTCGATCGAGAGCAGCGTCTCGTTGCCGGTCAACTCCCGGCGCACCGGAACCCCCGGGAAGACCTCCCCGGCCAGCTCGGCGGTGGGGCGGCTCATCACCGTGTCGGCGTTGGCGATGATGAAGACGTCCATCCCGGTCGCGTCGTGCTCCAGCGCCCGGCGGACCGCCTGCGCCCCGTCCCGGGCGTCGATGTAGCCCCAGAGGTTCCACGAGCGCAGCGACGGATCGGCGTCGTACCCGGGGAAGGCGGCGTAGTCGGCCGGCTCCATCACGTTGGAGAAGCGCAGCCCGATCGCCTTGAGCCGGGGCTCCCAGCGGCAGAACTGGGCGACCAGCTGCTCCTCCAGGTGCTTCGCCAGCGCGTACGACGTCTCCGGCCGGGCCGGGTACTCCTCGTCCACCGGCAGGTACGGCGGCGGGGTCCCGAACGGCAGGCCGAGCAGCGTCTCGCTGGACGCCCAGACCACGTTGGTGATGCCGACCGCCCGGGCGGCGGAGAAGACGTGGTAGCTGGCGGTGATGTTGTTGCGGAAGGTCACCGCGTTCCCGGCGACGCCCGGCCCCGGGATGGCGGCCAGGTGCACCACCGCGTCCACCCCGGAGTAGCGCTCGTCGATGCCGGTGAACGCCTCCAGCACCTGACCCTGGTCGGTCAGGTCGATCCGGGTGAACGGGCAGCGCGGCTCGGCCGGCGCGATCAGGTCCAGGTTCACCACGTCGTACGAGTGGGCGAGCAGCTCGTCCACGACCGCTCGGCCGAGCTTTCCGCTGCCTCCGGTGACCACGACCCGACTCATCCGCCGTCCCCTCCCCGGGGCCCTGGGCCCCTGCCGTGCGCCGCCTGTCCGCGGTCCATCTCACCACCGCCGGCCACACGGCGCCGGCCGGGGGCGGATCGACCGCTTGGCGACCCCGTCAGTCCTCGGCGGGGATCAGGTCGTCGTACTGGCCGGTCGGGCCGGTGTGCAGGGCGTCGTCCACCCGGGGCCAGGCGTTCGGCGTGCAGCCGTGCAGGCCGAGCGTCTGCTGCTCCATCACCGGCGCCGGCCCGCCGGCCCGTGGGCACAGCTCGTGGCCCCGGCCCAGGCGGTGGCCGACCTCGTGGTTGAGCAGGTACTGCCGGTAGCTGCCCAGATCGTCGAAGTGCGGGACGCCGCGGGCCCACCGGGCGACGTTGACCACCACCCGGTCGCCGTTGCGGCAGGAGGTGTAGCGGTCGGACGGGTCCGCGCAGAGCTCCCCCCGGGTCACCGGGGTGGCCAGCAGCACGGTGAAGTCGGCCGGGGTGTCCGGGCCGACGCGCTGGAGCCGCCACTCGCCGCCGCCGGTCCAGCCCCGCGGATCGGCGAGGATCACCGCGACCTCCCGGCCGAAGCGCTCCACGTCCACCTCGTCGATGCCCTCCTCGACCGCGACCCGGTAGCGGAGCAGCCGGCCGCTCCGGCCCGCCACCGCGCCGAGGACGGTGGCGGTGCGGAAGCTCCCGGTGCCCCGGGGCGGGTAACTGACGGTCGGCTCCCGTGGCGGGGCGATCCGGCCCGCCGGCACCTCCGGCGCGGGCGCCGACGCCGCCGGGCGCGCCGGGGCGGGGCCGGTGGCGGGCCGGGCGCCGGCCGTGGCCAGCAGGTTGGGGCCGCCACGCCGGGCGGCGTACGCGCCACCGGCGGCCAGTCCGACCGCCACCACCAGCGCCAGCAGGGTCACCGAGCCGGCGCGGGACGCCCGACGTCGCCGGTGCAGGCCGCCGTCCCGCGTGGTACGCCCGCCCACATCGATCTCCGTCCGTCGCCGCCCCTGGTCCGCCCAGGAGTACGGACGACGGGCCCGGTCGGTTGACCGTCGGCGGGAGAATCCCCCGCCGACGGTCGATGGTGAGGTCGCTCACGGGTCGCGGCACCCCGGGCGCCGGTACCGTTCGGGGCGGGTGCGCACCTCGCCACCCGTGGTCGGCCGCACCGGAGCGACCGTGGAGAAGGGGTCAACCCGTGCCGGACGCCGACAACCTGGTCGCTGCCGCCCTCGTGGCGGCGCGCGGCACCGACGTACGCGAGGCGGAACGCGCCCTGGACCGGCTGGTGGTCGGCGACGGCCCCGCGGTGGACGCGGCGCTCCTCGCCCGGCTACGCCGCGGCGTCGGCCGGCTCTGGCCGCGTGGCTGGCAGCCGGTCGACCTGGACCGGATCGCCGCCCGGCGGCTCGACCCGAACGCCGCCCGGCTGGTCCGGGCGGCGGTCGCCGCCCAGCGCGCCGGGCTGCCCGGGGCCGTCCCGCAGTGGTTCGACGAGCAGGTGGCCGAGCTCGACGCCGGGTGGGACACCGAGGTCGACTGGCTGAACCGGTGGGCGGCCCGGGCGGGCGTGGACCGGATCACCGCGCTCCGCGACGCGGTCGACGCGCTCGGCCTGGTCGAGGGACTTCCCCCGATCGCGCTGCTCCGCCCACCGCCGGGTAGAGCGGCCGCCACCCCACGGGTGTCCGCTCCGGTCTCCGGGTCGCGGATGCTGGACCGGGTACGCGCGCTGCTGGCCAAGGCCGAGTCGACCACCTTCCCGGCCGAGGCGGAGGCGCTGACCGGCAAGGCCCAGGAGCTGATGGCCCGGCACAGCATCGACGCCGCCCTGCTCGACGCGACCGCCGAACGGCCGGACCAGCCGGGTGGGATACGGCTGAGCACCGAGGCCCCGTACGCGGCGGCGAAGGCGCTGCTGGTGCAGGAGGTGGCGGCGGCCAACCGGTGCGAGTCGGTCTGGTCCGACGACCTCGGCTTCGCCACCGTGCTCGGCTTCCCGGCGGACCTGGCGGCGGTCGAGCTGCTGCACACCTCGCTGCTGGTGCAGGCCACCGCCGCGATGCTGCGCGGCCGGGGCGAGCGGCGGACGAAGACCGGCAGCCGGCGCACCAAGGGCTACGACGAGTCGTTCCTCAACGCGTTCGCGCTGCGGATCGGCGAGCGGCTGCGGGCGGCCACCGAGTCGGCCAACCGGGAAGCGGTCGAGGAGCGGGGCGACGGCCGCCTGCTTCCGGTCCTCGCGGCCCGCTCGGACGCCGTCCGGGAACGGCTGGACACCCTCTTCCCCGGGGTCACCCGGCACCGCCTCCAGGTGCGGGACGCCGAGGGCTGGTCCTCCGGGACGTCGGCCGCCGACCGGGCCTCGCTCGACGCCGGCGCACCGGCCCGCCGGGCGGTACGCGGGCGGCGCTGACCCCTTCCGGAATTTCCTCGGGCGAGGATGTCGGGTACGGCGCCTCGGCTCCGACCCCTCACCGAGAGGCGCCCACACCTGTGGCCCGTACCCGAGGAGTGCACCGTGAAGTACATGCTGCTGATCTGGAACCGTCCCGGCTTTCTGGAGGAGCTCTCCGAGCAGGAGCGGAACGCCATCTTCGGCGAGGTCGACGTGATCATGAAGGAGCTGACCGAGTCGGGTGAGCTGGTCGGCGGCCAGGCGCTCGCCGACCCGTCGCAGACCCGGACGGTCCGGTCCGTCGGCGGCCGCGCGGAGATCACCGACGGCCCGTTCATGGAGAGCAAGGAGCAGTTCGCCGGCTACCTGATGGTCGATTGCGAGAGCCCGGAGCGGGCCGCCGAGATCGCCGCGAGCTGGCCGGACGTCCGGCGGGGCGTCGGGGTGCTGGAGGTGCGGCCGGTGATGGACGAGGCCGGGACGGAGATGTGACCGCTGCCGACGCCGTCGGGGATCTGCTGCGCACCCTGGCGCCGCAGGTCCTCGCCGTCCTCGTCCGGCGGCACGGCCAGTTCTACGCCTGCGAGGACGCCGTGCAGGAATCGCTGCTCGCCGCCGCCGTGCAGTGGCCCGCGCAGGGCCTGCCCGAGCACCCCCGCTCCTGGCTGGTCACCGTGGCGACCCGCCGGCTCACCGACGAGTGGCGCAGCGAGCGGGCCCGCCGGGACCGCGAGGTGGCGGTGGCGCTCCGCGAGCCCGGGTACGCGGCGGTCGCGCCGCCCGCCGACGAGGAGTCGCCGACCGGGGACGACACGCTGAAGCTGCTCTTCCTCTGCTGCCATCCGGCGCTCACCGTCCCGGCGCAGGTGGCGTTGACGCTGCGCGCGGTCGGCGGCCTGACCACCGCGCAGATCGCCCGGGCCTACCTGGTGCCGGAGGCGACCATGAGTCAGCGGATCCGCCGGGCCAAGCAGCGGATCGAGGCGACCGGGGCCCGCTTCGTCCTGCCCTCGGCCGCCGATCGCGACGAGCGGCTGCGCGCCGTGCTGCACGTGCTCTACCTGATCTTCAACGAGGGCTACACCGCCTCCAGCGGGCCCGACCTGCACCGGGCGGAGCTGACCGGGGAGGCGATTCGGCTGACCCGGGAGCTGCGGCGGTTGCTCCCCGACGACGGCGAGGTCACCGGGCTGTTGGCGCTGATGCTGCTCACCGACGCGCACCGGGCCGCCCGGACCGGGCCGGCGGGTGAGCTGGTCCCGCTGGCCGAGCAGGACCGCAGCCGCTGGGACCGGGCCGCGATCGAGGAGGGGGTCGACCTGGTCACCGAGGCGCTGACCTGGTCGCCGCCCGGGCCGTACCAGGTGCAGGCGGCGATCGCCGCGGTGCATGCCGAGGCGCCGTCGGCGGCGGAGACCGACTGGCGGCAGATCGTCGCGCTCTACCGGCTGCTCGCGCGGATCGCGCCGAACCCGATGGTCACCCTCAACCAGGCCGCCGCGGTGGCCATGGTGGACGGCCCGCGCGCCGGGCTCGCCCTGCTGGCGCCGCTGGACGCCGACGAGCGGACGGCCGGGCACCACCGCCTCGCCGCCGTCCGCGCCCACCTGCTGGAGCTGGCCGGCGAGCGGGCGTCGGCGCGGGCGGCGTACCGGGCCGCCGCCCGGGGCACCACCAGCCTGCCGGAGCGGCGTTACCTGGAGGTACGGGCCACCCGGCTGGCCGCCGACCGATGAGTTCATCCGCCGACGGGTCGACCGGACATGGGAAACGTGACCAGGTCTGGTGGAGCCGGTGCGGGTGGTCGCCGCGTCGACCGTCACCCACGTCACGTACCGGGTGTTGCGCTGATCAGAACAGCCGACCCCGGTACGGGTGGGTGAGGCCCCACTTCTCCTCCCACCGCAGCAGGGCCGCCTGCCATTCCGGAAGGTCGGGACGGTACTCACGGATCAGCTCCCGCTCCGGCAGGCTCACCAGGTAGCGCCAGTAGCTCTCCAGGGCGTCCCGGACCTCGTCGACCGTGTATTCGCCACGCTGGTGCTCGAGCCACTGGTTCTGCAGCAAGACGCCCTGCTGGGTGAACTCCACCTCGAACTTGTCACTGCTCCACTCCTCGAACGGCGCCCGCCCAGCCGCGACATCATCGATCATGGCCAGGCCGTCGAGGCAGACCAGGAACTGGCGCGAGATGTCGGTGATCAGCCAGACCCCGAGGGTTGTGTACCGAGCGTCCTTCACCTGGTACGCCGGAAGGTTGAACTGGTTGAGGGAGAAGGTGATGAAGGTCAAGGCAAGCCTTCCGAGGATCAGAGGACGGGCCACCCGTGCGTGAAGCCGTCGGGGCCATCGTAGAAGCCCTGGATGGTCACCTCTCGGTACGTGCCGATCCAGGTCCCGTCCGGCTGTCGGACGGCATTCTGGAAGGCCCCGCTGATGGCATTGTCCACCTGCGCGGGGGTCCAGTCGTCCGGGAAGAAGGTGCTGACCCCGCCGTTGCCGGCCTTGGGCTTCCACTCACCGTGCGGCGGATTGCGGGTCGGGTCGAAGAACTCGGGTTCCGCCTCGTACGCTCCGTTCGTCGGGTGCCGGTTGACCGTGCCGGGCCTGATTCTGCGGCCGGGAAAGTCCTGACCGCCGGGTCGATAGTGATAGCCGGAGCCCTTGGTGAGGCCGGGTCGGACATGCCCGCCGAAGACATGGTCGACGAAGTGCGGCTTCATCCGGCCCGGCCGGTTGCGCCCCTTGGTCTTCTTCAGGAAGCGCAGCGCGGCCCGCATCAACCGCCCGCCGGCCTTACCTCCGCTCATCCCCGGTCACCCGTCGATCAGCTTCCAGATGACCTCTTGGATGAGGTTTCCGACGATGGTCCGGGCGAGTTGCTGGAAGACCGGGATCTCCAGCAACGATGCGCCGAAGGTGACCGCGGCCGTGGCGACCGCCTGGGCGATCTGGATGGCGAGGACCACCAGTTGCACGATCACCGCGATCTTCAGCGCGAGGACGATCGCGCCGCAGATGATCAGGCCGGTGCCGGTGAGCACGGCGGCGGTCACGCCGTCCCGGAGGCTGTCGGCGGGGCTGTCCTCCTTGGTCCACCAGGCCTGGAAGGCGCTGACGTCCTGCCCGGCGTGGGTGGTCCAGACCGCGCTCGCGCCGGTGTCCGCCTCGGCGACCACCCCGGCGAGAGTGCCGGAGAAGCCGATCCAGGCGTTCCCCATCTCGAAGAGCCGGGTCTCGTCCGCCTCGGGCCAGGTGTAGCCGAGGACGCCCAGCAGCGAGCGCAGCTCGCCGGGAAGTTCGAGGCCCACCGCTCAGCCTCCCAGGCCCTGCTGGAGGCCGTCGAAGCCTTTCGTGATGGCGGCCTCGACCTGCGCGTACCGGGTGGCCATGCCGGTGAGGTCGGTGCCGGCGGCGGCGATCTCCTGCAACGCGCTGTCGAAGCAGTCGAAGGCGAAGGCGGACACCTCGTCGTGGGCCGCGCCGATCAGCGAGCCGATATCGTCCGACCCCCAGGGCCGGCCGAAGCTCTCCAGCTCCGCGCGGAACGCCGCCAGCGCCTCGGTGAAACGGGTGGCGACGCCCTCCAGCGCCCGCCCCGAGCCGCTCAGCCCCTCCGGGTCGATCTGGAGCGCCATCACTTCCCGCCCTGGCGGGCGAGCCGATCCTGGGCCTCGATCAGGGAGTCGGTGAACTTGGTGAGCTGCCGGCCGGCGTCCTCCTGGATCCGCCGCAGCTGGTCGCCGAGCCCACCGAGGTCGACCTGCCCCGGCACCGCGCCGGCCGCCTTCTCCTGGAGGTCGGCGAGCGCCCCGTTGACCGCCCGGGTGATCTCCTCGGCGAGCGACTCGCTCGCCATTCGCATGACCCGGGGGTCGAGGGCGAGCGCGGTGACCCGACCGGGCGGCGCCACGGCCGCCCGGACCATGCCGTCGGCGGCTTCTCCCACGCCCTCGGGCGGCACCACGTCGTCCTGCGGGCCACCGCCGAACTGACCGAGCGCGGACATCGTCTCGGACAGCAGGCGGCCGAGACCGGACGGATCGATCGGGTCTGCCATGGCGCGGCTCCCTCCGTGGTCGGGGTCACCTCGCATCCTAGGTCCCGGACGCGAACCGCGATGACCGCCGGTGGGCGGGAGTCGACATTCCGATATGGACGACGGTATGCGCCGGCCGGGCCGGCGCAAGGGGTCGGCGGGGTGCTGCCCCCGGCCAGAGTGGACGGAAGGTCAGGCGCGGCACTCCTCGGTGAGGCGCCGCGGGATGCCGACGAAGGTCGAGGTGAGCCACTTCGCCGGCGCGGCCGACCTGGCACCGGCGTCGATCCGGTCGGCGGTGTCGGTGATCAGGGCCTTGATCTCGGGGTCCCGCGCCCGGGCGGCCTGGCCGCGCACGTCGTCGGCCAGGTCGGCGAGGTTGGCCTTGAGCTCCGCGTTCACCTGCTCCGGGGTGAGCTCGCGGCGGGACGCCGCCGCGGAGTCGTCGGCGATCTCCCGGCTGCCGGCGATGATCAGCTTGTCGACGCTGGCGCACACCGCCGCGGTGTTCGCCGCCGTCGCCGGGGAGGGCGCGGCGGTGGCGGCGGGGGTCGCGGTGGCCACGGCGGAGGCGCTGGGCGCGGGGGCCGTGGCGCCGGCCGGGGCCGCGCTCTCCTCCCCGGTGGACTGGCAGGCCGCGGCGAGCGTGGTCAGCGTCACCAGGGCGGCGGTACGGATCGCGGTGGTACCGGTCATGGTTCTCCCCGTACGGTCGGTGGCCGTCCCACGGACGGTCCTCGGTCAACCGGGGCTCACTGTCGTGCTGCCGCCCGCGCCCCGATCAGATCGAGCGGCGACAAACCATCCTGCCAACGCGGCGACGCCTCGGCAGGACGCGCCCCGGCCGGGACGTCGGGCCGGGCGCGCAGCACGCCGGGCCGGCGGTTGCCGGCCCGGCGTGCGAAAGCCGTACGTCAGCTCTTGAAGGCGTCCTTGATCTTCTCGCCGGCCTGCTTGAGGTTGGCGCTGGCCTGGTCGTTGCGACCCTCGGCCTCGAGGCGCTCGTCGTCGGTGGCCCGACCGAGGCCTTCCTTGACCTTGCCCGCGGTGTTCTCGGACGCGTTGTCGATCTTGTCGTCGATACCCATGCGAACCTCCACTCAGCGGTTTTCGCTACGCCCCCGATGTACCCCCGCGTCCGGTTGCTCAACCCTCCGTCACCGGCGGTGCTCACCGACGGTGAGCAGGTGGGCCCGCCGGCGCTGACGTCAGCCGACCGGCCGGAACCGGCGCAGCCGCAGGCTGTTGGCCACCACGAAGACCGACGAGAAGGCCATCGCCGCCCCGGCGATCATCGGGTTGAGCAGGCCTGCGGCGGCGAGGGGCAGGGCGGCCACGTTGTAGGCGAAGGCCCAGAACAGGTTGCCCTTGATGATGCCGAGGGTCCGCCGGGAAAGCTGGATCGCGTCCACGGCGGCCGTCAGGTCGCCGCGGACCAGGGTCAGGTCGGACGCCTCGATCGCCACGTCGGTGCCGGTGCCCATGGCCAGCCCCAGGTCGGCCTGGGCGAGCGCGGCGGCGTCGTTGACCCCGTCACCGACCATCGCCACCGTCCGCCCCTCGGCCTGGAGCCGCCGCACCACGTCCACCTTGTCCGCCGGCAGCACCTCGGCGATCACCTCGTCGACGCCGACCTCGGCGGCCACCGCCTTCGCGACGGTGGCGTTGTCGCCGGTCAGCAGCACCGGGGTGAGCCCCAGCCCGCGCAGCCGGGCGACCGCCGTCCGACTGGTCGGCTTGACCACGTCGGCCACCGCGAGGACCCCACGGGCCCGGCCGTCCCAGCCGGCGAGGACCGCCGTCCGTCCGGCGGCCTCCGCCTCGGTCACCGTCCGCATGACCTCCTCCGGTACGTCCAGACCCCGCTCCCGCAGCAGCCGGAGCCGCCCGACCACCAGCTCGCGGCCGTCGACCGACCCGGTCACGCCGAGCCCCTCGACGTTGGCGAACCCGGTCACCGCCGGCAGGGCGCCCGCGTCGACGGCGCCGGCGGCGACGGCCCGGGCGATCGGGTGCTCGCTGGCGGCCTCCAGCGCGCCGGCCAGCCGGAGCAGCTCGTCGGCGTCCTGACCGGCGGCGGGGAGCACGTCGACCAGGGTCATCCTCCCGGTGGTGACGGTGCCGGTCTTGTCCAGCACCACGGTGTCGACCTGTCGGGTCGACTCCAGCACCTCCGGACCCTTGATCAGGATGCCGAGCTGGGCGCCCCGCCCGGTGCCGACCAGCAGCGCGGTCGGCGTCGCCAGGCCGAGGGCGCACGGGCAGGCGATGATCAGCACGGCCACCGCCGCGGTGAAGGCGGCGGTCGTCCCGGCGCCGGTACCGAGCCACCAGCCCAGCGTGCCGACGGCGAGAGCGATCACGATCGGCACGAAGACCCCGGAGATCCGGTCGGCGAGCCGCTGCACCGCCGCCTTGCCGGTCTGCGCCGCCTCGACCAGCTTCGCCATCTGGGCGAGCTGGGTGTCCCCGCCGACCCGGGTGGCCCGGACGACCAGCCGGCCGCCCGCGTTGACCGTCGCGCCGACCACGGTGTCGCCCGGCCGCACCTCGACCGGCACCGACTCGCCGGTGAGCATGCTGGCGTCGACCGCGGAGGAGCCCTCCTCGACGACGCCGTCGGTGGCGACCTTCTCGCCGGGCCGGACCACGAACCGGTCCCCCACCGCGAGCTGGTCGACCGGGACGCGGACCTCCTGGCCGCCCCGGAGCACCGCCACGTCCTTGGCGCCCAGCTCCAGCAGGGCGCGCAGCGCGGCGCCGGCGGTCCGCTTCGAGCGGGCCTCGAAGTAGCGGCCGGCGAGGATGAAGACGGTGACCCCGGCCGCCGCCTCCAGGTAGATGTTGCCGGCGCCGTCGGTGCGGGTGATGTCGAAGCGGAACGGGTGGGTCATCCCGGGCATGCCGGCGTCGCCGAGGAAGAGCGCCCAGAGCGACCAGCCGAACGCGGCCAGGGTGCCGAGCGACACCAGGGTGTCCATGGTCGCCGCGCCGTGCCGCAGGTTGATCCAGGCGGCCCGGTGGAACGGCAGCCCGCCGTAGACCACGACCGGGGCGGCCAGGGTCAGCGAGAGCCACTGCCAGTAGTCGAACTGCCAGGCCGGGACCATGGCCAGCAGGATCACCGGCACGGCCAGGGCCACCGACACCCACAGCCGGGTACGCAGTCCGCGCAGCTCGTCCACCGGCTCGGCGGCGGTCTCCGCCCCGGCCGGCCTCGACGGCGGCGGTATGACGGCGGTGTATCCGGTCTTCTCCACGGTGGCGATCAGGTCGGCCGGGGAGACCTCGTCGGGGTACCGAACGGTGGCCTTCTCGGTGGCGTAGTTGACCGTGGCCTCGACGCCGTCCATCCGGTTGAGCTTCTTCTCGATCCGGGCGGCACAGGACGCGCAGGTCATGCCGCCGATCGCGAGTTCGATCAGGTTCGGGGCGACCGGCAGGGACTTGGCGGTCGATGTCATCGCGGCACCTCCTGTCAATTGTGCCCGTGACCGGGGGCGCCGTGGCCGGCGTCGGCGGTCGGCGTGGTCGTGGCGGCCGGCGCGGCCGTGGTCGCCGGGACGCCCGGGTCGCCGGCCACCACGGTGAACTCGGCGGTGTGCACCGCGTCGCCGTGCCGGAAGTCCAGGTAGAGGCGGTAGCTGCCGGCCGAGGGCACCTCGGCGTAGAAGGTCACCGCCGGCCCCGCCGCGGTGCGCCCGTCGCCGGGTGCGCCGTCCGGGTGCACGTGCAGGTACGCCAGGTCGCCCTGCCGCAGCGCGACCAGGTGCCCGTACGCCCCGAGGTAGGGCTGGAGGTCGGTGACCGGCTGCCCGTCCCGGCTGACGGTCAGGGTCAGCTCGGCGGTGCGGCCGGGCTGCGGAGCGCCGGCGAGGGTGACCGTGTACCCGTCGACGGTGGTGCTGGTCGCCGGCGCGGGCAGCGGCCGGGCCGCCAGCGCGCCGGGCACGGTGACGTCGACTCCGAGGGTCAGCGGCTCCCCGCCGGTCGGCGTGAAGTCGGCGAACGCCCGCCAGGCGCCGGGGCCGGCGAGCGGCGAAGCGACCCGCCAGGTGCCGTCGGCAGCCAACTCCGGGTGGACGTGCCGGAAGCCGGAGAGGTCCCGGCGGGCGACGATCAGGTGCATGCGCTTGTCGTGCGCCACGTCGTAGCGGGTGACCGGCGCGCCGTCCGGGCCGGTGATCCGGAAGGCGAACTCGCCGGCCGGTGCGGTCACCGGTTGCATCGTGTAGCCACGGTCGGAGACGAGCAGTCCGCCGGGCAGGTGGCTGGTGGTGGCGGCGCCGGTCGGGTGGTCGCCGTCGGCGTGACCGGCGTCGGTGGCGTCGTGGCGGGTCGCGACGGCGGGGGTGTCGGGGCCGGCCACCTGGCCGACGCCGTACGCCGCGCCGAACACCGCCGCGAGGCCGAGGGCGAAGCCGCTCAGCTTCGTCGCTGTGTTCATCGTGATACCTCGGTTCTCCAGGTCCGCGGACCCGTCACGCCCCGACGAGGTCGTAACCGGCCTCGTCCACGGCGGCGTGGACGGTGTCCGTGTCCAACGGGCTCTCGCTGGTGACGGTGACCCGGCCGGAGGCCAGGTCCACCTGGACGTCGCTGACGCCCGGGATCGCGCCGACCTCGGCGCCGACCGAGCTGACGCAGTGCCCGCAGGTCATGCCCTGGACCTGGTAGGTGGTGGTGACCATCGCAACTCCCCTTCCGCCGTTCCCATGCTATCCCAATTACCGGTACCCCCTTGGGGTATCAGCAACTGATCAGGACCGTACCATACCCCCGAGGGGTACGCTATCCTGGACGTCATGACCGCACCGACGACCCCGACCCGGGGCTACACCGCCAGCAAGGACCAGCTCCTCGCGCGGCTCCGCCGCATCGAGGGCCAGGTCCGCGGCATCGAGAAGATGGTCGACGACGACCGGTACTGCATCGACGTGCTCACCCAGATCTCCGCCATCCAGGCCGCCCTCGACAAGGTGGCGCTCGGCCTGCTCGATGGGCACGCCCGGCACTGCATGCACGAGGGTGCCGCCGAGGGACGGGCCGACGAGATGGCCAGCGAGATGATGGCCGCCGTCGGCCGGCTGATGAAGCGCGGCTGACCCGGGACCTCCGACCCGTACGCCGGGTCTCCCGACCCGGTTCCGCCGCACCCGGTTCGCCGTAGGGTCGAGGTGGCGACCGGTACCGGCGCCCTCGGCGCACCGGACCGGCCGACCCTCGGCACCGCGGGAGGGCAGCCATGATGTGGAACGGCCCGATGATGGGCTGGATGTGGATCTGGTCGCTGCTGGGGCTGGCAGTCCTGCTGGTCCTGGTCTGGTTGACGGTGCGGCTGACCGGCGGTCAACTGGGCTGGACCACGCCCTCCTCGGCCCGGCGCATCCTCGACGAGCGGTACGCCCGCGGCGAGATCGACGAGGAGGAGTACCGCCGTCGTCGCGCCGGCCTGACCTGAGCCGGCCGGCCCGCCCCCGACGACCCCGCTCCGGCCGACCCCACCGGATGCCCGGGCCGCGCGGCGGACCAGGCACCCGGCAGGTGCGGCTCAGAGCCGGTCGAGGACCTTTTTCATGGTGTCGATCTCGCTCCGCTGGGCGGTGACGATCCGCTGGGCGAGGGCCCTGGCGTCCGGGTTGGCGCCGCTCGCGATCTCCTCCTGCGCCATGGTGACGGCGCCCTCGTGGTGGGCGATCATCATGGTCAGGAACTGCCGGTCGAAGTCGACCCCGGAGGCCGTCGCGAGCTTCGCCAGGTCGGCCTCGGACATCATGCCGGGCATGCCGTGATCCATCCCCGGCATGCCCGTGCCGTGCCCCGCGCTCGCGGACGGGCCGGGCACGCCCCACGCGGCGAGCCAGCCGGTCATGGTGGCGATCTCCGGCGCCTGGGCTGCCTTGATCTGCCCGGCCAGCTTCTTCACCTCCGGGTCGGTGGCCCGGCTGTCGGCGAGTTCGGCCATCCGCACCGCCTGCTCGTGGTGCGGGACCATCATCCGGGCGAACATCACATCCGCGTCGCCGAAGGACGCGGAGGCCGCCGGGGCGGGCGTGCCGGTGCCGCCCATGCCCGGCATGCCGTGGCCGGAGCCGGACGTCGAGTGGTCGGCGTCGCCGCAGGCGGCCAGGGCGAGCGCGGCGAGGGCCGTCGCGCCGGCCAGGGCGGCACGACGCGCGATGATACGAGTGGACACGGGAAAGACCTTTCGGTGTCGGAACGTACGCAGCGGACAGCGGGACGCGGGTCACCGGACGGTCACCCGCGTCGGGCCTCCTATCTGCGCAGCACCGACACCGTCGCCAGGCGCAGTCCCCACGGTCGGGGCGGCGGGGCCCGCGGTCCGCAGGCGGGTCGCCGCGACCCGCGGGCGGCCCGTCCGACGGTCCACGGCCCGGCCCGCAGCAGCACGGCGACGAGCAGCGCCACGGCGAACGCGCCGAGCACGGCCAGGCAGACGCTCCACCCGGACCGGTCCGCGCCGGGACCGGTCAGCGGGAGCGCGCGGGCGTGGCAGCCGGCACCCGGGCAGTCGGCGACCGCGCCGACCGCTGCGCCGACGGTCGCGGCCGGCTCGGCGAGAACCGCCGGAAGGGCGAGATGGTGCCCGGCGGGCTGCGTCGGATGACCCGCCCGGTGCCCGCCCGAGGCGTGCGCGCCGTGGCCCAGGGTGTGCATGGTGGCCAGCCCGACCAGCGTGCTGAGCAGCAGCAGGAGCCGGACCCACCGCCCGGTCGTCACCGCCGCCTCCGTCCGCACGACGACCACGTTAGCCTCCCGGGTCGTACCGATCGGGAGGAACCGCCCGGATCCACGGGCCCGGCCGCGCGCCCCGCCGCCCGGCGGGACCGCGGGCCGGCCTGACTAGCATTCCCAGCGACGGCCCCGGCGACTGCCGCACCGGCGGACGCCTCACCCGGCCGGTGAACCGACCGGCCCGGTGACACGTACCTCGCCTGAGAATCGTTGGGAGACTCACCATGGGCGCCGACCACACCCGTCCCGCCCCGTCCGCCCCGCCGCGGGTACGACGGATCCTCGTCGCCACGGTGGTCCCGCTCTTCGTCCTCACCGTGCTCGCCGCGCTGGTGCTCTGGCCGCGGGACACCCCGGCACCGGAGCGGGCCGCGGACGTGCCCCGGTACCACGGCACGGTGACCCGGGTGGTGACCGTGCCGTGCCCGCCGGCGGCGGAGGTGCCGGAGGGCGTCCCGGGCGGCTCGGCCGGGCCCTGCGGGACGGTCGGCGTCGCGGTCGAGCAGGGCCCGGACGCCGGCCGCCAGGTGGAGACGCCCATCCCCGCCGGCCCCGGCGCGCCAACGGTCGAGGTCGGCGACCGGATCATCCTGGTGGAGCTGGTGGATCCGGCCGATCCCGCGACGAAGAGCTACAACATCGCCGAGCACCAGCGGGCCACGCCGCTGATCTGGCTGGCGGCGCTCTTCGCCGTCGCCATCGTCGCGTTCGGCCGCTGGCGGGGGCTGGCCGCGCTGGGCGGGCTGGCCGCGAGCTTCGCCATCCTGCTGGGCTTCGTGCTGCCGGGGATCGGCGGCGGCCAGCCGCCGCTGCTGGTGGCGATCGTCGGCTCGGCGCTGATCATGTTCGTGGTGCTGTACCTGACGCACGGGATCACCGCGCAGACCTCGGTGGCGGTCCTCGGCACTCTCGGCAGCCTGGTGCTGACCGGCGTCCTCGGCACGCTCGCCACCGCGGCCACCCACCTGACCGGCTTCGGCAGCGAGGACGCCACCACCCTGTCGATGTTCCAGCACGATGTCGACCTGCACGGGCTGCTGCTGGCCGGGATCGTCATCGGCTCGCTGGGCGTGCTGGACGACGTGACGGTCACCCAGGCGGCCACCGTCACCGAGCTGGCGCACGCGAATCCGGGGCTGTCCCGGTTGCAGCTCTACCGGGCGGCCACCCGCGTCGGCCGCGCGCACATCGCCTCCACGGTCAACACCATCGTGCTGGCGTACGCGGGCGCCTCGCTGCCCCTGCTGCTCCTGCTCGTCGCCGACTCGCGGGCGGTGAGCGAGATCCTCACCAGCGAGTTCATGGCGCAGGAGATCGTCCGGAGCGCGGTCGCCACGATCGGCCTGATCGCCGCCGTACCGCTCACCACCGGCTTGGCGGCCCTGGTGACCACCGCCGGTCAGGGCGGGGCCGGCGGGCCCGCCGTGCCAGCGTCCCGTCCCCCCGCGGAGCCGGATGCCGCACTGGCGGCGCTGAGCGCGCCACGCACCGGCGCCGCCCCGGGCGCCGCCGGCGGCGGGACCGGACCGCACGGGAGCACGGACATCGCATGGTGACACTCCGGAGCGTGACCGCCGGCGCCAAACGCGACGCTGGTCACGGAGCTGCCCGTCGAATTACCGCTTTTAGTCGGCTTCCGGACGTAGATCCTCGGGACGACTCTCGGGTAACCTCGCTGCCGGTCACCGCCGAAGGCGCGCAGCGGCGCCTGCGGTGCCACCGCCCAATCGCCGTACGGCGAGCCGGGGAACCAGGTACATGGGGTGTATCCGCGCCAGCGGTAGGGGCCACTTCCGTCCCGAACCCGTCAGCTAACCCGGTCGGCGGTCGAGGGAAGGGAACACTGTGACGGCACCCCTGCGCCGCTGGTTGATACCCGTGGTGGCCGTGCTCACCGCGTTCGTCATCGTCGCCGGCCCCACCCCGGCGATCGCGGCGCCGACGACGCCCCCCACCCCCTCGGGGCATGCGGAGGACGAGGAGCAGCCGCTCATCACCGATGTCATCGAGGCCGCCAACCGCGGCTACGTGCAGGCGAAGAGCCGGCTGGCGAAGTCGAAGCAGCGCCAGCTCCAGCTGGGCACGGAGGTGCGCGCGGCGCAGAACCAGCTGGACGCCCTGCGTCCGCAGGTGACCCAGATCGCGGCGCAGTCGTACCGGACCGGGCGGATCGGCGCGGTGGCCATGCTGCTGGAGAGCAACACCCCGGACTCGTTCGTCCGGCGGGCGGCCGCGCTCGACGAGCTGAACATGGTCAACGCGCAGAAGCTCGCCGCGGTCAACGCGGCCAAGACCCGCGCCGAGCAGGCCAAGCTGGCGCTCGACGCCGAGGTGCGCGAGCAGCAGAAGCAGGCGAACGCGATGGCCCGGGAGAAGAACGAGGCGGAGAAGGCGCTCGCCCTGGTCGGCGGGAAGGGCTTCACCGGCGGCCTGGTCTCGGCCACCTCGCCGGTCGCCCGGATCGGTCCCGGCCGCACCGCCGACGGGGACTGGAAGCCCGAGTCGTGCAGCGAGAACGATCCCACCACGTCCGGCTGCATCACGCCGCGCACGCTGCACGCGTACAAGGAGGTCAGGCGGGCCGGCTTCAACCGGTTCGCCGGCTGCTACCGACCGGGCGGGCCGTGGGAGCACCCGAAGGGCAAGGCCTGCGACTGGTCGCTGCAGAACAGCGGGTTCGCCCCCTGGCACAACAACGACACCCGGATGTACGGCAACAACGTCGCCGCCTTCCTGATCCGCAACGCGGACCGGCTCGGCATCTACTACGTGATCTGGAACCGGCAGATCTGGTTCCCGGCGACCGGCTGGAAGTCCTACAGCGGGCCTTCCAACCACACCGACCACGTGCACATGTCGCTGCTCTGATCGACGACGTGCCCGGCCGAGGGGCCGTCCCGCCGATGCGGGACGGCCCCTCGGCCGTTGCGTGGGGGCGTCAGCCGCCGACGGCGGTGGGCGCGGCGCGCTCGACCTGCGCGGGGGGCGGCATGGTCGCCGCACCCGCCGGGACCGTCGCCACCGTCCGCACCTCGCCCGCGCTGAGCTGGTACGACATGCCGACCACCGCGCACCGCCCGGCGGCCACCTCAGCGGCCAGGACGGAGGAGTTGGCCAGCAGCGCCTCGACGGTCCGCGCGATGTGGATGTCGACGATGCCGTCGATCTCCTCGACGCCCTCCGCCGCCGCCCGGCGCAGGCTCGGCACCACGGCGTCGACCAGCGCGCCGAGGTGCCCGGCGGGGGTCCTGCCGGTGGTGACCGCCTCCCGGGCGGCCTGCACCGCGCCGCAGGAGTCGTGCCCGAGCACCAGCACCAGCGGCGTGCCGAGCACCGTCACGGCGTACTCGACGCTGCCGAGCACCTCGGGGCCCGCCGTGTGGCCGGCGGTCCGGACCACGAAGAGGTCGCCCAGGCCGCGGTCGAAGATGATCTCGGCGGCGAGGCGGGAGTCGGAGCAGCCGACGACCACCGCGAAGGGGTGCTGCCCGTCGGCGACGGCCGCCCGGTGGCCGGCGTCCTGGTTGGGGTGGCGCGGAACGCCGGTGACGAACCGGCGGTTCCCGGCGTGCAGTTCGGCGAGCGCCTGCTCCGGAGTGGTCGGGGTCAATTCCCTCACCTCGTCCTCGCGCGAAACGACCTGGTCAGCCGGGCCGGCGGCGGAGGCGGCCTCAGCACCCACCGTCACACGCAGCCAAAGGTACGTCAAGCTTTACGTGATACAGATTTCATACATTGAGTGGGACTTGACGGCGGCCCGAGTGCGGCCGCCACGGCCGCGGCGGCCCGGGGCAGCCCGGGCGAGGGCAGGGGTCGGAAACCCGAACGAGGGGCCATACGATGACGCACATGGCGACGACAGCAGGCCAGAACGGGAGCAGCCGGAACTGGACGTTCCTCACCAACCACGGGCACGTGCTGCTGGCCATCGCGCGCAACCCCACCGCCCGGCTGCGCGACGTCGCCGACGAGGTGGGGGTTACCGAGCGGGCCGCCCAGGCCATCGTCGCCGACCTCGAGGCGGGCGGCTACCTGCGCCGCACCCGGGTGGGCCGGCGCAACGAGTACACGGTCAACCCGAGCGGCCACTTCCGCCATCCGGCCGAGGCCGACCAGCAGGTCGGCGCCCTGCTCGCCCTCTTCACCGCCGAGCCCGCCACCGAATCCTGAACCGGGGCGGTGGGCGGGCCGCGGTCGGCCCGGGCGCTCCCGTGACCGCGCGACGGGCGCAACGGCGGTAATCTCACCGCGTGCGCGACAGCTTGCGGCCGGACGGGACGACCTTGCGCGCCCGTACCGGGCACCGGTCCCGGTCCGTCCTCTGTGGAGCGGTCGCGGCGCTGCTCGGCACACTGCTGGTGGCCCCGCCGCCCGCGGCGGCAGCGCCGAAGTGCGGCCGGCCCGGCGGCCCCGGCCCGACCGAGGCCCCGTGGGCACTGCGCCGGCTCGACCCGTCGTCGGCATGGCGGATCACCCGGGGCGAGGGCGTGACCGTGGCGGTGGTGGACTCCGGCGTCTCGCCCACCCACCCCCTGCTCAAGGGCCGGGTGCTCGGGGGTGGTGACTTCAACGGCCTGGCCCAGCTCCGGGGGCAGTGCGACCTGGCCGGCCACGGCACCATCGTGGCGGGCATCATCGCGGGCCAGGAAGGGACCGGCGCACCGTACAGCGGCATCGCGCCCGAGGCCCGGATCCTGCCGGTACGGGTGCTGGCCTCCACCGAGCGCACCACCGACGAAGCGCTCCCCGCCGAGATCGCCGAGGCGATCCGCTGGTCGGTGGACCACGGCGCCGACGTGGTCAACCTCTCCCTCGTGACGCTGGACCGGCCCGAGTTGAAGGACGCGATCGACTACGCGCTCCGCATGCGGGTCGTCGTGGTGGCCGCCGCCGGCAACCGGCAGGAGAACCAGCAGGACCAGCCGGCGTACCCGGCCGCGTACCCCGGCGTGATCGCCGTGGCGGGAGTCGACGCGCAGGGCGGCCACGTCGGCACCTCGGTCGCCGGCGACTACGTCGACATCGCCGCGCCCGGACTGGACATCGTCGGCCCCGCCCCGCAGGGAGCGGGCTACCTCGCCGAACCGCAGGGCGGCACCAGCTTCGCCGCCGCGTACGTCTCCGGGGTGGCCGCGCTGGTCCGCGCCGCCCACCCGGAGCTCGCCCCGGCCGACGTCGCCTTCCGGCTGACCCGGACGGCCGACAACCCGCCCGACGGGCACAACGCCGAGATCGGGTACGGGGTGGTGAACCCGTACCGGGCGGTGACCAGCCTGCTGGGCACCCGGACGGACCCGCCGCCCGGCGCGCTGGCGGAGCCGGCCCCGCCGGCCGACCCGCTGGACTGGCAGCGCACCGTGGCGGTCTGGGTGGCCGCGGCCGGCGCGCTCCTGGCGGGCGTCCTGCTGGCGGTCCGGCCCGTCCTGGCCCGCGGCCGCCGGCGGGGCTGGCGACCCGGACGCCGCTCGACGCCGCTCGACGCCTGACCGTCGACATCGGAACGCGCGACGGCGCCGCCCACGTCACCGTGGCCGGCGCCGGTCGATGATCAGCGCAGGATGCCCGGCGTGCCGCCGCTGTCGGCGCCCCAGATGTCCTCGTCCTCCTCCAGCCAGGTGTTGCGGGAATTGTCCTCCTCGCCGTACCCGGCGCCGCCTCCGTGCCCCATGCCGGCCGTGCCGCCCCGGGCACCGGCGCCCCGCGCCCCGCCGGCGGCACCGGCCGCGCCGCCCCGGGCCGCGCCCCGGCCACCGCCCCCGGCCATGCCGCCGCCCATGCCGGGCGCCATGCCGCCCGGGCCGAGCTTGCCGCCCGCCCCCAGCTTTCCGGCACCCGCGCGGCCACCGGCGCCGCGACCGCCGGCGCCGGCCATGCCGCCGCCGCCCATCATCGGCGGCAGGCCGGGGCTCACCGCCCGGCCGATGCCGCCGCCGCCCAGCCCGCCACCGCCGAGCCCACCGGCGCTGCCGCCGAGGCCGGTGCTGCCGGGCAGCCCGCCGCCCGAGCCGAAGCCGGAGCCGAGCCCCGGCGCGGTCGCGGTGCCGGCGCCGGCCAGCCCGGTGCCGTAGTCGCCGCCGGTGCCCGTGGACGGGTACCCGGTGGAGGGGGTGTAGCCGGTGCCGGTCGACGGAGTGTAGCCGCCGCCCGAGGTGAGGTCGGGGTGCGCGCTCGACCCGACGCTCGGGCCGCCCGAGCCGAGGTCGGGCATCTTGCCCGCCGAAGCCGACGGGCCGCCCAGGCCGCCGGCCGAGGGCGTCCCGCCGATCCCCGGCACGCCGCCGCCACCGCCGGTGCCGGGGCCGGTGCCCAGGTTGGGGATGTCCGGGCGAGGGCTGGTGACGCTGCCGCTCGGGCCGCCGCTCGGCGACTCCAGGACGCGGTCCTGGTAGTCGCCGTTGACCCCGTTGTAGACCTTGCGGGCGTCCTCCTCCTGATCGGAGAACCAGCCGGACACCCAGTCGCCCAGCTCACCGATCTTCTCCATCGGCCAGCTGCCCATCAGGTCCGCCTTGACCCGGGTCTCGAAGAGACCCGCGCCGATCACGACCTCGCCGTTACGGGCCGCCAGGACGTCCCCGACGCAGGCGGACGGGATGGGCATGCTGTCCTGGGCCGCCTGGAGCTGGCGGGCGGCGGTCTCCAGGTTGGTGACGATGCTGACCCGGTCCCGGCCCGGCTTCTCGGCCGCGTCGACCAGGCCGCCGGCCTGCTTGGCCAGGGCCTCGACGTGCGACTTGAACGCCTCGTAGGCCGGCCCCTTCCAGACCACGCCGAGGTCCTTGACGTTCTGCTGAAGGCTCTCCTGGACCTGCCCGATGTTCTTGAGCAGCTCCTTCCAGCCGAGCGCGGCGCTCTGCACCTTGTCCGGCCGGCCCGCCACGAGCACCTCGCGGGCCATCTGCTCCCAGTCGGCCATCTCCCCGCTCCCCCGTCTAGCCGTTGCCGCCGCTGGCGGCATCGTTGAACGCCTGCTGCATCTCCTGCGCCGACATGGCGTTGGCGTGCTCCGCGTCCTCGTACTTCCGCTTGACCTCGCGCAGCGCCTCGGCGGCCGCCCAGAGCCCGTCCGAGAGGGTGCGCAGGCCCTGCTGGGTGGACGAGAAGAGGGCGTCATGGTTCCGGGTGAGCTCCTGGGCGTTCGGGAATCCGCCCAGCGCGCCGTGACCCGGCTCCGCCCACTCGTTCGGGGCGAGCTCGTCCTTGATCGTGGACATGTCGTAGGAGAGCCGGTGCACGTAGCTGGCGTGGGTCTCCAGCCAGGTCACGGCCGAGTCGAGGCTGCCGGCGTCCCACTCGGTCTCCACGCCCCGCTCGCCGTCGCCGGCGACCAGCTTGCTCGGCGTCTGCGCCTGGTTGACCCCGACCCGGTCGAAGTTGACGCCCCGCAGATCACCTACGAGCGGCATGCCCGGATTGAGCGGCATCGGGACGTCGAACCGCTGCTCGACCCGGTCCGGGTCCTCGCTGACGTTGTGGATGTTGTCCCAGCTCATACCTGTCCTCCCCCTGACGGTGCTCGTGGTGCCAGGCGTCAGCCCTGTTCAGGGCCGGTAGGTGGTGGAACCGGCCCGGTCGCCGGCGGGTACGGGTGCGGCGCCGTCGGCTGGCTCACCGGCCGGGGCTGGTACGGGCGCGGCGACACCGGCCCGGGTCCGGGCGGCGGACCGGAGCCCGCCGGCGGGTAGCCGGGTGGCTGACCCGGGCCGGGCGGCGGGGCGTACCCGGGCGGCGGGCCGAAGCCGGGCGGCCGGTAACCCGGCGGCGGGCCGAGCGGCGGGTGCGGGCCGGACGCCGCACGGCGCCGCACGCCGCGCCGGGTGAGCCAGACCAGCAGCACGACCAGGGCCGCCGCGACCAGCAGGCAGAACGCGGTCGCAACGGCCGGACCCGCGCCCTTGGCCAGCCCGAAGCTGACCATCGGCTCGTCGTCGCGGCCGTCCCGGCTGCTGCTGGCGGTCGGCTCCGGCGGCGCGGCCTCGAGCAGCGGGTTGGCGGAGACCGGGGGCACCGCCCGGGTCAGCGCCGCGAGCGGGTCGACGACGCCGAACCCGAATCGCGGGTCCCGCCCCGACGGCCCCTCGTCCCGCGCGGTCCGGATCAGGCGGTTGACCACGTTGGCCGCGTCGAGGTCCGGATAGCGCGACCGGACCAGGGCGGCCACCCCGGAGATGATGGCGGTGGAGAGGCTGGTGCCGTCGTTGACCACGTAGCCGTTGGGCGAGACCGTCGGCGGGGCCGGGGCGATGATCCGCTCCCCGGGCGCGGCCAGCACCAGCTCCGGGCCGGTCGCCGAACCGCTCCACAGGCCACCCGAGCGGCCGGTGCCGCCGGCCGCGACGACGCCCGGGATGCTGGCGGGCGCCTGCACCCCGACCATGCCCTGCTCGAGGTTGCCGGCCCCGGCCACCACGACCGCGTCCTTGCTCAGCGCGTACCGGACCGCCTCGGCGAGCTCGCGCTTGCGGGAGTCGTTCACCAGCGACACGTTGATGACGTCCGCGCCGTGGTCCGCCGCCCACCGGATGCCCGCGGCGATGTCGGCGTTGCGGTCGTCCGCGCCGAGGCCGACCGGGAGGATCTTCGCCTCCGGGGCGATCCCCAGCTCGTGCATCGCACCACCGCCGCGGCCCGCGATGACGCCGGCCATCCCCGTGCCGTGGCCCTTCTGCCCGTCCGGGTCGCTCCGGCCGTCGGCCGCCACGTCGGCGCTGAGCCCCTTGCCCGGCAGCACCTGGCCCTGCAGGTCGGGGTGGGCGGCGTAGACGCCGGAGTCGACGACCGCCACCACCACACCCCGACCCTTGGCGAGCTTGTGCGCCTGGGGGATCTTCAGCGGGTCGAGATACCACTGGAGACCGCGTACGGTGTCGGCGGCGCGGGCCGGGGCGGGCCCGACCAGCAGGCCGGCGCCGGCCGTGGCGACCAACGTCACCATCGCGGCGGCGGAACTCAGCAGTGCTCGGCGCTTCCCCGTACCCATGGCACTCCCAGGACCTCGGTCGACACGTGACGCACAACGGCTCCGGTCCGGTCGAGCCGGACCGGAGCCGCAGCGGCCGATTATCTCACTGCCAGACCTTGGCGTTGCTCATCTCGGTGGAGACGTAGTTCTCGCGCGCGATGCCCACGGCCGCGCCGATGTCGTTCAGGACCTTGTTGATGTCCCGCACGGCGGCGTCCCACTGGGCCTGGTGCTGCTCGTACGCGGCGCGGTCCTGACCATCCCACTCCAGCTTGGACAGCATCGAGCGCAGCGTGTCGAGCTTCTCGTCGATGGTCCGCGAGATGGCCTGCATCTGCTGGTTGCTGCTCTCGAGGACTGCGTAGTCAACCTTGATGCTCATGAGTTCCTCCTCTGCTCGCCTGCGCGGATCACGGGTTGAGAGCAGAGTGGAACTTGTCCAGCATCTGCTGCTGCTCTTCGTCGTTGACCTGGTGCGTCGTACCCGACTTGTCGAGCAGGTCGGCGATGCTGTCCATCGCCGTCAGCAGCTTGACGGTGTCCTCGTTCCAGCGATTCATGAGCTGCTGGAAGCCCGTGGACGCCTGACCCTTCCAGGCGATGGCCAGGTCGTCGACCACGTTCCAGAGCTTCTTCAGCTCGCCGTCGACCTCGCTGCGCGTGGACCGCACGTCACTCGCGGCGGTATGGAGAGTCGCAGCTTCGACCTCGAACGCCATGCTTCACACCCTTCCGTCATCTTCGTGGCGGCGGATCTGCCGCGCCCCACCCCGCGGCAAGGCAAACCAACCCCACCGACGGACATCCTCGCTGAGACGGTAACCCACGGCGGCAAGCGGTCGCAGCCCACCAAAGCGGCAAATGGCGCGAGTCCGCAGTGGAGTTCCCGACACCGGCCGGCTCCCAGCCGTCCACAAGGGAGATCGATGAGCCCGGATCAGGACGGCTCGACCCAGGCGGTCTGGATGAGCTGCTGACCGTCGCGCCGGCGCACCAGGGTGCCCCGGCCCGGCGGCTGCGGGCTCGGTCGCAGGGTGCCGAAGACGGCGCCCTCCTCCCGGTTGCCCGACATCAGCAGGCCCGGCGAGTCCAGCTCCCGCAGGCGCTGCAGCACCGGCTCGTAGAGCGCCCGGGCCACGCCGCCGACCCGGCGCGTAACGATCAGGTGCAGGCCGATGTCCCGGGCCTGCGGCAGCAGCTCGTGCAGCGCGCTGAGCGGGTTGCTGCCGCCGGAGGCGACCAGGTCGTAGTCGTCGACCAGGATGTAGAGGTCCGGCCCCTGCCACCAGCTCCGGTCGCGCAGCTGCGCGGTGGTCACGTCCGGTCCCGGCAGCCGGTTCTGCAGCGCGCTGCGGATCGACCCGAGCCCCTGGCTGAACACCTGGTTGGACGGCGCGTAGTCGAGCAGGTGGTCGCCCTCCACCGCGCCGAGCAGGCCGCGCCGGTAGTCGGCGATCACCAGCCGGGCCTGGGCCGGGGTGTACCGCTCGACGATGCCCCGGGCGATCAGCCGCAGTACGTTGGTCTTGCCGCACTCGGCGTCACCGAAGACGGTCAGGTGCGGCTCGTTCGCCAGGTCCAGGTGGACCGGGGCGAGCGCGGCCTCGTTGACCCCGATCGGCAGGCCCGGCGCCGACCGGTCGACAACCTTGGCCAGCTCGGCGACCGGCAGTTTGCGCGGCAGCAGCCGCACCTTCGGGGCCGGGCGGCCCGGCCAGTTCGCCGCCACGTGCCCGGCCAGGGCGACCGACGCCTCGGTCAGGTCGTCGACGTCCCGCTTGCCGTCGATCCGCGAGACGGCGGTCAGGAAATGCAGCTTGTCGCGGGTCAGGCCGCGACCGGGCGAGCCGATCGGGACGTTCTGCGCCGCGCGCCGGTCGATCTCCGACTCGGCCGCGTCGCCGAGCCGCAGCTCCAGCTTCGTGCCGAGCAGGTCCCGCATGTTGATCCGGATCTCCGCCCAGCGCACGGCCGTGATGACCACGTGCACGCCGAAACCCAGCCCCCGGTTGGCCAGGTTGGTGATGGTCTGCTCCAGCTCCTCGTACTCCTGGCGCAGCGTGTTCCAGCCGTCGACCACCAGGAACACGTCACCGAACGGGTCGTCGGAGAACTCGCCCGCCGCCCGTCGCCGCCGGTAGCTGGCCACCGAGTCGATGCCGTGCTGGGCGAACCGGGTCTCCCGGTCGTCGAGCACGGCGACCACCTCGGCCACCGTCCGGCGGACCGCCTCGGTGTCCCGCCGGCCGGCCACCCCGGACACGTGCGGCAGCCCCTCCAGGCTGCGCAGCGCCCCACCGCCGAAGTCGAGGCAGAAGAACTGCACCTCGCGCGGGGTGTGGGTGAGCGCCAGCGACGCGATCATCGACCGCAGCATGGTGCTCTTGCCGCTCAGCGAGGCGCCCACGACGACGACGTTGCCGCCCGCGCCGGCCAGCTCGACCAGCATCGGGTCGCGGCGCTGCTCGTACGGGCGGTCCACCACACCCACCGGCACCGTGAGCCGACCCCGGCCGGGCCAGTTCGCGGTGCACAGCCCGAAGGTCGGGTGCACGCTCAGCGGCGGCAGCAGCTCGCCCAGGCCCGGCGGCTCGGCCAGCGGCGGCAGCCAGACCTGGTGCGCCGGCCGGCCCTGACCCTTGAGTCGGTCGATCAGCACGTCCAGCATGGCGACCGCCTTGCCGTCCGCCGGCTGCTCCGGCTCCGGCGCCGCCTCCACCGCGGTCTGCGCGACCGGCACCGGCACGAAGTCCACCCCGTACGGCACGATGCGGCGCTGCACCTGCGCCCGGGTCGACCGCTGCACCTGCCCCGGCGCCCGGTACGGCCCGGAGACGTACGCCGCCCGGAACCGCAGCATGGTGCTGGTGTCGGTCTTCAGGTAGCCGTGGCCCGGGGCGCTGGGCAGCTCGTACGCGTCGGGCACACCCAGCACGATCCGGCTCTCCACGGCGGAGAAGGTGCGCAGACCGATCCGGTACGACAGGTGGGTGTCGAGCCCCCGTAGCTTCCCCTCCTCCAACCGCTGGCTGGCCAGCAGCAGGTGCACGCCGAGCGACCGGCCGAGCCGGCCGATCATCACGAAGAGGTCGATGAAGTCGGGCTTCGCGGCGAGCAGCTCGCTGAACTCGTCGCAGATGATGAGCAGGCTGGGCATCGGCTCCAGCTGCTCGCCGGCGGCCCGGGCCTGCTCGTAGTCGTACCGGGAGACGTAGTTGCCGGCGGCCCGCAGCACCTCCTGCCGGCGGTTCATCTCACCCGCCAGGGCGTCCCGCATCCGGTCGACCAGCGGCAGCTCGTCGGAGAGGTTGGTGATCACCGCGCTGGTGTGCGGCAACGCGTCCAGCGAGGCGAAGGTGGCGCCGCCCTTGAAGTCGACCAGGACGAAGTTGAGCTCCTCCGACGAGTGCGTCACCGCCAGCGCGGCGACCACCGTGCGCAGCAGCTCGCTCTTGCCGGAACCGGTCGCGCCGATGACCAGGCCGTGCGGGCCCATGCCCTCGTGCGCGGACTCCTTGAAATCCAGCTCCACCACGTTGCCGTCCGGCCCGACGCCGAGCGGGATCCGCAGCCGGTCCCGGTGGCTGCGCGGCCGCCAGCTCTGCCGCACGTCCACTGCGGCGGCGTCGCCGACGCCGAGCAGGTCCGGCAGCTCCGTGCTGCGGGCCAGCGGCTCCTCGGAGCTGGCCTGCTGCTGGGAGAGCCGGTAGGGGGCGATCAGCCGGGCCAGCCCCTCGGCCGCCGCCTCGCTCAACCGGTCCGGCCGGCCCAGCCGGGACGTCGAGGAGCCGCGGACCAGGTCCAGCCCGCTGCCGTCGCCGGCGTCGAGGCAGAGCAGCCAGCGGCCCGCGTCTCGCGGCACCGTCCCGGAGAAGTCGATGACGGTGGCGGCCAGCAGGCCCGGCCCCATCAGGTGGCAGGTCGGCGAGATCTCACCACCGTCGACCACCACCACGACGTGCGGGGCGGTGGTGAGCGGCTTCGCCTCCGGGGCGAACCGGGGCCGGCCGGCCAGCTCGTCGGCGAGAGCCGACTCGGCCTCGGCGAGGCTGGCGAAGACCAGCCGGCGGGCGCCCGCCGCGTCGGTACGCCCGTGGTGCTGGGCGTGCGGCAGCCACTTCACCCAGTCCCACACCGGCTGCCGATCGGGCGCGGCCACCACGGCGACGATCAGGTCGTCCGGGGCGTGGAAGGTGACCAGCTGGCCCAGCGCGGCCCGGGCCAGGTCGAGCACCGGCTCCCGGTCGCCTCGCAGCACGATCCGGCTGAACGCGCGCAGCGACAGCGCGGTGGGCAGGTCCGGCACCGTGGAGTGGGCGCGGACGAAGCGCCGCAGCGCGATCGCGCTCATCGGCTCCAGGTCCTCCACCGGCTTCGTCTCCGGCGGCACGATCTCCACCGCCAGCCGCTGCGGGCCGAGCGCGATCCGGGCCTCGCCGAAGTCGTCCTCGGTGATCCGCCGCTCCCAGAGCCGACGGGACGAGGCGATCGACCAGAGCGCGTCCGGCTCGGGGTGCCGCCAGGACATCGCCGCGCGCTGCTGCTCGGCGGCCCGCCGGGTGCGCTTGCGCATCTGGGCCAGGTAGCGCATGTAGTCCCGCCGCTCGGCGTTCAGCTCGGCCTTGTCGTTGCCGCCGTTGGACATCGTGCCGACGGCCATGCCCAACATGGACACCCCGAAGAGGCCGCCCGCGACGTACGTCATCATGCCGCCGCCGCGCCCGGCGTAGAGGAAGGCCATCGCGCCGACGCCGCAGATCATCGGCAGGATCATCAGCAGCTGGCCCATCCCGCGTGGCTGCGGCTCGGGCAGCTCGGGCGGGGACTCCAGCAGCACCTCGCCGCGCGGCAGCGCGGGCCCCGGTTGACGCGGAAGCCGGCGGAACACCACGGTGCTCACGGCTTTCTCCTCCCCAAGAGCCGCCCCGATGCGGTCCGCGACCGACCGGAGTCGTCGGGTGGGCATCCTATGCGCCCGCCATCGTAGGTAATCTCCCGTGGGCGTCGTGGACCCACTAGGGGGGCGACGCCAACGGCCGAGGTGGATCGTAGGCGAGCACGAGGAGGCCACAGTGGCGACGAAGACGGCGACCGGCGGGCTGAGCCGGATCACCATCGTGGCGCCGCGGACCAGGATGGATCTCGCCCTGCCGTCCGACGTGCCCCTGGCCGACCTGCTGCCCACCCTGCTCCGGTACGCCGGCGAGGACCTCGCCGACGAGGGGGTCCGGCACGGCGGGTGGAGCCTGTCCCGGCTCGGCGGGCAGCCGCTGGACGGTGGTCGTACCGCCGCGCAGCTCGGCGTCCGCGACGGCGAGGTGCTCTACTTCAGTCCGCGTGCCTCCGCCGCCCCGGAGATCGTCTTCGACGACGTGGTGGACGCGGTGGCCACCGCCACCAACCAGCGGCCCGGCACCTGGCAGGTCGGCACCACCCGGTCCTTCGCGGTGCTCTTCGCCGGGGCGGCCCTGTCGGCCGGCGCGCTGGCCGCGCTCTTCGCCGGCCCACCCCAGCTGCCCGGCGCGCTGGCCGCGCTGGTGGTCGCGGTCGCCCTGTTGGTGAGCGCCGCGGTGGTGTCCCGGGCGGGCGGTGACAGCCGGACCGGCGCGGTGCTGGCCGTGGGCGCCCTCGGCTACGCGGCGGTCGGCGGGCTGCTGGTCCTGGCCGGCGACCGGAAGCTGGCGGACCTGGCCGGCCCGCACCTGCTGCTGGCCGCGACCGCGGTGGTGCTCTTCGGGGCGATCGCGGCGCTGGCCGTCGGCGACCGGCTGCCGCTCTTCTTCGGCGCGACCGCGGTCGGCGCGGCCGTCGGTCTGGGCGCCGTGCTCTGCCTGGTCCTCGACATCGGCGCGGCGGCCGCCGCCGCGGTGGTCGCCACCGTCGCGTTCGCCGTCCTGCCGGCCCTGCCGATGATCGCCTACCGGCTGGCCCGGCTGCCGGTGCCGTCGATCCCCACCGGCCCGGAGGACCTGAAGACCGACGCGGAGAGCGTCGACGGCCGGCAGGTGCTGCGCGACAGCGAGCGCGCCGACCAGTTCCTCACCGGGCTGCTGTGGACCGTCGCGCTGCTCGTCCTCGGCGGGCAGGTCGTCCTCGCCGACAACGGCCGGCTGCCGGCGATGCTGCTCTGCCTCGTGCTGGCGCTGCTGTCGCTGCTGCGGGCGCGGCCGTTCATCGGCCGGGCCCAGCGCACGCCGGTGCTCTTCGCGGGCACCGCCGGCCTCGGGCTGGCCGCCGCGGCCACCTTCGGCGCCGGATCGCTGCCGGTCCGGCTGGGCCTGATCCTGGGTGGACTGCTGCTGGCCGCGGTGATCAGCCTGATCTACGGGTTGACCGTGGCCGGCAAGCGGATCTCGCCGGTGTGGGGACGCACCCTCGACATCGTCGAGGTGCTGCTGATCATCGCCCTGGTGCCGCTGGCGGCCTGGGTGTGCGGCCTCTACGGCTGGATCGTCAACCTTCGGCCGTGACCGTGCCCATCGCGGTGCCGACCGGCGCGGTGGCGTAGACGCCGGGACCGTGCTCGCCGTCCAGCGGGCGGGCAGGCACGCCGCAGCGCTTCGCCACGTCCCGGACGGCCTTCACCAGCGCCGCCGCGTGGCCGTCCATCGCCGCCACCCGCAGCAGCGGGGGCACCCGGCGCCCGCCGGGCAGCACCACCGCGGCCACCGTGTGCGACGGCGCGGAGGTCGCGGTCACCGCGTCGACCAGCACGCCGAGCGAGCCGTTCGGCCGTGGGCGCAGGGCCAGGCAGCGCTGGGTCCAGCCGCCACCGCGCAGGCTGGTCCAGCTCTCCGCGGGGGACTCCGGCGCCAGGTCCAGCCCGGCCGCGGAGACCACCGCCGCGTACAGCTCGTCCCGGCCGAGGACCCGGTGGCTGAGGCCGGCGGCGTTCAGCGCCTTGCCGAGCCGGCCGACCCCGGCCGCGACCGTACGGTGCACGCCGCGCATCCCCCCGCCCCGGCTGACCGTCTCGGCGCGGGCGTCGGAGACCGAGAGCCGCAGCGCCACCCAGACGGTCCGGTGCGCGGCCGGCGGCGCGCCCGGCGCCGGGTACCAGACCAGGGTGTGCGAGACGACCTGGGTCTGGGTGACCGGCCCGGTGAAGTCGGCGAGCACCGCGAGCGCCCGGTCCACCACCGCCGCCTCGACGGAACCGGCCGGCGCGCCGGCCCGCCCGGTCAGCGCGACCGCGGCGAACCAGCCCCGGTCGTCCTGGCCGATGCCGAGCCGGGTGTTCCGCTCGGTCAGCTCGACGACGGTCAGCTCCGGGGCGATCGCGGTCAGCCGGGGATCGCCGGCGGACACCGCCGCCCGCGACCGCTCCCGGCGACGCCGCAGCCGGCGGCGGAGCGTCAGGTCCTCGTACCACCAGCGGCCGCCGCGCCGGGCGAAGGCCGCGCCGACGGCCAGCACGGCGAGCCCGCCGACGAGACCGAGCAGCCAGCCGGGGCCGCCCGTGGCGAGCCAGACGGCGAGCGCGGCGCACTCCAGCACCACCAGCTGACCGACGACCACCGGCCCGAGCCGGCCGCGCCGCCGCCGGTCGACCGGGGTGACCGGTCGGTCCGCCGGCACGACGGGGACGGCGGCCGTACGACCGGGTGGCGCCTGGACCTGCGTCATCGGTGAGCGTCCCTTCTGGACATCCTGGGCATCCGCCGGGGCGGTGTGCCGCCGGAGGACGGGCGGTGGTCCCGGTGAACCGCCGACGGCCCCTTATCGTAGGGAAGCCCGCGGCGGAGTTCGGACCTGATCGTCGCGGACCCACCCCCGCCGGAGGTTAGTCATGCGGACCCGCCGCGACCAGGTGCAGGCCTACCGCTTCGTCACCCGCCGCATCGTCTCCGCGCTGCTCTCCGGCGACCCGGAGACCAACGACCTGCCGATGCGGCGGCTCGGCATGGCGGTCTTCGGCAGCGTGCTGGTGGCGGCCATCGTGCTCGGCGGCGCCGGCGCGTACGGCCAGCTCACCGGCAACGCCGCGCCGCTGGAGGCGAACACCCTGGTGATCGAGCGGGAGACCGGCGCCACCTACGTCTTTGCCGACGGGCTGCTGCACCCGACGCTCAACTACGCCTCCGCCCGGCTCATCCTCAACGAGGCGGACCCGCCGGCGCGGACCATGTCGCAGGCGTCCATCAAGGACCGGCCGCGGGGCCGCACCGTCGGCATCGTCGGCGCCCCGGACGACCTGCCGGACCGCAGGTCGCTGGTGGGTCTCCCCTGGTCGGTCTGCGACGTGCCCGACCCGGCGGACCCGCGGCGCTCCCGCACCCGGGTGGTGATCGACCACCCGCTGCCGGGTGGCACCCCGCTCACCGACCAGGCCGTGCTGGTCCGGACCGACGACGCCCGGTACCTGCTCACCGCTGGCTCGCAGCTGCGCATCACCGGCGACGAGCAGGCGCTGGTCGCGCTCAAGATGGCCGGCGCGGCCACCCTGACCGTCGGGCAGCAGCTGCTCAACGCGGTGCCGGCCGGGCCGCCGCTGCGCAGGCCGACCATCGACGGCGACGGACGCCCCAGCGGCCTCGCGGTGGCGGACCGTCCGGCGAAGATCGGCCAGGTGTTCCGGGCCGCCGGCCGGCACTACGTGCTCACCCGGCAGGGGCTCGCCTCGATCGGCGAGGTCACCGCGCTGCTGCTGCTCGGCGACGGCGGTCAGATCACCGACATCACCCCGGACCAGGCCGGTCAGCTCCTCACCGACCAGCGGCTGGAGGCCGAGGGCACGCCGCAGCGGCTGCCCGCCCTGCACGAGGTCCGCGCGGGCCAGACCGTGGTCTGCGCCAGCTACCGGGCCGGCGCCGCCGGTGGGCCGCCGACCACGACGCTGGAGGTCTTCGACCGCGCGCCGGCCGAGTTGACCGGGGACGCCGGGGTCGCCGTACGCCAGGGCGCCCGGGACGCGGTTCGCACCGCGGAGAGCGTGCTGCTGCCCGGCGGGAAGGGTGCCCTGGTCCAGGCCGGGGCCGGGTCGGGCGAGGGTGGCGCCGCCGCGGCCGGCTCGACCGTCTACCTGGTCAACAGCCAGGGCGTCCGCTACCCGCTGGGCACCCGCTCCGGGGACGCGCTGACCGCGCTCGGGTACGGCGGCGTGACCCCGCTGGCGGTGCCCGCGTCGCTGCTGGCGCTCATCCCGACCGGTCCGGCGTTGGAGCGGTCGGACGCGCTGGCCTACTACGAGCCGGCGGCCGACGGCTCGACGCCCGCCACGGTGGGGCCGGCGGCGGAGAGCCCGGATGCGACGCCGGCCCAGGGCGGCTGAGCAACCGCCCGTCCGATGTGGAGTCGACCTGCCATGGTCGACGGGTCGCCCCCGTTGGCCCCGGTCGACTAACCTGGGCGTGGGCAACGGTTATCGACGATGACGACGGGGATGCAGCCATGACCGGGCGCACAACAGTCGACGTACTGTCCTTGGAGGATTTCCACCAGCGGTTGGCGGGCCGGCTGACCGAGGTCGAGTCGGTGCTGCGGAAGCTCAACACCGAGCTGCAGTGCCGGCCGCCGGCGCTCGGCGCGTTCGCCCACGCCACCGAGAACGCCCGCCGGTACAACGACACCCACGCCAGCTACGTGGCGCAGGTCGAGCGGCTGCGCAAGGCGATCATCGCGGCTCGGTCGGCGACCAGCACGATCATGGCGAACTACCGGACCGCCGAGGCGCGCAACGCGGCGACCGCGGCCGACATCCTCGCCGCCCTCGCGGGCGTCGACGAGGCGCTGAAGCCGGCGGAGGGGGACCCCCGTGTCTGAGTACACCCAGCGCTACCAGCACGTCAGCCACCAGGAGCTGTACGACGGCGTCAAGTCCGGCGACCCCCGCCAGGTGGACGGCCTGAGCGCGCAGTGGAGTTCACTGAAGGACACCCTGGAGGGCCTCGGCCGGGACCTCACCGGTGACCTGGACGCGCTGGCCCGGTCCTGGACGGGCGACGCCTCCCGGGAGTTCCAGCGCCGGCTGGACCTGGTGGTCGGCTACTCGGGCGACCTCGCCCAGGGGATGACCGACGTCCGTCGGGCGCTCACCATGATGGCCGAGGAGCTGCGGACCGCCCAGGCGAAGGCGGAGAGCCCGGAAGCGACCGACGACAACGACAAGGCGCTCTCCGGCGCCGGCAAGGGCTTCCTCCTCGGCGGTGTCCCCGGCGCACTCGTCGGCGGGTTCATCGGCCACGAGCAGGACAAGGCCGAGCAGGAGAAGGCGCACCAGCGGATGGTGCAGGTGGTGGCCGCGCTGGCCGAGGGGTACGACTTCTCCGCGTACGGGCGGGTCGTCACCGCCCCGACGCCGGATCCGGACCTGCCGGGCCACACCGACCGGACGGGCGCGACGACGAGCGGTGGCCCGTCCGTGGGCACCCCGTCGGCCGCGCCGCACTCCGGCTCGTTCACCCGTACCACCGGCGCCACCGCGACCACCTCCGGCGTGCACCACACGGCACCGTCCAGCGGCTCCGCGGGCCAGGGCACGACGGGGCACGACGGTCCCACGGTGGGCGCCGGCGCGACGGGCCACCCTGGCGGGACCCCCGGGGTGGTGGACCCGGACGCCGGCACCTCGCTCGCCGGCGCCGCTCCGCTGCTCGGCGGCGGCCTGCTGGCCGGCGGCCTCGCCGGGGGCGGGACGGCCGGCGCGACCGCGACGACCTCGACCGGCGGGGCCGGTCTGCTCTTCGGGTTCCCCGCCGGCACGCCGGCCGGGGGCGTGGTCGGCACCGGTTCGCTGGCCGGGTCGGGGCAGGGCACGTCGACCTCCGCCCGGGCGGGTGGCGCCACGGCGGAGAGCCGGTCGGCGGCCGGCACCGGTCGACTGGCGTCGGGCCGGGCGGGCGCGGTCGACGGGGAGGGCCGCGGCGGCGCGGGCCGCGGCGCCACCGGGCGGTCCGCCCTGGCCGCGGGCCGCAACGGCGTGCTCGGCGGGCGCGGCGAGCCCGACACGGACGAGTCGGACGAGCGGCTGACCTGGCTGACCGAGGACGAGATGGTCTGGGGCGACGGTGGGGCGGCCCCGCCCCCGGTGCTCGGCACCAACTGATCCGACACTTGCCGCGGCGCGGCATCCCTCCTCCGTCCACAGCGCATGGTGGGGCGGGTCACGTCGACCCGGAAGATCGTCGAGCTGCATGAGGCGGACCTGACCGATAGGTTGAGGTGGTGCTGCTCGTAGCGTTCGCCCCGCCCCTCTGGGCCGCGACGCTGCGCACCCTCCGGGGACTGACCCGCCCGGCGGTGACGGCCCTGGTGCTCGTCGTCGGGCTCGGCGGCCCGGCCGCCGCCCCTGCCTCCGCCGAGGCTGTCCGGCCCACCGCAGAGCCCGGCCGGATCGCCGCGTTCCAGGTCCCCCCAGCTCCGATCACCGACTCCGCGGCCGCCGGCTCGGCGACCGCCGGCCGGAGCGCCGGGTCCACCGTCGAATGGGTCGCCGCCCCGAGCGGGGCCTCCGCCGTCGAGCGGGTCACCGGCACGCCGAGCGAACGCCCGGCCGGGGCCGTTTCCGCGCGGCCGGCCCGGTGCGCTCCCGCACCCTCGCCCGCCTCCGCGGCCGGCCCGGCCCGCGCCGACCCGGGCCGGGACGCCGTCGGCCGGCGCGGTCCGCCGCGCGACTGATCCGGCCCGGCCCTCGCCCCGAGGTCCGACGAACCCTCCCGCCGCCGGCCCTGCTGATTGCCCGCCGTCCCGATCGGGTACGGCCACGCGGACCGTTCCGCGCCGCCGTCGCTCCCCGCGGCGACCTCCGCCCGCCGGCCGGGCCACGACCGTCCGTTCCTAACGATCCACCACGAGGTGCTGGTGATGCAGACCGTCTTCTCCACCGTCCTGCCCGACGTCCCCCAGGCCGCCGGGATCTGGCTGACCCTGCTCGCCGTGGCGGCGATCGCCGTCGCCGCGCTGTTCGTGCACCCGGGTCGGTTCCGGTCGGTGCTCGGCGACCGGATCAGCGAGGCCGCGATGCCGAGCAGCTTCGAGCTGGCCGAGGAGTCCCGGGAACAGGCCCGCTACGCGCAGGAGATTGCGGTAGCCGCGGAACGCGCGGCGACCACCGCCGGGCGGCGCCGCGCCGAGTGGCTGGCCGCCCAGGAGGAGGCCGAGGAGGCCTGGCGGGCGTACGAGGCGGCGGAGGAGGACGTCCGACGGCTGGCGGCCGCCGCCGCGCTGCCGCTGCCGCGTACCCCCAGGACGCCCGCCGAGTACGCCGACCGGGAGCGCTGGCTGCACCGGGCGGCGCTCGACGCGCAGTGGCGGCAGGAGATCACGGTGCAGCAGCTCAGCGACATCCTGGGCCACCGCGGCTGGGACCCGAGCCGGCACCCGGTGGAGCAGGAGCTGCTGCTGCGCCGGCTGGTCCGGGAGAACCTGCTCACCCGGCAGCAGGCCGCCCGGGAGCGGGAGCAGGCCGCCTGGCAGGCCGCCGAGCTGGCCGCGGCCTCCGCCCGCAGCCTCCGCGACGAGGCGTACACGGCGACCGGCCGGGCACCCGCGGCGCAGTCGCTGCTCTCCACCGTGGACGTGGCCGGTGCGACCGGCACCCGGGAGACCGCGCCGGCGACCCGGGCGGCGACGGAGACGACCCGGGAGACCGCGGCCGTGGCCCGGGGTCGGGCGGCCGTGCCGGCGTACTGAGGCCGGGGGCCTGGCCGGGCCGCTCGCGGGGGTGGTCGGACTGGGTTAGCGTGACCGGGTGTCCCGCGAGACCTGGATCGTGGTCGTGCTCGCCGCCGTCGTCGCGCTGGCGATGCTGGTCGGGGCCGTGCTGCTCGCCGTCCGGTTGGTGCGCGCCCGCCGGCTGCTCGGCGCGCTCGGGGTGGGCGGCAAGGTCGCCTTCTACGGCGCGCTGATCTACACGATCTTTCCGGTGGACGTGCTCCCCGACCCGATCTACCTGGACGACATGGGTGTGCTGGCCGGTGCCCTGATCTATCTCACCCGGCTGGCCCACAAGCACCGAGCGGCGTCCCGGATGCCGCTGCCGGGCCCGGCCGAGCTGTCCGGACGATCGCCGGACCCCCGGGGCCGTTCTCGGCCCCGGCCCTGATCCCGGCCACGCCTGACCGGGGGCGTCCCCTGCTCCCAACGAAAGCAGGGGCACGGGTGACCCACGACACGGGCGTCGGCTGTGACCGGGTGGTCGGAGCCGACCGTGGACGTTCGGACGTACAGAACCGCGTGGCCCCCTGTGGGGTTCGCGATCAGAGCGCGCTCCGCCCGCGTGTCATGATCGGGGTCGGGACGGGAGACAGGGGGCAGGGATGCCGGGCGACCACCGGTTGGACCCGCGGGACGAACGGGTCGCCGCGTTCTTCCGGGAGCGGCACCTCGCCACGCTGACCACGCTGCGCGCGGACGGCACCCCGCACGTCGTACCGGTCGGGGTCACCTTCGACGCGGACGCCGGGCTGGCCCGCGTGATCACCTCCGGGGGCTCGGCCAAGGCCCGGCACGTGGCGACGGCCGGGCCGGACGGCACCCCGGTGGCGGTCTGCCAGGTCGACGGACGGTGGTGGCTGACCGTGGAGGGTCGGGCGGTGCTCCGCCGCGACGCGGAGTCCGTGGCCGAGGCCGAGCGCCGGTACGCCGAGCGGTACCGGCAGCCCCGTCCGAATCCGGCCCGGGTGGTCATCGAGATAGCGGTCACCCGCCTGCTGGGCAGCCTGCCCGCCACGCACGTCGCCGCTGGCTGACCCGCGCCGGGGATCCGGTCACGTCGCGGTCGCTACGGGCCTGACGACACAGGCGGACCGGGGTGGCCTGTCTGTCCGGGCCGTCCGTTTCAATGCCACCTGGGTCCGCTGCGAGGTCTGATCCGTTGTCGTCATCAGGTCGATAGGGCGCTGCCCAATCGGCGCTGGGAGTGACCGGTGGCGCACCCGCCCGGAATCGCGGTCGGTCCCGGGTCGTTACATCTGCGTACGACCGAGCAGGACGGCCGAGCAGGCGGAATGCCCTGGGACAGCCGCTCGTTGCACCGCCGGTGGGCGAGCGGGCTCCGCGCCCCGGCCCGCCGATCCCCTGGACAAGCCGAGGGCCACTCCCGGTGCTGCGTCTCCGTTCCCCGGAGGCGCCAATACCCGAATGGAGCTTCGACAATGAATTTCCGTAACAGCATGCTCTCCTTCGCCGGTCTGATCATGTGCGGTGGCGTGGTCGCCAGCCCCGCCATGGCCGGGCAGGCCGCCCCGGCGTCGGCCAAGCCGGCCAGCTCGGTGACCGTTGACAAGAGCAACGGCAAGAGCGAGCGCCGCGCCGGCTACGAGTACCAGGCGCAGCCGAACTTCTACTACTGCGGCCCGGCGTCGACCCGGATCGCGCTGTCGGCCGAGGGCAAGTCGGTCAGCCAGGACGAGCTGGCGCAGAAGCTCGGCACGACCGAGAACGGCACCGACTCGGCCTTCGACATCACCCGGGTGCTCAACGAGTACTCCGGCGGCAAGTACAAGACCACCGAGATCCGTGACGACGTGGCCACCAAGGAGCAGGTCGAGCGCCTGCGGGCCGACGTGAAGGCCGCGGTCGACCAGGGTCGCCCGGTGGTGGCCAACATCCTCGGCGGCGCGCTCGACGTCGACGGGGTGGAGCACAACTACCCCGGCCACTACCTGACCGCGGTGGAGTACAAGGACGACGGCAACACCGTGCTGATCGCCGACCCGGCCAACCCGGCCGAGCCGGAGTACTGGATGGACGTGACCGAGCTGGCCAACTGGATCGCGGGCCGCGGTTACAGCTCCTGATCCACGAGCACGATCGACGAAAGGGCCGGTCTCCCCGAGCGGGAGACCGGCCCTTCGTCGTGGGTGACCGACGTCATGACTGCGTGAGGGGCTGGGTAGCATGTGGACGTGCCGCGGCCGGTGGTCTTCGACCTCTTCCACACCCTGATCCACGGCGCGGACGACGAACGCGACCGGGTGGTCGGCGAGATGGCCGTGATGGTCGGCGTCGACCCGCCGGCGCTGGTCGCCGCGTACCACGCTTCCTGGCGCGATCGGCTGGTCCGCTGGGACGTGGCGGAGACCGTCCGGATCCTGGCCGGGCGGCTCGGCGGCACACCCTCGGACGAGGCGGTGGCCCGGGCTGCCGCGCACCGGCGCGCGCTGGCCCGGCGGGTGCTGGCCTCGGTGTCACCGGCCACGCTGGCCGCGCTCGACGCGCTGCGGGCCGCCGGCCACCCGCTCGCCCTGGTCAGCAACGCCACCTCGGAGACCGCCGAGGCGTGGCCGGGGAGCGCACTGGCCCGGCGACTGGACGCGGTGGTCTTCTCCTGCGAGGTCGGCGTGGCCAAGCCGGACCCGGCGAGCTACCTCGCCGCCGCCGACCGGCTGGGCGTCGCACCCGCCGACTGTGTCTACGTCGGCGACGGCGCCGACGGTGAGCTGGCCGGAGCGGCGGCGGTCGGCATGACCGTGCTGCGGACCACCGAGCACAACGACACCGACCCGGCCTGGGACGGCCCCGCACTCACCTCCCTGGCCGACCTGCCCGCCCTGCTGCGCGACTGAGGCTTCCTCCGCCGCAAGCGCCGCGCCTCCCGCCCCGCCAGTCGGGCGGGAGCGCCGCCGTCTCAGGGGCTAGGCGGGTACGGGTCCAGCGGCCGGTCGAAGAAGGTCTCCAGCACCACGATGGTTCGCGTACCGGTGACGCCGTCCACCTGGAACAGTCGGCGCAGGCTGGCCTGGGCTGGTGACCCTCACCCCTCCGGCGCGATCCGGCGGAAGCTCTCCACGTCGGACACCACGATCGCCTCCATCGGGCAGGACTCGGCCGCGTCCAGCACCGCGTCGGCCGGCGCGATCCGCTCGGCCAGCGGCCGGGACAGCCCGTCCACCAGCACGAAGTGGCCGGGTGCCGTGCCGGCGCAGATGCCCGAGCCGATGCAACGCGTCGGGTCGACGTGCAGCCGCCACTCCGCCCCGCCGTCCGCACCGCTCATCGGGCCCTCCCTCCGCTCGCGGCCGGCCCGTTCCGCGCGCTCACCAGGCCACCGTCATCGCGACCAGGCCCCGGACCAGCAGGCCGCTCTTCCAGGTCAGCTCCGAGTCCGGTACGGCCAGCCGGAGCCCCGGCGTCCGGGCGAGCAGCGTCTCCAGGACCACCTGGAGCTCCATCCTTGCCAGTTGCGCGCCGATGCAGTGGTGCACGCCGTGGCCGAAGCCGAGGTGCGGGTTGACCTGCCGGGTCAGGTCGAGCCGGTCGGCGTCGGGGAAGACGGCCTCGTCCCGGTTCGCCGACGGGATGGAGACCACCACGGGCTCGCCGGCGCGGACCAGCACCCCACCGAGTTCGACGTCCTCCAGGGCGTACCGGGGGAAGGCGGCGGTCGCGCCGAGCGGGATGAACCGCATCAGCTCCTCGACGGCGGTCGGCACCAGCTCCGGCCGGTCGCGCAGCGTGTCCCACGCGCCGGGGGTGGTCAGCAGGACGTACAGCATGTTCGGGATCTGGGTCACGGTGGTCTCGTGCCCGGCGGCGAGCAGCCCGGCGGCGAGGATGACCATCTCCTCCTCGGTGAGCCGGTCGGCGTTCTCGTCGCGGGCCCGGACCATCGCGCTGAGCAGGTCGTCGGCCGGTTCCACCCGCCGCCGCGCGACCAGCGCCGCCATGTAGGCGAGCAGGTTGTCGAGGTAGTGCTGGGCCAGCCCCGGTTCCAGCGAGGTGGTCGAGACGATCGCCTCCGACCAGGTGTGGAACCGGTCCTGATCGGAGGCCGGCACGCCGAGCAGGTCGCAGATGACCCGGATCGGCAGCGGAGTGGCCAGGTGCGCGACCAGGTCGGCCGGCGGCCCGGCGGCGAGCATCCCGTCGACCAGCTCGTCGGCGACGGACCGGGTGCGGGGGCGCAGCTCCTCCACCCGGCGGGCGGTGAACGCCCGGGCCACCAGCCGGCGCAGCCGGGTGTGGTCCGGCGGGTCCATCGCCAGGATGCCGGTCTCCTGCTGCCGGGGGGTGTTGCGCGGCTCGTCCCGGCCGACCGAGGCGGCGCGGCTGAACCGGGGATCGCCGAGGACGGTACGGACGTCCGTGTGCCGGGTGGCCAGCCACGCCGGCTCGCCGTACGGGAGCTGGACCCGGGTGAGCGGCTGCTCGCGGCGCAGGCGCGCGTAGCGCGGGTCCAGGTCGAGTCGTTCGGGGGCGCTGAACGGGTAGCGCTGCGGGATGGTCGCCCGGGAGGTCTCGGTCACCGGCTGGCTCGCTCTCGTCCACGGCACCGCCGCGCGGTGCGGGTCGGCTCCGCACGACTCGACGCTGAGTCATGCCCCGACTGCGGATCGTAGCGAGATTCGTCGATCCAGACCAGGGGCCCGGCGCGGAATTCCATCCACCGGAGACGCCGCTCCCGGGCCACCGACGGTACGGCGGCCCGGGAGCGTACGAGGTCAGCGGCGGTCGGTGTCGCCCTGGCCGGTCCGCTGCTGCGCCATGTCGACGCCCTTGTCGGTCTGCTCGTCGTACTTGCCGCCGGTGCGCTGGTCGGCCATCTCCCCGGCCTTGTCCAGCCCCTGGTCGACCTGCTTGTCGTGCTGGTCGGCGAAGTCTTCAGCCTTGTCCACGAAGTCACTCATGCGCGGATCTCCCTTCCTCGCCCTCATGCCTTCCCTCGAGTCGGGGGCCCAAACGCGCGGATCTTGGTCCGGGGAGGGGCCGTAGGATCCGCTGCGAGTTCTGCCGAAAGGGGCCAGCGCACCTGGAACGCCGCTCACCGCGGACCTGCGGCGTACCATGTGGACGGTCCGCACCGACGACGGCGCCGGCGCGGTACGCGGCGTGGCCGCCGGCGGCCGGGCCCGGCCGGGGTGTCGGATCGGGGCCGGGCGGGTACCGAGCGGCCACGATCGAGGAGGTCCGACGTGGTCGAGGACGGTACCGGGCGGACGCCCGAGGTGACGGCCGGGCACACCCGCGCGGCGGGACCCCGGCAGGCCTGGGCCGGCCTGCCCTGGCCGGTCCGGACCGCGGTGACGTGGAGCGCCTGCCTGGTGGTGGTGATCGCCGGGTTGTGGCTGCTGGGGAAGATCGCGGTGCTGCTGGCGCCGCTGGCCATCGCGCTGGCCGGCACGCTCTTCCTCACCGCGCTGCTCGACCCGGTGCTGCTCCGGCTGCGTCGGCTCCGGGTGCCGGCGGCGCCCGCCGCCCTGCTCACCATCCTGCTGCTGCTCGGGATCCTGGTCGGGGTGGGCGTGCTGGTGTGGAACCTGACCGCGAGTCAGTTCGGTGAGCTGAGCCAGCAGCTCGACCAGGGCCTGGAACGCAGCCGCGACTTCGTCACCTCCAGCCTGCCTATCACCGACGCCCAGCTGGACCGGCTGATCCGGCAGACCCGGGAGGGGCTGAGCGGCAGCGCCCCGGACCCGGTCGGCGGGGCGCGCACCGCCGCCGAGGTGGCCGGGTCCGTGCTGCTGGCGCTGGTGCTGCTCTTCTTCCTGCTCAAGGACGGTCGGTCCATGTGGCGCTGGGTGCTGCGCCGGATGACCGGCCCGAACCGGGCGGTCACCGCGGAGGCCGGGCGGGTCGGCTGGCGGACGCTCGGCTCGTACAGCCGCGGTACGATGATCATCGCGGCGATCGACGCGACCGGCATCGGCCTGGCGCTGGTGCTGCTCGGGGTGCCGCTCGCCCTGCCGCTGGCGCTGATCACCTTCCTCGGCGGGTTCGTACCGATCATCGGCGCGACGGTCGCGGGCGCGGTGGCGGTGCTGGTCGCGCTCGCCGCGAACGGCCCGACCACCGCGCTGCTCACGCTGGCCGCGGTGATCGCCGTCCAGCAGATCGAGGGCAATCTGCTGGAACCGCTGATCATGAAGCGTCAGGTGCAGCTGCACCCGGCGGTGATCCTGGTCGTGGTCACGGCCGGCACCCTGATCGCCGGGATCGCGGGCGCGTTCGTCTCGGTCCCGATCGCGGCGGTGACCTGGCGGGTCATCGACACCGTGCAACGGCACCGGGCGCCGGCACCCGCCTGACCCTCACGCCGGGCGGGGCACGCGGGTCAGGTGCCCGGAGAACCAGGACGCCGCCTGGTCGGCGACCTGCTCCAGGGTGCCGGGCTCCTCGAAGAGATGGGTGGCACCCGGGACGATCCGCAGCTCGGCGACGTCGCCCAGCTGCGCCTTCGCCTGCTCGTTGAGGACGATCACCTGCTCGTCCAACCCCCCGACCAGCAGCAGCGTCGGCGCCCGGACGGCCGACAGGGACGCACCGGCCAGATCGGGGCGGCCACCCCGGGACACCACCGCCCGTACCCGGTCCGGACGTTCGGCCGCGGCGACCAGGGCGGCCGCGGCGCCGGTGCTGGCCCCGAAAAGCCCGACCGGCAGCGGGCGCAGCGTGGAATCGGTACCCATCCAGTCGACGATCTCGGCCAGCCGGTCGGCGAGCATCGGGATGTTGAACCGCAGCTCGGCGGTCTGCGCGTCGATCGCGTCCTCTTCCGGGGTGAGCAGGTCGACCAGCACGGTGGCGAGCGGCCGGTCGTTGAGCGTGTGGGCGACGGCGACGTTGCGCGGGCTGTGCCGGGAGCTGCCGCTGCCGTGCGCGAAGAGGACCACACCCTTCGGTTCGTCCGGAAAGATCACGTCGGCCGGCAGCCCACCGGCCGCCACCGGGATCGTCACTTCGCGCATCTCCATCTCCGACCTCCGCAACCGCCGGGCACGCGCCGGCTGCGCCCCGCATACCCGGTCGGCACCCGGGCTCACCTGTTGCGTTGACGCCGACGACAAGGTTTAGCGTGGCGTCCAGGGCGGGCGAGGGAGGTCGGATGCTGATCGGTGAGCTGGCGGAGCGGGCCGGCACGAGCACCCGCACCCCGCGGTACTACGAGACCCGGGGGCTGGTCCGACCACGCCGGTCGGCCAACGGCTACCGGATCTACGACGAGGCGGAGCTGCGCGTCGTGCACGAGATCCGGGCGCTGTTGGCGGTGGGCTTCGACCTCGACGACATCCGGCCGTTCGTGGCCTGCCTGCGGGCCGGCAACAGCTCCGGCGACGTCTGCCCGGACTCGGTCGCCGTGCTGCGACGCAAGCTCGCCGAGGTGGACGACTACCTCGACCGGCTCGGCACGGTACGGCGGCAGCTGCACGACCAGTTGGCCAGCGCGATCGCCCACCGGGAGAAGACATGCCTCAGGACACGGAACAGGCCCGACTGACCACGGTCACCGACGAGACGTTCGCCGCCACGGTGCTGGCCAGCACCCGGCCGGTGGTGGTCGACTTCTGGGCGGAGTGGTGCCCGCCCTGCCGGGCGGTCTCGAAGCACCTGGCGGAGCTGGCCGGGGAGTTCGGCGATGCGCTGCTCTTCGCCGCGCTCAACTCCGACGAGAATCCGGCCACCACCCGGGCGTACGGGGTGATGTCCATGCCGACCCTGCTGGTCTTCCGGCACGGCGAGGTGGTCGGCTCGATCGTCGGCGCCCGGCCGAAGAACCACCTCCGGCTGAGCTTCGCGCGCCACCTGGAGGGGTGAGCCGCCGTTTGCGGCCGGGTCGAGCGGGAAGGCGCAGGGGGACCGTAGATCGGCGCAGCCGCGCCCCCAACGGATCGCGAGGATCGTCATGGCCCAGCAGCAGGACAGGTCCCGGCAGCAGACCGCCGAGCGGGAACGGCAGGAAAGGGACGCCGAGCACGCCCGGAACTTCGGGGACGAAGCGGCCGAGGCCCGGACATCGGAGGACCCGCGGGCGGTGGCGCCCCGGGACGCGGCCGGCCGCCCGTCCAACGGCCGCCAGTTCTGACCGCACCGGCGCGTCCCCGCCCGCCCGGGCGGGGACGCGCCGCGTACCGGGCTCAGCTGGCGTTCTCCGGCAGGTGCAGCAGCGGCGCCCGGCCGGGCGGCTGCTCCGGCGGCGGACCGGACGCGTGGGCCGGCGGCACCGGCAGGGTGACCGGCTGCGCGCAGGTGACCCGGACCGGCTCGCCGTGGTGGCGCAGCTCCAGCACGGCGTCCGGCCCGCCGTGCCGCAGCGAGTACGTCGTCTGGTGCGGCCGGACGTCCACTCGCAGGTGCATCGACCGCCACTGGAGCGAGAACTCGAGTCGGCTGAGCCGGCTGGACAGCCGCGGTGAGAAGGAGAGCGTCCCGTCGTGGTCGCGCAGCCCGCCGAAACCGGCGACCAGGGCCATCCAGGCGCCGGCCAGCGAGGCCATGTGCACGCCGTCGCGAGTGTTCTCGCTCAGGTCGTGCAGGTCCATCAGGGCGGCCTCGCGCAGGTAGCGGTGGGCCAGCTCCGGATGACCCACCTCGGCCGCCATCACCGCCTGGGTGCAGGCCGACAGCGACGAGTCCCGCACGGTGCGGCGCTCGTAGTAGAGGAAGTTGCGCAGCTTCTGCTCGCCGGTGAAGGCGTCCCCCCGCCAGTGCATGGCGAGCACCAGGTCGGCCTGCTTGACCACCTGCTTGCGGTACAGGTCGAAGTACGGGTAGTGCAGCAGCAGCGGGTACTTTTCGGGCGGGGTGTGCTCGAAGTCCCACTCCTGCAACCGGGCGAAGCCCTCGACCTGCTCGTGCACGTCGAGGTCGTCGTCGTACGGGACGTGCATGGCGTGCGCGGCGTCCCGCCAGGCGGCCGCCTCCTCCTCACTCACCCCGAGGTCAGCCGCCTGGTCCCGGTAGTGCATCGCGCACTCGGCGGCGGTGAGCAGGTTCCGCTGCGCCATCAGGTTGGTGTAGATGTTGTCGTTCTTCACCGCGGTGTACTCGTCCGGGCCGGTCACCCCGTCGATGTGGAACTGGCCGTCGCGGTCGTGGTGACCCAGCGAGCGCCACAGCCGGGCGGTCTCCACCAGCAGCTCCAGGCCGATCTCCTGTTCCAGCACGTCGTCCCCGGTGACCAGGATGTACCGCCGCAGCGCGTCGGCGACGTCGGCGGCGATGTGGAACGCGGCCGTGCCCGCCGGCCAGTACGCCGACGACTCGGGGCCCTCGATGGTCCGCCACGGGAAGGCGGCGCCCTTCAGGTTCAGGGTCCGGGCCCGCTCGTGCGCCTGGGCCAGGGTGGAGTGCCGCCAGTACAGCGCGTCCCGGACCGCGCTCGGCTGGGTGTAGGTGAGCACCGGCAGGACGAACATCTCGGTGTCCCAGAACGCGTGCCCGTCGTAGCCCGGGCCGGTCAGCCCCTTCGCGGAGATCGGCCGCCGCTCGGTCCGGGCGCCGGCCTGGAGCACGTGGAACAGCCCGAAGCGGACGGCCTGCTGGACCTCCGGGTCGCCCTCCACCCGGACGTCGGCGGCGTCCCAGAACTCGTCGAGGTACTCCCGCTGCGCCCGGCGCAACCCGTCCCAGCCGTCCAGCCGGGCGGCGGCGAGGGCCGCGCCGACCTGGTCGCGCAGTGCCGGCAGGGAGCGCCGGCTGGACCAGCCGTACGTCAGGTACTTGACCACCCGCAGCGTCTCGCCGGGCTTGAGTACGCAGCCGACGGTGGTCCGGACCCAGTCCTCGTACCCCTCGGACTCGACGGTGGTCCGCTCCGGGCCCTGCACGTCGTGCTCCATGGCGGCGGCGACCCGCAGCCCGCTGACCTTGGTCCGGTGGACGAGCAGGCCGCCGTCGTCGGTGGTCAGCTCCTCCTCGGCCTGCAGCGGCGACTCCAGCACCGCGGCCACCCGCGGGTCGCGGCTCTGCGCCGGCAGTGTCTCGTTGGCGACCAGCTCGGACTGGAGGATCAGCCGGATCGGCCCGTCGACCGCCTCCACCTCGTAGTTGATCATGGCGGCCGACCGCTGGGTGAACGACACCAGCCGGGTGCTGCGGACCTTGACCTCCCGCCCGGCCGGCGAGCGCCAGTGCAGCTCCCGGTGCAGGGTGCCGGCGCGCAGGTCGAGGATCCGCTCGTGGAAGAGGAGTTCGCCGTACCGGACGTCGAGCGGCTCGTCGTCGACGAGCAGCCGGATCAGCTTGCCGTTGGTGACGTTGACGATGGTCTGGCCCGACTCGGGGAAGCCGAACCCGGCCTCCGCGTACGGCAGCGGGCGCAGCTCGTAGAAGGAGTTGAGGTAGGTGCCGGGCAGGCCGTGCGGCTCGCCCTCGTCGAGGTTGCCGCGCAGACCGACGTGCCCGTTGGAGAGGGCGAAGACCGACTCGGACTGGGCCAGCACGTCCATGTCGAGGCGGACCTCGCGGACGTGCCACGGTTCGACCGGATAGGCGCGTTCGCGGATCATGCCGCCGGCTCCTTCAGCAGATCGGCGAGGTCGGTGACCACCACGTCGGCGCCGTGGGCGCGCAGCTCCTCGGCCTGGCCGACCCGGTCGACGCCGATCACGTACCCGAAGCCGCCGGCCCGGCCGGCGGCCACCCCGGCCAGCGCGTCCTCGAAGACGGCGGCGTTCGCCGGGGCCACCCCGAGCAGTTCGGCGCCGGCCAGGAAGGTGTCCGGGTGCGGCTTGCCGCGCAGCCCCCGCTCCCGGGCGACCACCCCGTCGACCCCGGCCTCCAGCAGCCGGTCCAGACCGGCGGCGGCGACCACGGCCCGGCAGTTGGCGCTCGCCGAGACCACGGCCCGGCGCAGGCCGGCGGCGGCGGCCGCCTCCAGGTACGCCACCGAACCGGGGTAGACGTCGACGCCGTCGGTCTGGATCCGCTTGAGCAGGATGATGTTCTTGCGGTTGCCCACCCCGTTGACCGTGTCCGCCTCGGGCGGGTCGTCCGGCGTGCCCTCGGGGAGGGTGATCCCACGGGAGCCCAGGAAGGAGCGCACCCCGTCGGCGCGCGGCTTGCCGTCCACGTACCGGTTGTAGTCCGGTCCCGGGTCGAACGGGCGGTACGGCTCGCCGGTGGCCGTCGCGCGGTCCCGTAGGAGCGCGTTGAAGGTCTCGGTCCAGGCGGCGTTGTGCACCCTGGCGGTCTGCGTCAGCACACCGTCCAGATCGAAGAGACAGGCGGTCACATGAGCGGGTAGGCCCAGCACACGTCGAATCTATCCATCGGACGGGCCGGGCAAACCCGATTCGTCCGCCCGTCAGCGGTTCGGGCGCAGCGTCCAGACCACGGTAAGCACGGAGGTGACCGTCCCGTCCTCGGTGCCGATCTCGATCTCGACCGGGAACTCGGGCCGCTTGCCGGCGTCCAGCTCGGCGATCACCTCGGCCGGCGGGCGGCCGAGCCGGGCGGTGGCGAGCACCGGGCCCATGGCCACCTTCTTGTACGCGATCTCCGCCCGGACGGCCAGCGGCACCGCCCGGTCGAGCACCGGGCCGAACGCGGCGAGCACCACCGCGCCGGAGGCGGTCTCCCCGAGGGTGAACATCGCCCCGGCGTGCGGGCCGGCGACGTGGTTGTGGGTGGCCGGCGAGTCGGGGAGCCGGACGACGGCGCGGACCCCGCCCTCCGCCTCGGGCGCAACCTCGACGAATTCGATTCCGAGCGTGCGGGCGAACGGCACGGCCTCCAGCAGACCGGCCGCCACCTGGCGAGAGTCGATGGACATGCCCAGACGCTACTCGTCGGTAACTTCTCCGGCAAGGGCCGCCCGGCCGCGGGTCCCGCTCACCGCCAACCGATGTCGATCCGGTCGCCGCGCTCGTCGAAGAAGTGCAGCGCGTCCATCCGTACCTGCACGGCCAGCGGGTGACCCGCCGACACGGCCGGGTACGGGGCGAGCCGGACCGCCAGCTCGGCCGGGCGGCGGTGGTGCCGGCCCGGGTCGTTGAGCACGCTGGTCCGGTTGCCCCCGCCGCTCGGCGCGGAGACCGGCGCCTCGGCGGCCCGGCCGGTCAACCGCTGCATGACCTGGCCGAACCGGCGCAGGCCGCGCTGGCCGTTCTCGCCGGACTCCACCGGGCCGCCCATCTCGTCCACCATGATCGCGGTGGCGCCGATGTCGAGGAAGGCCAGCGACTCGTGCCCGTGGTGCTCCAGGTAGCGGATCCGGCCCTGGAGCACGTCGCCCGGGGTGTCCGGGGCGACCGGGGTGAGCGCCTCGGCCCGCATTCCCACCACGATCCGCTCGCCGTGGTAGTGCGCCACCACCCGGCTGCGGATGTCGTCCCAGGGCAGGTAGAGCGACTGCTCGCCGAGGTTCAGCGTCACGTACCGGTCGAGGTGGACGTAGACCGACGCCTCCAGCAGGTTCATCCGCGGGCTGCCCAGGAACGCGGCGACGTAGAGCGTGGCCGGGCGGCCGTACACCTGGGTGGGGGTGCCGACGTCCTGGAGCACGCCCTTGCGCATGATGGCGACCCGGTCGGCCATGGTCAGCGCCTCGGCCTGGTCGTGGGTGACGTAGATGGTGGTGACGCCCAGCTCCCGGGTGAGACCGGAGATCTCCGCCCGCAGCTCCGCGCGGAGCCCGCTGTCCAGGTTGGACAGCGGCTCGTCCATCAGGAACAGCCCCGGGCGGCGCACGATCGCCCGCCCCATCGCCACCCGCTGTCGCTGGCCGCCGGAGAGCTGGCTCGGCTTGCGGCCCAGCACGTCGCCGATGCCCAGCACGCTGGCCACGTCGGTGACCCGCTCGCCGCGGGGCGTCGGCTCCACCCCGGCCAGCCGCAGCGGGAACGCGATGTTGTCGCCCACCGTCATGTGCGGGTAGAGCGCGAAGTCCTGGAAGACCATGGCGATCTTCCGCTCCAGGGGTGGCAGGTCGTTGGCCAGCTCGCCGTCGAGCATCACCGCGCCGGTGGTCGGATCCTCCAGGCCGGCGACCATCCGCAGCACGGTGGACTTGCCGCAGCCGGACGGGCCGAGCAGCACCATGAACTCGCCGTCGTTGACGTCCAGATTGACGGTGTCGACCGCGACTGTCCCGTCCTGGAACACCTTGGTCACATCCTTGAGCGCGACGGTGGTCACCGTCTCCTCCCCCAGTTCGTCGGCCGAACCCGGGAATGACTGTGACCAGGATCATCGGATCAGCACATCGGGTGAACGTGCGATGTTCAGTTCGTGACATACCTATTACGGCGCATCGACCCCGCCGGATCGCTCCACGCCGCCGGCTGGGCGCCCAGGCCGGTCGTCGAGGAAGACCCGGCGGACCACCCGCTCGGCGGCGTGCCCGTCGTCCAGCGCGCAGAACCGGGCCCGGAACCGTTGCCGGGCCTGCTCGGCGGGCGTCGACCGGATGGCGTCGGAGCGGAACAGTTCGAGCAGTCCGGGGAAGTCCACGGCCACCGCGCCCGGCGGCTCCGCCAGCGGGTCGAAGTAGACACCCCGGGCCACCCGGTACGCCTCCCAGTCCGGGGCGTAGACGACGATCGGCCGGTCCAGGACGGCGTAGTCGAACATCGCCGACGAGTAGTCGGTGACCAGCACGTCGGCGACGAGGTAGAGGTCCTCCACCCGGTCGTGGGAGCTGACGTCGAGCAGCCCGCCCGCCGCCGGCCCCCGGGGCCGGCGGTCCCGGTCGTGGAAGTAGTGGCTGCGCATCAGCAGCCGGCCGGCCGGACCCAGCGCGTCGAGCAGCCGGTCCGGGTCGAACGGCGGCCGCCAGCCCGGCAGGTGCTCCCGGTGGGTCGGCGCGTAGAGCACGACCCGCTCGTCCGGGCCGATGCCCAGCTCCGCCCGGAGCTTGCGGATCTCCTCCGGGGTGGCCAGCGCCAGCCGGTCGTTGCGCGGGTAGCCGACCTCCAACGTGGTGTACGCGGCCGGGTACGCCCGCTCCCACATCTGCGTGGAGAAGCTGTTCGAGGTGACGCTGTAGTCCCAGCGGTCCACCCGGCGCAGCAGCTTCGCGAAGTTCATTCCCATCGCGCCGACCGGGTACCGCTGCTGGTCCAGCCCCATCACCTTCACCGGCGTGCCGTGATGGGTCTGCAGGTGCACCGAGCCGGGCCGCTTGCGGACGAAGTCCGGGAAGTTGACGTTGTTGACCAGCCAGCGGGCCCGGGCCAGCGCCCGGTAGTAGGCCGGGGTGCCGGCGACGACGTACTCCACCCCGGGCGGGAGCGTGTCGACCCGGTCCCGCCGGACGATCCACACCCCACGGACCTGGGGGGCGAGCGCGCGGGCCGCGGCGTACACGGCGGCCGGGTTGCAGGCGTACCCCCGGTACCAGTAGGCGGCGAAGAGGGCGAGGGTCGGGTCCAGCGGCCGGCGCAGCTCGGCCCGGTAGTACTCCCGCAGCGCCGCGTTTCGGGTCACCCGCGCGGTCCGCCGGGCCACCGGCAGCACCCGGCGGCGGACCCGCCGCACCGAGCGCCGGGCGGCGTCCCCGGCCTGGTTGGCCGCGCGCAGCGCGCTGAAGGTACGCCACCGGCCGGCCGCCACCAGCCGGTGCTTCAACCCCTCGACGCCGCCGGGGACCGGGTACCCGCCGGGCGGCCGGAACCGGTTGAAGTCGGCGTGGATCTGGGCGAAGAACGCCGGGCGCAGCTCCGGGGCGGTCCGCTCGCCGTTGCCGAGCACCGTCAGGTAGTGCCAGATCATCCGCTCGAAGACGGCGGGCCGCAGCTCCTCCACCGCCGGCCCCCACCGGTCCATCAGCCGGAACACCCGGTGCCACTGGGCGAAGACCTCGAAGTGCCGGTCACCCCGGGTCCGGGTGATCGCCCCGGTCCGCCGCTGCCGGTAGTTGAGACAGACCCGGTCCAGCACCCCGATCCGCTCGGCGGCCATCAGCGCCGGGTAGCTGAACGAGACGTCCTCGTACCAGCCCGGGGCGAATCGCAGCTCCCGGTCGACGAGGAACTGCCGGCGGACCACCCGGTTCCAGGCGGTGTGCAGCAGCCGCATGGTCTCCGGCCGGTCGCGCAGCCGGAACGTCGCCTCGCCGGGCGGCTCCGGGAAGACGTCGCGCATCGCGCTGCGGGTGCCGACGTTGTTCCAGTGCGCCCGGACGTGGTCGACGATCAGCGCGTCGGGTCGGGTGGCGAGGAGCCGGTCGGCGACGTGCGGCAGGCAGCCGGCGACCAGCCAGTCGTCGCCGTCGACGAACCAGACGTACTCGCCGACGGCCCGGTCCAGCCCTATGTTGCGGGCCGGACCGAGGCCGACGTTCTCGGCGAGGCGGACCGGGTGGACCCGGGGGTCGCGGGCCGCGTACTCGGCCAGGATCTCGCCGCTGTCGTCCGGGGAGGCGTCGTCGACCCCGATCACCTCCAGGTCGGCGTACGGCTGGTCGAGGATCGAGTCGAGGCATTCCCGCAGGTAGCCCTGCACCTTGAAGGCCGGTACGACGAAGCTGATCAGAGTCATCCCGGCCTGGCCCTCCGTCAGCCCGGCGAGCGGTCACCTCCGCCCACCGGGACCGGCGTCCGGCGGGCGCGGGCCGGCAGGACCACCCAGGCGAGGACCACACTCGCGACGAAAACCACGAGAAGGTACGTACCGAGTGTAGCCAGAGCGATACTCGCGATTCCGGCGATTGACGCGACAGCCAGCACCGCCGACCGGCCCTCCCAGCCCAGCGTGGCGGCGTGCAGCGGCGGGGCCGCCTGCCGCTTCTCCAGCCGGGCGGTCAGGTCGTAGTGGTGCAGGGTGAGCACGAAGACGTACCCGAAGATCAGCCAGGCCGGCGCGCGGCCGGCGACCCCGACGGCGATCGCGAAGAGGTACTCCCCGGCCCGCAGCGCGGCGGGCACCAGCCAGTCCAGCGGCCCGGCGTGCGCCGCCCGCGCCCCCTGCGCCCCGCTCAGCAGGACCACCAGCCCGATCGTCACCGCCCACCCGGGCAGCCGATGCCCGGCGTGGACCGTCACCAACGCCCACAGCAGCAGCGCCCCCGCGCCCGACGCGCCGAACACCGCCAGCGCCAGCGGCCCGCGCACCACCGGCATGGTCCGGGCCAGCGGGCCGTCGTCGCGGTGCAGGGTGGCGTCGACCGTGGTCAGCACCGGCACCCGCATCCAGCGGGCCCGCAGCGTCCGCAACGCCCCGGTGTACGCGAACGCCAACGTCCCCCAGACCAGCACCGCGCAGAGCGCCACCAGCGGACCGAAGAGCGCGGCGGCCAGCGCCATCAGCGCCCACCGCTCGCCGATCGGGAAGACCACCGTCCGCTTCAGCCAGTACGACACCGAGCCGGTGTCCGCCTGCACCTTCGTCGAGGCGGCGTTCAGCTTCCCGCCGATGCCGCCGGCGTCCTCGGCCGGGCGGGGCCGGCGGGCGGCCTCGTCGTGCAGCACGCCGTACCAGGTGTCGGTCATGTGCCGGACCGTCTGCAGGGTCATCGCGGCGATGGCGAGGGCCCAGCCGTAGCGGAAGCCGGCGTGCGTGGCGCCGTAGCCGAGACCGGCGTAGACCACGTACTCCTTGGCCCGGTCGGCCATGGTGTCCAGCCAGCCGCCCCAGGCGCTGAAGTGCCGGGTGTAGCGGGCCAACTGGCCGTCCACGCAGTCCAGCACGAAGCCCAGGTAGAGCAGGACCGCCCCGGCGACCAGCGCGGGCCGCCCGCCGACGCCGAAGAGCACCGCCGCCGCCACCGCGAAGGCCACCGAGATCATGGTGACCGCGGTCGGGCCCAGGCCGATCCGGGCCGCCGCCTTCGTCACGTACGGCGACCAGGTGCTGACGAAGAACGTGGTGAAGAAGTCGTCCCGCTCCTTCACCGACAGGCGCAGCTCGGCCTTGTCCTCGTCCACCGCGGCGACGGCCGCCTCGGCGGCGGCCCGGCCGGCCGGATCGACGACCCGGTGCGCGACGAGCAGGCGTACCCGGTGGGCGAAGGTCAGGGTGCCGCGGGCCGCGAGGTCGGCGAAGAGCCGGTCCACCGCAGGCCCGGCCGGCGCGCTCCCGGCCGCCGTCGCGGCCGACCGGGCGGCGTCGACCAGGGCCGGCAGGTCGCCGACGCCGACCCGCAGCGCGCCGCCGAAGATCCCGGTCGCGTCGGCCAGCTCGCCGGGGGCGCCCACCGCGACCACCTGGCCGCGCTCCTCCCGGACCGCGACCTGCCCGGGCGCGGGCGGGTCGGTGAGCACCAGCGCCACCGTCGGCCCGACCGGGCTGGTCGCCAGATGCTTGAGTACGGCGGTGTGCGCCACCAGGTCCGCGCCGCTGACCAGCACCGGGCCGGTGGCGGCGGCCACCAGCGCGGCCAGCTCGGACAGGTCGGCGACGACCCGCGCCTCGGTCACGCCGGCCCGCCGCCACTGCCCGGCCAGGCGCTCCCCGGCGTCGTCCGCCCCGCCCGCCGCCTCGGCGGCGAGCACGATCGCGAGCGTCACCGCGGTGCCGCGCTGGCGTAGGCGGCGAGCGCCTCGTCGATCGTCCCGTCGACGGTCAACCGGCCCGCGTCGAGGTAGAGCCCCCGACGACAGAACCGGGTGAGGTCCTTTTCGTTGTGTGACACCAGCACCAGCGTGCGCCCTTCCGCGAGAAGTCGCTCGATGGTCGCATAGCACCTGGCGCGGAACTCCGCGTCCCCGACCGCGGTCACCTCGTCCACCAGCAGGACGGGGTGCGGCAGGTGCGCGATCACCGCGAAGCCGAGCCGGACCTTCATCCCGGACGAGTAGTGCCGCACCGAGGTGTCGATCGAGCGCTCGACCTGCTCGCCGGCGAACGAGACGATCTCGTCGAAGTGCCGGCGCAGGTAGCCGGTGGAGAGCCCGTGCAGGCCGCCGACCAGATAGAGGTTCTCCCGGCCGGTCAGGTCGTTGGAGAATCCGGCGGAGAGTTCCAGCAGCGGCGCGACGTCCCCGTGGACCCGGATCCGGCCCTCGTCCGGGATCAGCACCCCGGCGATCAGCCGGAGCAGCGTGCTCTTCCCGGTGCCGTTGCGCCCCACCACGCCGACCGTCTCACCCGGCTCGATCCGGAACGACACGTCGCGCAGCGGCCAGAACTGGCCGGTGGCCGCGGTCCGCCCGCCCCGGTGGATGAGCAGCTCCCGCAGCCGGAGCTGGCGGCGCCGGTTGCGGACGAAGCGGATGCCGAGGCCCTCCGCCTCAATGATCGCCATTCACAGTTCCTTGAGCACGGCCGGTTCGAGCCGGCGGAACGACCACCAGCCGAACGTCAGCACCAGCAGGCTGCCCAGCACGGTGGTGGCGAGCAGCCGGGCGTCCGGGAACTCGTCCGGGTACCAGATCGCGTGGTGCAGCTGGAAGATGCCGACCAGCGGGTTCAGCTCGTAGGCCAGCTTCACCCAGGTGGGCATGCCGGAGTCCCGGACCAGGCTGAGCGGGTAGATGATCGGGGTGGCGTAGAAGAGCACCCGGATGATCAGCCGCATGAACCGCTCGATGTCCCGCATCAGCACGTTCCACGCCGACAGCAGCAGCGCGATCCCCACCAGCAGGACGAGCTGCACGGCCACGGCCAGCGGCAGGGCGAGCAGGGACCAGCCGGGGTGGATCTTCCCGTGCGCCGCGTAGACCGCGGCGATGCCGACGAGGATGGGCAGGCCGGCGGCGTACTCGGCGAAGCGGCCGGTGACCCGGCCGATCGGGAAGACCTGGCGGGGCACGTTCATGGTGGTGATCAGCCGGGCCTGACCGGTCAGCGCGTTCGTCGCCTCGTTCATCGCCGAACTGGCCCACATCCAGGCGAAGATGCCGGTGACCAGGAAGAGCGGGTACGACCCCGCCGCGTCGCCGAGGTGCCGGCGGGTGGCCCCGGAGTAGAGCACCCCGAACACGAACCAGTAGATCGCGCCCATGCCGAGCGGCTCGATCAGCGACCAGAGGTAGCCGAGGACCGACTGCTGGTACTTGACCGCGAGATCCCGCTTGACCAGGATCCGCAGCGAGTTACGGGCCGACCAGAGCGCCCCGACGCCTGACGTCACCGGCCCCTCCTCGCTTCCCGCCGCTCGTCGCCGACATCGGCGGGGTCGGCCCGGGTCACCCCGCCGGGCTCAGCACTCGATCACGTTGACCGCCAGGCCACCCCGTGCCGTCTCCTTGTACTTGACCTTCATGTCGGCGCCCGTCTCCCGCATGGTCTTGATGACCTTGTCCAGCGAGACGGCGTGCACCCCGTCGCCGCGCAGCGCCAGCCGGGCGGCCGTGATCGCCTTGATGCTAGCCACCGCGTTCCGTTCGATGCAGGGGATCTGTACCAGGCCCCCGACCGGGTCGCAGGTGAGCCCGAGGTTGTGCTCCATGCCGATCTCGGCCGCGTTCTCCACCTGCTCAGGGGTGCCGCCCAGCGCCTCGGCGAGCCCGGCGGCCGCCATCGAGCAGGCCGAACCGACCTCGCCCTGGCAGCCGACCTCGGCGCCGGAGATCGAGGCGTTCTCCTTGAACAGCACCCCGATCGCGCCGGCGGCCAGCAGAAAGCGGACCACGCCGTCGTCGGAGGCGTCCGGCACGAACCGGGTGTAGTAGTGCAGCACCGCCGGGATGATGCCGGCCGCGCCGTTGGTCGGCGCGGTGACCACCCGACCGCCGGCCGCGTTCTCCTCGTTCACCGCCAGGGCGAAGAGGGTGACCCAGTCCATCACCCGCAGCGGGTCGGTGGAGTCGGTCTCCGCCTCCAGGCTGCGGCGCAGCTCGGCCGCCCGGCGCCGCACCTTCAGCCCGCCCGGCAGGGTGCCGTCCCGCTCGCAGCCGCGCTCGACGCACTCGCGCATCACCCGCCAGATCTCCAGCAGCCCGGCCCGCACCTCCCCCTCGGTACGCCAGGACAGCTCGTTGGCGAGCATCACCTCGCTGATCGACAGGCCGGTGCCGGTGGTGACCGCCAGCAGCTCCGCGCCGGTGAGGAACGGGTACCGCACCCGGGTGGTGTCCGGGGTGATCCGGTCCGCCCCGGCCGCCGCCTCGTCGACCACGAACCCGCCGCCCACCGAGTAGTACGTCCGGCCGCGCAGCTCCGCGCCCGCCGCGTCGTACGCGACGAAGGTCATCCCGTTCGGGTGGTACGGCAGCGACCGGCGCCGGTGCAGCACCAGGTCCCGGTCCGGGTCGAAGTCGATCTCCTGGGCGCCGAGCAGGCTGAGCCGCCGCTCGGCGCGGATCCGGTCCACCCGCGGCCCGACCGTGTCGGTGTCGACCGTCTCCGGGGCCTCGCCCTCCAGCCCGAGCAGCACCGCCCGGTCGCTGCCGTGGCCGTGCCCGGTGGCGCCGAGGGAGCCGAAGAGCTCGGCCCGCACCCGCGCGGTGTCGGCGAGGAGCCCGTCCGCCTTGAGCCCGGACACGAACGTCCGGGCGGCTCGCATCGGCCCGACGGTGTGCGAGCTGGACGGCCCGATGCCGACGCTGAAGAGGTCGAAAACACTGATCATGGCTGCACTTTCCTCGCCGTCGTACCCCGTTGTGCGGAACACGGCCCGGTCGTGCCGACCCGGTCCGGGGCGGCTGGCGGGTGCCCGGGGTGTGGGCGCCCGACCGTCCAGCCTACCCGTCCAGCTCACCCCGTCCGCGCCGGCGCACTCCCGCACCCCACCCACCCTCCGCCCCCTCCCGTCTTTCCTCCGTCACCGCTTCGGCATCCGCCCTCCGGGCCCGACTCGCTGGCGGGACGCGCAGTGGCGGGTCGACGCGGACCCCCCGGGGGGTGACCGCTGTTCGGGATGGAAGGAGCCTTAGTGCGCATCGCTGTGTTAAGAGTGGCGTTGTGAAATTGAAGAAATGGGCGGCTTCCCTGGGTCTCGTGGTGCGGCCGGTAATGGAGTGAAGATCCTGACCCGGCTTTGTGCCCGCCTTTATCGTCGTCGGGCTGTGGCGTATTGGGTTTGCCTGGCGGTGGAGGGTGTTGCCGGGGGTGAGACGGCGTGAAGACGGTGCAGGCGTACCGGTTCGCGCTGGATGTGACGCCGTTGCAGGAGCGGGCGTTGCTGGCGCACGCCGGTGCGGCGCGGGTAGCGCCACAACTGGGCGCTCGCGCGCATCAAGGCCGTCATGGAACAGCGTGCCGCCGAGCGGAGCTACGGCTTGGCCGAGGCGGACCTGACGCCGATGGTGGGCTGGTCGCTGCCCGCGCTGCGCAAGGCGTGGAACGTGGCGAAAAGCGACGTGGCGCCGTGGTGGGCGGAGTGTTCGAAGGAGGCGTTCAACACCGGCCTCGACGCGTTGGCTCGGGGGTTGAAGAACTGGTCGGACTCGCGGACGGGTAAGCGGGCCGGGCGGCGGGTCGGGTTTCCCCGGTTCAAGTCCCGCCGTCGGAGTGCGCCGAGCGTCCGGTTCACCACTGGGGCGATTCGGGTCGAGGCGGACCGGAAGCATGTGGTGTTGCCGCGGTTGGGTCGGCTGAAGACCCACGAGTCGACCCGCAAACTCGCCCGCCGCTTGGAGGCCGGGACGGCCCGGATCCTGTCCGCGACGGTGCGCCGCGACGGTGGGCAGTGGCATGTCGCGTTCTGCGTCGAGGTCGATCGCGCCGAACGGGCCCCGATGTGTCCGGAGGCCGTGATCGGCGTGGACGTGGGGCTGAAGCACCTCGCGGTGCTGTCCACCGGCAAGCTCGAGCCCAACCCCCGCCACCTCGAGGGCGCGGCCCGGCGGATGCGCCGCCTCGCCCGGCGCATGTCCCGCCGGGTCGGTCCCGACCGGCGTACCCGGCAGCGGCCCTCAAATCGGTGGGAACGCGCCCGCCGGCAGGTCGTCCGGGCGCACGCGCGGGTGGCGAACCTGCGGCGCGACGGCCTCCACAAGCTCACCACCCGCCTCGCCCGCGAGTACGGCACGCTCGTGGTCGAAGACCTGAACGTGGCCGGGATGCTGCGCAACCGCCGCCTGGCCCGACACATCGCCGACGCCGGGTTCGCCGAACTACGCCGGCAGTTGGCGTACAAGACTGGATGGAACGGTGGCCAGCTCTTGGTGGCCGACCGCTGGTATCCGTCCTCGAAGACCTGCTCGGGCTGCGGCGCGGTGAAAGCCAAGCTGGCCCTGTCCGAGCGCACCTACACCTGCACCACCTGCGGCATGACCCTCGACCGGGACCTGAACGCCGCACGCAACCTCGCCGCGCTTGCGTTTGAGGTTGACACCGCCGGGAGTGGCCCGGTGACAGGACGTGGAGCCGACTGTAAGACCCGCCCCTGCGGGCTGGTGGCTGTGAAGCGTCAACCCGGCACCGCCTCGGCGGGTAGGACCGGGACCGTCCCGCCGCAAGGCAGGACTGCATGAGCGCTCACAAGCACTCACTTGCAACGGTAAGCACCTACGGGTACTCCCTGGGTTACCGGGGACCGTCGATCATCCTCGTGACCGAGGGCAGGTTCGGCGCCCCTTTCTACCGTGGATGTCAGCGCGGCGGATCGCCGCAGAGTGGGAGTACGACGATGAGTCGCAAACTGGTCCGGCCCCGTGAGGGGCGCATGCTCGCCGGTGTCTGCGCCGGCCTGGGGCAGCGGTTCGGCATGTCGGCCGGCATGATCCGGCTGCTGTTCCTGCTGTCGCTGCTGCTGCCCGGCACCCAGGTGATCGTCTACCTGGTGCTCTGGATCCTGATGCCGAGCGAGGACCGCTACGCCGCCACCCGCCACTGATCCCCGGTAGCCGAACGCGACGCGTCCGCCCCTTTTCCGGGACGGGCGCGTCGGCGTACCCGGTCAGGGGGCGGTGTAGGTGACTGTCACCTTCTCGTAGCCCAGCGAGCGCAGCAGCCCTTCCAGCATCTTGCGGGTGTTCTCCTCGGCGCGGGCGGTCAGCCCGCTGTCCCGGGCGGCGGCGGTGATCCGGTCCTCGGCCAGCTTGTACACCTGCTGCTGCCGGTTGGGGTCGCCCTGCACCAGGTCGTTCAGCCGGTTGAGCAGGCCACGCTGCTCGGCGAAGACGTAGCTCTTCTCCAGGTCGAGGTTGGTCTCGCCGAGCTGCGGCGCGGGGAGCTTGATCTCCACCGACTTCCCGTCGGCGGACTCGACCACCGCCCCGTCGGCGATCTTGGCGAAGTCGACGTACGCCTCGATGCTGCCCGCCCCGACGAAGAGCGTGCGCTCGTTGAGCAGGAAGTCCGGCACGTTCTGCCGGTCGTTCTGCAGGTCGACGACCACCTGGAAGTTGCCCTCGGCGGCCACGTACCGGCTGAGGTCGCGGATCGACTTCAGCAGCGGCGGCTGGCTGCGGTCGGTCTGCTCCTTGGCGAACGGGTTGCGGAAGTCGGGCAGGATCCCGGTGGCCTGCACGCCGAGCAGCACCACCACCGCCAGCGCGGCCGCGCCGAGCACCCAGAGCAGGCTCCGGGCCGGCCCGCCGGGCGACGCCGGGTCGCCGGACGCCGGCTCGGGTGTGACGTCCGACCGGGCCCGGAGGGCGTCGCCGGTCGGGTAACCGGGGAACTCCCTGGTGGGCTCGTTGATGTCACCGTCGCGGGCCATCGCCCTCACCGTCCTCGTCAGACAAATCGACTGATGATGACGGTACGTCCCCGGTACGACACCCGCTCGTCGAGCGGCCCGGAACGACGCAGGAGCAGGTCAGGCGAATGCGGAGAGCCCGGTCAGCCGCTGCCCGATGACCAGCTGGTGGATCTCCGAGGTGCCCTCGTAGGTCAGCACGCTCTCCAGGTTGTTGGCGTGCCGCATCACCGGGTACTCGCCGGAGACGCCGTTGGCGCCGAGGATCGTCCGGCACTCCCGGGCGATCGCCAGCGCCTCCCGCACGTTGTTCAGCTTGCCGACGCTGACCTGCTCGGGGCGCAGCTTCCCGGCGTCGGCGAGCCGGCCCAGGTGCAGCGCGAGCAGCAGGCCCTTGTTCCACTCGACCGCCATGTCGGCGAGCTTGGCCTGGGTGAGCTGGAAGCCGGCCAGCGGGCGGCCGAACTGGGTCCGGGTGGTCGCGTACGACAGGGCCGTCTCCAGGCAGTCGCGGGCCGCGCCGAGCGCGCCCCAGACGATGCCGTGCCGGGCCTCGGTCAGGCAGCTCAGCGGCGCCTTGAGCCCGATCGCCTCCGGCAGCCGGGCGTCCGCCGGCAGCCGGACGTCGTCGAGGGCGATCTCGCCGGTCAGCGACGCGCGCAGCGACATCTTGCGCCGGATCTCCCGCGCCGTCACCCCGGGCGTGTCCATCGGTACGGCGAAACCCCGCACCCCCTCGTCGGTGCGCGCCCAGACCACCCCGACGTCGGCGATCGGCGCGTTGGTGATCCACATCTTGGCGCCGTTGAGGATCCAGTCGTCCCCGTCCCGGCGGGCCCGGGTGGTCATCGACGCCGGGTCGGAGCCGTGGTCCGGCTCGGTCAGCCCGAAGCAGCCGATCGCCTCGCCGGCCGCCATCGCGGGCAGCCAGCGCTGCTTCTGCTCCTCGCTGCCGAAGCGCCAGATGGCGTACATGGCCAGCGAGCCCTGCACCGAGACCAGCGAGCGGACGCCGGAGTCGCCGGCCTCGAGCTCCAGGCAGGCCAGCCCGTACGCGACGGCCGAGGCGCCGGCGCAGCCGTACCCGGTCAGGTGCATGCCGAGCAGGCCGAGCTTGCCGAACTCCCGGGCCAGCTCGCGGGCGGGCACCTGGCCGTCCTCGTACCAGCCGGCGACGTGCGGGCGTACCCGGTCGTCGACGAGCTGGCGCACGACGGCCCGGATCTGCCGCTCCTCCTCGCCCAGCGACGCGTCGACGTCCAGCAGATCGAGAGGGCTCATGCCGTCACCTTAACGAGTCTTCAGGGGGGCGTCACTCGGCCTGGCCGCTGAGCACCAGCACCCGGGCGTGGATCTGATTGCGCTGCTGGAGCGCCGCGCGCAGCGCCCGGTGCAGGCCGTCCTCCAGGTAGAGGCCACCGTTCCACTGGACGACGTGCGGGAAGAGATCGCCGTAGAAGGTCGAGTCCTCGGCGAGGAGCTTGTCCAGCGCCAGCTCCCGCTTGGTGGTGATGAGCTGGTCGAGCCGCAGCGGACGCGGCGGGATCTCCGCCCACTGCTTGAGCGTGAGGTTGTGCTCCGGGTAGGGACGCCCGTCCCGGACCGCCCTGAAGATCACGGCACGCTCCCCTCCCCCTGGTCCGGCCGGCCCCCGGCGCCGCGCCGGTGAACGGCGGGGCACCACACGGCGTGGCGCTGATGTCCGTGCCAGCCTAGCCGCCCCCGCCACACCGCGTTTTACTCCCTCATGTCGGTTTCGCTACCGCCCGTACCGTCGCTCGACCGGACGAATCACGCTCAACTCCACCGACCCCGGCGGACCACCTCACCGACCGGGCGCCGACCCCGGCGCAGCGACGGCGACCGGTGGTCGGCTGCCCGGTAACCCACCGTCACCGCGCCGATCGGCTGGTACTCCGCGGGCACCCCGAACGCCTCCCGGTAGGCGTCGAGCCGCTCCGGCGGGATGCCGAAGAAGCACGCGCCCAGCCCCTCGTCCACCGCGGTGAGCAGCATCAGCAGGGCGGCAAAACCGGTGTCCACGTACCAGTACGGCACCGGCCAGCGCTCGGCCGAGCGGTCCGCCCAGCCCTTGTCCGGCTCGGCGTACCGCTCCAGGTACGCCGAGCGGTTCGCGTGCGGCACCACGATCAGCGGTGCCCGGCGCATCCCGGCCAGCCAGCGTTCCCGGCCGCCGCCGCCCGGGGTGGCCGCCGTCCAGAACCGCTCCCGGTCCTCCGGCGTCTCCAGCACCAGGAAGCCCCAGCCCTGCGCGAAGCCCGCCGACGGCGCCCGCACCGCGTGGTCCAGCAGCCGGTCCACCACGTCGGGCGGGACCGGGCGGTCCGGGTCGTAGTTGCGCACCATCCGGCGACGCCGGACCACCTCGGCGAACTCCATGCCGCTCCCCCGCGCCGCTCAGGCCCCGGGCCGGACGCCCCAGGCGCCCCGCCAGGTCTGCCCCGGGGCCAGGACGATGACGTCCTTCCCCGAGCGGAACGCGTCCGCCGGGCAGGTCATCGGCTCGACCGCGACCGAACGGCGGTGCCGCTCCCCGCTGAGGGTGTCCCCGGTGAAGACCTGCCACCAGCCGAACTCCCGGTCCGCCCAGACGTGCACCGCGGCCGAGCCGTCCGGCGCGGCGAGGGTCACCGCCGAGCCGCCGTCCTCGTCCCGGACGATGTCGCCGAAGGCCACGTCCAGCACCGCGTCGCCGATCGCGCGGGGCTCGGTGAAGTCGTACTCGGTGCCGGCGACCGCGGTGGCGCCGATCGGCAGCAGCCGGCCGTCCAGCAGCACCCGGGTACGCCCCGGCACCCGCAGCGTCAGCTCGTTCACCGAAACCGCGGGCAGCCGCAGGTAGGGGTGCATGGAGTAGCCGAACGGGCAGGGCTCGCCGCCGAGGTTGGTGGTCTCGTGCTCCACCCGCAGCCCCGCCGGCCCCACGCTCCACCGGGTCCGCAGCCGCAGCGGCCACGGGTAGCCCGGGCTCGGCGGCAGGTCGTAGCCGACCGTCACCGCGTCCGCGGACTGCTCGACCAGGTGCCAGGAGACCCAGTTGACCAGGCCGTGCATGGCGTTGTGCCGGTCCGGGTCGCTGAGGTCGAGCTGCAACGACCGCTCGCCGAAGGTGTACGCCCCGTCCCGGATCCGGTTCGGCCAGGGCGCCAGCACCTGCCCGGCCGAGCCGGGGCAGAGTTCGTCCGCCGCGTACCCGTCGACGTAGTCCACCCCGTCGTGCCGGTACGCCCGCAGCCCACCGCCCACCTCGACGATGATCGCCTCGTGGCCGTCGGCGGCAATTGTCCACTGTGCGCCGGACGGTGACCGGTTCGCGGCGTGCTCCATGCCGGCGACCTTAGCCGGTCGGCCCCGGCCCGCGGTGAACCCCGCGACCACCGTCCCGGCCGACGGCCGGCCGACCGGGGTCAGTCCCGGTCGGCGGCCGGCGCGGCGGCGGCCCGGTACCGGAGCAGGGCCGGGAAGGCCACCACCAGCAGCACCGCGAGGGCGGTCGCGGCGAGGCCGCCGCCGACCCAGGCGACGCCGGCGCCGAAGCCAGCCGCCACCCCGCCGGCCCGCAGGTCGCCCAGGCGCGGACCACCGGCGACGACGACGGTGTTGACCCCCTGGAGCCGGCCGCGCATCCGGTCCGGCGCGTAGATCAGCAGCATCGACTGCCGAAGCACCGAGCTGACCAGGTCGGCCGCGCCGGCCACGCCGAGCAGCACCACCATCAGCCAGAGCTGGCCGGCCAGCCCGGCGGCGGCGACGGCCAGCCCCCAGCCGGCCACCGCCACCACCAGCGCCAGCCCCTGCCGGCGCAGCCGGCCGATCCAGCCGGAGGTGAGCCCGCCGAGCATCGACCCGATGGCGATCGCGCTGTAGAGCCAGCCGACCGCCGCACCGCCGCCGAAGCGCTCGTGCGCCACCTCGGGGAAGAGCGCCCGGGGCATGGCCAGGACCATCGCGATCAGGTCGATGGCGAACGAGAGCAGCAGCACCGGGGTGGTGGCCAGGTAGCGGAACCCGTCGACGATGCTGGCCAGGCCGGCCCTGCGCGGGATCGCGGCGTGGTCCGGATCCGGTTCGGGCGGCATCGCGGGCAACCGCAGCGTGGCCCAGAACGAGACGGTGAACAGCAGCGCGTCCACCGCGTACGCGATCGGCAGTCCGACGTCGGTCCGCCAGGTGGCGAAGATCAGGCCGGCGGTCAGCGGCCCGAAGACCGAGGTGGCCGTGAAGGTGGTGAAGTTCAAGGTGCTCGCCGCCGGCACCAGCTCGGCGGGCACCAGGCGGGGCAGGATCGCGCTGCGGGCCGGCGACGTGATCGCGAACGCGATCGACTGCACCGCCACCAGCACGAGGAGAAGCACCGGGCTGCCCACCCGGAACAGCGCCTGCACCAGCAGCGCCAGCGTCGACGCCCAGAGCAGCCCGCCGCCGACGAGCAGCACCCGCCGCCGGTCCCGGGCGTCGGCCACGGCGCCGCCCCAGAGCCCGAAGACCAGCAGCGGCAGGAACCCGGCGATGCCGAGCAGCCCGACCCAGAGCGAGCCGCCGGTCAGCATGAACATCTCCACCGGTACGGCCACGGCGGTGAACTGGAAACCGAACATCGCGACGCCGTTGCCGAGCCACACCCGCCGGTACGCGGGCACACCCAGCGGGCGCAGGTCGATCGCCCAGCGGCGCCCCCCGCGCGGCCGGGCCTCCTTGACTCCGGTCACGGCGCCAGCCGCTCGGTGACCCAGTCGCCGCCGTCGGTACGCCGGAACCGCAGCCGGTCGTGCAGCCGGCTGGCCCGCCCCTGCCAGAACTCCACCGATTCGGGGCGGACCCGCAGCCCGCCCCAGTGCGGTGGCGCCGGGATCGGCTCGACCCCGGCGAAGCGCTCGGCCACCGCCTCGAACGCGTCGTCCAGCGCGGCCCGGTCGGGGATCACCCGGGACTGGGCGCTCGCCCAGGCACCGAGCTGGGAGCCGCGCGGCCGGCTCGCGAAGTACGCCTCGGTCTCCGCCCGGTCGACCCGCTCCACCTGCCCGGTGACGACCACCTGGCGCTGCATCGCGAACCAGGGGAAGACCAGGCTGACCCACGGGTTGGCGGCCGCCTCGGCGCCCTTGCGCGAGCCGTAGTTGGTGTAGAAGACGAAGCCCTCCGGGTCGTACCCCTTGAGCAGGACGGTCCGGCCGCTGGGGCGCCCGGCGGCGTCGGCGGTGGCGACGACCATGGCGTTCGGCTCCGGGAGGGGGAACGCGACCGCGTCGGCGAACCAGCGGTCGAACTGGGTGTGCCAGTCCGGCGCCAGATCCGCCTCGGAAAGGCCCTGGTCGGCGGCGTACTCGTTACGCATGGCCGCCGGCACCACTGTGTCGCCCGTCACGTTGCTCTGCCCCCTCGGCGGGCCGCCCGCGTCCCGGAGACGCTGGCCAGGCCCCACCGCCAAGTCTGGCCGAGAGCGTGAGCTTGTCCACCGCCGGGGATGTCGCGTGCGGCACAGTCGCGGCGGGTCGCGCAGTCGGTTACCCAGCAGGCAAGATGGCACGAACACATCCCTGAGGGTCGCCTAAGGTGCGGGGCCGGCTGAGCCCGCTCGGGCGCACCGAGCCGGAAGCCAGGAGACGACATGTCGGACTTCAAACCGGGTCTGGAGGGCGTCGTAGCCTTCGAGACCGAGATCGCCGAACCGGACCGCGAGGGCGGCGCCCTGCGCTATCGCGGGGTCGACATCGAGGATCTGATCGGTCAGGTCTCGTTCGGCAACGTCTGGGCGCTGCTGGTCGACGGGCGGTTCGGCCCGGGCCTGCCGCCGGCCGAGCCGTTCCCCGTGCCGGTGCACTCCGGCGACATCCGGGTCGATGTGCAGTCCGCCGTCGCCATGCTCGCCCCGTACTGGGGGCTCAGCCAGCTCCTCGACATCTCCGACGAGCAGGCCCGCGAGGACCTCGCCCGGGTGTCGGTCACCGCGCTCTCCTTCGTCGCCCAGTCCGCCCGCGGTCTGGGCCTGCCGGCGGTGCCGCAGAAGGAGATCGACAAGGCGGAGACGATCGTCGAGCGGTTCATGAAGCGCTGGCGGGGTGAGCCCGACCCGCGGCACGTCAAGGCCGTCGACGCGTACTTCATCTCGGCCGCCGAGCACGGCCTGAACGCCTCCACGTTCACCGCCCGGATCGTCGCCTCCACCGGCGCCGACGCCGCGGCCTGCATCTCCTCCGGCATCGGCGCCCTCTCCGGCCCGCTGCACGGCGGCGCGCCGTCCCGGGTGCTCACCATGCTGGAGGCCGTCGAGCGCAGCGGCGACGCCGAGGGATACGTCAAGGGCGTCCTCGACCGGGGCGAGCGGCTGATGGGCTTCGGCCACCGGGTCTACCGGGCCGAGGACCCGCGCGCCCGCGTGCTGCGCCGCACCGCCAAGGAGCTGGGCGCGCCGCGCTTCGAGGTCGCCGAGGCGCTGGAGAAGGCCGCCCTGGCCGAGCTCCAGGCCCGTCGCCCGGACCGGGTGCTGGCCACCAACGTCGAGTTCTGGTCGGCCGTGGTGCTGGACTTCGCCGAGGTGCCGGCGCACATGTTCACCTCGATGTTCACCTGTGCCCGGATGGGCGGCTGGTCCGCGCACATCCTGGAGCAGAAGAAGCTCCAGCGGCTGGTCCGCCCGTCGGCCCGCTACGTCGGCCCGGGCAGCCGCAAGCCGCAGCAGGTCGAGGGCTGGGACGCCATCCCGCACGGCGTCTGATCCGGGTACGTCGAGGGGCCCCGTCCGCGCGGACGGGGCCCCTTCGCGCATCCTGTGGCGCACGCCTCACCCCGCCGGCTGGGACCAGCCGCCGGACGACCCGCCCAGGGTGCGAGGATGAAGGCCGGCAGTGTCGCCGGACCGGGCCCGGACCCCGGTCGCGTCGCGCCCCGCGCGCCCCGGCCGTCGATCCGCGCCCGCTGAACGGGCCCGCCCTCGCCCTTGCGGAAGGATCTCGACCACCGTGGCTGACGCACCGACCATCCGGATTCCCGACGACATCAAGCCCGCCGACGGGCGGTTCGGCTGCGGGCCGTCCAAGGTCCGTCCGGCGGCGGTGTCCGCCCTTGCCGACGTGGCCACCAGCTACCTGGGCACCTCGCACCGGCAGCAGACCGTCCGCGACCAGGTGGCCCGGCTCCGCCGGGGCATCGCCGAGTTCTTCGCCCTGCCCGAGGGGTACGAGGTGGTGATCGGCAACGGCGGCACCACCGCCTTCTGGGAGGTCGCCACCTTCGGCCTGGTCCGGGACCGGGCCCAGTTCGCCAGCTTCGGCGAGTTCGGCGCCAAGTTCGCCAAGTCGGTCAAGGACGCGCCGTTCCTGGGCGAGCCGACCGTCCGCAAGGCCGAGCCGGGCAGCGCGCCGACCCTGGTCGCCGAGGCGGGCGTGGACGTCTACGCCACCCCGCACAACGAGACCTCCACCGGCGTGGCCGTGCCGATCAACCGGGTGGCCGGCGCCGACGAGGGCTCGCTGCTGCTGGTCGACGCCACCTCCGGGGCCGGCGGCCTGGACGTCAACGTCGGCGAGACCGACGTCTACTACTTCGCCCCGCAGAAGTGCTTCGGCTCGGACGGCGGCCTCTGGCTGGCCCTGATGTCGCCGGCCGCACTGGAGCGGGCCACCGAGATCAAGGCGTCGGGCCGCTACATCCCGGCCTTCCTCGACCTGGTCACCGCGATCGACAACTCGCGGCTGGAGCAGACGTACAACACGCCCGCGCTGGCCACCATCTTCCTGGCCGCCGAGCAGACCGACTGGATGAACTCGCAGGGCGGCCTGTCCTGGGCGGCGAAGCGGACCGCCGAGAGCGCCGGCATCGTGTACGGCTGGGCCGAGCGCTCGGCGGTGGCCACCCCGTTCGTGGCCGACCCGGCGCTGCGCTCCAACGTGGTCGCCACCATCGACTTCGCCGACGGGGTGGACGCCTCGGCGATCGCCAAGGTGCTGCGCGCCAACGGCATCGTGGACACCGAGCCGTACCGGAAGCTGGGCCGCAACCAGCTCCGGGTCGCGCTCTTCCCGGCCGTCGAGCCGGCCGACGTGGAGGCGCTGACCGCCTGCATCGACTACGTGGTGGAGCGGCTCTAACAGCTGTCACGGTGGGTGGTCGTCGGAGCTCCGGCGACCACCCACAGTGATCATCGCCGCAGCTCAGTCGCGACATGCCGGGTGTCGCATCCCCCACCTCCGGGTAGATGAGCGTACGGTGGTCCGAGACGCCCGGGTGGCCGGCTCGTGGCGTGACGGCCAGCGAAGCGGGACGGAGGCAACGCCATGCGCCCAGTACGCTTCGTCGCCCTCTCGGAGGACGGCCAGGCTATGGTGCTCGCCGACGAGGTCGGGCGCCTGCTCGCCCTCCCCATCGACGAACGCATCGCCTCGGCGCTGCACGCCGAGCCCGGCGCGGCCCCCCTCGCGGTGGTGCCGACCGCCGCCGACCCGATGCCGTCGCTCTCCCCGCGGGACATCCAGGCCAAGATCCGCTCCGGCGAGTCCGCCGAGGACGTCGCCCGGATCGCCGGCGTCCCGGTCGACCGCGTCCTGCGCTACGCCGGCCCGGTGCTCCAGGAGCGGGCCATGCTCGCCCAGCACGCCCGGCGCACCCGGCTGAAGGGCGCGGAGAAGCCGACCCCGCTGGCCGAGGTGGTCAACGGCCGGCTGGCCCAGCACGGCATCGACACCGAGAAGATCTCCTGGGACGCGTACCGGCGTGACGACGGCACCTGGCGCATCGTCGCCACCTGGCCGTCGGGCAAGGCCACCGCGCAGGCGGTCTGGGATCTCGACAAGCTCCGGCAGAACGTCACCCCGCACGACGACATGGCGCAGTATCTGTGCGCCGAGCGCCCCACCCCGATCCTCGGCCAGGAGCCGGCGCCGGAGCGGGGCGGCCACGCGCTGCCCGGCCCGTCGCGCGGCGAGCCCAGCCGGGGCGGGCACGGCCTGCCGTCGGCGGGCGAGCACGCGCGTCCGGGTCGGGACCCGATCCGGGCCGGGCGGGACGCGCTGCTCGCCTCGCTGGACCGGCCGCTCGGCTCGACCTCGGGGCGCGGGCTCGACCCGCGTTCGCCGGCCGCGCAGGACGCGCCCCGCCAGCGGGCGGTCGGCGGCGGGGCGGCGGCCCTGCTCGGCGGCGGTCAGGGCTCGGCGTTCGACGACGACTCGGACGCGCCGAAGGAGGTCCCGGCCGTACCGTCGCTGGCGGTGCTCCGACCGCGCCGGACGGGCGCGGCGGCGGCCGCTGGCGGCGAGTCCACGGACGCCTCCGGCAAGCCGCGCAAGCGGCTGCCGAGCTGGGACGACGTTCTCTTCGGCACCGGTCCGGCGGCCCGCGAGTCCTCCTGATCCATCGGCCACCCCGGTAACGCGCGACGGCTCCAGGTCGCAGCGCGGCGTCAGACCGGCCTTCATTCGGTCCGGAGCGCCGCCAAGCGGCGCGGAGGCCGAATGATGGCCGTCAGCCGAACTGGGGTTGTCGTAAGGCACTCGAAGTGCCCGCGTGCCAGGGTGGACCCATGGAGTACACGAACCTGGGACGCACCGGTCTCTCGGTGAGCCGGCTCTGCCTCGGCACCATGAACTTCGGGCCGCAGACCACCGAGCCGGACAGCTTCGCCATCATGGACCGGGCGCTGGAACACGGGATCAACTTCTTCGACACCGCGAACGTCTACGGCTGGCAGCTCGGTGAGGGCATCACCGAGCAGATCATCGGCCGCTGGTTCGCCCAGGGCGGCGGTCGGCGCGACAAGGTCGTGCTGGCCACCAAGGTCTACGGCAAGATGGGCGACTGGCCCAACGACCAGGGCCTGAGCGCCCGGCACATCATCCGGGCCTGCGAGGAGTCGCTGCGCCGGTTGCAGACCGACACCATCGACCTCTACCAGATGCACCACATCTCCCGGACCACTCCGTGGGAGGAGATCTGGCAGGCGATGGAGACCCTGGTCGCCCAGGGCAAGGTCATCTACGTCGGATCGTCCAATTTCGCCGGTTGGCACATCGCGCAGGCGCAGGCGGCGGCGGGCCGGCGCAACTTCCTCGGCCTCGTCTCCGAGCAGTGCATCTACAACCTGATGACCCGGCACGTCGAGCTGGAGGTGGTCCCCGCCGCCCAGCACTACGGGCTGGGCATCATCCCCTGGTCGCCGCTGCACGGCGGGCTGCTCGCCGGGGTGCTGCGGAAGATGACCGAGGGCGGCGCGGCGCGCGGCACCAGCGGCCGCGCCGCCGACGCGCTCGCCGAGCACCGGCCGACCGTCGAGGCGTACGAGAAGCTCTGCGCCGACCTGGGCCACGACCCGGCCGACGTGGCGCTGGCCTGGCTGCTCTCCCGCCCCGGGGTGACCGCCCCGATCATCGGCCCGCGCACCCTCGACCAGCTCGACCGGACCCTCGGCGCGCTTGAGGTGGACCTCGACGAGGCGACGCTGAAGCGCCTCGACGAGCTCTTCCCCCCGGTCGGCAACGGCGGCCCCGGCCCGGAGGCCTGGGCCTGGTAGCGCCGGTGGAGTTTTGCGGCATGTCGCGGTGTCCCGCACGGGGATGACCGCGACATGCCGCAAAAATGCGGTCAGATCGGCCAGGTGGCGAGGCGGTCGTACGTGGGGCGCGGGCCCGGGTGGCTGCGGACCAGGACCAGCTCGCTCGCCGGCCACTCCGGCCCGAGGTAGTTGGCGAGGGTCTCCCGGTCGGCGAGCACGTCGGCGCGGTCGATCCGGTCGCCCGGGCGGGCGATGGTCAGGTGCGCCCGGAACGGCTTCTCGTCGTGCGGCAGCCGGGCCCGGCGCAGCCCGAACCGGATCAGCCGGGCCAGCATCGCCAGCGCCTCGACGTCACCCCGGAGGTCCACCCAGAGCACGGTGAACTGGCCCCGCCCGAAGCTCCCCCCACCGCCGAGGCGCAGCCGGGGCGAGCTGTCCCGTCCGTCCCGGAACGTCTCCGCGGCCAGGCCGAGCGTGCTCTCCACCTCCACCAGCCGCCCCTCCTCGACGTCGCCGAGGAAGGCGAGGGTGAGGTGGGCGTGGGCCGGGTCGGCCAGCCGGACGTTGGTGCCGGCGGTGGAGGCGGCACCCACCCGGAGCCCGGCCACCTGGGCGGTCAGGTCGTCGACCGCCGGCCGGGGCGGGTAGACCGCGACGAAGAGCCGCACTTGAAACCCCGCTCAGCGGTGCCGCTGGCGGTGCCCGGCCCGGGCGGTCGGCAGGGTGATCCCGGCGGCGTGCAGCAGCCCCTCCACCCGGACCCGTTCGATCTCCCGGTCCACACCCTCGAGCTCGGCCAGGTGCTCGGGGATGTCCAGCGCCCGGCAGGCGGCCCGCAGCCGCTCGTCGTACGCGTCGATGACCGCGCCGTGCCAGACCACCGAGCGGTCGGCGGCGGCGAGCCGGTGCCCGCCGAAGCGGCGCAGGTCGGCGGCGATCTGCTCCAGCGGACGGCGGCCGTTCCGGTCGAACTCGGTCAGGTCGATGTCGCGGGTGAGGGCGTCCGCCTCGATGGCCCGGTCCAGCCGGGCGATGGTGCGGCGTTCCCGCCGCTGCTCCCGCCACTCGGCCCACCGGCAGGCCACCCGGTCGATGATCTCGTCGGCGCAGAAGAGCAGCGCGAAGGCGGCGGGCAGGCAGCAGACGGCGAGGATCGCCAACATCAGCAGTAGACCCCGCCCTACTCCCATGCATCGACGCTAAGCGCCGCCGTGACCGCCCGCCACCCGATTGCCGGTATCCGGACGCGAATGAGTGCGCAAAGACCGGTCCCCGGGACGGGAACCGGTCTTTCGAGGGCGATCTCCGGCGTCACTCGCCGGTGGGCGACACCACGTAGAAGCGCGGCATGGGCAGCACCCGCATCCGGAGCCGGGCGCCGGAGCGGCGCAGCTGCCAGGTGAGCGCGAGCAGCGCGGCGCCCAGCGAGATCAGCCCGCCGATCCAGATGCTCGCCCCGGCGCCGAAGGTCTCGGCCACCCAGCCGATCACCGGCGCGCCCACCGGGTTGGTGCCCAGGAACACCAGCACCCAGAGCGCCATGACCCGGCCGCGGAAGGCGGCGTCGACGCCGAGCTGGACCCGCTGGTTGGCGGCCTGGGCGAAGAAGACCATGAAGAACCCGGTCGGCAGCAGCAGCGCCACCACCAGCCAGTACGCCCCCGCGAGCCCGACCAGGGTGCCGAAGCTGGCGCAGCCGATCGCCGCGCCGAGCACCAGCCAGACCGACGGGCGGCTACGTCGTCCGGTGCCGGCCAGCGCTCCGGCCAGCGCGCCGCAGGCCAGGGCGGTGCTGAACAGGCCGAACGAGGCGGCGCCGGTGTTGAACACGGTCTTGGCGAGCGCGGCGAGGGTGAGCTGGAAGTTGAACAGGGTCATGCCGACCACGGACATCAGGGCCATCGGCAGCAGCAGGTCGGCCCGGCGCCAGACGTAGCGCAGCCCGTCGATCACCTTCGCCTGGTCCCGCTCGCCGACCGGCGGGAGGTCCTTGCGGTGCAGGTCGGTCGCGCGCATCCGGACCACGTTGACCAGCGGGGCGATCGAGCTGAGCGCGCTGAAGAGGAAGACCGGGCCGACGTCGAAGGCGGCGATGGCCAGGCCGGCGAGGGCCGGGCCGATGATCCGGGCCGAGTTGAAGGTGGCCGCGTTGAGGGAGAGCGCGTTCGGCAGCAGCGGCATGCCGACCAGTTCGGAGACGAAGGCCTGGCGGACCGGGGTCTCCACCGCGTTGGCCACGCCGAGCAGGACCGCGAACGCGAAGACGTGCCATAGCTGCACCAGCCCGGTAAGCACCAGGAGGCTCATCCCCAGCGCCAGCACGGTCCAGAACGCGTTGGCGACGAAGAGCAGCAGCCGCTTGTCGTACCGGTCGGCGAGGCGGCCGGAGAGCAGGGTGAGCAGCAGTACGGGGGTGAACTGGAGCGCGGTGACCACGCCGAGCGCGGTGGCGGAGTTGTCGGAGAGCTCGAGGACGAGCCAGTCCTGGGCGATGAACATCATCCAGACGCCGATCAGTTTGATCAGCTGTCCGGTGGCGAAGAGTCGGTAGTTACGGACTCGTAGGGACTGGAACATCGTGCTCAGCTTCGCCTGCACTCTTGGTGCGCCTCCTTGCGGTCGTACGCGTCATCCAGCGTGGACGGCGCGGACCGCGGGGCGCTCGAGTCAGGCGCGAGCGAGCTGCTGGAGGATCTCGGCGGCCCGCCGCAGCGTGTCGCGTTCGTCCTCCGTGAGCGCGGCCAGTCGGCTGGCCAGCCACTCGTTGCGGGCCCGCTCGAACTGGTCGAGCACGGCCCGTCCCCCCTCGGTAGGCGCCAGGATGACCTGCCGGCCGTCGGTCGGATGGGGGGTGCGCTGCACGAGGCCGCGCTCCTCCAACTTCGCGACGATCTTGGTCATCGTCGGCGGCTGCACCCGCTCGATGTCGGCCAGTTCCCGGGGCGTCAGCGCGCCCGCCAGCTTGAGGCTGGTGAGCGCGGAGAGCTGGGTGACCGTGAGGTCGCCGACCGGTCGGGCCTGTCGGACCCGCCGGTTGAGCCGGGTGATCGCATCACGCAGCTGAGGGGCCAGCTGCGCCGGTGGCACGCGTTTCGCCGTCACCGTCCGCTCCGTCACAATCGTTAGCTTAACTAATGAGCCTGGCTAACGACATGCGATATGACCATGCTCACCAGGAGGTTTATCCTGTTCCGGGCTGGGCATCCGATTCGACACCCAGCCACGGCCCAGATCTACAGCACCGCGGACTCGATCGGCCCGCGCAGGAAGTACAGCACGAAGAGCGCCGCCACCGCGTACAGCAAGGGGTGGATCTCCCGCGCCTTCCCCCGCGCCAGCTTGACCAGCACGTAGGTGATGACGCCGGCGCCGATGCCGTTCGAGATCGAATAGGTGAACGGCATCAGCACGATGGTGAGGAACGCGGGAATCGCGATCTCGTAGTCGGTCCAGTCGATGGTCCGCACCGCCGTCATCATCAGGAAGCCGACCACCACCAGCGCCGTCGAGGCCGCCTCGAACGGCACCACCACGGCCAGCGGCGCCAGGAACATGGCCAGCAGGAACAGGCCGCCGGTGACCAGGTTGGCCACGCCGGTCCGGGCGCCCTCCGCGACACCGGCCGCGCTCTCGATGTACGACGTGTTGCTGGAGACGCTGGCCGCACCACCCGCCGCCGCGGCGATCGAGTCGACCAGCAGGATCTCCTTCGCCCGCGGCGGGGTGCCCCGCTCGTCGAGCATGCCCCCCTCCTGGCCGATGGCGACCATCGTGCCCATGGTGTCGAAGAAGTCCGTGATCAGCAGGGTGAAGACGAACATCAGCGGGACCAGCCAGCCGACCCGGCTCCACGAGCCCAGCACGTCGAAGTCGCCGAGCAGCGAGAGGTTCGGGACGTCGACGATCTTCTCCGGCAGCGTCGGCACGTTCAACGCCCAGCCCTTCGGGTTGGGCTTCCCGTTCACGAAGGACGGGCCGATGTGGCCGATCGCCTCCACGATGATCGCCAGCACGGTGGAGGTGAGGATGCCGATCAGGATCGCGCCGCGTACCCGGCGGACCACCAGCACCACGGTGAGCAGCAGGCCCACCACGAAGACCAGCATCGGCCAGCTGACGATCTTGCCGCTGACGCCCAGGCCGACCGGCACGGTGGTGTTGGCGATGTCCGGCAGCCGCCGGACGAAGCCGGCGTCGACCAGGCCGATGAGGGTGAGGAAGAGACCGATGCCGACGCCGATCGCGGTCTTGAGCTGGGTCGGCACCGAGCGGAACACCGCCGTGCGCAGCCCGGTGAGCACGAGGATGCCGATCACCACACCCTCGATCACCACCAGGCCCATGGCGTCCGCCCAGGTCATCTCCGGCGCGATCTCGAACGCCACCAGCGCGTTCACGCCGAGACCGGCGGCGAGCGCCATCGGGAACCGCCCGACGACCCCCATCAGGATGGTCATCAGGCCGGCGACCAGCGCGGTCGCGGCGGCCAGCGCGGGGATGGCGAGCTTCCGGCCGGCACCGTCGACGGCGCCGCCCAGGATGAGCGGGTTGAGCACCACGATGTACGCCATCGTGAAGAAGGTGGCCAGGCCCCCGCGTACCTCGCGGCCCGCGGTCGAACCGCGGGCGGAGATCTCGAAGAACCGGTCGACCGCGTTGCGGGGGTGGGTGGGATCGGGCGGGGTACCGCCGTCCGGCGGGGCAATGGCCATCAGGTCCTCGCAGGTGATCTACCGTCGGTCGCGCGCATCGTCCCAGATCACCCGGCCGGCGGGGAAGGCCGATCGCGTACCCTTTCCCCGTGCCAGAAGAGCAACCGCCGCGGCCCGAACCCCTCGACCCCCCGATGGTGCCGATCGCCGTCGCCGGGCTGGTCGCCTGGGCGGTGGTCGGGCTGGTCCTGCTGATCTTCTGTCGCGATTGGCTCACCGAGCACGGGCATCAGAACTGGCTCTGGACCTGCCTGGCCGGATTCCTGTGGGGCTTTCCCGGTCTCGCGGTGATGATGCGGCACGACGCCAACCGGCGCCGCCGCCGGGCGGCGCCCCGTCAGGACTGACGCTCAGGAGTGGCCGTACGGCTCCGCCGGCTCGGCGGACTCCACCGAGCCCGGGGCGCGGCTGACCGACACGGCCTCGACCGCGCTGTCGTCGTAGACGGTGGGCAGCTCGTCGACCGGGGTCTCGGCCGCCTCCACCAGCGTCTCCGAGTGGGCGCCGCAGCCGTGGTCGGCGCTCACCACCCGGCCGTCGTCGGGGGCGTAGAAGTTGCCGCAGGCGCCGAAGGACTGCCGGAGCGCGCCGGCGAGCGGCAGGTAGAACCCGCAGGTGCCGCAGCGGGCGGCGGCGGGCGCGGCCACCGAGATCGGGGCGGAGGGGCCGTGGTCGCCTTCGTACCAGCGCTGGGCGGCCTCGGTGCGGCCCTCGCGGGAGAGCACCCGGGGCCGGCCCAGGCCCAGCTCCCAGGCGGTCTCCTCCACGGCCGGGTCGTCGGAGAGCAGGTAGCCCGGGGCCAGCCGCTCGTCGTCGGCCGGGGTGGGCAGCAGGTCGCCGGGGCCGAGGTCACCCGGCTTGAGCCGCTCCTGCCAGGGCAGCCAGCCCGGGGCGAGCAGCGCGTCGGGGCCGGGCAGCAGGACCGTCTCGCAGATGGTGACGTGGCGGCTGCGCGGCACCCGGGTCACCGTGACGGCCCAGCGCCAGCCGCGGTAGCCGGCGAGGCGGCACTCGAAGTAGTGCGTGACGAGCCGGTCGCCCTCGGCGACGGCCTGCAGGTGGTCGCCGACGTCGGCGGGCTCCACCTCGGTGATGCCGGCGCGGGCCACCTCGACGGCGGCGGCGCAGACCTGGTCGAGGCGGGCGGCACGGGTGGAGGCGGGCCTGGTCACCCACCCATTGTTCCCCATGCCCACGGTCGAGTGACAGGCACTCCCCGGAGTCGTTCTCACCGGGTGGCGCGGCACACGTGGATCAGATGGGCGAGGATGGTGCACATGCCGCTGTCCTCCCGCTCCGGGCGGTCCGTCCTCGGGCGGACCGTCGGCACGGGCATCCGCGCCACCCGCCTGCTGCTCCGCGGTTCGGTCTCCGGCGGACGCTGGATGACCCGCCGGGCCGGGTCGGCCCGGGCGCGCAGCGCCGGCAACGAGGTCGGCATGGTCCGCCTCTTCGACCTGCACGCCATCTCCTGCGCCGGGGACACCCTGATCGCGATCGGCCTGGCCGGGACGATCTTCTTCGACGTGCCGCTCGGCGAGGCCCGCAACAAGGTCGCGCTCTACCTGCTCGTGACGATGGTGCCGTTCGCCATGCTCGCCCCCGTGGTCGGGCCGCTGCTCGACCACTTCCGGCACGGCCGCCGGTACGCCCTGGCGGCGACCATGCTGGGCCGGGCCTTCCTCGCCTGGTTGATCTCCGACTACATCGGCAGCTTCGGCCTGTACCCGGCCGCGTTCGGCGTGCTCGCCCTCTCCCGCGCGTACGGGGTGGCCCGCTCGGCGGCCGTGCCCCGGCTGCTGCCGGAGGGGATCGGGCTCTCCCAGGTCGGCGCCCGGGCCAGCGTCTACGGCACGGTGGCCGGGGCGCTGGTCGCCCCGATCGGGCTGGCCGCGTTCTGGTTCGGGGCGCAGTGGCCGCTCCGGGTCGCCTCGGTGATCTTCCTGGTCGGCATGGTGATCTCGCTGCGGCTGCCGCCGCGCGCCGACTCGGAGCCGCCGGAGCGGGTGCCCCGGCCGCTGCGGGCGCTGCGCCGACGGGACGGAGAACGGCCGCTGGGCCGGGGCCGCCCGGCCGGCCGGCTGGTGATCGCCACGCTGATCGGGGCGGCGGCGCTGCGCGGGGTGTACGGCTTCCTGCTGCTCTTCCTCGCCTTCGCGATCAAGGCGGGCGACCTGACCACCGACTTCTTCGGTCGCACGCTGAGCGCCGAGGTCGCGCTGGGCCTGGTCGGCGGCGCGCTGGCCATGGGGAGTTTCCTGGCCACCGCGGTCGGCACCCGGCTGCGCATCCACCGACCGGCCGCGATCCAGTCCAGCGGCACCATCATCGTGGCCGGCGTCGCGGTCCTCGCCGCGCTGAAGTTCTCGCTGCCCATGGTGGCGCTGCTCTGCCTGGTGGCCGCCCTGATCAGCGGGATCGCCAAGCTCGCGGTCGACGCGTCGATCCAGGAGCGGATCCCGGAGCGGCTGCGGGCGAGCTCGTTCGCCCACTCCGAGACCGCGCTGATGCTCGCCTTCGTGGCCGGCGGCGGGCTCGGGCTCGTGCCCTTCACCGGCCGGATCGGGGTCGCGGTGGTGGCCGGCGTCGCGGCCCTGGTGGCCGCGCGCGGCCTGGTGGTGGCCGGCCGGCTGCGCAACGAGCGGCTGCTCGGGCGGCCGCTCGGTGACGACGAGCTGGCCGCCGAGCAGGGCGGGTTCGGCGATCCGACGCCCACCTCGCCGGCCCCCTCCCGGGGCGGTACGCCGGCCCCGGTCGACGACGAGGGTCTAGCGCCGCCCGGCTACCACATCTACCGGCCCTCCTCCTCGGTCGGCGGGCCGGGCGGGGCCGAGGAGGAGAACCGGCGGGAACCGCGCGGACCGGTCGCGTGACCGGCCTGCTGGTGGTGACCGCCGTGCCCGCCGAGGCGGCGGCGCTCCAGGCGGGCCTCACCGACCCCTCCGTCACCGTCACCCCGGTCGGGGTGGGCCCGGCGGTCGCCGGCGCCGCCACCGCCCGGCTGCTCGCGCTCGCCGAGGCGGCCGGGCGACCGTACCGGGCGGTGGTGAGCGCGGGGATCGCCGGCGGCTTCGCCGGCCGGGTGGCGATCGGCGGGACCGTGCTGGCGACCCGCAGCGTGGCGGCGGACCTCGGCGCCGAGTCGCCGGGGGGCTTCATCCCGGTCGACGAGCTGGGCATGCCGGCGGAGCTGCTGGGCGGCGGGGTGTCCGTCCCCGCCGACCCCGGGCTGCTCGGGGCGCTCCGGACGGCGCTGCCGGGGGCGACGGTCGGCGCGGTGCTCACGGTCAGCACGGTGACGGGCACGGCCGCGAGCACCGAGGCGCTGGCCGAACGGCACCCCGACGCGGTGGCCGAGGCCATGGAGGGGTACGGCGTCGCCGTCGCCGCCGCTCAGGCCGGCCTGCCCTTCGCGGAGCTGCGGACGGTGTCGAACCCGATCGGACCGCGGGACCGGGGGACCTGGCGGATGAAGGAGGCCTTCGCCGCCCTCACCGAGGCGGCCGCCGCCCTGCGCTGACCGGCCGGTCCAGCCGGAGCGCCGAAGGCCGGCGCCACTCGACCCGGAAACCGCAGGCCCGCAGGAATCCGACACCGCCGAACTCGGCGACGGCGTGGACGGTGGCGACACCGGCGCGGTCCATCTCGGCGCGGAGCGCCTCCACCAGCCGGCGCCCGATGCCCAGCAGCCGGTGTTCGGGGGCGACCAGGACGCCGTCGAGGACCAGCTCTCGCTGGTCGTCCAGGTCGTACCCGAGCAGCAGGTCGACGCTGCGCTCGTGCGCCCGCAGCTCGCCGACGAGCTCGCCGTCGGGCAGCTCGGCGAGGAACCGCCACGAGGTCGCGGGGAGGCCATCGCCCGCGAACCGCCGCACCCGGGCCTCCCGCCGAACCTGGTCGCCCCGCCGCAGCCGATCCCGCTCGCCCCGATCCTGTACGTAGGTCACGGCCGGCAGGGACACCGGCCAGCGCTGAGGGGGAAGGTCCTGCCAGTGCGCCCACCAGGCGCCCGGCCAGTCCCGTGGCTGGCGTACCTCGCGGGCGTCCAGGTGGGCCGGGCAGTGCCGGCCGGCCGCGTCCCGCAACTCCTCGTGCGGCACGGCCGGCAGCGAACGGGCCGCGCCGGCCCTCGTCAGGGCGGCTGAGGCGGCCCCGACGACGGAGATCACGACGTGGCCGCCGACCGCCTCGACGAGCCGTTCGATGGTGCGGAAGCTCGGGTCGGGCGTCCGGCCCGACTCGATCCGGGCGATCGTCGCCTGCGGCACCCCGGACCGCTCGGCCAGTTGTCGCTGGCTCAGGTCGGCCTGGCGGCGTAGCGCCCGGAGCCTCACACCGAGGTCGACCCGTGGCCCGAACTCCGTCACCCCGCCATGCTCCGCCCCGCCCCACCCGCCTTCAACACCCTCCGGGCGGCTGTGGAAAACCCTGTGGAAAACGGCTGACGCTGGGGACGAGGATCAGGTGAGGAGCTACTACGAAGCTGATGACGTGGATGACTCACCTCGCCCGCCGGCCGGCCCGACCGGTGGCCGAGGTGCCTGATCCATTTACGTCATCAGCTTCGTAGCACCCGACACCGACGTTGCCGGTCCGCCGCATCCGAGCGCCGGCCGACCACGCCGGCGGCCGGACCGGCGGCGGGCGGGCTCACAGCGGGACGGGCGGGCCGGAGGCGGGGACGGGAGCGGGGCTAACGTGGGGGCGTGGCGCTCTCACTGGCGATCTCGCCCTGCCCCAACGACACGTTCGTCTTCGACGCCCTGGTGCACGGTCGGGTGCCCGGCGCCCCGCCGGTCGAGGTGACCTACGCCGACGTGGACGTCACCAACACGGCCGCCGAGCGCGGGGCATTCGACCTGGTCAAGGTGAGTTACGCGGCGCTGCCGTGGCTGCTGGACGACTACCACCTGCTGCCCTGCGGCGGGGCGCTCGGCCGCGGCTGCGGCCCCCTCGTGCTCACCCGGGGCGCCCGGACCGACCTCTCCGGCGCGACCGTGGCGGTGCCCGGCGAGCGCACCACGGCGTACCTGCTCTTCCGGCTCTGGTCGGCGGAGCGGCCACCGGCGCGGATCGAGGTGGTGCCGTTCCACGAGATCATGCCCGGGGTCGCCGCCGGCCGGTACGACGCCGGCCTGGTGATCCACGAGGCCCGGTTCACCTACCCGCGGCACGGGCTGACCGCCCTGGTCGACCTCGGCGAGTGGTGGGAGGGCGACACCGGCCTGCCGATCCCGCTCGGCGCGATCCTGGCCCGCAAGGGTGCCGTCGACCCGGTCGAGGCCGCCGCCTGGATCCGCGAGTCGGTACGCCAGGCGTGGGCCGACCCGGAGGCCAGCCGGGAGTACGTGCTCTCCCACGCGCAGGAGATGGAGCCCGACGTGGTGGACCGGCACATCGGCCTCTACGTCAACGAGTTCACCGCCGACCTGGGAGAGGCCGGCTTCGCCGCCGTCGAGGCGCTGCTGGGCCGGGCCACCGACGCCGGGCTCGTCCCTCAGACCTCCAGCTCGCGGGCGACCGCGTGGACCAGCTGAGCGACCTTCTGCGCGGTCTTCCGGTCCGGGAAGCGGCCCCGGCGCAGGTCCGGCTGGACCTTCGCCTCCAGCACCTTGATCATGTCCTCGACCAGGCCGTGCAGCTCCTCGGCCGGCCGGCGGCGCAGCTCCGCCACGGACGGCGGCGCCTCCAGCAGCTTGACCCCCATCGCCTGGGCGCCCCGGCGGCTGTCGACCACGCTGAAGTCGACCCGCTGACCACCCTGCAGGTCGCTGACGCCCGCCGGTAGCGCGCCCTTGGGCAGGAACACGTCGCCACCCTCGTCACTGGTGACGAACCCGTATCCCTTGGCCGCGTCATACCACTTCACTCGACCCGTCGGCACCTGAGAACCCCTGCTTCGCTCGAGACGTCTACTGCTCCCAGGCTAGCCCGATGATCCGGTCCAGCGCCGCCGGGAATCCGGTGAGATCACCCAGCACCAGGTGCGCCCCGGCGGCCGACAACTCCGCCGGCGAGCAGGGCCCGGTCGCCACCCCCACGCCCGGGATGCCCGCCGCCTCCGCCGCGACCATGTCCGCCACGTGGTCCCCGACGTAGAGGGTGGCCCCGTGCTCCCGCAGCGCGGTCGCCTTCTCCTCCGCGAACAGGTCCCCGGCCAGCTCGTCGACCGCCAGCCCCAGGTGGTCCAGGTGCAGCTTCGCCAGCCGGCCGATCTTCGAGGTCACCACCATGACCCGGCCGCCGCGCGCGTGCACGGCCCCGATCGCCGCCGCCGCGCCGGGCATCGGCAGGGTCGGCGTGATCGCGTACGCCGGGTAGAGCTCCCGGTACGCGGTCACCGTCTCCTCCACCCGCTCCGGCGGGAACCACCGGGCGATCTCGGTACGCAACGGCGGGCCCAGCCGGGACACCGCCGCGTCGGCGTCCACGTACACACCGGTCCGCGCGGTCAGGGCCCGGTAGGCCGCCGCGATCCCGGGACGGGAGTCGACCAGGGTCATGTCGAGGTCGAAACCGACCATCAGAGCAGGCATGCCGAGAACGTACCCGCCCAACCCCGGCGAGCCGGACGTCCGAGGGGCGGGACGGCCCCCGGCCGGGCTAGCGTGGAACGACGATGACCACCTCACTCGCCGACCAGCTGCGGACGCTCCCCGACGAGTCCCTCGCCGCCCTGCTCCAACTGCGGCCGGACCTCGTCGTGCCGGTGCCGGCCGACATCTCCGCCCTGGCCATCCGCGCCCAGTCCCGGGTCTCCGTGGCCCGCGCCCTCGACGGGCTGGACCAGTTCACCCTCCAGATCCTCGACGCCGCCCGGCTCACCCGCGACCCCGGGTCCGGGGGCACCGCCACCGAGGCGATCCTGGCGATGGCCACCGCCGGCCCGCACCCGCCCGCCCCGACCGCCGTCCGCGCCGCGGTGAGCAGGCTCCGCGCGCTCTTCCTGCTCTACGGCCCCGAGCACGACCTGCACGTGGTGGCCGGCGTCGACGAGGTCTCCCCGTACCCGGCGGGACTGGGCCGACCGGCGGCGGACCTGGACCCACGCACGGCGGCCCTCTGCGCGGACCCGGCGAAGCTGCGCCGGACGCTGCTGGCCGCTCCCCCGTCAGCCCGGGCGATCCTGGACCGGCTCGCGGCCGGCCCGCCGGTGGGCAGCGTGCCCCCGGGCGCGCTGCAGGCCCCCGCCGTCGGCGCGGAGGACAGCCTGCCCCCGGACGCCACCAACGGCGGCGCGCCGACCGGCTCCCCGATCCGCTGGCTGGTCGACCACCGGCTGCTCGTGCGGGTGTCGGGCGGCAAGGACGGCGGCACCGTCGAACTCCCCCGCGAGGTGGGCCTGCTGCTGCGTCGGGACAGCGGCCCGCTCGGCCCGCTGCGCACCAGCCCACCCCGGCTGGCGAGCCCGACGCGGGAGCCGAAGGCCGCCGACTCCGCCGGGGCCGGGCAGACCATGGAGGTGGTACGCCACACCGAGGCGCTGTTGGAGGCGCTCGCCGCCGAACCGGCCACGGTGCTCCGCTCCGGCGGCGTCGGCGTCCGCGACCTGCGCCGGCTGGCCCGGGGCCTCGGCCTGGACGACCCGACCACCGCGCTGCTCTTCGAGGTGGCGTACGCGGCCGGGCTGCTCGGGGAGCTCGACCTGACCGGCAGCGCCACCACCCGGTACGGCGGCGACCAGCAGGTCCTGCCCACCGGCGGGTACGAGGTGTGGCGGGCCAGTTCGCTCGCGCAGCGCTGGGAGCAGCTGGCCCGGGCCTGGCTGACCATGACCCGTCAGGTGGGCCTGGTCGGCCAGCGGGACGACCGGGACCGGCCGATCTCGGTGCTCTCCGCCGAGGCGGAACGGGCCGGCGCGCCGGCCGCCCGTCGGGCCGTGCTGGGGGTGCTGGCCGACCTGGAACCGGCGACCGCGCCGACCCCGGACGAGGTGCTGGAGCTGCTGGACTGGCGGGCGCCCCGGCGCGCCCGGGGCCGGGAGACCGCGCACCGCGAGGTGCTGGCCGAGGCGGCCCAGCTCGGCGTGACCGGGCTCGGCGCGCTCACCTCGTACGGGCGGCTGCTGCTCGCCGACGTGGCCGAGGCCGACGAGCGGGGCGCGGACGACCCGCTGGGGCTGCGCTCCGACGCCGAGTCGGGCGAGCCGTCCACCGCCGTCCGCGCGCTGGACGCCCTGCTCCCCGCCCCGGTCGACCATTTCCTGGTGCAGGCCGACCTGACCGTGGTGGTGCCCGGTCCGCCCGACCCGGCGCTCGCCGCCGAGCTGGAGGTGGTGGCCGAGCACGAGTCGGCGGGCGGGGCCAGCGTGCACCGGGTCACCACGGCCAGCGTCCGGCGTGCCCTGGACGCCGGCTACTCGGCCGGCGACCTGCACAGCCTGTTCCGCCGCCGGTCCCGGACCCCGGTGCCGCAGGGGCTGACCTACCTGGTGGACGACGTGGCGCGCAAGCACGGCGGGCTGCGGGTCGGCTCCGCCGGGGGCTACGTCCGCAGCGACGACGAGGCGCTGCTCACCGAGGTGCTGAGCGACCGGCGGCTGGAGCCGCTGGCGTTCCGCCGGCTGGCCCCGACGGTGCTCTCCACCCCGTACCAGGTGGGACGGATGCTGATCGCGCTGCGCGACGCCGGCTACGCGCCGGTGCCGGAGGACGCCAGCGGCGCGACGGTGCTGGCCCGGCCGAAGACCCGGCGGGCGCCGGCCCGGGTGCCGGTGTCCAGCCGGACCCTCGACCCGCTGGCGGCGCCGAAGCTGGCGCTGCCCCGGCTGCTCGGCGTGGTGGAGCAGATCCGGCGCGGCGAGGCGGCGGCGCGGGCGGCCCGGCGGGCCCCGGCGGTGGTCCGCGGCGGCGTGGCGCGCACCGGGCCGGCGCCGGCGCACGGGCACAGCGAGGCGCTCGCCGTGCTCCAGCAGGCGGTCCGCGACAAGGCGCTGGTCTGGGTCGGGTACGTGGACGCGCACGGGGCGACCGCGTCCCGGCTGCTCCGGCCGGTGTCGATCGGGGCGGGCTACCTGCGCGCCGAGGACGAGCGGACGGAGATGCTGCACACCTTCGCCCTGCACCGGATCACCGCGGCGGTGCTGGAGGACTGAGCCGGCCGGTCAGCGCCCGTTGCGCCGGACCGTGCCGATCACCGAGACGGCCAGCAGCAGCGCGAACCCGGCGCCGGCCGACTCGCCGACCGAGTCGACGAAGCCCTGCCGCTGCACCAGCAGCCCGAAGAGGAACCAGCCGACCAGGCCGACGGCGGCCGCCGTGTAGCCGACCAGGGCGGCCGTGGAGACCTCGTGGGCCGGTGCCCGATCGTCGTCGGGGATCGCGTCGTGGATCGCGTCGTGGTCGACCGTCATCTCCCGCCCCCGTCCCGTGCGGACCTGACCTCCAGCGTGTCACCCGGCGGGCGGCGGTGACAGGGGACAAAACCCTGATCCGGTTGGCCCGATCAGGTGCCGGGGCGGCGGCCGAAGACGACCACCCGGGTGCCGATGGAGCCCAACTCCCAGAGCCGGACGGCGTCGGCGTGCAGCAGGTTCACGCAGCCGTGCGAGCCGATCGCCCCGTTGTGCAGGTACGTGGTGGTCTCGTGGAAGCCGATCCCGCCGTTGAACCGCTGCCAGTAGGGCAGCCACACCTCGTACGGGTTGGACCACTCCCGGAGGTTCCGCCCGCCGACCCGGTAGGTGCCGGTCGGGGTCGCGTACCCGGCCATGCCGGTGCGGGTGACGGTGGGCCCCATGACCACCGTGCCGCCGCGCATCGCCCAGACGGTCTGCCGGGTCAGGTCGATGCAGAAGGTGAGCCCCGCACCCGCCCGGCAGCGGCGGACGTCGGTGCCGGCGAGCCGCTTCGCCACGTCGTACGTGGTGGCGCCGGCGCGGCCCGCGGCCGGGCTGATGCCGTAGCGGCGCTGGAACCGCTTGATGGCGGCGCAGTCGGCGGCGGACTGCCGGCCGTCCACGGTCAGCTTCCCGAACCCGCCCAACCGGGCCAGGTACGTCTCCACGGCCCGTTGGTGCTCGCCCTGCGGGCAGCCGGTGAAGCCGGAGCTGCTCGGCTTCGGCGTGGCGCTCGGCTTCGGTGTCGCCGTGCGGCTGGGCTTCGGCGTGGCCGTCCGGCTCGGCTGCGCCGGCGGGGACCCGGTCGGTTGGCCCGGCGTGGGCGCCGCGCTCGCCCCCGATGCCCGTTCCGTCACGCCGACGGGGGCCGGCGCGGCAGCGCCGGATCCGTCGCCCTGCGGATCGAGCGCGCACGCACCGACGCCGACCAGCAGAACCGCTGCCAGGGCGACGGCCCGGGCGACAAACCGGACATGCTGCATGGGCCCTCCCCTGGACAGTTGTTCCGCTCTCTAGACGTGCGGGAAGACCAGCACGTTGCCTGCCGGCCGTGACTTTTTCCGGACACCTTCCCGCGTGCAACACTGGATGGTCCGCCTTCGGCAGGTCAGCCGGCCGACGGGCGAGGAAATCCGGCAAGGGAGAGGGCGCTGGCGTGAGCGGTGGACCACTGATCGTGCAGTCGGACAAGACCCTGCTGCTGGAGATCGACCACCCGGACGCGCAGGCGTGCCGGATGGCGATCGCGCCCTTCGCCGAGCTGGAGCGCTCTCCCGAGCACGTGCACACCTACCGGCTGACCCCGCTGGGGCTGTGGAACGCCCGGGCCGCCGGCCACGACGCCGAGGGCGTGGTGGACACGCTGATCAAGTACTCCCGCTACCCGGTGCCGCACGGGCTGCTGGTGGACGTGGCCGAGACGATGGACCGGTACGGCCGGCTCCAGCTCGCCAACGACCCGGCGCACGGCCTGGTGCTGCGCGCGCTGGACCGGCTGGTGCTGATCGAGGTCGCCAAGAGCAAGAAGCTCGCCGGCATGCTCGGCGACCGGATCGACGACGACACCATCCAGGTGCACCCGTCCGAGCGGGGCCGGCTCAAGCAGGCGCTGCTGAAGCTGGGCTGGCCGGCGGAGGACCTGGCCGGGTACGTCGACGGCGAGGCGCACCCGATCGAGCTGGCCGAGGCCGGCAAGGACGGGCGCAAGCCGTGGACGCTGCGGTCGTACCAGCGGGAGGCCGTGGAGGCGTTCTGGGCCGGCGGGTCGGGCGTGGTCGTGCTCCCCTGCGGCGCGGGCAAGACGCTGGTCGGCGCGGCGGCGATGGCCGAGGCGAAGGCGACCACCCTGATCCTGGTGACCAACACCGTGGCGGGCCGGCAGTGGAAGCGGGAGCTGATCGCCCGCACCTCGCTGACCGAGGAGGAGATCGGCGAGTACTCGGGCGAGCGCAAGGAGATCCGTCCGGTCACCATCGCCACGTACCAGGTGCTCACCTCGCGGCGCGGCGGCCAGTTCACCCACCTGGACCTGTTCGGCGCCCGCGACTGGGGCCTGGTCATCTACGACGAGGTGCACCTGCTGCCCGCGCCGATCTTCCGGTTCACCGCGGACCTCCAGGCCCGCCGCCGGCTAGGGCTGACGGCGACGCTGGTCCGCGAGGACGGCCGGGAGGGCGACGTGTTCAGCCTGATCGGCCCCAAGCGGTACGACGCGCCGTGGAAGGACATCGAGTCGCAGGGCTGGATCGCCCCGGCCGAGTGCACCGAGGTACGGGTCACGCTGACCGACGCGGAGCGGATGACGTACGCGACGGCGGAGGCCGAGGAGCGGTACCGGATGGCGGCGACCGCCCGGACCAAGCTGCCGGTGGTTCGCGCGCTCGTGGACCGGCACCCGAACGACCAGGTGCTGGTCATCGGCGCGTACATCGACCAGCTGCACCAGCTCGGCGAATACCTCGACGCGCCGATCATCCAGGGTTCGACGACCAACAAGGAGCGGGAGCGGCTGTTTGACGCGTTCCGCTCCGGGGAGATCCGCACCCTGGTCATCTCCAAGGTCGGCAACTTCTCGATCGACCTGCCCGAGGCGGCGGTGGCGATCCAGGTGTCGGGCACGTTCGGCTCGCGGCAGGAGGAGGCGCAGCGGCTCGGCCGGGTGCTGCGGCCGAAGGCCGACGGCCGGCAGGCGCACTTCTACACGGTGGTCTCCCGGGACACCATCGACACCGAGTACGCCGCCCACCGGCAGCGCTTCCTCGCCGAGCAGGGGTACGCCTACACCATCGTGGACGCCGACGACGTCCTCGGCCCGAAGCTGCCGAGTGTGGACTGACCTGCGTTGATCGGCTCCGCCTCCGGGATGTTGCGGTGTCCGGGTCACCCCGACACCCCCACGTCCCAGAGACGGAGCTGATAACTGTGCGAGCCTCGGGGACATGCGCCGGGACCACTTGTCCTTCGTACTCGCTATGGACCTGATGTCGTAAACGACTCAGCCGTTAGCGCCTTCCTCGACTCGACAACGAACACTCCGAGTCCAAGCGGCTGAGGCCGCCGATCCGGGCGAGGTGAAGATCGCCTTGGAGCGCCCCGGGCCAGCTACTGGACGGGTGCGGTCCGCGGCGACGGTGCCACAGTCAAGATCCCGGAGTGCCCGGGCGTTCGCCGCGACAAACTGCCGCTCACGGTCGAAATGCTCCCGGTGCCTGGACACGCCCCGCCGTGCAGGTGGAGCTCCGGTGGTACGGCCGCCGTCCACTGTGTTGCTGTCGACAGCGTTCCCGCCGGCGCTCCGGCCGGACCTGACCCCCGCCGGGGGGAGCCTGGTCGGCGTTGTCGGCCAGTGTCAGCGGGTGTTGTTCCCTGTGGTCCTGCCCTCGGTGTCTGCCGGCCGCGACCGTCGCTGTCGATCGCGCACCACGGCGTTTCGCTGACTTCCTGCTGACTCGTGGGGCATTGGGCGACGGCGCGTCGCGGTGTTTCCACCGCCGACCTTCCGATTTTCAGATCCAGGCGTCCGGTCATACACGCGCTTTTGCCGATGCGTAAGCGGCTGCTGGCTGTGGGGTCGTTGTTACGGGAACAGACGCTGTTGTCGTCATGCTGCCGTCAGGAATGTCCGGTCGGCTGCCTCCAGCAACCCGGGTCGGTGTTGTCGCAAACTGGCCCGTCCACCACCCCACACGGCTAATCATCTGGGGGTGTGGCGGAGCGTGACCTCTTCGTCCCGAACGGCCGTCGATGCTGGCAGCCGCTATCGGACGCCGCCGCTTATTCGCGGCGACCCGAGGTCGGCGGCCGCCTCCGCTTTTGCGTGACCCAACGCAGCGTCCGGGCACGCCGCTGACCGCACGTCTCTGACGGACCGTCCCAGTCCGCCCCGGCATCCGGCTGAGTAGGAAGCCGATGTAGGAGCGGCAGCCCCAGGTGGCGCCGCCACGTTCAGCCTGACGAGCACACGGAAGCCGTCCGGTAAACCGGGAAGCTCACATCGTTTCGGCCGTTTGGATGATGGACGGGGATGAAGGACTCTCGCGTAGCCTCGCTTGGCCGTGCTCTGAGTTGGGGCGCGTGAATCATGGGGGTGCTGCGTGCGCACACGGAGTGTTCGTGCGGTTGTGGCCGCTGCCGTTCTGGCGGGGGCTACCGGGTTCTTCGTCTCTTCCGGCACAGGCTCAGCGCTGGCCGATACCGAGGTCATCACACCGCCGGCGGATAACCAGTACTTCTTCCCGGCCCTCCTGGATTCGCTCGGCGACCTTGTGGTCGACGGCATGCACCAGAGGCTGATCGCGAGTGACCCGAAGAACGGCGTGATCGCGTCCACCACCTATACCGGGTCGGGTGGCTCGACCGTCACCAACCTTCCCGGCGTCGCGGGGCTGACGCTGGCCGCCGACTCCAGCACCCTCTACGCCGCCGTGCCCAACTCGCACGTCATCATCGCGTACTCCACGACGACGTACGCCGAAACCGGGCGCATCACCCTCGGCGACAGGATCTACCCGCGTGACGTCGTCGTGGCCGGCGGTCGTCTCTGGTTCTCCTACGACGACGGCGGCGCGAGCGGCAACTTCGGCTCGATCGACCCGGCCTCCTCCGCCGTGACGCTGCACAGCTTCACCGGCATCAGCCCGTACTACGGCGCGCCGCTCATCGCCGCCAACCCGGGCGCACCCAACCTGATCGCACTCTCCGACGGCAGCGGCACCTCCGGAAGCCGGGTCGTCGTCTACGACGTCTCGGCCGGAAGCGAGCAGAAGATCGTCGAGAAGTCCATCGACGGCCTCAGCTACCTGCGAGACCTCGCGCTCTCCGCGGACGGCAGCCAGGTGGTGGTGGGCGGTGCCGGTGGCGCGCTCCAGCTGTCCAGCACCGATCTCTCGACGGTCGGCAGCTACCTGAACACCGTGGGCTACGCGGTGGACACCGCCCCGGACGGCCGGGTCGCTGTCGCCACCCGCACCGAAATCGGCACGCCCGACCTCTACACCTACGACGCCGGATCCACCACCGCGCGGCAGGCCTTCGACATGCCGGGCTCCACGCTCTTCAACCATCCGGGCCCCGACCAGGTGATGGTGAACGGCATCGTCTGGCAGCCGAACGGCCCTCGCCTGTTCGTCGTCACCGACAACAACGGCCTGATCGGCTTCCGGGCGCTGAACGAGCCGGTCGCCACCACGATCACACTGACCACCCCGACCAGCGCCGCCCGAGCGGCGTCGCTCACCATCGCCGGCACGATCACCGGCTCGCTCCCGGCCGGCACCGCGCTGACCGTGACCCGTACCGACATGGAATCGACGTCCGGCAAGGCGCTCGCCGACGTGACCACGGACGCGTCGGGCAACTTTACGGTCACCGACGCCCCGCCGGCCGGCGGCAAGGTCACCTACACCGTCAGGTACGCCGGCGATGCCACCCATCTCGGCGCCACGGCCACCGCCACGGTCACGGTGTCCCGGGCCACGCCGGCCTTGACGCTGAACCGCAACGGCACCGTCAACGCCTACGGGGCGACCGTCGCCATGACCGCCCACCTGGGCAGCACCTACACCAACCGGACCGTGGAGATCTGGGCCGACCCGGCTGGCACCGACCAGGGCAACAAGCTGCTCAAGAAGGGTGTCGTCGACAGCAGCGGCAACCTGACCGCCAACCTGACCCTGACCCGCAACACCACTGTCACCGCGGTCTTCACCGGCGACGCCAGGTACGCGCCGCTGTCGGTCAAGTCGACCGTCTACACCAACGTCAGCGTGAGTACGGCCGTCAGCGGCTACTACAAGACCAGCAGCGGCTACTACTACTACCGCAAGACCACGAATCCGGTCTTCACCACCACCATGACCCCGAACGCCGGGCGCAAGCAGAAGCTCATCTTCGAGTACTACGCCAGCGGCACGTGGCGCGCCTGGAAGTCGTACATGCTGCCGCTGAGCAGCACCGGCAAGTCCACGTACACCCTCACCGGCACGCACAGCACCGGCGTCAAGTACCGGGTCCGCGCCGCCTACATCGCCGGCACCTCTGGCGACAGCCTCAACTACACGACGTACGGCGCCTACCGCTACTTCACCTTCACCAACTAGGCAGCCCGCAGCACAGCAAAGTGAATCAGCTGCACAGGCCCTGATCGGAGCATCGGTCGCCCCGGTCAGGGCCGCTGGGGTCTGCGGTGGCTGTCCCTTGTCGGACCGACGCCGAAGCCCAGGCTGGACCCAAGCCCGAGCCGCAGCGGGCCGACCCCACGTGGCGGATCCAGCACGAACTCCATGCGCTGATAATTGCAGCCCTCTCGTCGGCGCCGGAACTGGGCGTGAGGATCGTCTAGCCGAGATCGGCCGGGCGGATCACCTCGCCGGGCACCACAAGGGCTACCAGCCTCCCCGGACGGGGCCAAGGTCGTTCGGCTGGTAAGGCGCTCCACCTTGTCCCCGTCCGGGGAGGCTGGACGGTCTACGACTGCCCGACGAGGAGATCCGCTCCCCCTTCCTGGTTGCTACGCTTCGCGACCTGAAAGGGAGGAAGCCGTGGGCAATTTCCTGGACCGCTTCCGCAAGGTCGGTCGAGCTCACCCTGCTCCGGACGTCAACCCGGAAGGGGCTGCCCTCGGTATCGCAGCAGCCCGCCGTCTAAGGGAACTCGGACACGTCAAGATTCAGCGTGGCCTGACAGAAGCGGAGCTTGCTCGCGTGGAGCACACCTTCGGCTTCCAGTTCGCCGACGACCACCGCGCGTTCCTGGCCGCCGGGCTACCGACCGGCCCTTCTTGGCCTGACTGGCGACGAGGCGACCACGCTACCCTCCGCGATCGCCTTGGCTGGCCCCTCCATGGCGTGCTGTTCGATATCGAACACAACGGCTACTGGCATGAAAGCTGGGGAGACCGGCCACACGACCGCCGTAAGGCGGTGGCAGGCGCCGAGCCTCACCTCCGAAAGGTGCCGCAGATGGTGCCCGTGTTCGGCCATCGGTTCCTGCCCTCCGGACGTGGCTCGTACGGGCACCCGGTCCTGTCGATGTATCAGACCGACATCATCTACTACGGCCACGACCTAGAGGACTACATCCACTCGGAGTTCGGTGGACCTGCGCCGCACCGAGGTCAGGAGCCAGAAGCCACCGTCGCCTTCTGGAGAGACTTCGTCTGACAGGTTCGCATCGATCTCCTTCAAGGCCATCATGGGCCATCCATGGGCCAATAACCGTGGCGCGCAGCGGTCATGAGCGGGCACGAGGGGGAACCAGCTCCGCCGCCGGCCGCAGGCGTTTCGGGCATCACGACCACTTGATCGCGCTCTTCCAAACTGAGCATCTGTGGCGGAGTTGAGCGGCTACCGCGCGCTGTAGGACCACATCCAAGCCAGAGCCTTAGCCGCCTCTGCATCAAGCTCAGGATGGCGGACGGCCATTGCTGCACCAACACGATCTGCGGCCTGCGCTAGCCCCTCGGGGCCGACATCCCAGACCGGGAACTGATCGAACATCTCCTGAACCACGCGTTCGGCGTATCGAAGGAGATGCTCAGGGGATGCGCCGGACATGCCGAGCACCGCGTCCGGGTTGGTGCGAGGCCACGGGTTACGCCCCCAGCTCGTGTAGAGCCGGACAGCCTCGCTCTTCGCGGAATCAACCATGGCGGCGGCAAATCTCGTGATCCATCGGTCACCCAGTCTCGGCCTGCTGGTGTCCACCTCCGCGGATCTCGGCCCAGCAGTGGTCGCACCAGATGTAGTCCGCCTGCTCCACGAGGTGCACCTTGTCATCGAGTGGTACACCACGAAGAATCCGAAAATCAATCGGCTTCGTGAGCTGGCAGTAGTAGCCGCCTTGGCTTGGACGGAAGGGCTCTTCGGTTGCCGGGTGAGGTTCGAGGGCATTGCCGGCGGCAAGCAAGGCGTCTACGAGGGGCACCAGGTGGCGGTGGTCGTCCATGCCAGGCATCCTGACAACCCGCCGCCCCTGCTGGTAGGAAGGCGCCATTGATTGATTAGCAACCAGTGACAGCAACGCCGCCGGACGGGCGAGAACGAGCGCGGACGATCGCTGGCGTCGGAGCACTGGTCGAAGTCTCGCCGAACCGCTCTGGACAGCGTCGCCGAGGCTACGGATCAGGCGGTCGGCGTGGACCAGGATAGAGCTCGGCCGGCCCTCATCGGAGCATGTCGGCGTAATCCGTCTCCTGATCAACACCGATCCGGATCGGCCAGCCGAAGCTCACGATGTGGCACAGTCGCACACCATCTGCAGTTTGTACCCGGCCGGTCGTTACTTCTTGCACCGCCGGAAGCTCCCGACCGCCCCACTTCAGTGATCATGAGCCAAGTCGGGTCCTATCACCGACATGCTTGGCGCTGGCTCCCGCAGACGGGTGGCACGATCCCACGGCCAGCGGCATGAGGAGACTCACGCGAGGAAGATCAGCAGCGCGACCGAACGCCGCGTTGTTCCCGTTCAGACCTCGGGAGCGCCGGCCGACTGAGGTTTTGATCTTCCAGTAACAAGGTTAGGACCGCTGTATGCCGACCGGGCAGCAGATCAGCTCACCGGCTCGCCGGTGCGGGTCAGGGGCGGGTGGACTCAGCAACGAAGACACCGCGACCCGGGCGGTCAACCAGCACGCCCTGTTCCCGCAGCGTCGCCACTGCCCGGTGAATCGTCGAGAGCGACAGGTCGTAGTGATCGGCCAGTTCCTGGGTGGACGGTATCTGTGACCCGGGCTGGAACTCGCCCACCTCGATCCGCTTCAGCAGATCCTTGATCAACTCGTCCATGGTTGGCGGAATCGGCACGTGGAGGCCCCTTGCAGTCGGTTGGCCCTACCAGTATCGAGCACCAGCTGAAAGAGCGGCAATAACTGGAAGGGAAGCAGGAGGAAGCACGCCAGGCAGATTCGACAGGTAAGAGAGCGTTGACAGAGGTGAGAGGTATCGGTAGCGTCGCTCTCGGTGATGCGGTGCTGCTGCGGTCGGTTGGCGCCTCTCGTACCGGTCTCGCATCGCCGCCGAGACCTCACCCTCCGCGCTCCCCCGGCGCGGCCCTGCAGCCGTACCGCCGATCGAGGCTGCGGCGGCAGGGCGGGGCGGTCTCCGCCGACCACAACAGGCGGAGGCCGTCCCCTCCACTTCGACGCGATCCGACGATGGGCGGTCACCCGTGCGCAACCTGATCCGTCGGCTGGCGAGCCGACACGACCAACGACGTCCGACGGAAAACGCCGGCCCACTCCAGGGTCGGCTTCCACTGCGGCCCTGGCAGATCCGCGACCGGTGCTTCAACGTCCGCCGGCACGGCCTCGACCCGGTCGAGATCCGCGCGTTCCTGCACCGCGTGGCCGACGAACTCACCGTCGCGCAGACCGCCCTGGTCGCGGTGCAGGAGGAGAACGTACGAATCAAGAACGCCCTGCGCGCCTGGCAGAGCGCCCAGTCGGCGAACCACCGCTACCGATGACCGACCGCTGGGTGATCCATCTGCCGATCACTGCGCCCGACCTGCTCCGGGCCCGGATCTTCGCCCGGACCGCCGCCCGGGTGCTGGCCCGGCTCAGCGCACGCGTCGAGCCGGGCGGGGTGACCGTCTCGGCCGAGGACCAGCAGGGCGTACGCCATTGGGTCTTCTGTGATCGGCCGTTGCCGGACGGCCGCGGGCGGTGCGCGCTGCCGGTGGACCACACCGCGCGCTGCGCGCCGCGCCCGCCGTGGCTCAGGCGGCGGTGACGAGCCCCGAGCGCAGCCCGATCACGTGCCGGGCCACCTCCCGGCTCAGCGGCTCAGGGCGGTCTCCCGCGCCATGTGGGACAGCTTCTCGGGATTGCGTACGGCGTAGATGCCGCTGATCAGGCCGTCGTCGATGCGCAGGGCCAGGACGCTGTCGAGTTCGCCGTCGAGCCGGACGACCAGCGCCGGGTGGCCGTTGACCTGCGCCGGCCGCAGCGACGTGATGTCGGCGATCCTGCCCCAGCCGCCGGCCAGCAGGCGGGCCACCTTGTCGACCCCGACGATCGGCCGCGGGACGGCCTGCTTGACTCCGCCGCCGTCGCCGAGGAGGACGACGTCCGGCGCGAGGATGTCGAGCAGGGACTGCAGGTCGCCGGTTTCTAGCGCCCGCTGGAACGCGTCGAGCGCGTGCCGGGTCTCGGCCGCTGACACGACCTGGCGCGGCCGGCGCGCCGCAACGTGTGCCCGGGCCCGGTGGGCGATCTGGCGGACCGCGGCGGGGCTCTTGTCGACGGCTTCGGCAATCTCGTCGTACCCGAGGTCGAACACCTCGCGCAGCACGAACACCGCGCGTTCGGTTGGCGCGAGCGTCTCCAGCACCAGCAGCATGGCCATCGAGACGTTGTCGGCCAGCGCGACGTCCTCGGCCACGTCGGGGGTGGTGAGCAGCGGCTCGGGCAGCCAGGGGCCGACGTAGGACTCCTTGCGGCGGCCGAGCGTACGCAGCCGGGTGAGCGCTTGGCGGGTCGTGATCCGGACCAGGTAGGCGCGCCGGTCCCGGACCGTGTCGAGGTCGACGCCGGCCCACCGTAGCCAGGTCTCCTGGAGGGCATCCTCCGCGTCGGCGGCCGAGCCGAGCATCTCGTACGCGACGGTGAAGAGCAGGTTGCGGTGAGCGAGGAACGCCTCGGTGGCGGGGTCCGGGCGGTCGTCGGCTGCGGTCTGCGGCGTGCCCACCATGGGTGACTCCTCTTCGCTCGCGGCTGTGCCACCCATCAGATGCCGGACCTCGCCGTTCTGTGACACGACAGGCTGTGACGGCCGTCACGTGGCCGCGCCGTCACAGGGATCTGATCGCCGGCATCTCGTGTTCGTCCAACCGAACACCACGAGTGAAGGACGGAACCATGGACGCCCGATTCAACATGTTCGACAACGAGATCGCCATGAAGTTCTTCAAGCGGTTCGCCAACGCCGGCATGGTCATCCAGCAGTCGCCGCTGCCGAAGTCCACGCAGGAGCTGGTGTCGCTGCGGGCCAGCCAGATCAACGGCTGCGGGTGGTGCATCGACATGCACACCAAGGAGGCCGTGGCTGAGGGTGAGAGCGCCGTGCGGCTCAACCTGGTCGCCGCCTGGCGCGAATCCACCGTCTTCACCGAGGCCGAGCAGGCCGCGCTGGCGCTCGCCGAGGAGGGCACCCGGCTCGCCGACGCCTACCAGGGCGTCTCCGACGAGACCTGGGCGCAGGTGCGCAAGCACTACGACGACGACCAGATCGCCGCGCTGGTCTCCCTGGTCGCCCTGATCAACGCGGCCAACCGGCTCGCCGTGATCGTGCACCAGAAGGGTGGTTCCTACCAGCCGGGTATGTTCGCCGCCGCGTTCGACTGAGTGGCAGTCCGGCCCGGGCCAGGATCATCTGATCCTGGCCCGGCGCAGGTAGCGGGCGCGGCGGCCGGCGTCGCGGAAGCCGAGCCGCCGGTAGAGCCCGGCGGCCGGGTTGTCGTCGTTGACGCAGAGCCACGCCGCCCCCGCCCCGGCCCCGGCCAGGCCGCGCAGCGCCTCTGCCACCAGGTACGCCCCGGCCCGCCGCCCCCGCCAGCCGGGCACCACGCCCACCTGGTCGATCCAGTCGTCGATGACGTTGACGAAGCCGACCGCCGTCCCGTCCGCCGCGCGGGCGATCAGCGACAGCTCCGGCCGGTACCCGTCGTCGTCGCGCAGCTCGCCCAGCCACTCGTCGGGCTCCGGGGCGGCGAAGCCGGGCCGCTCGGCGAAGGACGCGCGGTAGGTGTCGAACAGCTCCGGGCCGAGCGCCGCCGGTTCGAGCCGCACGCCGTCGGGTGCCGGCACGTCGGGAAGGGTGTCGAGGTCGTGCCGGAGCACCCACTCCAGGAAGGTGCGCGCGAAGCCGCGCGCGGTGAACAGGGCCTCCGCGTCCGGGCTCCACGTCTCGGTGGTGACCAGCAGGTCCGCGTCACCGGCCTGCTCGCCGGCCCAGTCCAGCAGCCGGCCGCCGAGCCCCCGCCCCCGCCAGGCCGGATGCACCAGGCCGGTGGCGGTGGCCGGCGCCCGCCCGGTGCCGACCCCGACCGCCGCGACCAGGTCACCGGCGTGCCAGTCGCCGAGGGTACGGGTCTGCAGCAGCCGCGCCCGCAGCAGCGGCGTACGGGCGAACAGCGGCAACCCGCCGTCGACGGCGAGGCACGCCTCGGCCAGCCCGGCCAAGGCGGCGAGGTGCTCCTCGCCGAACTCTTTCCAGGTCACACCCGTACGGTCCACCGTCGATCCTCCACCGTCCTGTCTCCGACGGCCCAGTAGGCGTCCCGCCCACCAACCCTGTCAACGCGGTTTCACCCCACCCTCTCGGGGCGACCCGCGGCCAGGCCACCCGATCACAGCGGCAACGAGGCTCAGAGAACTCGGGTGACCTGCTCGGCGGCGGCCACCGCGTCCCGCCGGGTTCGGTCGAGATTGGCGCAGATGACCACGGACGCGCCGGCGGCCAGGGGCGCGAGGAGCCATTTCAGTGGCTGCTCGTGCTCGGCGGCGTCGACCAGCAGCCGGTCGTCGGCCCGCAGGTCGAGCTGCTCGGCGATCCCCTTTGCCACCGCGGCCCACTCGCCGTAGCTGGTGCCGTCCGGGGTGGCCGCGTCGGACGGGTGGATGGCGCCGTAGTCCGGCGGGGTGTCGGTGTGCCGGAGCACCTCGGCGGACCAGTCGAGCCAGCCCACGGGCACGTCGGCCAGCGGGCCGGGCCTGGTGCCGACGAGGTAGCGGTGGGCCCCGTCGGGCACGTCCTCCAGCCAGTCGTCGAGGCGTTCCGGGGTCACGAAGACCACGTCGTACGGCAGGTCGCCGCCGGGTTCGAGCACCGGCAGCCCGGCGGTGGCCCGCGGCCGGAACGAGACCGCCATCCCGACCGACCAGGCGCCGACGAGCACCGCGGCGGTCCGCCAGTGCGGCGGCAGCAGCACCGCGACCCGGCTGCCGGGGCCGAGTCCGCAGCCGTCGCGAAGCAGCGCGGCGCTGCGCGCCGCCCAGCCGCCGAGCTGGTGCGCGGTCAGCTCGGTGCGCTCCCCGGTCGCGTCGTCGTAATAGGTCAGCAGCGGAAGGTCGGCCGCGCGCGGCGCGTCGGCCGGAACGGGTACGGGCGTGTGGACAGCCATGGGGACACTCCTCCTGCCGGTCGGTCCACCCTAGCCAGCGGCCCGCCACCCGACGGCTGCGGCAGGCCGGAGGGTTCAGCGGGCGAACCGGTCCACCAGGAGCGCCAGCCGCCGCTCGTGGTCCGTACGCCGGAGCCGGCCGCTGCGCATGAGCGTGACCAGGCCGTGCAGCCCGCTCCAGAAGGTCTCGGTGAACGTCTCCAGGTCGTCGTCGCCGGCGACCGGCCGCAGCGTCTCGGCCAGCTCGGCGAAGGCCCGGGCCGGGTCGACCGGGACGTCCTGGCTGGCGAACGGCAGGTCGACCGCGAGGGTGAACATCGCGTCGTAGAGCGCGGGCCGCCGCTCGGCGAACGCGGCGTAGGCCGCGGCGACATCGGCCACCGCCTGCCGCTCGTCGGTCGCGGCGGTACGCGCGGCGGCCAGCTCCCGGCCCAGATCGCCGAAGCCCTCCACGGCGACGGCCGCCATGATGGCGTCCTTGCCCTTGAAGTGGCTGTACAGCACGGGCTGGCTGTACTCGATCTGGGCGGCGAGCCGGCGGGTGGTGACGGCGTCCCAGCCCTCCGACTCGGCCAGCTCCCGGGCGGCGGCCACGATGGCCCGCTCCCGTTCCGCACGCTCACGCTCGCGGCGCTCTCGTATAGCCATGACCGCAACTCTAGCACTGCTAGCGATTCTGCCGGCGGTCTGCTAGCTTCGCTCTCAGACCTAGCAGCGCTAGCACTTGGGAGTCGGACATGCTCAGCCCCCTCGCCTACGGACTCGCCGTCGTCATCAGCCTCCTCCTCGTCGTCATCGGTGCCCGGTTCCTCCTGCAGCCCGAGGCCGCCGCCGCCGGTTACGGCGTCCCGGCCAAGCCGGACGGTGACCGCGCCTACCTCACGGTCAAGGGTCTGCGCGACCTCACCTACGGCCTGCTCGGCCTCGCCCTGATCGGGTTCGCCACCCCCACCGCGGTCGCCTGGTACATGCTGCTCGGCGCGCTCGAACCGCTGGGCGACACCGTGATCGTGCTCCGGCACGGCGGTACGAAGGCCGCCGCCTTCGGCATCCACTTCGCCACCGCCGTGGTCGTACTCCTCGACGCCGTCCTGCTGTTCGCCCTGTAGAGACCCGCGATCCCCGCTAAGGAGCCGTCAGATGTCCCTGATCACGCCCGACTTCGACGAGTCCGTCATCGTCCGCGCGGCCGACGCCGAGGTGGTGGGCCGGGCACCGACCACCATCCGGCTGCTCGCCGACAGCAGCGCCACCGGTGGCGCGCTCTCCACCCAGCGGGTCACCCTGCACGACGGCGCGGACGGTGCCCGGCCGCACCACCACGCCAACTCCGCCGAGCTGTTCTACCTGCTGGACGGCACCGCGCAACTGCTCTCCGGCGACCAGGTGGTCACCGCCGAACGCGGCGACCTGGTCATCGTGCCGCCCGGCCTGGCGCACGCGTTCGCCGCCGCCCCGGGCGAGAACGCCGACATCCTCATCGTCATCACGCCCGGCGTCGAGCGGTTCGAGTACTTCCGCCACCTGGAGCGGATCGCGTACGGGAAGGTGCCGCCGGAGAGCCTGCTGGAGGTGCAGGAGCTCTACGACACGTACTTCCGTAGCAGCGCCGCCTGGGAGGCCGCCCGCCGCTGATCCCCGGACCCGCACCGCCCCGGCGGCTCAGGACCCGGGGCAGCGCGGGCCCCTCAGCAGCGGACCAGCCGTCTTCTCGACCTGCCTGGCACCTCGTCCGCCGTGCGCCAGCTGCTCGGCGCGGCCGCCCAGCTGTGGCGCTACCGGCGTCGGTACGGTCCGCCGGGCGGCGGCGGCTTCGGTTTGCTCGGGCGGAAGCGCCAGGAGATGGTGTCCGAGGTGGCGATCGCGGTGAGGATGACAACGGCCACGACGGCGATCAGGACCGGTGGCAGGAACGCCACCACGGGTGACAGGACGACGAGCAGGAGTAGACCGATCACTCGGGACACGGCGACCTTGCTGAACGACAGGTAGTCGAGTCGGGCACGGCCGGCCAGGTAGATCGCGGGCCCGCAGAGAATGACGGCAGACCAGACCAGGTTGGCCTCGGCGAACGGGTGGTTGATGATGATCTCGTCGCCAACCGAGCTGAGTACGATGCCGCCGGCCATGACGAGATGGGCATACGAGGCGGACCGGCTGAAGAATGCCGGCGCGGCGCTGGCCGCGATCACAGCCGGGAGGAGCAGGCCCGCACGGTAGAAGTAGATCCGCCATAGCAGCGCGGTGATGGTGAACGCCAGGACGAACGCGATCACTCGATCCCGCTCGAACCCGAACGCGGCGAACTGCCCGCCTGCTGCCAGGATCGACTCACCAAACGCGATGATCATGATTTGCTGGTAGCGCTCGGCGAGATGCTCCGCGGAGACGGCCTGTGCGGTGATCCGGGCCGGGCCGAGCTTGGGCAGCCGGAAGTCCAGCCGGCTCATGGTGTAGCCAAGGACCGCCGCGAGGAGCCAGATCACCACCCGAGGGGTGCCCTCGGTCAGTGCGCCCGCGATCCACAGCACTCCTGCGAAGCAGTTCCAGATGAGCTGCTGCAGCGAGCCGATCGCCACCTCCGGCCGGCGGCGCAGCGCCGACGTGACGAAGAGGGCCCGGCCGACCTGGATGATCACGTATGTGGCGGCGAAGATCATGCCATCCTCGCCGAATGCAGTGGGCGCCGCACCCGCCATGATCAGGGTGCCGAGCATGATGGGGATGATCACGAGCTGGATCGCGGGCTGGGCAGGGTTGAGGCGGTCCGTGGTCCAAGCGGTGAAGACCCAGACCCACCAGAACGCGGCGAGCAGGATCACGGTGTGCAGAGCGCCGAGCCAGGTGAGGTCGGTGAACAGGGTGTGCGACAGCCGGGTCAGAGCGAAGACGAGGATCACGTCGAAGAAGAGCTCGACGTAGGTGGCGCGCTGCGGCTCGGCGTGATCCCGCAGGAGGTCGCTCGAGTTGCCGGCGGTCATCGGCGCGCCCGTTCTGTCAGTTCTGCCGCATTTATGCCGTCAGTCGTACCACGCGCCGCACAGCCCGGGACTCTCCGCCGGGAATCCAAGCGGGTCGACAAACCACGAACTGGCCGCGGCCGGGCATGCCGCTGCGGGCACCGCCAGAAACCGGCTGTCGTCAGGATTCGGGGAGCTCGGGGCCGCCCTCCAACAGCGGGGCGAGCAGGTCGCCCTGCTTCTCGACGCGCTTGAGCACCTCACCCGCCGTGTACGGCTTCGTCGACGGCCGCTTCCCGGCCGCCCCGGCGGAGACCTCGTCCCAGGTCAGCGGGGTCGACACCGACGGCACCGACTGGGCGCGCAGCGAGTACGGCGCCACCGTCGTCTTCGCCGCGTTGTTCTGACTCCAGTCGATGAAGATCTTCCCCGGCCGCAGGTTCTTCGCCATCTTCGACACGATCAGCTTCGGGTGGGCCCGCTCCAGCTCCTGCGCGATCCGCTTGGCGTAGTCGGAGACGGCATCGGAGGACTGCGTCCCCGCGATCGGGCAGCAGAGCTGCATGCCCTTCTTGCCCGACGTCTTCGGGTACGCCTCGACGCCGTCGGCCGCCAGCCGGTCCCGCATCAGCAGCGCCACCTGGCAGCACTGCTTCAGCGCCGCCGGCGCGCCCGGGTCCAGGTCGACCACCATCATGTCCGGGTGCGCGCCGATCTTCCACTGCGGCGTGTGCAGCTCCAGCGCGGCGAGGTTGGCCAGCCAGACCAGGGTGGGCAGGTCCTCGGCGACCACGTAGTCGATGGTCTCCCGGCCCTTGGTCGACCCGGGGGCGGGCAGTGTCTCGGTGCGTACCCAGGCGGGGGTGGCGGCCGGGGCGTTCTTCTCGAAGAACGAGCCCCCGCCGACGCCGTTGGGGAACCGGATCCGGGTGAGCGGCCGGTCGGCCAGGTGCGGCAGCAGCACCGGGGCGATCCGGGTGTAGTAGTCGATCACCTCGCCCTTGGTGAACCCGGCCTCGGGGTAGAGCACCTTGTCCAGGTTGGACAGTTCCAGCGAGCGCCCCTCGACGTCCACCTTCAACCGGTCAGCTGGCATCCTCGACCTCCTCGGGCGGCTTGTCGGGGCGCAGGCGCAGGATCCGGGGGAAGCGCAGCCGCCCGTCCGGGGTGCGCTGGCCGTACTTCACCTCCACCACGATCTGCGGTGTTACCCAGTTCGCGCCCTTGGCATCCTCGCGCGGCACGTCCCCGGCGAACGGCGACGCCGCCGTGCGCAGCGGCTCCAGCTCGCGCAGCAGCTCCCGTTCCAGGGCGGCGCCGATCCCGCCGCCGACCCGGCCCCGGTAGGTGAGCCGGCCGTCCTTGCCGGGCACCCCCACCAGCAGGCCACCGATCTTCCGGGCGCCGGGCCGCCAGCCGCCCACCACGAAGTCGCCGGTGACCTCCAGCTTGACCTTCAGCCAGTCCGGCGAGCGCACCCCCGGCCGGTAGACCGAGTCGACCCGCTTGGCCATCACCCCCTCCAGGCCGTGCTCGCCGGCGGCCTCGTAGGTGGCCGGGCCGTCGTCGAAGGTCGGCGGGACCGCCCACCGCGCGGCTCCCAACCCGAGCGACTCCAGCGCCGCCCGCCGCTCCCGGTAGGGACGGCCGGTCAGGCTCTCGCCGCGCAGCCGCAGCAGGTCGAAGATCATGTACGTCACCGGCGCCGCCGCCGCCAGCCGGGCCGCCTTGGCCGGGTTCCGGACGTGCATCCGCTCGGCCAGCGCGGTGAACGAGGGCTGCCCGCGCTCGGTGAACAGCACCACCTCGCCGTCCAGCAGCGCGTCGTCGACCTGCTCGGCCAACGGGAGCAACTCGGGGTACGCGGTGGTGATCTCCACGCCGGAGCGGGCGTACAGGTGGTGGTCGCCGTAGGAGATGTCGGCGAGCGCCCGGACGCCGTCCCACTTGAACTCGTACGCCCAGCCGGCACCGGCCGGGAGCTGCCCGGTCATCGCGAGCATCGGCTTCAACGGCGCGCCGGGCACCTTCTGACTGTAGTTGCACGGCGAAGAGCGTGCGTCCCGTTCGATCGTTTGCGATCCTGAGCAGAACCGGGGAGAGGAGCGCGTGATGCGGGCGATCTGGAAAGGAGCGGTGTCGTTCGGGCTGGTGTCGATCGGGGTGAAGCTCTACTCGGCCACCGAGGAGAAGGACATCCGCTTCCACCAGGTGCACCGCGACGACGGCGGCCGCATCCGCTACAAGCGCACCTGCTCGGTCTGCGGCGAGGAGGTCACCTACGACGACATCGCCAAGGGGTACGACATCGGCGGCGGCGAGATGGTCATCCTCACCGACGAGGACTTCGCCGAGCTGCCGCTGACCACCTCGCGCGCGATCGACGTGCTGGAGTTCGTCCCCGCCGAGCAGGTCGACCCGATCCTCTACAACAAGGCGTACTTCCTGGAGCCGGAGGGCTCGGCGACCAAGCCGTACGTGCTGCTGCGGAACGCGCTCGCCGACTCGGAGCGGGTGGCGATCGTCAAGGTGGCGCTGCGCCAGCGCGAACAGCTCGCCACCCTGCGGGTACGCGAGGGCGTGCTGCTGCTCAACACGATGCTCTGGCCGGACGAGGTGCGTACCCCCGACTTCGGTTTCCTGGACGAGGATCTCAAGGTCCGGCCGCCGGAGCTGGCGATGGCCAGTTCGCTGATCGACTCGATGGCCGGGGAGTTCCAGCCGGACGCCTTCACCGACGACTACCGGGCGGCGTTGCAGGAGGTCATCGACGCGAAGGTCGAGGGCCGCGAGGTGGTCCAGCCGGAGGAGGTGGAGGCCGCGCCGGCCGCCGCGGTCGACCTGATGGCCGCCCTGAAGGCCTCGGTGGAGCGGGCCCGGGCCGCCCGCGGCGAGGAGGCCGCCGGCGCGGCCGCCGAGCCGACCCCGATCTCGGCCGCCCGGTCGGCGCAGAAGGCCGCCAAGGCGCCGGCGAAGAAGGCGGCCGAGAAGAAGGCGGCCAAGGCCCCGGCGAAGAAGGCCGCCGCCAAGAAGGCCGAGCCGGCCAAGAAGGCGGCGGCGAAGCAGACCGCGGAGAAGAAGGCGGCCAAGGCCCCGGCGAAGAAGGCCGCCGAGAAGAAGGCCGCCCCCCGCAAGACCGCCTGACCTGCGACCGCCCCCTGCCGCGCCGGATCGGACGGCAGGGGGACCGGACGTCAGCCGCGGCCGAGCTTGCCGGTCGGGGTGATCCGGACGATGACCCGCTCCTCGCCCGGCTGGCGGAACGGGTAGGTGTCCTGGCCGAGGTACTTCTTCGCCATCCGGTCGATGTGCTCGTCGGCGCCCTCGGCGACGAACTCGGCCGTGCCCTTCACCCAGAGGGTGCGGAAGTCGTTCGCCTTGTCCACGACCGAGACCGCGACCACCGGGTTGCGTTCGATGTTGACGTACTTCTGCCGGCCCTTGGCGGTGTTGAACACGATGTGCTCGCCGTCGGTGTCCACCCAGACCGGGGTCACGTGCGGAGAGCCGTCGGCCTCGACGGTGGCCACGTGGGCGAGCTGCGGCTCGGAGAGCAGGGCCAGGTCTTCTTCGGTGAGGATCGCCATGCTCGTGAACCTACTACCGAAAACCGGCATCGACGGGCCTGCTGTCCGATCCGGCCCCGGGCGAGGGGACACCGAGGGCGTCGCGGCGGGTACCGTGTGCGCTGGTCTCGGCAGCGGCCGCCGGGCCGCACCCACCACCCAGCAGGGGAGTTCGACGTGAGCGAGCGTGTGCAGAACCGGTCGGCGGGCCAGGGCCCGGGCACCAAGGCGGAGCGGCGGCTGGCCGCCCAGCTGGCGGCGAAGAAGGCGGCCGAGGCGAAGCGCCGCCGGCAGTCGCTGCTCGGCGCGCTCGCCGGTGTCGCCGTCGTCGCGGTGCTGATCGGTGTCTTCGTCGTCGTCAACGGCGGGGACGACGACAAGAAGGAGGCCGCCGGCACCCCCGCGGCCAGCGCCACCGCTCCGGCTCCCGACGCCACCGCGCCCGCCGCGCCCGCCGCGCCGCCGCAGCAGCTCCCGGAGGGCGTGGATCCGGCGCTCGCCACCAAGCCGAAGGTCGACCCGGGCAAGGGCGAGCTGACCAAGCTCACCCTCACCCCGCTGATCAAGGGCAAGGGCCCGGCGGTCAAGGCCGGCCAGACCATCACCACCAACTACGTGGGCGTGTTCTACAAGGACGGCAAGGAGTTCGACGCCTCCTGGAACAACGGGCAGCCGGCCAGCTTCCCGATCGGCGTCGGCCAGGTCATCAAGGGCTGGGACCAGGGCCTGGTCGGGGTGACCGTGGGCAGCCGGGTGCAGCTGGACATCCCCGCCGACCTGGCGTACGGCAACGACTCCGCGGGTGGCCGCCCGGCCGGCCCGCTGCGCTTCGTCGTTGACGTCCTCGCCGCGCAGTAGGTCACACCGGTCTTCCGTCCGGTCACCTACCGGCAGTAGGTTCATGGTCACCGTGGGCGGCACCATCCGCCCACGGTGACTTGCCACCGACGGGGAGGTGCACGTGGCGGCGCTGGAGGATCCCGGGCTGGCCCGGGTGATGTGGACGCACTTCGAGCCGGTCCACGCGGTGACCTACTTCCACCCGCGCGCCCGGGCCGCGTACGAGGCGGTCGGGCTGCGCGGCTACTGGCGGGGCTACTTCGCCGGCCGGGCCGCCCCGCTCGGCCCGACGCCCGCCCCGCCGGTGATCGCCGCGTTCTTCAGCTTCGCGCCCCGGATGGTCGCCCGGGCGCTGCCCTCGGTGTGGCGGCTGGCCACCCCGGAGGAGGCGCTCCGGGCCCGGCTCACCGGCGCCGTCCAGGCACTCGCCGAGTTCACCTACGAGCTGCCGGAAGCCCATCTCGTCGAGGCCGCCGAGCTGCTGGAGGCGGCCGCCGGGCAGGTGGAGACCGCCGGCCGGGTGCTCGGCGCGGTCAACGCCGCCCTGCCGGCCGGCGAGTACCCGCTGGCCCGGCTCTGGCAGGCGGCCACCACGCTGCGCGAGAACCGGGGCGACGGGCACGTCGCCGCCCTGGTCACCACCGGGCTGGACCCGGTCGAGGTGCTGGCCTGGCGCTGCCGGGTCGACCAGTCCCGGGAGTTCCACCAGCCGGCCCGGGGGTGGACCGACGAGGAGTGGGCCGCCGCCGAGGAGCGGCTGGTGGCCCGCGGCTGGCTGACCGCCGAGTGGGAGCCGACCGCGTACGGCAGCGAGGCGTTCCGCGCGGTCGAGGAGGCCACCGACCGGGCCGCCGCCGGCCCGTGGCGGGCGCTCGGCGCCGAGCGTACGGAGCGGCTGCGCGAACTGCTCGAACCGATCGCCCGCCGCTGCCGCACCATCATCCCGAGGCAGAGCCCGATCGGCCTGTCCGCAGCCCGGCCGAGCTGACCACCGGCCGGTCCACCGGGCGCCGGAGGGCGTAGCGTCCCCGGCATGTGGATCGTGGAACTCGCCTTCACCGACGCACCGGAGCGGTTCGCCGCCCGATCGGCCCACCGGGAGCGGATCACCGCCCTGCACGCCGAGGGCAAGGTACGGATCTCCGGGCCGCTCGCCGACGACTCGGGCGCCGTGCTGGTCTTCGACGTGCCGGACCGGCCGGCACTGGACCGGCTGCTGGCCGCCGACCCGTACTACACCACGCCCGGCGTCGAGATCGTCAAGATCCGGGAGTGGGCGCCCTTCCTGACCTGAGCCGACCCGCCGCCGGGAGGGCAGTCGCCGGTTCGGGCAGGATGGGCTCATGGTGGACGCGGTGCTCTTCGACCTGGACGGCGTGATCGTGGACTCCGAGCCGGTCTGGGAAGAGGTCCGGCGGGCGTACGTGGCCGCGCACGGCGGCACCTGGCAGTCCGACACCCAGCGCCGGCTGATGGGGATGAGCACCGGCGAGTGGGCCGCCTACCTCAGCGACGAGCTGGGCGTCGACCGGAGTCCCGAGCTGGTCGCCACCGAGGTGATCGCGGAGATGACCCGGCGGTACGCGGAGCGCGTACCGCTGATCGACGACGCCGACGCGGTGGTCCGCCGGATGGCCGCGCGGTGGCGGCTGGGGCTGGCCAGCTCCTCCCCCACCCGGCTGATCGCGGCGGCGCTGGCCGCCACCGGCCTGGCCGACGCCTTCGGCGCGACGCTGTCCACCGAGGAGACCGCCCGGGGCAAGCCGGCGCCGGACGTCTGGCTCGCCGTCGCCGCGCGGCTCGGCGTCGACCCGACCCGCTGCGTGGCGGTCGAGGACTCCTCGAACGGGGTACGCTCCGCGGCCGCCGCCGGCATGCGGGTGGTGGCGATCCCGCACGGCTCCTACCCGCTGGACCCGGACGCGGCGGCACTCGCGGCCGTGCTGCTGCCCTCGGTCGACGCGCTCACCCCGGAGGTCGTGGAGCGGCTCGGCTGAACCGCGCCTGACACCCGAGAGACCGCGCTCAGACCGCCCGGCTCCGGCTGGACCTCGGCAGGAACCGCCGGGGCGCCGGGTCGGGCGGCCGGACCGGCTCGTCCGCGGGCCGCTCCTGGCCGCCGGCCTCCGTCGCGGCCCACGTCGGGGCAGGCGACCGCTCCACCACCGGTACGTCCCGCATGTAACCCCTCCTGCCGCCGACTACCTGGTTGTACGGTTTCCGGGTCGGGCCGGATCGGAATGATCAGGGATCGTCCGGGTACGGCAGGCCGCGGTGCCGGCGTCCGGCGGGGAGGAGACGGCGATGAAGGCGATCGTGTACGAACGCAACGGGGACGCCTCGGTGCTCCAGCTCGTCGACCGGCCGATACCGGAGCCGGCCCCCGGCGAGGTGCTGGTGCGGATGGCCGTGTCGGGGGTGAACCCGACGGACTGGAAGGCCCGGCGCACCTGGCCGGTGGCGGGCGGCTGGCAGATCCCCGACCAGGACGGCGCCGGGGTGGTCGAGGCGGTCGGCGAGGGGGTCGACCAGAACCTGATCGGCGAGCGGGTCTGGATCTGGGAGGCGGCCTGGCAGCGCCCCTGGGGCACCGCCGCCGAGTACACCGTGGTGCCGGTCCGGCACGCGGCACTCCTCGGCGACGCCTCCTTCGACGTGGGGGCCGCGCTGGGCATCCCGTTCATGACGGCGCACCGCTGCCTGACCGCCGGCGAGTTCATGCCGGACCGGCTGCACGCGGGCGCGCTCAGCGACCACGTGGTGCTGGTGCAGGGCGGGGCGGGCGCGGTGGGCAACGCGGCGATCCAGCTCGCCCGGTGGGCGGACGCCTGCGTCATCACCACGGTGAGCAGCCCGGAGAAGGCGCAGCTCGCGGCGGCGGCCGGCGCCTCCCATGTGATCAACTACCGGGAGCAGGACGTGGTCGAGGAGGTCCGCAAGATCGTCCCCGACGGGGTGCACACCATCGTCGAGGTCTCCGCCGCGCGCAACGCCGCCGACGACGTCCAGCTCCTCCGGAGCGGCGGCGCGGTCTGCGTGTACGCCGACGACGGCGGCGCGGAGGTGACCCTGCCGATCCGGCCGCTGATGATGCCGAACGCGCGGTGGCAGTTCGTCCTGATCTACACCGCGCCGACGGCCGCCAAGGCGCAGGCGGTGGTGGACGTGTCGGCGGCGGCGGCCCAGGGCGCGATCCGGGTGGGCGAGGAGGCCGGCCTGCCGCTGCACCACTACTCGCTGGGGGCGACGGCGGCGGCCCACAAGGCGGTCGAGGGCTCCGTGGTCGGCAAGGTGCTCATCACCACGAGCGAGACGTAGGACCACGAAACGGATTTCTCCGTCATCGAGACAGAGGCGAACAAGTTTCGCGACAATTGTTCTGCGGGTCGCCCCAAGGACGGGCGGCCCCGGCGCGGTGCGAACGCCGGGGCCGCCCCTGGGGAGGGATGCCTTCTCTGCGAATCACGTCCCTACCCGTGCAGGCGACGGTACGCCGGAAAGTGTTACGGCGCGGTCAGTTCGCGCACCTCCAAGCCCCCGTCGGCGTACCGGGAGCGGACCACCTTCTTGTCGAACTTGCCGACGCTGGTCTTCGGCACCGCGTCGATGAACGCCCACCGCTCGGGCAACTGCCAGCGGGCCACCGACTTCGCCAGGAAGTCACGCAGCTCCTCGGCCGTCACCGACGCGCCCTCCCGGACCACCACGGTCGCCAGCGGCCGCTCGTCCCAGCGCGCGTCCGGCACGCCCACCACGCACGCCTCCAGCACCGCCGGGTGCGCCATCAGGGCGTTCTCCAGCTCGACCGAGGAGATCCACTCCCCGCCCGACTTGATCACGTCCTTGGCCCGGTCGCTGAGGGTGATGTAGCCGTCCGGCGAGAGCGTGCCGACGTCGCCGGTACGCAGCCAGCCGTCGCGGAACTTCTCCTCGTCCGGCGCCTCGTCCCCGATGTACCGGGCGGTCACCCACGGCCCGCGGACCTCCAGCTCGCCGACGGAGGTCCCGTCGGCGGGCAGCGGCTCGCCCAGCGGGCCGACGATCCGCGCGGCGACCCCGGCCGGCACCCGGCCCTGCGTGTACCGGTAGCGCCAGGCCTCGTCGCCGATCGCGCCGGCCGGCGGCCGGGAGACCGAGCCGAGCGGCGACATCTCGGTCATCCCCCAGGCGTGGATGACGTCGATGTGGTGCCGCTCGTGGAAGGCGTGCATCAGCGCCGGCGGGCAGGCCGAACCGCCGACGATCACCTCCTTGAGCGAGGAGGTGTCCACGTCGTGGCTGTCCAGGTACGCCAGCAGGTCGGTCCAGATGGTCGGCACCGCGCCGGCCAGGGTGGGCCGCTCGGCGGCGATCATCTCGGCGATCGGGGCGGCCTGGAGGAACCGGTCCGGCATGATCAGCGACGCGCCGGAGAGGAACGCCGCGTAGGGCAGCCCCCACGACATCGCGTGGAACATCGGCACGATGGCCAGCTCGCGGTCGGTCGGCCCGAGACCGAAGCCCTCCGGCATGCAGATCTGCAGTGAGTGCAGGTACATCGAACGGTGCGAGTAGGCGACGCCCTTGGGGTTGCCGGTGGTCCCGGAGGTGTAGCAGAGGGCGGCGGCGTCGCGCTCGTCCACCTCCGGCCAGTCGTACGTCTCCGGCCGGTCGGCCAGCAGCGCGTCCCAGTGGTGCACGGCGATCCGGTCGCCGGCCGCGGCCACCAGCGGCGCCGGGTCACCGCCGCCTACCACCACCACGTGCCGCACCGTGGTCAGCTCGCCGATCACCCGGGCGAGCAGCGGGATCAGCGTCGAGTCGACCAGCACCACCCGGTCCTCGGCATGGTTGGCGATGTAGACGACCTGGTCGGGGAAGAGCCGGATGTTGAGGGTGTGCAACACCGCGCCCATGCTGGGCACGGCGAAGTACGCCACCAGGTGCTCGTTGTTGTTCCACATGAACGTGGCGACCCGCTCGTCACCGGTCACCCCGCACTCGTCGCGCAGCGCGTGGGCCAGCCGGGCGGCGGTCCGCCCGACCTCCGCGTACGACATCCGTCGGGGCTCGCCGCCGGTCCAGGTCACGACCTCCGCCGTGCCGTGCACGGTGGAGCCGTGTTCGAGGATCCGGGCGACCTGGAGAGGGGCGTCCATCATCGTGCTACGCATGGGTAACAAGCTAGTGTCGGCGGTCACACCTTGGGAACCCTGGAAAACCGGTCGGCCTCGACGAACCGCCGTAAATTGTCCGGGTGAGCATCTCCTGGGCCGATTCGTACGTGGGGCAGCTCCGCGCCCTGGCCGGTGACCGCACCCTGATGTTCGTCGGCGCCCGCGCGGTGGTCCGCGACAACGCCGCCCGGGTGCTGCTGATCCAGCGCTCGGACAACGGCCAGTGGGCGCTGCCGGCCGGCGCCATGGAGCTGGGTGAGTCGATCGCCGACTGCGCCGTCCGCGAGGTACGCGAGGAGACCGGGCTGCGCGCCCTGCGGGTCAGCGCGTTCGCCCTCTACACCGGCCCGGACCGCACCCACACCAACATGTACGGCCACAGGTACCAGATCTTCACCACCGCGTTCCGGGTCGACGAGTGGGACGGCGAGCTGCTCAGGATCACCGACGAGACCAACGACGCCGGCTTCTTCCACCCGGACGAGCTCCCCGCCCCGCTCTCCGCCAGCGTCACGGAGACCCTCGCCGACCTGGACGTCTTCGAACAGACCAACCGCCTCATCCTGAAGTAACCCCAGCCCCGGCCGGGTTGGCCGGCGGGTCACAGCATGGTCTGGGACTTGGCCTCCATCTCGGCGGCGGCTTCCTCCCGGGACTCCCTGGTCAGCGGCTTGCCGCCGGGGGCGGCGGCCTTGCCGCCGAGCGGGTCGGCGCCGCCGGTGGCGCCCTCCGGGCCGGTGCCGCGCAGCTGCTGGTCGGGCAGGGCCAGGGTGACCAGCACGGCCAGGATGGCGATCAGCCCGGTGGTCAGGAAGACCAGGTGCAGCGAGTCGACGAACGAGGCCTGGATCGCGGCGCGGACCGGGCCGGGCAGGGCGAGGATGGTCGCCGGGTCGTTGATCGAGATGTCGGCGCCGCCGCTGGCCGCCACCGCGGCCCGCTGGTCCGGCGGAAGCTGCGCGATCGCCGCCGGCAGCCGGTCGGCGAGGTGCTTGGTGAGCTGCGACGACAGCACCGCGCCGAGGATGGCCACCCCGAACGACCCGCCCAGCGACCGGAAGAACGTCGCCGACGAGGTGCCGGCCCCCAGGTCCCGGACGTCCACCGCGTTCTGCACGGCCAGGATCAGCGACTGCATGCAGAGGCCCAGCCCGACGCCGATCACCACCATGAACCCGAACGCCACCCAGAGCGACGTGTCCACCTGCAGCCGGGTGAAGAGCAGCATGCCGGTGAGCAGCACCGCCGATCCCACCACCGGGAACCACTTGTACCGCCCGATCCGGCTCATCGCCCGGCCGGTCAGCACCGAGGTGATGATGATGCCCGCCATCATCGGCAGCATCAGCAGACCGCTGCGGGTCGGCGAGGCGCCCTTGACGATCTGCAGGTAGAGCGGGATGAAGATGATCGACCCGAACATCACCAGACCGAGCACGAAACCCGCCGAGTTGGCCAGCGCGAACGTGGCGGTGCGGAACAGCCGCAGCGGCAGGATCGGCTCGGCGACCCGGGCCTCCTGGAGCACGAAGAGCACGCCGAGCACCGCGCCGGCCACGAAGAGCCCGATGATCACGCCCGAGTCCCAGGCGTACTGGCTGCCACCCCAGCTCAGCGCGAGCAGCAGGCAGCTCACCCCGGCGACCAGCAGCGCCGCGCCGAGCCAGTCGATGGCGTGCTCCCGCCGCTCGAACGGGATCAGCCGCATGACGTGGTAGCAGACCACGATCGCCAGGATCGCCAGCGGCACGTTGATGTAGAAGATCCAGCGCCAGTTGGTCTCCGCGAAGTACCCACCGACCAACGGCCCGGCCACCGACGACACCCCGAAGACCGCGCCGAAGAGCCCCTGGTAGCGGCCGCGCTCCCGGGGCGACACCACGTCCGAGATGATGGTGAACGCCAGCGTCATCAGGCCACCCGCGCCCAGCCCCTGCACGCCCCGGGTGACGATCAGCTGGGTCATGTCCTGCGACAGGCCGGCCAGCAGCGAGCCCAGCAGGAAGGTGCCGATCGAGAAGAGGAAGACCGGACGACGCCCGTACAGGTCGGCCATCTTGCCGTACAGCGGGGTCGAGGCGGTGGAGGCGAGCAGGTACGCGGTCACCACCCACGAGTAGTGGTTGATCCCGCCCAGCTCGCCGACGATGGTGGGCAACGCCGTACCGACGATGGTCTGGTCCAGCGCGGCCAGCAGCATCCCGGTCATCAGGCCGAACATCAGCAGGCGGATCTGGCGGGCGTGCAGCACCGGCCGAGCGTGAGCTTCCGTGGTCATCCCGCCTTCTCCCCCCCGCCTCCCGGAACATGCCCGGACGGCGGGGGAAATCGGCAGGTCAGTGCCGGCCCTCGGCGAACTCCTCGACGATCTTGCCGCAGAAGGCGGCCAGGTCGTCGGGCTTGCGGCTGCTGACCAGCCCGTTGTCGGTCACCACCTGCTCGTCCACCCAGCTGGCGCCGGCGTTGGTCAGGTCGGTGCGCAGACTGGGCCAAGAGGTCAACCGGCGACCGCGCACCACGTCCGCCTCGATCAACGTCCACGGGCCGTGGCAGATCACGCCGACCGGCTTGCCGGCGTCGAAGAACGCCCGCACGAACCGGACCGCGTCCGCGTCGGTACGCAGGAAGTCCGGGTTGGCCACCCCACCGGGCAGCACCAGCGCGTCGTACGCCCCGGCGTCCGCCTCGGCCGCCGTCACGTCCACGTCGTACGCCTTGCCGTGGTCGAGGTGGTTGAAGGACTGGATCGAACCCGACTTGAGCGAGACGAGCTCGACCCGGGCGCCGACGTTCTCGACCGCCTCGCGCGGCTTGACGTACTCGACCTCCTCCACGCCGTCGGCGGCCAGGAAGGCGATCCGCTTGCCCTGAAGTGTCGCTGCCATTTCGGTTCTCCTCTCGGGGTACCAGGAATCCCTTCCCGGGCCCGGATGCCCGAAACGCGACCCAACGGGTGTCCCGGCGCACGGCGGGTCGACGATGCGTGGTTCCCGCCCGGCGGCGCGCGACCCAGGTTTGACCGACCGGCCTGGGGGGACCCCGGAAGGCATGGCAGCAGCAGCGGAAGAGCGCCGGCTCGCCACCGTCGTGGCGGGCTGGCAGGGGCGTCCCGTGCTGGTCGTCGGCGACGCCATGCTGGACGAGTGGCGGTTCGCGGAGTCCGAGCGGCTCTGCCGCGAGGCGCCCGCCCCGGTCCTCACCCTGCGGCGGCGCATCTCCGCGGCCGGCGGGGCGGCGAACACCGCGGTCAACGTCGCCACCCTCGGCGGCCGGGCCGTGCTGGTGGCCCCGGTCGGCGCCGACGTGGCCGGCGACGAACTGCACGACTGCCTCGACCGCGCGGGCGTCTGGGACCGGACGGTCAACCAGCCCGGCCGGCCGACCCCGGTGAAGCGGCGGATGCTCGCCGGGAACCAGATCCTGCTGCGCGAGGACTCCGGCGACCCGGAGGACGCGCTCGAGGACGACGGCGTGGCGCGGCTGCTGACCGCGCTCGACTGCGCGACCGAGGAGCTGAAGGCCGCCGCGGGCGGTCAACCGCCGACGCTGGTGGTCTGCGACTACGGCCTGGGCGCGCTGCCGGCGGCGGTACGCGCCTGGCTGGTCGCCAACCGGGACGGCTACGCCACGGTGGCCCTCGACGCGCACGACCTGGCCGACTGGCGCGGCCTCAACCCGACGGTGGTGACCCCGAGCTTCGCCGAGGCGGCCCGGCTGCTGGCCCGCGCCGCGGCCGGCTTCAACGCCGACCCGCGCCCCGCGACCCGCGGGCACGCCGGCCCCGACCTGCACCTCGACCACCCGGTCGCCGACCCGGCGGACGGCCCCTCCGAGCTCAGCGTCGGCGCGGCCCCCGGCGGGGCGGGCGAACGCCCGGCCGGGTCGGCGGACCTGCACCCGCCCGCGGCGGGCCGGGGCGCCAACTTCGGCCCGGCCGGAGCCGGCCCGGGTCTCCACCCGGGCGGCGGGCCGACCGGGGAGCCGACGCCCGGCGAGGACCGGGTGGCGATGACCGGCGACGGGCTCAGCGTGACCGGCACCGGCGTCACCGTGAACGCGGCGGCCGGCGAGGGGGTCGACCGGGCGGTGCTCGCCGAGTCGCGCCTGGCCGAGCTGCGCGCGCACACCGGCGCCGACGTGGTGGCGGTGACCCTGGACACCGAGGGCGCGGTGGTCGGCGGGGCCGACGGGGAGCCCCGGCGCAGCCACAGCACCCCGGTACCGGCCAGCCACGCGGTCGGCGCCGGGGACGCGTACCTGGCGGCGATGACGCTGGCGCTGGCGGCCGACGCGACGCTGCCCACCGCCGCCCAGCTCGCCCAGCTCGCCGCGACCATCACGGTCTCCGACACCGGCACCTGCGTGTGCCGGCGGGGGGACCTGCTGGAGGCGCTGGGCACCGGGCCGGACGAGACCGGCCACCCGGCCGTGGTCGACGCCGACGAGCTGGCCTCGATCGTCGAGGACCACCGCCGCTCCGGCCGCTCGGTGGTCTTCACCAACGGCTGCTTCGACGTGCTGCACCCGGGGCACGTCCGCTACCTGACCCAGGCCCGCACGCTCGGCGACCTGCTGGTCGTGGCGGTCAACTCGGACGGCAGCGTACGCCGGCTCAAGGGGCCGGACCGGCCGGTGAACCCGGTCGAGGACCGGACCATGCTGCTCGCCGCCCTGGAGTGCGTCGACCACGTGGTGGTCTTCGAGGAGGACTCCCCGGCGCCGCTGATCGAGGCGGTCCGCCCCGACGTCTACGTCAAGGGCGGCGACTACCCGCCGGAGATGGTCCCGGAGGCGCCGCTGGTCCGCCGGCTGGGCGGCCAGGTGCGCACCCTCGGCTACGTGCCGGACCGGTCCACCTCGGCGATCATCGACCGGATCCGGGCGCAGGCCGTCGCCGGCAACGGCGCCGCGCCGCGCCCCTCGACCGTCACCGACGGCGCGCCCGGCAGGCCGACGTGAACCGACCGCTCGACCCCGGCACGCCCGCGGAGTTCCGCCGGCAGCGGCAGCTCGACGTGCTGATCCCGACCCGCAACCGCCCGGCCGAGCTGGCGGTCACCCTCGCCGGGCTGGCCGCCCAGGAGGGCGTACCGGACTTCGGGGTGGTGGTCAGCGACCAGTCCGACGGCGAGCCGGCGTACCTCGATCCGGCGGCAACGACCATGGTCCGGGCGCTCCGCCACCGGGGCCACCCGGTACTGCTGACCCGCCGGCTGCCCCGGCGCGGCCTGGCCGAACACCGCGCCTACCTGCTGGACCGGTCCGTCGCCCGGTACGTCCTCTGCCTCGACGACGACGTCTGGCTGGAGCCGGGCACGTTGTCCCGGCTGGTCACCGCGATCCGCGAGCTGGGCTGCGGTTTCGTCGGCAACGCCGTGCACGGCCTGTCCTACGTCGACGACGTGCGGCCGGAGACGCACGGGCACTACGAGGAGTGGCAGGACGCCCCGACCCCCGAGCGGGTACGCCCCGGCACCCCGGCCTGGGACCGGGCGCGGATCCACCCGGCGGCGAACCTGCTGCACATCACCGAGAAGCTGCGGCTGCCGGCGGGCGCGTGGCGCGCGTACAAGATCTCCTGGATCGGCGGGTGCGTGCTCTACGACCGGGCCAAGCTGGTCGACGCCGGCGGCTTCGAGTTCTGGCGCCGGCTGCACGAGCGGCACCAGGGCGAGGACGTCGCCGCGCAGCTCGCGGTGATGGCCCGGCACGGCGGCGCGGGCGTCCTGCCCAGCGGCGCGTACCACCTGGAGTCGCCGACCACGGTGACCGAGCGGGACGTGGAGGCGTGGGAGGTCGTCCTCACCGAGTCCGACACCCCGCAGCCCGCCTGAGCGCCCGGTCAGCCGCCGAGCAGATCGCGGGCCGCCTCGACCACCTCGACCGAGGGCACGTCGGCGACGAAGGAGTCCCGGTGCGGGCAGTCGCCGTCGCCGGGGCGGTGCGGGTAGATCCCGGGGGTGCAGTCGACGCCGCAGACCGGGCAGTGGGTCGTCCAGGAGGCGATCGGCCGGTGCCGGGCGCGCAGCGGGGTGGCTCCGTTGATCAGGTTGCCGATCCAGTAGACGCCCACGGTCGGGGCGCCGACCGCGGCGGCCAGGTGCAGCGGACCGGTGTCGTTGGAGACCATCAGCGCGCAGCCCGCGTAGCAGGCGGCCAGCCCGCCGAGGCTGAGCGTGCCGACCTGCGGGCGCACCGGCACCCCGGCCGCCGCGACCACCGCCTCGACCACCTCGCGCTCGGCCGGCGTGCCGGTGACCAGCACCTCGTACCCGTCGCCGACCAGGGCGCGGGCGACCTCGCCGAAGCGCTCCGGCGGCCAGCGCCGCCGGGTGTCGGTGGCCCCCGGGTGCAGCGCCACCCGGGGCAGCCCCGGCTCGCCGAGCACCTGCCGGGCCTCCGCCCGGTCCGCGTCGGTCACCGTGAGGGCCGGGATGATCGTGGTGGCCGGCGCCCCGACCAGGCCGACGACCTCCAGGTAGCGGATCACCTCGTGCTGGTAGTAGACGTACCGGATCCAGCGGTCCAGCGGCGGGGCGTCCTCGGCGCGCAGGCCGGCGGTGACCCGGGCGCCCAGCGCGGCGACGACGGGGTTGGAGTTGCCGCCGCCGCCGTGCAGCTGCAACGCCAGGTCGAAGCGCTCCTCGCGGGCCGCGGCGAGGAAGTCGTCCATGGCGGGACCGGCCTCGTCGGGGGCGGGGTCGCGGATGCCGGGCGCGGGCGGGACCACCAGCACCCGGTCCACCGGGCCGGGCCGGTCGCGCCAGAGCGTCGCGTGCCAGGGCGCGCCGAGCAGCACGATCTCCGCCGACGGGTACGCGGCCCGCAGCGCCTCCAGCGCGGGCAGGGTGAAGATGAAGTCGCCGAGCGCGTTGGCCCGCAGCACGGCGATCCGCTGGACGTCGGGCACCCGCTCGCCGACCGGCCCGAGCAGGGACGGGGCGTCCACGCGCGCCGCTACAGCCGGTCGATCTCGTCGACCGTGGTGTCCGGGTGGTGCATCTCCCGGTCCGCGGCCGGGTCGGCCAGGGTGGTCGTACCGGTGCGGGCGGGCCGGGAGCCGGTGCGCCCGACGGTGATGGTGCGCGGCGCGGGCCGGGACGCCCGGGGCAGTCGGACCCGGAGCAGGCCGTGGTCCATCACCGCGTCGATCCGGTCGGGGTCCACCCGGGCCGGCAGGTCGACCCGGTACTCGAAGCCGCGCGTCTCGAAGCCGCCGGGGATGCCCTGGTCGGCGTTGACCTCGGCCTCCGAGCGGGCCCGGACGCAGAGTTCCCGGTCGTCCAGCTCGACGGCCACCTCCTCCGGCGCCACGCCGGGCAGCCGGACGACGACCTCCCACCCGTCGGCGGTCTCGGTCAGCTCGACCTCGGGCGGGCCGGACCGGCCGCCGACCAGGCGGCTCAGCTCGGAACGCAGCGACTGCAGCTCGCCCATCGGGTCCCACCCCTGTTGCCGGCCGCGCCAGCCCCGGCCGCTCGGCTGTTCCGTCATCGCACGTCTCCGATCCGCTGGTTGGCCGTGGGGGGTCGCAGCGAGCTCGGGGCGTTCAGGTCGGCTTGCGGGTCGACCCCGACGCCGAGCCGGTCGACCAGCTCACCACCGAGCCAGGCGCTGATGCCGAGGATCGCCACCGCCACCACCTCGATGGCGATGAGGGCGCCGCCGGCGGCGCGGGAGTCGGCGTTGAGCCGGACCACCCACACCGCGGCGAAGAGCAGGATCACCGCGACGTTGGCGGCGGCGTGGGTGAGACCCACCCGCTTGGCCCGGGTGCCGGTGGGGAGGGCGAGCAGGTCGACCGTCCCGGCCGCCGCGGCGAGCAGGCCGCCGACCAGGCCGACGGTGATGTTCCAGTACGCCACCTCGCCGAGGAAGTCGGGCCCGCCGACGGTGTCGACCACGTCGAAGATCACCGCGGTGACCAGGAGCGCCACCGGGAACATCACCAGCATCGGGTGCACGGGGTGACCGAGCACCTTCAGTCGGCTCTCCATGGGGCCTCCATCGGTCGCGTCCGGGCGCGCTGCGGCTTAGGCGGTACCCGTCGGGATCCCGGGCAAACCTCGCGTTCGACGCGCTCGCCTAGGCTGGCGGCGTGGGGACCGGCCGTTCCGCCGGCCCGCCCACCCGGGTCAACGGACGGGGGAGGCACACGTGACGGTGGAGATCACTTCAGACGAGGAGCTGCGCGAGCTGCTGGGGGCGCCGATGCCGCGGGCGGTCGCCAAGGAGCGGGCGGTGCTGCACGAGCGGGACCGGCAGTGGCTGGCGGCCTCGCCGTTCTGCCTGGTCGCCACGGCGGGCGCGGACGGCAGCTGCGACGTCTCGCCGAAGGGTGACCCGCCCGGCTTCACGCTGGTGCTCGACGAGGCGACGATCGCGATTCCGGAGCGACCGGGCAACCGCCGGGCGGACGGCTACCGCAACATCCTGGACAACCCGCACGTCGGGCTGATCTACCTGATCCCCGGGCGCACCGACACGCTGCGGATCAACGGCCGGGCCCGGCTGGTCCGGGACGCGCCGTTCTTCGACGACATGGTGGTCAAGGGCCACCGTCCGGTGCTGGCCGTGGTGGTGGAGATCGAGCAGATCTTCTACCACTGCGCGAAGGCGTTCCTCCGCTCGAAGCTGTGGCAGCCGGAGACCTGGCGGCCGGAGGCGCTGCCGTCCCGGCCCCGGCTGATCAAGGAGGTGGAGGCCCCGGCGGAGAGCCTCGCCGACCTGGAGCGCCACTACGGCCCGGCGTACGCCGCGAACATCTACTCCTGAACGACGAGCTACGCAGCCGGCTGCGCAGCCGCGGCGTCACCGACACCGCCGACATGCACAAGGACGACCTGGTCAAGGCCCTGGTCAAGAGCCTGCTCGCCGATTCCGGCCCGGGTTCGCGGGGCGGCTCGGCAGCCTCCGACGGCGGCGTCCGGACCGGTCAGCACACCTCGAAGTCGATCAGGTACTCCCAGGAGATCACCTCCGTCGACGACGAGCCGGAGCGCCCGGGGCGCAGCCTGGTCACCACCGACCACGAGGTGATCCGGCGGTGGGCCGAGGCGCGCAAGGGCGTACCGACCACGGTCGACGGCAGCGAGCACGACGGGCATGCCGGGGTGCTGCGCTTCGACTTCCCGGCCAACGGCCGCGAGGCGCGCCTGCGCGAGATCAGCTGGGCGGAGTGGTTCCGCGCGTTCGACGAGCGCCGGCTCAACTTCATCTACCAGGAGGAGCGCTCCGACGGGAAGCAGAGCAACTTCTTCCGGCTGGAGAGCCCGGACCGCGAGGACGGCTGAGACGTACGCGGGGGGGCACTCCCGCGTCCGGCCGGGGGCCCAGGTCAGCGCGTTGACCTGGGCCCCCGGCGTGTAGCTCGAACGACGGCGCCACCTGGCCATCGATCGTCATGTTTGCGCAGGTGGCGGGATGGAAATCAGGAAGCCGCCAAGTCGCTTCACTTAGGAGGGTTCGATGAGCCAGCCGTCGTACGCCGACAATCCGCACGCCGCCGCGGCGCCCGCGGTCCGCGGCACCAACGTCATGGCGATCCTGTCCCTGGTCTTCGCCTTCGTCTTCTCCCCGGTCGGCATCGTCCTCGGACACATCGCCAAGAAGCAGATCCACCGGACCGGTGAGCAGGGCAGCGGCCTGGCCACCGCCGGCCTCGTGTTGAGCTACATCTTCACGATCCTCGGCATCCTCTGGATCATCTTCGTGTTCGTCCTCGCCGCCAACTCCGGCAGCACCGCCGCCTGATCCCCCGTTGGCCGGGCACGGAGCTGGCGGGGGAGGCACCGAGCGAGGATCAGGTCGTCGCGGGCCCGCGGCGGGGGTGCACCCCGTCGAGGGCCCGTCCCTTGTGCACGCCGTCCATCCCGGTTGAGCGTCTTTTTCGGGGGTAGGAAGTTCGGTGGACGCAAGAAGACGACCCAAGGAGTGCCCATGACCACGAAGGTCGAGAAGTCCATCGAAGTCAACGTTCCGGTCAGCACCGCCTACAACCAGTGGACCCAGTTCGAGGAGTTCCCCCGCTTCATGGGGGGTGTCCAGGAGGTACGCCAGCTCGACGACAAGCGGATGCACTGGGTCGCCGAGATCGCGGGCGTGAAGCGCGAGTGGGACGCCAAGGTCCTGGAGCAGGTCCCGGACCGCAAGGTGGCCTGGGCGGCCACCGAGGGCGCGACCAACGCCGGCGCCGTCTACTTCCAGCCGGTCGGCACCGACCGCACCCAGGTTCGGCTCTCCCTCGAGTACGAGCCCGAGGGGCTGGTCGAGAAGGCCGGCGACAAGCTGCACATCGTCGAGAAGCGGGCCGAGGCGGACCTGGAGAAGTTCAAGTCGTACATCGAGGCCCGGGGCACCGAGACCGGCGCCTGGCGCGGCACGATCGACGACGGCCGCAACCTCGGCACACCCGGCGTGGAGCACGCCGCGGCCTCGCGGGGCGACGACGGCAAGGCCGGCGTCTCCGGCAAGGCCGTGGCGGCCGGCGCCGCCCTCGCGGGCGCGGCCGGGGCCGGCGCGGCGGCGCTGGCGAAGCACCGGTCGGGCGACGACGACAGCACCACGCCGGAGACCGAGACCGAGTACGTGGTGACCGACGTCCCGTCGCCCCGGACGGGCGCCTTCCCGGCCGATCCGGCCGACCCGCGCCGCAACCTCTGACACACGTCCTCCCTGCCGGTTGAGCCCGGCGGGCCGGCTTCGAGCCGAGCCCGCCGGGCTCGTCCGTCGGGAGCGTGGTGACGGCACCACCGCTCGGCTTCACCGGGTGACGATCGACCGAGCCGGTTCCGGACAGCTACCCGGTCCGGCCCGGCCGGCTCACTCCGCCGCCGCGAGACCGAAGAGCGGCAGGCACGGCTCCAGCCCGCTCACGGTGACCGCCGGTCGCTCGGTCCGCTCCCAGTCCTCCCGGCTCAACCGCAGCCGCTGGGAGACGACCACCTGGCCGTGCAGGACATCGCGGGTAATGCCGTCCGGCCGGTAGCCCAGCCGCCCGGAGATCGCCAGTGGCGCGACGTTGTCGAGGAACGAGGCCGTCGTGGCGTGCGCGGCGCCGAGGCCGGCGAAGGCCAGGTGCAGCATCGCCGCGCGCATCTCTCGGCCGACGCCCCGCCCCTGGTGGTCGAGGCCCACCCACGACCCGCTCCGCACCTCCCGCGCGGTCGCGAAATCCCGGGCCCGCATGGTCTGTACGCCCACCGGGCGGCCGGCCGAGAACACCGCCAGCTCCAGCGACCAGTCCTGCGGCGTCCAGGAGCCGCGACCGTGCCAGTGGGACTGCACCAGGTGGCGGGCGCGCTCGGCGGGCGGCAGGTCGGTCCACGGCGTGAGGAACGGCCGCTGGCCCGGCTCGTGGACCCCCCGCGCGGCGAGATCGGCCAGCTCGGCCAGCTCCTCGTCGGTCGGCGGACGCAGTTCCAGCCGGTCGGTCCGGACGCGCAGTCCGAGCAGGGGCCAGTGGTCGATCAGCACGCCACATTCTGTGCGGGGGCCACAGCCACGGCAACGGGTTTCACCAGCGGCCGGCCTCAACCCACGCCGTCATTGGCGGGCGGCGCCTTCGACGCCTGCCGCGCCGCCTCGATGACGTCGGTCAGCGTGGCGTGCAGGCGCTTGAGGTCCTCGATCGGCATGCCCAGACGCTCGACGATGGCCGGGGGGATGCGCTCGGCCTGGCTCCGCAACGCCCGGCCCTTGGCGGTGAGCGTCACGGCGAGGCTGCGCTCGTCGGCCGGATCGCGCTCGCGCCGGAGGTAGCCGATCGCCTCCAGCCGCTTGAGCAGGGGCGACAGGGTGCCCGGATCGAGTTGCAGGAGGCGGCTCAGCTCGCGTACGGAGAGGGGCGCGTGCTGCCAGAGGGCGAGCATCACCAGGTACTGCGGGTGCGTGAGTCCCATCGGTTCGAGCAGCGGCCGGTAGACGGCCACCACTCCGCGGGCCGCGACGGAGAGGGCGAAACAGACCTGCTGTTCCAACGCCAGCGGATCATCGATGCCGTCCAGGTCACCCATCCGGTCACCCCCTCCCTCTCACTGTTACCGTACCAATCGTTGGTGTACCAATCGTTGGAGTACCAATGATGAGGGGTGGACGACATGGCGGAGGAGAACAAGACGCCGGACCAGGGCGGCCGGATCCTGGGCTGGGTCTACCGGACGCTTGCCGGCCCCGCGACGGTCGACAACGCCATCCACGGCTGCTCCAACGAGGCCCGGGACCTCTGGAAGCGGGACCTGGAGAAGCGTAAGCAGTGGAGCCGGGAGCAGCGCGAGCGCAAGCGCGCCGAGCGCGAGGCACGACGCGGGCTGTGACCTGAGGCCCACGGGTTCCGGCCGGCCACCCGGCCGCCCGCGTCGGGTGGTCAGGCGTCGAGGACCGACAGGTCGAGCCGGCCCAGCCGCTCGGGGTCGGTGAGCACGTCGATGGAGACGATCTGCCCGGCCACGACGGTGAAGCCCATGACCGAGACCGGCCGGCCCTGTACGACGACCACGACCCCGGCCGCGCCGTTGACCAGCGCCGGGCGCGCGAACGGGGAGAGCCGCCCGAAGGTGAGCGCCTGCCCGGCCACCGTGTGCGCGCCGGTGAGCACCACCGTGTGCCGGGCCCGCGTGAGCCCCCCGTCGGCCCGCAGCACGACGTCGGGGTGGAGCACCGCGACGAGCGCGTCGAAGTCGCCGTCGCGGCGGCGAAGAACGCGCTGACGACCGCCCGCTGACGGCTGGCGTCGGGGTCGGGCTCCGGGGCCTGCCCGCGTACCCGGCGACGGGCCCGGCTCGCCAACTGCCGGGCCGCGGTCGGGGTCCGCTCGATCATCGGGGCGATCTCCTCGAACGGCACGGCGAACATGTCGTGCAGCACGAACGCCAGCCGCTCGGCCGGCGTCAGCGTCTCCAGCACCACCAGCAGCGCCAGCCCGACCGAGTCGGCGAGCACCGCCTCCCGCTCGGGGTCGTCGCCGGACTCCGGGCCGATGATCGGGTCGGGTACGCGCACGTCCAGCGGCTCCTCCCGCCGGTGCGCCCGCGCCCGCAGCGTGTTCAGGCAGACCCGGGCCACCACCGTGGTCAGCCAACCGCCCAGGTTCTCCACGTCGCGGGCGCCGGCCCGGTTGACCCGCAGCCAGGCGTCCTGCACGGCGTCCTCCGCCTCGCTCACCGAACCGAGCATCCGGTACGCGACCGCCCGCAGCCTGGGCCGCTGCTCCTCGAACTGCTCGGTCAGCCATTCGCGCTCGTTCACCGGTCACATTCCCTTCTCGCCGGGTGTCACAGCGGTAGACCCACGAAACATCGCCGATGTGACCGGGGACCGACTCCCGGACCGTACGAGTTTGGAGCAGCCATGACGTCACCCATCCTGGTCACCGGTGGCACCGGCACCCTCGGCCGCCTCGTCGTACCGCTCCTGCGGGACGCCGGCCACGACGTGCGGGTGCTCAGCCGGGGCCACCACCAGCCGGGGAACGGCGTCGAGCACGTCACCGGCGACCTGCTCACCGGCGCGGGAGTCGAGTCCGCGGTCGCCGGGACCGAGACCGTCCTGCACCTCGCGGGCGGCCCCAAGGGCGATGACGAGGCGACCCGCAACCTGGTCCGGGCCGCCTCCCGCGCCGAAGTACGGCACCTGGTGTACATCTCCGTCATCGGCGCGGACCGGCTCCCCCTGAGCTGGCTCCGGTCCAAGCTGGCCGCAGAGCGGGCGATCGCCGACTCCGGCCTGCCGTGGACGACGCTGCGGGCCGCCCAGTTCCATGGCCTGGTCCTCACCATGGTGCAGAAGATGGCGAAGCTGCCGGTGATACCGGTCCCCGGCGGGCTCCGGCTCCAGCCGGTCGACGCACGGGACGTGGCGGCCCGGCTCGTGGAGTTGACCCTCGACAAGCCCGCCGGCCTGGTGCCCGACCTGGCCGGGCCCCGGGTGTACGGGATGGCCGAGCTGGCCCGCGGCTACCTGCGGGCCCGCGGCAAGCGCCGCCCGATGATGCCGGTGCGGATGCCGGGGAAGGCCGGCCGGGCGTACCGGGCGGGCGAGAACCTGACGCTCGACGGCGCCGACCTGGGCGCGCGGACCTGGGAGGATTTCCTGGCCGAACAGCTGCGCCCGGCCCACTGAGCACCGGGCAGGGTCAGCGTGGCGGAGCCGGATCGGTGACCCGGCTCCGCCACTGATCAGGGCCGGTGGAGCGAGGTGAAGAACCGCGTCAGTTCACCGGCGAGCAGGTCCGGCTCCTCCAGCGGCATGAAGTGGCCGCCCCGGCCCGGCTCGCTCCAGTGCCGGATGTCGGTGCAGGCGCGTTCGGCGATCTGCCGGGGAAAGTTGGCCTGCGAGGGCTCGGTGCTCACCGTGAACGCGGCGGGCACCGTGATGTCGGGTCGTGGGCTGTTGTGGTCGAAGTCGAAGTACTGCCGGAACGACGAGCCGATCGAGCCGCTCGCCCAGTACAGGGTGATGATCGTCAGCAGGGTGTCCCGGTCGAACCGGCTCTCCAGCTCGCCGTGGTTGTCGCTCCAGTCCCGGTACTTGTCGACGAGCCAGGCGGCCAGCCCCACCGGGGAGTCGATCAGCGCCGCGGCGATGGTGTCCGGTCGGGTGCCCATGATGGCGCTGTAACCCCCGTCGGTCCGGTCGTAGGCCACCTCCGCGTCGAGATACGCCTGCTCGGCCGGGGAGAGCGGATGCGCGTCGAAGCTGGCCGGGAAGGGTGGGTGGATCATGTGGATGCCGGCCACCTGCTCGGGGTACAGCGCGCCCAGCCAACCGGTGACCACGCCGCCGACGTCACCGCCGAAAGCGCCGTACCGGTGATGGCCGAGGATGTCCGTCATCAGCAGGTGCAGGGTCCGCGCCATCGCGGCCCGGGTGAGCGGACCCTCCGGCAGCTCCGACCAGAGGAACCCGGGCAGCGAGGGCACCACCACGTCGAACGCCTCCGCCGGGTCACCCCCGTAACGGGCGGGGTCGGTCAGGCGGTCGACCAGCGGCAGCATCTCCACGAAACTGCTGGGCCAGCCGTGGCTCAGGATCAGCGGCAGCGGCGCGGGCGCGCCCGCCGGACGCTTCCCGGCGACCCGAACGAAATGCAGGCGCCGGCCGCCGATCTTAGCCCGGTAGTGCGGCAGTGCGTTGAGCTCGGCCTCGCGAGCCCGCCAGTCGAACCCGTCGGCCCAGTAGGACACCAGGTCCCGCAGGTAGTCAGGATCCGCGCCACCCTGCCAGGGCCGGTCGCCACTGCGGTCGGTGAAGCGGGTACGGGCCACACGGGCCCGCAGATCATCGAGTACCTCGTCGGATACGTCGATGCGGAACGGGGTGAAGGTCATTGTTCCTCCGGTTGGAGGACGCTCCCCGACTCGAGGTCAGCTGAAAGGGATGGCCGGGTGGAGCGCCCAGACGTGACTGTGGGTCTTCACCGGGCTCACCTCCCCTCATCGCTGACGGGCGTCACCCTACACAGGCTCGGCCACCGCGGACCCGGAGGCCCTCCGGTCAGGCCGGCGGATGCTCGTCCCGGGGCGGACGTACCCGCGCGCGACGTCGCCTGTCCGACGCTCCGAAGCCGGCGAAGTTCTGGCGCGCCCGCGTGAGGCTCAGCTGCCCGTTGGCCCCGCCCCGGACCCGGTCGGCGTCGTGGGTGTCCTGCCCGTCGTCCTCCCAGAAACACACCGGGCAGATCTCGTACATGCCACGGTCCTGCGTTGTCGGGCCGTTCCGATCGGTGCCGAGCAGTGTTGGTGCGCATCCTCGTTGGAGGGCTGGTGGGCAGGTCGGAGCGTTGGCAGTAGGCCAACCGGCGCCCACTGACCAAGCGCCATGACCAAAAGTTCGCGGTGTTGGATGACACGCCGCTCGGCTCCGCGCCCAGCGACGGTTCGTGTCCCAGTCTGGGGCGGTGGCAGAAACTGCTCGTGGAGTAGCAAGGTCCACGACGTTCGGTGCGGAACGCAATCCCGCGCGGCTCGTCGCCTTCAGCGATGCGGTCTTCGCCATCTCCATCACCCTGCTCGTTCTGGAGATCAGCCCGCCGGAGGACACCCGGCACCTGGCCCACGGCCTCGCCACGCTGTGGCCGTCCTACCTGGCGTACGCCCTCACCTTCCTTCTCATCGGGCAGGTGTGGGCCAACCACCACGTCATGTTCGATCACCTTCGCGGCACCGACTGGGTGGTGCTGTTGCTCAACACCCTGCTGCTGATGAACATCGCGTTCCTGCCATTCGCCGCTTCCGTTCTGGCCGCCGCGTTCCGGGACGGACACGGGCAGCGGACCGCCGTGGTCTTCTACGGGTTCGCGCTCGGACTGGCAGCCTCTCTGCTCAACGCGATCTGGGGGTACGCGAGCCGTGGCCGCCGGCTGCTCAGCACCACCGTCGATCCCGCCGCTGCGAGAGCCATCGGCAGGCGCTTCCGGCTCGCTCCCCTCTGGATCGCCGCCGGAATCCTGCTGGGCGCCCTGCTCCCCGTCCTCGGCGTGGCCGTGATCACCGCGCTGATCCCCTTCTACTGGCTCCCGATCCCCGGCGAGATCGCCAGGGCGAAGCGTCGGCGCGGCGGCGACGGTCAGGAGCGACCCAGGGACGCGTGCGGACGGGGTCTGGTCAGTGTTGCCGCCAGGCGAAGCCAGGAAGACCATCACCCGACTCGGCCGGATCAGTGAGCCGGTAGCTCGACGGGCGCTCCGCGGCAGTCGTAGACCAAGGCACCAGGTCGGCCAGGATCGCGCTGACGAGCCGGACGACGGCGGAGGTCCTCAGTCCGAGTCCTCGGCGGATGCGTGGTCCGGGTCGGGCAAGACGGGGTGGTCGGTCGGGTAGAGGCCGGCGACGAAGCCGTAGACCGTGTCGCCGGAGCGCGGCAGCTCGGTGAACTCCTGGATGAGCGCCTCGACGCGCCGCCAGAACTGCGCAGCGCTCTCCCTGGGGATGCGGGCGTGCCGCACCGTCGTGTAGAGCGCGTCCGCCTCGTGGGCCGGCACCGACTCGGCCGCCGCGACGGACAGGCCGTTGATGCACACGGGCGTCGTCGTGCCGCCCGGGCGCCGGACCACGCCGACGTGGATGGTGCGGCCTGTGCGTCCGTAGAACCGTTCGTCGATGGCGCGCACGCGCCGGGTGCGGACGACGCGGAGCATCCCGGCCTTGAGCAGCACGTTGACGTGGTGAGCGACCGTACTCTTTGGGCGGTCGACGGCCGTGGCCAGCTCGGCCACGGTGGCGGCCCGCTCGAGCACCAGGTCGAGGATCGTGGTCCGCAGCGGGTCGGCGATCGCGCGCAACTGCGCCGGTGTGGACACCTCGACGGTGTCGGGCAGGTCGTAATCCGGGATCTGGGTATTGCTCGACATTTGTCGAACAATCTAAGCTTTTGGAGTGTTCGCGGCAAGATCCCATCCGAGACCGGGGAGACCGCATGGCTGAGGTGTTGTTGTTCCATCACGCGCAGGGCCAGACGACGGGCGTCCTAGCCTTCGCCGACGAGCTTCGCCGAGCCGGGCACACCGTGCACACGGCGGACCTGTACGACGGCCGCACCTTCGAGACGTTGGACGACGGCCTGGCGTACGCCCGGGAGGTGGGCTTCGGCAACCTGCTCGAACGGGGCGTGCGTGCGGCGGACGGGCTGCCCAGCGAGCTCGTCTACGCGGGCTTCTCGCTCGGCGTGCTGCCGGCGCAGAAGCTCACGCAGACCCGGGCCGGCGCGCGCGGGGCGCTGCTGTTCGAGTCCTGCCTCCCCGTCTCGGAGTTCGGGACCGCCTGGCCGGTGGGCGTGCCGGTACAGATCCACGGCGCGGACGCCGATCCCTTTTTCGCCGGCGAGGGTGACATCGACGCCGCCCGGGCGCTCGTCGAGTCGGCCGAGAACGCGGAGCTGTTCGTCTATCCCAGCGATCGGCACCTGTTCGCCGATTCCAGCCTGCCGTCCTACGACGCGGACGCCGCCAAGCTGCTCACCCAGCGCGTGCTCGACTTCCTCGCCGCCCGCTGACAAGGCCCACCGACCACGGCACCCGTACGCCCTCGAAGGTCCTGTGGTCCTGGTCGTACTGCGCCAGCTCAGACAGCCGGTCCGCGACACCTAGCCATACCGCGGCCTTACCGGCGGACCCGTCGCCCGCCCGCATCGGTACCCACCAGTCCGACGACCCCCCGGAACTCGCTCGGGAGCTGGGCCGCCATGCCCTCGAACTCGTCACCCGGGACCGCCTCGCGCAGGGTGGTGAGCACCGCCGGGATCGCGGCCTTGGCGAGCACAACGTCGACACCGGCGCGCGCGCCTACCCGCTGTGCGAAATCTTCGACGCCGAACGGCTCGGCGTGTTCCCGAGGTTTCCGCAGGTGAGCGTCAAGCCCCTCAGGAAGCTGCTTGGCAAGATCCCTAGCCTCGCCTCCGCTGATCCGATCTGCCAATGTCTCCAACGTCGCGCGGGTGATCGCCGTCGCCTGATCGACCGGCACCCCCGACCGCCTGGCCACTGCATCGATGAAATCCTCGTAGCCCACCTGGATCTCCTCTCGGACCGGACCGTCGCCTACCCGCATGCCGATCACTCAAACCGCCCGCGCCCCAGCCGATAGCGACTGCCCGGCACGGATCGGAACGAGCATCCGAATGCCGAACACCGGCGGCCGCAGTTATGAGCCCCTGGCCCAAATTCTCGGCCGGGTTTCGGAGGTGGTCGGGTTCAGGACTGAAACCGGGGCTGGAAAGATGCTGGTTTTGCGCACCGACTTCAACGACGACACGGCCAGGGCGGTTCGATGAATCCCCACAGAGCGACCCCTCGGATCGTGAGGGAAGAGGATCTCGTCGGCTTCACAGCGGGCCAGTTCCTGGAGGTGATGAAAGCCCTCACGGTAATCCTGACCCTGCCCCAGTCAGCCGCCGACCACGTCGACGCACTCGTCATAGCCACCGGTCAGGGCGAAGACTGGCGTCTCACTCATGCGATCCGCACCTGGGAGGCCAACCCGGAGCTCCGCTACCTCCTAGTGGCGAACGGGAACCCGGCCGAAGAGACCTATGTCAAGATCACGCTCGACTACCTGCGGAGCCTCGGCCTCCGTCGCATCAATGGGGTCTACCTCCAAGCCGAGCCGGCCCCCAACACCGGCCTGCAGGCCGCATGGATCGTCCGTCAGGTCCAAGCTCGCGGCATCACAAGCCTCGCGCTCACCGTCTCCCCCTACCACCTGGCCCGCGTCTACCTCACGGTCCTCAAAGCATTCACCAGGAGGGGTATTCGCCTCCCCATCATCCCGCTCCCCGCGGCCGTCCCCCCTGACACACCCGTCCCGGAAACCAGAGCGACCGCCTACGACCTGGTACCCGGGGAAGTCAAACGCATCCTCACCTACATGGACAAAGGATGGGTTGCCACGCCCGAGGAACTACAGCAGTACCTGCAGTGGCTGTGGAGCCATCACACGGCCCTCCTCGTCAGAGCCCCGGTCTGAGGCTCGCAGCCCCCCATTCCATTAGGGCTTCGACTCCCGCTCGAGCTGCCTCGACCTGTCCGTTCACCCCGTTGGTACGTGAGGAGGGCCGGGGATCGGGGCGGAGCCGAGGTCTTCAGGGTCATGGTCGTCCGTCAGTGTGGCCGGCCGGCCCGGCCGATGCCGGCCGGAGGTCGCCAGCAGGCCGCAGCGGCGTCGGGTCAACGTGGCGGTGGCCTTCGCGGAGGCCGGCTGGGAGCTGGTCGAGGGGCCCGAAGAATCACCAGCGTCGGTCGGTGCCGATCCCTCGCTTCCACGTCGACGAGCTGGCCGCGCACGTCGCCGGCAAGGGTCGGGACGCGCTGGTGTTCACGGCGCCGAACGGTGGGCCGCCGCGTAATATCAACTTCCCGCCTTGACGTTGGCGCCCGGCTACGTACACGTCCAGCGTCATCGACCCCGAGGCACCTGGACGCGGTGGCCAATCGGCTGGACGAGGCGTTCGCGGCGCGGGATGCGGACTATTTGCGGACTGGCACCACGAGCGGCGGGATGATCGACCTCGGGAAACGGCGAAGCCCAGGCCGATGACCTGGGCTTCCGTACCGAGCCGCCTGACCGAATCGAACCGCCGACCTAGGCATTACGAGTCGGTTCCGGGGTGCTGGTCTACCGCTTGGTCCTCGCGCCCGCCGTCGTGCCCGGGTTCGCTGTCGTCCGCTCATGCTCGCCGGTTTGGCTGCTCGCTTGGCTGCTCGGCGCAACCGTGGCATCTCGCTAACAGGGCCTGGTCCGTCTGTGCCATGAGCCTCATTCCTCCGGCCAGGAGCGAGGTTCGATCACCCACGGCTGGCCTGGGTTCCTCCGATAGGCCGCGTGACCGAGCGGGAGGCCGGCGAGTTGAGCCACGGATGAGTTCTGCTCGACGACGTGCCTGATACATGTCACGACTACTGCGCCAGGCGTTCGGATCGTTAACGCCGTCGCCGACGATCCAGGAGTTGTCGTCGGTGTGGATCACCTCGCGCGCCGGCTCACTGCCCTCTAGCACCGTGCGTTGGACAACTGCCCCAAGGCTGTCAGGGAACTTGACAGGCCTCCGGCCTACCGCGACGTCTGGCTCTACAGGGGGACGGTGATCGCTAGCTGGGTACGGCCGCGAGAAGGCAGCGCCGAAGGCGGCCGCTAACTCACTTGGCAGCTACTTCTCCGGGGTGCCAGGACCAACCTCGCCACGCTTCAGGTGCTCGGCGTTGCGGTCGGCTTCGCTGTGTGCGTGTGCAGCCGCGGTGCCCGGGTCGGTGGTTCGGCGTCCTTCTGCGTCCTGATACACCTCGCCGCTCTCGAGCGCTTGCTCCTCCTGCCGCCGACTCTCGGGTGTTGTCATGACCACCCAATTACCCTGCCCTTGCACCAGCAAACAGCCGCACCGGCGACAACATCAGACTTGAGCGGCAACACCCGCAACAACATATTGAAGCGGGCGGTGTGGCTACCGGCAAGGCCGTGAGTAACCCTCCTGGCCGTGAGCTTCAACAGCGAAGCACGGAAGGTGCGGGATCCGTCGCTGCCGTACGGGCACCGCGTTCACGCACTCCGCTGCTGCGTGCAGCTCTATCGGCCGCTCGGCTTCCTCGCAATGGACTTCACCGCTGTACGGCGACCAGGTCGATGCGCGGCTCGCCTTGGCGGCGTCTGCGACATTGAGGGCATGGACAACCGTTTCCGCAAGCTGCCGCCGCGGATCGAACCTCGGTACGAGACACACGACGTCTCCGACCCGCCGCCGTTGCCCGACGTGCCCCAGACGATCGGGTTGACGCCGGCTGGCCAGGTCGCGGATTTGGAGCGGCTGGCCATTGCCATCGCCCGCCACCCCGGCCGGACCGGGCCGGCACCCCTCGTCCGCGACCCGGCGCAGCACGGACGGCGTCGCTGGGTGTTGGTCGCCCTCTTCGGCGCCCTTGCACTGGGGATGGTCGCCGTGGCGGTGATGAACCAGACCGGCTGATCGTTCCGGCTCGCTGCCTCACCCGATGTGCCCCACACTGCCAGGAGCGGCCGAGCTGGTTAGCCTCGCCCCGCGCTGCCCGGCCGTTCCGCTGACGTCCAGGGAAGTCCGGCCGAGTGCGGCGGGGTTGACTACTCGCTTGGCTACTCGGATGTCGGCGGCGTCGATACTTGCTGTCTACTCATCGACCTGGTCCTCATCGCCCACGCACGGCAGCAGGCTCCGAGCCCGCACGTGCGCGCTCTGCCTCGCCGGCATACCTTGTTGCGGCGCGGCTCGGAGTGCGAATCATGGACGCCTGCGAGGCAGAGGCGGGACGTAGGTACCCGCCGATCAGACGAGGCATCGCCTGAGTACCGGGGGTACATCCCTCCGAGCCGTGCTTTCGCACAGGGAACCAGCGGATTTGGTCTTCGTCGAGACGAAAACCGCGCGGGCCCGTCGGACATTGCCGCTGCCGCCCACCGTGTTGGCAGCCCTACGCCGCCATCAGGAGCGCCAGGCGGAAGAACGTCTCGATGCCGACAGTTGGGCCGACCCTGGCCTGGTCTTCGCGACCCGCGTCAGCACCCCGATCCATCCACGCAACGACTACCGCTCATTCCGAGATCATCCGGCAAGCCCGCCTCCGGCAGGTCCGGCTGCACGACCTACGGCACACGGCGGCCAGCGTCCTCCTCGCCCAAGGCGTGCCCGCCCGCGTGATCATGGAAATCCTCGGCCGCTCACAGATCAGCGTGACGCTCAACATCCACGCACATGTCGCCCCCGAGATCGCACGGGAAGCGGCGACACGGCTGGAGGGGGCGCTGTGGTCGAGTGAGTGAGGTGGCTGCTCGTTTGGCTGCTCGGCTCTTTAGCGCCATGGAAAAGGCCCAGGTCATGATCGGCGATCTAGCCGGTGACGTGGGCCTTCTCTAGCGCCGCCTGACGGAATCGAACCGTCGACCTACGCATTACGAGATCAAGTTGCCTACCTCGGTCTACCTGCCCAAACCCGGCGTGGCCTGCGGAAATCCCTCTCGGTATCTCTCAGCGTCGGTGGTCGGGGTCCGGCCTCTTGAGGACTAGACGAGTAAGTCCGAACTCCTTGGTTAGTGGTCGTAGGCGATCAGGGACCTGGTGACGGCTTGGCCGGTGGTGCGGTTGTGCCAGATTGCGGCGGTCATCGCGAGGAGGCGTTGCGCGACGCGGACGGCGACGCCTTCGATGCTGCGTCCGCCGTGTAGTTCGAGGTCGAGTTGGCCCTTGAGCGTGTCGTTGACCGACTCGATGAGTTGCCGGATCGGTTTCAGGAGGTGTTCGCCGGGTCGTGGTGTGCGGTTGCGGTAGGACGGGCGGAGCATCCGGACTCCGCGCTCAGCCAGCCAGCGGTCCAACTCGGCGGACACGTAGCCCTTGTCCGCGATGATCAGCAGCCCGGGACGTTGCGAGATCAGGTCCGGGTCGTCTTCAAGGATCGCGGTCAACACCTGCCGTTCATCGATTTTCGGGTTGGCCAGGGCCCAGGTGATCGGCAGGCCGGACGGGGTGCAGACCAGATGCAGGCGCAGGCCCCAGAAGAACCTCGAGTGCGAGGCGCAGTAGCCGTAGCCGGCCCACCCGGCCAGGCCCGAGCGTTTCACCGTCGGCCGGGACCGGCCGCACTCCACCGGGGTCGAGTCGACGACCCAGGCGCCGTCGGTCCACAGGTCGGTGTCCTCGGCGACGGCTCGGATGGCGCGTTTGAGTAGCGGCAGCGCGGCCCGGAGGCGTTTGTTGTACCCGGACTGGCCCGGCAGGTACGGAAACGCGCCAGGTAGGTGACCGGGGACGAACCGCAGCCAGCGGGCCTCGGAACGGACCCCGAGCAGGACCTGCGCCACTGCCAGGGTCAGCAGCTCAGCGTCGGACAACCGCGGTGGCCGTCCGGCCCGGGGCGGCCGTCCCAGCCAGTCATCGATCTTCACGTACAGTGCGGTCAGAAGGGTGTTGAGGTCGGTCGTCACAAACTGATCTTCAACACCCTTCGCCTGTCTGCACAGACCCGAAGGACTTCGGACTTACTCGTCTAGATGAGGACTGATGCCAGTGCGTGCCGCCATCTGATCCGTAGATTCTCAAGACCACTTCGCAGCCATTCGGCAGTGTTCGCGACGGCCTGGTCGCCGTGTGCGCGGGAACTGGATCGGTTCGATCTCGTCCGACCCCGTTCACCCCGGTGGCTCCCACCAGTGGCTCCCAACCCATGCCCTCTAGCAGGGGCCGGCGGAAGCGGGCTCCCTACGCTAGGTTGGTGAGCCATGCCGGGCTCGATCACTCTCCTATGGACGCAGATCGCCGAGTGGTTACGGAAAAGCGCGCCTCTCACGTTCGAAAAGCTCAACCCTCCCGCGGATGACCAGGCGCTGGCTGAGCTCGCCTCAGAATTGGGCACCGAGCTTCCACTTGATTTGGTGGAGCTGCTCCAGAACTTCAACGGTTCCGACGACGGACGAGGTGTCACCGGCATAATCCTGCTTCCGCCGGGCTACTACATGATGGATAGCTCGTGGATCGCTCGCGACACCCGACAGAGAGCGTCAATCTGGGGCGACGCCTGGCGCCCGACCTGGATCGCGTTCGGAAGCGATCTGTGCGGTGGCTGTCTTGTCCTCGATACTCAGCCGCAGCCACTGTATGGGCGGATATTCGAGTTCAACAAGGTCGAAGGCCCGTTCGGTTCGGCGTGGGCCAGCCTGAACGATCTGCTCACGGAGATGTTGGCTTTGCTGGAAGGACGAGCCGCCGGCTTGGCTCACCGAATCCCCTACAACTATCCCCGGGCGCCGGATCCCCTGAAGGCCGTTGTCCAAGACGGGGAATTGGAGTGGGAACGTGGGATAGGAGATTGGATACCGGGGTGAGACCGTGGTTGACGGCCCCACTCCTGATCAGGGCGGGACGGCCTCGGGTTTAGAAGAAGATCGCGGATGGCTGGTCAGGTGGCCTCGCCCCTGGTCAGCCCGTCTGCCGTTGTCGGGCAGCGTCGGCGCCAGCCGACGGTCTTGGCTGTACGGATGGCTGTACCGGTTGCAGGGCCAGCGGTCTGTTAGCCGCGGTAGTCCTCGAACTCCCATAGACCAATCCGGCCGACCTTCTCAGCGAGCTCGGTCCGGCTGGTCGCCTCGACGTTCCCGATCAGCTTGCGCAAGGCTGCCTCGACGGGCGCCGGCGAGAACTCTGCCACGAACAGCCAGTGCCGCCCCACCAGGAAGGGCTGTCGGACCAGTAGGTCGACCAGGGCGGCAGGGGTGCATGCACTCACCTGGTACTGCTCCTCACCTGGCTCCCCTACGACGCCGACGTACACCTCGACCAGTTGCAAGGTGTTCCGAGGATCGAAGGGTTGGTCGGATTCCATGTCCGGGAACCGGACGTGTCGCACTTCCGCACGCATGGAGGCAAGCTACCGCCCGGCCTCACCGACGACACGCGGATTATGAGATCAAGCTGCCCACCCGGACGACCTGGGCGCATGGGGTCCTAGCAGCGGAAAGACCTCTCGACATCTCACACCACTCACCCGCCGTCCGTCGACCTCTTGCGGACTGGATGCGGACCGCACGCCCAACTGACGGCCGGCGCTACTCCTCCGCCGGCAAGTCGTGAAACCACCGCCGAGACGATGCGGGCACCAGCAACAGACCGACGACGACTGACGCACCAACGATCTGCAGCAGGCCTGACCCTTCAGCCTTGGTGATCGCGACGACGCCGTACACAACGCTGGCGGTCGAGAAAACGGTTGTCCAGAACCGGGCCCGCCCGCTACCACGCCACAGGCCGTAAGCCAACGCCAGGAGAAGAAGCACCCCTATCAACCCGCTGGCCATGGATGGACCAGTCGTAAACATCATCGACGCCGGGAGCGCGGCCGCCACGAGCAAAATCACGGAGGCGGCGGCGACCGGCATAGGAACGCGTCGCTGACTTTGCTCGATCATCGGCTCATGGTAGGCGTCGTTCGCCCGGTCCACTAGAACACCGGCCGCCGGCTTCGACCAGGTGCTGGGTCACGTGCCAACAGAGGACCTGACCCGCCTCGGATTTGCCGGCTCTGCCGGCGGCAGCAGGGCTAGTGCGTTAGGGGCTTGGCGGATCTCCTCGTCGGGCAGTCGTAGACCGTCCAGCATCCCCGGACGGGGACAAGGTGGAGCGCCCTACCGGACGGACGACCTTGGCCCCGTCCGGGGAGGCTGGTAGCCCTTGTGGTGCCCGGCGAGGGGATCCGCGGCGGCATCTCTGAGGAGGGCCGGGGTTCGGGGCGGAGCCCCGAGGTCTTCAAAGGCCTTGTCATCCCTCAGCGTGGCCGGCCGGCCCGGCCGATGCCGGCCGGAGGTCGCCAGCAGGCCGGGGCCGGGCCGGCGCGGCCCGCTTGCGGGCCGCCTTGATCTGATAGAGCGGAATTCGGCAGTGTTCGGGCTTGCGCCAGCCCGTCCTTGGGCGGCCCGAAGCCCGGGCCGATCCGAGGTTGGGGTACTCAGCGCCTGGTCTCGTACCTGGTCAGGACCACGCCGTCAGGGAACGTCCGGGTCTCCACCAGGGTCAGGTTCACCCAGTTGTCCAGGGCCGCAAAGAACGGCGTGCCGCCACCTACCAGGACCGGATGGGTGACGATCGCGTACTCGTCGATCAGCCCGTCCCGCATGGCCACTGCGGCGAGTGTGGCGCCGCCGATATCCATGGGGCCGCCGTCCTCGGCCTTGAGCCGGGTGATCTCGGTGACCGCGTCGCCGGTGACCAGGCGGGTGTTCCAGTCGACCGTGCTGGTCGTCGAGGAGAACACCACCTTCGGCATGTCCCGCCAGCGGCGGGCGAACTCGATCTCCGCCGGTGTGGCACCCGGCTGCTGGTCGGCGGTCGGCCAGTGGGAGCTCATCGTCTCCCACAGTTTGCGCCCGTACAGCGCCATGCCTGTCGCCCTCACCCGGTCGGACCACCACTGGAACAGCTCGTCGCTCGGCACACTCCAGCCGAGGTCGTCGCCGGGCGCGGCGATGTAGCCGTCCAGGCTCAGGTTCATGCCGAAGGTCAGTTTTCGCATGGTGTCAGCCTCCCGTGAGTCGGTACTCGGCGTACAGACCAGCACGGCGCGGAAGAATCATCGGTCAGGCCACACCGAGGGTCGGTTCACCACCACGCCAGGACCCCGTAGCGCCAGGACGGCGATACGATCTCCGCACTTATCTCTGCGGGCCTTGCGGTCGGGTCGGTCGACCTCAACCACGGTGACGCCGGCCTGGCGCAACATCCGCGCCAACGCTGCCCCATAGGCGCCGGTGCCCTCGACACCGACCCGCTCCACCCGGCCGAAGCTACGCAGCCACGCCAACAACTGCCGATAGCCGGCCGGTGTGGTCGGGAACGAACGGTCGGCCAGCTGTCGGCCCACCTCGTCCAGCACAGCAGCGTGGTGGGTGTCGCCGTGGGTATCTACGCCGCCGATCGCGACCGGATGCTGCGCCGTGTCTCGTTGTTCGGTCATGCTTGGTTGTGCCGTCCTTTCCGCTCGCACCGGGTGGGCGGCACGCGCCGGTCGGGCGGGCGGACAAGACAGTGATGGGGCCTCTCGCACGGGCTCCTACGAGGTCACGGCGCCCGTCCGGCCGCGTGCACAACAACGGCGCCGAGCAGGCCGACAGATCGGATCCAGGACAGCCGAAGCGTCGGTCAAGCATCGAGTCAGACCCGCTCGGTGCCGCCGAACATATCCTCACTGTCAAGCATGTCCTGCGCTTCTTGGTCAACTAGCGCTCTCGCCAGGTCTGCCATGCCGGCAGTCCCTTCAACGGTCGCTTCCGCCCCTGCCGCAACCAGCAGGTCTCGCTTGCCCGGCTTGTTGGCAGAGCCGATCGACCTCACCCCAGCCGCTAGTGCTCCCTCTACGTCCGCTGGGGAATCCCCCACAAGCACGCACCCTGCCACCTCCGCATCCAAAGCTTGGACGGCCGGCAGAATCGGTGCTGGGTCCGGCCTCATACGGCTTGGGTTGGCGTGAGTTCGGCCAACGATGGTCGCGATGTACCGGGCGAGCCGGTGGGCGACGAGGTAACGCTCGATGGCGGCCGCTGAATTGTTGCTGACGATGGCGATCGGACGGCCAGCCTCGTACGCGGCGACAATGACCTCCCGTGCGTAGGGCGTCGGCTTGGCGCCATCGACCGCGGTTAGCTCAGCCCGGCACAACTCGTTTTCAACGCGCTCCACCAACCATGGCGTGCCGATGGTCGCGGTGAAGCGGAGCACTTCGAGCGGGTCGTCAACGGCTCGGATGTGCCCGGGGATCTCGACGGTGTGCGCGTCAATGACGCGACGCAGCTCGTCCGCGACGGTGAAGTCGGCGAGGGTGGCGAAGACGGCGCAGACCGGACCATCGAAGTCGAGCAGGATCGGCCCGGTGTCGCTGAGGACCTGGGCGACGGTGTATCGCGGGTTCATGGCATGTAGTCGCGAGCAATGGTCGACCACATGGAGTCAAACCACGTGCGGGCCTGGTCGACGTACTGGGACGCGTCGGAGGCATCGTCGTCGCTGACGGCCCGGTGGAAGAGCGTGGCGTCTTTGCCCATCGGGTCGTAGATAGCCACGGGCTGACCTTTGATCATGACGGTGTGCTCTACCACCGGGTAGAAGCCGAAGAAGACTTCGTCGCCGTTGAGGATGTAGAGCTTGAACAACGGCGCTGCTCGGTGTACTCGCACCTCTGCCACGGCGTCCTTGACCAAGCCAAGCTCTCCGAGTTCCCGGACCGCCTCGACAATGGCTTCGGTGTGCCGGCGGGTGATCCGCTCGGCGCGCTCGCGTACGCCGGGCTCGTCGGCCTGCGTCTCGGCCAGGCACGGCAGTGCCATCGGCTCCCTGGTGTCGGGGAGCAGGATGCGGACGGTAATGGACTCGGAGTCAGCCGCCCTGCGCGGATCTTGTCGAGTGGCTCGGTCAGCACTCCGTGCAGGGTCTCGCCGGAGAAGCCAGCGAAATCGATCGTGACGTGGGCAGACTCGAAGACCGCCTCGACATGCGGCCGCAGCCCTACCGGGCGCTCGGTTTGCGCGCGGACAAAAGCGCCGCTGCCCTGGCGGGTGACGATCAGGCGCTCGTCGCGCAGGATGCGCAGCGCGGTCTTGATCGTTTCACGGGCGACGTTGTAGCGCTCGGCCAGGTCGGATTGCGACGGGAGCCGCTCGCCGGGCTCGAACTTGCGTGTACGGATCGCAGCTCAGAACATTGGCGATCTCCCGAATGTCGGCGGATGGCCGGCGGGCAGAGCTGGAGGAAGCGCGATGGCAGTTCCCAACACGATCAAGGTTCCGGTTCCGTTCGATTACGTCTTCCCGCACGGTGCGCTGTGCCTGGGTGTGGAGGCGGTGACGGACTTCGACAAGCGCGGTCAGGGTGATGACCAGGCGGGTGACAAGGACACGGGCGAGCGGCTGTGGGTGGTCAAGGTCGCGGCACGGATGCGGACTATTTGCGGACTGGCACCACGGACGGCAGCGTGATCGACCTCGGGAAACGGCGAAGCCCAGGCCGATGACCTGGGCTTCTGTTCCGAGCCGCCTGACGGAATCGAACCGTCGACCTACGCATTACGAGTCGGCCCCCGGCTGCTGGTCCGCCGCCTGGTCCTCCCGTTCGACAAGGTGCCCCGATCCGTGAGCGTCCGCCGCTGTTCGCCGGTTTGGCTGCTCGCTTGGCTGCTCCGTGCGGTTCTGGGGCGTCACACCGCGTCGCCTCGATACATGTACAAGCTGAGCCGAGGTGGGCTGGCAACAGGGCAGACTGCTCCTGTACTGCTCCGCTTGGTCCAACAGTTACCAGAGGTGTGGCCATGGGTACCAGGCATGTTGGGCGGTACGACGGTAATCGGCATACAACTCACCGCCGGCGCGGCAGTCGCGCAGTGAGTAATTGCTGCCGCGACTACACGCAGCGCGGGGCCCAGCGGTTGCAGGCCTGCTCTCTTCGAAGGGATGACGGTCGTGGCCGATCACGAGGACGAGTGGAGGCGGATCATGGGTGCTCGGCCCGGCCCCGAGGACGGCAATCGCATCATCTTCGGCGGTGAGCTGAGGCTGATGGGCTGCTTCGCCTTTCTCGTGGCGGTCCTGATGCTGACCGGCCCTCGCCCTCCAGTGGGTCGCCCGGCACTGACAGCGGCGGGCGGCGGCATGATGGCGGAATGGCGGCTGTAGAAGCGTGGTTCCTGGGCGGACCGGTCGATGGGAGGCTGATGCCAGTGGAGGTCACGGCCGAAGATCAGCGTGACGCTCAACATCTACGCACATGTCGCCCCCGAGATCGCACGGGAAGCGGCGGCACGGCTGGAGGGGGCGCTGTGGTCGAGTGAGTGACATGTTGGCTGCTCGTTTGGCTGCTCGGCTCTTGAGTGCCATCGAAAAGGCCCAGGTCATGATCGGCGATCAAGCCGGTGACCTGGGCCTTCCTATGGAGCCGCCTGACGGAATCGAACCGTCGACCTACGCATTACGAGTGCGTCGCTCTAGCCGACTGAGCTAAGGCGGCAACGATCGTCAAGTGTACGGCACACCCCCGCCCCGGGCCGAACGGGATCCCCGGGGACCGGGATCCGGACATCGAGGAACGTTCGGTCGTTCGCCGGACAGCGCTCGCAGGCGGGCAGGACTACCCTGCGGCGGGTGAGCGACGATCACGTACCGGAGCAGCAGCCGATCCCCGAGGCGCACCCGGGCGAGCGGGCGGCGCGCCGGCCGCGCAGCAGCGATCCGCTGGAGCTGGGCTTCACTCCGCGCAAGCCGGTGCCGTGGCTGGCGCCGTTCCTGCTGATCAGCACCGGCATCCGTACGCTGCTGGCGATGCTCTTCGGGGCGTACCTGGACAAACGGGAGTTGCAGAACGCGTTCGGCGACGGGATCTTCCGCCAGGTCGGGCCGGACGGCGGGCTCTGGCTGGACTACGTGGCCGACCTGGGCGACGGCTTCGACGCGACCTATTCGGTCGCCTACCTGCTCGCTCAGCCGGAGCTGACGGTGGACGGGCACCGGCTGCCCCGGGCACAGACCCTGGTGATGGGTGGCGACCAGGTCTATCCGTCGGCGTCCTACGAGGCGTACGAGGACCGGTGCAAGGGGCCCTACCAGGCCGCGCTGCCGGTGTCGCCGCCCGAGCGGCCCACGCTCTTCGCGGTCCCCGGCAACCACGACTGGTACGACGGCCTGACCGCCTTCCTGCGGCTCTTCGTCCGCTCCCGGGACCGGCACTTCGCCGGCTGGGGCACCGGCCAGTCGCGGTCGTACTTCGCGGTGGAGCTGCCCGCCGGCTGGTGGCTGCTCGGCCTCGACGACCAGTCCGGGTCGTACCTGGACGACCCGCAGCTCACCTACTTCGACGAGGTGGCCCGCAAGCTCACGCCGCGGTCCCGGGTGATCCTGGCCGTGCCGGCGCCGACCTGGGTCAAGGCCGCGGACCATCCCACGGCGTACGACTCGATCGACTACTTCATCCGTACGATCATCGCCCCGACCGGGGCCCAGGTGCGGCTGCTGGTCTCCGGCGACCTGCACCACTACGCCCGCTACACCGGCCCGGACCGGCAGCTGATCACCTGCGGTGGCGGCGGCGCCTACCTCTACCCCACGCACAAGCTGCCGGAGCGGCTGGAGGCGCCGCCGCGGGACACGCTCGCCCGCCGCGCCAGCCCCACCCGGGAGTACGACCTGATGGCCCGCTACCCCGACAAGGACCGTTCCCGGCGCTACGGCTGGGGCATCTTCGCCCGGCTGCCGTTCCGCAACCCGGGGTTCACCACCCTGATCGGCACGCTGCACACGCTGCTGATGCTGGCCATGGCCGGGGTCACGGCGAACCGGGTGGGCACCACGGAGCAGCGGCTGCTCAGCGTACCGCTGGTGATCATGCTGGTGGTGACACTGCTGAGCGCGGCGTTCTTCGCCAAGCCGCCGAGCGCGGGCGGGAAGCGGCACGCCCGGCACTGGATCCTCGGCGTCGGCCACGGCCTGGCGCACGTCGCGTTGGCCGCCGCGGGCACCTGGGCCTGGTTGGAGCTGCCCCTGTACGACTGGCCGTGGCCGCTGCCCGCGGTCGCCGCGGCGGTCGTCTACGGTCCGGTGATCGGTCTGGTCTCCAGCCAGGTGGTGGCGCTGTACCTGCTGGTCGCGGGGGCGTTCGGGGTGAACGTCAACGAGCTCTTCGCCGGCCAGGGCATCGAGGACTCGAAGTCCTTCCTCCGGATGCGCATCGACCCCGACGGCACCCTCACGCTCTACCCCATCGCCCTGGACAAGGTCTCCCACACCTGGCAGCTCAACCAGGACCAGTCCCCCAGCGCCTCCTGGCTGACCCCCAGGACCCCCCTGACCCCCCACCTCGCCGAACCCCCCATCACCCTCACCTGACGCCCACTCGTGTCGACCAAGAGGTTGCGTCCGGAAGGCGGCCCCGGGCGACGCGAACTTCTTGATCAACCCGCCGAGGGAGCGGGCGGGGTCAGGGGGTGTAGTGCTGGTCGTGGGCCTGGCGGGGGGCGCAGACGGAGGCTCGGCTGCAGGAGCAACGGGAGCCGTCGGCGTCCAGGCGGACCGTGACCGAGTCGCGGGGGACGCTGTGGCCGACGACCTTGCCGTCCCCCTCCGGCGTGGTGACGCGGCTGCCGATCGCCGGCGCGGACTCCTGGAACCGCTGGTAGAGCGGGTGCTCGTACTTGAGGCAGCACATCAGCCGGCCGCACGCGCCGGAGATCCGGAGCGGGTTGAGCGGCAGGTCCTGGTCCTTGGCCATCCGGATGGTGACCGGCTCGAAGTCGTTGAGGAAGGTCGCGCAGCACAGGTCACGGCCGCAGGAACCGATCCCGCCCTGCACCCGCGCCGAGTCCCGGGCGGAGAGCTGCCGCAGCTCGACCCGGCAGCGCAGGGTCGCCCCGAGGTCGCGGACCAGCGAGCGGAAGTCGACCCGGTGCGGCGCGGTGAAGTAGACGGTGGTCCGGTCGCTGCCGGTGTCCGGCGCGCCCAGCACGTGGTCGATCGCCACCACCTTCATCGGCAGGCCGTGCTCCCGGATGAGCCGCTTCGCGGCGACCTTCGCCTCGGCCTTGCGCCGGCGCAGCAGCTCGTCGCGGCGCAGATCCTCCTCCTGAGCCAGCCCGGCCAGCTTGGGGAAGCCGTCGGTGTCCTCGGTGACCCACTGCGCGGCCCAGACGCACTCGGCCACCTCGGGCCCGTCGTCGGTGGGCACCAGCACCCGGTCGCCCACCTGCGGGCGCAGCTCGCCCGGGTCCAGGTAGTAGAGGCGCCCGTACCGGTTGAAGCTGACCGCGCAGAGCATGCCCATGCCCGTCACCCTACGACGCGGCAGGCGCGCCGGCCCGGCCGGGCGTCGCCGGACGGTCACGGTTCGCAGCGATCCACGATCGTCGACTCGACCGACGTACCCCCACCCCCTCGTGCCGTTGATCCTCGCCCGGACGGCTGAATCAGGACCGACACGGGGGACAAACCGCGGCTGAGGGCGTTGAGTGAAGGCAGACCTGCGGGGGGTGCAGGGGAAGGCCACGGCGTCGCCGCCGGAGCCCGGTCACGCCGGCCCGGTGCGCGACGCCGTGGCCCGTGCGCGCCCCGGCCGCCCGTCGACGCGGCTCAGCGCTCGATCCGGGTGGTCCCGCCGTACCGGGGCGCGGCGGCCGTAGGCTCCCGCCAGGTCGTCTCGGCCAGGCTCGGCGACCACTGCCGCAGCAGCGTCTCCGCGCCGTCGTACGCCACGCCGAGCACCGCCAGCACCCGGGTCGCGATCTCGGCCGCCGCGTACGCGCCGGCGGGGTCGGCGGCCCCGCCGGACCGGGTGGCCGCGAGCACGGTGAGCGCCTCGGCGGAGCGCAGCACGTCGGCCAGCGCCCGGGCGAGGGCGAGCCGGCTCCCCTCCACCCACTCGGCCAGCGCGTCGGCGTAACCGGCGGTCGACTCCAGCCGCCCCACCAGGCTCTCCGGCCCCTCGTCGAGGTGCCGGAGCAGGGCCCCGCGCGCCTCGTCGTACGCCGAGGCGGCCGGCCCGGACCAGGCGACCGGATCGGTGAGGGTGGCGCAGGCGTCGTCGTACGCCCGGACGAGCCGGCGCACCGCGTGGCCGGCGGTCGCCAGCGGCGCGGGATGCAGGTCGAGGAAGTCGCGCACGGCGTCGCCGGGGAGCACCTGCATGCGGCGCAGCAGCGGCCAGAGCCGGTGCCCCTCCGGCGCGCCGGCGGCGAGCAGCGCGTCCACCCGGGCGAGCAGGTCGAGGCCCGGTTCGGCGAGGCGGTCCAGGGCGTCCATCAGGCCTCCCCGGTCAGCCGCCGCCGGGCGGTGTCGTCGACGGCGGTGTACCGGTCGGCGGCGCTGCGCAGCGCGTCCGCGGCGGCGGCCAGCCGGGCGGCGGCGGCGCCGGCCTCCCGGGCCCGGTCGTCGGTGGCGGCGGTCCACCGCAGGTGCAGGGCACGGCCGATCTCGCCGGGCCGACCGGACGCCTGGGCACCGAAGGCCGGGTGGGCCGGATCGCTGGCGGTGACGGCGTGGGCGAGGCTGGCCAGGGTGGCGCTCGCCTCGTCCAGGCGGGCGGCCAGGGCGTGCAGGGTCTCCACGTCACGCCCCCGCGAGCGGCCGGTACGCCGCGAAGGTCTCGTTGTGCAGCTTCTCCCGGGCCCACTGCGCGGCGTCGGCGGCGGCGGTCACCGCGGACTGCACGGAGCCGGCGACGTCCCGTGGGTTGCGGGCGTGCAGCGGGCCGAGGAAACGCACGTCGGTGATCCGCCCGCCGGCGGTCACCACCACCTCGACCAGCCCGTCGGGCGAACGGACGGTGACCTCGACCGTCGCCACCGCCTGGTCGAACTCGGCCTACAGGGACTCGATGCGCCGATAGCGCCGCACCGCCTCCTCGATCCAGGCCTCGTCGATCTCCCCGCGTGGCATCGGCGGACTCCTCCCGGCAGACCCTCACTGAGCGTGCCGCCACCGTCACCACGGCACACCGGACCGTACCGCACACGAATCGCGACTGTCGATGCCCTGTGGACGACGGTCGGTGGGGGAGGATCAGCCCTTCCAGAGGGCGAGCATCATCGCCTCCACCGCGATCCGCGGCTTCACGTTCGCCTCGATCGCCGCCCGGCACTCCAGCACGGCCTCCAGCCGGCGCAGCGCCCCCTCGGCGTCCCACTTCTGCGCGCCCGCCCCGGCCAGCGCGGCGGTGTCGGTGTGCACCGGCGCGACCGGCGCCCGCAGCGCCATGGTGAGCGCGTCCCGGTAGAAACCGGCCAGGTCGACCAGGGCCCGGTCCAGGGCGTCCCGCTGGGCCCGGGTGGCCCGCGACTTCTGCCGCTTCTCCAGGTCCTTGAGCTGGCCGGCGGCGCCGCGCATCGCACCGGCCGCGCCGCGGCCGGTGCCGCCCGCGCCGAGCGCGGTCTGCAACGCCGACCGTTCCGCCTCGTCGATCTCGGTGACCGACGCCGCGGCCTCCGCCTCGGCCGCCTCGATCAGCGCGGAGGCGGCGTCGAATGCCGCGCCCACCCCGGTCAGCCGGCGCGGCACCGCGAGCACGGCGTCGCGGCGCTGCCGGGCCTCCGGATCGCGAGCCAGCCGCCGGGCCCGGCCCACGTGCCCCTGCGCGGCCGCCGCCGCCCACTCCGCCACGTCGGGCGCGATCCCGTCCCGGCGTACGAGCACCTCGGCGACCGCCGCCGCCGACGGCTGCCGCAGCGGTACGACCCGGCAGCGCGAGCGGATGGTCACCGAGATGTCGTCCGGGTGGATGGACGGGACGCAGAGCAGGAACACCGTCCGGGGTGGCGGCTCCTCGATCGCCTTGAGCAGCGCGTTGCCGGCCCTTTCGCCGAGCCGGTCGGCGTCCTCGATGATCACCACCTGCCACCGCCGGCCGGACGGGGTGCTGGCCGCCCGGAGCACCAGCGCCCGTATCTCCTTGACGCTGATGGAGAGCCCCTCCGGCACCACCAGGCGCACGTCGGCGTGGGTGCCGGTCAGCGTGGTGTGGCAGCCGGGGCAGGCGCCGCAGCCGGTGCCGTGCGCGCACTGCAACGCGGCGGCGAAGGCGCGGGCCGCCACCGACCGACCGGAGCCGGGCGGCCCCGTGAAGATCCACGCGTGGGTCATCCCGGCGCCGGGTTCCGGCCCGGCCGGACCGGCGGCCTCGTCGGCGTATCCGTCGAGGTCGTCGGGCGCGGACCGGACCGCCCCGGCGGGGGCCGAGGCGGAGGCGCGCAGCAGCGCGGCGGCCGAGGCAGCGGCGCGGCGCAGCGTCTCGACGGCCTCGTCCTGCCCGACCAGGTCGGCGAAGACGTCCGGCATCAGGTGGGGTGCTCCATGGTCACCATCTCCGCGTCGGATAACTCCGGCTGGACCGTGGTGTCCGGCCCGTGCGCCGGGCGCGGGTGCACGATGGCGGTCGGGTCGACCAGGAACTCCTCCACCCGCCGGGTCACCGCGTCGGCGATCTCCTCGACCGGGCGGGACGCGTCGAGCACCAGGTAGCGCTTGGGGTCGGCGGCGGCCAGGTCGAGGAAGGCGTACCGGACCCGCTCGTGGAAGGCGACCGACTCGGCCTCCAGCCGGTCGGCGGCCTGGCTGCGCGACTCGACCCGGGACAGGCCGGTGTGCGGGTCGACGTCGAGGAGCACCACCAGGTCGGGCTTGAGCCCGCCGGTGGCCCACGAGGAGAGCCAGGAGACCTCCTGCACCGGCAGCGTACGACCGGCGCCCTGGTACGCCAGGGACGAGTCGACGTACCGGTCGCTGATCACCACCGCGCCCCGGACCAGCGCCGGGCGGACCACGGTCGCGACGTGGTGGGCCCGGTCGGCGGCGTAGAGCAGCGCCTCGGCGCGCGGCGACGGCGCCTCCGCGCCGGCGGTGTCCAGCACCAGCGAGCGGATCCGCTCCCCCACGCCGGTGGCGCCCGGCTCCCGGGTCACCACCACGTCCCGGCCCTGCTCGCGCAGCCGCTCGGCGAGCGCGAGGAGCTGGGTGGACTTGCCGGCGCCCTCACCCCCCTCGAAGACCACGAAGAGGCCGCTGGAGACGAAGGGCTCGGCCGGCATCAGCGGACGACCCCGGATCGAACCCCAGAGGTCGGCCAGGACCGGCACGCCCTTCTTGTCGTCCATCTGACCGAAGGCGCTGATCCCGGCGAAGATGCCGGCGGCGCCGGCGGCGAGCAGCAGCAGCCGGGTCGAGGAGACGGAGACGCCCAGGTCGGCGATGGTCAGCTTGCGCGAGCCACCGACGCCCACCAGGAGACTGCTCAGCGCGATGGCCAGGATCAGCACCAGCCGGGTGCCGATCTGCACCACCGCGAAGACCCGGCCGCGCACCTCGTCGGCGACCTCGCCGCCGAGCAGCGTGGTGCCGGCGAGGAAGGCCATCCCGGCGCCCGCGCCGACCAGGATCGCGCCGAGGATCGCCATCGACAGGTGAATGGCGAAGGCGAGCACCAGCACGGAGGCGCTGGCCAGCACGATGCTCATGCCGAACCAGCGGCGCCGGGACATGTCCCGGACGATCATCGGGCCGATCCCGATGCCGACGGCCAGACCGATGAAGATGGCGCCGAAGAGCATGTAGAAGGCGGCGTCACCGGCGCCGAGCGAGGCGGCGAAGAACTTGGCCGTGCCGATGACGATGCCGCCGCCGGCGAACGCGCCGAAGATGCCGAGCACCAGGCCGCGGACCAGCGCGGTCTGCCTGATGAACTTCCAGCCCTCGGTGAACTGGCTCATCATGCTCTGCTCGGTGCGTTCCCGCTCGCCGGCCTGGGCCCGGCTGATCTCCTTGATGCCGAACGCCACCACCAGCGCGGTGGCCAGCCGGGAGAAGGCGTTGAACCAGAGCGCGAGCTGGGCCGGCTCGGCCCAGCCGGGGATCTCCCCGTCGGCGAGGCCCCGCACGCTGCGGTCGAGCACCGCCAGGCCGATCGCGGCGGCGATCGGGGTCAGGCCGTAGGTGGTGATCAGCGTGAGCTGGTTGGCGGTCTCCAGCCGGGCCCGCGGGATCAGGTTCGGAACCGCGGCCTCCTTGGCCGGGATCCAGAGGAGGGTGACCGTCTCGATCAGGAAGGTGGCGACCGCCGCCCAGCTGACCACCACCCCCCCGCTGGCGCCGGTGAGCGCGAGCAGCGGGATCGAGGCGAAGAGCAGGAAGCGCAGCACGTCGCAGATGACCATCGTCCAGCGCCGGTCGAACCGGTCGGCGAAGACGCCGGCCACCGGACCGAGCACCAGTGCCGGCAGCAGCCGGACGGCGATCAGGCTGCCGAAGGCGGCGCCCTTCGCGGTGCTGCCGGAGACCTGAGCGGCGGCGAAGACCGACGTGGCGAGCAGGCCGAGCCAGTCGCCGAAGGAGGCCGCGCCGAGCACGATCCAGAGCCGGCGGAACGGCCGGATGCGCAGCACCGAGCGGATCGCGGCGGCGCCGGACCGGTCGGTCTGGCTACCGGGCGACGACACGCCGGGCGACTCGCCGTTCTTCTGGCTTTCGATGGCCGTACCTCCACGTGCCGGCCCAGTGCTGGGCATCCCCGGTGGAACACTCTAGTCCCGGTGGGTAACGGCCCCACCCGCGACATTCGCCTGCTCGCCGAGCCTAGGCCGCTGCCACCACCGACCGCAGCCCGGACAGACGCGAGGGTATTTCGCATTGACGCCCAGACAGTTAGCGTGCAGACGTGGCCACCGAAAGTGACAAACTTCGCGATCGCCTGGATCGGGCGACCGCCCACCTCGACCCGCCGTACGCCGTGGTCGACCTCGCGGCCTTCGACGCCAACGCGACCGCGCTGGTCGACCGGGCCGGCGGCAAGCCGGTCCGGGTCGCCAGCAAGTCGGTCCGCTCCCGGGACCTGCTGACCCGGGCGCTGGACCGGCCCGGCTGGCGGGGGGTGATGGCGTTCACCCTGCCCGAGGCGATCTGGCTGGCCCGGACCGGCGTCTCGACCGACGTGCTGGTGGCGTACCCCACCGCGGACCGGGGCGGCCTCGCCGAGCTGGCCGCCGACCCGGCGCTCGCCGACGCGGTGACGCTGATGGTGGACGGCACCGAACAGCTCGACCTGGTCGACGCGGTGTGCCCACCCGGGCGCCGGCCGGCGCTGCGGGTCTGCCTCGACCTGGACGCCTCCTGGCGACCACTCGGCGGTCGGGTGCACGTCGGGGTCCGCCGTTCCCCGGTGCACAGCGCCCGGGCCGCCGGCGCCCTCGCCGCCGCCGTCGCCGGCCGGCCGGGCTTCCGGCTGGTCGGCCTGATGTCGTACGAGGCGCAGATCGCCGGCCTCGGCGACGCGCCGCCCGGTCAGGCCGTGCTGGGTACGGCGATCCGGGTCGCCCAGCGCGGGTCGTACCGCGAGCTGCTGGCCCGGCGCGCGGCGGCGGTCGCCGCGGTACGCGACCACGCCGACCTGCAGTTCGTCAACGGGGGCGGCACCGGCAGCGTGGCCGCGACCAGCGCCGATCCCGCGGTCACCGAGGTCACCGCGGGATCGGGCCTGTACGGGCCGACGCTCTTCGACGCGTACCGTGCCTGGCGGCCCACCCCGGCGGCCTTCTTCGCCTGCGCGGTGGTCCGCCGGCCGGCACCCGGCCTGGCGACGGTCCTCGGCGGCGGCTGGATCGCCTCCGGCCCCGCCGCCGAGAGCCGGCTACCCCGCCCGTGGCTGCCGGCGGGGCTGAAGCTGCTCGGCCCCGAGGGGGCCGGCGAGGTGCAGACCCCGCTGGCCGGCGTGGCGGCGGCCATCCTGCGGGTCGGCGACCGGGTCTGGTTCCGGCACGCCAAGGCCGGCGAGCTCTGCGAGCACGTCAACGAACTGCACCTGGTGGACGGCGACGTGGTGGTCGCCACCGCCCCCACGTACCGGGGCGAGGGTCGGGCGTTCCTCTGAGCTGCCACCCGACCCTCGGTGCCGGTCGTGCCGCCCGGCGCACCCCGGGCGGTTCCGTTGCTCTTCCCATCCCGGTCGCACCCCGGACGGGTTGTCGTCGCACCTCCCGGTCGCACCCGAAAGGATTTTCGTCGAACCACCCGGTCGCACCCCGGGCTCTGCGCTTCCTGCCACCGGCCGACGCACCACGGACGGCGGCGCCGCGCTCAGTTCGGCTGCGCGACCTCGGCCCGGGCGTCGACCTGGCGGTGCAGGTACTCCCGGATCAGCGCCTTGGCCTCGGCCAGCACCCGCTCGTCGCCCTCGGGCACCCGACGGAACGCCAGCTTGATCAGTGCGTCGGCGGCCTCCACCGCGACCTCCAGGTGGAACCGGAGATCGGGAGCGTCGAGGCCGAAGCGCTCGGTCAGCACCCGGGCCAACTGGTCGGCGATCACGCCGTTGTTGTCCCGCTGCTCATCGAGCAGGTGCAGGTCGACCACGTCGCCGAAGTGCAGGGTACGGAACCCGGGAACAGTGCGGTGCATCGTGATGTACTCGTCGATGCCCGCGTCGACGCCGTCCCACCAGTGGGTCAGGTCGTCGGAGGCGAACCGCTCGTCGAGCCGCTGGAGGTAGGACTCCATCGTGCGCAGGGTCAACGCCTGCACGATCGCCCGCTTGTCCGGAAAGAACTGGTAGACCGACCCGATCGCCACCTCGGCGCGCTCGGCGAGCAGGGTCGTGGTCAGTCCCTCGTACCCCACCTCGTCGACGAGCTCGGCACAGGCGTCCAGCATTCGCTGGACCCGCGCGACACTTCGACCCTGCACCGGTACGCGGCGCAGCGGCCCGGTCGTGGCGGCTGATGTGGACACTCGCCACCCCCCTTCGACGGATGAACATATCTGCACGTCACGAGACCGTGACTACCGGTACAACGAACGGGCCCCGCTTGCGGTATTTACCAGGTACAACGTTCCTGATATGAAGTCAGTTCATATTCATGTCGAGGAGCGTCCATGCCCGGTACGCCACCCGTCTGGTCCAACTGGGCCGGCAACCAGCACAGCACCCCCACCGCCATCCTGCGCCCCCGAAGTGTCGAGGAGGTCACCGAGGCCGTCCGGGCCGCGGCCGCGGCGGGCCGGCGGATCCGGGCGGTGGGCAGCGGGCACTCGTTCACCGGCGCCGCCCTCACCGAGGGGGACCGCCTCGAGCTGACCGAATTGGATAGCGGCGTCACCGTCGACACCGCCCGACGGCTGGTCACCGTGCCGGCCGGGATGACCCTGCACGCCCTCAACGACCTGCTCGCCCGGCACGGCCTGGCGCTGCCCAACCTCGGCGACATCGACGCCCAGACCGTCGCCGGGGCGCTCTCCACCGGCACCCACGGCACCGGCGCCCGCCTCGGCTGCCTCTCCACCTTCGTCACGGCGCTGACCCTGGTCACCGGCACCGGCGAGGTGCTGCGCTGCTCCGCCGACGAGCACCGGGACGTCTTCGCCGCCGCCCGGGTCGGCCTCGGCGCGGTCGGGGTGCTGGTCGAGGTCACCCTGCGCTGCGTCGACGCCTTCGTGCTCCGCGCGCACGAACGGCCGGCGCCGCTGGACGCGGTTCTCGCCGAACTGCCCTCGCTGATCGAGGGGCACGACCACGTCGAGTTCTACTGGTTCCCGTACACCTCCCGGGTGCAGGTCAAGACCAACGACCGGGTGCCGGCCGACGACCGGCCGCTGCCCCGGTGGCGCGGCTGGCTCGACGACGAGTTCCTGGCCAACACCGTCTTCGCCGGGGCCTGCCGGCTCGGCCGCGCCGTGCCGGCGCTGGCCCCCGGCATCAGCGCGGTCTCCGCCCGGGCGCTCACCGAACGCAGCTACACCGGCCGCTCCGACCGGGTCTTCTGCACGCCGCGCCGGGTCCGCTTCGTGGAGATGGAGTACGCCCTGCCCCGGGCCGTCCTGCCCACCGCGCTCGACGCGCTCCGGCGGATCGTCGACGGGCTCCCGTTCAAGGTGCTCTTCCCCGTCGAGGTCCGCTTCACCGCCGCCGACGACATCTGGCTGTCGCACGGGTACGGCCGCGACTCGGCGTACCTCGCCATCCACCAGTACGTCGGCGCGCCCTACGAGCCCTACTTCCGGGCGTTCGAGGAGGTGGCCACGGAGCTGGGCGGTCGGCCGCACTGGGGCAAGCTGCACTGGCGCGACGCGGCCAGCCTGGCCCCCGCCTACCCGAAGTTCCGGGACTTCCTCGTGGTCCGCGACCGCCTGGACCCCGACCGCCGCTTCGCCAACGACTACCTCGACCGGGTCCTCGGCTCCTGAGCGATCCTGGAAGGAAACGGGCCCTCCAGGGGTCATCTCCTTCCAGGATCTCGAACCGAGAGGCGATTACTCCGTGGTGGAGTTCGCCTTCCGGGGGGCGGCCTTCTTGGCCGGGGCCTTCTTCGCGGTGGTCGCCTTGGCGGTGGTCGTCTTCTTGGCGGCCGTCGACTTGGTGGCGGCGGCGGTCTTCTTGGCCGCCGTCTTCTTGGCCGGGGCGGCCTTCTTCGCCGCCGCCTTCTTCGGCGCCGGCCCCTTGGCCCGCTTCTCGGCGAGCATCTCGGAGGCCTCTTCCAGGGTCAGCGCCTCCGGGGTCTGGGCGCGCCGCAGGGAGGCGTTGGTCTCCCCGTCGGTGACGTACGGCCCGAACCGGCCGTCCTTGATGACCAGCGGCTTCTCGGTGAGCGGGTCGTTGCCCATCTCGCGCAGCGGGGGCGCGGCGGCCCGCCGCTGGCGGGCCTTCGGGGCGGCCAGCAGGGCGAGGGCCTCGTCCAGCGTGACGGTGAACATCTTGTCTTCGGAGTCCAGCGAGCGGAACTCGTCACCGCGCTTGACGTACGGGCCGTAGCGGCCGTTGTTGGCGAAGACCTCGACCCCGTCCGGGGCGACGCCGACCAGCCGGGGCAGGCTGAGCAGCTTCAGCGCCTCGTCGAAGGTGAGCGAGTCCGGCGTCTGCGAGCGCAGCAGCGACGACTTCCGCTCGCCGCTGGCCACGTACGGGCCGAACCGGCCGGACTTGAGCACGATCGGCTCGCCGGTCGCCGGGTCGTCGCCGAGCTTCCGCTCGCCCCCGCCGCCGAGGAAGAGCTCGTGCACCTTCTCCGGGGTCAGCTCGTCCGGGGCCACGCCCTCGGGGATCGGGGCCCGGTCGCCCTGGCCGCCGCCCTCCTCGCCCTCCGCCGGGGCCGCCGGCTGCTCGCCGGGCACCGCCCGCTGGAGGTACGGCCCGTACCGGCCGACCCGGACGACGACCTCGCGCCCCTCGTCGTCGGTGAAGAGCGGGATCGAGTTGACGCTGCGCGCGTCGATCTCGCTGACGTTCTCGGTGACCAGCTTCTTCAGCCCGCCGGCGTGGGCGATGGCCCGGTCGCCGGTGCCGTTGGTGCTGCCGAAGTAGAAGGAGGTGAGGAAGTCGACGGCGGCGTGTTCCCCGCCGGCGATCTCGTCCAGCTCGTTCTCCATGCTGGCCGTGAAGTCGTAGTCGATCAGGCGCGGGTAGTGCCGCTCCAGCAGCCCGATCACCGCGAACGCCAGGAAGGTGGGGATCATCGCCTGGCCGCGCTTGGTCACGTAGCCGCGGTCCTGGATGGTCTGCATGATCGACGCGTACGTCGACGGGCGGCCGATGCCCAGCTCTTCGAGGGCCTTGACCAGGGACGCCTCGGTGTAGCGCGACGGCGGCTGGGTGTGGTGCCCCTGCGCGGCCAGCTCGTCGGCGGTCAGCGGCTGGTCCTTGACCAGGGTGGGCAGCCGGCGCTCGGCGTCCTCGGCCTCGGCGTTCTCGTCGTCGCTGGACTCGACGTAGGCGCGGAGGAAGCCCGGGTCGGTGATGGTCTTGCCGGTCGCGCCGAAGTCGGCCTCCTCGCTCGACGAGGAGACCGCGCGGATCCGCACCGAGACGCTGGACCCGACCGCGTCGGTCATCTGCGAGGCGATGGTGCGCCGCCAGATCAGCTCGTAGAGCTTGAACTCCTCGCCCGACAGCTCCTTGGCCACGTCGCCCGGGGTGCGGAAGTTGTCCCCCGCCGGGCGGATCGCCTCGTGCGCCTCCTGCGCGTTCTTCACCTTGCCGGTGTAGCGGCGCGGCTCCGGCGGCACGCTGCGCTCGCCGTACAGCTCGACGATCTGCCGGCGGGCCGCCGCGATGGCGGTCTCCGACAGGTTCACCGAGTCGGTACGCATGTAGGTGATGTAGCCGTTCTCGTAGAGGCGCTGCGCGGTGCGCATCGTCTGCTGCGACGAGAAGCGCAGCTTGCGGGCCGCCTCCTGCTGCAGCGTGGAGGTGATGAACGGCGCGTACGGGCGGCGGCGGTAGGGCTTCTCCTCGACCCGGGTGACCGTGAACGGCCGCCCCTCCAGCCGGGCGGCGAGACCCCTGGCCCCGCCCTCGTCGAGGTGCACGACGCCGGCCCCGGCCCGCACCCGACCGGTGGTCGGCTCGAAGTCCTTGCCGGTGGCGATCCGGTCGCCGTTCAGCGCGATCAGGGTGGCGTTGAAGGTGCGCGGCCCCTCGCCGGCGCTCGCGACGGCCAGGGTGGCCAGGATGTCCCAGTACTCGGCGGTGCGGAAGGCCATCCGCTGGCGCTCCCGCTCGACCACGATCCGGGTCGCCACGGACTGCACCCGGCCCGCCGAGAGCTTCGGCATGACCTTCTTCCACAGCACCGGGGAGACCTCGTAGCCGTACAGCCGGTCGAGGATGCGCCGGGCCTCCTGGGCGTCGACCAGGTCCCGGTCGATCTCGCGCGGGTTGGCCACCGCGGCCTGGATCGCCGGCTTGGTGATCTCGTGGAAGACCATCCGCTTGACCGGCACCTTGGGCTTGAGGGTCTCCACCAGGTGCCAGGCGATCGCCTCGCCCTCGCGGTCCTCATCCGTCGCCAGGAAGATCTCGTCGACCTCCTTGGCCAGCTTCACCAGCTTGTTGATCTGCTGCTTGCGGTCGACGGAGACCACGTAGAGGGCCTGGAAGCCGTTGTCGACGTCCACCCCGAGCCGGGCCCAGGGCTCGCCCTTGTACTTGGCCGGCACGTCGGCGGCGTTGCGCGGGAGGTCCCGGACGTGGCCGAAGCTGGCCTCCACGACGTATCCCGGGCCGAGATAGCCCGAGATCGTCTTGGCCTTCGCCGGTGACTCGACGATGACCAGACGGGTGGTTCCAGCGTTGCTCGGCACGTCTCTCTCCGACCTCACTCCTGCTCCATGCCCCGTTTCGGGCCGTATTGCACCGGCCGGACCACTGGCGGCCCGGACGTCCAACGTAACGCGCCGGCCGCGTTTCGGGTTTCGCGGGCGGTAAACCGGTCGGTACGTGGCGGCCACCGGCCCGGCCGCGCGGACACTCCCGCCGGACGGCGCCACCGTACACCGCGGGTAGGCCACCGAGCGGGCCACTGTGACGATCACGGACCCTCGGCCGATAAGTCACCGGTCCGTTTTCCTGGACAAACCGCCACCCGGGCGGTGTCCGTGATCGGACAGCCGACGGGGGGTTGCGGGCCGGGGCGACGGCCACCGACCGCGCGGGCGGGCACGGGCGTGGAGGCCGCGCCGGGCTCAGGCGGGGGCGCCGGGCTCAGGCGGGGGCGCCGGGCCAGTCGGCCGCCGGCGCGGCGGGTGGGCGGTCACCCACCAGCTCGGCCAGCCGGGCCAGCCGGCGGCGCCCGCTGATCCGGTACGCCGGCCCGCCCGCCCCCGGGTCGAGGAATGCCCCGGGCAGGCCGACCGTGGCCAGCGCCGCCCGCACCTGCGGCCAGCAGGACTGGTCCCCGGCGCCGAGCCGGAGCAGGAAGCCGGGTGGGTCGGCGGCCCCGGCGGCGGCGAGCCAGAGCCGCAGCCGGCGACCGTTGAGGTGGAACCCGGCGGGCGGTCGCTTCACGGCGCCGCGCAGCCAGGCCACCGCGAGCGGGGCCAGGGTGCTGGCGTACGCGGTGCGGACCAGGTGCCGGCCGTCCTCGGTCGGCTCCCAGCTCGCCGGCACCCCGCGCGCGGCCAGCTCGGCCACCAGCACGTGCACCCGCCAGGCGGCGTCGACCACGACCGACAGCCGGGCCGTGCCGCCCATCCGGACCACCTCCCCCGGCCCGGCGAGCAGGCCGGCCAGGTCCGCCAGGGAAGGGTCGGCCGCCTCGGTGCCGAACAGCGAGAGCTGCCGGACCGGGTCGGGGGGTGAGTCTGGTGGCGTCAGCGACACTCCGGGACCTCGTCGAAGGCCTGTTTGAGTTCGGTGGAGCTGAGCTTGCCGGTGTCCAGCGCGCTCGCGTCGTACTCCTTGTTGAGCGTCTCCACCGCGGCCCGGACCCCGTTGTAGAAGGCGGTGGCCTCCCCGGTGTCCAGCCCGTCGATGGTGTCCCGGGCCCGACCGTAGGCGTCCCGCATCTTGCTCAGCGAGGCCCGGAAGCCGGCGGAGATCTCCTCGCCGTGGTCGGTCTCCGGCACCCCGGCCTGCTCGACCTTGCGGCGGGCGGTCTCGCTGGCCTGCTCGGCGCCGGCGAAGAGCCGGACCAGGTTCTCCTTCGCCTGGGCCGGGGTGGTCTGCGCGGTCATCTGCTGCTGGGTGCTGCTGGTCAGCTTGTTGATCTCGGCGCGCCAGGGGGTGAGCGACTCGCAGACCGAGGCCGCCCAGGCCCGGGGGCTGGGACCGCCGCAGCCGGCGAGGACGAGGGCGAGCGTGGCCAGGACCACCGTGAGCTTTCCGGCGGTTGCCGCCCGGCGCGTACGCATGCGAAGCAGCGTACGGCCTTCCGATGGAACTGCCACCGGTCAGGTTTCACCGATGGGACCGGAGAAGCGCGGTTCCCGGCCAGCGTCCGCCGACCGGGAACCGCCGCCCGTCAGGACCCTCAGGCGTTGACCGGCTCGGGACGCTCCTCCGGGCTGTCCGCGCCGGCGTCGGTGCCGGTGCCGGAGTCCGCCATCGCGACGCCCTTGCGCTTGCTGAACACCACCGCCGCGGCGATGATCAGCGCGGCGACCAGGGCGATCGTCACCCGCAGCGGGGTGTTCCGGTCGTCGCCCACGCTCCAGGCCACCACGGCCGGCGCGATCAGCAGCGAGACCAGGTTCATCACCTTGATCAGCGGGTTGATCGCCGGGCCGGCGGTGTCCTTGAACGGGTCGCCGACGGTGTCGCCGATGACCGTCGCGGCGTGCGAGTCGGAGCCCTTGCCGCCGTACGCGCCGTCCTCGACCAGCTTCTTCGCGTTGTCCCAGGCGCCACCGGAGTTGGCCAGGAAGACCGCCATCAGCGTGCCCGCACCGATCGCACCGGCCAGGTAGGACGCCAGCGCGCCCGGGCCGAGGCCGAAGCCGACCGCGATCGGCGCCAGGATGGCGAGCAGACCGGGGGTCATCAGCTCGCGCTGCGCGTCCCGGGTGCAGATGTCGACGACCTTGCCGTACTCGGGGCGCTGGGTGCGGTCCATGATCCCGGGCAGCTCGCGGAACTGCCGGCGGACCTCCATCACCACGGCGCCGGCCGAGCGGGAGACCGCGTTGATGGCCAGGCCGGAGAAGAGGAAGACCACCGCCGCGCCGATGATCAGGCCGACCAGGTTGCGCGGGTTGGCCACGTTCAGCGCGTTCAGGATCTCCGCCGCGGCGTCACCGACCCCGGCATCCTCGTACGAGCTGCGCAGCGTGTCGGTGTACGAGCCGAAGAGCGCGGTCGCGGCGAGCACCGCGGTGGCGATCGCGATGCCCTTGGTGATCGCCTTGGTGGTGTTGCCGACCGCGTCCAGTTCGGTGAGCGTACGGGCGCCGTGCTCGTCGATGTCCCCGGACATCTCCGCGATGCCCTGGGCGTTGTCGGAGATCGGGCCGAAGGTGTCCATCGCGACGATCACGCCGACGGTGGTGAGCAGGCCGGTGCCGGCCAGCGCGACCGCGAAGAGCGAGAGCGTGATGGAGCTGCCGCCGAGCAGGAACGCGCCGAAGACGCCGGCGCCGATCAGCAGCGCCGAGTAGACCGCCGACTCCAGGCCGACGCTGATGCCGGCGAGGATGACGGTGGCCGCCCCGGTCTGCGAGCTCTTGCCGATGTCCTGCACCGGGCGTCGGTTGGTCTCGGTGAAGTAGCCGGTCAGCGCCTGGATCGCGGCGGCCAGCACGATACCGATGATCACCGCGCCGATGGCCACCAGCCGCGGGTTGCGGTCGACGTCGGTCAGCCCCCCCTCCAGCTCGGCGAAGGTCGCCGGCAGGTAGGCGTAGGCGGCGATCGCCACCAGCACCGCGGAGAGCACCGCGGAGATGTAGAAGGCCCGGTTGATCGCGGTCAGACCGTTGCGGTCGGAGGCCCGCAGCCGGGTGATGAAGACGCCGACGATCGCGACGAGCACGCCGACGGTGGAGATGATCAGCGGGAAGACCAGGCCGTCCTCGCCGAACGCCGCCCGGCCCAGGATCAGGGCCGCGACCAGGGTGACCGCGTACGACTCGAAGAGGTCGGCGGCCATGCCGGCGCAGTCGCCGACGTTGTCGCCCACGTTGTCGGCGATGGTGGCGGCGTTGCGCGGGTCGTCCTCGGGGATGCCCTGCTCGACCTTGCCGACCAGATCGGCGCCGACGTCGGCGGCCTTGGTGAAGATGCCGCCGCCGACCCGCATGAACATGGCGAGCAGCGCGGCGCCGAAGCCGAAGCCCTCCAGCACGGTCGGGGCGTCGCCCCGGAAGAGGATGACGACCAGCGCCGCGCCGAAGAGGCCGAGGCCGACGGTGAGGAAGCCGACCACGCCACCGGTCCGGAAGGCGATCTTCATGGCGCCCTCGCGGCCGCCTTCACGCTCCCGGGCGGCGGCGGCGACCCGCAGGTTGGCGCGGGTGGCCAGCCACATGCCCGCGCCGCCGATGAACGCGCTGAACAGGGCGCCCACCACGAAGAAGGCCGACCGGCCGATCTTCACCAGGGTCTCGTTGCCGTCGGTGTCGTGCACCGGCAGCAGGAAGAGCAGCACGACGGCGATCACCACGAAGATCGCCAGCGTCCTGAACTGCCGCAGCAGGTACGCCGACGCGCCCTCCTGCACCGCCCCGGAGATCTCCTGCATGTTGGTGGTGCCCTTACCGGCTGCCAGCACGGCCTTGGTCAAGGCGGCGGCAAAGACGAGCGCCACCAGCGCGATGACCGCGGCGATGACGACGTACGTCGTGTTGGCTCCGGTAAGGGACAGTGCGCCGCCGTCGGCGGCCAAGGTCCCGGACATCTATGTCCTCCTGTACCGAACACTCGCGCCGGCCGTGGAGACGCACGGGCCGACGCCTGGATGCGAACTCGCCAGCGCGCCAACCCACCACCGCGGACCAGCGATGAACACCCATTCCCGCTGGCTGCGAGACGGGTCACTTGCTGACAACCCGGGTACTGTAGCCCTCCGCAGTGTTGGAGGTCACACCGAGGGGGCACCCTGTCTCGATGATCTTCGTCGCTGTGTTATGAGGAAAAATCTGATATATGGGCCGGCCAGCACGACGAGGCCGCGCTCCCGAGCGGGAACGCGGCCGGTGGGGACGAACTGTCAGGTCAGCGGCCGACCGGCCACACCATCCGGACCTCGGTACCGATGCCCTCCTCGACCGGACGGACCTGGAGATCCTCGACGAAGCCGGCGAGCAGGGCGAAGCCGACGCCGGTGGTCAGCGCGTCCTCGCTGAGCGACTCCTTGGCCAGCTCGTCCGGGGGCAGCGCGGCCAGGCCGATGCCGGCCTCGATCGGGGCGCGGTCCACCACCCGCACCGAGTAGGCCCCGGAGTCCGACATCTCCACCAGCACCGGATCGGCCAGGCCGTACTGCCGGTGCAGGGCCACCGCCCGCGTGCACGCCTCACCGATCGCCAGGCGCACCTCGTCGAGCAGGTCCTCGCGTACCCCGGCCCGGCGGGCCACCGCGACGCCGACCAGGCGGGCGGTGCGCACGTGCACCGGGGCGGGCGAGAAGGAGAGCTTGACGGTCGCCATCACGCGCCGGCGCCGGTCGGGTCGGCGCTGATCGCCGCGTCGACCGTGGGGTGCAGGGGAAAGACCTGGTCCAGCGCGGTGATCCGGAAGATCTTGAGCAGCGGCTCCTTGTCGCAGACCAGGGCGAACGAGCCACCGGCCGAGCGGAGCCGCTTGAGGGCGCCGACCAGCACGCCGAGACCGGTCGAGTCGAGGAAGTCCACCCGGCCCAGGTCCACCACCACCCGGCGGGCCCCGCCGTCGATCAACTCCAGGAGCCGTTCCCGCAGGCGCGGTGCGGTGTAGACGTCCACCTCACCGCCGACCTCGAGCACCGTGTGCTCCCCCACGGTGCGGGTCGCCAGCGACAGCTCCATCGGTCCTCCTCGTAGACTCTCCTGGGCATCTAACCATCCCGCCCCCGACCCCCTGGCGGGGTCACCGGCGGAGACTCCCCCAATACCCACCGCCCCGGGTTCCCAATTCCGAACACCAGTGCGAGAGTGCAGGACGTGACCTCCGCCGCCACCGTATCCGCAGGCACCGGCCCCGGGCGACCGCCGGCCGAGCTGCTGCGTCGGCTGCGCACCCGGCACACCGCCGACCCGGTCACCCACGTCGAGCGGGTGCCGGCCCGCGCCGGCGAGCCGGCGCCGTGGCCGGCGTGGACCCCGGAGGAGCTGCGGGCGGCGTTCGCCCGCCGCGGCGTCGTCGCCCCCTGGCGGCACCAGGCCGAGGCCGCCGAGCTGGCGTACGCCGGAGAGCACGTCGTGGTGGCCACCGGCACCGCGTCTGGCAAGTCGCTGGCGTACCAGCTCCCCGCGTTGAGCACGCTCCTCGCCGACCCGCGCGCCACCGTGCTCTACCTGGCGCCGACCAAGGCGCTCGCCGCCGACCAGTTGCGCGCCGTCGCCGGCCTGGAGCTCGACGGCGTACGCCCCGCCTGCTACGACGGGGACACCCCGCGCGCCGAGCGGGAGTGGATCCGCCGGCACTCCCGGTTCGTGCTGACCAACCCGGACATGCTGCACCACGGCATCCTGCCCGGGCACGCGCACTGGTCCGGCTTCCTGCGCCGGCTGGCGTACGTGGTGATCGACGAGTGCCACACCTACCGGGGCGTGTTCGGCTCGCACGTCGCGCACGTGCTGCGCCGGTTGCGCCGGCAGTGCGCCCGCTTCGGTCGTACCCCCGTCTTCGTGCTGGCCTCCGCGACGTCGGGCGACCCGGCGACGGCGGCCGGGCGGCTCACCGGCCTGCCGGTCGCCGCCGTCACGGAGGACACCTCGCCGCGCGGCGGGGTGACCTTCGCGCTCTGGGAGCCGCCGCTGCTCCCGGATTCTTCGGGGGAGGTCGCGGACCTCGCGCCGGTGCGCCGGTCGGCGCTGCGGGAGACGGCGGACCTGCTCGCCGACACGGTCGCCGAGGGGGTACGCACCCTCGCCTTCGTCCGCTCCCGCAAGGGCGCCGAGGTGGTCGCCGCGAACGCCCGGCGCGCCCTGGACGAGGCGGTCCCCGGGCTGGGTGACCGGGTGGCCGCCTACCGGGCCGGCTATCTGCGCGAGGAGCGACGCGAGCTGGAACGCGCGCTGCTCCACGGCGACCTGCTCGGCCTCGCCTCCACCAACGCCCTCGAACTCGGCGTCGACCTGGTCGGGCTGGACGCGGTGCTGATCTGCGGCTGGCCGGGCACCCGGGCGTCACTCTGGCAGCAGGCCGGCCGGGCCGGCCGCTCCGGCGACGAGGCCCTGGCCGTGCTGGTGGCCCGGGACGACCCGCTCGACACCTACCTGGTGCACCACCCGGAGGCGCTGTTCGGGCGGCCCGTCGAGGCGACCGTGCTCGACCCGGCCAACCCGTACGTGCTCGCCCCGCAGCTCGCCTGCGCCGCGGCCGAGGCCCCACTCACCCCGGCCGACCTGGAGCTCTTCGGCGACGGCGCGAAGGAGGCGGTCGACTCGCTCGTCGAGGCCGGCGCGCTGCGGCAGCGGCCGACCGGCTGGTACTGGCGGCACCGGGAACGCCCCGAGGTCGACCTGCGCGGCGAGGGCGGCGCACCGGTCTGCGTGGTGGAGGCGTCCACCGGGCGGCTGCTCGGCACCGTCGACGGCGGCTCGTCGCACTTCCTCATCCACTCCGGTGCGGTCTACCTGCACCAGGGCGTCTCGTTCGTGGTCGACTCGCTCGACCTGGCCGACGGCTGCGCGCTGGTGCACGCGGAGGAGCCGGACTGGTCCACCCACGCCCGGGACGTCACCTCGCTGTCCGTGGTGTCGGTCCGGTCGTACGTGGACGCCGGGCCGGTCGGGCTCTTCCTCGGCGAGGTCGACGTGACCAGCCAGGTCGTGTCGTACCAGCGGCGCCGGATCGCCTCAGGCGAGGTGATCGACACCCGGCCGCTGGACCTGCCGGCCCGTGAGCTGCGCACCGTCGCGGTCTGGTTCACCGTCTCGCCGGAGTCGCTGGCCTCCGCCGGGGTCGAGGTGGCGGACACCCCGGGGGCGCTGCACGCCGCCGAGCACGCCGCGATCGGCCTGCTGCCGCTGATGGCCACCTGCGACCGCTGGGACATCGGCGGCCTCTCCACCGCCGTGCACCCGGACACCGAGGCGCCCACCGTCTTCGTCTACGACGGGCACCCCGGCGGTGCGGGTTTCGCCGAGCGGGCGTACGGGACGGCGGCGGCCTGGCTGCGGGCCACCCGGGACGCGATCGCCGAGTGCGGCTGCGAGTCGGGCTGCCCCTCCTGCGTGCAGTCCCCGAAGTGCGGCAACGGCAACAACCCGCTGTCCAAGTCGGACGCGGTGAAGGTCCTCGACGTGGTCCTCGCCAACCTGCCGCCCGAGGCCGCCGCCCCGGCGGCCCCCGTCCTGCCGATGCCGCCTGCCGGCGACGCTCCCGCAGGCCCGGCCCCGGCCCTGCCGCGCCAGGACGAGCGGGTCCCGGACCACCCCGGCGCGGCGACCGACGCGCCCTGACTCGCTGGGCAGCGCTGGCCAGCCTGGCGCAGGCGGAACGCCGGGAGCAGATGAACGATCGACTCCGCGGCATCCACCAGCTGCTCAACGCCTGGGCGCTGCAGGCGACCATCGAGGGCGGACGCTGAGGGCTCGGCTGTGCGAGACTCCGGCGTTACCCCTCGAAGGAGATCGCATGCAGCTCGACGCCTTGCAGACCCAGCACCAGTTCTTCATCCGCCAGCGGATCCGCATGATGGTCAACCAGTACGAGGTCCGCGCGGTGGCGTCGGACGGTTCGGAGGGCGAGCTGCTCGCGTTCGCGCAGCAGAAGCGGCTCGCCTTCAAGGAGCAGGTGACCATCTACACCGACGACTCCAAGCAGTACCCGCTGCTCGGCTTCAAGGCCCGTCAGCGGCTCGATCTCGGCGCCACGTACGACGTGACCGACCACGCCGGCAACCCGATCGGGCTGTTCCGCAAGGATTTCGCCCAGTCGCTGCTGCGGTCGACGTGGCACGTCGAGCAGGCCGGCCTGCCGCAGATCACGGGCCAGGAGCGGAGCCTGCCGGTGGCGCTGCTGCGCCGCTTCGTCGACTCGCTGTCGTGGCTGCCGTACCACTTCGACTTCGTCGCCGGGGGCCAGCCCGTGTTCTCGGTCGTCAAGAAGTGGGGCCTGCGCGACCGGTACGTGGTGGAGATCCAGAACCCGCAGATCGACCGGCGACTCGTCATCGCCATGGCGGTCGGCCTGGACGCCCTCCAGGCCCGCTGAGCCGCCATCGGTCGGGGCGCGGCAGCTCATCGCGCCCCGACCGACCCGGCCAATAGCGGCCCCGCGGACCGACGCCGGAGGGTCAGCCTCGGATCGGGCCGGCCCGGGAGGTCGCGGTGGCGGTGCGGGTCAGCCAGGGCAGCGGCGTGACCGTGACCTCCGCCGTGACCAGCACGTCCAGCCCGTCGAGGCGGCAGGCGGAGAGCCGTGCGGCGTTGGCGCCGACCAGTTCTCCGGCCCTCCCGCAGGCCGCCGCCTCGCCGTCGAGCGCCCGACCGGCGCCGGCGAGCGCCCCGAAGTCCGCCGCGACCCGGGCCTGCTGCCGTGCCGTCCGGGCGGCGCCGATCGCCGCGCCGAAGAGACCGACCAGCACGAAGGCCAGCCCAACGGCGAGCAGGCAGACCGTGGCACCGCCCCGCTCCGTGGCCGCGCTGACCCGGTTCGCCCGCAGGCCGTCTCCCGCCGTCACGGTAGTGGTGCCGGGGCGCCGGGTTCGACGGCGGCGACCGCGGTGGCGGACACGGTGAGCCGGGGCAGCCGCGCCCCCAGAGTGCGGACCGGAACGTGGACCGTGGCGGTGACGCGGTCACCGGTGACGGTGACCGTCACGTGGGCGCCGGGTGGCGCGTACCGCGCGCCGGCTGTCGTTCCAGGCTCACCTCGGCCCCGTGGGTCAGCGCGCACACCATCGCTGGCAAGGTGGCGAGCCTCCGTCGTGCGGTTTGGCGGGCACTCGTCGACGGCGCCGACGAGGCCATGCACGTAGCGCTGTCACCGACCCAGCTCGCAGCGGCGATCGCAACAGCATCTGGACGACGTCCGGCGAACAGGGCCAACGTCCAGGCCTCCTTGAGATGGCTACAGGAGGCTGGACTGCTGAAGCTCGTCGACCACGGCAACGGCCAGCGCTGCAACACCTACCAACTCTGCATGCCAAAGCCAAGGGGATCAACCCGACCGCAGCGACCCGCGCAAGATCACCGGCTCCAAGCCTTCGACATCCGCGCCAAAGCATGGAGCCCGCAAAGACGCCGCACCTGGCGGGCTGTCTGGCAGGCGATCCTCGCGGCGGCCGACTCAGAGGGCCAATTCGTTGGAGACGTAGCAGAGCTTGCCGACGCGGCAAGCGACAGGCTCGGCATCGACATCGCCGACGAGACAGTTGCCAAGATCCTGCGATGGGGTGTCGCCACCCAGCTAACTGATCAAGCTCGCGGCGGACGCATTCCCCTGTATCGAATTAGGACACAACCTGCAGCGGGCGTACCGGCGCGCCGCCTGACGGCATGCCGTCCAGCGCGGTGACTGCCTATTAGTCCGCCGGAGCAGCCGCCAGGTCAGGTCGAGGCCCTCGTGAGTCGACCCACCTGGCGCGTGTCAGTGCTCAGGCGAAGTGGGCGCTTCTCAGTTGTCCTGGCCGTGGGTCGGGTCAGCTTCTCAGTGGCCGGCCTGGGTGACGTGGGCGATCGCTCGGCGAAGCGCGGACAGCGACACGGGCCGGTCGTTTCTAGTTCGTCAGGCCGAGCTCGATCCACTCGCGGATGAGGATGGATGCCTTGACCCCGGCGTTGTCCGCGGCGGCGTGTACCCGCTGGTCCAAGTCAACGGGCAGGCGTACCCCGCGCATCAGCACCTGGCCGAGCAACCGCTGGCCGCCGCCGTCCTCGCCGGCGGCGCGGCCGCCGTGTGGCGCGATGACACCTGTTCCACAACATCATCGGGCGCCGGTGTTGTGCTGACCGGCCGGCGCTGCCTGTTGGGGCTTCGGCCAGCAAGTACGGCTGGTCGGCCATCGCGTCCCGCACCGCTGTCGTGTACGCCGCCGCCATCGCGGGCGACGCCGCGTTCACCGGGCGCTGCCCGCCCTGTCGGAGGGCAATCAGCTCGTCTCCGCCGGCCTGCGCAGCCGTACCGGCCGCCGACCGCCCCACTGTCAGGGACTCACCACCGGTGGGGCGGTCAGGAACTCCAACTGCACGTGCGGGCAGACCACCCGGAAGTCGCCGGACTGGAAGTCCGCGAACCCGCCACCGTCGTACCCGCCCCACCCGGCCTGCACCCCGACCTCGAACACGGCCACCGCGCCGGCCGGCACCCGGAAGGTGTCGTACGCGAGGTGGGCGGCGCCGGCCACCGGCACACTCTCGTGTCGCCCGGGCCGGCCGAGAAGCTGCCACCCACCGCTGACCGACAGCGATTCCACGTCGTTGACCTGGTCGGGCTGCGGCAGGGGTCGGGTCGGCGGCTGCTCCCACCACTGCAACAGCTCCAGCCGCGCCTGGACGTATCCGGTGCTGTCTCCGATGGTGGTTATGCCCCAGAACGGCGTCCAGAAATACCCGGAGTCCGCCCAGGCGTGCAGGCTGCCGGTGAGCCGCAGCAGCGACCGGACGTCGACCACCACGTCGGTGCCTCCGTCGTTCTGCCACAGGAAGTAGAAATCGACCTCGTCATAGGTGAGGAAGGCGCCGTCGGCGTCGGTGTAGCCGGCCATGGTCGCCCAGCTGTTTCCGGCCTCGATGTGGCCGTCGTACGCCAGCCGGGAGCCCGGGCTGCCCAGCCCCCAGATCAGGAACGGCGTCTCCAGCAGCGTGGAGGTCGGCGTCAGCGGGGGTGGGGCGGTGGCGAGCACGTCCAGCGCCGCCCGGCGGTCCCGGACCCCGCGCCGGAAGGTCTCCTCGGCCTCGGCGAAGTACCGGGCCGCGTCCGGCATCTCGGTGCGGAACGCCCGCTCCAGCGCCTGCTGGTGGCGCGCCTCAAAGTCCGGTCCCGGCCGCACCCGCCGCAGCTCCCGGTTCACGGTCCGCAGCCGGCCGGCGTCGGCGGCGGCACGGGTCTTCTCCGCCGACAACACCCTCTTGAGCTGGTCCACGTCGATGTTCGCCATAGCGGCCCCCTGCCGCCGATGCTCCTCACCGGTGCGGGCGACGTCAATGTCGCCCGGTGCGGCCTCGCGCCGTACGCGAAAAGGCCGCCGGCCCCCTCGCGGGGTCGGCGGCCTTCGTCGTCAGACCGGGGCTCAGCGCTGGTCGGCGGGGACTTAGTCCCGCTCGGCGTAGCCGGTGTAGATCTGCCGCCGGCGTCGTTCCAATCCCGCAGCCTGCGCCAACAGGTCATTCCCGATCCGAAGCCGAGCTCCTGGGGCAGGTACTCCCACGGGATCGCCGTGTAGAGCACGAACAAGATCCCGCACAACACCTTGCGGTCATCCAGGGGCTTGCGGCCCGGGAACCGGTGCCTGCGCGGTGGACGGGGCGGCAGCAGCGGCTCGATCTCAGCCCACAGCTCGTCCGAGACGATCCACGGCCGCTGCTCACCCCTCCTCACGGCTGAGCACCCTAGTCGATCGTCCATCAAGACGAACCCCTAGATCATTCTCAGGAGTTCTCAATGCCGTTGCGATTGCTCTACGGCGGCCTGCGCGGCGGAGCGAGACTTGCCCGCGCCGGGGTCGCCCACCACCAGCAGCTTCCAACGCCGCCTCGTGGCTGTCAGGAATCCGCATCTCTTCAGTCCCTTTATCTGATTGCAGCCGCCACGTCCTGGGTGGACGCTTGCGAAGATATCCGACCGGATCGCAAGAGGTGGGCTGATGGATCGGCAGCTCAACCTTCGCCTGATCGAGGAGGGCGCGAGCGCGGAGCGGCTGGATGCCCTCACCAGCTATCTCCGTCAGGAGCTCCTGCAGCTTGATGTCGATGACGTGCGCCGCCCGTCGACCGCGGACGCACCGCCCGGCGCGCGGGCGATCGACGCGGTAGCACTCGGCGGCCTCGTGGTCACTCTTGGCCGTTCGGCCGCCGCCCTCGGGAACGTCGTCGCCGTGATTCGCAGCTGGCTGTCACGCGGCGACGGGGTCAAGCGCACGGTAAAGATCGAAATCGGTGGCGACACGCTGGAGCTGTCTGAGGTTTCGCAGGCCGAGCAGGACCGCCTGATCACCCTGTTCGTCGACCGGCACAGCACGGGCGGGGGTCGGCCGTGAACGGCCGGCGCAGGGCGCTGATCATCGCCAACGATCAGTACGAGAATGAGGGGCTGCGGCATCTTCTGTCTCCGGCCGCGGACGCCGACGCGCTGGGACGGGTGCTCGGCGATCCGCAAATTGGCGAATTTGACGTGCAAGTCGTACGCAACGAACCGGCGCACGTCATCGGCACGCACATCGAAGACCTGTTCTCCGACGGCCGTCCTGACGACGTTCTCTTGCTGCACTTCTCGTGTCACGGTCTGAAGAGCGAGTCCGGTGAATTGTTCTTCGCCGCGCGCAACACCCGCCCGAACCGGCTCGCGTCCACCGCGTTGTCGGCGGATTTCGTCCAGCGGTGCATGCGCGCCAGCCGGTCCCGCAGCATCGTGCTGCTGTTGGATTGCTGTTACGGCGGAGCCTTCAGTCAAGGCGTGTCGGTCCGGGCGGCCGGCGACGTCAATGTCCTCGACAGCTTTCCGGTTGGCAAGCTGGGCGGTGGTCGTGGTCGGGCAGTGATCAGCGCATCCAGCGCGATGGAGTATGCCTTCGAGGGTGACCAGCTCGCCGATGACCACAGCCCCCGGCCGTCGGTGTTCACCTCGGCTGTGGTGGAGGGCCTCGCCACCGGCGACGCGGACCGCGACCAGGACGGCTGGGTGTCGCTCAACGAACTTTACGACTACGTGTTCGACCGGGTTCGGGAACAGAACCCGCACCAGACTCCCAGCCGGGACGTGGAAATGCAGGGCGAGCTGTACCTGGCCCGGCGTCGCCGCCAGGTCTCCACACCCGCGCCGCTGCCGCCCGAGTTGCAGGAGGTGATAGAGCACCCCCTCGCCCACATCCGCGCTGGAGCGGTGCAGGAGCTGGCGCGCCTGCAGCGCGGCAGACACGCCGGGCAGGCGCTGGCCGCGAAACGCGCCCTGCAACGCCTCGCCGACGACGACAGCCGCGCGGTGGCGGCAGCCGCGGTAGCGGCTCTCGAAGCTGCTAACCAGGATCAGGCACCGGACCCGATTGGAATCTCTCCGAGCGTAGAGGCGGGATCCGCAACGACTGCTGCCGAACGGGCGCCACATCCCCACGAGCCCGACCGGGCCGGACCGGCAGACGTGGCGATCCTGGCACCGGGGACGTCTCCACCTTCCACTCAACCCGGCGTGGCGGGCGCGGTGGACGCCTCTAGCCGCCGTGTGGCCGGCGGCGGACAGCGCCAATTCATCGCCGGGTGGGGGTTTCTTGCGCTGCTTCGGCGCCGTCGTCCCATCTTCCTGGTCGCGGCTGCGATCTTGCTCGCTGCAGCTGCCGCAGCGGCCGCCTTGCTGATTCTGGATCGCAGCGACCACCCCCGAGTAACGGACACCAGACAACAGGACCGATTCAGCGCGACGGCGCCGTGGCGCCTGATCATCCGGGACACGATCTCCGACATGGACAATGGTTGCGACGTCACGGTGATCAACATTGACGGCGGGGAGCCGGTGGTGAAAGTAACCGACGTATACGTGGGAGGTTCGTTCCAGGTGCATGAGACAGGCCAGTTCCGGTGGGAAGCCAACGACCCGGAATGCCTGGTATTTCAGCGGTCCGGGCCCGGCAAGGCGGAACTACCCTTCGTCCCGGAGTACCGTGGCGAGACGGATGCCTTCGACACCACAGGCCCGGTCTCCGTTCAGGTCACAAACTTCAACGGCAACAGCGGATGCGACATCGCGCTGTACGACGCCACGAACGGCCGGAAGCTGGACTCCCGCGAAGCGCGCCAGGGCGGCGGGCCCGTGAGCCTCGACCCCGGGGGGCGGTCCAGCGTCTACGTCAGCAACCGGTACTGCGAAATACGCATATCCGCTGGATAGCCCGAGCCAAGTATGTGCATTGCTCGAGGATTATCTGAACCCGAGCAACGCACCCTCCTGGTCGCACCCCAGCGGGCGGAGCTACGCCCGCCTGTGATGCAGGGCGACGACGTGCGTACCTGGCAGCTCAAGATGAAGGAGCGCGGCTGGCGCATCCGCGCCGACGGGGAGTACGGCAACGAGTCCGAGCGCATCTGTGTGCAGTTCCAGCGCGAGAAGAACCTCGAGGTCGACGGCGTGATTGGTCCGCAGACCTGGCAGGCGACCTGGAACGCTCCGGTGACGCCGTGAACCGTGCCGTCCCGCATCGGCGCATGCATGAGGGGACGGGCAGGGGCCTTGTCCGCAGCCCGCGCCCGGTTCGCCGCCCCTGGTCGGTGACAGGTTGACTCCTGGCCGAGATCCGCGCAGACCAGTACTGCCTGCCGTGGATCCAAAGCTTCGTCCGCTACCAGAGCGATGGCTCCCTCGTCACATGTTGCGTCAACCGGGACGGCCGCAGCACCCCGCTGGGGCGGCACCATCGAACACGCTGACTATTTCTAGGTGACCGATCGCCTCGGTTCGGTCATCGGACTGGTCGGCACCGACGCCATCCCGCATATGCGTCGCCCAGCCCGTCAAACCCTGGGTTGAAGGTCCTCGGGCTCAAGCTTGCACTGCTCGACCCGAGTAGCCTCCTCCTCGCGGTCCTGCTCCCGTAGCAACGAGGCGAGCCTGTCGCGGGTGTCTGGGTCGCCGGCGGCGACCGCGTCCCGCCACACCTGCTCGACCTCCGCCTCCCGACCCTGCTCCCGCAGCAGGGAGGCGAGCCAGTCGCGGGCGTCGGGGGCTCCGGCGGCGATGCCTTCCCGCAACGCCTGCTCAGCCTCAGCCTCCCGACCCTGCTCCCGCAGCAGCCGGGCCAGCTGCACGTGTGCGTCGTGGTCGCCGGCGGTGACCGCGTCCCGCCACACCTGCTCGGCCTCCGCCTCCCGACCCTGCTCCCGCAGCAACGAGGCGAGCCAGTCGCGGGCGTCGGGGTCGCCCGCGACCACGACGCTGTCGCCGGCGTCGGGGTCGCCCGCGGCGATGCCTTCCCGCAACACCTGCTCAGCCTCAGCCTCCCGACCCTGCTGCCCCAACAGCCGGGCCAGCTGCACGTACACGTATGCGCCCCGGCCGCCGGCGGCAATCACGTCCCGCCACACCTGCTCGACCTCCGCCTCCCGACCCTGCTGCCCAAGCAGCCGGACGAGCGGGCCCCGGACGAACGGGTCCCCGACGGCGATGCCGTCGCGCAACACCTGCTCGACCTCCGCCTCCCGGCCCTGCTGCCGCAGTGCTGTGGCGAGCATCTCGCGGGCGAAGGGGTCGCCGGCGGCGATCGCGTCGCGCAACACCTGCTCGACCTCCGCTAGCCGGCCCTGCTCCCGTAGGAGCCGGGCGAGTTCCCAGTACCCGTGGCGGTCGCCGGCGGTGACCGCGTCCCGCCACACCTGCTCGGCGTCGGCCTCCCGGCCCTGCTCCCATAGGAGCCGGGCGAGCTCCCAGTACCCGTAGTGGTTGCTGGCGGCCAGCGCGTCCCGCCACACCTGCTCAGCGTCGGCCCGCCGACCCTGCTTCCACAGCAGGGAGGCGAGCCCGCGGCGGACGGTGGAGTCTCCGGCGGCGATGCCTTCCCGCAACGCCTGCTCAGCCTCCTCCTCGCGGTCCTGCTCCCGTAGCAACGAGGCGAGCCTGTCGCGGGCGTCTGGATCGCCGGCGGCGACCGCGTCCCGCCACAGCTGCTCGGCCTCCGCCTGCCGACCCGGCTCCGTCTCCAGCCGCCGGGCGAGCCACACACGGGCGCTAGTTTCGGGGTCACCGGCGGCTATCGCGTCCCGCAACACCTGCTCGGCCTCCGCCTCCCGACCCTGCCGCCCCAGCAGAAAATGGGCCAGGGTGTCGCGGGCGCCGGGGTCGCCGGCGGCGATGCGATCCCGCAACACCTGCTCCCTATCGGCCTCCCGGCCCTGCTCCCACAGCAGGTTGAAGAGCCCGTGGCTGGCGTCGGGGTCGCCGGCGGTGGCTGCGGCTCGGTACAGGGGTTCGGCGACCGAGCCAAGCCCTCGATTGTGGGCGCTGGTCCCGAGTCGGTTGAGATCGGCCGGGCTGCTGGCGTGCTGGGTCAGGGCCTGCCAAGTGGCGGCGGGTGGAACCACGGCGGCGCGGTGGCGGGTGAGGTGCTGCAGCAGGTAGTCGGCCAGCGTCCAGCCGAGGTTCCGGCGCCGGGCGGGGTCCGGGACGGGCAGCAGCGGCGCTAGCCCTCCACGGGATCGCCCGGCGAGCGCATCGCGGGCCGGCGGGTACCAGCGGTCGTCGGGTTCGATGTGATCCAGGTAGGTGCGGGCGGCGGCGCGCAGCAGGTCCTCTGACAGCGGCGGCAACACTCCCAGCCGCAGCGCGTCGGCAGCAGCATGCACAACAGCCCGCTGATCGGCGGTGGCCTGCTGGTAGCGGCGGATCACCTCCGGCGCGCCGGCGAGGACCTCGGTGACGCCGAACCACTGCTCGGCCACCGCGTCGGCCAGCCGCGGGTCGGACCCGGCGAGCCGGGCAGCACGCCGCCGCTCGTCCTGGTTGAAGCTGTGCACGTTGACCTCGTGGTGCCGGTTGCCGGCGAGCACATCGGCGGCGCCCGGGTAGCGGGGGCCGCGGCGCCCGGTGGCCGGATCGATGTCCTCGGCGCGCAGCTCCCGCACGTGCTCGGGCCACAGCGCCCCCACCAGCACCACCGGTGTCGGGGCGTCCAGTAGCTTGCGGACGGTCGCCGCCGACAGCCCAGCGGCGCCTGCGCTCAGGTACGGGCCGGGAAGGAACCGTTGCAGCTCGTCCAGCCACACCACCAGCCCCGTCCTGGGCAGTTTCACTGTGGCGTCGGCCAGGGTGTTCACCAGCCCGGCCCCGGCCCCCAGGTCGGGGGCCAGCACCGCCCAGTCGCCCAGCTGCTCGGCGAGCAGCTCATACAGCAGCCGGGTCTTGCCGGTGGAGGAGTCGCCAACCACCACCAGAAAGCCACCCTCCGCCGTGGCCCGGCCCAGCCACGACCGCACCTCCTCGGCGATATCCCGCTCCACCCAGGACGGCAGCCGGGAGTCAAGGCCGGTGACAGCGTCCGACGTCGTCGCCGGATCCGCGGGAAGGGCGATGGCCAGATGCACCCGCATCTCCAGCGGATCCATCTCAGACAGCAGCGGCAGCCGCGTCGACCAGCCCAGGTAGCGGCCCAGCTCACCCAGGGCGGCATGGTCCACGTCGGCCCGCGCGCGGCGGCGCGTCGCCCACGGCTGCACCATCCACGTGCCCACCGCCGCCAGCCCCGCGCCAGCGGCCGCCAGCAGCCACGGCGGGCACCACCCCAGCCAGCTCGGCGGCCTGCTCGCCGTCAACACCGCGCCCACGAAAGCCAGCACCGCCAGCGCTACCACCGGCGCGGCCATCAGCCAGCGGCCACGCGGCCTCCACCCGCCGCACATAGTGGAATCATCAACCCACACACCCGGCGGCGCGAAGATGCGGTCGCCTATCAGACCCGCACGCTTCCCGAGATTGCCGGGCCTCGCGAACCCGCGGTAATCGGGTGGCCTCATAGGCATGATCAACCGCGGATCAACGCCGGGTTAGCCATCGCCGAGCGTCGGCACCAACCTTTCAGCGCCCAGGTCAGCGCACCGAGCACTGAACTCTTCGCTGTCAACCGACAGTCGGTCTCCGCCGCCCGCCAGCATCGGTCCAAATCAGGGCAGGAAGCTCACGGCGCCTTCGGATCGCTTGGCAGTGGCGACACACGGTTTCGGGCCCCCACCGACGGCCACCCGCCGGGCGCCGGAGGGTGGCGGTCACACCGTGGCCCGCAGGCGTACATGCGAGCGGGCTCCCCGCAGCCCGGCACGGCGCACTCGAACGGGTACGTCTGGCAGTAGTGTGCGCGGCGGCGGTTGCCGGGCGGCAGGTAGTACTCCCCGACCTGGATGCGCCGCACCGCCCACACCCCGTCGACCAGGACCGCCAAGAGGTCCCCGACGGGGTGTTCGGCGTGGACTAAAATCTCCCCGCCGGTGAGCACCGGCCGCTGACTGTCGTCGAGCTGGGCAAACGGCAGCGCCGCTGCGGCCTCCCGACCGCAGCTGGGGCACACCGGCGACGGGTCGGCGCGCTCCAGCGCCGGCGCGGCGGGCTGGTCGCGCTGGGCCATCGGCAGCGGCCCGGCGTCCTCCGTCAACGGCTCAGGGACGACGGTCGACTGCTCGCGCCGGCGAGGCGGGGAGCTGGGCAGCGCGGGCCGGCACAGAGCAGCGGCGACCCGGTCGACTAACGACCGCAGGTGGCGGTCGCGCAGCACCGCGGCGACCGTGTCCGCGGTGACGGCCGGCTGGCAGGCGGCGGGGTCGACCGGCACGTCGCGGCGGATCGCCATGAGGTCGCGGTTGCGGTCGAGCGCGGCACGCGCCTCGGCGGTGGTCAGCTTCCCTGCGGCGGCCTTCCCGATGGCGGCCACTGCGGCGTGCGGGTCGGCCAGAGCGGCGTTCACGCTGCCCATCGCGGCGAGCAGCTTCGCGGCGGTCTTCTCACCGATTCCGTTCACGCCGCGGAGGTTGTCCGACTTATCGCCGACCAGTGCGGCGTAATCAAGGTACTGGCCGGGGGTGACCCGGCGAGTTCGACCTCGGTGCCACCCGCTGCGGCGAGTCGAAGCAGCTCGTCGAGCAGGTCGCCGTCGGCGGTGACCAGCAGGGGAAGGCGGCGGTGCGGTGGAAGCGGGGTACGGGGCGGCATGGCGGCCTCCAGCGGTCGGGCTCGGACGTGCTGCCGTCGAGCCTGCTGTCGGTCAGGCCGGCCCGCCGCTCCGCACCGGTCGCCTGTGGACAACTTCGGCCGCTGTGGACAACGCCCGGAACTGATCTGGATCTGCTACGGACCGGCCGCGCCGCCGCCGCCGACCACCGCCTTCTCCCCGGCGCCGGTCTCCCTGTCCACCCGCGCATCAATGCCCACCCGTCCGCCGAAACCGACTCCCCGCCCGACGCCCACCGGCAAACCGAAGCCGTCGCGAAGTTCGCCGAAGCCGCAGCCGACCCAGCCGCGGCCGCGAGAGGTGATGCCCCTGCCGCCGTCAAGGGAGCCGAGCCTGCGATCGGCCGGCGGCGGATCGGAGGCCTTCGTCGACTTCGCCAACACCCGCCCGGAGCCGGTCGTCGTGTTCTGGCTGGATTACGACGGCCAGCGCCAGCAGTACGCCGTGCTGCAGTCGGGCCAGTCGTAGCGGCAGCATGACGCACGTCGGCCATCCGTGGGTGGTCACCGGCGCCCCGGGCAACGGACTGGTCTGTTTCCTCCCCGTGGACCAGACGCTCCGGGCCGTGGTCAGGTAGGGGGCTGGAGCGCTTCGGCGCAACGGCGACCTTGGCCGGGGGATGCTCAGGCGACGGGGCGGGCGAGGGCGGTGATGATGCGCCGGATCTCGGCGACGGCGAACGCCGCGATGTCGCGTTGGGTGGCCTCGGCCTGCGGATCGGTCTCCTCAAGGTCGCCGAGGACGACGATGTTCTCGTCGTTGAGGGTGGTCGCGGGGCCGGTGTAGTTGAAGCTCCCGGCGATGACGATCCGCTCGTCGATCACCATCAGCTTGTGGTGCAGCTTGCGGACCGCGGTGCCGGGCTTGTTCTCCCACAACTGCACACCCGCGTCCCGCAACCCCGTGGTCGCCGCCCACTTCTGTGCCCCCTGCCCGCGGTCGAGCACACCACGGATCGGCAGGTCGGCACCGACGAGCCGGACCATGGTGTCGTCGATGCCGGAGGACTGCGCAAACGTGAACATGGCGAAATCGATGCTGGTCTCGGCCTTCAGCATCTGCTTCATGATCTCCATCTCGGGCCCGTGCCGAGGCGCGAAGAGCGGCTTTACCCGCACCCCGGCCAGGCGGAACTCCGCCGGCCTCGACTCATGACGTTCATGCAACTCGCCGAAGGTCCCGGCCCGCATCCGCAGGAACTCGGCACGGTACTGGCCGGCCGCCTTCTGCCCGTGCAGGACCAGGACGTGGTTGAGGTTGTTCCCGGCGCCCGGGCCGGCGCCGTCGTTGGTGCCGGTGTCCGTCCGGGTGAAGTTCGTCGACCCCGTCAGCACCGCCGCCGAGGGCTCGCCGTGGTCCCGGACGATGAATTTCTGATGGAAGATCGCCGGATTCAGGTCCGTGATGACGTCGATCCCGGCGCGCAGGAACGCCGAGTGGATGCTCCGGTTGGTCTCGTTCTCGCCACCGGCCGGCCACGGATCAGCCGGAGGTTTCTCCTCGCTCAGATAACCGCCTTCCAGGATGATCTGCACCCGCACCTTGCGGACCTTCGCCGCCAGGATCGCCCGAGCGATCGACTCGGAGTCGATCTCCTGCACGGCGATCAGCAGCGACTCGACGGCATCGTCGATGAAGGATCGGATGACCGCATCCAGGTCGTCCGGGCCGCCCAGCACCGTCGGCCCCGCATACAACTCAAGCCCACCGACCTGCACGCCCATGGCGAACCTTCCTGGAGCAACACGAATCCCGGCGTAGGACGAGTCTGACTGGTAGCGGCCCCGAAGTGAGTCGTCGAGGCGACGAATGCCGCTCCGAGCCCGGATCCGGACTCTGCCACTGCCCGCACTGCGCCGGCTACGAACCGAGGTCGGGAACCCGCACCAACGAACGCTGGGCGGGAGCGCTCCACCCGGAAAGGGGACGACCCCCGTCCGGGGGGAGGCGTAGCAACGCGCTCGCTGAGTTCCTGCTGACTGAGCCCGGCCGTCGATGCGTTCGCCTCTTCAACTGCTGTTGATGGCAGGGCGGTGTGGCGGATGTTTGGGGGATGAATCGGCTGGGGCAGATATTCGTGACTGACCACGCCGACAAGGGAGGCCACGACATGGCGAAGGGTGACATTGAGACGTACTCCGAGGACGGGCAGTGGAAGAACCGTCCTGAGGGCAACCAGCGGGCGAGCACGAGGCACGACACCAAGGCAGAAGCGGAAGCTGCGGGCCGGCAGATGGCCGTTGAGCGCGACGCCGAGCACGTGATCAAGAAAAAAGACGGCGCCATCGGCGAAAAGAACACCTACCCCCGTAGCCGTGACCCCCGCCAGATCAAAGGCTGAGTTGCTTGTTGCTGGCAGCAAGCTGCGATACCGGTCCGGCCAGGTAGGTCAGCCGCGACAGATCGGCCAAGCAGCGGGCGGACACCTCCTGAACCAGCACCGTGGGGACGCGCAAGTCCCTCATTCGGCTGTGCGCCCGCTGCCTGTCCCGCCTTGCGGCTAAGGGTCTGTGAGAGTCGTTCCCTGTTCCTCGCCGCAGTCAAGCCGGCATTCTTGCGTCGGCATCGCATGTCGCCAGGACATTTGGCGCGGTTCGGGTCGTGGTGATTGTGTTGGGCGATGTAGTCCCTACCGGAGCAGGCCACAGCCGGTTGAGCGACGCTGGGTGTTGCAGTTGTGGACGCGCGGCGGCTCGCCCGACCGGCCGTGACGGGTGCGGCTGGGAGCCCGTTACGGGTTCCGCTCTCGGCACCGTCAGCGGCCGCCGGACGGCCGGCCGGTCATCCGCTCCGCGAACTGCCGTAGCTTCTGCTGCGTGCTCGGCTTCGCCGCCTGACGTCGCCCCCGGTCGATCATCTTTCGCCCCTGCGGGCTGCCCAGGAGTCCCTTGATCCGTTGGCCGACCGATGTCATGACCTGCCCCTCTCCGTGCTCGTCGGCGATGCGGCGGCAGCGCCTCGTTGCCTCAGTCGTGTCCCCTGTAGGCGATTGGCTGCGGCACGGCCGGCTGGGTCGCGGGTCTTCACCGCGCCCGTGCCGCCCTGTGCATGTCTCTGGGAGGTCCGGGTACCCGCAGATGCCTTGTTTATCCGTCTTCCGGTGGACCGGTAGAGGAAAGGCGGTCAGGTGTTGGCGCCGCGAGCGGCGACCGCCCAGCGGTCGACTTCCCGGCCTCCGGAAACGATAACGAGCTCATCGGCGAGGTTGACCGCAGAACAGACGTGGTTGGGTGCCACCCGCACGATCTCTCCATGGCGGGGGGCGGGTCGGTCCTCGGGGAAGACGGCCGTGGCGTGGTGCTCGGACAGAGCCGTGATGTGAGCGTGGGGGTAATCGGGCAGCCGCCCGCCTCCGGTCGCCCAAGTCGGCTGATCCGCGCCGAGAACCTTGCTGCCGGCGTCGAGGATGATGCGTTGCCCGGATTTGCTGACGATCGTTGCCGCGGCCGTGAGCGCGACGTCGGGCCAGGCGCAGCTACCAAGTTCGACCTGCTGCGCGTCGCCGAATGCGTAAACGCCGGGACGTATCTCGGTCAAAGTGCCGGGGTCCGCCACGGAAGCCGTGGGTGTTGACCCGCCGCTACGCACCCGGGCGTCGACGCCTGCGGCGTCGAGCGCTGCCGCGGCCTGTTCGAGTGCCTCGGCCTCGTCGGCTGCCGCCTTGTCCCGACGGCCGGGCCCGTAGCCGTGGCCGGGAAAGGTGAACACGCCGCACACCTGCAGACCGTGCCGAGCCGCGGTAGCAGCCACCTCGCCCGCCGACCTCGGCTGCACCCCGCTGCGATGGTGTCCGCTGTCGATTTCAACGAGGACTTCAACGTCTGTCTTCCGCACGGCGTCAGCGAGGAGCCGTGCACCCTCGGTCGAGTCGACGCCGACCCGCAGCGAGACCTGCTCGGCGAGGGCGCGCAGCCGCCGGGCGCGGGCAGATGACGCCCAGACGGGGTAGGCGATGAACAGGTCCGTGAAGCCCGCCTCAGCGAACACCTCCGCCTCACTGATGGTCGCTACGGTCAGACCGACCGCGCCGCTCTCCATCTGACGACGTGCGACCTGCAAGCACTTGTGCGTCTTGGCGTGTGGCCGCAACGCGAGCCCACGTGCGGCAGCGCTCGCCGCCATCATCCGCAAGTTGCGATCGAGCACGTCCAGGTCAACGGCCAGATATGGCGTACTTACATCGGCGGGCAGCGGAGCCGCTACGTGCATGAGCGTGATCATGCCATGCCGAGGTCCACGCAGTTGCAGCCTTGCATTTCGCAGCCCGCGTCCTGGCCGCCTTCGACAGCTCTGTGCCTCTCTGCTGCCTCTCGCCGGGGCCCCGGAGAGCAGCCTCGACGGGGACGGAGAGGACCTGTGACCTGTGGCGGAGCGCTCAGCCAGAGAAGGGACGACCCCCGTCGGGGGGAGCCTGGTCGCGATTGTCGACCGGTGTCAGCGGGTGTCGTCCTATGTGCTCAAGCGCCCGCGCCACTCTTTCCGTCCCTCATGCGGCGTGTCGCAAGGCGTTTGGTGACTTGCTGCTGACGCGGCCGCCGGGTGGTGGGCGTGCGACATCTCGCTTACCGGCCGCTTCCGGCAGGAGTCGTCGCCTCCGCCGTCCCGGCCGTTTTTATGCATTGCGCGCAAATTTCCCGGCCACGGCATGCCTGGTGTGAGTCACCATTCCGTCTTCCATCAAATCCTTCAACCTTTGCAGATTCGACTGCACCTCGCCGGCCGGGGGTTTCCCGATCAGCGCGAGACCGACGCGGCCCAGCCTCCCGAAAGGTGTTTTCATCACCTCGCGAACCTCCGTCTGCCCAGCCTCAGATCCAGGTCTGAAATGGACTTCCCAGTAGGTCCTCAGTCCGGTCGGAGCTACCGTCTCGTAGCGAATCAACTCGTTCGCGCGCTCCTCGGTCAGCCTTATCGTCCACTTCACTCGAATGCCCATCGGGCCCTGTATCGTCCACCGAGAGGTCCCCGGCCCGATCTCCTCCACAATCATGACGTCTCCCAAGAAGCGAGGCAGATTCGTGAAATCTCGATAGAACCTGAAGGTGTCCTCTACGGTGCACTGAATCGTTATACAAGCCTCGACCGCATTGAGGTCCCGCGGTGGGCGCGAACTCCTTTGCATTGTGATCTCCGGTTGGTTTGGGTAACTCTGGTTTCTTGTGGGAGACGCGGTCTTCAATCATGCAGACTCTGCGGGCTGGATCGGATCCGAAGCTCACCGGACCCGTAACAGCGCCGTCGCGTCAACCCGGGCCGAGGGACCGCCGGTCATCGTGCTCCCAGCCGTCCTCGCGCCGTTAGTCTCCGTCATGGGTGTCGTGCTGATGGGGCGAGTACCCGACTCGCCGCTGTCGACCCTCCTGCTGCCCCGCCTTTCTCATCGGGCTCGTTACGGGGGTCGTCGCGGTGCGCTACGGCGTGGACGGGTGGCGGGCTCGTGTCGATCTCACGCAGTTCTCGGCGCCCGCCGGTCCCGTTCTCCCGCCACCTGGGTGACCCGGCCAAAGGCCGCACAGGGCGCGGTTGGGCCGCGGCCGGGTCGGGAAGGCTGGACCAGCGACCTACGCATTACGAGTCGGCCGCCGGTTGCTGCTCGTCGTGGCCTTGGTCCTGGTCAACTTGCCACTGCGGTCCGCCGGTGTCCGCCATCGTTCGTCGGCTTGGCTGCTCGGCTGGCTGCTCGCGATCAGCCGCCAGACCGGGATTCTCGGGCAGTAGGCGTGCCCCCGGCCGCGTCCCGCGAGGATCTGCTCATCCAACGATGGGTTGGTTGACCGAGAACCCGTGGTGGCCTGCTTTAGTTGCGTTGAACGCGGCGCCGATCCTTGCCATGGAGCCAACCGCGATGATGTCTGGACGCCGGGTGCGGTCGTTTCCAGCGGCGGGCAAGCTCACGTTTCCCAGGTCGCTTTCGTGTGGTGCGTTGTCGGTCGCTGACGATGCTGTCGCTGCCTTCTCGCTGCTCTGCACAGCGCCGCTGCGCTCAATGGCCTTGCGTGCTTGCTAGTGTGCTGCGCTAGAAATCCGCCTACAAAATCGTGCGAGTGATTCGAGAATCTCCTCGGCGGTCTTGGTCCAGGTGAAGGGCCTGGGGTTGGTGTTCCAGTCTGCGATCCAGGTGCGGATGTCGGCTTCCAGGCTGTGAACGCTCTTGTGGGCGCCGCGGCGGATCTTCTGCTCTGTGAGGTAGCCGAACCAGCGTTCGACCTGGTTGATCCAGGAGGAACCGGTCGGTGTGAAGTGCATGTGGAAGCGGGGATGGCGGGCCAGCCACGCCCGCACGGCGGGGGTCTTGTGGGTGCCGTAGTTGTCGCAGACCAGGTGCACGTCCAGATCGGCTGGCACGGCTTTGTCGATCGTGGCCAGGAACTTCTTGAACTCGGTCGCGCGGTGCTGGCGGTGCAGTTCGCCGATGACGGTGCCGTCGGCGATGTTGAACGCGGCGAACAGGCTGGTGATGCCGTTGCGGGCGTAGTCGTGGGTGCGGCGTTCGGGCATGCCGGGCATCATCGGCAGCACCGGCTGGGACCGGTCCAGGGCCTGGATCTGCGACTTCTCATCCACGCAGAGCACCACGGCCCGTTCGGGCGGGTTGTGGTAGAGCCCGACCACGTCGACGACCTTCTCGATGAACTGCGGATCCGTGGAGAGCTTGAACGTGTCGGCCAGATGCGGCTTGAGGCCGAAGTCCCGCCAGATCCGTCCGACGGTGGACTTCGACAGTCCGGACTTCTCCGCCATGGAGGTACGCGACCAGTGGGTGGCGTTACGTGGCGTCTGCTCCAAGGTGGCGACGACGACCTCTTCGACCCGGTCCAAACCGATGGACGGAGGACGACCCGGCCGCGGCTCGTCGATCAGTCCGTCCAGCCGCAGCTTCAAAAATCGGCGACGCCATTTGCCCACCGTGGACAGATGAACACCCAGTGCCGTTGCCACATCAGTGTTCGAGCCGCCATCGGCGCAGGCCAGAATGATCCGGGAGCGCATCGCGAGGACCTGCGCCGTCTTCGCCCGCCGCGACCATCGGGTCAATGTCGCACGTTCTTCATCGGTCAACGTCAGCGGCGGGGTGGGACGCCCAGTCCTCGGCATCCCACCACCATACCCACTTATCAGGCGAATTTCTGGCGCACCGCACTAGTGCCGTGTCCAAAAACGTTGGCCGGGTTGGTCGGGGTTGGGAAAATGTCGTACCGGTGGTGTTGTCTTCGGTTCGTGCCTCGTCGTCGGGATCCCGCCGCCCCGCGGGTCGTGCACCGCACCGCGCGCGTCGCGTTGCGGGTGACCGCCGGGCAGCGGCGGCGGTGTTTCGGGCTGCTGCGCTCGGCTGGTGACGTGTGGGCGTGCGTGTTGGAGGTCAACGCGTGGCGGCGCCGCCGCCGGGACGTACCCCTGTCCGGTTATCAGGAGTTGTGCCGGGAGTTGGCGACGTCCGGGCCGGGCACGTTCGGCGAACTGGATTCCGTCGGGGCCCGGTCGGTGTTGCGCCGGTTCTCGGACGCGTGGTTCGCAGCGGCGAAACGCCGCAGCGCCGGTGACGTGTCGGCGCGGTTCCCGCGTCGCCGGCGGGGGCTGGTGCCGTTGCGCTGGTACCACGGCACGTTCACCCTCGACGGACTTCGGGTCCGGATCCCCACCGCCAAAGGCAGTGCCCCGCTGTGGGTGCGCTTGGCGCGGGAGGTGCCGTATCCGGTCGAGCAGGTCCGCTCGGTCACGCTGCTGTGTGAGGGCGGCCGACTGTTTCTCGATGTCACCGCCGAGGTGCCGGTGGCGGTCTACCCGCCCGGTGAACAACCGGACCCGGCCCGCGTGGCCGGGGTGGACCTGGGATCATCCACCCGTACGCGGTGGCCGGCCCCGACGGGGAGGCACTGCTGGTGTCCGGCCGGGCGATCCGCGCCGAACACCGCATGCACCTGGCCGACACCAAGGCCCGCCGCCGCGGCGTGGCACGGCGGGCGCCGAAGCCGGGTGAGAAGGGGTCGCGGCGGTGGCGGCAGTACCGGCGTCGGGCACGACTGGTGGAGGGCCGGCACCGCCGGCGGGTGTGTCAGGCCCAGCATGAGGCCGCCCGCACGGTTGTTTCCTGGGCGGTGCGGCAGCGGGTGGGTGTGTTGCACGTCGGTGATCCCCGCGGGGTGTTGGACCTTTCTGCGGGGCGGCGGCACAACCTGCGGTTGCGGCAGTGGCAGATCGGCCGCTTGATCCAGATTCTCGTCGACAAGGCCACCCTGGCCGGTATCAGTGTTCGGCTGGTCGACGAACGCGGCACGTCGTCGACCTGCCCCGCCTGCCGAAGGCGGGTGCCGAAGCCTCGTGGACGCACCTTGTCGTGCCCGCACTGCGCATTCTCCGGCCACCGTGACCTGGTCGCGGCTGCCAGCATCGCCACCCGTGTTCCGGGCGGCGGATCCACCACCCCGGCAGCGGTTGTGCTGCCGGAGGTGGTCACGCACCGTCGAGCCGGCCGGCACCTGCCCGGTGCCGGGCGGTCCCGACGTGACCCCCGCCGCCCACCCCGGGCGGCGCAAGGATCAGTTGGCCCGCGGAGGCCCGCCCCACCACCCGGTGGGGAGTCGCTCGCCCCCAAGGCGAGGATCCACAACGCCCACCGCAAACCCGGTGAACGTTAGTGGACACCGCACTAGATACTTCCGGCATGGGCACGCCCTACACTCCTGCCGCCAGGTTCCGCCGCACGCAAGCTGAACGCGTAGATCAACTGCTGTCATGGAAGCGGTCGGACCAAGCGTTCTTCGCCGCTGGCGCATGCCATGTGCTCGCCTGGGTCGCCGTCGAGCGGTACGCCTCAGCCGGTTTCGGCGTCGCGGGATTACGTCAGCTCGGTGAGCCCTACGTCAGTCACGTGATCATCAGCAACGGCCGCTGGACCTTCGACCACGATGGCTGGACGCCCCTGCCCGAGCTGCTGCGCGCCAATGCGGAGTACGAACCAGACCCGGGCTGGGAGCTACTGCCAATCACATCAACACTTCGACACTTCTGCGCCGCTCACAAACACCGAGTGCCGGAGCAGTACGCGCACGACCCGCTGCCACGTGCCCGGAGGTACCTGCAACAGCGGCCCCGCCCACCGGAGGTAGTCTGAACCCTGGACGCCTGCCTTGCAAAGGCGGCTCGGTGCCGTCTTGGCTGCCGATCAATGTCGGCGACTGGCGGTGGAGCCAAGGGCTTTGCTGTCCTGTACCAGCGGTTGTCGGCTGTTGTCGCGCGTCTCGCTGACTTATTGCTGACGGACGGCACTCCCTGGTTGGCCTTGCACGGCCAAGCGACGACCTGACCTGCCTTCCCCGTCGTACTGGGACCGGGTCGCGATACTGGCAGGGTGGGGGCTGTGCTGTTTGAGTTCCCCCCGCTTTGATGGAGCGGTGGTTACCTGCTGCCGGCTGGTGCAGGGGTAGCGATGGTTGGCTCAGCTGGGTTGTGCTGGCGGGTGTGCCAGGCGGTTTCGTGCTCGTCGGGGCTGAGGTAGCCCAGTTCCTTTTGGATGCGGCGGGTGTTGTACCAGCCGTCGATGTAGGCGAATATCGCGTTCTCGGCCTCGTCGCGGGTGCGCCAGCTCGTGCGGTAGACGAGTTCGATCTTCAGCGTCGACCAGAAGTTCTCCATCAGTGCGTTGTCGTACGAGTCGCCGACGGAGCCCATCGAGGGCAGGATTCCGTTGTCCTGCAAGCGTTCAGCGAAGCGGAAGGACGTGTAGTTGGACCCCCTGTCGCTGTGGTGGATCAACTGGCCGTCGCGGACGTCGCGGGACCAGATGCCGTATTCGAGTGCGGCGAGGATGAGGTCGGTGTCGCAGCGGTCGGAGGTCTTCCATCCGACGATCCGGCGGGAGAAGGCGTCGCGGACCGCTGCCAGCCAGAACACGCCTTCGCCGCATGGGATGCGGGTGGCGTCGGCGACCCAGAGCCGGTTCGGCCCGGTTGCGGTGAACTGACGGTTGACCAGATCCGGCGCCGGCGTCGCCCGCGGGTCCTGCTTCGTGGAGCCGCCGCGCCAGCCGCGGCGCAGGAACGCGCCCCGCCAGCCCTGCTGCGCCATCAGCCGTTCCACCCGCTTGCGGCCCACGCGGATGCCGTCGCGGCGTAGCTGCCGGTGCACCCGGTCCGCGCCGTAGGTGTGCCCCGACGCGGTCCAGATCTCGTGAATGTTGGACAGCAACCCCAGGTCGACTACGTCACGGTCGCAGGGCTGTTCGACCTGCTTGACCCACGCGTAGTAGGTCGAGGCGCCGACGTTGAGGACCCGTAGCAGGAGCGCGACCGCGAACTGGTCACGGTGTTCATAAATGAACGTCATGACCGCCGCCGGGTCGGGTCGAGCTCCGCCGCGAAATACGCGCTCGCCGCTTTCAGGATCTCGTTCGCCCGCCGCAGCTCGGCGACTTCTTTGCGCAGCCGCCGGTTCTCCTCGGCCATCTCGCTGGTGGGCCGGTCGTGACGCTCACCCGCGTCGGCCTCGGCCTGCCTGATCCAGTTCCGCAACGCCTCGTGATGCACGCCGAGCTGCTCGGCCAGGCGCCGGATCACGGGCTTCGGGTCCGACTCGCGATACAAGCGCACAGCGCGCTGGCGTAGCTCGTCGGGGTACTTCTTCGGTGCTGCCACGGACGACTTCCTCCCCATGGCCATCAGACCATGATCAAGAAGCTCCATGAAAGCGGGGGTGGCTCAGTTCGACGTCGACGGAGTACTTCGTGACTCCTACGGCGGCAGCCACGTATCGGTGTGGCGGTCCTGGTGTCTGCAGCGAGGGCTGGATGACGGGCTGGTCGGTCTACGGACGTTCGGACGCCGCCCCCGAGACGTAATCGCCGAGGTGGCTCCTGAGCTCGAGGTGGACCGGGAGTGCGCGGTGCTGGGACTAGACACGCCGACAGCGGGAGGGATCGAACGTGTGTTCGAGTAGGCCGCTCGGGGTGGAGGTACGTGGTCGGTGGTGGAACGGGAGCTGGGGCCGCATGGCCCGGCGGGACATGTGGCTGCTCTCGGACGGCCGGCTCTACCTGGCTAGTCACGGACGGCGTCCCGATCAACCTGGCACAGCGGGTCATGGGCCACGAACAGGCGTCGACGACGCTGAATCGTCATACGCATGCTCCGGCCGACTAAGCCGCTCGGATCTTGGATGCCTTCACGCTGCCTGCTGACAATCTGCTGACTCCTGCGGCGGAGCCGCCCAGCGAGAGCCTGCCCGACAGCATGGGAGAGTCGCTGTGACCTGCGGCGCAGCGCCCACCCCAAAAGGGGACGACCCCCGTCGGGGGGAGACGGGGGTCGTCGGAGGTTCGGCTCCGGGGGGGTCGAGCCGAACCCACTCAGCGGTCACGGGGGGTGCAACCGCCGAGGGCTTCCGGGTGACGAGACGCAAGCTCTCGTCGCGAGCACAAGCATGCCGCAATGGACCGGTATACGTCGAGTGGCGTGCGTCCACCCGTCGCCAATTTGTGTTCGGAGAGTGTGACTGTCGTCACTCTCAGCAGAGGTGGGGGCGTCCCGACCGGCCGGGAGGCCCCGGGCACCCGCCAGCCGCGGACCGTCGGGCTAGACTTTCGCGCCGTGGGCCGAAGTGCCGCTTTCTTCGATCTGGACAAGACCGTCATCGCCAAGTCGAGCGCCCTGGCGTTCGGTCGGCCGTTCTACCGGGACGGGCTGATCACCCGGCGTGACGTGGTCAAGTCGGCGTACGCGCAGCTGATGTTCCGGCTGGGCGGCACCGACGAGCAGACCATGGCCCGGACCCGGGACTACCTGGCCACGCTCTGCAAGGGCTGGCAGGTGGAACAGGTCCGCCAGATCGTCGCGGAGACGCTCCACGAGCTGATCAATCCCTACGTGTACGCCGAGGCGGCCGCCCTCATCGAGGAGCACCAGGCCGCCGGGCGGGACGTCGTGCTGGTCTCCGCCTCCGGCGAGGAGATGGTCCGCCCGATCGGTGAGCTGCTCGGGGTGACCGACGTGATCGCCACCCGGATGGCGGTCGAGGACGGCCGGTACAGCGGCGAGGTCGAGTTCTACGCCGCCGGCGCGAGCAAGGTCGACGCGGTCGGTGAGCTGGCCACGGAGCGCGGCTACGACCTGGCCGACTCGTACGCCTACTCCGACTCGTACAGCGACCGGCCGCTGCTGGAGTGCGTCGGGCATCCCAGCGTCGTCAACCCGGACCGGGCGCTGCGCAAGCTGGCGGTGGAGAACTCGTGGCCGGTGCTGGAGTTCCGGCACCCGGTGCCGCTGGGCCGGCGGCTCCGGGATCGGCCTGCCGTGCCGGTCGCCGCGGCGGCGCTCGGCGTGGGCGTCGGGGTGGCCATCGGCATCGCCTGGTACGGCCGGCACCGCCGGGCCAAGGTCGCCCCGCTCGCCTGACCGCTCCGCGCGGATCGAGGCCCCGAGCAGCACGCGCCGCAGATCCTGCGGGCAACCGCGGCGGCGAGCGGTTCAGGATCAGGACGCGGCGAGCACCTCGTCGCCGATGAGCTCGATCTGGTCCGCGCCGATCTCCACGGCGCTCATGTAGTGGCGGAGCCAGGAGCGGAGCCCGTCCGGGGTGCCGGTGGCGAAGGCGCCGGCCGCACCCACGTACTCCGGTTCCCGCTCGTGGTGGCCGACGTCGACGGCGACCAGCCCGCGCGGGTCGAGGCCGCTGGCGAGCAGCACCAGCCGGGCGGCGGCCCGGGCCACCACCCCGGACGGCCCGGCGAAGGGGCGCAGGTTCAGCAGCTCGCCGTGCACAACGGCGGCCAGCACCAGCGGGGAGACCTTCGTGCCCCCGGCGACCAGGCCGGCCAGCCCGTCCAGGCGCGCCGCGACCACCGGGTCGGCCACCGGCCGGCCCAGCTCGGGCTCCGCCACGACGTCGCGGGCGGCGAGGACGTGCAGCTTGGCGAGGGCCTGGCGCGGCGCCTTCGGCCAGAGCTCGCTCAGCCCCGGCAGCGCCCCGGCGACCCGCAGCGCGCCCTGGAGCACGGGGTCGGTGACCGTGCCGGCCCGGACTGCCTCGCGCTCGTGCGTACGCCCCTCCAGTGCGGCGCTGGCCACCGCGGACCGGAGGCTGACCTCGGCCGCGACCTGGCCGCCGTGCCGGCGCAGCGCGCGGTGCCGGTGCGCCTGGTCGACCCGGTCGCGGGCGCGCTCGACGGCGGGCGCGATGTCGGCGAGCGCGAGCAGCGGGGCGAGCGGATCGATGGTCACCCCGCCACGCTAGCGACCCGCCCGGCCCGGCCGGCCGCCACCCGTCGACAGGGCGACCCGGACCACCCGCGGCCTCGCCCGGCCCGATGATCAAGCCGGCGTGCGGAATGTCGCGGTGATCAGCGGCCGAACACCGCAACGTGCCGAAAACCGGGCGACGACACGCCCGCGGACCGGGCGGGCCGCCGGGCGCGCGGTCCAGGCCGCTGGGCGCGCGAGCGGTCACCGGGCTCTCGCGGGCGCGCGGCGCCACGACTAACCTCAGCCGGGTAGGAGACGCAGGTCACGCGACGAAGGAGTCACCGCATGAGCGAGGCATTGGCCAACTTGTTGAACGAGACGCGCCAGTTCCCGCCGCCGGCCGAGCTCGCCGCGAACGCCAACGTCACCGCCGAGGCGTACGCCGAGGCGGCGGAGGACCGGCTCGGCTTCTGGGCGCGCCAGGCCGGGCGGCTGGCCTGGGCGAAGCAGTGGGACCAGGTGCTCGACTGGTCGAACCCGCCCTTCGCGAAGTGGTTCGTCGGCGGGCAGCTGAACGTGGCGTACAACTGCCTGGACCGGCACGTGGAGGCCGGTCGGGGCGACAAGGTGGCGATCCACTGGGAGGGCGAGCCGGGTGACACCCGCACCCTCACCTACGCCGACCTGCACAAGCTCACCTGCCAGGCGGCGAACGCGCTGACCGAGCTGGGCGTGCGGGCCGGCGACCGGGTGGCGATCTACCTGCCGATGATCCCGGAGGCGGCGGTCGCGATGCTGGCCTGCGCCCGGATCGGCGCCACGCACAGCGTGGTCTTCGGCGGCTTCTCCGCCGACGCGTTGACCAACCGGATCCAGGACGCCACCGCGAAGGTGGTGATCACCGCCGACGGCGGCTACCGGCGGGGCAAGCCGTCGGCGCTGAAGCCGACGGTGGACGAGGCCGTGGCGAACTGCCCGTCGGTGGAGCACGTGCTGGTGGTCCGCCGCACGGGCGAGGACGTCGCCTGGTCGGCGAAGGACCACTGGTGGCACGAGACGGTGGAGACCGCCGCGCCGGAGCACACCGCGCAGCCGTTCGACGCCGAGCACCCGCTGTTCATCCTCTACACCAGCGGCACCACGGCCCGTCCGAAGGGCATCCTGCACAGCACCGGCGGCTACCTCACCCAGACGTCGTACACCACGCACGCGGTCTTCGACCTGAAGCCGGAGACGGACGTCTACTGGTGCACCGCCGACATCGGCTGGGTGACCGGGCACTCCTATATCGTGTACGGCCCGCTCTCCAACGGCGCCACCCAGGTCATGTACGAGGGCACCCCGGACACCCCGCACAAGGGCCGGTTCTGGGAGATCGTCGACAAGTACAAGGTGACGATCCTCTACACCGCGCCGACGCTGATCCGCACCATGATGAAGTGGGGCGAGGACATCCCCGCCGGCTACGACCTCTCGTCGCTGCGGCTGCTCGGCAGCGTCGGCGAGCCGATCAACCCGGAGGCGTGGATCTGGTACCGCCAGCACGTCGGCCGAGGTGAGCTGCCGATCGTGGACACCTGGTGGCAGACCGAGACCGGCGCGATCATGATCTCGCCGCTGCCCGGCGTCACCGCGGCCAAGCCAGGCTCGGCGATGACCCCGCTGCCCGGCATCGTCGCCGACGTGGTGGACGACCAGGGCCAGTCGGTGCCGAACGGCGGCGGTGGCTACCTGGTGCTGCGCGAGCCGTGGCCGTCGATGCTGCGCACGATCTGGGGCGACGACAACCGGTTCATCGAGACCTACTGGAGCCGGTTCGCGGGCCTGTACTTCGCCGGCGACGGGGCGAAGAAGGACGACGACGGGCACATCTGGCTGCTCGGCCGGGTCGACGACGTGATGCTGGTGTCCGGGCACAACATCTCCACCACCGAGGTGGAGTCGGCCCTGGTCAGCCACCCGTCGGTGGCGGAGGCGGCGGTGGTCGGCGCGACCGACCCGACCACCGGGCAGGCGATCGTCGCGTTCGCCATCCCGCGTGGCACCGTGGACACCGCTGGCGAAGCCGGCGAGCAGCTCATCGCCGAGCTGCGCAACCACGTGGCGAAGACGCTCGGTCCGATCGCCAAGCCGCGGCAGATCATGCTGGTGCCGGAGCTGCCGAAGACCCGCTCCGGCAAGATCATGCGCCGGCTGCTGCGGGACGTCGCCGAGAACCGGTCGCTGGGCGACGTGACCACGCTCCAGGACTCCTCGGTGATGGAGCTGATCTCCTCGGGCATGGGTGGCGGCAAGTCCGACGAGGACTGAGGCCCGACTCTCGGGTCATCTCGTGGGCGGGGGCGGCACGGCGTGCCGTCCCCGCCCGCCTCTGTGTCTGCCCTGCCGTACGGAAGGGCTCCGGCGGGCCGTCGTCGCGCCCGATCGCATCGGGGTGACACATGTGATCGGCTCACGATTACGACCGATCGGTCGATCTCGACCCGCCCGGACGGATGGACCGTCGTCTCATTACTTGCTGATCGGCAATCTTTCTGTCTATGTTCGCCCGGATCGGGCCCGCTGTGGCGCTCGCCACTACATGGACCTTTCCGATCATCCCTCCCTCACGCCCCCAGGATTTGGAGCGGCATGAATACCACACCGCATCGGCGGCGACGCCTACTCGTCGCGCTGCCCGCCATCGCCCTCGCCGCCACGTCACTGACCGTGACGGGCAGCGCGGCCGCCCAGGAGTCCGGTCCCGCCCGCGCCACGGTCGGGTCGGACGAGTTCTACATCAACTACGCCGAGCCCGCGGTGCAGCCGGACACCAGCGGCCCGGAGGTCAAGGGCGCAGGGGGTGTCTACGCCCCGGCTCTGGACAAGGCCCGGGCCTACGACCGCAAGTACGCCACCGGTAACCCGGTGGCCGCACGGGAGCTGGCGAAGCTCGAGGCCAAGGCGATCAAGACCGGACAGAACCCGCGTCAGATCAAGGGAGCCAAGGGCACCCAGACCGCCAAGCTGCTGACCCTGCTGGTGGAGTTCAACGACCAGGCGAACGACGACTTCACCGACGTGATGGTCCCCAAGACGGTCTTCGAGGACCGGAGCTGCGTCCCCGGCACCGTGCAGAACGGACCGAAGCACAACGGCATCCCGGACCCGGCGACCCTGCCCCACGAGGACAACAACTCCATGTGGGTGCCGGACTTCTCGCCCGAGCACTTCGACAAGATGCTCTACACCAAGGAGGGCATCACCGAGCGGGTCCGCAAGGACCTGACCGGCCCGGACGGCAAGCCGGGCGTCAGCCTCGCCGGCCGGACGATGCACAACATGTACCTGGAGATGTCCAAGGGCGCGTACACGGTCGACGGGCAGGCCAGCCCGTGGATCACCGTGCCGCACTCGGAGGCCTGGTACGCCGCGTCCCGCTGCTTCAAGAACGACAAGGGCGAGTGGGTCGCCGGCGCGATGCAGTCGATGAACGGCCACCCGGACAACCCGCTCGGCGCGGGCCGGCTGGCCACGGACGCGGTCGACGCGCTGGCCAAGATGGACCCGAGCTTCCCGTGGGCCGACTACGACATCGAGGACCAGGGCGACGTCGACAGCGACGGCAACGTCAACGAGCCGGACGGCGTGATCGACCACCTGGTGCTGGTGCACGCCGGAATGGGCAAGTCCCGCGGCGGCGGCGACCAGGGCGTCTACGCGGTCTGGGCGCACTCGTCGGCGGTGGCCGGCGGCTACAGCATCCCCGGCACGAAGGTGAAGGTCTCGAACTACATCGTGCAGCCGGAGGACGCCGGGGTCGGCGTCTTCGCCCACGAGTTCGGCCACGACCTCGGCCTGCCGGACCTCTACGACACCTCCGGCACCCCCGGCTCCGACTCGGACGTCGACTTCTGGGACCTGATGGCGTCCGGCTCGCACACCGGCGAGATCTTCCAGGCGCTGCCGACCCACATGGGCCTCTGGGACAAGTGGGTGCTCGGCTGGGCCGACCCGCTGACCGTCACGCCGGGTTCCGACCCGCGTGACGTGCAGCTCGGCCAGACCTCGAACACCCCGGTCGGCACCAAGGACGGCATCAAGGTCAACCTGCCGAACAAGGTGATCACCCTGGCCACCCCGCACAGCGGCGCCAACATGTGGTACGGCGGCGCCGACCAGGACTGGGCCGACGTGAAGCTGTCCCGCCAGGTCGACGTGCCGGCCGCGGCCGACGCGAAGTTCTGGATGTGGAACAACTACGTCATCGAGGAGGACTGGGACTACGGCTTCGTCGAGGTCTCGACCGACGGCGGGACCAACTGGTCGGAGCTGAAGGTCTACGACGCCGCCGGCAACCTCGTCTCCACCGACGACGGCTACGCCGACCCGAACGGCCGGATGGGCGACTACGGCGGCAAGAAGTACGGCCTCACCGGTGACAGCCACGGCTGGCGTCACGACTACGTCGACCTGTCGGGGTACGCCGGCAAGACCGTGCAGCTGCGGCTGCGGCAGGCCACCGACGCCGGGTTCCTGGAGCGGGGCTGGTTCGCCGATGACTTCTCGGTCACCGGCGGCGGCGCCACCACCTGGAGCGACGACGTCGAGGGCGGCGCGAACGGCTGGACCCAGACCGGCGGGAGCTGGGCCGGCACCACCGGCGCGGGTTGGCACATCGACTCGGGCACCCAGGTCAAGGCGCACTACTACCTGGCCGAGTGGCGCAACTTCAACGGCTTCGACAAGGGCCTGAAGTACGCCTACGACACGGTCTACTCGCACGAGGCCTGGAAGGTCGACCGGATCTCGTACAACGCCCCGGGCATGCTGGTCTGGTACCGGGACACCGCGCTGGGCAACGTCAACCACGTCTCAGCGCAGCTCACCGCCCTGCCGAGCTACGGCGCCAAGGGCGGCCTGCTGATCGTCGACTCGCACAACCAGCCGCTGCGCCGGGCGGGTGAGGCGGCGGTCAAGGACACGTCGACGCTCGACAACGTGCCCAGCCGTCCGCAGTCCTCGAACGCGGCCTTCTCGCTCACCTCGACGTACCCCTTCCAGGAGTGCCTCGAGGCGACGGACGAGCCGTACAGCGAGTACTGCACCAGCTTCGGCGCCCAGGCGCCGGTGGCCGGCTTCAGCGACGCGAAGGGCTGGTACCCGGGGCTCGAGGTTCGCAGCGGGCGGCTCTTCGCCCGGGACAGCGACGCCTCGGTGGTCATCCCGTCGCGGAACGGCGTGCCGTACACCACCCGGATCACCAACCCGGACGGCACCCCGGCGACCGGCCTCTACGGCACCGACCTCGGGTTCACTGTGCTGGGTTCGGGCAACCCGGGTGACCAGAACGCCGCGTACGGCGTCTCCATCACCATCCTGAAGGCCGCGAAGGACAACTCGTACGCCACGGTGCACGTCACCGCGGCAACCAACTGATCTGAGCGGCCCGTCGACCGACGGGACACACGGCGGGGCCCGTCTGGAGCACACTGCTCCGGACGGGCCCCGTCTTTGTCTTACGCCACCCGGCATCCGGTCAACTTTTGGTGTGACATTCTTGCTGCCCCCAACGCTCCCCATTTGGGACCCCCATAATCGCGATTACGCTAGGTGATCGTGGCCGAAACGTAATGTGAACCGGCGCCAAACCAGTGCGCTCATTAGTCCGCTTTTGTCCGGAGAAGATGGGCAGCGCCTCAGGTGATTGACCGATGACAACGATGCAAACCTCTGTCATTGTGAGTGACGCATGACATGACAGTGATGGCCTTGGCTGTCTCTGTCATGTAACAGATCCACAAAGGAGGAGGACCTTTGAGGAGACGAGTCACGGCGGGCAGCTCCGCTGTCGTCGGGGCGGCCGGTGTGGCGTTGGCAGTCGCTGCTTTGCAGTTGCCGGCCGCCGCGGCGCCTGTCGCGAACGACGGCGCTACCCAGCGCCCGGCAAACGCCGCTGCCCACCGGCAGGACAACCGCCCCGGCCCGCTCACGAAGCAGTGGATCGAGAAGCGTAAGGGCGCGCTCGCGAAGGTCGCGAAGGGCGAGGCAGAGATCGACGAGCACGGCAACGTCACGGTCGACGCCGAGACGAACAACGTCGTTGAGGTCGCGTTCGAGAAGACCGACAAGATCTTCACCATTCTCGCCGAGTTCGGGACGCAGAGCGTGGGCCGCTACGGCACCGCTCCCGGTCCCCTGCACAACGAGATCCCCCAGCCCGACCGGTCGGTGGACAACTCCACCACCTGGGCCGCCGACTTCAACACCCCCCATTACGAGGAACTCTTCAACGGCTCCGGCGAGTCGATGAAGCGCTACTACGAGGATCTCTCCTCCGGCAAGTACTCGGTGACGAACACCGTCAGCGACTGGGTCCAGGTCCCCTACAACGAGTCCTACTACGGCGACAACGCTGTTGAGGACAACGGCGGCTCGTGGGCGTTCATCCAGGACAGCGGCAACGCCTGGTACCAGAACGCGCTCAAGACCATGACCGCGGCTGAGATCGACTCGTACCTGGCGCAGTTCGACGTCTGGGACCGTTACGACTTCGACAACGACGGCAACTACGACGAGTCGGACGGGTACATCGACCACTTCCAGGCGGTCCACGCCGGTGAAGGCGAGGACGCCGGCGGCGGCGCGCAGGGCGCCGACGCCATCTGGTCGCACCGCTGGTACGTCAACCAGAGCGACTACGGCCTGACCGGCCCGACCGTCGGCGACCAGGGGAACCTGTCCGGCGGTGCCCGGATCGGCAACTCGAAGTACTGGCTCGGCGACTACACCACCGAGCCGGAGAACGGCGGCCTCGGCGTCTTCGCCCACGAGTTCGGCCACGACCTCGGACTGCCGGACTACTACGACACCGCGGGAGGCGAGAACGGCACCGCGTTCTGGACGCTGATGAGCTCCGGCTCGTGGCTCGGCCACGGCGCCGACGCGAACGAGGGCATCGGCACGACGCCCGGGCTGATGGGCCCGGAGGAGAAGCTGTTCCTCGGCTGGCTCGACTACCGCGACGTCAACCTCGGCCAGAGCGGCACCGTCCAGCTCGACCCGGCCCAGGACGCCAACGCCGCCAACGCGCAGGCGATCAAGGTCAACCTGCCGTCCGCGACCACGTCGAAGACGTACACGACGCCCGCTTCGGGGCAGTACGCCTGGTGGACCGGTAGCGCCGACCACTTGAACGAGTCGCTCTCGCACGCCGTACCGGCCGCGTCCCGGGTCACCGTGACGGCGAAGGCGTGGTACGACATCGAGTCCGGCTACGACTACCTGTACGGCGAGTACTCGACCGACGGCGGCACGACCTGGACACGCACCGGCCAGCCGGTCACCGGGTCGTCCAGCGGACGCTGGACCACGCTGCGCTTCTCCTACGACGCCAACGGCGTGCCCACGCAGTTCCGGTTCCGGTACCAGACGGACGGCGGCGTCCACTTCGCCGGCGCGTTCCTCGACGACATCGTCGCCAAGTCCGGCGGCACGACGCTGTTCACCGACGACGTCGAGCAGACCGGTGGGTGGACCGCGACGGGCCTGTGGCAGCGCGCCACAGGCACGGTGTCGACCACGGCCGACCGGTACTACCTGCTCGAGAACCGGCAGTACGTCGGTTACGACGACACCCTGCGCACCGGTCCCTACCAGTTCAGCTACGCCTACACCGCGCCGAACAAGGTCGAGTTCTTCTCGTTCCGGCCCGGCCTGCTGGTCTGGTACGTCGACCACACGGTCGAGGACAACAACACCTCGGAGCACCCGGGTAGCGGCGCCGCGCTTCCGGTGGACGCCCGGCCCGCGCCGTTCACCTACCCCGACGGCACCCGGCCGAGCAACCGTCGCCAGCCGTTCGACGCGACCTTCGGGACCCAGTCGGTGCCGGAGATGTGCCTGCACAAGGAGGTGCTGGCGGGCAGCGGGAAGTCGCAGACCGTCCAGACCCTGGCGGCATGTGCTCCGGCCAACGCCGGTATCCCGACGTTCGACGACAGCAACCCGACGGCGTACTACAGCACTGCGAATCCGCAGAGCAGTGTCAAGGTGGCCGGCCACGGTGTGCAGGCCACGGTCACCGCGGAGTCGGGCAACATCCTGACCGTCAGCGTGGTCAACCCGCCGGCCGGCGGGTGAGCCGGTAGATCCTGCGGCACCACCCCGACCAGCGACATGGTCGTGAAGGTCACCAACTGATCGGGGAGCACGTCCGGAGGGGCCGGTGGCGGCGATGCCACCGGCCCCTTCCGCATGTCCAGCGAACGACAGATGTCACTCCACTTTGGCGTGACGCCGTTTCCCCTGCTCATCGACGTCGATGGCCGGATCCGGTTGTGGCGGTGAAAAGCATTCCCAACAAGAAGTTGCTACAAATCGACGGTCCTGTCTTCCCACCCGTAACGGGAATGTCTATCTTCACCATTGGTCCCACTCGTGGGACCACTTCACCGGCCCGTACCCCCGTTGGGCCGGTTCCCTCACACCGGAGGTACCACGTGCGCAAAGTCGCAGTGGGTCTGCTCGGGCTTTCACTGACGGCGACGGGGCTGGTGGCGGGCACGACCGCCAGCGCGTCACCGCAGCCCAAGGCACTGACGACCGCACCGTCAGTCGCCGAGCCCGCCCAGGTCGACCACGAGATGCCCAACCCGCTCGAGGAGAAGCGGCGGGCGCTGCGCCAGGAGGGTCTCAGCGAGGTCCTCTCCGGCAAGGCCAAGGCACAGAAGATCAACGGCAGCACGGTCGTCAAGGTCGGCAGGAGCGCCGCCGGCGCGGCCGGCGCAGTCGGCGCCGACGCCCGTTCGGCCCGCGCCGGCAACGGCCAGAAGGACCAGTACGTCGAGCTGCAGCGCGAAAAGTCGGACCGGATCTTCGTGATCCTGGCCGAGTTCGGCAACGAGCGGCACCCGTCCTACCCGGACAAGGACACCGACCCCGAAACCCCCGGGCCGACCCGGTTCGACGGTCCGCTGCACAACCAGATCCCGGCCCCCAACCGGGCGATGGACAACTCCACCGTCTGGCAGTCGAACTACAGCGCGGAGCACTTCCGCCAGCTGTACTTCGGCACCAAGCCGGGCGACGAGTCGCTCAAGCAGTACTACGAGGCCCAGTCGTCCGGCCGGTACACGGTCGACGGCGAGGTCACCGACTGGGTCAAGGTCAAGTACAACGAGGCCCGGTACGGCCGGTCGAACGACCCGGTGCCGGACCCGGACCCGAACGACCCGCCGAACCCGGACGACGACCCGGCGGTCTGCCAGGACACCACCTGCCCGAACACCTGGGCGCTGGTGCGGGACGCCGCCAACCAGTGGGTCGCCGACCAAAAGGCCAAGGGCCGATCCGACGCCGAGATCGCGGCCGACGTGAGGTCCTTCGACCAGTGGGACCGGTACGACGTCGACGGCGACGGCAACTTCAACGAGCCGGACGGCTACCTCGACCACTTCCAGATCGTCCACTCCGGCGGCGACCAGGCCGACGGTGACCCGCTGCAGGGTGAGGACGCCATCTGGAGCCACCGCTGGTACGCCTACGGCACGGACATCGGCGAGACCGGCCCGGCCGGCGCGCCGCTCGGCGGCACCCAGATCGGCGACACCGGCATCTGGATCGGCGACTACACGGTGCAGCCGGAGAACGGCGGCCGGAGCGTCTTCTACCACGAGTACGGCCACGACCTGGGCCTGCCGGACGACTACAACACCGGCGCCAGCGGCGACAACAGCCAGGAGCACTGGACCCTGATGGCCCAGAGCCGGGTCAGCGCCAAGAACGACGCCGGCATCGGCGAGCGCGGCGCCGACCTGGGCGCCTGGAACAAGCTGCAGCTCGGCTGGCTGGACTACGAGACCGTGGTCCCGGCCAAGCAGGACCCGCAGACGATCGACCTGGGCCGGGAGGAGTACAACTCCAAGAAGCCCCAGGCCGCGGTGGTGGTGCTCCCGAAGCGGACCTACACCTTCAACAACGGCAAGCCGGCCGAGGGCACCAGGCAGTACTTCTCCGGCAACGACGACAACCTGAACACCACGATGACCCGGACGTTCGACTTCACCGGGAAGTCCAGCGCGTCGCTGTCGATGAAGGCCCGCTACAACATCGAGAACAACTACGACTACCTGTACTTCGAGGCCTCGCTGGACGCCGGCAAGACCTGGACGGCCCTGCCGTTCAAGATCAACGGCACGCCGACCACCAGCAACGGCCGCAACGCCCTCACCGGTGACAGCGACACCAACGGCGACGACGAGGCCGACTGGGTCGACCTCACCGTCCCGATGGACCTGGCCGCGGGCAAGGTCGTGCAGTTCCGCTACCACTACATCACCGACGGCGGCGTCTCCACCGGCGGCTTCTACGGCGACGCGATCACCGTGACCGCCGACGGGCAGACCGTCCTCTCCGACGGCGCCGAGGCCGGCGCGAGCGACTGGGCCCTCAACGGCTTCAGCATCGTCGAGGAGACCTACACCCGCGACTTCGACAACTTCTACATCGCGGGCAACCGGTCGTACGTCTCGTACGACCAGTACCTGAAGACCGGTCCGTACTACTTCGGCTACGCCAACACGCGGCCGGACTACGTGGACCACTACGCGTACCAGACGGGTCTGCTGATCACCTACTGGAACCTCCGGTACGCGGACAACAACACCATGCCGTACGACAAGAAGTTCAACCCCGGCGGTCACCCGGGTGAGGGTCGGAACCTGAACATCGACTCGCGCCCGAAGCCGCTGTACAACCTGACCGGCAACGCCTGGCGGGCCCGCGTCCAGATCTACGACGCGCCGTTCAGCCTCAAGAAGGCCGACTCGTTCACCCTCCACGTGAACAGCCAGCCGCAGTACATCCGCGGCCAGGCCGCTGCCCCGCTGTTCGACGACAGCAAGCAGTACTGGTACCCGGAGCTGCCGAACCACGGTGTGAAGGTCCCGGTCAACGGGATCAAGATCCGGGTTCTCAAGCAGGATGGCACCTCGATGCGGATCCGCATCTCCTGATCGAGGTTTCACCAGCAGCACCCGATGCCCGGGCGGGTCACCCGCCCGGGCATCGCCCTGTCCGGCGGAACGGTCGCGCCCGCCGGGCGGCCCACCCCGCTCTCCGCCACCGTGCCGCCGACCCTTGCACGACCGACCGCACCCCGCGCAAGCCCACCGACAACCGCCCGCCGGCCGGATCACCCGCGGCGGCACCGGCCCCTGCTACGGGCTGGTGGACGAGAACGACCGCGAGTACGCGCTCTACGGCCCCGAGGCCGGCGAGCTGCGGGTGGGCAGCTTCGTGACGCTGCGGGTCGCGCCGCCGACCTCGTCGGTCGACTGCGGCCCGGGGACGCCGATGCGGATCGTCGCGGACTGAGACCCGCCGCTGAACTGCCGGCGCGCGCACACCGCGGGCGGCAACCCGACGCCGCGGGTGGTGCCGCGCCGAAGGGCCGCGGCCCGGCGGACGGCGGCCCGGGTCGGGGAGTGTGCCGCGGGGCCTAGGCTGTGCCCCGTGACCGAGCAGCGTGGCGGACCCGTCGACGAGTCCTGCGTCCTGCCCGAGGGGCCGTGGACGCACCGGTTCGTCGGCGCCAACGGCAGCCGCTTCCACGTCGTCGAGGCCGGCACCGGCCCGATGGTGCTCTTCCTGCACGGCTTCCCCGAGTACTGGCTGGCCTGGCGGGACCTGCTGCCGGCGGTGGCCGACGCGGGATTCCGGGCGGTCGCGGTCGACCTGCGCGGTTACGGCGCGAGCGACAAGCCACCCCGGGGGTACGACGGCTACACCCTCGCCGCCGACGTGGCCGGGCTGATCCGGGCGCTGGGCGAACGGTCGGCGACCCTGGTCGGCGCCGGGGCCGGCGGCCTGATCGCCTGGACGGTCGCCTCGTTCCACCCCACCCTGGTCCGGCGGCTGGTGGTGCTCGGCGCCCCGCACCCGCTCCGGCTGCGCGCCGCGATCTTCGCCGACCCGCGCGGCCAGTTCGCCGCCTCCACCCCGGCGCTGAAGTTCCAGCTTCCCCGGTACGAACACGTGCTCACCAGGGACAACGCCGCCGAGGTCGAGGCGATTCTGCGCCGCTGGGGCGGGCCACAGTGGGTGGACGGCCCGGACTTCGCGGCGTACGCCCGGTGCTGCCGCGAGGCGATGCAGATCCCGCAGGCCGCCTTCTGCGCGCTGGAGGGCTACCGCTGGGCGTTCCGGTCGGTGCTCCGGCTGCACGGCTACCGGTTCGTCCGGCTGATGCAGAAGCCGCTGGTCACGCCGACCCTGCAACTGCACGGCGCGCTGGACCCCGCCTCCCTGCCGCGCACCGCGCAGGGCTCCGGCCGGTACGTCACCGCCCCGTACGAGTGGCGGCTGCTCGACGGGGTCGGCCACTTCCCGCACGTGGAGGCGAAGGACCTGGTGCTCGGGGAGATCCTGCGCTGGACGAAGTCCTGACTCAGACCCGCTGCTCGCGCAGGTCGGCCACCTCGTTCGCCGGCGCCCACCCCTGGTAGACCCCGAAGTCGAAGGCCTCCAACCCCATCGCCCGGGCCACCGGCCAGCGTCCACCGCTGTACTCCACCCGCAGCCAGCCGTCGTGCTCGGCCAGCACGATGAACGGCTGCCCCTGCCAGGTGCAGGTGGTCCGGACGTACGCCAGGTCGTCGACCTCGGCGGCCGGGACCACCCGGACGTACCGGCCGGGGCGTACCTCCTCGAAGCCCTCGCCCGGCTCCGGCTGGTAGAGCCGGACGTCGTCGCCGTCCGGGCTGGCCTGGTACTCCCGGCCCTGCCAGCGGGCCACGTAGCCGTCGCGGGTCACGACTCGCCGACCCGTCGCCAGAGCAGCGCGTCGCCGTCCAGGATGGCGACGACCCGCTCGGTGCCGTCCGCGCCGATCCGCCAGAGCTGCGCGCCGTGCGGCAGGCGCGCGCTGTCCACCTTGAACTCGGCGACCACGTCGCTGCTCTCCCCGGGCGCGAACCCGTTGCCCCGGAACGGCGGCCGCTCGATCACCCAGCCCTCCATCGCCCGCATCGCGGCCTCGTTCTGCCCGCCGTACGGGATGCGGTAGAGGCTCGGCCGGTACGCCGGCCAGCGGAGCACGTAGACCTCCTCGGCGTCGCGGGAGAAGGGCGAGTCCGGGTGGCCGAGGCCGAGCGCGTCGTACAGCTGCGCCGGGGTGGTCAGGTGGGCCAGCTCGTTGGCCCGGTGCACGAAGCCGGACACCCGGTCGTAGCCCCGCTCCAGGTAGTAGGCGAGCTGACTCGCGGCGACCGCCTTCTGCATGGTCACCGGGCGGGTGGGGTCCTGCGCTTGCGGGGCGTACCGGGCCGAGGTCACCGGCGCCGGCGCGACGGGCTGCTCCGGCTCGCTCTCCAGGTCGTCGCCGAGCCCCACCTCGGCGGCCCAGTTGGCCAGCCCGAGGACCTGCTCGCCGGGGTACTTCGCCCCGACCGGGGTCCCGGGGTTGACCGCGAACGACCAGCTCTCGTCCGTCCAGCGGCGGATGAGCTGGACAAACTTGACCCGTACCGTCTCGACCGGCCCGTCGGCCCGGGCCGCGAGCCGCTCCGGAGAGGTGTAGACCACCACGTACGTCTCGCCGTCCAGCTCCTCGGTCCGCCAGACGAAGCCCGGGTCACCCGGACGGCTGCCCGGCGCCGAGTCCGGCGCGGCGGGCAGCAGCACCCGGGCCAGCAGCAGGGTGGAGAGGAAGGTGTCCGTGCTGCCGCTGCCCGCCGCGCCGAGCAGGTCCTCCTCGACGTCGTTCGCCGGCACGAAGTCGACCGGCGCCGGCTCCTCGCGCCGGGACGTGCCGGCCCCAGTGGGCTGGTCGACGAGCGGTCCGGCGCCCGCCGCGGCCACGGTCGACGCCGGCTCGACCGGTCGCCTGGTCGGGTTGGCGGTCTCGCCCGACCGCGCGTCCGGCTCACCGGGCGGGGTGGCCGGCTCGACGGTCCCGACCGAACGGTCGGTCGGCGCGAAGGGCGGGGTGGCCGGCTGCGCCGGCGACGGGGTGGGCCCGGGCAGCGGCGCGGTCCGCTGGGCCGCGGACGGGGTCGCCTCAAGCGGCGCGGTCCGTTCTGCGACGAACGTGGTCGCCTCAGCCGGTGGTGCGGCGGGTTCGGCCGGCGCGTACAGCGGCGCGGTCGGCTCAGCCGACGGCGCGGTCGGCGCGTACAGCGAGGCGGTCGGCTCGGTCGCGGGCGTGGTCGGTTCGGTCCGCGGCTCGACGGCGAACGAGACGGTGGGATCGGCGGGGCCGGCCCAGGAGGCGGCCGCCCGGTCCGCGTCGGCGGAGGCCACGGCAGCCGGGGCGGCGGGGACGCTCGGCACCTCGTACGGTTCCCGTCGTGCGGTCTCCGCCGGCTCGGTCCCGGCCGGACGGTGGTCGGCCCGCCCCGCCGGTTGACCGCCCGCCGGCTCGGTGAGGTCGCGGGCCTCGATGACGGTGCCCTCGATCACGATCGGCGAGAAGGCCCGTCGGGGCGCGGGCGGAGCCGAGACCGGCTCGGCGATCGACGGGGGCAGCTCCTCGGGCTCCGCCGGGGCGACGAACGGCGGGGTGGCCGGTCCGGGGCGGCCGGCGGGGGCGAGGATCGGCTGGGTCTGCTCGTCCGCCCCAGGGCCTCCGCCGGCCGTCGGAGGACGACGACGGGGCAGGGCAAGGGTGGGGTCCCCGCCGGCGGCCGGGTCGGCCGAACGGAACGCCATGGTCGGCTCCGCAGCGGGCGGCTCGGGCCGTGGGCGCGGAAGCTCCGGCGCCGGCTCGGCGGGGGCGTCGACCCGGAACGCGCGGGTCGCCTCCTCCGGCACCGGCTCGGCGAGGGGTCGGCGACGCGGGAACGGCTGGCCGCCCCGACCGAGGAGGGACGGCGGCACGGCCCGGTCACCCGTGCGGTGCGGCTGGTCCAGCGGCGACGACCGCCGGGACACCCGCCCGGACGCGGACTCGAAGAAGGACCGGGCGGGGGTGGGCGCCGGGTCGTGGCTCCCGCCGTTCACGGCCGCCGCCCCGGGCCGGCCGGAGGTCGGGCCGGGGCCGAACGGGTCCTGGTCGTCGGGGCGGCGACGGAGGTCGCTGAGCCAGCCGGAGAGGCCTTCGGCGCCATTCTCCGTCCCCGCCGCAGGCCGGGCGAGGTGGGAACGGTCGACCGGTTCGGTCGGCTCGGCGCCGTTCCGGCCGGTGGGTGCGCCGGCCCCGGGCCGGTCGCCGGAGCGCCGGTCACCGGTGTCGGTCGTGGAGCGGGCCGGCTCGCCGCCGATCCGCGCGGGCCGGGTAGGCGATGTCGGGTGGGCGGGCGCCGCGCGGGCGTCCGGTGCCGCCGGCTGCCGGGTCGCCGGGGGAACGCCGGGTGCGGCGGCCGCTGGCGGAACCGCGGGCCGGGCCGGCGCGGTCGGGATCGGCACGGTCGACGGCTCCGGCGCAGCGGACGGCGGCACGGGAGCAGACCCGCCGAAGGCCGGGGAGACCGGCGTGCCGGGAGCCGGGGAGACCGGCGTGCCGGGGGCCGGGGAGACCGGGGCGTCGCGGCCCGGCACGGTGGCGCTGGCCCGGGCGCGGCCGGCCGTCTCGACCCGTTCGAGGCGGGCCCGGGCGCCCATGGTCCGGCCGGGCAGCCGGACATCCCCCCGGGAGAGCTGCGCGACGAACCACGCGGGCAGATAGCCCTCGATCGGCAGCCCGGGGTTCACCGCCAGCCACCACTCGTGGTTCGGCCAGTCCGCCGCGAGATCGGCGTACGGGACGCGTCGGGTGGTGCCCGCGTTCTCGCCCAGGCAGGACCGCAGGGCGGTGGCCGACGTGAATGCCAGCACGTGCGTCCGGCCGCCGGTGGTCCAGGTCCCCCATCCCATCGGCGTCTGCCCGGCGAGCGCCTCCGCGGAGACCGGCAGCAGCAGGTCGACGCGGGTCAGAATACGGAAGTAGAGCTCCTGGTCCTGGGCGCGCAAGGCGTCCCGCATCGCCACCTCGGCCTCGGTAGCCGGTTCCCATCCGGTCACGGCCACCTCTCCTCCCGCGAACAGGCCATAGGTATCGCGTACAACCTACAAGGTAGTAACAAGATCACGATGGCTGGCCATCGTCGGTCCACCGGCCCGGCGCGGAGGCGTTAACATCGCGTTCCGGAGTCGCCACGATACGGAGGCGGTCGATGTCCCGGCCCATCGCGCGCCCGGCCCTGGCCGTCCTGGCGGCGGTCGTCACCGCCGTCCTGCCGGCCCCGCCGGCCGCCGCCCGGGCCGCGCCGGCCTGCTCCGCGCCGCCCGCGCCGGTCCGCCCGGTGGTCGACCAGCCGTGGCCCCAGCAACGGTACGCCCCGGACCGGCTCACCCCGTTGGCCACCGGCGCCGGCGTGGTGGTCGCGGTGGTCGACTCGGGGGTGGACCGGCGACACCCGCAGCTGGCCGGCCGGGTGCTCGACGGCGCCGACTTCCTCGACCCGGGCGGCGACGGCACCCGGGACTGCGCCGGCCACGGCACCGGGGTGGCGAGCATCGTCGCGGCGGCGCCCCGCCCGGGCGTGGCGTTCCGCGGGCTGGCGCCGGATGCCCGCATCCTGCCGGTGCGGGTCAGCGAGCAGCAGGTGGTCGACGGGCGGGAGTCGGGGCGGACGGTCGGCGCGGCCGACTTCGCCCGGGCGATCCGTTGGGCGGTCGACCACGACGCCGACGTGCTCAACCTCTCCGTCGTGCTCTACGCCGACGACCCGGCGGTCCGCTCGGCGATCGCGTACGCGGTCCGTCGGAACGTGGTCGTGGTGGCCGCCGCGGGCAACCTCCACGACAGCGGGGACCCCCGCCCCTACCCGGCCGCGTACGACGGGGTGCTCGGGGTGGGCGCGATCGGGGCGGACGGCGTGCGGTCGCCCTTCTCCCAGACCGGCCCGTACGTCGACCTGGTCGCGCCCGGCGGCGACGTGCTGATGGCCGCCCCCGGGCAGGGACACCACCCGGCGGAGGGGACGAGCTACGCGGCGCCGTTCGTGGCGGCCACCGCGGCGCTGCTCCGGCAGTACCGCCCCGAGCTGACCGGGAGCGAGGTGGCCCGCCGGATCGTCGGCAGCACCGACCCGGCCCCGGGGCGCGGCGACGGCTACGGCGCCGGAGTGCTGAATCCGTACCGGGCGGTCACCGAGACACCCGGGCCGGTGACGGGCCGGCCCGGACGGGCCGCCGCGCTCCCGGTGGGCGGCACCGATCCGGCCGCCGCGGCGCACCGGGCCCGGCGGGCGACGGCACGGCACCGGGCGCTGCTGGTGGCCGGCGTGGCCGGGGCGACGGCGACGGTGTTGGTGCTGCTGGCGGTGGTGCTGCCCCGGGGCGCCCGCCGCCGCTGGCGCCCGGCCGGCCCGGCCTGACCCTTCAGCGGAAGCAGAGCCGGAGCCGGTCGGGGACCTGGCAGAGCCGGCAGGCGACCCGGACGGCGGTGGGGTCGGGCGGGCTGCCCGACCCCACCGCCGCGCGGCCGTCACTGGAACAGGTTGACGTTCCGCTTCTCGGTGTCGAGATAGTCGGTGGCGGAGTCGTCCACCGCCAGCTTGATGTCGCGCAGCATCGCCTGCAGGTCCTGCGAGGCGGACCGCCACCTCGCCTGCCGCTGCTCGTACGCCTCCCGGGCCTCACCGTTCCAGCTCGCCACCAGCGGTGCGGCGTCCCGTTCGAGCTGCCCGAGCTGGCTGTCGAGCGTGTTCAGCGCCTTCTGGATGTCCGCGCCGGCCTGCTGCAACGCGGCGAAGTTGACGACCAGCACACCGTGGTCCATCGGATTTCCCTCCGGGTGGTCAGAGCGGCAACTGGATGCCGCGGTTGGTGCCGGCGACCCGGCTGGCGGCCTCGGTGTCCGAGACGTCGTACTGCTGGCCGGCGGTGCGGATCGCCGCGGCGGTCTCCCGCAGGGCCCGCTGCAGCGCCGCCTGGTCCTGCGACCACTGCTGCTTGACCTGCTCGAACGAACGCCCGCCGGCGCCCCGCCAGGCCTGCTGCAACACCTCCAGCTCGGCCATCAGGCCGCTCAGCATGGTCTGCAACGACTGGTCCACCTGCTCGAACTTCGCGGCGGTCTGCTGCATCACCGCGGCTTCTGCCTGGGTCTGGGACACCCGCACGTCACCTCGTCTCCTCCGGTCGTGGCTGGTCGCGGGAACGACCGCCGTGGACGATCCGTGGCGCGGGGCCGGCGTCGTGGGGCGGGACGGCTGCGCGCTCGACGGAACTCGTCGCTGACGGTAGCCGCCTGACTCCGGTTGTGCTACCCCCTCGGTATCCCCTGTGGACAACGGCCGTAACAGTGAACCCTTACGATGAGCCACGCCATCGTCACCCGAGGATCGGCGGAGGAGGAGCGGTGACGGCGACCAGGACCGCACCCCCGGCTCCGGCGACGGCCCGCCAGCCCCTGCCACCACAGTGGATGCCGGCCCGCGCGCGCCCGCTCTCCGGCCTGCGGGCCGGTCAGGTCGTAGCCGCGCAGCTGGCCGTGGCGGTGCTCGTCGCCGCCGTCGGCCGAGGGGTGGCCGTCACCGCCGCCGCCCTGCTGCTGGCCGCCCTGCTGCTGCCCGCCGCCTGGGTCCGGGTCCGCGGCCGCTGGCTCTTCGAGTGGCTGGTCGTCGGCCTGCCCCACCTCACCCGACGGCGCTCCCTGCCACCGGCCGCCGCCCCGGCCGCCCTGGTTGGCCTGGTGTCCCCCGGCGCCGAGGTGCGCTCCGCCGAACTGGCCGGCGGCCCGGCCGCCGTGGTCGACGACGCCGCCGGGCTGACCGCGCTGCTGGAGATCGGCGACCCGGCCGATCTGCTCGGCGACGGTCGGCGCACCCTGCCGCCGCCGCTGTCGCTGCTGCCGGCCCCGAGCGCGGAGAGCCCACCGGTGCGGATCCAGCTCCTGCTCTCCGCGTCGCCCGCGCCGGGACCGGCCACCGCTGCCGGCACCGCCGGCACGTCGTACCGGCAGCTCACCGACGGGCGGCTCGCCGCGCGAGACCGGGCCGTGCTCGCCGTCCGGGTGCTGCGCGTCGACGGCTGGTCGGACGAGGAGCTGCGCCGCGCGCTCTCCGGCACGGTCCGGCGGATCGTCCGCCGGCTCGGGCCGCTGACCGGTCGGCCGCTGGGCGGGCCGGCCGCGCTGCGCGTGCTCGCCGAGCTGGCCCACCATGATGCCGGCGCGCCCACCCGCGAGTCCTGGCAGACCGTGGCGGCCGGTGGGCTGCTGCAGGCCACGTTCCGGCTGCATCGGTGGCCGGATCCGCGTACCGACGCCGGGCGACGGCTGGTGTCCCGGCTGCTCGCGCTGCCGGCCACCGCCACCACCGTCTCGCTCTGCGTCGGCCCGCGCGCCGGCGCCGACCCCGCGCCGGTGCCGGCCGAGCTCACCGTACGCCTGGCCGCCTGGACGGCCGCGGAGCTGGCGGTCGCCGACCGGGCGCTGCATCGGCTCGTCGCCGACCTGGGCGGCGCGGTCCGCCGGCTCGACGGCGAGCAGCTGGGTGGGCTGGCCGGCACCCTGCCGCTGGCGTCGGCGCGAGCCGACGGCACGGTCGGCGGGGCGGCCCTGGACGCGCTGGAGCTGAGCCTCGGCGAGGCGGGGCTGATGGTGGGCGCGAACCGGCACGGCGGGGCGGTCACCGTCCGGCTGTTCCGTCCCGAGCCGACCCGGCTGCTGCTCGTCGGCGGGGTACGGGTCGCGCAGCTGCTCGTGCTGCGGGCGCTGGCCCTGGGCGCCCGGGTGGTCGTGCAGACCGCGCGACCGCGAGCCTGGGAGCCGTTCGTCCGGGGGGTCGGCGCGCCTGGCGGGGCGGTGCCGGTGATCCCGCCCGGGCGGCCGGTGGGCGGGGTGCCCGGATCGCCGTTGCAGCCGCTGCTGCTCGTGGTCGACGCCGGCGCGGCGCCGGACGGGGCCGGGCCCGGGGCGGCCTGGCAGTCCACCCTGGTCGTCCGGGACGGGCTCACCCCGGCGGACGTGGACGCACTGGCCCGGGCGGACCTGGCGATCCTGCAACCACTGGACCCGGAGGAGGCGACCCTGGCCGGCGTCGCCCTGGGGCTGGGTGGCTCGGCGGAGTGGCTGACCCGGATCCGGGACGACATGGTCGCGGTGGTCAACCGGCGGGCGCTGCGCTGGGCGCTGCTCTCCCCGACGCCGATCGAGTCGCAACTGGTCGGTCGTCCCGCCCGCCGCTGACGACCCGGCCGCCGAACGGCGGATTCGTCGATCTTCACGGGTTCCGCTGGTGGACGGTCCGTGGCACGATCCCCGCCATGGGTTTTCTGAAGGGTCTTCTGATCCGGCTGGGCTCGACGGCGGTGGCCTTCTGGCTGGCCACGCTGCTCATCCCGGGCATCTCGCTGAACTCCGACTCGGTCACCGAGACGGTCACCACCCTCGTGCTGGTCGCGGTGATCTTCGGGGTGGTCAACGCCGTACTCCAGCCGATCATCAAGACCGTCGGCTGCGGCTTCTACCTGTTCACCCTCGGCCTGATCGCCCTGGTCGTCAACGGGCTGCTCTTCCTGCTCACGAGCTGGATCGCCGACCAGGCCGGGCTGCCGTTCCACGTGGACGGCTTCTGGCCGGCCGCGGTGCTCGGCGCGCTCTTCGTCGGCATCGTCACCTGGATCCTCGGCGCCATCCTCGACCGCGACTGACCACCGACGCACCCGATTCCCGCCCGCCGGCCAGTCCAGCGGGCGGGAATTGGCTGGTGAGGAGCGGGTGGGCCGGGACTAGCGTCACCGGGGTGTTCACCCTGACCCGCCCTGACGGTTACCAGCTCAGCACCGACCCGGACCGGATCGACCTCGACCTCGTGCACCGGTGGCTCTCCACCGACGCGTACTGGGCGCTCGGGCGGGACCGGGAGACCGTCGCGCGCGCCTTCGCCGGCTCGGTCGGCTTCGGCGCCTACCGGCCCGGTGACGGGCGCCAGGTGGCGGTGGCCCGGGTGGTCACCGACCGGGCGACGTTCGCCTGGCTCTGCGACGTCTACGTCGACCCGGCGGAGCGCGGTCGCGGGCTGGGCACCTGGCTGGCCGGCGCGGCCCGCGACCACCTGGCCGGGCTGGGCGTACACCGGATCGTGCTGGCCACCGCCGACGCGCACGGGGTGTACGCCAAGGTCGGCTTCACCCCGGTCGAACCCGATCTCTGGATGAAGTGGGCACCGCCGGTGAGCCAGGTCACCGGAAAGGAGCAAAGCACCGCTTCGCCACTTACGGTGGAGGCGTGAACCCGATCCGCCTCGGCTACCTGTACGGGCTCGGCGCGTACCTGCTCTGGGGTTTCTTCCCGCTCTACCTGAAGCTGCTGCGCCCGGCCGGGCCGCTGGAGATCCTCGCCCACCGGATCGTCTGGTCCGTGGCCTTCGTGGCGCTGCTGCTCGCCGCGATGCGCAACATCGGCTTCCTGCGGGCGCTGCTGCGCCGGCCCCGGGCGCTGGCCGGCATCGCCGCCGCGGCCGCGCTGATCGCGGTCAACTGGGGCACCTACATCTACGGGGTGAACTCGGACCGGGTGGTGGAGACCGCCCTCGGCTACTTCATCAACCCGCTCGTCTCGGTGCTGCTCGGGGTCTTCGTGCTGCGCGAGCGGCTGCGGCCGGCGCAGTGGGCGGCACTCGGCGTCGGCGCGCTGGCGGTGGCCGTGCTCACCGTCGACTACGGCCGACTGCCCTACCTCGCGCTCACCCTGGCCTTCAGCTTCGCCTGCTACGGGTTCGTGAAGAAGCGGCTGGGGCTGCCGGCCGCGGAGGGCCTCTTCGTCGAGTCGGCGGTGCTGGCGCTGCCGGCACTGGCGTACCTTGGGTGGCTGAGCCTGCGCGGCGACTCTACGTTCGGACACGTTTCGGCCGGGCACACCGTGCTGCTGGTGCTGGCCGGGGCGGCGACCGCCATCCCGCTGCTGCTTTTCGCCGGCGCGGCGAACCGCTTGCCGCTGTCCCTGCTGGGCATGCTGCAGTACCTCGCGCCGGTCCTCCAGCTCGGCTGCGGGGTGCTGATCTTCCACGAGCCCATGCCGCCGGCCCGCCTCGCCGGCTTCGCCCTGGTCTGGCTCGCCCTGATCGTCTTCACCCTCGACGCCCTCCGCCAAGCCCACCAGACCCGCACCCGCACCCGCACCGACTCCCAACCCCCCATCCCCACCCCCACCGCCCCCTGAGCCCGCCGATCTTGCAGTTCGGGCCCGTCGAACGGACGGAATGCCCGGTTTGCCGAGGCGCCAACCGCAAGATCGCGGAAGCGGGGGTGGGGTGGGGGTGGGGGTTAGCGGGCGTCGTAGGCGAGGACGGGGGTGTCGTCGGCGCGGAGGAGTTCCAGGCGGACCAGCTCACCCTTGGTGAAGTGGGTGACGCCGGTGAGGCGGACGTCGTCGCCGGGGGCGGCGAGCCAGGAGCCGATCTGCTCCGTCGCCCCGTCCGGGCCGTGCGCCACCAGCCGGAAGGTGTACGCCTCGCGGTGCCCGGCCCGCCGGTCGTACCCGCAGTGCATGGTCACCTCGGTGCCCCAGTCGGTGCCGGTCAGCCCGATCTCGGCGTGCACCGGCACCGCTCCGGCGACCGGCCGCATCGCCACCAGCGGCGCCTGCGGCGGGGGCGGGTCGGCCGGCCGGACCAGGGTCACTCCGACGCCCGCGAGCACGGCGAGCACGGCGGCGGCGAGCACGGTCACCGCGTACCGCCGGCGGGTCCGGGACCGCTCGCGGCGCCGCCGCTCCCGCGCGGCGTCGAGCAGCGCGGGCATCCGGGAGGTCTCCGACGCGGACGGCAGGAACTGTTCCAGCCCGGCCGGGTCGAGCCGGCCGAGCAGCCCGGGCAGCACGGCGATCTCGGCCACCGCCTCCCGGCAGGCCGCGCAGCCGGCGAGGTGCCGCTCGTAGGCGGCCCGGTCGGCGGGGGCGAGGGCACCCAGCACGTACGCGCCGTCGTCGTGCGTGAACTCGCAGCGGGTCATCCGGTCACCCCCATCTCGGCCAGCACCAACCGTAGTGAGCGCAGCGCGTAGTGGGTGCGCGACTTCACCGTGCCCGGCGGCACGCCGAGGCGGGCGGCGGCCTCGGCCACCGACCGCCCCTGGTAGAAGCACTCGACCAGCACCTCCCGGTGGGTCGGGCTGAGCCGGTTCAGCGCCTCGGCCACGGTCCACGCCTCCACCGCGCGCTCCGCTTCGTCGACCGTCTCGGGGGGTTCGGGCAGCTCGTCGGTGTAGACCTCGCCGACCCGGGTGGACCGCCGCCGCCAGGCGTCGATGGCCAGGTTCCGCGCCGTGGTGAAGAGCCAGGCCCGGACCGAGCCGCGCCGCGGGTCCAGCGACTCGGGGTGCCGCCAGGCCCGCAGCAGCGTCTCCTGCACCAGGTCCTCGGCGCGCGTCCGATCGCCGTTGACCAGCCGGAGGGCGTGCGCGAAGAGCGCGTCGGCATGCTCGTCGTGCAGCGCGCGCAGCAGTTGGGCGTCGTGGTCGCTGATGGCGGTCACCTCGCTCTCGGCGAGTCCGGGCGGTGCGTTCGCCCGTGCATACGTGTGGTGACCCCGATCGGTTCAGTCGGATCGCCGCTGTGGGTGTTCACACCCGGTTCACGCCGGGGCCGACCAGCGCTCACCGGGCCCTGGCAGCGTCCGCCCGGTACGCGCGCGGGTGATCCCAGCGTGCCACCGACATCCTTCCAGGAGGCCCCTCCCATGAGCGACCGTCCCCGGCTGCTCCCGCTGCTGGGCGCCAACCGCCACGGCAGCCGCGACGCGATGACCTGCCTGTACCGCTGCGGCAACGCCTGCGACCACCCGGTACCGAACTCCTCCGACAACCCGTACTTCGGGGACCTGGTCAACGCCGAGGTCTCCCGGCGCGGCGTGGTCCGGGCCGGCGCCGTCGGCGCCCTGGTCCTCGGATTCGGGGGCGCGGCCGCGGGCGCGCTGGCCGGCGCGGCTCCGGCCGCCGCCGCCCCGACCGCGCCCGTCGCGCCCGAGGCGACCGAGCTGGCGGCCGGGCGGGGCGGCGTGGGCAGCGGCGCGCTGACCTTCAAGCCGATCCCGCCGAACAAGCTCGACACCCTGGTGGTGCCGAACGGGTACGACCACGCCGTCGTGATCAAGTGGGGCGACCCGGTGGTGCGCGGCGCGCCCGCGTTCGGCGTGCACGCGCAGACCGCCGCCGCGCAGGCGGAGCAGTTCGGCTACAACAACGACTTCGTCGGGGTGCTGCCGATCGACCGGAAGCGGGCGCTGCTCGTGGTGAACCACGAGTACACCAACGAGGACCTGATGTTCCCCGGCTTCACCGGGATCGACGCCCTCTCGGTCGAGCAGCTGCGGATCGCGATGGCCGCGCACGGCATGTCCGTGGTGGAGCTGGAGCGGGTCGACGGCACCGGGCGGTGGCGGCCGGTCGACCACGGCCGGCGGCCGTACAACCGGCGGGTCACCGCGCTGGCCACGAAGTTCGAGGTGACCGGCCCCGCCGCCGGCTCGGCCTGGCTGCGCACCGCCGCCGACCCGAAGGGTCGTACGGTGGTCGGCACGCTGAACAACTGCTCCGGCGGGGTCACCCCGTGGGGCACGATCCTCTCCGGCGAGGAGAACTTCAACCAGTACTTCGTCGGCGGCGACGGCGCGCCGGAGGAGCTGAAGCCGAAGCTGGCCCGATACGGCATCCCCACCGACGTGCGCTACCCGAGCGGCAGCCGCAAGTGGGACCGCGCCGACGAGCGCTTCGACCTGGTGAAGCACCCGAACGAGGCGCACCGGTTCGGCTGGGTCGTGGAGATCGACCCGTTCGACCCGGAGAGCCGGCCGCGCAAGCACACCGCGCTGGGCCGGTTCAAGCACGAGGGCGCCAACGTCATCGTGGCGCAGGACGGGCACGTGGTCGCGTACATGGGCGACGACGAGCGGTTCGACTACCTGTACAAGTTCGTCTCAGACAAGAAGTTCATGCCGGGCAGTTCCTCGGTGGCCCGGAGGCACAACCTGACCCTGCTGGAGTCGGGCACGCTCTACGTCGCCAGGCTGGCGGGGAACAGCGCCGCCGAGATCGACGGCTCCGGGAAGCTCCCGGCCGACGGGGCGTTCGACGGCCGCGGCGAGTGGATCAAGCTGGTCAGCGGCAACCGGTCGTACGTGGACGGGATGACCGCCGCCGACGTGCTCACCTTCACCCGGCTCGCCGCCGACAAGGTCGCCGCGACCAAGATGGACCGGCCGGAGGACGTCGAGCCGAGCCTGCTCACCGGCAAGGTGTATGTGGCGCTGACCAACAACACCGACCGGGGCAAGGCCGGCAAGGCGCCCGCCGACGAGGCGAACCCGCGCAACCTCAACAAGCACGGCCAGATCCTCGAGCTGGTCGAGGACCGGGGCGACAACACCGCCGAGACCTTCGCCTGGTCGCTGCCGATCGTCTGCGGCGACCCGACCGACCCGGCCACCCACTTCGCCGGGTACGACAAGTCGAAGGTCTCGCCGATCTCC